>NZ_CP192093.1:4800000-6143525 GCF_050955895.1 Actinomycetospora sp. CA-101289 | reverse complement strand
CCGGCACCCCCTCCGTCCCCTGCCCCGGCCAAGGGGGTCGTCCCGGTCCGTCCGCGGGCGCGCGCGTCCACAATCCTGTCCACAACTGTGCACGACGGAGCGCGGACGGAGACGCGTGGGTCCCGGCGAAGCCCCCCGGCGCCCGGGGCGCGGCGTCCACCCGTGGTGGCGGCGCGGTCCGCCTCGGCGGGACCCGCGACCACGGCGGGAGCAGGACGCTAACAAGGCAGCCGACCGGGCCACAACCTCCCCCCGCGCGGCGGTCGCCGACCGGGGTGCTCGTCGGGCACGGGTCACCGGCTACCCTGGACGCGACCGGAGTCGGCGCCCGACGGGCCGCCGGCACTGACCGTGCTGCCGCGATCGCGCGGCGCGTTGGAGCAGGAGAACCCGAAAGTGGCCAAGGGCAAGCGCACGTTCCAGCCGAACAACCGTCGCCGGTCGAAGACCCACGGCTTCCGGCTGCGCATGCGCACGCGCGCCGGCCGCGCCGTGCTGGCCTCGCGCCGCCGCAAGGGCCGCGAGCAGATCAGCGCCTGACCGGCCCGCCGGCCGGGCCGGCGGTTCGATCCACCCGACGGGGCCCCTCCACCCGAGGCGGTCCCGTCGTCGTGTGTCGGGCCGCGCCCACCCACCCCGGCGGCGCCCTGCGGCATCCCCCCGTGCTCCCCCGCCCCCTCCGGATCACCCGGCCCCAGGACTTCCGCTTCGTGCTGCGCCGCGGACGCCGCGCGGGGCGACGCCGGCTCGTGGTGCACGCGCTCGCCCCGTCGGTGGTGCCGCCGACCCCGGACCGCCCGGCCCGCGCCGGGCTCGTCGTCGGCCGCGGGGTGGGCCCCGCCGTCGTCCGGCACCGGGTCAGCCGGCGCCTGCGTCACCTGCTGCGCCCGCGCCTGGCGACGTTGCCGCCGGGCACCGACCTCGTCGTCCGCGCCCAGCCCGCGGCGGCGGACGCCACCTCGGCCGAGCTCGGCGAGGACCTCGACGCCGCGCTCGCGCGGCTGCGACTCACGGACTGAAGAGGTAGTTGCGCTCGGTGTCGACGATCCCCGCGACGGGCCGCCAGCCCCGCGACCAGGTGCGCGCCGTGTACCCCAGCCCGCCCGTGAGCCGGTCGAACAGCTCGTCGGCCCGCACCCCGTACTTGCCGGTGTGCCGGTCCTCGATCTCGAGCAGCAGGTGAGGACGGTGACGGGCGAGCGTCCCGGCGGCACCGTCGAGCAGCGCGCCCTCGGCGCCCTCGACGTCGGCCTTGACCAGGGTGAGCCGCGGGAGCCCGAGGTCGGCGACCACGGTGTCGACGGTCTCGACGGCGACGGTCTCGAGCCGGTGGCCCGCGAACTCGCGGTTCGGGCCGTCGTCCCGGGCGCCGGCGGTCAGGTACGCGCGCCCGTGCACCGGCAGCCCGCGGCGGCGCGGCACCGACAGCTCCGCGGTGCCCGGCGTCGCGCCGAGCGCGAGGCGGTGCAGGCCGACCCAGTCGAGGCCGGCCGCACGGATGCCGAGCTGCAGGGCGCGGTGGGCGCCGCGCTGGGGCTCGAAGGCGTGGACCGTGCCGGTCGGCCCGACGAGGTCGGCGAGCACGTGGGTGTAGAGCCCGAACTCCGCGCCGACGTCGAGGCAGACGTCGCCGGGGCGGACCAGGTCGGCGAGGCCCAGGATCTCCTTCTCGACCACGGTGCCCCGTCGGGCGGCGGCGCAGAGGACCGCGCGCACCGCGCGGGACCGCCGGGTGCCGCTCCCGTTCCTCCTGATGGCGGTGGGGCTTCCGTCGATCGACACGGCGCGGATGCTCCCACGACCCCAGAGGCACCCTGCCGCCACGGTCGCTTCCGGTCGCGCGGGAGGGCACCATGGCGGGGACGAGCGCGACCGGCACCTGCCGAGCCCCCGCAGTGTGCGGCCCGCGCCCCGACGAGGAGGACGGCATCGGTGGACGACCGAGCCCGGGTGCCGGGTCCGTCGGCGCGCCCGTCGCCGGCGGTCCGTGCCCTGGTCGCCGTGCTCGGGTTCTACCAGCGGTGGATCTCCCCGATGTTCCCGCCGTCGTGCCGCTTCCACCCCACCTGCAGCGCCTACGCGGTCGGGGCGCTGCGCACCCACGGGGTCGTGATCGGCACGGGGCTGACCCTGGTCAGGGTGGTCAAGTGCGCGCCCTGGCACCCTGGAGGTCTGGACCCGGTGCCGCCACGCGGCCACCGGACGCGGTGCGGGTGGCCCCGCCGCGCCGCCGACACGGGGGCTGACCCCCACACCGAGGAGCGAGAGTCGTGCTGAACTTCATCTACTACCCGGTGTCGGCCATCATGTGGTTCTGGCACGAGGTGTTCGGCTTCGTCCTCGGACCCGCCAACGGCTTCGGCTGGGCGCTGTCGGTGATCTTCCTCGTCTTCACGCTGCGGGCCCTGCTGATCAAGCCGTTCATCAGCCAGGTGCGCTCGATGCGCAAGATGCAGGAGTTCCAGCCGCAGATCAAGAAGCTGCAGGAGAAGTACAAGAACGACCGCACGAAGCTCGCGGAGGAGATGCAGAAGCTCCAGAAGGAGCACGGCGTCAACCCGCTGGGCGGCTGCCTGCCGCTGCTGGTGCAGCTCCCGGTCTTCATCGGTCTGTTCCACGTGCTGCGCGGGTTCCAGCCGAACTACCCCTACAACTACGTCTTCGACCGGGCCGACATCGAGTCGTTCACCAACGCCGACATCTTCGGCGTCCGGCTGAACGAGGCGATCGCCGGCGGGATGCAGTCGCTCGGCACCTTCTCGTTCAACTTCGGGAACTTCCAGAGCCACGTCGTCCCGGTCGCGCTCCCGCTGATGATCCTGGCCGCGGTGGCCACCCACTTCACCGCACGCGTCTCGCAGCAGCACCAGAGCCCGGCAGCCGCCGCGAACCCGCAGGCCGCGATCATGGGCAAGATCACGATGTGGCTGTTCCCGGCCGGTCTGCTGGTCTTCGGCGCCTTCTTCCCGATCGCGATCCTGATCTACTTCTTGAGCCAGAACTCGTGGACGCTCGGCCAGCAGTTCCTCATCTACCGCAAGATCGCCCGCGAGGAGGAGGAGAAGCGCGAGCAGGCGCGCGAGCAGCGCGACGCCCTGGCGCCCCGCCCGGGCCAGAAGCCGCAGCGCCAGCGCCCGCTCGCCGGTGACGCGGACACGACCGCCGCCGACACCGCCGCCGAGGACGACGTCGTGGTGGCCGACGAGCCCGCCCCGACCACCGGCCAGCCGACCGGGGGGTCCGGGGGCGGCGGGTCGAAGAAGGGCTCGGGACGCCGTGCCCCCGGCAAGCTCGGGCCCTCCCGCGGGGGCGGTGGCCAGCAGCGCCAGGGCTCGGGTCGCCCGGCGCCGGGCAAGGTCGCCCGGGCCAGCGGCAACGGCGCCGGCCAGACGGGCGGCAAGGGGTCCGGCGGCGGGGGCAACGGCTCCCACGGCACGAACGGCTCCAACGGCTCGAACGGCGCCAAGGGCGGCCAGCTCGCCTCCTCGGGCCAGGGCAAGCGGCCCAAGAAGAAGAAGTAGGCGGCGGCGAGGGCCGACGGCGACGCCGCCCGGTCCCCCGCCACCTCAGCCCGGTCGACGTGCGCGACACCTCGCGGCACGGACCGGACCACGGACCCGCACGTCCGCGCGATGCCGGCGCGACACGTGCCAGACAGGCCCCGGCCGGGCCGGGCGGAAAGGGAGACGACGTGTCGGAGACCGTGACGTCGCAGGACGAGGACCAGGAGCAGGACCGGGGGCAGGCGGGGGCGGAGGCGCCCGGCGAGGACGCCACGCGCGCGGAGCGCAGCTCGGAGGACCAGCTGGTCCGCGAGGGCGACATCGCGGGCGACTACCTCGAGCGGCTGCTCGACATCCTCGACTACGACGGCGACATCGACCTCGACGTCGAGGCGGGCCGCGCGGTCGTGAGCGTGGAGGGTGGCAAGGACCTCGAGAAGCTCGTCGGCGCCCGGGGCGACGTCCTCGAAGCGCTCCAGGAGCTCACGCGTCTCGCGGTGCAGCAGTCGACCGGTGCGCGCAACCGCCTCATGCTCGACGTCGCCGGCTGGCGCTCGCAGCGGCGCTCGGAGCTCACGGACCTCGGGCGCCAGGCGGCGCAGGAGACCAAGGACACCGGGCACAGCCAGCGCCTGCGCTTCATGACGCCGTTCGAGCGCAAGATCGTGCACGACGCGGTCGCGACGGTCGGCGGGGTCCGCAGCGAGAGCGAGGGCGAGGAGCCCCGCCGGCGCGTCGTGGTCCACCCGGCGGGCTGACCGCCGTGCCGACGGGACCCGCGGCACCGCGCCGCGCCACGGGCGTTCCACGTGGAACGCGACGGTGAGCACGACGGAGAACGACGACGTCCCCGGGGCGGTCGATGCGCCGGCGGTGCCCCCGACGCCTGCCGTGGCGGCGGAGGTCTTCGGTGACCGCCTGCGCGCCGCCGAGCGCTACGTCGAGCTGCTCGCCGGCCCCGGGCACGCCCAGGGCGTCGTGGGGCCGCGCGAGCTGCCCCGCCTCTGGGACCGCCACGTGCTCAACAGCGCGGCGGTCGGCGAGGTCCTGCCGGAGGGTGCGGGCGTCGTCGACATCGGGTCGGGCGCCGGGCTCCCGGGCGTCCCGCTGGCCCTCGCGCGGCCGGACCTCGAGATCACGCTCCTGGAGCCGATGGCACGGCGCGTGGCGTGGCTCGAGCGGGTCGTGCAGGAGCTCGGGCTCGCCGTGACGGTGGTGCGCGGCCGGGCGGAGGAGCGCGAGACGCGCCGGCGTTGCGGCGAGAGCGACGTGGTGACGGCCCGCGCCGTGGCCCCGATGGGGCGATTGGCGACCTGGTCGCTCCCCCTCGTGCGGCCGGGTGGGATCCTGGCGGCGATGAAGGGCGCGAGCGCCGAGAGCGAGGTCGAGCGTGACCTCAAGGAGATCCGCGCGGCCGGCGGTGAGGACTGCCGGGTCGTGCGGTGCGGCGTGGGAGACGCGGCCACCACGGTCGTGCTGGTAAGCCGGAGCGAGCGACGTGGCACGTCCCCCGGTTCCGGACGCCGCGCCCGCAGCAGGAAGGATCGAGTCCGTGACTGAGCGACCGACGTCCACCCCGACGGGTCGAGCTGCCCTCCGCACCGTCAGCGAGCGACCCGTTCCACGTGAAACGCCGCGCGACCGGCCCTCGGCGGAGAAGGTGCGCGAGGCCGTCAGCGACGCCGCAGCCAGCGTGGGCGCCGGCGTCCTCGGTGCCGGCGAGGTGCTCTACCCCGCCGGCGACGAGGGCATGACGCCGATCGCGGAGGAGGCGGCGCGGGCCGCCCGGGTCCTGCACCCCGAGGACCACCGGATGCCGCGCCCCGCCGAGCGACGCATCATCACCGTCGCCAACCAGAAGGGCGGCGTCGGCAAGACGACCAGCGCGGTCAACCTCGCGGCGGCGCTGTCGCTGCACGGGGCCCGGGTGCTGGTCGTCGACCTCGATCCCCAGGGCAACGCGAGCACGGCCCTCGGCGTGGACCACCGCAGCGGCACGCCCTCGATCTACGAGGTCCTGCTCGGCGAGATGACCATCGACGAGGCCGCCGCGGTGTGCGACCGCTCGCCGGACCTCCTCTGCGTTCCCGCGACCATCGACCTGGCCGGCTCGGAGATCGAGCTGGTGTCGATGCTCAACCGGGAGTCGCGGCTGAAGAACGCGCTGACGACGGAGGCGCTCGACCGGCTCGACGTCGACTACGTGATCATCGACTGCCCGCCGTCGCTGGGCCTGCTGACGCTGAACGCGATGGTCGCGGCACCCGAGGTGCTCATCCCGATCCAGTGCGAGTACTACGCGCTGGAGGGCCTGTCGCAGCTGCTGAACAACATCGCGCTCGTGCAGTCCCACCTCAATCCCGGGCTCCACGTGTCGACGATCCTGCTGACGATGTACGACGGGCGCACGAAGCTCGCCGACCAGGTGACGTCCGAGGTGCGCAACCACTTCGGCGACGTCGTCCTGCGCACCGTGATCCCCCGCAGCGTCAAGGTCTCCGAGGCGCCCGGCTTCGGGCAGACCGTGCTGACCTACGACCCGGGCTCGCGCGGGGCCATGAGCTACCTCGACGCGGCGCGCGAGGTGGCTGCACGGACGCGACGCCGGGCCGAGACCGCGGAGGGGGCGCGATGAGCGAGCGCACGGAGCGACGCGGCGGGCTGGGACGCGGGCTGGCCGCACTCATCCCCACCGGTCCCCCGGAGACGCCCGCCGCCGGGCCCGCCCCGTCGCGCCCCGGGCTCGGGGCGCGCGCCGCCGACGTCGTCATCGGCGCCCGGCGCGACGAGGAGGCCCCGCCGGCCGCGGAGCCGTCGGCGGCCGCCCCGGAGAGCGCGGGGGAGGTCGCCGGCGCCGTGTACCGCGAGGTCCGGCTCGACGGGATCCGCGCGAACCCGCGCCAGCCGCGGCAGGTGTTCGACCCCGAGGCGCTCGCCGAGCTCGAGCACTCGATCCGCGAGTTCGGGCTGCTGCAGCCCATCGTCGTGCGCGAGCTCCCCGAGCCCGAGCCGTCGCCGGACAGCGGGGCGACGCTCACCCACGAGCTGGTCATGGGCGAGCGCCGCTGGCGCGCCGCCCAGCTGGTGGGGCTCGAGCACATCCCCGCGATCGTGCGGCACACGCCGGACGACACGCTCCTGCGCGACGCGCTGCTCGAGAACATCCACCGCGTCCAGCTCAACCCGCTCGAGGAGGCGGCCGCCTACCAGCAGCTGCTGACCGAGTTCGACGTGACGCACGAGCAGCTCGCCGAGCGCATCGGCCGCAGCCGGCCCGCGATCACCAACACGATCCGCCTGCTGCGGCTCCCGGTCGCCGTCCAGCGCCGCGTCGCCGCCGGGGTGCTGTCCGCGGGCCACGCCCGCGCGCTGCTCGGGCTCGAGGACGCGGGCGCGCAGGAGGAGCTGGCCGCGCGCATCGTCGCCGAGGGTCTCTCGGTGCGCGCCGCCGAGGAGGCCGTGACGCTGGCGCGCGGGGCCACCCCGCCCACGGCGAAGAAGCCCGCCCGTCGGCCGATGCGCGCGCCGGGCCTCCAGGACCTCGCCGAACGGCTGTCGGACACCTTCGACACCCGCGTCAAGGTCGAGCTCGGACAGCGCAAGGGTCGGATCGTCGTCGAGTTCGGCTCGGTGGACGATCTGGAGCGCATCGCCCGTCTGATGGGCCGGGACCCCTCCTCGGGGCCCCCACCCCAGGAGTGATCGTCGGTGCGCCCAGCGTTCATCTGGGGGCGCCCTGAGATCGACGCTGCCGTACGGGGTGGCGGTGGATTCGTCCGGCCGGGGGACCCCGTGGCCGGGAGGGTCGGCGGGCGAGGACCGTATCCTCCTCGCCGGAGAGTCGTCGGGGAAGGCGGAACGCGTGACGCGGACCTGTGTCGGGGTCACCCTCGACAACATCGAGGAGCTGCCCAAGCAGTGTCGCCGCTGCGTCTACTGGGAGATCCCGCCGCACCTCGCCGACCAGGCCGAGGACTTCGGGACCCTCGAGCTCGAGAAGGAGGCCTGGGTCAGCGGCGTCCTCCTCGAGTGGGGCTCGTGCGGGCGCATCGCCCACGTCGACGGCGTGCCGGCCGGGTTCGCCTTCTACGCGCCGCCCTCGGTGGTGCCGCGGGCCGCGGCGTTCCCGACCGCCCCGGTCTCGCCCGACGCCGTCCTGCTCGGCGGCCTGCACGTGCTGCCGGACTTCGCCGGCGAGGGCCTCGGCCGGCTGCTGGTCCAGGACGTCGTCCGTGACCTCACCCGCCGCGGGGTCAAGGCGGTCGAGGCGTTCGCCGACGACGCCGAGCGTCCCCGCGCCGAGGCCCACGGCCGGACCGAGTCGGGCACGCCGACGTGCGTCCTGCCCGCCGCCTTCCTGCGCGGCGTGGGCTTCAAGACGGTGGCGCCGCACCCGCGCTGGCCGCGGCTGCGCTTCGAGCTGCGCACCGGCTTCAACTGGAAGGAGGACGTCGAGGCCGCCATCGCCCAGATGCTGGGCACGGTGACGATCTCGACGGCCCCGGCGGCCGCGCCGGCCCCGGCAAGAGCCACCACACGGTCCTGATGCTGCGATGCCGACCTGCGGCTGACTGCTACACCCCGGCGGGGCGGTTGTGCTCGCGCTGCAGGACCTCGGCCCAGGTGAACGTGCCGGTGGGCTTGTCGTCCTGCCCGAGCAGGTAGAGCCGCTTGACCGCGACGAGGAGCCCCTCGGCGACGACGTCGCGGAAGCCGGGGTCGAGCAGGGCCGCGCGGTCGCGGTCGTTGGTGAGGTAGCCGATCTCGACGCGCACGGCGGGCATGCGCGTGAGGCGCAGCAGCTCCCACGGGCGCCCGTGGACGCCGCAGTCGAGCATGCGGGTGCGGGCCAGCAGCTCGCGGTGGATGAACCCGGCGAGGGCCTCGCCGACCGTCGAGGTGGCGCCGTTGCCGGTGCCGAAGTGGAACGCGGCGAGGCCGTTGGCCGCCGGGCTGGCGTTGGCGTCGACGTGCAGCGACAGGACGACGTCGGCGCCCGCGGAGTTGGCGAACCCGGCGCGCTCGGCGTCGGTCGGGCAGTCCTGCGGGCCGTGGGAGAGCAGGGCCTCCATGCCGGCCGCGGCCATGCGTCCCTCGAGGCGGCGGGCGATGTCGGCGACGACCCCGGCCTCGGTGACCGCGTCGGGCCCGGTGCCCACGAGCACGCCGCGGTCGGCGCCGCCGTGGCCCGGGTCGATGACGATGCGCTTGCCGGACAGGCGCGGGCCGGCGCGGTGCAGCCGCTCCTGCTCGCGCAGCAGGCCCGGCCGCCCGCCGGTGACCTTGCGGCCCAGGTAGCCGAGGTGGCGCAGGGTGCGGGGCCCGCACATGCCGTCGGGGCTCATGCCGTAGTCGCGCTGGAAGCTGCGCAGGGCCTGCTCGGTCTGCCGACCGAACACGCCGTCGGCGCGCCCCGAGTCGTAGCCGAGCTCCAGCAGGCGCTCCTGCAGCGCGAACACGTCGTCGCCGGTGAGCGGCGACTGCGTGTGGAGCAGCAGCATCCGGTCGCCCAGGGCCCAGCGGGCGTCGCGCAGCGCGCGGTACGTGGCGGGCCCGACGATGCCGTCGGTGATGAGGCCCCGCTGCTGCTGGAAGATGCGCACGGCCTGCTCGAGCACGTCGTCGAACAGGACGGGTCCGGGCCCGCCGGGCTCGACGATGCCCATCTCCTCGAGGGCTGCGCGTACCTCGGCGACCGGCGGGCCGGCGTCACCGCGGCTCAGCAGCTGCATGCAGTTCGCTCCCGAAGAGTCCGCGCCCGGGTCCGGACGCCCGGTGTGGTCGCGCCTCACTGGGTTCTCATTGTGCCCTGCCGGGCGCGCCTGGCCGTGCAGCGGGGCGTCGGGGCGGGTCACGATCCGGCGGCGCCGGCCGGACACACGACGGCGCCGGGCGGTCACCCGCGAGGGGTGTCCGCCCGGCGCCGGGGCCGAGCCGTGCGATCCGGGATGAACCCGGCACCGCTCACTCGATGGTCAGTTGATGACGTCCGAGAGGTCGTCGAGCAGCGCCGACTTCGGCCGGGCACCGACGATCTGCTTGACCGGCTTGCCGCCCTGGAAGACGAGCAGCGTCGGGATCGACATGACCTGGTAGTCACGCGCGGTGGCGGGGTTCTGGTCGATGTCGAGCTTGGCGACGGTCAGCTTGTCGCCGTGCTCCGCCGCGATCTCCTCGAGGACCGGGGCGACCATCTTGCAGGGGCCGCACCAGGTCGCCCAGAAGTCGACGACGACGGGCTTCTCGCTGCCGAGGACCTCGTCGGCGAAGGTGGCATCGGTGACGTTCACGGGCACGCTCATGGCGGCCTTCCTTCCGGGGATGGACGGTTGTCGGTACGGCGGATCAGGACGGGGCGGGGACGGCGTCGCCCGCGGGCTCGGGCGAACCCTCGTCGACGGAGCCGCCGGTGGCACCGCCGGTGCTGCGGGCGGTCGCCGGCCCTACGGACGCGAGCCCGTCGACCAGGGCCCCGTTGACGCCCGGGGTGGGCGGCGGGGCGGTGTCGCGGGTGTTGTCGGGCTGCTCGGTGAGCCAGCGCTCGGCGTCGATGGACGCCTGGCACCCGCTGCCGGCGGCCGTGATCGCCTGCCGGTAGGTGTGGTCGACGAGGTCGCCGCAGGCGAACACGCCGGGGACGTTGGTCCCGGTGCCGGGCAGGGCGACGCGGACGTAGCCCTCGTCGTCGGTCTCGACGACGTCGCGCACGAGCCCCGAGCGCGGGTCGTGGCCGACGGCGACGAAGAAGCCGGAGACGGCCAGCGTCTCCTCCTCGCCGGTCAGCGTGTTGCGCACCCGCACACCCTCGACAGTGGTGTCGCCGAGGACCTCCTCGACCACCGTGTCGGTGCGGATCGTGATCTTCGGGTCCTGGCGGGCCCGCTCCAGCATGATCCCGGAGGCCCGGAACTCGCTGCGCCGGTGGAGGATCGTCACCGAGCGGGCGAACCGGGTGAGGAAGGTGGCCTCCTCCATCGCGGAGTCGCCGCCGCCGACCACGACGATGTCGTGGTCGCGGAAGAAGAAGCCGTCACAGGTGGCGCAGGCGCTGACGCCGCGGCCGAGCAGCCGCTCCTCGCCGGGGACGCCGAGGTAGCGGGCCTGGGCACCCATCGCGAGGATGACCGCGCGGGCGCGGTGGTCGGTGCCGTTGACCCGCACCGACTTGACGTCACCGCGCAGGTCGACCGACTCGACGTCCTCGGGGCGCAGGACGGCGCCGAAGCGCTCGGCCTGGCGGCGCATGCGGTCCATGAGCTCGGGGCCCTGGATCTCGTCGGCGAAGCCCGGGTAGTTCTCGACGCCCGTGGTGGTCATGAGGGCACCGCCGAACTGGCTGCCCTCGAAGACGACCACGTCGAGCTGGGCGCGCGACGAGTACACCGCGGCGGTGTACCCGGCCGGGCCCGAGCCCACGATGATCACGTCGTGGATGGTCTGGTCGCTCACGTGGGCGTCAACGCTCGGCACGCCCCGAGGATTCCCCGGATGGCCCCGCTCACCGGCCGACGAGCGTGTCGGAGAGGGTGAACGGTGCCCCGGCGGCGCAGTCCGGTCCGACGGCCAGCAGCCGGAACCGCGCGGCCGTGCCGGTGGGCAGCACGAGCAGCACGCCCGGCCGCCCGTCGACCACCACCTGCCGGGCCCCGACCGGGCGCACGCCCGCCGGGACGCCGTGAGCGGCGAGGCAGCCGGCGAG
Source organism: Actinomycetospora sp. CA-101289 (assembly GCF_050955895.1). Lineage (NCBI taxonomy): Bacteria > Bacillati > Actinomycetota > Actinomycetes > Pseudonocardiales > Pseudonocardiaceae > Actinomycetospora > Actinomycetospora sp. CA-101289. Next base: position 6,132,323 of record NZ_CP192093.1, on the reverse strand, counting down.
TCGCCCGGGCGCGGCGAGCGGGCCGTAGTCGGTGCTGCCGAGGCCCGCCCGCAGCGCGGCGGGGCCGTCGCCGCCGGCGAGCACGGGGACGTCGGGCCCCGGGGCCGGGGCGGCCGTCGGCGCGGGCGGGGCGGGCGCCGGTCCGGACGGGGCCAGCACGACGGCCACGAGGGCCACGACGGCGGCCGCCGCGGCGACGAGCGCGCCGGCGACGAGGACCGGCCGGCGCCGGCGGACGGGCGCGGCGACCGGCTCGGCGACCGGCTCGGGCCCGGCGCGCTCGGCGGCCAGGGCGCGGTCGATGCCCGCGAGGAGGTCGGCGGGCGGGGCGGGGGTGCGCGCGCCGTGCGCGGCGAGGTCGTCGCGCGTGCGCGCCAGGGCGGTGGCCACCACGGGGTCGCGCGGGTCGGGCAGCACGGCGTCGGGACCCTCGGTGTCCCCCGGGTGCTCCGGGCCCCCTGCGGCGCGGTGCTCGTCGTCGGTCACGCGCCTCCTCCCGTCCGGTCGCTCACGTCGCTCGACTGTTGGACGTCGGCGGGGCCCGCGGCGTTCCCCGCCGTCGGCGTCCCCGTGCGGCGCTCGGGCGGGCGGAGGTGGCCGAGCAGCACGGCCAGGCGCCCGCGGGCCCGCGCGCAGCGGCTCTTGACCGTGCCCTCGCGCACCCCGAGCACCTCCGCGGCCTCGGCGATCGAGAACCCGTGCACGTCGACGAGGACGACGGCGAGGCGCTGGCCGTCGGGCAGCGTGGCCAGGGCGTCCGCGACGGTCAGGCGCGTGAGGTGGTCGTCGATGCCGTCGCGCGGGGTGGGCAGGTCGTGGCCGGCGAGCGGCTCGGTGGACCGGGTGCGGCGCCGGCGGATCCGGTCGAGGCAGGCGTTGACGACGATGCGGTGCAGCCAGGTGGAGACCTCGGAGTCGCCCCGGTATCGGGCCGCCGAGCGCAGCGCGGACACGAACGTCGCCTGCACCGCGTCGGCGGCGTCCTCGCGGTGGTCGAGCGTGCGGAACGCGAGCAGCCACAGGCGCTCCGCGTAGCGGCGCACCAGCACGTCGAACGCCCCGTCCACGCCGGCGACGTGCGCGGCGAGGAGCTCGCGGTCGCTGCGCGGGTCGGGCACGGCGGCGACGCTAGCCGCCGGCGCGCGGCCGCCGGGGCCGTTTCGGAGAGCCCGTCAGGGCCCGGCGCGCTCGATCGTCACGTCGGCCAGCTCGCTGACGTAGCGGTCGTCCTCCTGGCCCAGCGCGGTGATCCAGATGAGCAGGTTGCCGGTGGGCGGCGCGGCCTGCAGCGGGATGCGCACCTGGTCGCCCTCGACCGTCCCGGCGCCGAGCAGCTGGGTCTGGGCCAGCGGGACGTCCGCGGCGGGCGCCGACCGGATCTCGATGCGCGTCCCCGGGCTCGGCGAGCGCACGGTGACGGCCGCGACCGCGGCCGGCGTGGTGAACGTCGACATCATGCCGATGCCGGGCTTGAGCGCCGGGAGCTGCTGGCGGTACTCCGAGGTCGACCACGTCGTCGACGGGTCGTTGTCGGCGGCGCGGTTGATGCGCGTGGGGTTGTCCGGGTCGCCGGCGGGGCTGTAGACCGCGACGCTCGAGAGCTGCACGGGGCCCGCGGCCACCGGGGCGGGCGCGGCCGGCGTCGCCGGTCCGGGGGCGGGGGCCGGGCTCGGGGCCGCGGTCTCGGTGGGGATGACGACCACCGGCGGCGCCGACGAGCCGCCGCCGATCACCACGGACACGACCTGGTAGGTCGCGAACCCGAGGATGGCGAGCGTGGCCAGCACGAGGGCGGTCACCCCGATGCGCAGCTTGCGCCGGCGCGCGGGGTCGGGCCCGGGGTCGGGGACGGCGTCGTCGTGCCACACCTCGGCCGGGTCGTCGGCGTCGATGGTCTGCCCGTCCTCCAGCACCGGCAGCAGCACGCCGTCGTCCTCGAGGCCCTCGCGCATCTGCGTGACGAGGCGGTGCACGGCGGCGGCGGTGCGGATGCCGCCGTCCTCGTCGAGCGTGCGGTCGACCAGCGCGGCGAGCTCGACGGGCAGGTCGGGGCGCAGGGTGCGGGCGGGCACCGGGCCGCCGCCGGGCGCGGCCGGGGCGAGGCGCAGCCCGGCCGGGGCCTGGCTGCCCGCCGCACCCGGCCAGCGGGCGGTGAGCAGCAGGTAGAGCAGGGCGCCGAGGCCGTGCACGTCGTCGGCGTTGGTGGCCTCGCCGCGCGGCATGGGGAAGGCGAGGCGGGTGGCGGCGCGGGCGCTCACGCGCACACGCTGCGGGTGGTCGAGGCCGAGGACCAGGCCCGACCGGTGCGCGGCGGCCACGGCGTCGGCGAGCGGCTCGATGACGCGCAGCGCGGCGCTGGGGCGCAGCGGGCCGCCGGAGACGAGCTCGGCGAGGTCGCGCCCCGGGGTCCACTCGGCGACGGCGGCGCCCAGCACCCCACCGGGCAGCGGGCTGCCGCCGGGCCGGACGACGTCGAGGATGCGGGCGGCGTGCGGGTGCTCGAAGTGCGCCGTCCGCGTCGCGCGCGAGAGCGCCGCGGACGCCCGGGCGTCGCCCTGCCAGGAGCCGACGAGCAGCGTGATCGCCACGTCGCGCTCGAGCATGACGTCGCGGGCCTTCCACAGGGCGGCGTCAGCGCTGCGGTCGCGCCCGACCTCGGCCACCAGGCGGTAGCGCTCGGCCAGCAGCGTGCCGGGCATGAGCGGCCCCGCGACGGGCATCGGGCCGGAACCCGGACCGGTGGCCGGGCGACCGGGACCGCGGCCGGGCCTGCGCGGGGGCGCGGGAAAGGGCCCGGACGGCGGGGCGCCGGGGCCGGGGCCCCGCGTGGCCGGCCCCCGTGGCGCGCGGCCGGCGCCGCCGGTGATCGGGGTGGTGCCGGTGGTGGTGGGCGTCGCCGACGTCGCCGACGTCGCCGAGGTCGGGGTCGACCCGTTCGTGGCACCGCCGTTCGGCGTGTCGGAGGTGCGCGCGACGTGCAGGGTGGGCCCGTCGACCCCGACACCGAGGCGGGGCCGCGGCTTGTCGCGACCCGGCCCGTCGCGCCGGGGCTCGTCGCCCGCGGGGCCGGTGGGCGTGTGCTCCCCGGACTGCTCGCCCGCCACGCCCCACCTCCCCCTTCGACCCGTGCTGAGACTACGGGACACCACCAGCGCTCCGGGGGACGCCGGAGCACGGGTCCGGGTTGCCCGGCCGGCGCGCCCTCACGCGCGGATCAGGTCGTTCGGGCGCGTCCCCTGCCCACCAGACGGCGTAGCCGTGCGACCACAGGGTCCAGCTCGGGCACGCGCAGGAGCCGCATGGCCACGGCGACGACGGCGAGGAACACCCCGGAGCCGACGACGAGCACGACCCACGAGCGCAGCACCAGGGACAACCCGCTGCCGAGGAGCCGCTCGAGCAGCGTCACGACCAGCACGGCGACCAGGACCGCGACGAGCGAGGCGAGCAGCGTGAGGACGAGGGTGCGCAGCACGCGCTTGGTGTCGAGGTGCCCCAGGCGCACGCGCAGCCAGACGTTGCCGACGACGAGGCCGACGACGAACCCGAAGGCGTTGACCCCGGCCAGGCCGAGCACCACCTGCTCGGGGGGCAGCACGACGGGGCAGAGGTAGGCCATCGGCACCTTGACCGCGGTGATGACGACCATGATCAGCGTCGGGGTGCGGGCGTCGTTCATGGCGTAGAACACGCGCATCTGGAGCATGACGACGGCCATCGGCACCAGCCCGAACGCCGAGGCGGCCATGGCCCCGCCGAGCGACGCGGCGCCCTCCGGCCCGGAGCGCCCGACCGAGAACAGCGCGACGCCGAGGTACGAGCCGAACACCGTGAGCAGGGCGCTCACCGGCAGCAGGGTCACCGTCGAGAGGCGCGAGCCGAGCGAGAGGTCGGAGACGACCTGGTCGGTGCGACCGTTGGCCGCGGCGGCGCTCATGCGGGGCATCAGCGCGGTGAGCAGCGAGACCCCGAGCACCCCGTAGGGCACCTGGATGAGCAGCCACGCGTAGCTGTAGACGGCGGGACCGCCGTCGCTGGCCCCCGACGCGACGCGCAGGATCGCGGCGAGGCCGACCTGGCTGACCAGCACGTAGCCGACCACCCACGCGGCGAGGCCGCCGAACGCGGTGAGGCGCTGGTCCCACCCGAACCGCCACTTCCAGCGGAAGCCGACGCGGCGCATCGCGGGCAGCATCACCGCGGCCTGCACGACGATCCCGAGCGTGCTCCCGATCCCCAGCACCAGCAGCTGCGTGCCGGAGATGCCGACCTCGGGCGACGGCAGGAACGCGTAGATCGCGAGCGCGATCAGCGCGACGACGTTGTTGAGCACCGGGGCCCAGGCGGCCGGCCCGAAGTTGGCCCGCGAGTTGAGGATCGCCCCGAACAGCGCGCCCATCCCGTAGAAGAAGATCTGCGGGAGCAGCAGGTAGGCGAAGTCGGTGGCCAGCTCGAGGTCGGTGCCCGGGTCGAGGTAGGGCCGGATGAGCAGGGGTGCGGCGACCACCGCGAGGGCGGTCGCGAGGGCGAGGCCCACCGCGGCCCCGGCGAGCAGCTTCTGGGCGAAGCCCTGCCCGTCGTCGCCGTCCTCCTTGGCCGCCTGGACCAGCACCGGGATGACGACGCTGGTCAGCACGCCGCCGAGCAGGAGCTCGAAGATGATGTTCGGCAGGGTGTTGGCGACGTTGAACGCGCTGCCGACGAGGTTGAGGCCGACGATGGCGGTGAGGCCGAGGGTGCGCAGGAACCCGGTCAGGCGGCTGACGAGGGTGGCGACGGCCATGCCGCCCGAGGCGCGCACGAGCGCCCCGTCGTCGCGGCTGTCCGCTTCGGTCGGGGCCCGCGGCGCCGGGACGGCCGGCGCGTCCTGCTCCAGCGGCGGCCGCGGCAGCAGGACCGTCTCCTCGGACGAGCCCGCATGGCTCCACGAGGCCAGCGGCGCCGGGCGCGCGACGCGGACGGTGCGCTCGCCGGGGTGGCCGACGGGCAGGACCTCGGTGCGGTGGGGGTCGGCAGGGTCGCTGCCGAGGGAGTCGACGGCCTCGACGGCGGCGGTGGGCGCGGTGAGGCCCGTGGTCGACGGCTCCGACGCGGCGGCGCCCGGGGGCGAGCCCGGCGGGCGGACGGGCGGGGGTCCGCTGCGGGCGACGGGGCGGGTGGGCTCCCCGGGTGGGGGCTGGGCGGGCGATGTCGGCGGGCGGCTGGGGGGACGCGGGCCTCCCGGACCGCCGGCGGGGCCCGGGACACCGGGTGCGGCGGGCGAGCGGCCGGCGCCAGGCGGCGGGGCCCCGGGCGGTGGCTGCGGTAGCGGTTGGGGGGCCCGCGGGGGTCCGGCCTGCTGACCGGGCGGCGGACCCGCGGGCGGGCCTGGGGGCGGGCCGGCGGGCGGGCCGGGCGGGCCAGGAGGCGGACCGGGCGGGCGCGCCGGCGCCCCGGGCGGCGGTCCCGGGCGCGCGCCGGGCGCGCCCCGGCCCCGCGCGCCGGGCGGGGGCGGCGGGGGGACGACCTCGGGCACCTCGGGGCCGTCGTCGGCAGGACCCTCGGGAGACGCCTCGCGGGGTCGCCGGCCGGGCTCGGGCGCGGTCACCGCGTCTGCAGCTCGCGGGTCGGGGCGTCCTCCGGGTCGGTCGGGTCCGTCGGCGTGCTCGGGCCCCGCCGGTGGTGACTGCGCCGGGACCGGCGGTCCCGGCGGGCCGCCCGCACCCGGCGAGCGATCCGCACGCTCGCCAGGATCACCAGCACGACGGCTGCGGACGCGGTCAACCACACCGTGATCGTGCCGTAGGCGGTCGATCGCAGCAGCAGACGAGCCGTGGGTCCGAGAGGTTCACCCCCCGGTGTCCGGGCCTGGGCGTCGACGGCGAACTGGCCCGCGCGGGTCACCTCGACCTCGACCTGCACCTGACGGCTGCCGAACGCCGGCACGGTGATGGCCGGCAGCGGCCCCGTCCGCAACCCGTTCGTGGGCTCCAGCACGACCTCGACGCGCACGGCCACCGGCAGCCGGTTCTCCACGGTCAGCAGCAGCGGGGCGTCGTTGGTGCCCAGCGAGTACGAGCCCGACGGCTGGACCACGCGCACGAGGGAGCGCAGCTCCTCGGTCTGGCGCTCCACCGCGGTCACCGCCGCCTCCTGGGCGGGCGGATCGTCGCGCCGCGTGGCGGACAGGCTGCGCAGCACGCCGTCGGTGAGGGGCTCGACGAAGTCCGAGGGCGACGGCGCGCCGACCCCGTCCCGCTCGGTGGCGGCGAGCAGCTCGCGCTGGCGCTCGCGGACCTCCCGCGCGCGGTCGACCACCGACTCCTCCAGGCCGTCGACCCCGGACGACGGGGTCGCCAGCGCGGTGGCCGGCAGCGCGGACCCGGGGCCGATCGGGGCGAGCAGCGTGCCCAGGTCGACGGGGCGGGCGAGGCCGAGGCGGGCGAGATCCTCGACGGCCGTGAGGAGCGCGGCGGCCTCGGCCCCGTCGGCGGCCCAGTCGGGGGGCGGGGCGACGACGCTGACGGGCGCGGGCTCGTCGTCCGGGGTCTCCTCGAGCGCGCGCAGGGTCAGCGCCCCGACCGCGTCCTGGGCCGCGAGGGGGGCCGGGGTGCCGGCGGGGCTCGCCGATCGGTCGGCCCGCGCCTCCCGCGGCGCGAGCGCCGCCGCCGTCACGGGGTCGATCCCGACGGCGACGGGCGCGTCGGCGGGCGGGCCGGGCAGGCGCGCGAGGGCGCCGGGCGGCAGGCCGTCGTCGAGGACCCCGGGGTCGAGCAGCAGGGCGCGGGTGCCGCCGCCGGTGAGGTCGGCGAGGCTGCGCTCGTCGAGGAGCCCACCGGCCGGCCAGACGGTGTCGGGTACGGGCGTCACACCGAGGATCTCGGCGACGCGCCGGGTGCTCGTGGCGACGGCGGCGGTGGTCAGGTCGGTGAGGTTGCCGCGGGCGGTGGCGACGAGGTCGGTGCCGGCGTAGGGCAGGGCGGTGACGCAGCGCCCGCGGGCGGCGGCGCGCGCGCTGTCGAGCCAGCGGGCCGCGGCGGTGGCGCCGGTGCCGGCCGTGGTGCCGCCGTCGGGGGTGCTCACCCGGTACCCGCCGGCCATCGCCTCCGCGGTCTCGAGCAGGTCGGCGTCGACCGCCAGGCACACCGAGCGCCCCGCCGCCGAGCCCGCAGGCGCGGCCCGGCCCAGCGCGTCGACCAGCCCGGCGAGCCGCCCGCCCGGCGCGAAGGACGCCGCCAGGTCGTCGTCGGCGAGCACCACCGGCGAGCCGGGGACCACCGGGACGCGGCGCGGGCGGTCGGCCAGCGGGTAGAGCACCGAGACGCCCGTGGCCCGGCCCACCGGCGGGGCGGCGAGCGGGTCCCCGCCGGGCACGCCGACCACGGGCAGCAGCAGGCGCACGGCGCCGAGCCGGGCGGGGCCGCCGGTGCCGAGCGCGCCGTCGACGTCGACGAGCAGCGGGTGCACGCCCGCCGCGGCGAGGGCCAGCGAGCCGGTCCCGGGGCCGATCAGGGGCACGCGCACCGTGAACGGGGCGACCTGCCCGGGCTCGAGCACCGGCACGACCTCGGTGACGGGGGTGCGCACCGCGGCGGTGGACCCGTCGCCGTCGAGCGCCCCGAGTGCCGCGCGCGTCCCGGACAGCGGGGCCCCGCGCTCCAGGCGCACCCCGACGTCGCGGGCCGACACCGCCGAACGGTTGGCGACCCGCCCCGTCACCACCAGCTCGCCGGGCCCGTCGGCGGTGACGACGCGTGGGGCGAGGGTGTCGAGCACGACCTCGACCGGCGGGGCGTCCCGGGGGGCGGCGCCGGCCACCGGGGGGACGCCGAGCAGCAGCCCGACCAGCACGAGCAGCAGGACCCCCGCGACGGCGCGCGGGACACGACGGGCTCCCCGCGGGCGGCGGGGAGGGGTCACGCCGTCTCCTCCAGGATCTGGGCGGCGCGGCGCACGAGGCGGCGCTCGTCGGCGTAGGCCAGCCGGGAGTCCAGCTCGCTCAGCGGCACCCAGGCCACCTCGGTGACCTCGACGTCGGCGTCGGAGAGCTCGCCGCCGTGGGCGTCGAGGAGGTAGTGGTGCACGGTCTTGTGGATCCGGCGGTCCTCGGCGACGAACCAGTAGTCGATGCTGCCGAGGAACGCGCGCACGGACGCGATGATGCCGGTCTCCTCCTCGACCTCCCGCACCGCGGCCTGCTCGGCGGTCTCGCCCTCCTCGAGGTGGCCCTTGGGCAGCGACCAGAGCAGGCGGCCGCGGCGGTCGAGCCGGCCGATGAGGGCCGCGCTGGAGCCGGCGGCGTCGACGACGAGGCCACCCGCGGACGTCTCGTCGACCGTGCGCATCCGTCGCCGGGAGCCCCGCCGACGCCGGTCGCCGGACCGGCGGGACGGGGTGGACACGTGCGCGATGGTACGGCGCCGCTCCGGTGACGGGGGTGTGTCGGCGTGCCGACGCCGCGGTGTCGTGCCGGGGTGGCGCCGGTGTCGGGGCCGGCGTGTCCCCGCGAGGTACGCTGCCCCGTCGTGTCCGGACCTGCGCAGGCCCCCGTGTCCACCGGCGCCGACCACGCGGCGGTGGTGGAGATGCTGCGCTACTCCCCCGTCGTCGACGACCTCGCCCGGCGGTTCGCCGACGCGGGTCACCGGCTCTACCTGGTGGGCGGCAGCGTGCGCGACGCCCTGCTCGGGCGCCCGTCGTCGGACCTGGACTTAACCACCGACGCCCGGCCCGAGCAGATCCAGCGGCTGGTCACGGGCTGGGCCGAGGCGGTGTGGGACACCGGCATCGCGTTCGGCACGGTCGGCGCCGCGCGCCACGGCCTGACCCTCGAGATCACGACGTTCCGCGCGGACGCCTACGACGGCGTGAGCCGCAACCCCGTGGTGGCCTTCGGCGACACCATCGAGGGCGACCTCGTGCGCCGCGACTTCACGACCAACGCCATGGCGCTCTCGCTGCCCGACCGCACCTTCGTCGACCCGTGCGGCGGGCTCGCGGCGCTGGCCCGCGGCGTGCTCGACACCCCGGTGGAGCCCGAGCGATCGTTCGGCGACGACCCGCTGCGGCTGCTGCGCGCGGCCCGGTTCGTCGCGCAGCTCGGCCTCGAGGTGGCGCCGCGGGTGCGGGCCGCGATGACGGCGATGGCGCCGCAGCTGGCCCGCATCACCGCGGAGCGGGTGCAGGCGGAGCTGTCGAAGCTGATGCTCGGCGCGTACCCGCGGCGCGGGATCGAGCTCATGGTCGACACGGGTCTCGCCGACGTCGTGCTGCCCGAGGTGCCGGCGATGCGCCTCGAGATCGACGAGCACGCCCAGCACAAGGACGTCTACGAGCACTCGCTGACCGTCCTGGAGCAGGCGATCGACCGCGAGACCGACGGCCCGGACCTCGTGCTGCGCCTCGCCGCGCTGCTACACGACATCGGCAAGCCGGCCACCCGCCGGGTCGAGCCCGGGCGCCGCGTGAGCTTCCACCACCACGAGGTGGTCGGCGCCAAGATGACCCGCAAGCGGCTGCGCGAGCTGCGCTACCCCAAGGCGCTGATCGAGGACGTCGCGAACCTGGTGTTCCTGCACCTGCGCTTCCACGGCTACGGCAAGGGCGAGTGGACCGACTCCGCGGTGCGCCGCTACGCCACCGACGCCGGGCCGCTGCTCGATCGGCTGCACAAGCTCGTGCGCTCGGACTCCACGACGCGCAACAAGCGCCGGGCCGCCGCCCTGCAGCGCTCCTACGACGAGCTCGAGGAGCGGATCGCGCGCATCGCCGAGGAGGAGGACCTGGCGCGCGTGCGCCCCGACCTCGACGGCAACGCGATCATGGAGCTGCTCGGCGTCCCGCCCGGCCCGGTGGTGGGGCGCGCTTGGCGCCACCTCAAGGACGTGCGCCTCGAGCGCGGTCCCCTCGACGACGACGAGGCCCGCGCGGAGCTGCTGCGGTGGGCGGCGGCCGAGGGGATCACGGAACCGGGGGCCTGACGCCTGCGTCGAACCCGGTGTGGGCTCGATCAGCTACGTCTTCGGCACCGGGCGGGGCCCGGTGCACCGTCACACCTCCCTCGCCGACGCCGACCTCGGCCCGTCCGGCGCGCCCGACGCCGTCGTGCTCGACTTCGACGGCGACGGCCGCGTCGACGACGCGCTGTGGGACGCCGACGGCGACGGGGCCGCCGAGCGCTCGGTGCTCGACCTCGACGACGACGGGCGGGCCGACCACGCCTACGCCGACCCGTCGGGCCGCGGCGTGTGGGACGCGCGGGCGGCGCTCGATGCCGGGCCGGGCCCCGCCACCGTCGGCACCGTGGCGCTGACCTGGACCGACGTGCGCGGACGGTCCGCGGGCGGCACGCCGGCGCTCGACACCGACGGCGACGGGGTGCTCGACGGCCTCGCGGCGGACGCCGACCACGAGGCGGGCGACGAGGTGCTCAGCGACCTCGACGGCGACGGGCGCGCCGAGCAGATGCTGGTCGACGCCGACCACGACGGCCGCGCCGAGCTGGCCTACCTGTCGTCGGAGCCGGGCTCGCCGTCGGCGCGCTGGGACGTGCTGCTGGTCGACACCGACGCCGACGGCGCGGTGGACGCGGCGGTGGCCGAGGGCGCGGCGGGCTGGGTGCCGCCGTGAGGGCGCTCCTGGGTGCCGGTGCGCAGCGCCCACTCGTGGATGACCAGGCCGAACAGGTACAGCCCGGCGGCCAGCGCCAGCAGCAGCGGCGAGCGCCCGTCGGGCGGGGCGAGGAACGCCGCGCCCGCCACCGCGGCCACGTAGGTGACGTTGAACGTGGTGTCCGACAGCGAGAACACCCGCCCGCGCACCCCGTCGCCGACCTCGCGCTGCACGGCGGCGTCGGAGCAGAGCTTGATCGCCTGGCCCACCAGCCCGAGCACGAACGAGCCGGCGAGGATCGTCGGCAGGGTCATCGGCAGCCCGAGGCCCAGCAGGGCGGCCGCCGCGAGCACCAGCATGATCCGCACGGTGCCGGGGCGCCCGACGCGCGCGGTGAGCCACGGCGTCAGCACGGCCGCCACGCCCAGGCCGGCCGCCACGGCGACCACCACCTCGCCGAGCCCCGCGATGCCGGCCTTGAACGGGCCGACGTCGGCGAGCGCGTAGCGCATGAGCAGCAGCACCACGAGCGTCGTCACGCCGAAGGCCAGGCGGTGCGCGGCCACCGCGCAGAAGGCGGCGACGACGCCGGGGGCGTCCCGGGCGGCGCGGGCCCCGTCGGCGAGCCCGGAGGCCACGGCGCGCAGGGCCTGCGCGGCCTCGCGGCGCTCGTCGGGCCCGAGCGACCCGCGGGCGATGGTGGCGGCCACCGCGACGATGAGCACCGAGCCCACCGCGGCGAGCATCGTCGTCCAGGCGGCGTCGGTGTCCTGCGGGCCGAGCAGGCCGCGCAGGCCGATCGCGCAGCCGGCGCCGATCGCCGCGGCCACCGCGCCGGAGGTGGTGACCAGGGAGTTCGCGCCCACCAGGTGCTCGTCGGCCACCACGTGGGGCAGCGCGGCGGAGAGCCCGGCCTGGATGAACCGGCTGACGCCGATGGTCGCGAGCGCGCCGAGGTAGAGCGGTGGGCCGCTGAACCCGGCGAGCACCACCAGCGCGGTGAGCAGCGTGAGCACCCCGCGCAGCGCGCCGGCCACGACGAGGACGCGCTTGCGGTCCCAGCGGTCGAGCAGCGCGCCGGCGAACGGCCCGACGATCGAGTACGGCAGCAGCACCGTGGCCAGCCCGAGGGCGACCATCACCGGGTCGGCCTCGCGCTCGGGGCTGAACAGCACCAGCCCGCCGAGCGCCGCCTGGAACACGCCGTCACCCCACTGGGAGGCGAGGCGGACGGTCAGCAGCTTGCCGAAGCCGGGGTGGGTGAGCAGCTCGCGGAGTCGTCCGGCCGGCCGCGGGGCCCGTGACGCGGGCGCGGTCGGTCCGGGCGCGACGGGCACGGGCGCTCACGGTACGCGCCCGGGTGGCCGAACGGTCCGGGCCCGACGTCGCTTTCCGGACAGCCCGATGGCCCCCCGAGCGTGCGCGCCGCCACCGCAGGAGCCCCTGCCGCCCGGCCGCGCGTCGGTGCGACGATGGGGCGCGTGGCCAGTGGTGTGGGTGAACATCAGCAGGCCGAGGTCGAGGCGGGGACGCTCCTCGTGGCCGCCCCGAACCTGACCGACCCCAACTTCGCGCGCTCGGTCGTGTTCGTCATCGACCACCGCTCGACCGGCACGCTCGGCGTCGTGCTCAACCGGCCGAGCGAGGTCTCGGTGGCCGACGTGCTGCCCACCTGGGGGCCGCACACGACCAATCCGCCCGCGGTGTTCGTCGGCGGCCCGGTCGAGCAGCGGACGGCGCTCTGCCTCGCGGCCCTGCGCGCCGGCGAGGACCCGGCGCGCACCGGCGGGGTGGTCGGCGTCCGCGGCCCGGTCGCGCTCGTCGACCTCGACGGCGACCCCGACGACCTCGCCCCCCGCGTCCGCGGCCTGCGGGTCTTCGCCGGCTACTCCGGCTGGGACCGTGGCCAGCTCGCGGGCGAGATCGGCCGGGGCGACTGGTACGTCGTCCCCGCGCTGCCCGACGACGTCCTCGCCCCCGCCGGCTACGACCTCTGGGGCGGGGTCCTGCGCCGCCAGGGCGTCCCCCTGGCCCTCCTCGCCACCCACACCAGCGAGCCGCGCCGCAACTGAGCGCCTCGTGACGAACGAACGGCGCTCTCGCTGCTTCCGAAGCAGCGAACTCGCCGTTCGTTCCCGGGGGTGCGCCGCGTTCGGCCGCGCCGACTGGCCTGCACGGGCCTAGCGTCGCCGTCATGCGACGCGTCGAGCCGGGACCGGGCCAGGAGTCGGTGTGGGACTACCCCCGCCCGCCGCGCGCGGAGGCGGTCCACCGGCGCGCGGTCGTGACCCACGCCGGCACCGTCGTCGCCGACACCGACGACGTCTACCGCGTGCTCGAGACCAGCCACCCGCCGACCTACTACCTCCCGCGCACCGCGTTCACCGAGGGCGTCCTGCGGCCGGCGCAGCGCCGCACGGTGTGCGAGTGGAAGGGCACCGCCCGCTACGTCGACGTCGTCGTGCCCGGCGCGGCCCCGCTGGTCGACGTGGGCTGGTGGTACCCCGAGGGGGACGTCAGCGCGACGTTCCCCGAGCTCGCCGACCGCGTGGCGCTCTACCCGGCCCCGATCGACGAGATCACCCTCGACGGCGAGCGCATCGAGCCCCAGCCCGGCGGGTTCTACGGCGGCTGGATCACCCGCGACGTCGTCGGGCCGTTCAAGGGCGGCCCGGGCACCTGGGGCTGGTAGCTCAGGCGCCCGACGAGGCCCGCGGGCAGAGCGCGCAGGCGCCGCCGCACGCGCCGGCCGGGGCACACGTCGCGTCGTCCGGCGGCTCGGGCGCCCCCGCCGTGCACGGCGTCGGGGGCATCGCCAGCAGCGCGTCGTGCTCGGCCTCCTCGGCGACCGCGACGCGACTGCCCACGACGCCGCCGACCCCCAGCAGCCCCACGAGCCCGAGGGCGCCGAGCACCAGCATCGTCACGCCCGAGACGGTGCTCGCGGACAGCACCGCGGCCAGCGCCCCGGCGATCCCGACGACGCCGGCCGCGACGAACGCGGGCGCCGCGGCGCGGTTGGCGCGGCGGAACGCGGCGACGCTGCTCATGCTCCACGTCGTGCGCACGCCGAGGACGCGGTTGCGCGGGAGCCGGTGGGCGGACGCGAGCACGCCGGCGACGCCCACGACGAGCGCCGCCAGCGTCAGGACCAGGGCCGGGACGATCACACCCCCAGAGTAGGCTCGGAGCCGTCCTCGCGGGATCCGCGGTGCCCCCCGCCGGGGCGCGGCGCCCGGATCGTCGGCGGACGCCGGGGCGGGTGCCGGCCGGGCGGGTCCGCGGGTGCGGGGACCACCGGTCGAGACCCAGGAGGACCCCCGTGACCGCCGAGCCCGAGGTGGCGAGCCGCGCCGAGACGTCCGGCGTCCCGCCCCACCGCTACACCGCCGCGCTCGCCGGCCAGATCGAGCGGCGCTGGCAGGACCACTGGGAGTCCGCGGACACGTTCGCCGTCGCCAACCCCGGCCCGGGCCACCCGGCGCCGGCGGGCGAGAAGTTCTACCTGATGGACATGTTCCCGTACCCCTCCGGCGCGGGCCTGCACGTCGGGCACCCGCTGGGGTTCATCGGCACCGACGTCCTCGGCCGCTTCCTGCGCATGACCGGGCGCACGGTGCTGCACACGATGGGCTTCGACGCCTTCGGCCTGCCCGCCGAGCAATACGCGGTGCAGACCGGGACGCACCCGCGCACCACCACCGAGGCCAACATCGCCCGGTACCGCGAGCAGATCCGCCAGCTCGGGCTCGCGCACGACCAGCACCGCTCGGTGTCCACCACCGACATCGACTTCTACCGCTGGACGCAGTGGATCTTCCTACAGATCCACGGCTCCTGGTACGACGTCGAGGCCGGCCGGGCGCGCCCGATCACCGAGCTCGAGGCCGAGCTCGAGGCCGGCATCCGCGCGCTGCCCGACGGCCGCGACTGGGCGACACTGTCGCGCCCCGAGCAGGACCGCGTCCTCGACGGCCACCGCCTGGCCTACCTGGCCGACGCGCCGGTCAACTGGTGCCCGGCGCTGGGCACGGTGCTGTCCAACGAGGAGGTCACCGCCGACGGGCGCTCCGAGCGCGGCAACTTCCCCGTCTTCCGGCGCAACCTGCGCCAGTGGATGATGCGGATCACCGCCTACGCCGACCGGCTGGTCGCCGACCTCGACGGCCTCGACTGGCCCGAGTCGGTCAAGGCGATGCAGCGCAACTGGATCGGGCGCTCCCAGGGGGCGCAGGTGCGCTTCGCGTCGCCCGCGGGCGACATCGAGGTCTTCACCACCCGTCCCGACACCCTGTTCGGCGCGACCTACCTGGTGCTCGCGCCCGAGCACCCGCTGGTCGACGCGCTGGTCGGAGACGCGTGGCCGGCGCCCAACACCGGCGAGGAGCTCGACGGGCGCTGGACCGGCGGCGCCGACACCCCGGCGCAGGCCGTCGCGCAGTACCGCAGCGTCGTCGCGCAGCGCTCGGACCTCGAGCGCCAGGAGGCCCGCGACAAGACCGGCGTCTTCACCGGCGCCTGGGCGACCAACCCCGTCAACGGCGAGCCGCTGCCCGTCTTCGTCGCCGACTACGTCCTCATGGGCTACGGCACCGGCGCCATCATGGCCGTGCCCGGCCAGGACCAGCGCGACTGGGACTTCGCCAGCGTCTTCGGCCTGCCGATCCGCCGCACGGTCGCACCGCCGGACGGCTTCGACGGCCAGGCCTACGTCGGCGCCGGCCCCGCGATCAACTCGGCCAACGACGAGATCAGCCTCGACGGGCTGGGCGTCGACGAGGCCAAGGCCGCGATCACGTCGTGGCTGTCGGGCAAGGGCGCGGGCGAGCCGGTGGTGCAGTACAAGCTGCGCGACTGGTTGTTCTCCCGCCAGCGCTACTGGGGCGAGCCGTTCCCCGTCGCGTACGTCGCCGACGGCGAGACCGACGGCGGTCCGTCGATCCCGCGCGCGCTGCCCGACGCCGACCTGCCGGTGCTGCTGCCCGACGTCGAGGACTACTCGCCCAAGTCGTTCGCTCCCGACGACCGTGACTCCTCGCCGGAGTCGCCGCTGGCCCGGGCGACGGAGTGGGTGTCGTTCGCCGAGGATCTGCCGTCCGACCCGGAGCGCGGGTTCGCCGACTATGTCCGCGAGACCAACACGATGCCCCAGTGGGCGGGCTCGTGCTGGTACTACCTGCGCTACCTCGACCCGCACAACGCCGAGCGCTTCGTCGACCCCGACGTCGAGCGCTACTGGCTCGGGCCGCGGGGCCCGGGCGACCCCGGCGGCGTCGACCTCTACGTCGGCGGCGTCGAGCACGCCGTGTTGCACCTGCTGTACGCGCGGTTCTGGCACAAGGTGCTCTACGACCTCGGCCACGTGTCGTCGTCGGAGCCGTTCCGCCGACTGTTCAACCAGGGCTACGTCCAGGCGTGGGCGTACACCGACGCGCGCGGGGTGTACGTGCCGGCCGAGGAGGTCGTCGAGTCCGCCGACGCCCCGACCGGATTCACGTGGAACGGCGAGCCCGTGCGCCAGGAGTACGGGAAGATGGGCAAGTCGCTGCGCAACGTGGTGACGCCCGACGAGATGTGCGCGGTCTACGGCGCCGACACCTTCCGGCTCTACGAGATGTCGACGGGCCCGATGGAGGCCTCGCGGCCCTGGTCCACGCGCGACGTCGTCGGCTCGCACCGCTTCCTGCAGCGCGTGTGGCGCCTCGCGGTCGACGAGCAGACCGGCGAGCTGCGCGTCACCGACGACGAGCCGGACCGCGACACGCTGACCGCGCTGCACAAGGCCATCGACGGCGTGCGCACCGACCTGCCCGCCATGCACTACAACACCGCGGTCGCGAAGCTCATCGAGCTGACCAACCACCTGACCAAGGCCTACCCGGCGGGCGGCACCCCGCGGAGCGTGCTCGAGCCGCTGCTGCTCATGCTCGCGCCGCTGTGCCCGCACCTGGCCGAGGAGCTGTGGTCGCGGCTGGGCCACCCGGACACGCTGGCCTTCGCGCCGTTCCCCGAGGCCGACCCGGCGCTGCTGGTCGAGGACACCGTCGAGTACCCGATCCAGGTCAACGGCAAGGTCCGCGCGCGCATCACGGTGCCGGCGACCGCGGACGAGGACGCGGTGCGCGCGGCCGCGCTCGCCGACCCCAAGGTGGTCGACCTGCTCGGGGGCGCCGAGCCGCGCAAGGTCATCGTCGTGCCCGGGCGCTTGGTGAACATCGTCCGCTGAGCGGGGCGGCGCGGGGTCTATCTGAGCGAAGGGCCCCTTCGCTCGGATAGGCCGGCGATGGGCGCCCGCCGCCGGAACGAATCGGGTGCGTGGCGCCGGCGGTGGCCCGGCCCGATCAGCCGCGCCGGTGATCACGCGGTGGCGGGCGGCGAGCAGCGTGTGTCTTGAGCGAAGGGCCCCTTCGCTCGAAACGTGGAGCCGCGAGCACGCGAGCTGCGTCCAAACCGGCGCCTGTCCGAGAGTTCCTGCTGGTCGAGCGCACCGAGAGGGTGCCGGCCGTCCGCCTTCTGCAGGGCATCCGCTGCGCCGTGCTGCACCGCGCCGTGCTCGACGCTGCGCGCCGGCTCACGCACATCGACGAGGTCCGCGCCCTGCTCTGCGAGGCGGTCCAGCGGCGCATGGTCACCGTCGCGGCCCTCCGCGCCGAGATCGAGACGGGCTCCTGCCGGGGTGCCGCCCTGGTGCGATCGGTGATCGTCGAGCTCGAGGACGGCATCCGGTCCGCCGCCGAGGCCTGGCTGCGCGAGCTCGTCGCCGGGATCGAGGGGTCCCCGAGGTTCGCTGGAACCGCGACGTCCACCGCGCCGCGGGTCGTTCCTGGCCTGCGTCGACGGCCTGGTCGACGGCGTGCCCATGGCGATCGAGCTGCACTCGTTCGCCCACCACGCCGACCTCGGGCCTTCGACGCGACGATGCGCCGGCACGCCGAGCTCGTCGCGGCCGGGTTCGTGGTCGTCCCGATCACGCCGCGAGAGCTGCGCGAGGACCCCCGAGGCGTCGAGCGCAAGCTCCGGGCCGCGCTGGAGCAGGCGCGCGCCCTGGTGGCTCCGCCGTCCTCGTTGCGACCTCCCCCGACGCGAGCGAAGGGCCCGTCCGCTCGAACTAGTCGAGCGAACGGGCCCTTCGGTCACCACAGCCTCGCCGCCACCGTTCCGGCCACGGGCGTCCTTCGGTCGAATCCGCCTCAGGCCGGCCCGCGCTCCCCGCGGATGAACTCCTCGACGCGGTCGTAGGCCACCGAGTCCCGGTACTGCTCGGGCGGCGACTTCATGAAGTACGACGACGGCGCCAGCAGCGGGCCGCCGATGCCCCGGTCCATCGCGATCTTCGCCGCGCGCACGGCGTCGATGATGATGCCGGCGGAGTTCGGCGAGTCCCACACCTCGAGCTTGTACTCGAGCGACAGCGGCACGTCGCCGAACGCCCGGCCCTCGAGGCGCACGTAGGCCCACTTGCGGTCGTCGAGCCACGCGACGTGGTCCGACGGGCCGATGTGGATGTTGCCCGCGCCCATGTCGCGGTCGATCTGCGAGGTCACCGAGTTGGTCTTGGACGTCTTCTTGGACTCCAGGCGCTCGCGCTCGAGCATGTTGCGGAAGTCCATGTTGCCGCCCACGTTGAGCTGCATCGTGCGGTCGAGCTGCACGCCGCGGTCCTCGAAGAGCTTCGCGAGCACGCGGTGGGTGATGGTCGCGCCGACCTGGGACTTGATGTCGTCGCCGACGATCGGCACCCCGGCGTCGGTGAACTTCTTCGCCCACTCGGGGTCCGACGCGATGAACACGGGCAGGGCGTTGACGAAGCCGACGCCCGCGTCGAGCGCGCACTGCGCGTAGAAGCGGTCGGCGTCCTCGCTGCCCACGGGCAGGTACGACACCAGCACGTCGGCCCGCGCCTCGCGCAGGGCGGCGACGACGTCGACGGGGTCGCCGTCGGCCTCGGTGATCGTCTCGCGGTAGTAGCGGCCGAGGCCGTCCATCGTCGGACCGCGCTGCACGGTCACGCCCGTGGGCGCCACGTCGGCGATCTTGATGGTGTTGTTCTCGGAGGCGACGATGGCGTCGGCCAGGTCCTGGCCCACCTTCTTCGCGTCGACGTCGAACGCGGCCACGAACTCGAGGTCGCGGACGTGGTAGCCGCCGAAGTCGACGTGCATGAGACCCGGCACACGGGCGGCCGGGTCGGCATCGGCGTAGTACGTCACGCCCTGCACGAGGGACGCGGCGCAGTTGCCCACGCCGACGATCGCCACTCGGACCGAACCCATGGGTGTCTCCTCTTGTCTCTTCCTCGGGGTGAAGGGTGTGGACGGACCTGGTGGTTCAGGCGTCGCTCTCGGACGGCGGGCGGGGTGCGGGCACCTCGTCCGGCGTCCCGGCCGCGTCGGGTCGGGCTCCGTCGCGCTCGGCGGCGATGAGCTCGTTGAGCCAGCGCACCTCGCGCTCCGTGGACTCGAGGCCGAGGCGGTGCAGCTCGCGGGTGTAGTGGTCGATCTGCTCGCTCGCGCGCGACAGCGTCGAACGCAGGCCCTCGCGACGCTCCTCCACGCGGCGTCGCCGGCCCTCGAGGATGCGCATGCGCACCTCGACCGGCGTGCGGGAGAAGAAGGCCAGGTGGACGCCGAAGCTCTCGTCGTCCCAGGTCTGCGGGCCGGCCTCGGCCACGAGCTCGTCGAAGCGGTCCTTGCCGTCGGCGGTCAGCGCGAAGACGCGGCGGCCGCGCCGTCCCCACGACCCGCGGGCGCGGGCGGTGGCGGCGGGCTCGGCGCCGTCCTCGGTGGCCTCCGCGGACTCACTGGTCTCCGCGATGAGCCCGGCGCGCTGGAGTCGACGCAGGGTCGGGTAGAGGGAGCCCCAGGAGAACGCGCGGAAGGTGCCGAGGCGGGCGTGCAGCTGCTTGCGCAGCTGGTAGCCGTGCATCGGTGCCTCGTGCAGGAGGCCGAGCACCGCGAGTTCGAGCACGGCCACCTCCCGTCCGGAACCTCGGCCGCGCGAACGCGCGACTCGCGGCTGACTGTATCGCCGCGATACATCAGGGGTGACGGGAGGACGATCACGTCACACCCGGGCGCGCACCGGGGCGCCTCCGCAGGACCCGCGACGAGGGGACGCGGGGCCCGGTGATGGCTACGCTGGAACGCGTGCCGGGAGCCCGTCAGGTGGTCGACTACGCGCTGCAGCGCCGCGCGGCGATCGCCGCCGTCGCGGCCGGGCGCGTGCCCACCGCCGAGGCGTGCGACGCCGGGGCCTACCTGCTCCGGGCCGCCTCGTTCCACGGCCGGCCGACCACGCGGACGTGCCCGCTCTGTCACCGCGAACCCCTGACCGAGGTGCTGTGGATCTTCGGCGAGCGCCTCGGCGCGGCCGCGGGATCCGCCCGATCCGCCGACGAGATCAGCCGGTTGGCGGATGCGGTCAGCGAGTTCACCGTCCACGTCGTGGAGGTCTGCCGATCGTGTCGGTGGAACCACCTCGTACAGTCATACGTCCTGGGAACCGACGACGCGTCGGGAGGGGGCCGCCGGCGCCGCCGGACCGCCACCACCTGACGGCCCGCCGTGGCGGTCGGCGTCCGGGACCGACGAGAGCGGGGCTCCGGGACATGCGCCCGGCATCGGGAGGCGATCGGTGGACGACGAGCGGCGCACGGACCGCGGGGGCACACGCCCCTCCGGGCCCGACCGGTCCCACCCCGGCGCACCCCCGCCGCGGTCCGACCGGGGCACCCCGCCCGGTCCGCCCCACCGCAGCGGCCCGCCCGGCCCGCCGCCGGGACCCCCGCGCGGCCCCCAGGGCCCGCCGCCGGGAGCCCGTCCCGGTCCGCCCCCGCACGGCCGCTCCGGCCCGCCGCCGACGATGCGCCACGACCAGCGCCAGGACCACCAGCGCCAGGACCAGCGCCACGAGCCACCACCGGTCGGCGGTCTGCCCCCGGGATGGCGGGCCGTGCCCCCGTCGCAGAACCCGACGCACGAGCACGCCACCGACGCCCCCACCGTGTCGACCGGCGCCACCGCCCCCGCCGCGCGCCGCAGCGCCGTCGGCACCGTCACCCCGCCCGACGGCCGCGAGGCCGGTGACGGGCGCGCGGAGGCCTGGGGCGACGGGCGCCTGCTGACCCACGACACCGGCCGGCCCGGCCGCACGAGCGCGACCCGGGCGATGGCCCCGACCGCGACGGCGGCCTCCGGCTCCGCACTGGCCGCCAGCGGCATCTCGGGCACCGCGGTGTCCCCGGCGCCCACCCGCCGCACCGGCGGCGACGACGACCCGCCCCGCGGCGGCGGCCGTCGCCCGCAGCGCGAGGAGCCCGCCCCGGACCCGCGCAAGCGGCGCTGGCGGCGCATCCGGCGCACCGCCTACCTGCTGCTCGCGGTGCTCCTGCTCGGCCCGGTGCTGGCGTTCGCCGTCGGCTGGATCTTCTTCCGCGTCCCGACGCCCGACGACGCGGCCAACAACCAGGTCGCGACGATCTCGTACGCGAACGGGTCGTCGCTGGCCTCGCTCGTGCCCGAGCAGGGCAACCGCATCAAGGTGCCGATCACCCAGGTGCCGCTGCACGTCCAGCAGGCGGTGCTCTCGGCCGAGGACCGCTCGTTCTACTCGAACCTCGGCTTCGACCCGGTCGGCATCGTGCGCGCGGTGTGGAACCAGACCACCGGCGGCGTCGGCGGCGGCTCGACGATCACCCAGCAGTACGTGAAGAACGTGCTGGTGGGCGACGAGTACTCGCTGTGGCGCAAGTACAAGGAGGTGGTGATCGCCGCGAAGATCTCCCAGGAGCAGTCCAAGGAGGAGATCCTCGGCAACTACCTGAACTCCATCTACTTCGGCCGCGGGGCGTACGGCATCCAGGCCGCGTCGCAGGCCTACTACGGCAAGGACGTCTCGCAGCTCACGGTGTCCGAGGGCGCGGTGCTCGCGGGCCTGATCCAGGCCCCGTCGCGCTGGGACCCCGCGGTGGACCGGGCGATGTCCGAGCAGCGCTGGAACTTCGTGCTCGACGGCATGGTCAGCCAGAACTGGCTTCCGGCCCCCGAGCGCCGCGCGCAGACCTTCCCGGCGACGATCGCGCCGCAGCCCCGCCGCAGCGGCATCCCGGACAACGACCGCGGCCACATCGTCTCGGCGGTGCGCGCAGAGCTGAACGGCTACGGGATCACCGAGCAACAGGTGAACCAGGAGGGGCTGCAGGTCACGACGACGATCGACCCGCAGATGCAGGACGAGGCGGTGGAGTCGGTCGAGCGCCAGCTGCGCGGCCAGCCCGCCAACCTGCGCACGGCGCTGGTCTCGGTCGACCCGCGCACCGGGGCGGTCCTCGCCTACTACGGCGGCGAGGACGGCTCGGGCTTCGACTACGCGCAGACCCAGCGCCAGCCGGGCTCGTCGTTCAAGCCGTTCGTGCTGCTGGCGGGGCTCGAGCGCAACCCCGACCCGATCGGTCTGGGCACCACCTTCGACGGGTCGAGCCCGCAGACCATCGCCGGGACCGAGATCGAGAACAGCGAGGGCGAGAGCTGCCCGAACTGCGACCTCCGGACGGCGATGACGCAGTCGATCAACACCGTCTTCTACCAGCTCGGCGTCCAGGTCGGCCCGCAGCGCGTCGCCGACGCCGCGCACCAGGCGGGCATCTCCGCGCCGCTGCCCAACCCCAGCGGTGGCATCTCGCTGGGTGACCGCGAGGTCCGCCCCGGCGACATGGCCTCGGCCTACGCGACCTTCGCGGCCGACGGCGTCTACCACCGCCCGCACCTCGTCAGCCGCGTCACGACGGCCGACGGCCGGGTCCTCTTCGACGCGGGCGTGCCGGCGGGCGAGCAGCGGATGAGCCAGCAGCTCGCCCGCAACGTCACCGAGGCGATGCTCCAGGTCGCCGACCACTCCGGCGTCCCGCTCGGCGGCGGCCGTCCGGTGGCGGCCAAGACCGGCACCGTGCAGTCGTCGGTCGACGGGCAGAACAACGACGCCTGGATGGTCGGCTTCACGCCCTCGGTCTCGACGGCGGTCTGGGTCGGCTCCGACGACAACACGCCGATCAAGAACAGCGGCGGGCGGCCGATCTACGGCCGCGGGGTGCCCGGCCAGATCTGGCAGGGCTACATGAACGACGCCCTGCGCGGCGACCCGGTCGAGCAGTTCTCCGACTTCCGGCCGATCGGCGCGCCCCCGCAGACCACGCCGGCGGCCCCGCCCGAGCAGCCCGGCTGCGTCGAGGGCCAGCCGTGTCCGCCCCAGGGCGACCAGGGCGGCGGCGACCAGGGCGGCGACCCCTACGGCGGCGACCCGTACTACGGCGGCGACGGCGGCGGCTACTACGGCGGTGACGGTGGTGGCGGCGGCGACGCGGGCGGCGGTGTCGGCGGCGGTGGAGACGGCGGTGGCGGCGGCGCCGACCCGGGCGGTGGCGGCGCCGGAGACGGCGGCGACGGCGGTGCGGGCGGCGGCGACGGTGGTGGGGACGGCGGCGACGGCGGCGGCCTCTTCGGTGGCTGACCGGCCCGGCGGGCTCGGCGCGATCGGGCCCGCGTGAGCTCCACCGACCAGGCGTCCCCGCAGGGCGCGGCGAGCTCGGGACGTGCCCGCACGCACGACCCGGCGTCGCTGGGTCCTGACCAGCGGGTCCGCCCCACGCAGGAGGACCCGTTCGTCGCGTCCGTGTCGGCGGCGATCGGCGGTCCGCTCGGCGACCACGCGGTGGCCGGGCGCGCCCGCTTCCTCACCCCGCTGCGGGTGGTGCTGCTGCTCGGCGTCGTCGTGCTCGCGCTGGCGTGGTTCGCGAAGGCGCCGTGCCTGCAGCAGTACCCGGGCGAGCGCGGCCTCGAGCTCGACTGGCGCGACGGCCGCCAGTACGTGGCGATGTGCTACTCCGACACCGTCCCGCTCTACACCGCCGAGCGCCTCGACGTCGGCGGCGTCCCCTACGTGACGTCGTGGGTCGACCGGCGCGACGACGGCACCGAGCAGGTGCGCTACATGGAGTACCCGGTGCTCACCGGGTTCTTCCAGTGGGCCAACGCCCGCCTCGCCGACGTCTGGCTCGCCGGCGCCTCGGCCGGCCTGCTGCCGGGCGGGCTGGCGGTGGTCGTCTACTTCGACCTCTCCGCGTTCTGGCTCGCCCTCGCCTGGCTCGTGACGGTGTGGGCGGTGGTCCGGCTGCGCCCCGGCCGGCCCTGGGACGCCGCGATCGCCGCGGTGTCACCGCTGGTCGCGGTGCACGCGTTCACCAACTTCGACACGCTCGCCGTCGCGGCGGCGACGCTCGGGATGCTCGCCTGGGCCCGCAGGCGCCCGGTGCTGGCCGGGGTGATCCTCGGCGTCGGGGCGGCGGCCAAGCTCTACCCGCTGTTCCTGCTCTTCCCCCTGCTGCTGCTGTGCCTGCGCGCGGGGCGGATGCGGGCCTGGGGCCAGGCGACCCTGGCCGGGGTGGCGGCGTGGGCGCTGCTGAACCTGCCCGTGGCGATCGCGGCGCCGACCGGGTGGTGGGAGTTCTTCCGCCTCAACTCCGAGCGCGGCGCCGACCCCGACTCGCTCTACAACGTCGTCGCGGGCCTCACCGGCTGGAGCGGCTTCGACGGCGTGC
Organism: Actinomycetospora sp. CA-101289; assembly: GCF_050955895.1. Taxonomy (NCBI): domain Bacteria; kingdom Bacillati; phylum Actinomycetota; class Actinomycetes; order Pseudonocardiales; family Pseudonocardiaceae; genus Actinomycetospora; species Actinomycetospora sp. CA-101289. The sequence continues at coordinate 6,108,142 of NZ_CP192093.1, read as the reverse complement.
TCGCGCCCGGCCAGCCGCCGACCGTGCTCAACGCCGTGAGCGCGGTGCTGTTCGCGCTGTGCTGCCTCGCGGTGGCGGTGCTCGTCGTCAAGGCGCCCCGGCGCCCGCGGTTCGCGGCCGTCGCGTTCCTCGTCGTGGCGGCGTTCCTGCTGACCAACAAGGTGTGGAGCCCGCAGTACTCGCTGTGGCTGGTGCCGCTGGCGGCGCTCGCGTACCCCCGCTGGCGCCCTCTGCTGGCGTGGATGGCGGTCGACGCCCTGGTCTGGGCGCCGCGGATGTACTACTACCTCGGCACCGACGCCAAGGGCCTGCCCGCGCCGTGGTTCTACGGCGCGGTGCTCCTGCGCGACCTCGCGGTGATCGCGATCGCCGCCCTGGTCGTGCGCTCGGTGCTGCGCCCGGAGCACGACCCCGTCCGGACGCCGCGCGACCCGTCGTTCTCCCGCGGCCTCGACGACCCCGACGGCGGCGTGCTCGACGAGGCGCCCGACCACACGCGCCTCCTCGCCCGCGCCGAGTCCGTCGTCGACGCCGTCGCTGGGCCGTTCGGACGGGCCCGGGGACGGACTCGAGTCCCTCGATGAGGGCGGACCCGCTGTGCACCGCGTGTCGGCGGGCCCCGACTCCGGCAGTCGGGTGAGGCTGGGCGTCACCACCGGGCGATGGGCTCGTTGGGTCCACGTGCCGCCGGGACGGCCCGCTCCCCCGCGGGGTCGTCCCCGGCTTCCCCCGGGCTCCGCCAGAAAGGTCCGTCCATGGTCCTGCGTCCTCCCCGTCTGCTGACGAGCCTCCTCGCCGGTGGTCTGGTGACGGGTTCGCTCCTGCTCGGTGCCGGTTCCGCCCTCGCCGCGCCCAGCTCCGACGACGTCGTCGAGGCGCGCTGCGGGCAGACCGTGCGCGCGGAGCCGGGACAGCAGGTCAAGGTCATCCCCGACCTCGGGCTCCCCATCGTCCGCGTGGTCACCCGGGGCATGGACCCGATCACCGCCACCCTCGGCGGCATCCTCTGCCGCGTGCAGGTGACGGTCGTCGAGCCGGTGACCACCCGCGTCGCCGAGGCCGCCCCGCCGCTGCGCCAGGCCACCGAGGAGCTGCGCGAGGGCACCGGCGCCGTGCTGTCGCCCTCGGCGCGCCCCCGGGCCTCGCTGCTCCCCCGCTCGTCGGTCGCCCCGGCCGCCCCCGCACCCGCCGCGCCCGCGCTGACCCCGCAGCAGGCCGCCGCCGCCGCGCCGGCGTTCGCGCCCGCCTTCAGCGCCCTGCCCTCGTCGTTCCTGCGCTCGGCCAGCGGCCCCGCGCCGGGCGTCGCCGCCTACGACCCGAACATGCTGCTCGGCTCGGCGTTCCCCGGTCTGCGCGCCGGCGCGCCCGCCTACCTGGGCTACGACGCGGCCAGCGCCGTCACCACGGCCAGCCAGGTGCAGGCCCTGCCCGTCGACGGTCTGACCGGCGGCGGCGTCGGGGTGCCGGCGCTCATCGCCGTGCTCGTCCTCTCCGGTGTCGCGGCCTTCGCGGTGCGGCGCATCGTGCTGGGCACCGCGGGCGTCGGTGCCCGCACGCCGGCGCCGGCCGCCTCCGAGGCGGACGACGACACGGCCGGTGTGGCCGCCCCCGTGGCGGTCACGGCGGACGAGGCCGACGAGGTGGACGACGACGCGCTCACGGTGGCCGCCATCGCCGCGCCGGCCCCGGCGGACGCCGACGAGCTCCCGACCGTCGTGGGTCGCACGCCCGTCCCGGCCTGACCGTCCTCCCGGGCCTCCTGCGGGTCCGACGGAACCACCGGGTCCGGCGCTGCGTCGGACCTGGTGAGGGCGCCGGAGAGCCGGTCGGTAGACTGGTCGGACCGAGAACCCCTCCTGCCACGGAACGTCCGTGGCCGCTGAGCCCACAGGAGGTGAGTGGAACTCGTGCGCCACTACGAACTGGTCGTCATCCTCGAGCCGAGTCTCGACGAGCGCACCGTCGCCCCGTCCCTGGAGACGTTCCTCAACGTCGTCCGCAACGACGGCGGTACGGTCGAGAACGTCGAGGTGTGGGGCCGTCGCCGCCTCGCCTACGAGATCGAGAAGCACGCCGAGGGCATCTACGCGGTCCTCGACATCAACTGCGAGCCCGCCACGGTCAAGGAGATGGACCGGCAGCTCGCGCTCAACGAGTCCGTGCTGCGGACCAAGGTCATGCGCCGCGATCCCGCCTTCGCCGGGCGCCGGGGCAAGGCGAACTGATGGCCGGCGACACCGTCATCACCGTGGTCGGCAACCTCACCGCCGACCCGGAGTTGCGGTTCACGCCGTCGGGCGCCGCCGTCGCGAACTTCACCGTCGCCTCGACGCCGCGCACCTTCGACCGCCAGAGCGGCGAGTGGAAGGACGGCGAGGCCCTGTTCCTGCGCTGCAACATCTGGCGCCAGGCCGCGGAGAACGTCGCCGAGACGCTGACCCGCGGCGCGCGGGTGATCGTGCAGGGACGCCTCAAGCAGCGCTCCTTCGAGACCCGTGAGGGCGAGAAGCGCACCGTCATCGAGCTCGAGGTCGACGAGATCGGCCCGTCGCTGCGCTACGCGACCGCGTCGGTCACCAAGGCCTCCCGGGGTGCCGGGGGCGGCGGTGGCTACGGCGGTGGCGGCGGCAACGGCGGCGGGGGCTACGGCGCCTCCGGCGGCGGCTCCGGCTCCGGTGGGGGCTACGGCGGGGGCGACGACCCCTGGGCCTCGGCCCCGGCCGCCGGTTCCTCCGGCGGCGGCGGTGGCGGCGGCTACGACGACGAGCCCCCCTTCTAAGACCTCGATCCACTTCCCGTTCTGCTCAGGAGAAGACACACCATGGCGAAGCCGCCGGTGCGCAAGCCCAAGAAGAAGGTCTGCACCTTCTGCAAGGACAAGAACCAGGAGATCGACTACAAGGACACGAACCTCCTGCGGAAGTACATCTCCGACCGCGGGAAGATCCGCGCGCGCCGGGTGTCGGGCAACTGCTCGCAGCACCAGCGCGACGTGGCCATCGCGGTGAAGAACTCGCGCGAGATGGCCCTGCTGCCCTACACCTCGACCGCGCGCTGAGGGAGGACGACGTGAAGCTCATCCTCACCGCCGACGTGGCCAACCTCGGGGGCCCCGGCGACACCGTCGAGGTCAAGGACGGTTACGGCCGCAACTTCCTGCTGCCCCGCGGCCTGGCCATCGTGGCCACCCGCGGCGCGCAGAAGCAGGTCGAGACGATCCGTCGCACCCAGGAGGGCAAGCGGATCCGCGACCTGGACCACGCCAAGGAGGTGGCCGGCCAGATCCAGGGGCTGGGCACCGTGCGCGTCACCGGCAAGGCCGGTCAGGGCGGCCGGCTCTTCGGCTCGATCACCCCGGCCGACGTCGTGTCCGCCGTCCGCTCGCAGGGCGGCCCGAACCTCGACAAGCGGTTCGTCGACATCGCGGGGCACATCAAGTCGACCGGCGACCACACGGTCACCGTGCGCCTGCACCCGGACGTCGCCGTGGACCTCCCGCTGGAGGTCCAGGGCGGCTGACGCCCCCCCCACCACCGCACCACCACCTCGGGCCCGGACCGCCACCGCGCGGTACCGGGCCCGACGTGTGTCCGGGGCTCGGGATGTCAGCGAAGTGGCCCTATCGGCGTGCTCCACTCATGCAGACGTTGAGCGTCCGTATCGGTACTTCGATCACCCGGAGCACCGTCGGCACCGTCCGGCGAGCCAAGACCCCCGCTCGGCTCGCGACGCTGCGCGACCGGGTGAACACCCCGGCGACACGCGGCCGGCGACGCGCCGGGGCGACGTTCATCCACTTGTTGTCCACAGTGCGCACAAGGCTCTGAGCAGGGAGAACGGCCGAGAAAGATCGGTTGCCAACAGGTTGTCCCCAGGTGTGTGCCCATCATCGGGGTGTGCTCGGTGGATCGGCCCCCCGGCTGTCCCCAGGGCATCCCCAGGCCCGCTTGGGTCGCCGCCGACGGGGCCCTAGCGTGCCGACGGACGCGGTCGGGACGGCTGCTGCCCGGACGCCGCGGCGTCGGGACGGCGGGGCTGTCGGTGGGCGCTGCTAGAACGGGTGTTCGAGGACGTGCACCGTCCCGGCGCCTGCCGGGTGGTGCGAGCGGAGGGAGCAGTCGTGGCGGTGCTGGACGACCGGGGGACGTCCGGACGGGGTCAGGAGCGGTCGAAGGCGCCCACCGAGTTCGACCGGCAGCCCCCGCAGGACCTCCCGGCCGAGCAGTCGGTGCTCGGGGCGATCCTGCTCAGCAAGGACGCCATCGCCGACACCGTCGAGATGCTCAAGCCGGACGACTTCTACCGCCCGGCCCACCAGACGATCTACGAGTGCGTGCTCGACCTCTACGGCCGCGGCGAGCCGGCCGACCCCGTCACCGTCTCCGCGGAGCTCGAGCGCCGCGGCGAGCTGCTGCGCATCGGCGGGGCGCCGTACCTGCACACGCTCATCGCGACGGTCCCCACGGCGGCGAACGCCGGCTACTACGCCGAGATCGTCGCCGACCGCGCGATCCTGCGGCGCCTCGTCGAGGCGGGCACGCGCATCGTGCAGCTCGGCTACCACGGGGCCGAGGGCGCCGATACCGACGACGTCGTCGACCGCGCCCAGGCCGCGGTCTACGAGGTCACCGACCGCCGCGTCACCGAGGACTACGTCGCGCTCGAGGACGTCCTCCAGCCCACGATGGACGAGATCGACGCCATCGCCTCGCGCGGCGGCGTGTCCTTCGGCGTGCCCACCGGGTTCACCGACCTCGACGACGTCACCAACGGCCTGCACGCCGGCCAGATGGTCATCGTCGCCGCCCGTCCCGGCATCGGGAAGGCGCTCGCGCTCGACACCCCGCTCGCCACCCCGGACGGCTGGACCACGATGGGCGAGGTCCGGCCCGGCGACCGGCTGGTCGACGCCTCCGGGCGGCCCACGCGCGTCGTCGCGGCCACCGAGGTCCTGCGCGGCCGGCCCTGCTACGAGGTCGAGTTCTCCGACGGCACGGTGATCGTCGCCGACGAGCAGCACCAGTGGCTCACCGACACCCGGGCCTCGCGCCGGTCCCCGCACGTCGCCGCCCAGGTGCGGACGACGGCGGAGATCGCGGCGAGCCTGCGCTGCCCCACCGCCGCCACATCGGGTCCGGGCAGCCGGGTGAACCACTCGGTGCCGGTCGCCGCACCCCTCCGGCTGCCCGAGCGCGAGCTGCCGGTCCCGCCCTACGCCCTCGGCGTGTGGCTGGGCGACGGCACCTCGGCGTCGGCGTCGTTCACGAGTGCGGACCCGGAGATCGCGGCGGACGTCGAGGCTGAGGGTCTCGAGGCGCCGCTCATGGGCCACCTGCGCTACGGCCTGCGGCTCCCGGCCGAACCGCCGCCCGCCGAGCGCGCCTGCGTCGTGTGCGGCCGGGCGCACGGCACGGTGCAGGCCCGCCTGCGCACCCTGGGGGTCCTCGGCGACAAGCACATCCCCGCCGAGTACCTGCGGGCGTCCGAGGGTCAGCGCCGCGCGCTGCTGGCCGGTCTCCTCGACACCGACGGCACCGTGCTGCCCACGGGGGTCGTCCAGTTCGCGGTCACCAGCGCCCGCCTGGCCGCCGACGTCGCCGAGCTCGTCGCGAGTGTCGGGCTGCGCTGCTCGACGGTGACCAAGCCGGTGCGGGGTTGCAGCGAGAGCTCGAGCACCGCGTACCTCGTGATGTTCTCGACCACCCAGGAGGTGTTCCGGCTCGAGCGCAAGCGCCTCGCCCACAAGGAGCGCCGCCGCGCGGTCGACGACACCCGGACGAGCCTGCGCTACGTCGTCGACGTCCGGCCGGTGTCGTCGGTACCCGTGCGCTGCGTGGAGGTCGACAACCCCGACCACCTGTACCTGGCCGGTCGGTCCATGGTCCCGACGCACAACTCGACGCTCGGGCTGGACTTCGCCCGCAACGCGAGCATCAAGCACGGCCTCACCAGCGTGGTCTTCTCGCTGGAGATGAGCCGCACCGAGATCGTCATGCGCATGCTCTCGGCCGAGGCGAAGATCCGCCTGGCCGACATGCGCGCCGGCACCATGACCGACGACGACTGGACGCGGCTGGCGCGGCGCATGAGCGAGATCAGCGAGGCGCCGATGTTCATCGACGACTCGCCCAACATGACGATCATGGAGATTCGGGCGAAGGCACGGCGGCTCAAGCAGCGCCACGACCTGAAGCTGATCATCCTCGACTACATGCAGCTGATGACCTCGGGCAAGAAGGTCGAGTCCCGCCAGCAGGAGGTCTCGGAGTTCTCCCGGCAGCTCAAGCTGCTGGCCAAGGAGCTCGAGGTCCCCCTGGTCGCCATCAGCCAGCTCAACCGTGGTCCCGAGCAGCGCACCGACAAGAAGCCGATGCTCTCCGACCTGCGCGAGTCGGGGTCGCTGGAGCAGGACGCGGACATGGTCATGCTGCTCAGCCGGCCCGACGCGTTCGAGCGCGACGACCCCCGAGCCGGCGAGGCCGACGTCATCCTGGCCAAGCACCGCAACGGGCCCACGGCCACCATCACCGTGGCGCACCAGCTGCACTACAGCCGCTTCAGCGACATCGCGCGAGGCTAGGGAGGCCCTACGGCGCGAGGGCCTCGCGCTCGAACGCCCGGGCGTCGACGTCGGCCTGCGAGCAGAACCCCCGCCCGCTGCGCTTGAGGCAGAGCAGGCCCAGCAGCACGCCCTGCTCGTCGACCACCGCGAGGCGGCGCCGGCCGTCGGCGAGCATCGCCGTCCAGGTCACCAGCATGTCCTCGTGCGGGCCGACGACGCGGTCCCCGAGCCGGCCGTGGTGGCGGGCCGCGGCGCCCGCCGGCGCGCCGGCGAGGTCGGCCTGCTCGACCACGGCGAGCAGGACGCCCGCGCCCACCACGAGCAGCGAGTGCACGTGGTCGTCGCCGAAGAGCTCGTGCGCGCGGGCGACGGTCAGGTCGGCGGCGCACACCTTCGGGCGCGCCAGCATCGCGTCGGCGACGACCGTCCCCGGCGCGACCCCGTCCCCGCCACACCTCACCCGCCTGAGGGTAGGCGGCCACCGGCCGATCCGGGTTGTCGGAGCGCGACGGCCGCCGCCAGCCCCAGCAGCACGACCATGAACCCCACGGTCGCGGGCCACCCCGCGAGCCCGAACGCCACGCCGCCCAGCGTCCCGCCCACCGACGAGCCCACGTAGTACGCCCCGAGGTAGAGCCCGGAGGCGACGGCGCGGCCGTGGTCCGCGCGGCGCCCGACCTCGGCGCTCGCGACCGTGTGCGCCGCGAAGAACCCGACGGTCAGCAGGGCCAGGCCGGCGATCACCAGCCACAGCAGCGACGCCAGCGTCGCCACCGCGCCGACCGCCGCGACCCCGACCGCGCCGAGCAGCACGGCGCGGGTGCCGACGCGGTCGGCGAGACGGCCGGTGCGCGTCGACGTCGCGGTGCCCAGCGCGTAGAGCACGAAGACGAACCCGACGACGAGCGCGGGCAGGCGGAACGGCGGCGCGAGCAGCAGGAACGTCACGTAGTTGTAGGCGCAGACGAACACGCCCATGACGAGCAGCCCGATCGCGAAGAGGCGGCGCAGCACGGGGTCGGCGAGGTGGGAGCGGACCTCGCCCAGCAGCGCCTGCCGCCCGACCGGCGCCGGCCGGAAGCGGCGCGAGGCGGGCAGCACCGCGACGAACGCCACGAGGCAGGCTCCCGAGAGCAGCGCGATGGCGGCGAGCGCCCAGCGCCACGAGCCGGTGAGGTCGGCGACGGCGCTGACCACGAGGCGCCCTCCGAATCCTCCGACCGAGTTCCCGGCGACGTAGAGCCCCATCGCCGCGCCCAGGTGCTCGCCGTCGATCTCGTCGGCGAGGTAGGCCATGCCGACCGCGGGGAGCCCGGCCAGCGCCAGGCCCTCGAGCGCGCGCAGCACGAGCAGGAGCCCGAGGCCCGGGGCCAGCGCCGCCGCGAGGCCCAGCACCACCGCGGCGGACAGCGACCACACCATGACCGGCCGGCGTCCCCAGCGCTCCGACAGCGCGCCGGCGGGGATGACGCCCAGCGCCAGCGCCGCGGTCGTCACCGAGACCGACAGCGAGGCCGTGCCCGGCGTGGTGCCGTACGTCGCGACCAGCGCCGGCAGCAGCGGCTGCGTCGCGTAGAGCAGCGCGAACGTCGTGAAGCCCGCGAAGAAGAGCCCGACCGCGATCGGGCGGAAGCCGGCGTCGCCCCGGCGCAGCGGCGCGGGCGCAGCGACCACCGGAGACGACATCGTTGCCGAGGCTAACCGTCTCCCGGAGCCGCGACCTCCGACGTCACCCAGGTCACGTACGGCGCGTGCCCTCCGGCGACGGGCAGGACGAGCACCTCGGGCACGTCGTAGGTGTGCTCGGCGACGAGGCGGGCGGTCAGGTCGTCGACGCGGGACTCGTCGGTCTTGAGCCAGAGCTGCCACTCCGGCTCCACCGACACCGCGCCCTCCCAGCGGAAGACGCTGCGCACCGGGCCCGCGATCTGCACGCACGCCGCGAGTCGCGCGTCGACGAGGACCCGCGCGAGGCGCTCGGCCTCGTCGGCGGAGTCGGTGGTGGTGAGGACGACGCGGGTGGTGGTCGCATCAGCGGTCATTCGTCGGGCCTCCCGCGGGACGTTCCGTGCCACGATCCGCCGATGCTCCTCGTCACCGGTGCCACGGGCTTCGTCGGGTCGGCCGTGGTGGCCCTGCTGCACCAGCGGGGGTACGCGGTGCGGGCGGTCGTCCGCGACCCGGCGCGTGCCGACGTCCTGCCCGCCGGCGTCGAGCGGGTGTCCGCCGACCTGGCCGACGGCGAGGCCCTGACCCGCGCGATGGACGGCTGCGAGGGCGTCTTCCACCTCGCCGCGGCCGTCGGGGCGCCCGGGCCGGAGGCGCGCGAGCTGAACGTCGGCGGCACCCGCCGGGTGGTCGCGGCGGCGCGGCGCGCGGGGGTGCGGCGCCTGGTGCACACCTCGACGAGCGCGGCGGTCTGCGTCCCGGACCCGGCGGGGCCCGGCTGCGTGGTGGACGAGGACGCGGCCGGCGGGACCGCGCTCACCGACACGTACTCGACGACGAAGGCCGAGGCGGAGGCGGTGGTGCTCGAGGCGGTCGCCGCCGGCGAGGTCGACGCGGTCGTCGCCACCGTCGTCAACGTCTACGGGCCGTCGCCGCGTGGGCCGTGGAGCTACGACCAGCTGCTGGCCGCGGCGGCGCGGGGCGAGGTCGGCGACGTCGTCGACACCTGCGTCGGGTGGGTGCTCGCCGAGGACGTCGCGGCCGGGCAGCTGCTGGCGTTCGAGCGCGGCGAGACGGGGCGGCGCTACGTCCTCTGTGGCGAGGTCGCGTCGTTCCCCACCGTCCTCGACACCTTCTGCGCGCTGGCCGGGAGCCCCCACCGCGTGCGGGCCCTGCCGCAGGGCAGCGAGCTCGCCGGGGACGCGCCGCCCTTCGCCGACCGCTCGGTCGTCTACGGCCACCTCGGGGGCTACCGGGTGCGCGACGACGGCGCCCGCGCGCTGGGTTTCGGCGCCCGCGGGATCGAGGAGGGACTGGCCCTGACGGCCCGCTGGATGCCCGCTACGTGACACGTGCGGACGACAGACCGGCCGGTCGGTGGGAGATGCGCCACCACCCCCGACGTCCCGCTCGCGGTGGTGCCAGAGTGGATCCCACGGCGGTGACCCAACACGGCCGGGAAGGAAGAGCAGATGACCGACACGCAGGCCGTCGCGGCCGCTTCCGGCACCTTCACCCTGGGCGGCACCCTCACCGTGCACCGTCTCGGCTACGGCGCCATGCGGCTGACCGGCGAGGGCATCTGGGGCCCGCCGAAGGACCCGGACAACGCGATCGCGGTGCTGCGGCGGGCGGTGGACCTCGGCGTCGACTTCGTCGACACCGCCGACTCGTACGGCCCGTACGTCAGCGAAGAGCTCGTCCGCGAGGCGCTCTACCCCTACCGCGGCGTCACCGTCGCGACCAAGGCCGGGCTGCTGCGCACCGGGCCCAACCGCTGGATCCCCTGCGGGCGCCCGGACTACCTGCGCCAGGAGGCCGAGATGAGCCTGCGCCGCCTCGGCGTGGAGACCCTCGACCTCTTCCAGCTCCACCGCGTCGACCCGCACGTCGCCTCCGACGAGCAGTTCGGCCTGCTCGCCGACCTGCAGCGCGAGGGCAAGGTCCGCGAGGTCGGCCTGAGCCAGGTCTCGGTCGCCGAGATCGAGGCGGCCGGGCGGATCATGGACGTCGCCTCGGTGCAGAACCGCTACAACCTCGTCGACCGCTCCTCCGACGACGTGCTGCGCCACTGCACGGCGCACGGCATCGGCTTCATCCCGTGGGCGCCCGCGGACGCCGGCAAGCTCGCCGAGCCCGGCAACGCCGCGGCCCGGGCCGCCGACGCGCTCGGGGCCACCGCGGCCCAGGTCGCGCTGGCGTGGCTGTTGCAGCGCAGCTCGGTGATGCTCCCGATCCCGGGCACCAGCTCGCTGGAGCACCTCGACGAGAACTGCGCCGCCGCGTCCCTCGAGCTCGACCGCGAGACCGTCGCGACCCTGGACACCGCCGCGTAGGTGCCTGCGGCACGTGAGCAGGGATCGGTGCTGGAGCACCGATTTCTGCTCACGTGCGCGGAGCGCACCTCACGACCGAGGGCCGCGAGCGGGCCGCGTCGCGCTGCGTGCGCCGGTCGCGCAGGCGCGCGAGCGGCCCCGCCGGCGGCTCCGGGTCCTCGCCGCGCTCCGACCGCTCGGCGGCCGCGACGATGCGCCGCTCCATCCCGCCGAACACCAGCACGTGGAACGGCGCGATCACCCACCAGTAGGCGTGCCCTGCCAGCCCGTGCGGGAAGAAGATCGCCCGCTGCCGGTAGTGCGAGCCGGTGCCGTCGGGGGCGACGCGCAGCTCGAGCCACGCGAGCCCCGGCGCCTTCATCTCCGCGCGCAGCCGCAGCAGCCGCTCGCCCTCGGCCAGGTCGAGACCGGCGCGGATGTCGTCGTCGGCGTCGGAGTCGACGCACTCCTCGACCCGCCACCAGTCGAGCGCGTCGCCGACCTTGAGGAAGTCCGCGTCGCGGCGCCCCCGGCGCAGGCCGACGCCGCCGGCCAGCCGGTCGAGCACGCCGCGCGCCCACCAGCCCAGCGGGAACGAGTACCAGCCCCGCTCGCCGCCGATGCCGGTGACGACGTCCCAGACGTGCTCGGCGGACGCGGACGACGCGCGCTCGCGGACGTCGCTGTAGACGCTGCCGCCCGCCCACGACGGGTCCGAGGGCAGCGGGTCCGACGGAGCGTAGCTCGCGTTCGCGCCCGACCAGCGCGTCTCCACCTGGCCGCTGCTGATGCGCTGCAGGGCGAGCTGGACGGCGCGGTGGAACCCGGTCAGCCCGCCGTCGGGCTGCGCGACGAAACGATCGATGTCGTGCTCGCTCGCGACGACCTCGTGGACCAGCGAGTCGATCAGCGGTACCGCGGTCGAGCGGGGCACCGGGGTCACGAGGTTGACCCAGTGCGAGGACAGCCGCGGCGTCAGCACCGGCACCGGCAGCATCGTGCGCCGCGGCAGCTCGGCGACCTCGGCGAAGCCCTCCATCATCTGCAGGTAGGTCAGGACGTCGGGGCCGCCGATGTCGAAGGTGCGGTTGACCTCCGGCGGCACGGTGACGACGCGGACCAGGTAGTGCAGCACGTCGCGGATGGCGATCGGCTGGACGCGGTGGTGCACCCACGACGGCGTCAGCATCACCGGCAGCCGCTCGGTGAGGTAGCGCAGCATCTCGAAGCTCGCCGACCCGGACCCGAGGATCACCGCCGCCTGGAGCACGACCGTCGGGATGCCGGAGCGCAGGAAGATCTCGCCGACCTCGGCGCGCGACGCGAGGTGCTCGGAGAGCTCGACCCCCTCGGGGTGCATGCCGCCCAGGAAGACGATGCGCGAGACGCCGGCCTCGCGCGCCGCCTGGGCACTGATCATCGCGGCCTGGCGGTCGACGGCGGCGAAGCCGCTCTCCGAGAGCGAGTGCACGAGGTAGTAGAGGACGTCCGCGCCCCGGCACGCGGCGCGCATCGACTCCTCGTCGAGCACGTCGCCGCGGACGATCTCGACCTGCCGGGCCCACGGGACGTCGCGCATCTTCTCCGGCCTGCGGACCACGCAGCGCACGTCGTGGCCCTCCGCGGCCAGCCGCGGGGCGAGGCGCCCGCCGATGTATCCCGTCGCCCCGGTCACCACGCATCGCACGACGCCGATCGTGGCCCCCGGCGGACGGCGGCGCAGTGCCGGGCGCGCGGCCGGGGTCCGCCCAAACCTCGCTTGACCCCCCGGCACCCCCCTCGGGGTGACACCCGGCCGGGGGATCCGTCGGCGTGTCGCGGCGAAATGGCCGTGTCGCGGAAATCGGGGCCCCAAGTCCCCTCGGGTCCCTGCCGTTGAGGGGACCAGACGCGCCACGTCGTTGCGCCGTTCGGCGGTAGCGACGACGCGGGGCTGGAAGAACAGCGGTCGGGGAGGTCAAGGGATCATGTGGGTGTGGCGCGAGGACCAGGGTTCCGGCGGCGTCGGTGGCGGTGGGTGGCGCCTCGATGCGTACGGCACGTGGGTGTGGGACGAGGCCTCGCCGCTGGAGCGGCCGGGCGCGGGCGTTGGCGCGCTGCGCGGGCGCGGTGGTGACGACCGGATCCGGCGCGAGCGGCCGGTCGTCGGTGACCGGGCCCTGGCGACACTCGACCGGGACGCCCCGGAGCGGACGGCCGAGCCCACGCCGATCTTCAACGAGCTGGCCGTCGACCGGTCCCGTCGCGTGCCGCGGCGGCGCCCGGCGCGACGCGACGACGTCCACGTCCCCGAGCCGCACCCGGGTTCCGGGGCGCTGCCGGTGCAGGACGGCTCGGCGGGGCACGGCGCGCGCCGCGGCCTGCAGGACGTCCCGACGGTGCCGCCGCCCGCAGGAACCTCGGCCGGCGGCGCCGGGGAGTCCCCCGAGGACGAGCTGCGCCGGCGCGCCGAGCGCCGCCGCCGTCCGATGAACGGCACCGGGGACGGCGCCCCGGCCGACGGTGGCCGCCACACCTGGCGCCGCGAGGAGGTCCGTACCGGACGGCACGCGCTGCGTCGCTGAGTCGCCGGTCGGGTATGGCTCGACGGGCCGCCCCAACACCGGGGCGGCCCGCGCTCCGGGCGAGCGCGACCCCGGGGGCTCGCAGTGCGACAGCTATGCTGCGGCCTCCGCGCGGCCCCGACGGTGCCCCCGAACGGGTGCCGCGGGTTCCGGGTCCGCCGCCGTCGTCAGTCGCGCCCGTGGAGGTCGCCCTCGTGCTCATCCGCCGTCTCGCCCGGCCCATGCTGGCCGCCATCTTCATCAAGGGCGGGGTCGACACCCTGCTGAACCCCGAGCCGCGCATCGCGAAGGCCTCGCCGCTGCTGGAGAAGGCGGCCCCGCAGCTGCCCGACCAGGTGCCGTCGGATCCCGATCAGCTGGTGCGCATCGACGCCGGCGTGAAGATCGCGGCCGGCTCGCTGCTGGCCATCAACAAGTTCCCGCGCATCGCGTCGCTGGCCCTCGCCGCCAGCATCATCCCGACCACGATCGCCGGGCACCCGTTCTGGGAGAAATCCGACCCCACCGAGAAGACCGGCGAGCAGCAGCAGTTCCTCAAGAACATCAGCATCCTCGGCGGCCTCATCCTCGCCGCGGTCGACACCGAGGGGAAGCCGTCGCTGGGCTGGCGCGGCCGCCGGGCCGCCCGCAAGCTCGCCGAGCGCACGAGCGACCTCACCGGCTCGACCGACAACGCCGGCGACCGGCTCCGCGACGCGGGTGACCGCGTCCGCCGCAACGTCGTCGACGGCGTCGACGTGGCCATCGGCTCGCTGGCCTCCTGACACCGGTCCCGTGACGTCCGGCCGACCGCCCGCCGCCCCCGCGGCGGGCGGTCGCCGGGCTCCGGAGGGACGCTGAGCAGGACCCGAGCCTCTAGGGTGGCCGCCGTGTGGACGAACTGGTCCGGAGGCCAGCAGTGCCGGCCGACCGCGACGGTGCGCCCGCTGGACGACAGCGGGGTCTCCGGCGTGGTGCGGCGCGCCGCCGACCGGGGCCAGGCCGTCCGACCCGTCGGCGCCGGGCACTCCTTCAGCGCCCTGGCCGTCACCGACGGCGTCCACGTCGACCTCTCCGCGTTCCGCGGGGTCACCGGCATCGGCGGGACCTCGGAGCGCCCCACCGTCCGCGTCCGCGCCGGCACCGCGCTGGGTGAGCTGCACGAGGAGCTCGCCACCCGTGACCTGGCCCTCGAGGCGCCGCTGGAGCTCGCCGCGCCCACGGTCGGCGGCGCGCTGGCCGTCGGCATGCACGGCAGCGGCGCGGCGGTCGGCTCGCTGTCCGCGGCCGTGGTCGGCCTGCGCCTCGTCGACGGCCGCGGGCGCCTGCGCGACGTCGCCCCCCGCGACCTCGACGCCGCCCGCACGTCGCTCGGCGCCCTCGGCGTCGTGCTCGAGGCCGAGCTGGCCGTGGTCCCCGCCGGCCGTGCGCGGATCACGCGCGCGCCCCGCCCGGTGGACGAGGTGCTCGACGACGGCTTCTGGTCGGCCCACCCCGTGGCCGAGGCCGCCGTCTTCCCCTCCGCCCCCACGGCCCTGACGCGCTGGGCGGACCCGCTGCCGGCGCACGACCCCGACGACGACACCGACGACGCGGGCGACACCGAGGAGCGCGAGCGCAGCCTCGGGGTCACGGTCGCCGGCGCGACCGGGCGCACCGCGCTGGGCGGCGCCGTCGTCGTCGAGCGCGCCCTGCCGCGCCTGGTCCCCCGCTTCAACCGCGCCGTCTCCCGGCTCGCCCGCACCGTCTCGGCGACCGGCCCCATGTACCGCGTGCTGTCCAGCCCGCCCGCGGTGCGCTACGAGCAGACCGAGTGGGCGCTGCCCCGCCACGCGCTGGCCGCCGGCGCGCGGGAGCTGCTCGCCGCGCTGGCCGACGACCACCTCGAGGTCGGCCTGCCGGTGCGCCTGCGCGTCGGCGCGCCCGAGACCGGCTGGCTGCACCCCGCCCACGACCGGGCGACGGGCTGGGTGGCCGTGCGGGTGCCGCGCGGCACCGACCACGCCCCGGTCCTCGAGCGCGCCTGGCGCGTGCTGCGCGACCACGGCGGGCGCCCGCACTGGGCGTCGCGGTCGGACTGGACGGTCGAGGACACCGCGGCGGCCTACCCGCGCCTGCCCGACTTCCGGCGGGTGCGCGACGACTACGACCCCGACCGGGTGTTCGCCACCCCGGCGCTGGCCGCGGTGCTCGGCGACTGAGCCCCGTCGTCGAGGTCGTCGGGGTCCTCCGCGGCGCCCAGGTCGATCGCGAGGCCGACCACGGCCTGGTCGATGCGCCGCAGCAGGCGCACGGCCGCCAGCATCGTGCTGCGGCGGTGCGGGTCGTCGGCGGTGCGCGCGGCGTGCTCCTCGGCGGCGTCGACGAGCCGTTCCGCGGACTGCGCCCGCACCTGCCCGCCGTCGGACGCGCGCTTCCCGCGCACCAGGACGTCGCGCAGCGCGTCGAGGTTCGCGCGCACCCGGTCCGCCGCGGGGTCGAGCGTCGCGGCCCAGGTGGGGTCGGTGACCTGGTCGGCGACGCGGGCCAGCGACCGGGCGTAGAGGTCGCACACGACGAGCACGCGCAGGCCGCGCTGGTGGCTCGAGCGGGCCCGCCGGCGCGCGAAGGGATCGGCGAGCGGCCGGGCGCGCTGGCGCAGCGTGGCCAGCGCGTCGTCCATGGCCCGCACGGCCTCGCGCGGTGACGGCGCCCGGCGGCCCGCGAGGCGGTCGGCGGCCTCGCGCAGCACCCGGTCCACGGCGTCGACGAGCTCGCCGACCGCCTCCCCGAAGGCCTCGCGCGTGCCGCGCGGGAGGACGAGGAACGCGGCGACGACGGCGGCCAGCGCGCCGATGATCGTCTCCTCCACGCGCAGCACGAGCACCTCGACGCTGAACTGCCCGATGAGCCCGTAGACCAGCGCCAGCACCGCCGTGATCCCGAAGGCCAGCAGTGCGGGCGAGACGCGCACGAGGTAGAGCGCCAGGAAGATGCAGACGGCGAGCAGCACGATCGAGAGCACGCGGTCGTCGCCGACCAGGGCGGCGAGGCCCATGCCCGCCACCACGCCCGCGACCGTGCCGACGATGCGGCCCCAGCCGCGGGAGAGCAGGTCGCCCCGGCTGTTGGTGCCGGCGAAGACGACGAACGCCGTGATCACCGCCCAGTACCAGCGCGACGGGGCGACGATCTCGCCGCCGATGATGGCCAGCGTCGCCGCCACCCCGACCTGCACGGCCTGCCGCGTGCTCAGCGCGATGCCCCCGGGCTCCGGCCGTTCGGGCTCGTCCTGCGGGCGCACGTCGTCCTCGGCGGGCTCGCCCGCGGCGACCGGGGCGGGCGGCGGTGCCGGGCGCCGCGCCTCGCCGACGCCGGCCGTGCCCCCGCCCCGGCGCGCCGGCGCGTCGAGCTGGGCGTGGTGGATCGCGTCGGCCACCCGCCGGACCGCGAACGCCGTGCGCTGCACCCGCTCGCCCCCCGCGCGGGTGTCGGCCACGAGCCCGGCCACCGCGGCGCGGGCGTCGGCCGTCGCCTCGAGGATCTCCGGGTGCCCGCGCCCGGACTCCAGCGCGACCCGCAGGTGGCGCAGCCCGGTGCGCAGGGCGGCGACGACCTGCGGGTCCAGCGCCTCGGGCGGGCCGTCGGCGGGCGGCAGCGCGAGGCGCCGCGCCGCGACCGACAGCCGCTCCAGCGCGAGCTCGGCGTCGGCGATGCGCAGGGCCAGCACGTCGTCGTCGAGTCCCGGCCAGACGCGCCCGGCGGTGGTCTGCTCGAGGGTGTCCTCGACGAGCAGGGCCACCTCCTGCAGGCGGGCCCGCGCGCGACGCCCGGACTCGAGGGTGCGCTCGTCCGGCGCCCCGCCGTCGGAGAGGGCGGCGAGCAGGTCGTCGGTGCTCTCGACGACGGCGTGGGCCCGCGCCCGGAAGGCGGTCACCATCCGCCGCAGGGTCCGGGCCGGGCGCTCGGCGAACACCACCCCGCGCAGCAGCAGCGTCGCGCCGATGCCCGCGACGACGGCCACGAGCAGCCACGGCACCTGGGCGGGCGTGACGCGCAGGAACTGGGTGAAGAAGAACGGCATGAACCCCGCCATGCCGAGGGCGAAGCCGCGGGGTCCGTACCGGCGCACCCAGACGGCGACCACCATGACCAGCACGAACGCGACCGCCCCGGGCACCCGGTAGGGCGCGAGGAAGGCGCCGGCCACCGTGCTCGCGGCCGCGGGCAGGACCATCAGGGCCGTGGTCGCCCGGCGACGCGGGAGGTCCGGCTCGTTGACCGCGAGGTTGGACACCATCGCCAGCGCACCCGCGAACAGCAGGACCGTCACCGGCTCGGCCGGGTCGAGCGCCGCGCGGGCGGCGCCGACCGCCGCGACGGCCAGCGCGATGGCGGCCACCGCGATCGCGGCCAGGCGCAGCCGGACGAGGCCGGGGTCGACCTCGGCGAGGCGCGTGCGCAGGTCGGCGCCCCGCCTCGCCCGCCGCGCGCGTGCCACCCCGGCTCCTCCTGACGACGCTCCGGAGTCTCCCACGGGTGGATCCGGTCGGGGAGCGACCTCGACACGGTTACCCTCGGGTAATAGGCTCCGGTTACTGGTCGGTAGAGGTTTCCGACCGCGCCGTTGGTGAACAGGAGCGAGGCGGCATGGGCCACTACCGGGCGAACGTCCGCGACATCGAGTTCAACCTCTTCGAGGTCTTCCGCGTGCAGGACCGCTTCGGGTCCGGGCCCTTCGCGGACGCCGACGAGGAGACCGCCCGCGCCCTGTTGGGCGAGGTGGCGGCGATGGCCGAGGGGCCGCTGGGCGAGTCCTACGAGTCCGGCGACCGCAACCCGGTGCGCTTCGACCCGCAGACGCACAGCGCCTACCTCGACGAGGGCATCAAGAAGTCGTTCCACGCGATGTGGGACGGCGAGTGGTGGCGCCTCGCGGCCGACAACGAGATCGGCGGCATGGGCGTGCCCCCGTCGGTGCAGTGGGCGGCCGGCGAGATGATCCTCGGCGCCAACGCGCCGGTGTTCATGTACATGGCGGGCCCCAACTTCGCCTCGGTCGTCTACCGCAACGGCAACGAGCAGCAGAAGCACTGGGCGCAGCTCATGGTCGACCGCAAGTGGGGCGCGACCATGGTGCTCACCGAGCCCGACGCGGGCTCCGACGTGGGCGCCGGGCGCACCAAGGCCCGCGACAACGGCGACGGCACCTGGTCGATCGAGGGCGTGAAGCGCTTCATCACCTCGGGCGACTCGGACCTCTTCGAGAACATCATGCACCTGGTGCTCGCCCGCCCCGAGGGCGCGAAGCCGGGCACCAAGGGCCTCTCGCTCTTCCTCGTGCCGAAGTTCCACTTCGACCCCGAGTCCGGCGAGCCGGGCGAGCGCAACGGTGCGTTCGTCACGAACGTCGAGCACAAGATGGGCCTCAACGCCTCCGCCACCTGCGAGGTGACCTTCGGCGCCCACGGCGTCCCCGCCACCGGCTGGCTGCTCGGCGACGTCCACGACGGCATCGCGCAGATGTTCCAGGTCATCGAGTACGCGCGGATGATGGTCGGCACCAAGGCCATCGGCACGCTCTCGACGGGCTACCTCCGCGCGCTGGAGTACGCCAAGGAGCGCATCCAGGGCGCCGACCTGACCCAGCAGACCAACAAGGCCGCCCCCCGTGTCCCGATCACCAACCACCCGGACGTGCGCCGCAGCCTCATGCTGCAGAAGGCCTACGCCGAGGGCCTGCGGGCCACCTACACGTTCACGTCGACCTACCAGGACGTCATCCGCTTCGGCGAGGCGCCGGACGCCGACCGCGGCGCGGTCTCGCCCGAGGACATCGCGATGGCCGAGCGGGTCAACGACCTGCTGCTGCCCATCGTCAAGGGCGTCGGGTCCGAGCGGGCCAGCGAGCAGCTGATCCACGCGCTGCAGACCCTCGGCGGCTCGGGCTACCTGCAGGACTACCCGCTCGAGCAGTACATCCGCGACGCCAAGATCGACTCGCTCTACGAGGGCACCACGGCGATCCAGGCGCAGGACTTCTTCTTCCGCAAGATCGTCCGCGACAACGGCCAGGCGCTCATGCACGTCGCCGGGCAGGTCCAGGCGTTCATCGACGCCGAGGGCGGCAACGGGCGGCTCAAGGAGGAGCGCGCGCTGCTCGCCACGGCGCTCGCCGACGTGCAGGCGATGCTCGGCACGATGGTCGGGTACCTGACCTCGTCGCAGGAGGAGATCACCAACCTCTACAAGGTCGGCCAGCACGCGGTCCGCTTCCTCATGAGCATGGGCGACCTGGTCATCGGGTGGCTGCTGCTGCGCCAGGCCGAGGTCGCGGGCGAGGTCCTCGACGCCGGCACCGCGGGCCGCGACCAGCACTTCTACGAGGGCAAGATCGCCGTGGCGCGCTTCTTCGCCCGCTCGGTGCTCCCCGAGCTCTCGTCCCGCCGCGCGATCGTCGAGGGCGCCGAGAACTCGATCATGGAGCTCGACGTCGCGGCCTTTTGAGCTCCGCTCTCGTGAGTGCTTCCCCGTGTCCTGACACGGGAAAGCACTCACATGCCGCAGGCCAAGGTCGGGACCTCGGGGTGGATCTATCCGCCGTGGCGGCGGGTGTTCTACCCCGAGGGCCTGGTCCAGCGCCGTGAGCTGACCTACCTCGCCGAGCGGCTCGACACCGTCGAGATCAACGGCTCCTTCTACTCGCTGCAGCGGGCGTCGAGCTACCGCACCTGGGCCGAGCGCACGCCCGACGACTTCGTCTTCGCGGTCAAGGGCGGGCGCTTCGTCACGCACATGAAGAAGCTGCGCGGCGTGGAGGAGGCGCTCGCCAACTTCTTCGCGTCCGGCCTGCTCGCCCTGGGCCCCAAGCTGGGCCCGGTGCTCTGGCAGCTCCCGCCGAACCTGCGCTACGACCCCGAGCGGATCGAGGGCTTCCTCGACCAGCTCCCGCACACCACCACCGCGGCCGCCGCGCTCGCCGGCGGGCACACCGACAAGGTGCCCGATCCCTGCACCGAGACCGACGCCGAGCGCCCGCTGCGCCACGCGATGGAGGTGCGGCACCCGAGCTTCCGCGACCCGGGGTTCGTCGCCCAGCTGCGCCGGCACGGCGTGGCGCTGGTCGTCGCCGACACCGCGGGTACGTTCCCGCGCCTCGACGACGTCACCGCCGACCTCGTCTACGTCCGCCTGCACGGCGACACCGAGCTCTACGCCAGCGGCTACTCCCCCGACGCGCTCGACGCGTGGGCCGCGCGCATCCGCGCCTGGGTCGCGGGCGAGGCCCCGGTCTCGGCGGACACGGCGGCCCCCGACGACCCGCCGCCGCAGGCCCCGCGCGGCAGGGACGTCGTCGTCTACTTCGACAACGACGTCAAGGTGCACGCACCGTTCGACGCGATGGCACTACGGGATCGTTGCGACGGGTGACACAGGCCACAGGCGCGCCCAGACTCGGAGGGTCGTCAACCCAGGGAGCGCCATGAAGGCCGTCGCCTACATCGAGCCCATGAAGGTCGAGATCCAGGACATCGAGTACCCGAGCCTCGAGCTCAAGGACGGGCCGGGGGTGAACCCCGCCAACGTCGGGCGGCAGTGCCCGCACGGGGTCATCCTCAAGCTGGTCGCCACCAACATCTGCGGTTCGGACCAGCACATGGTCCGTGGCCGCACCACGGCGCCCGCGGGCCTGATCCTCGGCCACGAGATCACCGGCGAGGTCGTCGAGGTCGGCCGCGACGTCGAGTTCATCGCGCAGGGCGACCTCGTCTCCGCCCCCTTCAACATCGCCTGCGGGCGCTGCCGCATGTGCAAGGAGGGCCACACCGGGGTCTGCCTCAACGTCAACCCCGAGCGTCCCGGGTCGGCGTACGGCTACGTCGACATGGGCGGCTGGCAGGGCGGCCAGGCCGAGTACGTCATGGTCCCCTACGCCGACTGGAACCTCCTGAAGTTCCCCGACCGCGACCAGGCGATGGAGAAGATCCTCGACCTGACGATGCTCTCGGACATCTTCCCCACCGGCTACCACGGCTGCGTCTCCGCGGGCGTCACGACGGGGTCGACCGTCTACATCGCCGGCGCCGGCCCGGTCGGGCTCGCCGCCGCGGCGGCCGCGCAGCTGCTGGGGGCGGCGGCGGTGATCGTCGGGGACATGAACGCCGACCGTCTCCGGCACGCCCGCGACAACATCGGCGCGGAGACGATCGACCTCACCGAGGAGGGCACGCTGCCCGACAAGATCGAGCAGATCGTCGGCGAGCCGGTGGTCGACGCCGCCGTGGACGCCGTCGGCTTCGAGGCCCGCGGGCACGGCAAGGACGCGGGCGAGGCGCCGGCGACGGTGCTCAACTCGATCATGGAAGTGACGCGGGCGGCCGGGCGCCTGGGCATCCCGGGTCTCTACGTCACCGGCGACCCCGGCGCGCCCGACGAGGCGGCCAAGGAGGGCAGCCTCTCGATCCGCATCGGGCTCGGCTGGGCCAAGTCGCACTCGTTCACCACCGGCCAGTGCCCGGTGATGCGCTACCACCGCCAGCTGATGAACGCGATCCTGCGCGACAAGGTCGACATCGCGAAGGCCGTGAACGCCACCGTCATCTCGCTCGACGAGGCACCCGACGGCTACGCCCAGTTCGACTCGGGCGTCGCGAAGAAGTTCGTCATCGATCCGCACGGGTCGATCAAGGTCTGACCCTCCCGGGGTGTGCGTGCCTTCCCGTGCTCCGGCACGGGGAGGCGCGCACGAGACCGAAGGTCAAATCCGCCGCGCCCACGCGTCGGCGCCGCAGTACAGGCCGTAGGCGACGAAGCCCAGCGCCACGACCACCAGCAGCAGGATGCCGAAGGGCTGCGCGGCCAGGGCCTTGAGGGCGGCGTCGAGCCCGCCGGCCTGCGCCGGGTCGGAGCGCACCGCGGCCACCCCGAACAGCACGCCCATCACCGCGAACGCCACGGCCCGCAGCACGTGGCCGGCGATGCCGAGCCAGTAGACGGGGCGGCGCAGGGAGCCCGGGAGGCGCGACCAGGCGAGGTCCTCGGCGAACGAGCCCCGGAAGCCGGTCCACGCCGTGGCGCCGGCGATGACCAGCACGACCAGCGCGACGATCCCCACGATGACCTGGCCGAACGGCAGCGCGAGCAGCCCGGCCGTCGTCTGCTGCGACCCGTTGCTGCTCGACCCGGACGACCCGGTGACGAGGAGCTGGACGCCGATGAGCGCCACGAAGAGCACGCCGAACGCGGTGGCGCCCGCGGCGATGCGGCGCTGGGTGCGGGCCCAGCCCGAGGCCCAGCGGAAGCCGGTGACGGCGGCGAGGCCCTGCCAGACGCCGAAGGCCACGAGGCCGATGACGATCACGACGATGAGGGCGAACCCGAAGGGCTCGGCGGCGAGGGTCGACAGCGCGCCCTGCTGGTCGGCCTGCCCGCCGCCGCGCAGCGCGATCTGGAGCGCGATCACGCCGATGAGCAGGTGCACGAGCCCGTAGCCGGCCATGCCGACGCGGCCGAGGATCTCGACCGCGCGGTGCGGGGCCTCGCCCTCGCCGTCACCGCCCACGGCGTCGGCGGCGGAGTCGGACCAGGAGCTCTGGGAGCTGGACGAGGGAGGTGACGACGCGGCGTCCGCCGCCGACCCGCTCACGGGCCGTTGCAGGTGACGGTGGGCTGGGGCTCGTAGCGCACGGTCCGTGGTTCCCGGCGGACCTCGCCGGTACGCACGTCACGCAGCACCCGCGTGTCGGTGATGGTGAAGCCCTCGGAGCCCTGCGACGCCGTGCAGGTCGGGTTGCCGCCGAGGTCCCGGACGCCGGGAGGGGTCAGGTCCGTCCGCGGGCCCGGCTCCGAGGTGACCTCGAAGCGCTTGATCCCGTAGAGCTGCACGGTGATCGACGACGGGGTCCACTGGGTGCGGATGTAGATCGGCGTCGGGCCGTCGTTGCCGAGGCGCAGGTCGATCGAGCCCTCGAACACGGTCGCCTCGCGCCCCGGGGGGTACCGGCTGATGTAGTAGCTGTGCTCCTTGTGCTCGACGTCGTCGAGCCCGGCGAAGTAGCCGGCGTTGAACAGCGTGGTGGCGAACTGCGAGACGCCGCCGCCGACGCCCCGGCCCGGCGCGCCGTCGTCGATGATCCCGGCGGGGACGAAGCCGTTGGCCTCGTTGCGGGGGCTCGACGCCTCGTTGAGGCTGAACACCGAGTTCGGCGCGATGATCTGCCCGTTGACGATCTCGGCGACGCGCCGGATGTTCTGGCCCGAGTCGGGCTTGAAGCCGCGGGTGGTGAACTCCCCGATCAGCTCGGCCGGGCCCAGGGCCTGCAGCGACTCGGTGGTCACCTCGGGCTGGGTGGTCGTGTAGGCGGCGTTGACCGCGCGGCCCGTGGTGGGCGGCGGGGCCGCCGGCTCGGCGCCGGGCGCCGTCGGCGGCGGGGTGTACACCGGCGGGGCGGCCTGGTCGGCGGGGCGCCCGAGCGCCTCGACCAGCCCGGTGAAGGTGCGCGGCCAGTCGATCTCGCGGCCGACCACCGCGGGCACCACGGTGGCCGCGGTGCCCGCGAACGCGAGCGTGGCGTCCTTGGGCTCGGCCTCGGTGGTGGCGAGCTGGGGCTCGACGACGCGGATCGCCGCGGGCTCGTCGATGGAGGGGACGAGCCCGCCGTTGCCGTCGGGGCGGAAGACCAGGAACGTGGTGATCGCCCGCGTGGTGATCGTGGCGTTCTTCGCGTCGCCGATGACGGTCACCGGGCCGGCGACGGCCGGGCGGGCCACCTCGTCGATGGCCTGCTGGATGCCCGCGGGCGTCACGGTCACGGGCGCCTCGGTGATGGGCAGGGCGACCGGCGTCGGATCGAGCCAGTGCTCGGTGATCGCGCGCGCCGCACCCGGTCCCTCGACCACCTGGCCGGGCACCGACGGGACGGCGACGGGCTCGACGCCCTCGAAGCGGACCGTGCCCTCGGTGGCGGGGCGGTCGAGCTGCGGGCGGACCCGGTCGAGAGCCTGGCCCAGCGCGAAGCCGTTGACCCGGGTCACCGGCGGGACGTCGCGGGTGGTGAACAGCGAGGTCACCCGCGTCCACGGGTTGAACGGCTGCTCGCCGGCCTCCGCGACGGTGCCCTCGACGTCGAGCTCGAGGCCGGCCTCGCGCGGGTCGACGGTGGCCGTGCCCTGGCCGGCCAGCAGGCTCACGGGCCGGCTGGTGCGCGACGCCAGCTGGGTGCGCAGCTCCTGCTCGGCCTCGGGCTTGCCCATGCCGCCGATCTCGACCCCGGCGACGGCGACCCCGCGGGGCACGTCGGTGGAGGAGAAGAGCAGGTCGCCGACGTAGAGGACGACGAGCAGGCCGACCACCGCGGCGCCGAGGAGCAGGGGGCGCCGGCGCCCGCCGTCGGAGGACCGGTCGGCGGAGTGGCCCGGGGGCCGGGAGCCGTCGTCCGGGCCGTCGGTCGGTGGGATCCACGCCGTGCCCTCGACGTCGCGCCCGTGGCCGGCCCCGTGCCGGGGCTCGCCCGTCATCGTCCGGGTCGGCTCGTCGAGGGCGCCCAGGTCGTCGGTCCGGCCGGAGTCGACGGTGGTCTCCTCGGGCCTCGGCCCGCCAGGTGAGGTCACAGGTACAGCCCCGTCCCGCTCGAACTGCGCGTCGGCTCGGTGGTCGCGGTCGCGACCGCGTGCAGGTCGCGCTCGCGGAGCACGACGAAGGCGCGTCCGGAGACGTCGACCTCGTAGTGGTCGTCCTGGCCGTAGAGCACCCGGTCCCCCACCGCGACGCTGCGGACGTGCTGCCCGGTGCCGAAGACCTCGCCCCACACCAGCCGCTTGGCGGGCTGGGCGGTCGCCGGGATGACGATGCCCCCGCTGCTGCGTCGCTCGCCCTCGCCGTGGACGGGGGCGACCATCACGCGGTCGTGGAGCATCTGGATCTCCAGCTTGGGATCCGACACGCCCGGATCGTACGGGGAGGTCGGATCCGGTCAGGGGCCGGGCCGGGAAGGGCTCACAGGCGCCTGACAGGGGAGAGAAGGCCCGGAACGTGGAACGCCCCGTGGCCCTGCCAGGTCGGGGGTCCGGCAGCGCCACGGGGCTCGAGGGGGATGTCGTCGACCCCGGGGAGGGCGTTACCGGCCCCCGGGCAGTTCACTCGGACGGCCCAGCGAACGCTAGTCGCGACCCAGCAGGAAGCGCCCGAAGTGCGGCACGGTGAAGGCGATCCACCCGCGCTCGGCGGAGAACACCAGGCCCTTGCGCAGCAGGCTGTCGCGCGCCGGCGACAGCGAGGAGGGCTTGCGGCCGAGGTGCTGGGCCAGCGCGGCGGTGGTCACCGGCTCGTCGCGGCCCTCGGCCAGCTCGGCCATGCCCTGCAGGTACTCGCGCTCGGCCGGCGTCGCCCGCTCGTAGCGCGAGCCGAAGAACCCGACGGCCAGCTCGGCGCCCGCCTCGGGGGCGGCCATCCGCACGTCGTCGGCGTCGATCGGGCTCTGGACCGCGGCGTCCCAGGCGGCCTTGCCGTAGGCCTGGACGAAGTAGGGATAGCCGCCCGAGACCTCGTAGAGGGCGTCGAGCGCGTCGCCGGTCAGCTCGGCGTCCTCGCGCTTGGCGGGTACGGTGAGGGCGAGGTCGGCGTCGGTGCGGTCGAGCTGGCCGATCATCGCGTAGCGGAAGAGGCGCTCGGAGTACGACTTCGACGCGCTCAGCACCGCGGGCAGGTGCGGGAGCCCGGCGCCGACGACCACCAGCGGCGCCCCGGACTGGGAGAGCTCGTGGCAGGCCGCGCAGAGGGCGGAGACGTCGTCGAGCTGCAGGTCCTGCATCTCGTCGATGAGCAGCGCGATGCCCACGCCGACGTCCGCGGCCAGCTCGGCGCACACACCGAACAGCTCGACGAGGTCGATCTCGATGTCGCCCGAGTCGGCCCGCCCGTTCTTGACCGGCACGTCGATGCCGGGCTGCCAGCGGTCCTTGATCTTCGCGTCGGACGGCGTCGCCTTGAGCGCGAACGCCTTGAGCACGCCGAGGGTGTCCTCGACGCGGTCGGGCGCGCGGTGGTGGACGGCGAGGTCGCGCACCGCGCGGTGCAGCGCGGCCGACAGGGGCCGGCGCAGGTCGGCGTCGGGGCGGGCCTCGATCTTCCCGGCGCCCCAGCCGGCGCGGACGGCCATGGAGCGCAGCTCGCCGAGCAGCACGGTCTTGCCGACCCCGCGCAGACCGGTCAGCACGAGGCTGCGCTCGGGACGGCCGCGGGCGACGCGCTCGAGCACGATGTCGAAGGCCTGCAGCTCGCGGTCGCGGCCGGCCAGCTCGGGCGGGCGCTGGCCCGCGCCGGGGGCGTACGGGTTGCGTACGGGGTCCATGCCCACCTCCGTCGGCTCTCGATCGGAGCGTATGGGCCTCTCTAGCGTCGATCCGAGAAGCGGCGAGAAAGCGGCATCGGCGTGTCGCTCATCGGGCCGTCTGCCGGTGTCTAGGGCAGACGCAAGAGACCGGGATGGACCCCGATCGACCTCACGCCGCCGACCGCGCCTCGCGCAGCAGCCGCACGATCGCGCCCGGGCGGTCGGACTGCGGCGCGTGCCCGGCGGCGGCGAGGGGCCGGAATCGGGCACCGGGTACGGCGAGCAGGTAGCGGACGGTCTGACCGGCCGCGACGCCGTCGAGCACGCCCTGGGCGAGGACGACGGGGCAGTCGACGTCGTCGAGCCCGGTCGGCACGTCGGCGAGCACCGCGTGCCACAGCGTCGTCCAGAAGGCGTCGGCGTCGGCGAGGCCGTCGCGCACCGCGAGCGCCTCGGCCCGGGAGGCGCGCCACGGCCACGCCCGCAGACCACCGAGCAGCACGGCGCGTCCCGGGCGGCGGCGCGACAACGGCTCGATCCACGCCCGCCCCGTGCGCAGGACCACCCGCGCCGTGCCGAGCAGGAGCCCCTGCCAGGCCCGCTCGACGGGGGCGTTGAGGCCCGGCGGCGCGATCGCGACCACCGACCACGCGCGGTGGCGCCGCGCCAGCTCGAGGCCGACGCGGGCGCCGAGCGAGTTGCCGAGCACGTGCACGCGGCCCAGGCCCAGCGCGTCGAGGTCGGCCTCGACGGCGTCGGTGATGGCGTCGACGGTCGGCGTCCCGTCGAGGGCGGACGAGCGCCCGTGCCCGGGCAGGTCGGCGGCCAGCACGTCGTACTCGGCGCACAGCGACACCCGCAGCGTCGCGAAGTCGTCGTGCGTGCTGCCGACGCCGTGCAGGAGCACGAGCGGCTCGCCCGCGCCGTCCCGCGACCAGTGCAACCGCGTGGTGATCACGGCCCCGGGGTGCCCGGGAGACCCGCGTCGATCACGATCGCGGCGTATCCGGCTCTCTACTGCTCACCCGAGACGGCCGCAGACGACGCGATCGACGGGGCGTCGGTGAGGGCCGCGAGGCCGGGGCCGACGACGGTGACGAGCAGGTCGGCGAGGACGTCTGCGGGGTCGCCCGGCCCGGTCGTGGCGGCGGCCTCGGGGTCGGTGAGCCACCAGTCGGCGAGGCCCTCGGCCGCCCCGACCAGGGTGTGCGCGTAGGGCAGGACGGCGGCGCGGGGCACGCGGAGCCCACCGGCCATGAGGTCGGCGGCCTGCTCGACGATCCGGCGGCGCAGCGCGTCGACCTCGCCGGCGAACGGGCCGGTGGAGGCCTGGCGCCACAGGACCGTCCAGCCCTCGCGACGCGTGGTCAGGGCGAGGAAGAACGCGCGCAGGGCCCGGCGCAGGCGCGCGAGCGGGGCGTCGTCGGGCTCGCCGGCTGCCGACAGCACCGAGCGCAGCAGCCGGTCGGCCTCGCGCTGCAGGCAGGCGGCGAAGAGCTCCTCCTTGCTGCCGCCGTGGGCGTACACCAGCGGCTTGCTGACCCCCGCCCGCACGGCCACGGCGTCCATTGACGCGCCGTGGAAGCCCTCGGAGGAGAACACCGCCACCGCCGCGTCGAGGACCTGGCGCCGGCGCACCTCGGGGGCGAGCCGCTGGCGGCCCGTGCGCGAGGTCTCCGAGGTCACGGTTGCACCTTAACTACCGATGCGTAAAGTAACCCGCGTTGGCGGGACCGCCAGTACCTGACACATCTGCGACGACGCCGGAGTGAGCCCGTGCCCGAGAAGATCGACGTCAACGACCTGGGCCGCAGCGTCGACCCGAAGTCGCTGTCCGACGAGGAGCTGGTCGGCGCGCTGCGCGAGGGCCTGTCCGACGGCGGGGCGAAGACCATCGACCCCTCCCTGTTCGCGCGCCTGGTCAAGAGCACCGGCAAGGGCCAGCTCGAGGCGGTCATGTCGTCCGACGTCCGTCGTCCCGTCCTCGACGCCATCTTCGGGCGGATGGCCGAGTTCTACTCCTCGAAGGGCGCGGGCTCCAAGCGCCAGGTCGTCCACTGGCACGTCACCGGCGCGCCGGACGGCGGCAGCGACGACTTCCAGACCGCGATGCAGCACGGTGTGTGCGAGGTGTCGGACCAGCCGACCGAGGAGCCGCGCACCGAGCTGTTCATGGACGGCGTGCAGTTCCTCAAGATCGTCACGAACAACGCCTCCCCGATCACGCTGTTCATGACCCGCAAGATCAAGGTGCAGGGCGACCTCGGGTTCGCCACGGCGCTGCAGAAGATGTTCACGATCCCGACCGCCTGACGAGCCCTGAGGACACGGCGATGACCTTCTCCATGGAACTGTCCGAGGAGCACACCGACCTGCGCGAATGGGCCCACGGCTTCGCCGCCGAGGTCATCCGCCCGGCCGCCGCCGAGTGGGACGAGCGCGAGGAGACGCCCTGGCCCGTCCTCCAGGAGGCGGCCAAGATCGAGCTCTACAACTTCGAGACCCTGGCCAGCTTCTGGGGCGACGAGACGGGCCTGAGCCTGCCGATCGTCAACGAGGAGCTGTTCTGGGGCGACGGCGGCATCGGGATGGCCATCTTCGGCACCACGCTCGCCGTCGCCGGCATCTTCTCCTCGGGCACGCCCGAGCAGATGGTCGAGTTCATCCCGCAGTGCTACGGCGACGCCGGCGACGTCAAGGTCGCCGCGTTCTGCTCCTCGGAGCCGGAGTCGGGCTCCGACGTCTCGGCCATGCGCACCCGCGCGGTGTACGACGAGGCCAAGGACGAGTGGACCCTGACCGGGTCGAAGGCGTGGGCCACCAACGGCGGCATCGCCAACATCCACGTGGTCCAGGCCGTCGTCGACTCGACGCTGGGCTCCCGGGGTCAGGCCGCGTTCGTGGTGCCCCCGAACACGCCGGGGCTCGAGACCGCCCGCAAGATCAAGAAGATGGGCCTGCGGGCCTCGCACACCGCCGACGTCTTCCTCGACGACGTCAAGGTGCCCGGCTCCTGCCTGCTCGGCGGCAAGGAGAAGCTCGACGAGCGCCTCGCCCGGGCCCGCGAGGGCGTGAAGTCCAAGGGCTCGTCGGCCATGCAGACCTTCGAGCTCTCGCGGCCCACGGTCGGGTCGCAGGCCATCGGCATCGCCCGCGCCGCCTACGAGTACGCCCTCGACTACGCCAAGGGCCGCGAGACCTTCGGGCGCCCGATCATCGACAACCAGTCGATCGCGTTCACGCTCGCCGACATGAAGACCGAGATCGACGCGGCCCGCATGCTCGTCTGGCGCGCGGCGTGGATGGGCCGCAACGGCGTGGCGTTCGAGGCCGGCGAGGGCTCGATGTCCAAGCTCAAGGCCGGCCGCGTCGCGGTGTGGGCCACCGAGCGCGCCATCCAGATCCTCGGCGGCGCGGGCTACTCCCGCGAGCACCCCGTCGAGCGGATGCACCGCGACTCGAAGATCTACGACATCTTCGAGGGCACCGAGCAGATCCAGCAGCTCGTCATC
The DNA here is from genome assembly GCF_050955895.1 of Actinomycetospora sp. CA-101289. Taxonomy (NCBI): domain Bacteria; kingdom Bacillati; phylum Actinomycetota; class Actinomycetes; order Pseudonocardiales; family Pseudonocardiaceae; genus Actinomycetospora; species Actinomycetospora sp. CA-101289. The sequence continues at coordinate 6,078,232 of NZ_CP192093.1, read as the reverse complement.
GCCCGCGCCATCAGCGGGCGGCACATCCAGTAGGAGCGCTGGTCACCGGTGGTGGCCTCTGCTACACCGGGCCGACCACCGCGGTGCCCGGGAGGCCGTCATGGACCAGCAGAGGGTCACGTCCCCCGACGGCACCCCGATCGCCTCCTGGCGCAGCGGCGACGGACCGCCGCTCGTGCTGGTGCACGGGACGTCCGCCGACCACAGCCGGTGGGCCCCGGTCCTGCCGGCGTTCGAGCCGCGCTTCACGGTCCACGCCGTCGACCGTCGCGGTCGCGGCGCCAGCGGCGACGCGGAGGACTACGCGCTGGAGCGGGAGTTCGAGGACGTGGCCGCGGTGGTGGGGTCCGTCGGGGAGCCGGTGATCCTGCTCGGCCACTCGCACGGAGGGCTGTGCGCGCTCGAAGCCGCTCTGCTCGGCCACGACATCCGGGCGTTGGTGCTCTACGAGCCCGCGTCCGACGCGGAGAGCCATTCGCCGGGGGTCACCGATCGGCTCGAGACGTTGCTGCAGGCGGGCGACCTGGACGAGGTCGTGGCGACCATGGCCCGTCGGTTCGCCGGAGCGCCCCCGGAGATGGTGGAGTTCCTGCGGACCCAGCCCGCGTGGCAGGCACGCGTGGCGGCCGCGCACACGATCCCGCGGGAACTGCGCGCGGTCAGGACGTACCGGTTCGAGCCGGAGCGGTTCCGGGGTCTCACCGTGCCGACGCTGCTCCTGTTCGGGAGCGAGAGCGCGCCTGCCTTCCGTGAGGTCGGAGAGGCCCTGGACGCGGCGCTGCCGAACGCCCGCAGCGTCGTCATGCCCGGGCAGGGCCACGTGGCCATGGACACCGGGACCGACCTCTTCACGGCCGAGGTGCTCCGGTTCGTCGACGCCTCCGCCTGACGGTCACTCGCCCACGCCCCAGGACAGGCGCTGGTGCGGGATCGCCACGGGGTGGTGGCGCGCGATCCTGACGTCGACGGCGTGCTCGCCCGCCTCCCACAGCGTGTGGCGCCGGCGCGCCGCCTCCCGGCGGGCCGTGGCGATCGCGTACGGCCCGTAGGCGTCGCGGAAGCGTCCCGCCGTGTCCACGACCACGACGAGGTACTCGACACCACCGTCGTGGCGGTGGCCGTTCCTCGGATGTGCTCGTCCGTCCATCCCACTCCCCCCGGTGGTGCGCCCGCGGGGACCGGCCGTCGTCCGGACCAGTCCGCCGTGGGCCGTACGGGCCGCTGTCGGTGCGTCCGCACGGGTGTGACGAAGTCCAGGGGTATACCCCGACCGGACGCCTCCCGAACAACCGTCACTCCCGCGGCTGCGCTCGACGGCCGCCCTTCTTCGCTCGGTGGCCAGGCGGTGGCCGGGGTCGACCCGAACCGGTGACGCGCGCGGGACCCGTTCGGGGGAGCGGCGACGGGGAGTCCGCGCCCGGGTCAGCCGCGCCCGCGCCCGACCAGCGACGCGAGGGCGCGCCCGGTGCCGGCGAGGAGCGCACCGGTGACCGCGGCCCAGTCGAAGTAGTCGCGCCACAGGGTGATGACGCCGTCGTGCACCTCGAACGTGCCGCAGACCCAGAAGGAGGTGCGCAGGCGCCCGATCTCGATGGTGTCGGTGCGCTCGGTCAGCACCACCGGCCCGTCGGCGACGAGGCGGTGGTTCTCGGCGCGGAACCCCGTGGCCCGCGCGGTGAGCAGGTCGAGCAGCCGGCGGGTGGCCCGGATCCCGCGCGCCGGGGGCAGCGAGACGTTCTCGTAGACGACGTCGGGGTGCAGGCGCGCGCAGGCCGCGTCGACGTCGAGGCGCTCGAGGTCGGCGAGGAAGGCGCGGACGACGGCAGCGGGTTCGGTGGAAATGCTCGTCGGGTCGGTCAAGGGTCTCCCGTCGGGTGGCGTGGCGATCGCGGTCACGGGGAACGCACCGTCAGTGGGCGGGACCACCCGCCCCCGGCGAGGGAGTCTCCATGACCGTCGACAGCCAGGCTCCGCTCACCGAGGCGCTGGGCACCGACTTCTTCTCGGTGCGCCGGCGCTTCACCGAGGCGCAGTGGGACACGTTCATGGCGGTGCGCCGCTACGTCGACCACGTGGTGTCGCCCGCGGCGCCCGAGGCGTGGGACGCGGCGGAGATGTCGTGGGACGTCATCCGCGGGCTGCCCGACCTGGGCATCGTCGGCGACGACATCACCGGGTACGGCTGCCCCGGCAACGACGTGCTGACCTGCGGTCTCGTCGCGATGGAGCTCGCGCGCGGCGACGGCAGCCTCGCCACGTTCTTCGCGGTCCAGTCGGGCCTGGCGATGAAGGCCATCGACATGCTGGGCTCGGAGGAGCAGAAGCAGGAGTACCTGCCCGCGATGGCGCGCCTCGACCTCGTCGGCGCCTTCGGCCTCACCGAGCCCGACCACGGGTCCGACTCGGTGGCCCTCGAGACCACGGCGCGCCGCGACGGCGACGACTGGGTGATCGACGGGCGCAAGCGCTGGATCGGCAACGGCAGCATCGCCGGGCGCACCGTGATCTGGGCGCGCGACGTCGAGACCCGCGCCGTGCTCGGGTTCCTCGTCGACACCACGACCGACGGCTACGAGGGCACGATCATCCCGCGCAAGGGCTCGATGCGGGCCGTGTGGCAGGCCGACATCCGCCTCGACGGGGTCCGGGTCCCCGAGCGCGACCGGCTGCCGGGCGCGGAGAGCTTCAAGGACGCGGGGCGGGTGCTGGCCACCACGCGCGGGACCTGCGCCTGGATGGCGCTGGGCGCGGCGACGGCGGGCTACGACGCTGCCCTGCGCTACGCCCTCGACCGCCAGCAGTTCGGCCGCCCGCTGGCGCGCAACCAGATCGTCCAGGAGCGCCTGGTCAAGATGCTCGCCGAGCTGACCGGCATGCAGCTCTACTGCATGCAGATCGCGCAGCTCGCCGAGGACAGCGACCTCGCGCCGACCATCGCCGGGCTGGCCAAGATGAACAACACCCGCAAGGCGCGCTGGATCCTCTCCGAGGCCCGCGACCTGCTCGGCGGCAACGGCATCCTGCTCGACAACCACGTCATGCGGCACATGGCCGACATCGAGTCGATCCACACGTTCGAGGGCACCGAGACGATCCAGACGCTGATCGTCGGCCGCGAGATCACCGGGCACGGCGCCTTCTCCTGACCGCGGGGGTCAGCGCACCGCGCTGACCGCCGGCGCCAGGCGCACGGGCATCTCGGCGTAGCCGCGCAGGATGCGGGTGACGCGGCGGCGGGGTGCCCCGGCGGGGGCGAGGTGCGGGTGGCGCTCGAACAGCGCCCGCAGCGCGACCTCGCCCTCCATGCGCGCGAGCTGGGCGCCGAGGCAGAAGTGCGGGCCGCTGGAGAACGCCAGGTGCTCCCGGGCGTTCGCCCGGCCGACGTCGAACGCCGCCGGGTCGGCGAACACGTGGGGGTCGCGGTTGGCGCCCGCCAGCACGGTGACCACGAGGTCGCCGGCGGGGATCGCCTCGCCGGCCACCTCGGTGTCGACCTTCGCCCGGCGCGCCGTGCGTTCCACCGGCGGGTCGAAGCGCAGCACCTCGTCCACCGCGTTCGGCCACAGCTCGGGCTCGGCGGCGAGGCGCTCGCGCTGCTCGGGGTGGGCGAAGAGCTGGGTGGTGCCGTTGCCGATGAGGTTGACGGTGGTCTCGAAGCCCGCGGCGAGCACGAGCAGGGCGGTGGACACCAGCTCCTGCTCGGTGAGCCCGGTGCCCTCCTCGTCCACCTCGCCGACGAGGCTCGAGAGCAGGTCGTCGCCCGGGTCGCGGCGCAGCCGGCGCAGGTGGTCGCGCATCCAGTCGTGCAGGGCGGCGAGGTTGCGCTCCATGGCGGCGTGGGCCTGCCGGGTCAGCCCCATGTCCAGCGACGTGGCCGCGCCGTCGCCCCAGGCCAGGAACTGCTCGCGCATCGAGGTGGGCACGCCGAGCATCTCGCTGATCACGGTGACGGGCAGCAGGCTCGCGTAGCGGGCGACGAGGTCGACGGGCTCGCCCGCGCGCACGTCGCGGTCCATGTCGTCGAGCAGCTCCTGGGCGATCTCCCCGGTGCGCTCGCGGAGCGCGGCCACCCGCCGGGCGGTGAAGGCGCGGCTGACGAGCTTGCGGTAGCGCGGGTGGTCGGGCGCGTCCACGGCGAGCATCGACGGCGGGTCGATGGGCCCGGGGTGGCGCGTGGGCCCGGCCAGGGCGAGTGCCGCGCGGGCCGGCGCGGGCACGACCTGGGTCGGGTGGGTCACGCCGAAGTCGTCGCTGCGCAGCACGGCGGTCGCGGTGTCGTGGTGCACGGTGAGCCGGGCGAAGGCGCCCATGGCGAAGGGGTGCGAGGCGCGCAGGCGCTCGTAGTGCGGGAACGGGTCGGCCTGCAGCACGGGGTCGAGCAGCAGGCGGGCGTCGGGGTTGCCGGCGCGGACCTGGCGGCGGATCGCCGCGCGCATCAGCCCGTGGGTGGCCCCCCAGCGCAGCGTGGTGCCCAGCGGCGAGCGCGCGACGGACGGCGGGAGCGACAGGGCCACGAGGACCTCCCCGGGGGAACGATCGGTACGTTCTCGTACCGGGCGAGACCATACTCGGAGTATGTGTTCGTCGTCCAGCGGCGCCGCGGGTACGTCACGGGGGTGCAGACGACCCTCCGCGCGACCGGCCCGCTGCCCGCCGACGAGGCCTGGGAGCGCTACGCCGACCTCGACCGCTGGAGCCACTGGGCGCCCCAGATCTCCGGGGTCACGGTGACGGAGCCGGCGGGTCCCGCCACGCGGCGCCTGCGGACCGGCCTGCGCGGCAGGGTGCGGGCGGCCGGGGTGGTCGGCCTCCCCTTCGAGGTCACCGCCGTGGACGAGGTGGCCCGCACCTGGTCGTGGCGGGTCAGCGCCGGGCCGATCACCCTGCACCTCGACCACGGGGTGGAGGAGCCGCGCGCCGACGACGGGCCCCGCGTGCGGTCGCGCACCTGGCTGCGCACCACCGGCCCGGCGGTCGTCGTGCTGCCCTACGCCCCGCTCGCGCTCGTCGCGCTGCACTCGCTGCTGCTGGACCGGTGACGGGTGACGAAGCTCCTCATCACCAGCGACACCCACCTGCCCGTCCGCCGGCCCACCCGGCGGGTCCTGCCCGACGAGCTGTGGGCCGCGATTGACGCCGCGGACGTCGTGGTGCACGCCGGCGACTGGATGGACCCGGCGCTGCTCGACGAGCTCGAGCGGCGCACCCCGCGGCTGATCGGCTGCTGGGGCAACAACGACGGCGACGAGCTGCGCGCGCGGCTGCCCGAGACCGCGGTGGCCGAGGTCGACGGCCTGCGGCTGGCCGTCGCCCACGAGACCGGCGCGGCGACCGGGCGCGAGCGCCGCTGCGACGCGCGCTTCGGGCCCGGCAGCCACACGCCCGTCGACGTCCTGGTCTTCGGCCACAGCCACATCCCGTGGGACACGACGACCCCGGGCGGGGTGCGCCTGCTCAACCCCGGCTCGCCCACGGAGCGGCGTCGCCAGCCGTCGTGCACCTACATGACCGCCGAGGTCAGCGACCGCGCCCTGGTGGCCGTCCGGCGCCACGAGCTCCCACCCGGTGCCGCCCGAGCGTCCTGATCGCACTACCGTGCGTCATCGACCCCGAACGGGTGCCGCTGGGTGTGCCGCCGGTCCGAACTCGCCCTACCGGACCAATGGTGGGCCAGGGTCTCGGTCGTGCACGACGAAACGGACGGTGAACCGTCCCCCTCGCCGAGCACGGTGGGTGATGCCCTTACCGTTTCCGGGGCCGGTGGGACACCAGCGGCCCGGATCACCAGACCGACGGGAGGACGGCACGTCGGCGGTACCGCTCCTCGTGCGCGCCCGCAGGAGGAGTGACGACGACGGGAGCTTCGTGACGATCGCCGGTGCGGTGCGGTCGGTGCTGTCGCGAGGATCGAGACGAAACGGCCGATGACCCTTCTTGCCGAGCGACCCCCGGACGAGGTCGACGAGTCCGAACTCGTCGTCGGCCGTCGCATCCAGGAGTTCTCCCAGCTCGCGGGGCCGATCCGGGAGCCCGACCCCCAGGACGGCCCGTACCGGGTCGCCTACCGGGGCGTCGACGCCGTCCACGGCCGGGGACGCGTCGCCCGCTCGCTGCTCGTCGCCGGCCTGAACTTCGCCTTCGAGGCCCTCTTCTTCCTCTGGCTGCTGCACCCCTCGCACCGCCCGCCGGTGTTCGGGTCGACCTTCGCGATCTACGCGAACTGGGTCGTCATCGGCTCGATCGGCCTGATGGAGCTGCTCCGGCTGATCAACGTGCTGTCGCTGTCGCTGGCGTCGGTCATCGCGCGCGACCCCGTGCCGGTGCCGCCCGAGCCCGACCGCCGCATCGCGTTCCTCACGACGATCGTGCCCAGCAAGGAGCCGATCGACGTCGTGCGCGGCACGCTGCAGGCGGCGCTGCGGATCCAGTACGACGGCATCCTCGACGTCTGGATCCTCGACGAGGGCGACGACCCGGACGTCCGGGCCATGTGCCACGAGCTCGGGGTCAACCACTTCACCCGCAAGGGCATCGAGAAGTACAACCGCAAGAAGGGCGCCTTCAAGGCGAAGACGAAGCACGGCAACTACAACGCCTGGGTCGCCGAGCACGGCGAGGCCTACGAGGTCTTCCTCTCGGTCGACCCGGACCACGTGCCGCTGCCCAACTACGCCGAGCGGATCCTGGGCTACTTCCGCGACCCCGACGTCGCCTTCGTCGTCGGGCCGCAGTGCTACGCGAACGACGAGACGTTCGTGACCCGCGCCGCGGAGTCCCAGCAGTTCCCGTTCCACTCGCTGATCCAGCGCGCGGCCAACCGCTACAACGCCGCGATGCTGGTGGGCACCAACAACGCCATCCGCATCAGCGCGCTGCGCGGCATCGGCGGCCTGTCCGACTCGATCACCGAGGACATGGCCACCGGCTTGAAGTTCCACACGCGCCGCAACCCCTCGTCGGGGCGGCGCTGGAAGTCGGTCTACACGCCCGACGTGCTCGCCGTCGGCGAGGGTCCGTCGTCGTGGGGCGACTTCTTCAGCCAGCAGATGCGCTGGTCGCGCGGCACCTTCGAGGTGCTGCTCAAGGAGATGGTCTTCCGCCTGCCCAAGCTGTCGCCGGGCCGGGCGATGCACTACATCCTGATCACGACGTTCTACCCGTCGATGGCCATCGGCTGGGTGCTCGGCGCGGTCAACGCCTGTCTGTTCCTCGCCCTGGGCGTCCAGGGCGTCGTCGTGCCCGTGCAGCTCTGGCTCGCGCTCTACGTCGACGCGACGGCGTTCCAGCTCTGGGTCTACCTGCGCAACCGCCGCTACAACGTCAGCCCCTACGAGGCCGAGGGCTCCTCGGGCGTCAAGGGCATGATGATGTCGATCTTCGCGTCGCCCATCTTCGCGTCGTCGCTGATCGCGACCCTGCTGCGGCTGCCGGCGAAGTTCGTCGTCACGCCCAAGGGCCTGTCGTCGAGCGCGGACCACATCCTGACCTTTCGGCGCCACCTGCAGTGGGCGCTGCTGCTGGCGGCGGCGATCGTCCTGGCGGTGCTGCAGGGCTACGCCACCCCGGCCGTGCTGCTCTGGCCGGCCGTCGCGCTGGCCGCGTGCCTCGCCCCGCCCGTGCTCTGCCTCGTCGAGCGGATCGTCGGGCGCCAGCCCGCCATCGACGCGACGCCCGTCATGGCCGACGGCCGCTCCGGGATCACCACCGAGACCCTCGAGCGCGCCGCCCTCGACGCGCTGCTCGCCGCCGGGTCGACGACCCGCCGCTCGCACCACGCCGAGGGCGCCGGCGTGGGGGACCCCTCGCGGCCCCGCACCTCCGGGGGGCTCGAGGGCGACCTGCCCGCCGGGTGGGTGCGCACGGCCTCGCTCGCCGGCCGGGACCGTCGCCCGGCCACCGAGGCCGCGCCGTCGGTGGACCCGTCGCCGTCGCCCGTGCCGCGCGTCCGGCCCCGCCCCACCCCGCAGCCAGCTCCGCCGGGGCAGCCGGGCCAGCCGGCGCGTCCCGCGGCCGACCGGCCCCGCCCGCCGGCCCAGCCAGGCCCGCCGGGTCAGCCTCAGCCCGGCCAGCCCCAGCCCGGCCAGCCCCAGCCCGGCCAGCCCCCGTTCGGCCAGCCGCAGCCGGGCCAGCCGGGCCAGCCCCGTCCCGTCGGCCGCCCGCCGATGCCCGGCCCCGTCGGGGTCCCGCCCGCGGGGCGCCCGCCGGTCGGTCCCGGCACGCCCCCGCCCGGGGCGCGCCCGCGTCCGACGCCGACGCCGCGGCCCGGTCCCGCCGCGCCGGGCCGTCCCGTGGAGCGTCCGGCCGCCGCCGAGGCGCCCCGCTACGTGGCGCCGGGCGAGCAGGGCGTGCCGCCCGGGCCGCCCGGACCGCTGTGGCCGGAGGCCCGGCCCGCGGCCCGCGCGGGGTCGTCCGAGACCCGCGGCGCCCGGCCGACGCCGCCCTCGCCGATGCCCCGTCCCGACGCGGGACCGGCGCGCGGCCCCCGTCCCGGACCCCGCCGGACGACGCCGCCGATGCTGCTCACGTCACCGGCCGAGCTCGAGGCCGAGGGCGCGCGTACCGTGATGCCGGTCTCGGTGGGGTCGAGCAGCGGTAACGAAACAGCAACGAGACGCGAGGAGCGAGACGGTGGGGCGCCCGCGCCCGAGGCCGTCTCGATCAACGCCCCGACGGTGGCGGTGCGTGTGGTGGCGCTGGCTGCGGTGGCCGGCCCGGCGCGGCACGGCCCGGACGGGGAGCACCCGCACCTCGACGGGCGACGGACGGAGGCGAGTTGATCGAGCAGGGCCTCACCAGGCGGGTCAAGCGCTTCCTGCTCCTCGTGATCGTCCCCGCGGTCATGCTCGGCGTGAACGTGCCGCCGGCGTGGTCGTGGATCTCCGAGCTCCGGCACCAGCGGCTGATCAACAGCCAGGAGTACAAGGAGCAGTTCGGCAAGTGGGACGTCGTCGACCTCCCCGACGACCAGAAGGTCAACGCGATCCACGCCGCGGTCCTGCCGACCGGCCGCATCCTCCTCGTCGCCGGATCCGGCAACAAGGAGGACATGTTCAACGCGGGGACCTTCAAGAGCCTCGTGTACGACCCGGCGACGGGCCGCAGCCGCGTGATCCCGACGCCCGACGACATGTTCTGCGCCGGCCACGCCTTCCTGGCCTCGGGCAACCTGCTCATCGCGGGCGGCACCCAGCGCTACGAGCGCCTCGACGGCGCGGTCACCAACGCGGCCGGCGGCGTGACCGTCAAGAACGAGAACCCCGACGCGGCCCCGCGCGAGTTCCCCGCGGGCACCGAGTTCCGCTCGCCCGAGGGCCTGGTCTACCGCGCGACCCACCCGTTCACGGTGCGGCCCGCGGCCAAGGTCGCCAACCGCCGCGGGGCGGTCGTGACCGCGAGCGAGACCGTGGTGTTCGCCGAGGCGGTCGAGGCCGGCCCGCAGTACGTCGCGGTGGGCCCCAAGCAGTACACGATCGGTGGGGTGCCCCCGGCCGAGGCGCAGAACCTGTACGCGCTGGGCCAGGCGATGACCCTGGAGAAGCAGGACTACCAGGGCATCGAGCAGAGCTACGAGTTCAACCCGTTCACCGAGGCCTACGAGCGCGTCGGCGACATGAACTTCAAGCGCTGGTACCCGACGCTGACGGGCCTCGCCGACGGCAGCGTCATCTCGGTCTCCGGCCTCGACGGCACCGGCGAGATCCTCAATGGGCAGAACGAGGTCTACGACCCGGCCACCCGGCGCTGGACCGAGCGCAAGGACCTCACGCAGTACTTCCCGTCGTACCCGGCGCTGTTCCAGACCGCCCGGGAGAACGTGCTCTTCTACTCCGGGGCCAACGCGGGCTACGGCCCCGCCGAGCAGGGCCGCATCCCGGGCTTCTGGGACCTCCGCAACAACGTGCTGAGCCCCGTCCCCGGCATCCGCGACCCCGACCTCATGGAGACCGCGGGCTCGGCGTGGGTGGGCCCCGTGCAGGACCAGCGGATCGCCGTGGTCGGCGGCGGCGGCGTCGGCGAGAGCCCCCGCTCCACCGGGCGCATCGACACCATCGACCTCGACACCCCGAACCCGACGTGGCAGCCGGGTCCGTCGCTCCCCGAGGGCACGCGCTACCCGAACCTGACGACGCTGCCCGACGACTCGATGCTGATCAGCAACGGGTCACGGGACTACCGCGGCAAGGGCGCCTCGGACAACCACAACGCGCGCATCTACCGGCCGCAGACCAACACCCTGGACTACGCCGCCGACCCGCAGGTGGGCCGCAACTACCACTCGGCCGGCCTGCTGCTGCCCGACGGCCGCGTCATGACCGTGGGCTCGGACCCGCTGTTCAACGACGCGGCGGGCACCATCCCCGGCACGTTCGAGCAGCGCATCGAGATCTTCACGCCGCCGTACCTGTTCCGGGGACCGCAGCCGACGATCGCGGACGCGCCGCCCAGCATCGGCCTCGGGCAGACGGCGACCGTGGCGACGCCCGACGCGGCGCGCATCACGAGCGCGCGGCTCATGGCGCCGATGGCCTCGACGCACGTCACCGACACCGGGCAGCGCTCGATCGCCCTGGACATGACGAAGCGCGACGGCGGGGTGTCGGTCACCGTGCCGGAGGACCGCACGATCGCCCCGCCCGGGCGCTACATGCTCTTCCTCGTCGACGAGCGCGGTGTCCCGTCGGTGGCCCGGTGGGTCCAGGTGCCGGCACCCGGAGACCCGGAGGCCGCCTGATGGCGGCGGGCGGCTCCTCCCCCCGCACGACCGCCCCGGGGCGGCCTGAGAGCCTGGGGCCGTATGGACGACAGGCTCGGGGGTGGCACGACGGTGGGACGTGACAACGCGCGGCACGGCGACGCCGTGTCGTCGGAGGCCGCCACGGCGCCCATCCGGCTCGACGGGCACGGGGGATCCGGCAGTGGTTCCGGCGGTTCCCCCCGCCGCGAGTCCCGTCAGGAGTCGCGGGAGGAGTCCCGGCGGGCGTCCCGTCGGCCCACCCGGGGCTGGATCGTCGCCGGCGCGGCCGCGGTGATCGCGCTCGTGACCGCCCTCGGTCTCGCCGCCTGCAGCGGCGGCTCCGACGAGCAGGCCCCCTCCGCCTCGCCGCCCGTGGCCCCGGCCGCGTCCGAGTTCTGGGTCGACCCGTCGTCGTCGGCCGCCCGCCAGGTCGAGCAGTGGCGCTCCGACGGGCGCACCGAGGACGCCGCCGCGCTCGAGAAGATCGCGCGCCAGCCCGTCGCCATCTGGCCCACGGGCGAGACCGGCGGCGTCGAGGGCGAGGTCGCGGGCGTCGTGTCGCAGGCGCGCGACGCGGGCCGCACCCCGGTGCTCACGGCCTACAACATCCCCAACCGCGACTGCGGCCAGTACTCCAGCGGCGGCGCCGAGAACGAGGACGCCTACCGCGAGTGGCTCGGCGCCTTCGCCCGCGGCATGGGCGGCAACCGGGCCGTCGTGGTCCTCGAGCCCGACGCGCTGCCCCAGACGCTGACCAACTGCGAGGGCGAGGGCGAGCAGGCCGGCCGCGAGGAGCTGCTCGCGGAGGCCGTGCGGACGCTGTCGCGCGCGGGCGGCGAGGTCTACATCGACGCCGGCAACCCGGGCTTCGTCACGGACGTCGGCAAGCTCGCCGACGGGTTGCGCGCCTCCGGGGTCTCCGAAGCCGCGGGCTTCGCCCTCAACGTCTCCAACTTCATGACCACCGACCAGGTGGAGCAGTACGGCGACCGGGTCTCCGGCGCCGTCGGCGGTGCCCGCTACGTCATCGACACCAGCCGCAACGGCCGGGGCGCGTACGACGGTCCCGACCAGCCGACCTGGTGCAACCCGCCGGGCCGGGCGCTGGGCACCCCGCCCACCCGCGACACCGGCTCGCAGCGCGTCGCCGCCTACCTGTGGGTCAAGGAGCCGGGCGACTCCGACGGCGACTGCCGCGGCGCGCCCTCGGCCGGCGAGTTCTGGCCGCAGTACGCGCTGGACCTGGCGCGCAACACCCCGGGTGCCTGACGGCACGTGAGCAGAAATCGGTGCTGAGGCACCGGTTTCTGCTCACGTGCGCGGAGCGCACCTCAGTAGGCGTGCACGACGGCGGCCATGTCCTCCTCGCCGTGGCCGCCGTCCGAGGCGACGCCGAGGCGGTCCCGGACCGCGGTGGCGAGCGTCGCGTCGACGCCGGCCTCGCCCAGGGCCGCGTGGATGAGGTCGGTGTCCTTGATGACGCCGTCGAGCTCGAACGAGGGCGTGAAGTCGCCGTCGATCATCGCCTTGCCCTTGAGCTGCACGTACGGCGCGTCGAGCGCGCCGCCCTGCACCGCGTCGAGGAACTGTTGTGGGTCGAGCCCGAGCCCGCGGGCCAGGGCGATCGACTGCGCGACGCCGTTGACGACGACGCCGATCCAGGCGTTGACCGCCAGCTTGAGCCGGCTGGCGTCGCCGACCTGCTCGCTCACCCACTGCGTCCGGGTGCCGATGGCGTCGAAGACCGGCTGCACCTTCTCGCGCAGCGACGTCGGGCCGGCCGCGAGCACGACGAGCTGACCGTTCTCGGCCGGCGCCTTGGTGCCGAGCATCGGGACGTCGAGGAAGTCGACGCCGGCGTCGCGCGCCATCGCCGCGAGACGGTCCGTGCCCTCGATGCCGACCGTGCTGGTCTGCACCCAGACCGCGCCGTCGGGGAACCGCGGCAGGACGGGCTCGATCGTCTGAGCCACGGCGTCGGTGTCGAACAGCATCGTGATGACGACGTCGGCGCCGGCGACCGCGTCGGCCGCCTCGTCCGCGACCGTCGCGCCGTCGTTGGCGAGGGGCTTCGCCTTCTCCGTGCTGCGGTTCCACACCGTGACCTGGTGGCCCTCGCGGAGCAGGCTGCGGGCCATGCCCGCGCCCATGAGGCCGGTGCCGAGGACTGCTACGGAACTCATGGCCCCGGCCTTACCCCCGGGGCTCGCGGCCCATGCGGAAGAACTCGCCGTTGGGGCGCAGGTCGGTGAGGTGGGCGAGGCGGTTGGACATCGCGAACAGCGCCGTGATCGCCCCGACGTCCCAGATCTCCTCGTCGCTCAGGCCCGCGTCGCGCGCGGCGTCGAGGTCGTCGTCGGAGAACGAGGCGGAGTCGAGCGCGAGGGCCAGGGCGAGGTCGACGATCGCCCGCCGCCGGGGGTCCAGCGGCGCGCCGTAGGGGTTGATCCCGACGTGGTCGGCGATCTCGGGCTCCTTGCTGCGGACCCGCAGGATCGCGCCGTGTGCGACGACGCAGTACGTGCAGTGGTTGGCCCCGGACGTCGCGACGATCACCAGCTCGCGCTCGGCCTTCGACAGCGGCGACTCCCGCTCCATGAGCGCGTCGTGGTAGTCGAGGAACGCGCGCAGCTCCGGCGGCCGGTGCCCGAGCGCGCGGAAGATGTTGGGCACGAACCCCGAGCGCTCGGCGATCGCGCCGACTCGAGCGCGCAGGTCGTCGGGGAGGTCGTCGAGCTCGACGACGGGGAAGCGGCTGACCGGGGTGTCCACGCCCGCGCACGCTAGATCGGCGACCGGTGCCGGGGCCAGGGCGTGGTGCGCGCCCCGGCGCAGCGAAGGCGACCTCGGTTGCGTGGGGCGCAGCGGAGGTGACCTTCGCGCTCTCGACGCGAGTGAGGTCGTCAGCCCCCGGGGCGGAACGTGATGCCACAGCGCTGCTGGGTGACCTCCTGGATGCGCGCCACGGCGGGTCCGGCGTCGCGCTGTAGGCGGTCGAGGGTGGCGGTGTCGATGCGCGACGGGTCGCCGCCGGTGCCCTCGAGGGAGGCGAGGGCCTGGTCGGTCAGCGACGCCACCGTGCGCCACTCGGCGGCGATCTCGGGCGGGGCGACGGCGACGAGGTCGGCGACCTGGCGGCGGGCGCTGTCCGACGACGCGGGCAGCCCGTTCTGCCCCGACCCGGGCGCGGCCTGTTCGGCCTGGACACGCGTGACCGTGTCGCAGTACTGCCGGACCGCCGGGTCGGGGGTGGCCGGCGCACTCGTCGAGGGAGCGACCGCCGCGCCCGGGGCCGGCGGCGTGCCCCCGCACGCGCCCAGGGCGAGGCCGAGCCCGAGGAGGGTGCCGGCGACGATCCGAGCGCCGCGCGTCCCGACGGTGACCATGGCGCGCATGCTGGCAGGCGCGCCGCGCCGCCCCCGGACCGGGTGGACGTCCGCCGGCGTGGCGTGGGGCACTCCCGCATCCCGGGGACGCCGTGTCACAGTGAATCCCGTGCAGGTCGCCGACGAACACCGTGCGCTCGTGCGCCAGTGGTGCGCGCGTCGCGTCCCGCCGCAGCAGCGCGACCAGCTGCGCATCTCCTACACCGAGCGCGCCGGGCGCATCACGATCTCCGCGCGGCGGGCCCCGGTGTTCCCCGAGCTGGGCACGGGCTGGACCACCGAGCCCATCGCCCAGCTGCGCCTGGTGCCCGACGAGGACCGCTGGATCCTGCTCTGGCCCGACTCGAGCGGCCGGTGGCACCGCTACCCCGACGAGACCAAGGCGGGGACGCCGGCGCCGCTGCTCGACATCGTCGACGCGGACCCGACCGGCATCTTCTGGGGATGAGCCATCCCTCGACGGCGGAGCTGGCCGCGCGGGTGCGGGCGCACGACCGCGACGAGCGCCGCGTCGCCGACGAGCCCGACCTGCGCGCGGCGGCCGTCGCCGTCGTCGTCCTCGACGACCCGGCGCGCGGCCCGGGCGTCCTGCTGACGCGGCGCACCTCGCGCCTGCGCGACCACCCCGGCCAGTTCGCGCTGCCCGGCGGCTCGCTCGACCCCGGCGAGGACGCCGTCACCGCGGCCCGCCGCGAGCTCGACGAGGAGCTCGGCCTGCGCCTCGGCGCCGACGCCGTGCTGGGCCTGCTCGACGACTACCCCACCCGGTCCGGCTTCGTGATCACGCCGGTGGTCATGGCGGCGGCCAGCGCGGTCGGCGACCTGCGGCCCTCGCCCGACGAGGTCTCGGAGCTGTTCCACATCACGCTCGACGAGCTCGACGTCGAGCCGCGCTACCTCGCGATCGACGAGTCGCCGCGGCCGGTGGTGCAGATGCCGCTGATCGGCCACTTCATCCACGCGCCGACGGCGGCGGTGCTGCTCCAGTTCCGCGAGGTCGCCCTCCACGGACGGACCACACGCGTCGACGGACTGGAACAGCCCGTGTTCGCCTGGCGCTGACGCACCGGACGCGTGGGGGATCGTTCAAGCCTGGTGACGCGTGCGACGGATCGGTGCGGATGTGGGCGACGCGTGGTTGTGTGGAACGTGCTCACGGCCTGGCCGTGATCCAGTCGAGAACATTGAGGATGTGGGACGCACCGTGTGCGGAATCGTCGCGGCGTACGGAACCATCGACCCGGAGAAGTGCGAGCGGATGCTCGCCCGGATCCACCACCGCGGCCCGGACGACACCGGGCGCGTGCACCTCGAGCACGCGTGGCTCGGCCACCAGCGGCTCTCGATCATGGACGTCACGGGCGGCAAGCAGCCGATCGCGGACGACACCGATTCGGCCTACGTGGTGGGCAACGGCGAGATCTACAACCACGAGGACATCCGTGACGTCCTGTCCGAGGTCCGGTTCGCCACCGACTCGGACACCGAGTCGGCGTTCCGCCTGGTGCTGCGCGACGGGTCGGCTGCCCTGCACGACCTGCGCGGCATGTACGCGCTGGCGATGGCGCACACCGACGGGCGCGGCGCCGTCGCCCGCGACCCGATCGGCATCAAGCCGCTGTACTGGGCGCGCCTCGAGGGCGTGACGCTGTTCGCCAGCGAGCTGCGCGCCTTCGACGCCGAGGACCAGTCCCACGTGGAGGCCTTCCCGCCCGGGCACGTGTGGACGCCGGGCATCGCCGGCCACGACGGGGCGGACAGGGCCGAGGGCGCGATGGTCCGTTTCGCCGACGCGGTGCCGGTCGAGGTGCGCCCCGCGCGCCTGGCCCCGGACAAGCAGTGGACCGAGGAGGACCTCGGGCACATCCGCGACGTCCTGTCCGACTCGATCCGTCGCCACATGATGAGCGACGTGCCGGTCGGGGTGTTCCTCTCCGGCGGGCTCGACTCCGCGATCGTCGCGGCGATCGCGGCGAAGGTGGCCGAGGAGAAGGGCGAGCGGCTGCCGACCTTCGCCGTCGGCACCGAGGGCTCGGCCGACCTGCTGGCCGCCCGCGCCGTCGCCGAGCACCTGGGCACCGAGCACCACGAGATCGTCCCGACCCCCGACGACCTCGAGGCGGCCCTCGACGAGGCCGTCACGGTCATCGAGCACTTCGACCCGGCGCTGGTGCGCTCGGCGGTACCGAACCTGCTGCTCGCCCGCGAGGCCGTGCGCCACGTCAAGGTGGTGCTCACCGGCGAGGGCGCCGACGAGCTGTTCGCGGGCTACGAGTACGTGCACAGCGAGGAGTTCTCCACCCCGGACACCCTGCAGGCCGAGCTGGTGCGCTCCATCGAGATGCTCCACGAGCTCAACCTGCAGCGCTGCGACCGGGCGACGATGAACTACGGCCTCGAGGCCCGCGTCCCGTTCCTCGACGCCACCGTCATGCGCGAGATGCTCGCGATCCCGGCCGAGTGGAAGCTCAAGACCGAGGACCGCACCGAGAAGCAGCTGCTGCGCGAGGCGTTCGACGGGATGGTGCCCTTCGACATCCTCTGGCGCGGCAAGGAGCAGTTCGGCGACGGGTCCGGCGCCGGCGACGTGCTGGCCAAGCTGGTCGAGAAGGAGAAGGCCAAGGAGGGCGCCGACGGCCGCGAGAGCGAGGACCGCGCCATCGAGCACGGCTGGGACCTGCGCAGCGACGAAGAGGTCGCCTACTACCGCACCTGGCACCGCACCTTCTCCGGCGTGCGCCCCGACCGCACCCTGGGCGCCTTTGCCACTGCGTGACCCGTGAGTGCTTGTCCGTGCTGGGGCACGGACGAGCACTCACATGTGCGCAGCACCAACGGGGTACACGGGGGCATGAGCGACGTCCCCGGCATCGAGCTGAACAACGGCACCACGATCCCGCAGCTCGGGTTCGGTGTGTTCCAGATCGACCCCTCCGACACCGCCGAGGCGGTGACGACGGCGCTGGAGGTCGGCTACCGCCACATCGACACCGCGCAGATGTACGGCAACGAGGCCGAGGTCGGCGAGGCCATCGCCAAGTCCGACATCCCGCGTGACCAGCTGTGGATCACGACCAAGTGCAACAACTCCAACCACGGCTACGACGACGCGCAGTCGGCGCTGGACGAGAGCCTGCAGAAGATGGGGCTCGACTTCGTCGACCTCTACCTCATCCACTGGCCGCTGCCCGGCAAGGACCTCTACGTCGACACGTGGAAGGGGTTCGAGAAGGCGCAGCAGGACGGCAAGACCCACACGATCGGCGTCTCGAACTTCCAGCCGCACCACCTCGACCGGCTCCTCGAGGAGACCGACACGGTGCCCGCGGTGAACCAGATCGAGCTGCACCCGCACATGCAGCAGGCGGGCCTGCGCTCGTACCACGAGCGCCACGGCATCCGCACCGAGGCGTGGAGCCCGATCGGCCAGGGCAAGGGCCTGCTCGACGCCCCCGAGCTCACCGAGATCGCGCAGGCGCACGGCAAGAGCCCCGCGCAGGTCGTGCTCCGCTGGCACGTGCAGATCGGCAACATCGTCTTCCCGAAGTCGTCGACGGCCGAGCGCATCCGCGAGAACTACGAGATCTTCGACTTCGAACTGGGCGACGACGAGGTCGAGAAGATCAACGGCATGGAGCGGGCCGAGCGTCTCGGGCCCGACCCGGACAAGTTCGACCGGTGAGCGTCGCCCGGGCGCCGCGACCCGCTTGCGGCACCCGGGGCGTCCCGGCGGGAGGGCGGCGGTGAGCTTCTCCGACGAGCTCCGCGCGCGCACGGCGCCGACGTGGGAGGCCGCGACCAGCCACCGGTTCGTCGACGAGCTGTGGGCCGGCACCGTCGACGACGCGGTGCTGGCGCGGTACCTCGCGCAGGACGCCCTGTTCCTCGACCGTTTCGTGGCACTGCTCGGCCAGGCCGTGGCCGCCGCCGACAGCACCGACGCGCGGATGGCGATCGCCCGCCAGCTGGGCCTCGTGGCCGGCGACGAGGACGACTACTTCGCCCGCGCGCTGGCCCGGCTCGGGGTGACGGCGCCGGCGGAGCCGCTGCCGCCCACCCGGGGCTTCCTCGACCTCATGGACGACGCCCGGCGCTCCGGGGCCTACGGCTGCGTGCTGTCGGTGCTGCTCGTCGCCGAGTGGCTCTACCTCGACTGGGCGGCCCGTCCGGAGCCGTCGCCGCGCGACTGGCTGCACCGCGAGTGGATCGACCTGCACCGCGGGTCCGCGTTCGCGCGGTGGGTCGAGCTGTTGCGCGCCGAGACCGACCGCGTCGCGGCGGCCACCGACGACGCCGGCCGCGAGAGCATGGCCGGGGTGTTCACGCGCGCCGTCGAGCTGGAGCTGGCGTTCTTCGAGGCCGCGTACGCGAGCGACGAGGCCCGTCAGGCCGCGGCGGGCTGACGCTTGCGCAGCCGGCGGAGCTGGGCGTCGAGGTGCGGGCGCGCCCGGCGCTGACCGCCGCGCTCGGCGATCGCCGCCGCCAGCGACGTCAGCACCCGCTCCAGGCGCGGCGCGTCGGGGGACCACCCGCGGCGCTCGCACTCCTCGAGCCAATCGACCGCGCCGCGGTGCCCGCGCTCGCTGTTGCAGCGCCGGCACGCCGCGACCTCGTTCTCGAGCCACGACGGCCCGCCCTTGACCTTGGGCACGACGTGGTCGGTGGTGGCGCCGACGGTGCCGGTCAGCGGGCGGGCGCACCACAGGCAGGTGTCGCCGTCGCGGTCCTGCGCGGCGACCAACCGCTCCCGTCGACCCGGCTGGCGCATTCCCTCCATGGTGCCACCGGATGCCCGTCAGGGCCCGGCATGTGCCGCAGCGGTGGGTGCCGTCGGGGGACTGTCGCGCCGGTGATCCACGCCTAGCGTCGGGAGCGATGACCACCAACGGCACCGCCCCCCGTCCCTCCGAGATGAGCGGCCAGATCCTCACCGAGGCCGCCCGCCGCATGCTCCCCGTGCTCGCCGGCCGCGTGCTCACGGCCGTGGCCGACCAGGCCGTCGCCAAGGTGGAGGGGCTCGCCGACCGTCTCGACCAGAGCCGCACCGGCGATCAGCAGGAGCGCGAGGACGCCCCCGCCTCCGAGGGCGGCTCCGGGCGCGCGGGCGCCGCGGTCGCGTTCCTCATGGAGCAGGCCCGCCTGTTCCTCGCGTTCGTCGCGCGCCTCGCCGCGCAGGCCCTGGAGATGCTGCGCTGGGCCACCGAGAAGCTGCGCTCCCGCCGCGCCCCCGAGGGCATCGACGAGGCGCCCGCGCCCGAGGAGATCAGCGCGCCCGAGGACCTCGAGGACGACGAGTACGAGGACGAGTACGACGACTACGAGGACGACCTCGAGGACGACGAGGTCGAGGAGCGCGCCCCGGCCCACGCCTGACGTCGGGTCCGTCGGGCATCGTGGGGGCGAGCCGCCCCCACATCTCGCAGGAGTCGCCCGGTGCCCGACAACCCCTGGTGGCGCGACGCCGTCATCTACCAGGTCTACATCCGCAGCTTCGCCGACGCCGACGGCGACGGGATCGGGGACATCGCGGGCATCCGCGAGAAGCTGCCCTATCTCGCCGACCTCGGCGTCGACGCGCTGTGGATCAACCCCTGGTACGCGTCCCCGCAGGCGGACGCGGGCTACGACGTGGCCGACTACCGGGCGATCGAGCCCGCGTACGGCACCGTCGCGGACGCGGAGAAGCTGATCGTCGACGCCCACGAGCACGGGCTGCGGCTGATCCCCGACATCGTCCCCAACCACACGTCCGACCAGCACGCGTGGTTCCGGGCGGCGCTCGCCGGTGAGCCGGGCGCCCGCGACCGCTACGTCTTCCGGCCGGGCGCGGGCCCCGACGGCTCCCTCCCGCCGAACAACTGGCGCTCGCACTTCGGCGGTCCGGCGTGGACGCGGGTGGCCGACGGCTCCTGGTACCTGCACCTGTTCGACCCCGGCCAGCCCGACCTCGACTGGTCGCACCCCGACGTCGCGGCCGAGTTCGAGGCGATCCTGCGGTTCTGGTTCGACCGCGGCGTCGACGGCTTCCGCATCGACGTCGCGCACGGGCTGGTCAAGGACCCCGCGATGCCCGACCTCGACGACGCCGACGACATGCTGGGCCGGAGCTACGGGCCCGGCGGGCACCCGTTCGTCGACCGCGACGGGGTGCTCGAGGTGTACGAGGCGTGGCGCCGCGTGGCCGACGAGTACGCCGGCGACCGCATGTTCGTCGCCGAGGCGTGGACCCCGGCCCCCGGGCGGCTCGCGCGCTACGTCGCCCCGGGCCGGCTGCACACGGCGTTCAACTTCGACTACCTCGTCGCCCCCTGGGACCCGGCGGCGCTGCGCGAGACGATCGACGTCACCACCGGGTACCTGCGCGAGGTCGGGGCGTCGGCGACCTGGGTGCTGTCCAACCACGACGTCGTGCGCCACCCCAGCCGCTACGGGCGGCCGCGCCGCGAGCGGGAGGCGGTCCCGACGTCCGCGGTGCCCCCGGAGGCCGACGCCCCGCCCGACCTCGCGCTGGGCACCCGCCGGGCCCGCGCCGCGCTGCTGCTCGAGGCGGCGCTGCCGGGCGGCATGTACGTCTACCAGGGCGAGGAGCTCGGGTTGCCCGAGGTCGAGGACATCCCCGATGACGCCCGCCAGGACCCCACGTGGGAGCGCTCGGGCCACACGGTCCGCGGCCGCGACGGCGCGCGGGTGCCCCTGCCGTGGTCGGACGAGGGCACCTCGGCCGGCTTCAGCCCCGAGGGGGCGGCGGCGCCGTGGCTGCCGCAGCCCGACGGGTGGGCGCGCTACGCCGCCGCGCGCCAGGACGGCGACCCCGAGTCGGTCCTCACGCTCTACCGCACCGTGCTGCGCCGCCGCCGCGAGCACCCGGCACTGGGCGACGGCGAGATGACGTGGGTGTCCGCGCCCGGCGACGCTGTGCTGCACCTGCGCCGCGAGCCCGGGTTCGCGTGCGTCGCCAACCTCTCGGACGACCCGGTCGACCTGCCCGCCCACGACGAGGTGCTGCTGGCCAGCGCGCCGCTCGAGGACGGGCGCCTCGGCCCCGACACCGCGGTGTGGCTCGCCGTGTCGTGACTCAGTGCTCGGGGGGCGGCGGCCACAGCTCGTCGTCGACCGCGGGGAGCGCCGACGCCGTGTCGGCGACCAGCGCGCGGGCCGCGGAGTCGGTCGGGGCGCGCTCGGCCAGCGCCTCGAGCGCCCGGTCGGTGCCGACGTCGGCGCCCTCGGCCTCGGAGAGCAGCCAGCGGACCTCGAGCAGGTCGCAGTACGCCTGCACGGCCGTGCCGCGGTGGCGGACGGCGGCGTGGGCCCGGCGCATCCCGGGCGTGAGGACGTCGTGCACCCAGCTCGCGATCGCCTCCTCCTCGCCCACGCGGTGGGGGCGGTCGCGGGCGATCGTGCGCTGGTGGGCGCGCAGGTCGCCCAGCAGGATCCGCGCCTGGCCCTCGCCCGCGTCCAGGCCCGTCAGCTCGCGCAGGTAGCGGGCGTGGTGGTTGCGCTCGCCGACCATGACGCGCAGCCGGACCGTGCCGCCGTCCCCCGACTCCTGCGCCGGCGCCAGGCTGACCTCGTCGACGACGTAGCCCAGGTCGTTGAGCTCGCGCACCGTGCCCTCGATGCGGTACCGGTCGCCGAACGCGAACTGCGGCTGGGTGTGCAGCACCTCCCACAGCGCCTCGTAGCGCGCCGGGAGCGCGGTGGCCTCGGCGATGAGCTGCTCGTCGATCTCGGGCGGGCGCCCCAGGCTCGCGGCCAGGTCGACCATCCCCGAGGCCACGTTCTCGACGAGGATGTCCAGGTCCTGGGCGCGCTGGCCGTCGGAGAGCGACGGGTGCACCTCGCTGGTCTCGGCGTCGACGAGCCACGCCTGGAACAGCTGACCGTCGCGGGAGAACAGCGTGTTGGCCAGCGAGCAGTCGCCCCAGTAGACGCCGTGGCGGTGCAGCTCGACGAGCAGGCCGACCATGGCGTCGAACAGGCGCGCCCGGTGCGCGGGCCGGTTGGGGGGCAGGCGGGCGATCAGGCGGCGGTACTGCCACGAGCCGCTGAGGTAGCGGGTGAGCAGGATCGAGCAGTCGTGGTCGGGCTGGGTGACCAGGCCCGCGGGGCGCACGGCGGGCAGGCCCGCGGCCTCGAGGTGTCGCAGCACGTCGAACTCGCGGCGCGCGATCCGCGGCGGCAGCTCCTTGAGCGCCCAGAGCTCGCCGTCGAGCTCGACGAAGCGCACGAGGTGCCGGCTGGGGCCGACGGGCAGCTCGCGCAGCGGCACGTCGGCGGGGTCCCAGTCGCCGAGCGCCCGCTCCCACGGCAGGGCGACGATCGCGGGCGAGGGGCGGCGCAGGCGCAGGTCGGGGGCGGTCACCGGGCGGCTCCCGGGGGTGCGGTGGTGCCGCGCAGCACCAGGTGGGTGGGCAGCATCTCGGCGGGCGGCACCCGCGGCGGCGGGCCCCCGCGCAGGGCGTCGAGCACGAGCTCCCCGGCGCGGCGGCCCTGCTCGCGCACCGGCTGGGCCACGGTCGTCAGGTCGGTGAGCGCGGCCAGCGGGTGGTCGTCGATCCCGATCACCGAGAGGTCCTCGGGCACGCGCAGGCCCGCGCGGCGCAGCGTCCGCATCGCGCCCAGGGCCATCTCGTCGCAGTGGGCGAACACCGCGGTCGGCGGCGTGCGCAGCCCGAGCAGGCGCGCCATGCCCTCGGCGCCGCCCTCGCCGCTCCAGGACGCGGTGGCCACCAGCTCGTCGTCGGGCTCGGCGCCCGCGTCGCGCAGGGCCGCGCGCCAGGCCGAGGAGCGCCCGTCGGGATCGGGCGCGAGCCGCTGCTCGTCGCCGCCGGCGAGCATGCCGATGCGCCGGTGCCCGAGGTGGAGCAGGTGGTCGACGGCCCGGCGCCCGGCGCGGTGGTCGTCGATGCCCACCGACGGGTACGACGCCACCCGGCCGCCCGCGGCGACCACGGTGACGCCCAGGGAGGCGAGGCGGGCGTGCTCGGCCTCGTCGACGGCGAAGGCCAACACCACGACCGCGTCCACCCCGCGCCGCGCCGGGAGCCGGGCGAAGAAGGCCCGGCGTTCCTCGGGCCCGCCCACGCGGAAGAGCACGAGGTCGAGCTCGGCGGCGCGCAGCACGGCCTCGAGCCCCTCGATGAGCTCGCCGAAGAACCAGCGCGACGGGTGGGGCACGAGCACCGCGACCCGGCCCGTCGGCCCGCCCGCGAGCCGCGTGGCCTCGGGGGAGGCGACGTAGTCGAGGGCGGCCGCCGCCTCGCGCACGCGGTGGCGAGTGGCGGCGGCGACGTGCGGGTGGTCGCCGAGCGCGCGGGACGCGGTGGCCGCCGAGACGCCGGCCCGCCGGGCGACGTCGTCGAGGGTGACCCGGGGCGCGGAGCGCACGGCAGCCGGGCCCTGCGGCTCGGCCGTGTCCCCGGTCACAGCCCGAGCATGGCACGGCCTCTGCAAGCGGTTCCAGGAGCAGACCGCGATGCTGCGCCGCCCGCTCCACCGGATTGCCCCAGACGTCACAGAGTCACCCAATGATCGCCGAGCGCACTTGACTTGTGAGACCCGCATCACCACAGTCCGACCGCAAGCGCTTCCATCACGGGGGCCGGGAGGGGACGAGCAGCATGCGCCACCCACGACGACGGTTGCGGTGGTCGTTGACCGTCGTGGTCGCGGTGCTCGCCGCGCTCGTCTCGGCGTGCGGGTCCGCGCCGGCGGGTCCGCCGGTGCTCACCTGGTACATCAACCCCGACGACGGGGGCCAGGCCGAGATCGCCCGCCGGTGCACCGAGGCGTCCGGGGGCCGCTACACGATCGCGACGTCGACCCTGCCCCGGCAGGCTTCCGAGCAGCGCCAGCAGCTCGTGCGCCGCCTCGCGGCCAACGACTCGTCGATCGACATCATGAGCATCGACCCGCCCTACGTGCCCGAGTTCGCGCAGGCGGGCTTCCTGGCCCCGATGCCGCCGGCCATCGAGGTCGCGGCCCGCGAGGACCGCGTCCCCAGCTCGGTCGAGGCGTCGACCTGGCAGGGTCGCATGGTCGCCGTCCCGTTCTGGGCGAACACCCAGCTGCTCTGGTACCGCGAGTCGATGGTCGCCGCCATGGGCCTGGACATGAACCAGCCCGTCACCTGGGACCAGCTCATCCAGGCCGCCGCTCAGGCCCGCACCCAGTTCGCCGCCCAGGGCGTCCGGGGCGAGTCGCTGACCGTGTGGGTCAACGCCCTCACCGAGTCCAGCGGCGGCTCGGTGATCACGAACCCGGGCGAGACCAATCCCGAGCTCGTCCAGCTCGGGCTGAACGCCCCGCCCGGCATCGAGGCCGCCCGCATCCTGCGCGCGTACGGCGACGCGGGCATCGCCCCGCCCGGCTTCCCCACCGCCGACGAGGACACCAGCTCCGACACGTTCCAGTCCGGCTCCGCCGCCTTCATGGTCAACTACCCGTTCATCTGGGGGAAGGCGACGTCGGCGGTCGAGGAGGGCACGCTCCCGCAGTCCGTCCCCGACGACTACGGCTGGACCATCTACCCGCGCACCACACCCGACCGGCCGAGCGCACCGCCCCTGGGGGGCATCAACCTCGGCGTGGGGGCGTTCAGCGCCCACCCCGACCTCGCCTACGACGCCACCACCTGCATCACCCGGCCGGACAACTCGGCCTACTACATGGTCTCCAACGGCAACCCGTCGTCGCGGCTCTCGGTCTTCTCCGACCCGGCGGTGCTGGCGAAGTTCCCGATGGCCCCGGTCATCCGTGACTCCCTGACCCTGGCCGCACCCCGGCCGCCGACCGCGTACTACGCCGAGGTCTCCGGCGGCATCCAGCGCACCTTCCACCCGCCGGGCGCGGTGACGCCGGGCGCGACCAACGAGGCCGCCACGGCCCTCATCACCGCGGTGCTGCGGAAGGAGGCGCTGCTGTGAGCGCCACGCTGGAACGTCCCACCAGCGCCGTCGACCCCTCCGCCACCGGGGGCCGGGGCGACAAGTCGCGGGCCGAGCGCCGGCTGGGCTGGTACCTCGCCGGTCCCGCCTTCGTCGTGATGCTGCTGGTCACGGCCTACCCCATCGTCCAGGCGGTCTACGACTCCCTGTTCGACTACCGCCTCACCGACCCGGAGAACTCCTCGTTCGTCGGGCTCGGCAACTACGGCGTGATCCTCACCGACTCGGTCTGGTGGACCTCGTTCGGCGTCACCGCGTTCATCACAGTGGTGACGGTGGCGGTCGAGCTGGTCCTCGGCTTCGGGCTCGCGCTGGTCATGCTCCAGGCCCTGCGGGGGCTGCGTCCGGTCCTGCGCACGGTCATCCTCATCCCCTACGCAGTGATCACCGTCGTCTCCGCGTTCGCGTGGCAGTTCGCGTTCAGCGTCGACTCCGGCTTCGTGAACTCCTGGTTCTCGTGGGTGCCGGGCGTCGCGGCGGACACCGACTGGTTCGGCACGCAGGGCGCGTCGCTGTTCGTCATCTGCCTCGCCGAGATCTGGAAGACCACGCCGTTCATCTCGCTGCTGCTGCTCGCGGGCCTCGCCCAGGTGCCCGACGTCCTGCAGGAGGCGGCCAAGGTCGACGGCGCGACGTGGTGGCAGCGCCTGCGCAAGGTCACGCTGCCCAACATGAAGGCGGCGATCATGGTCGCCGTCCTGTTCCGCACCCTCGACGCGTTCCGGGTCTTCGACTCGGTGTTCGTCATGACCGCCGGCGCGAACGACACCGAGACCGTCTCGTTCCTGGCCTACCGCCAGACGATCGAGCGGGTCGAGATCGGGCTGGGCTCGGCGGTGTCGGTGCTGCTGTTCCTGTCCGTGGTGCTGATCAGCGGGGTGTTCATCAAGGGCTTCAAGGTCGACCTGTCCCAGGCGCGAGGGGAGTAGCCGGTGTCCACGCGCGAGAAGGTCGGCTGGGGCATCGGCGGCCTCGTCATCATCGTCTACTGCCTGTTCCCCGTGGCGTGGATCGTGTCGCTGTCGTTCAAGTCCTCCGACGACATCGCCAACGGGCAGTTCCTGCCCACCGTGTTCTCCGGGGCCAACTACGAGCAGATCCTCGTCGGGGACGCCGCCGGGCTCTTCCTCCCGGCGCTGGTCAACTCGTTCGGCATCTGCATCATCGCGACGGCGATCTCGTGCCTGCTGTCGATGTTCGCCGCGTACGCGATCGCGCGGCTCGACTTCCCCGGCAAGAAGCTCATCCTGTCGACGGCGCTGGCCGTGGCCATCTTCCCGGTGATCTCGATCGTCACGCCGCTGTTCAACCTGTGGCGCCAGATCGGGCTCTACAACACCTGGCCGGGCCTCATCATCCCGTACCTGTCGCTGACGCTGCCGATCTCGATCTGGACGCTGTCGGCGTTCTTCCGCGAGATCCCGTGGGAGATGGAGCAGGCCGCGCAGGTCGACGGCGCGACGCCCTGGCAGGCGTTCCGCAAGGTGATCGTCCCGCTGGCCGCGCCCGGCGTGTTCACCACGGCGATCATCGCGTTCTTCCTGGCCTGGAACGACTTCGTCTACGGCATCTCGCTGACGTCCACCGAGGCGGCGCGCCCGGTGCCCGCGGCGCTCGGCCTGTTCTCCGGGGCATCGCAGTTCGAGTCGCCGAACGGCCCGATCGCGGCCGCCGCGGTGATCGTGACCATCCCGGTCATCGTCCTCGTCCTGCTCTTCCAGCGACGCATCGTCGCCGGTCTCACCAACGGCGCCGTGAAGGGATAGGCGGATTCCATGTCCTCGATCGAGATGAGCCACATCGTCAAGAAGTACGGCGACGGCTTCCCGGCCGTGAACGACGTGAGCCTCGACATCGCCGACGGCGAGTTCATGATCCTGGTCGGGCCGTCGGGCTGCGGGAAGTCGACGCTGCTGCGCATGATCGTCGGGCTGGAGGACATCACCTCGGGCGACATGGTGATCGGCGGCAACCGCGTCAACGACAAGGCGCCGCGCGACCGCAACCTGTCGATGGTGTTCCAGAACTACGCGCTCTACCCGCACCTGACCGTGTACGAGAACATCGCGTTCCCGCTGCGCCTGGCCAAGGTCCCCGACGACGAGGTGCGCCGGCGCGTCGAGGAGGCCGCCGACGTCCTCGAGCTGCGCGAGCACCTCGAGCGCAAGCCCGCCAACCTCTCCGGCGGCCAGCGCCAGCGCGTGGCCATGGGCCGGGCCATCGTCCGGTCGGCCGACGCGTTCCTGTTCGACGAGCCGTTGTCGAACCTCGACGCGAAGCTGCGCGGGCAGATGCGCACCGAGATCTCGCGGCTGCAGCGCCGCCTGGGCATCACCACGGTCTACGTCACCCACGACCAGACCGAGGCCATGACCCTCGGCGACCGCGTCTGCGTGCTGCGCAAGGGCGTCATCCAGCAGGTCGCGTCGCCCCGCGAGCTCTACGAGCAGCCGGTCAACCTGTTCGTCGCCGGGTTCATCGGCTCGCCGCCGATGAACTTCCTGCCCGCGACCGTCGAGGGCACCGGTCTCTCGACCCCCTTCGGGCCGATCGAGCTGGGCGAGGAGCGCGCGCAGAAGATCGCCGGCCACGACCTGCTGCTCGTCGGCATCCGCCCCGAGTACTTCGAGGACGCCTCGCTGGTCGACGAGGCGAAGAAGCCGCACGGGTCGACGTTCACCGCCCACGTCGACGTCACCGAGTGGCTCGGCGATGCCCAGTACGCCTACATCCCGTACGAGGCGCCGACCGAGGTCGCCGACCAGCTCAAGGAGCTCTCCCGCGAGCTCGACTCCGACCAGCTGCGCACCCAGGCCGTGGTGTCCATCGACTCGACCAGCCGCATCCGCGAGGGCCGCGAGGCGGAGTTCTGGCTCGACAGCCGCAAGGTGCACGTCTTCGACCCGAAGACGGGCGACAACCTCACCCGCGACGCCGAGGCGGGCCGCAAGCTCACCGAGATGGCCACCGAGGACCGCGTCGAGCAGGTGGAGCGGGCGCGCGTTTGAGTCGCTGGGCCGGGCGGGCGATCGTCGACGCGCGCCGGTAACCCTCGAGGGGCGGGAGGCGATTCCCGGACGTGTCGGAGATCCGTACGTGGGCCGTGGGCGCCCTGGCCGTGGTGGCGATCGCCGTGGGAACGGGAGCGGGGGTCCAGATCGCGAGGACCAGTGACGCCCCGGTGGCCCCGGTCGTGGCCGTCGTGCCCGAGGTGACGGCCCCGCCGACCTCCGCTCCGCCCGCGAGCGTCGCCGCCCCGTCGACCACCGCGACCACCCCGTCGGCGACGACCCGCGCGACGACGACCCGGCCGACGACGACGCGGACGACCCGGACCACCCGGGCGCCGCGCTCGACCACTCGGGACCGCCCCGCCGCCGACGGCGGGTCCGCCGCGCAGTCCTACCGCGGGTGCGTGAACGCCTCGAACTCCCCGGGTGCCGTGGCCTGCCGCGCCCTCGTCGACGCCGGCGTGCGGGGCGAGTGACCGGGGTGTGAGCGCTCGTCCGTGCTGGGGCACGGACGAGCACGCACGAGACCGCAGGTCAAAGTCGGTGCCAGGCCTGGGCCAGCGCCGAGGCGATGGGGACGAGGACGCTCCGCTCGTTCCAGTAGTACGGGTGCGCGAGCGGCGTCATCCCGAGGGGCCAGGGGCCGACGGTGACGCGGCGGTCCTCGGTCACCGCGGCGGACCAGGCGTCGGACAACGGGCGCAGCGGTGAGCTGATGACGTCGTCGGGGTCGTAGACGTTGACCCACTCCGGGCTCTGGCCGGGGTGACGCGCGTCGAACTCCGGGTGCGGCACCGTCAGCGGCTGCCCGAACCCCGGGTGGCGCTGCGCCCAGAGAGCCAGCGGGCTGCCCAGCGTGTAGTACCAGCCGAACGTCTCGCCGCGCTCGAGCGGCGTGTCCCCGAGCTCGGCGCGGGCCTGCGGGGACAGCGGCGTCCCCTCGCCCGCGTTTTGCAGGTCGTAGAGGAAGTCGCTGGACACGACGCTGCCGAGGCTGTGCCCGAGCACCGCGAGCGGGGCGTCGCCCCCGGCCTTCTCCGCCAGCGTGTGCAGGGAGCGGGCGAGCGTGGCCTGGACCTCCTCGTAGCTCCCCGTCCCGTCGGAGCCCGACTGGTAGGCCACCGCGTCGCCCAGGTAGTGCACGATCAGCCAGCGCAGGGTCGGGAAGTGTGCGTCGCCCAGTCCGGGGAGCCAGCGCAGCCCCGCCGTCGACGCCGCCGCGAGCAGCGCCAGCGTCGAGCCCTGGCTGGCGCGGGCGGCGAGCGTGTCGAGCAGCCCGAGCAGCCAGCGGGAGCCCCGGCCGCCGAGGCGCTCGCTGAGCTGCTCCTGGCCCGGCTCGAACACCGGCGCCCAGAACGCCGGCTCCATCACCAGCGCCTCGGACGCCGGGACGCCGGCGATGCGGGTGAACTCCTCGCCCAGCAGGCGCATGGCGCGCGCGGCGTACTGCTCGCCGGCGCTCTCGACGCCGTGCACGAGCATCACGGCGAGCTTGGGACGGTTCACTTCGCCTCGGTCAGTTCGGCGTAGGGGGTGCGCAGGCCGTCGCGGAACAGCGCGGCCAGCGCCTGGCGCTGCCGGAAGAACAGCACGAGAGCCGCCACCACGTAGACCCCGGAGAGGATCAGGAGCTCGAGGGACTGCAGCGGTGCGGGCAGGGTCGCGGCGAGGACGAACTGCGCCAGGAAGAGCCCGAGCAGGCTCAGCGCGCCGTAGACCGTGATCGACAGCGTCACGAGCAGCGCCACCGCGAACAGCGACTGCGCGGCGGTGATGAGCAGCTCCTCGCGCTGCACGACGTCGACGGGCAGGCCGTGGAACGAGCTCGAGGACAGCGCGAACACGATCGGCAGCGTGCCCACCAGCAGCGACCACTGGTTGACCTTCGACGACACCAGCGTGGCCAGCGCGTCGGTGGTCTTGAGCCGCCACGCGTAGAGGCCCGCGACCAGCAGCTCGGGGGCCTCGGACGCCAGCGGGGCGAGCCACTGGACGAGGAAGAACTGGCTGATGCCCAGCTCGGTGCCCGTCTGCACGAGCGAGTCGGCGAAGGGCTCGGCGCACAGCACGATGATCGCCGCGGCCACGACGAAGAGCCCGATGTAGCCGGTGCGACGCTTGCGGGCGTCCATCCCCCCGATCCAGGCCGACGGGCCGATGAGGTCGGGGTCCTCGGCCGGGGCCTTCGCCACGCGGATGCTGTAGAGCACGAAGATGCCGACGAGGACGACGGTGTCGACGAGCGTGATGCTCTCGCGCAGCGGCAGGGTCATCGAGTAGACGGTGGCGATCAGCAGGAAGACCAGCGGCACCGAGTCGGTGCGCAGCAGCGTCACCTTGGTCGGCTTGCCCGGCTCGTGCGACGTGCCCGCCCCGCCGTCCTGCCCCGCGTCGGCCCCCCCGCGACGCAGGCGGATCGCGGCGAGCAGCACGACGAGCGCCCAGCCGACGCCGACGAGGATCCGGTTGGCGCCGGTCATGTTGGCCAGCGCCAGCCCGCACGGGGACTGCTCCATCGAACCCGGTGGCAGGCAGGTCGGGCCGTACTGGGCGTAGGCCTCGCCGCCCTGGATCGTGAAGACGAAGTCGACGGCGTACTCGGGCAGCACGGCGACGAGGGCGAGCAGGGCGATCGCGAGGCCCGCCGAGATGTCGACCTGGGCGGCCTCCGCGGCCCACGACAGCAGGAACGCCGCGCCGACGATCGCCACGCCGTAGAGCAGGGCGTCGACGGGGTGCGAGAGCGAGAGCCCGACGACGTGCAGCACGAGGCCGGGGACCGCGATGGCCACCGCCCCCGCGACCAGCAAGGGTGAACGGTCTCGCTGGCGCGCCGTGCTCGCGCTGCTGGTGGACATGTCCGGTTCTCTACCCTTCCGGGGGGTCCCACAGACGCCCGACGCGCCCCGCTCCGCGGTGATCTCCTCGCGGGCGGGCCCGGTGCCCAGGCGGTTTGCCGCGTCCGGGTCGTCTCGGGCACCGTGCGGTGTCGGCATCCCTCCCCGATCCGCTCCCCCGAGGTCCTGCCGTGCCGTTCTCCCCTGCCCCGACCCTCGACGCGCTCGTCCACACGGGCGTCCAGGTCGCCCTCATCGTCGTCGTCGCGGTGGTCGTCCGGGCCGTCGTCATCCGCATCATCGGCCACGCCAGCGCTGGCGCCGGCGTGCCCGGTCTCGTGACGCTGCTGCGGCGGCGCCGCGGGATCACCGACGCCGACCGCATCCGCGCCTTCGGGTCCGCGCGCCGGGCCCAGCGCGCCCGCACGGTCGGGTCGGTGATCGGCAACGCCGCCACCATCCTGATCTTCGGGACTGCGTTCACCATGGCCCTCGGCCAGGTCGGCGTGAACCTCGCCCCGGTGCTCGCCTCGGCCGGCGTGCTCGGCCTGGCCGTCGGGTTCGGCGCGCAGAACCTGGTCCGCGACTTCCTGTCCGGGATCTTCATGCTGCTCGAGGACCAGTACGGCGTCGGCGACCACGTCGACCTCGGCGACGCCGTCGGCACCATCGAGCGCGTCGGCCTCCGGACCACGACGGTCCGCGACGTCGCCGGGATGGTCTGGTACGTCCGCAACGGGACGATCGAGCGCGTGGGCAACGGGTCGCAGGACCACGCCGTCGCCGTCGTCGACGTGCCGCTGGCGATCGACACCGACATCACCCACGCCGCCGCGGTCGCCGGGTCGGCGGCCGCCACGGCCATCGACGAGGCCGGTCACGGCGACGACGTGCTCGCGGGCCCGCGGGTGCTGGGCGTCGAGTCGCTCTCGGCGTCGGGCATGACGCTGCGCCTGACGGTCACGACCGAGCCCGGGCGCCAGTGGGCGGTCCAGCGGACCGTGACCGAGCGGGTGGTCGCGGCCCTGCGCGCGGACGAGGTGGCGCTGGCGGCGTGAGGGTGACGGCGGTGTGACGTCGGCGCGTCGCGGCCCTTCGACGCGCGGACCTCACACGAACGGGCGCAGGATCGCCCCGTGATCGCCGGTCCCTCCCGCCGCGCACCGCGCCTCGCCGCCGCCGC
This sequence comes from Actinomycetospora sp. CA-101289, assembly GCF_050955895.1. Classification (NCBI taxonomy): domain Bacteria; kingdom Bacillati; phylum Actinomycetota; class Actinomycetes; order Pseudonocardiales; family Pseudonocardiaceae; genus Actinomycetospora; species Actinomycetospora sp. CA-101289. The sequence goes on along the minus strand of NZ_CP192093.1, from coordinate 6,046,134 downwards.
GCTCGTCGCGGCGGCGCTGGTGGGCGGGTGCGCCCGCCCCGAGGCCCCGCCGCCGGTGGCGGCGCCCGCCCCGGTGGCCACCACGCCGCGCCCCACCACCCCGCCGCCGACGACGACGACCACGCCCGCGCCGACCCCGTCGCGAGCGCAGGCTGCCGTCGACGCCACCGCGCCCGCCGAGCGCGAGCGGCGCGGGGTCACGCTCGGCGTCGCCGTGCTCGACCGCACCACGGGCCAGATCACCGCCAACGGCGAGGCCGACACCCCGCTGCGCACGGCGTCGGTGGCCAAGCTGTTCACCATCGTCGACGTGCTGACGCGGCGGGCCGCGGGCCAGGTGACGGTGACCCCGAGCGACGAGCAGCGCATCCGCCGCGCGCTGACCCTCAGCGACGACGAGGCGATGAACGGGTTGTACTCGCGCTTCGGCGGCCCGGAGGGGATCGAGCGGGTCTCGGCGCTGGTCGGGCTGAGGGCGACGAGCCCGTCGGAGCGGGCCGGGCAGTGGGGCGAGACCCTGACCTCGGCCCGGGACGTGGCGACGCTCTACGCCTTCATCCTCACGCGGCTCGCGCCCGCCGACCGCGACCTCGTGCTCTCGTCGCTCGAGGCGGCGCCGGCGACGGCCGCGGACGGGTTCGACCAGGGCTTCGGGCTCCTCGACCCCGCCCGGCGCGGCACCGCGGCGGCGAAGCAGGGCTGGCTGTGCTGCCTGCAGTCCAGCGTCGACCTGCACTCCACCGGCCTGCCCGACCTGGAGAGCCGCTACGTGCTGGTGCTGCTGTCGAACCAGCCGCGGGGCTACGACGCCGCCCGCACGCTGCTCGACGACGCCGCGGGCGCGGCCCGGGACGCGCTGGCTAGCTGAATGACCTGACCTAGGCTCGCGTGTCGTGCAGAGCCTCGCCCTCGTCGACGACTGGCCCGTCGAGCACGCCGCCGCGGGGGTGGTCGGCGCCGACGGCACGGTGCGGGGCACCCGCGGCGACACCGCCCGCCGCTTCCCGCTCGCGTCCGTGACCAAGCCGCTGGTGGCCTGGGCGGCGCTGGTGGCGGTCGAGGAGGAGGCGGTGACCCTCGACCAGCCCGCCGGCCCCGAGGGCTCGACGGTGCGCCACCTGCTCGCGCACACCTCGGGGCTGGCGTTCGGTGAGCACCGCGCCGTCGCCGAGCCCGGCACCCGGCGGCTGTACTCGTCGGCGGGGTTCGAGGTGCTGGCCGCGACGATCGAGGAGGCGACGGGCATCGCCTTCGCCGACTACCTGCACGAGGCGCTCCTGGCCCCGCTGGGCATGGCGGCGACCACGCTCGACGGCTCGCCGGGCCATGGCGCGACCGCGAGCGTCGACGACCTCCTGCGCCTCGCCGCCGAGATGCAGGCGCCGACGCTGCTGCACGCCGACACCGTGCGGGAGGCGACGAGCGTCCAGTTCCCGGGCCTCAACGGCACGATCCCGGGCTTCGGTCACCAGAAGCCCAACGACTGGGGCCTGGGCGTCGAGCTGCGCGACGGCAAGAGCCCGCACTGGACGGGGTCGCGCAACGCCCCCGGCACGTTCGGGCACTTCGGTCAGTCGGGCACGTTCCTGTGGGTCGACCCCGAGGCGGGCGCGGCGTGCGTGGCGCTGGCGGACCGGGACTTCGGCGACTGGGCGAAGACCGCCTGGCCCGCCCTGTCCGACGCGGTCCTCGCCGACCTGTAGCTCGCTGGCCGACTGGCGACCGGCGCTGGACGGCACGCTCCGCGTGCCAGCGTGGGGGCCACGCTGGCGTTGAACGCCAGGAAAGCCGCCACGATCTTGTGGGACTGCCTCGCGGAGGGTGCGGCGCGAGATGGGTGATATTTCCTCGCGTTGAACGCCAGCGTGGCCCCCACGCTGGCATGAGGGTCAGCGCGGGACCACGAGCACCAGGGCGTGGTCGCTCGCCTGTTCCACGCGCAGGCCGGCGTCGCGCAGGAGCGCCAGGACCCCGCCGGCGTCGCGGGGTCGGCGCCGGGACGACGCGAGCAGCCGGGCGGCGTGGCCCTTGTGCGACTTGTTCGCGTGGCTGACCACCGTCCGCGAGCCGTCCGCCGCCTCGCTGTGCACGTCGAGCGTCACCGCGCCCCGCGCCGGACCGAGCGCGGCGTAGGGGCCGGAGCGCAGGTCGACGACGAGGTCGTCCACCTCGCCCAGCAGCGGCATCAGCTCGGGTCGCCACAGGGTGCGCAGGCCGTCGCGTCCCGGCAGCGCGCTGGTGCCCGACAACCGGTACGCCGGGATCGGGTCCGTGCCCCCGACCAGCCCGAACAGCGCCGAGCAGACGAGCAGGCGCCGCCGGGCGGCCATCGTCAGCGACGCCGTGTCGAGCGCGTCGTAGAGCACGCCGGTGTAGCGGCGCAGCGCCGGCGTGGTCGGCGAGCTCCACAGCGCGGCGTTGCGGGCGATCTCGTCGTCCTGGCGCTCGGAGACGTCCAGCGCCGCCCGGGACGCGGGCAGGTCGGCGGCCAGCGCGACCACCTCGTCGACCAGCACCTTCCGCGTCGGGTTCAGCGACGGGAACGACAGCGCGTCGAGGTCGAGGGGACGCCCGCGGCCGCCGGCGGCCTTGGTCTCCGACGGGGGCAGCACGACGAGCACGCCCGGCACGCTAGTCGGCCACCATGGGCCCGTGAGCGAGCGCGGCACCGCGGCCTGGCGCGACGAGGTGCTGGCGTGGATCACCGACGCCACCGGCCTTCAGCCCACCGGCGAGGTCACCCAGCGCCACCGCGCCTGGTCGACGGTGCTGCGGGTCCCGACGGCCGAGGGGCCGGTGTGGCTCAAGGAACCGTGCGCCGGGATGGCCCACGAGGTCGGGCTGCACGCCCTGCTCGCCCGCGTCGCGCCCGACGCCGTCGCGACCCCGCTGGCCGTCGACGGCCGGCGCCTGCTCCTGCCCGACACCGGCCCGAGCGTGCGCGACACCGGCGCCGACCCCTCCGCCGCCCTCACCGACGCCCTGCCCCGCTACGCCCGCCTGCAGCGCGCGGCGTCGGACCACCTCGCGGACATGCGCGCCCTCGGCGTGCCCGACGCCACCCCGCCGGCGCTGCCCGCCCGGTACGCGGAGGCCGTCGCGACGATCGGGACCGGCGACGGCCACCACGCCGAGGTCACCGCCTGGTCCGAGCAGCTCATCGACACCGTCCCCGGCAGCGTCGACCACCAGGACCTGCACACCGGCAACGTCCTGCGCGACGGCCGCTTCGCCGACTGGGGCGACGCCGTGCTCGCCCACCCCTTCGCGAGCCTGCTCGTCGCGCTGGGCTCGCTGCGGCGCACGCTCGACGTCGCCCCGGACGACCCCGCGATCACCCGGCCCCGCGACGCCTACCTCGACGTCTTCGCCGACCTCGCCCCGCGCGACGAGCTCCGGCACCTCGCCGAGACCGCCTGCCGGGCCGCTGTGATCGCCCGCGCCCTGACCTGGACCCGCGGCCCGGCCGCCGACCCGCGCTTCGCCGACGCGCCCCGGGAGACGCTGGCGGCCCTCGGCGACCCCGACTGGCTCGCGGGCACCTGAGCGCGATTCGCTGACGCGTAGCTTGCCGGTTAATGAAATCTTTGGTTACATAAACTCGTGATCCCCGCCGACGCGCTCGCCGATCCGGTCCGCCGGGCCATCGTCGAGCGCCTGGCGGACGGCGAGGTCGGGGCGGGCGAGATCGCCGCGGCGTTCCCGATCAGCCGCCCGGCGATCAGCCGGCACCTGCGCGTGCTGCGCGAGGCCGGGCTGGTCACGTCCCGCGTGGCCGGCCAGCAGCGCATCTACGCCCTCGACCGCCGCCCCCTCGCCGAGCTCGACGCCTGGCTGGAGCGCTTCCGACCGCTGAACGACGTGCCGAAGCCCGGCCCCGCGAGCCGGCTCGACGCCCTCGACACCGAGATCCGCCGTGGCCGGCGTGCGCGCCGTGCCGCCGAGCAGGGAGAACCCGATGAGCACGCCGCCGGCTGAGACCCGCACCGAGTCCGACGGGGCCGAGACGATCGTCTGGCGTCGCGAGTACCCCGACCCGGTCGACGACGTGTGGGCCGCGATCACCGACTCCGAGCGCCTGGGCCGCTGGATCGGCACCTGGACCGGCGAGCCCCGCGTCGGCGGCACGGTCGCGTTCACGATGACGGGCGAGGCCGACGCGGGCGGGGAGGTCGCCGACCCGGTGGACGTGCGCATCCTCGCCTGCGAGCCGCCGCGTCACCTTGCCGTCGAGATGCCCGAGAGCGAGGACCGCTCCTGGCACCTCGACCTCACCGTCGAGCCCGCGGGCCGCGGCGCCGTGCTCGTGTTCGCCCAGCGGCTCGCCGGTGGGCTGCGGCGCGAGGACGTCGAGGCCGGCTGGCGCTGGTACCTCGACCGCCTCGAGGCCGCCCTGCACGGCACCCCGATGCCCGACTGGGCCGCCTACGCCTGAGCCGGGGCGCGCACCGGCTCCCCGCGCAGCTCGCGCGCCAGCAGCGTCGCCGCGGCGGACCCCGCCGGGATCGCGAGGATCGCGACGAGCGGGATCGCCGCGAGCAGGTAGGTGGGGATGCCGACGCCCCAGGTCAGCGCGCGGCGGGTGCGCAGGAGGCGGCGGCGCTCGCGCAGGTCGAGCCCGCGGCGCTGGAGGGCGGGCGCGCTGAGCTCGATCATCAGCAGGCGTCCGCCGACCAGTGCCGCCGCGACGGACGCGAGCACCGGGCCGGCCACCGGCACCAGGCCCAGCACGAACAGCGGGACCGCGGCGAGCAGCGAGAGCCCGACGAGGAGCAGCCCGTCGCGCACGCCGCGGGCGACCGAGCTCGCCCAGGACGTGGCGAGGGCGGGCGGGGCGCCCAGCTCGTCGTCGACGATCTCGGCCAGCTTCTCGTAGAACGGCCCGCCGACCGCGAGGGTGACCGCCACGAACGTCACCACGGCCACCGTCGCGGCCGCCCCGGCGATCGCGGCGCCGGCGGCGACGTGCGCCGTGGTGCGCGCGCCGTCCGACCAGCCGTCGGCGAACGGGGTCACGACCACCGCGAGGTCGGGCAGCCACGCCACCAGCGCGATCAGGGCGGCGACGTAGAACACCGAGACGATGAGCGCCGGCACCGCCCCGAGCAGCAGCAGGCGCGGCGAGCGCAGCACCGTCACCGCCCCGCGCGCGAACAGCCCGAGCCCCGTCACGACCTCCATGGGCGCGATCCTCCCGGCTAGGACATCCGCTCACGAGCGAGGGTGAGCAGCGCGCGTGCCGCGGGGCCCAGGGGCGCGTCGCGGCGGCGGGCGAGGTCGATGCGCGCCCGCACCTCGGGGACGATCGGCACCGCGTCGTCCCGCCCGACGACGGCCGGCGCCGGCACGACGGCCACGCCGAGGCCCTGGCGGGCGAGGTCGAGCAGCACCGGCGGCGAGCCCGCCTCGAGCGCGGGGCGCAGGACCACGCCGGCGTCGGCGGTCGCGCGGTCGAGCGCCGCGCGCACCCCGGCGCCGACCGGCAGCGCGATCACCGGGTGCTCGGCGAGCTCGGCCGCCGTGACCGTCGCGCCGAGCGCCACGCCCGGCGGCGGCACGGCGACGAGGGGGACGTCGAGGACGACGTCGACCTCGAGGTCCGCGGGCGGGTCGCCGTGCCGCCCGACCCAGGCGAGGTCGAGGTCGCCGGTGCGCAGCCCGTCGACCAGGGCGTCGGTGGCCGCCTCGACCAGGCGGATCGCGACGTCCGGGTGCGCGCGGTGGAACGCGCCGAGCAGGGCGGGCAGGTCGCCGACCCCGCCGCCGCGCACCACGCCCACCGCCACCCGCCCGCGCAGGAGCCCGGCGAGCTCGTCGGCGGTGTCGCGCACCGCGGTCACGGCGGCGAGCGCCGCGCGGGCGTGCGGCAGCACCGCCTCACCGGCCGGGGTGAGGCGCACGCCGCGCGCCGACCGGTCGAACAGCACGTGCCCGAGCTCGCGCTCGAGCCGCGCGACCTGCGCGCTGATGCCCGGCTGCGCGACGTGCTCGCGCGCGGCGGCCCGCGTGAACCCGCCCTCCTCGGCCACGGCGACGAGGTAGCGCAGCTGGTGCAGCTCCACAATCAGCAGTTATAGCAGGGAGCTCCGACAGCTCTTCGACTTCTGGGCAGGCGCGGGCCGACGATGGAACGCATGACACGCACCCCCGCCGACACCGCGTCCGCCTACTTCGAGGGCTGGCGGCGCCGCGACGCCGAGTCGCTGCGCGACGTCCTCGCCGACGACATCGTCTTCGACGGCCCGATGGGTCATGTCGAGGGCCTCGCGGACAACATCGCGAGCCTGCACGGCCTGCTGGGCATCGTCCGCGACGTCGCGATCCACCACGTGTTCGTCGACGGGCCCGACGTCGCGACCGTCTACGACCTGCACACCACGGTCGCCGCCGACCCGATCGTCGTCGTGAACTGGAGCCACGTGGTCGACGGCCGCATCGCCACCATGCGCGTCGTCTTCGACCCGCGTCCGCTGGTGGGCTGACGCCCACGTGAGCAGAGATCGGTGCTCCAGCACCGATTTCTGCTCACGTGCGCGGAGCGCACCTAGGGTCGGCCACCGTGCGCATCGCGTCCCTGCTCCCGGCGGCCACGGAGATCGTCGGCGCGCTGGGGCTGGCCGACGACCTCGTCGCCGTGACCTTCGAGTGCGACCGGCCCGCCGACGTCCGGGCCACGCGTCCGGTCGTCGTCGACACGGCGCTGCCGGCCGGGCTGACGCCGGCGGAGATCGACGCGGTGGTCCGCGACCGGGCCGCCCGCGGCCTGCCCCAGTACGTGCTCGACCGCGACGCCCTGCGCGCCGCGGCGCCCGACCTCGTGCTCACCCAGGACCTGTGCCGGGTGTGCGCGCTGCCCGAGGCGAGCGTCACCCAGGCCCTCGACGACCTCGGCCTCGAGGCCGCCGTGCTCACCGTCGACCCGCACACCCTCGACGACGTGCTCGACGCCATCGCGGCCGTGGCCCGGGCGGCGGGCGCGGACGACGCGGGGTCCGCGCTGGTCGCGGACCTGCAACGACGGCTCGCGGAGATCGACGACGCCCTCCGAGGGCGCCCCAGACCCCGCGTCCTCGCCCTCGAGTGGACCGACCCGCCGTACCTCCCCGGGCACTGGGTGCCGGCGATGGTCCGGCGCGCAGGCGGGGAGCCCCTGGCCGGGATCGACGGTGGCCGGAGCGTCGCCACCACCTGGGACGACGTGCGCGCCGAGCGCCCCGACGCCGTGCTCGTCGCGCCGTGCGGGTTCGGGCTCGACGACGCGGTCGCGCAGGCGGCCGCCGTCCGCGAGCAGCTGCCGGGAACACCCCTGATCGCTGTCGACTCCGCCTCCTACGTCGTGCGTGCGGGTCCCCGGCTCGTCGACGGGATCGAGGCGCTCGCCCACGCCCTGCACCCCGACGCGATCCCGGCACCGCCCCCGGGCCGGATCGCCGTGCTCAGCTGACCAGGCGCCGCGGCCCCGGCCCGTCGGCGGCGAGCCGGTCGTGCGGGTTCACGAGCCCGCAGCGGTCGAGCGACAGGCACCCGCAGCCGATGCAGCCGGTGAAGTCGTCGCGCAGCTGCTGCAGGCGGTGGATGCGGTCGTCGAGGTCGGCGCGCCACTGGGCGGAGAGCTCCTCCCAGTCCTTGCGGTTCGGCGTCCGCCCGTCCGGCAGCGAGTCGAGCGACGACCGGATCTCCGCCAGCGGGATCCCGACGCGCTGGGCGATCCGGATGAACGACAGCCGCCGCAGCACCTCGCGCCGGAAGCGCCGCTGGTTGCCGGCGGTGCGCCGGCTGCGGATGAGGCCCTCGCGCTCGTAGAAGTGCAGCGCGGACACGGGCACCCCGCTGCGCGTGGCGACCTCGCCGACGGAGAGCTCCTGGCCGGGGTGGGGACGGGTCTGATCGCTCACGGGCGCACCGCCTGCAGCCTCTGCGACCACGAGGCCAGGGCGTCGAGCAGCACCGTCGCCGCGGCGTCGGCCCCGGCCTCGCGAGGCTCACCCGAGACGTCGAAGGCGCCGGCCGCGCCGTGGAAGCTGACGGTGTCGCGCAGCCCGACGGCGTGCAGCTCGGCGAGCACGCACCGCAGGTGCTCCACAGCCCGCAGCCCGCCGGATAGCCCGCCGTACGCGACGAACCCCACGGGCTTCCCGCGCCACGCGCCGCCGGCCGCGTCGATCGCCGTCTTCAGCGGACCGGGGTAGCTGTGGTTGTACTCCGGCGTGACGACGACGACCGCGTCCGCGACCTCGAGGCGCGCCGCGAACCCGGCGTCGAGGCCGGTCTCGGCGAGGTCGACGACGTCGACGGCGAACGCGGGGCGGCGGCGCGCCCGCGCGGCGAACCACGCGGCGACGACCGGGCCGAAGCGACCGTCGCGGACGCTGCCGACGACGACCGCGAGGCGGATCGGGGGCTCGGTGTCGCTCATGACCCCGACGCTAGGACCTGAACCATCGTCTAGGTCAAGGAAGCCAGCAGCCGCACCGTCGCCACGGCCGCCTCCTCGGTGCGCACGCCCTCGCGCTCCGCCCACGACGAGACCGTGTCGCCGCCCGCGAGCGCGGCCCCGAGGCCTTCCCCAGGAGCAGGTGACACCCCGGCCGTCACCACGTCGCACGCCGCCAGCACCCGGTCGCGCCGCCGTGCGAGGTGCTCGACGAGGACGTGGCGCAGCTCGGTGAGCGCGCCCTCGTCGCCGGCGGCGAGGTCGGCCGCCGTGCTGCGCAGCACCCCCTGCAGGGACTCGGGCGGCAGGCCGGGATCGTCGGTGGCCCGGTCGCCCGGCACGTGCCCCCGCTTGGCGTCCCGCCGCCGTTGCTTGGCGGCGCGTCGCTCGCGGTTGCCGGGCACGGGGGCATCCTCGCCCCTAGCCGGGAGCGAGCGCGTCACGCCCCGGGGTGAGGCTGGCGGCGTCGGCCGCGGCGCGCCCGGCGGCCCAGCCGGCCCCGTTGCCGACGCTGAACCGCCGGCGGGTGACGCGGGGGAACAGCTCGTCGACCGTGCGCTCGACCACCTCGGCCCGCGCCGCGAGCACCGGCAGCAGGCCCTCGCCCAGCTCCGCGCGGGCGTGCGCCTGCGCCTCGTGGGACGCGGCGGTCAGGCGCTCACCGATGCGCGTCGCGTAGGCCAGCAGGAAGGCGTGGCGAAACGAGCGCGTCCGCGAGCGCGGCACCGCCCCGTCGGCCACCAGCATCGCCCGCCCCGCCTGCACCAGCAGCGACGTGACCAGCAGCTCGACGGTCGCGAGGTCGGTGGCGTGCCCGACGACCGTCACCATGTCCAGGGCCGCGAGGCTGACCGCGCGGCACCGGTTGGCCGCCGCGACCTGGTGCACGAGGTTGGACTTGGCCGAGGCGTAGGGCGGGTCGAGCCACAGGCGCCGCGCGGCCGCCCGGGGGGCGGCGTCGCCCGGCCCGGCCACCACCGCCTGCTCCAGGGCGTGGCGCCCCATGAGCTCCTGAGCCTTGGCCGAGAGCGCCTCGGCCTCCTCGGGGTAGTCGGTGGACTCGGCCTTGGCCAGCAGCGCCCGCACCCGGGCGAGCACCCGGGCGTCCACCCCTTCCGGCGGCCGGGCGTCCTCGCCGAGGCGGGGCAGGGTCGGCAGCGAGCGCAGCAGCCCCACGAGGTCGGCCGTGGCCCGCAGCGCGTCGTCGGGGTCGAGGCCCCGCAACGTGGACCACTGCTCGACCAGCGGGGCGTCCCGCGAGGGTCGCGCGGCACCGAGCCCCGCCAGGTCGGCCTCCGTGGCCGCGTCGCCCCGCGGCCTCCGCGCCGCGGCTGCGCCGAGCACGTCGACGGCCAGCACCAGCCGCCCCGCGGACAGGCGGCGCCGCACCACCTCGGTGACGTCGCGCGGGCCCCACCCGCGGGCGTGCACGGCGTCGGCCGCGTCGAGCAGCGCCAGGTCCGCCCCCGCGGCCAGCGCCCGCGCGCGACCCCAGCGCCGGCGCAGCACCGGGACGACGTGCTCCGCCCCCGCCGCCACCAGCCCGGCCAGGAACCGCGCGACCTCCGCCGGGTCCTCCGCAGTGCCGTCCACGCGCCCACCCCCTCGTCGATCCGTCACGGAGTTCGACGGCCGCGCTCCCCGCACGGTTCCATCCCGCCACGACGGTGGGCACGCGTGTCCCGCGTGGGACCGGGATGCGATTCTGACCCGTCGGGGGACGAACGAGTGGAGAGGAGCGCGGGCGTGGCCGTGCCGCAGGAGCCGCTCCGGATCGCGGGCGCCTCCACCGAAGGCGCCGGCGAGCACGCCGCCGACCGCCCCGAGCTCGACCCCGCCCTGCGCGACCGGGTGCAGCGCTTCGTCGGCGTGCTGCGCCGCGTCGCCCTCGCCCGCTCCCGTCCGGTGCGCCACACCCGCCACCACGTCGGCGAGCTGGCCCTCGTCGACGTCAATGACCAGGGCGCTATCCGCCGGCCCCGGGACGCCGGCGACGAGGTCCTGCGCGTGCCCGCCGGTCAGCGCGCCACCTTCGACGCGCTCTTCGACCTCATGCGCGCCGCCGCCGACCAGCCCGAGGCCGTCGAGCTGGTGCTCGCCGGCGGCCTGCTGCACGCCCCGGACCACGACGTGCGCGTGCACCTGCTGACCCGGCCCGTGCGCGTCGAGCACGACGGGGACGCGATGGTCGTCACGCTCGCCGGCGACGGCGCCCGCTGGGAGGACGACGAGCTGCTCGAGGGCACCGGGCTCGTCGACGAGGCCGCGCCCCGCCCCGACCCGCCGGCCTCCCCGCTGGACGAGGACCTGGTCGCCGTGCTCGCCGCCTGGGCCGACGCCCGGCTGCGCGTCGAGCACGAGCGCGGCGACGACTGGATCGGGCCGACCGGCGCGGGGACGTGGCTCGTGCCCGCCCCGACGATCGTCGCCCGCCGCCGCGGGGCCGCGGCGCTGCGCACCTACTACGACGCGATGGTGGCCGACCTCGCGTCCGACCGACCGCTGCCCGTCGGCCTCGCGCAGCTCGTCGCCGCCGTCGAGCCGGCCGACCGCGCCGCCTGGCTCGCGCGCACCGGGCACGACGCGACGCCGGTGACCGACCCGCTCTTCCCGCTGCCGGTCGGCGCCGCGCAGGGTCGCATCCTGACCCGGCTGGGCCGCGACTCGGGCGTCGTCGTCGAGGGCCCGCCGGGCACGGGCAAGACCCACACGATCGCCAACCTGCTCTGCGCGCTGCTCGCCGAGGGCCGCCGCGTGCTCGTGACCAGCGAGAAGGCGCAGGCGCTGCGGGTGCTGCGCGACAAGCTGCCGCCCGAGATGCGCGACCTGTGCATCTCGCTGGCCGAGGGCCCCGACGACGGGGCCGACGGCGAGTTCGGGGCCGGCATCGCCGGGCTCGCGGCACGCAGCACCGAGTTCGACCCGGACGAGGCGGACCTGGTCGTCGCCGAGCTCACCCAGCGCCGCGCCGACCTGCGCGCCGACCGGGACGCCGCGCTCGACGCCGTCGTCACCGCCCGCGCCGCGGAGACGGCCGTGCAGCGCGACCTCGGGCCGGGCATGACCGGCACGCGCGCCGAGGTCGCCCGCCGCGTCCTCGCCGGGCACGAGCGCGACGGCTGGCTCGCCGACGTCGTCGGCCCGGACCTGGAGCTGCCCCGCGAGCCGCCGCTGGGCGTCGCCGAGTTCCGCGAGCTGCGCGAGCTGCTGGCCTCCGAGACCCCGGCGCGGCGCGAGCGCGGCCGCCAGGTGCTGCCGCCGCCCGTGGAGCTCCCGCCCGAGGACCACATCGCCGACCTGGTCGCCACCGTCACCCGCGGCCTCGACGCCACCTCGGGCGACGCGGGCGAGGTCGTCGCGGCGCTCGGGCAGCTGCCGGGCGAGGCGGCCGCGCACCTGCCCGCGGTCAGCCGCCGGGTGGCCGACGCGCTGGCCGGCCTGGAGGACACCGGCGAGGACGCCGACTGGGCCCACGACGTCACCGACGCCGTGCTCGGCGGGCGCGCCGGGCACCTGTGGGCGCGCGCGGTCGAGGGCCTGGGCGTGGTCGACGCGGTGCTCGACCACGACCGCCGCGCCGGGCCCGCGCAGGTCCGCGTCGACGAGGGCGTGGACGCGGCCGCGGCGGCCCCGGTGTTCGAGCGGTTCGCGGCGTTCCTCGCCGACGGCGGGCAGACGCGGCGGCTGTTCAAGCCCGACGAGCAGAAGGCCGTCGAGCCCTGGCTGGACCGGATCCACCTGCACGGCGCCGAGCCGTCGACGGTGTCCGGGGCGTCGGCGATCGCCCACCACCTGCGGATCCTCGAGATCACCGACCGGCTCGCCGAGGGCTTCGGCCCGCTCGACTACCCCGTGCGCCGCGCCGAGCACCGGGCCCTGCTCGTCGAGCAGGTGCTCGCGCTGCGCGCGACGTGCCTCGCGGTCGGCGCCGTGCTCACCGCCGCGGTGGCGGTCCGGCGCCTGCTCGCCGCGCTGCCGCCCGCCGAGCGTCCGCGCGTGGACTCCATCGTCCGGCTGCGCGTGCTGGCCACCCTGTCCCTGGACGTCGACGACACCCGCGCCGCCGACCTCGCCCGCGCCGAGCTCGACGAGGTGGTCGAGCGCGTGCAGGCCGGGGTGCCGCCGGCGCGCCAGGCCCCCGAGCTCGTCGCCGTCCTCGACGCCCTGCGCCGCCGCGACGCCGACGCCTACGCCGCGGCCGTGCTCGCCGTCGAGGCCGCGCACGGCGAGGCCCGCGACCAGCGCCGCGCCGACGCGCTCGCCGCGCGCCTGGAGGCGGCCGCGCCCGGAGTCGTCGCCCTGTTGCGCGCGCACGCGGGCGAGCCCTGGCCCGACCGCGAGGAGCGCTTCGAGCGCGCCTGGTCCCACGCGCGGGCCGCGGCGCGGGTGCGGCGCTGGGCGGTGGACGAGGCCGCGCCGGACCGTCTCGCCGATCTCGACGTCGAGCTCGCCCGCGTCACCTCCCGACTCGCGGCCGCGCGGGCCTGGCGGGCGTGCCTGACCGGGGTCAGCGCCGAGCAGATGCGCGCGCTGCAGAGCCACCGCGCCTCGGTCGCCGCGGTCGGGCGGGGCACCGGGCGCCACGCCGACCGCTACCGCGCCGCCGCCCGCGAGGCCGTCGAGGTCGCCCGCGACGCCGTGCCGGCGTGGGTCATGCCGATCCGCGAGGTGCTCTCCGTCGTCGCCCCCCGGCCCGACGCGTTCGACGTCGTGATCGTCGACGAGGCCAGCCAGGCCGACCTGACCAGCCTGTTCCTGCTCTGGCTCGCCCCGCGGGTGATCGTCGTCGGCGACGACCGGCAGTGCACGCCGGCCGACGTCGGCGTCGGGTCGCTCGAGCCGGCGTTCGCGCGGCTGGAGACCGACCTCCCCGAGGTGCCGTTCTACCTGCGCAGCCAGTTCACGCCGCGGGCCAGCGTCTTCTCGGTGTTCCGGGCGACGTTCGGCCCGCCGATCCGGCTGCGCGAGCACTTCCGGTCGATGCCCGAGATCGTCGGCTGGTCGTCGCGGGAGTTCTACGCGGGCCCCGACGACGCCGGCGTGCACGGGGAGCCGCTGGTGCCGCTGCGCCAGTTCGGCGCCGACCGGCTGCCGCCGCTGCGCGCGACGTACGTGCCGGGCGCGGTGGTGCGCGGGCAGGGGTCGTCGCTGGCCAACGAGGCCGAGGCGGCGGCGCTGGTCGACGCGGTGGCCCGGTGCGCCGCCGACCCCGCCTACGACGGCGCGACGTTCGGGGTGGTCGTGCTGCAGGGCCACGGGCAGGTCGAGCTGGTCGACGGCCTGCTGCGCGAGCGCCTCGGGGTCGACGCGTGGGAGGCGCGGCGGCTGCGGGTCGGCGTCGCCGCGGACTTCCAGGGCGACGAGCGCGACGTCGTGTGGCTGTCGATGGTCGTGGCGCCGGGGCACCGCCTGGTGTCGCTGACCGCCGAGCGCTACCGCCAGGCGTTCAACGTCGCCGCCTCGCGGGCCCGCGACCAGATGTGGCTGTTCCACTCGGTGCGCGTCGACGAGCTCGCCCCCACCGACCTGCGCCGCAAGCTCCTCGAGCACGTCACGGCGACGGAGCCCGACGGCTCGGCGGGCGCGCCGGAGAACCGGCCGCTGCCCGGGCAGGTCGACACCGAGCACCGGCACCCGGCGTTCACCAGCCTGTTCGCGCAGCGGGTGTTCGCCGACCTCTCCGCGCTCGGGTTCGCCGTCGTCCCGCAGGTCGAGGTGCACGGCCGCACGCTGGACCTCGTGGTCACCGGCGCGACCGGGCGGCTCGCGGTGATCTGCGACGGCGACGAGGCCCACCGCCCCGTGACCCGCGCCGACGTCGAGGCCGAGCACGACCTGCGCCGCTGCGGCTGGCCCGTGGTCCGGGTGGCCGAGTCGCGGTGGATCAGCGACCGCGAGGGCGCGCTGCAGCCGGTGCTCGACGCCGCGACGACGGCGGGGATCACGCCGTCGTCGCCGACGGGCCCGCTCGCGGTGGTCGAGACCGCGCCCTGGGACCGCACCGAGTACCGGCCGCGCCGCGGGCGCTCGGGACGCGCGGTGCTGGGGGAGGCCGCCGGGGAGACGCTCGACGACCTGGTCGAGGACCTCGCCGCCCAGGGCTTCCCGCCCCCGCGCCGCGGCGCCCGCGTGCACGACCCCCGCGACGGCCGGGTGCTCACCGACGCCGCCGCCCTGTGGCCGACGGGCATCAGCCGCCGCGCCCTCGCCCCGCCCGTGGTGCTCGACCCCGACCTCACCGAGCCCGCCGGCGAGCGCCTGCGCGCCCTGGGCTACCGGGCGTTCACCTCGGCCGCCGACCTCCGCGAGCACCTCGTCGCGACGGGCGAGACCTGACCGCCCCGTGCCAGCGTGGGGGCCACGCTGGCGTTCAACGCCAGGAAAGCCCCCACGATCACCGCCCCGGTCAGGCGCCCGCGAAGATCTCGTCGCCCTCGTCGTCCATGTCGTCGCCGCCGTCGTCGTGGTCGTCGGCCGGGTCCACGTAGGGCTGGTAGGTCGCCGGGTCGAACGGCAGCTCGACACCGAAGGGCAGCTCGTACTTGTCGTGCAGGAAGCGCTCGCGGTACAGGTGCGCGGACGTGTCGACGACCCGCGCCAGCAGCCGCGCCGAGAGCACCGCGCCGACACCGATGCCCAGCACCGGCACCAGCTGCGCGATCTCGCGCTGACCGATCTGCGCCAGCAGCCGCTGGTGCACCGCGTGCCCGAGCCGCTTGATCTGCGCCTGCTGCTGCTTGCGCTTCTGGCTCTCCTGCGACTTCGCGGTGATCAGTTCCGCGACCTCCTGGTAGGCCCCGGGCGCATCGTCCTCGCTCGACAGGCCCACCGCGAGCACCGCCAGCGCGATGATCTGCTCGCTGCGCTTGGTGACGTCGTAGCCGTGGTACGCCGCGACGTGCGCGACCGCCCGCGTGCACGACGCGACCGTGAGCAGGGCGTCGCCGGTCAGCGTCGCGACCGTCACCGCGATCCCCGGCAGGCTCCCGAGCCCCGCCGCGCCCGTGCCGCCGGCCGCCGCGGTGACGCCGGTGCTGCTCAGGAAGCCGGTGACGCCGCCCTGCACGCCCGCGAAGACCGTGTAGCCGAGGTCGAGGCGCGGCATCACCGCCTGGACCGCGCCGATGTCGAGCGCCCGGATGTCCTTGAAGTCGGTGACGTCGTGGCCCTGCGCGCGGAAGTCGGCGAACACCGCGTCGCGCCGCAGCGTGGCCGCGCCCGCCCCCGCGCCGGCGGCCGCGAGCTGGTGGAACGCGTTGCTCAGGCCTTCGTCGACCTGGGCCACGCCGGGGATCCGGCGCAGGGTCGACATGACGCCCGCGCGGACCTCCGCGACGCCGTCGCGCAGCGGGCTGAGCATCGTCGACGAGTGGTGCAGCGACCGGTCCTTCCACTGCACGACCTCGCGCCAGTGCTCGACGTCGGCAGCGGTCACGTCGGGCGTGGTCCGCGGGCTGTCGTCGGTCGTCGCCGTCACGCCCCGGACGGTACCCACACGCGCCAGCCCCGACCCCATCGTCGAGCTGACGAGCGTCAGAACGGGCGGCGTCGACCCGCCGGGCCACCCGCCGGCGGGCGCACCTTCTCGCCGCGCGCCCGCTGCCCGGCCAGCCGCATCGCCTCGACGACGAGGTCGCTGTTGCCCCGCCCGGTCGCGGCGTCGTGGCGGTGGAAGACGAGCGGGCCCGGGTGCGGGGCGTGCGCCACCGTCGCCTCGCGCAGCGCGTCGGGCAGCCCCGCCTTCGCGAGCCGCGCCCAGGCCCGCACTGCCGGCCGGCCGAGCAGCACGACCTCGCTCGGTGGCGGATCCAGCAGTTCCACCAGGGCGGCCAGGTAGGGCGCCGCGCGCACGGCCTCCCGCTCCAGCGCGCGCACGGGCTTGGCCGGGTTCGCGACCCACCACGGCACCACGTGCCAGTGCAGCGAGATGTCGTAGCCGAGCTTGGCGCGCTCGGTCGCGACGTAGGTGTTGTGCGCGGTGGGGTCGTTGTCGTGCTTGCTGACGAAGCCCGACCCGTCCTCGGCGTCGCCCGACGGGTCGCCCATCAGCACGAGGACCCGGGCGCCGGACCCCGCGGCCGCCGGGTCGAGGTAGGGGACGTTCTCGTACGTCGTGTCCCGGACGTGGTCGACCCAGCGGTTGAGCTCCCCGACCCGCCCGTCGTGGCGCCGCGCCCAGCGCTCCGCGTGCACCTCCGGCGCCAGCTCGCGATCGAGGAGCTCGCCGCGCTTGGCGGCGAGCGGGTTCCACACCGCGGGCATCAGCGCCGTTGGAGCAGCACCACGGGGATGGTGCGCGACGTCTTCGTCTCGTAGTCGGCGAAGCCCGGGTAGTCCTGCTTCTGCTTCTCCCAGATCGGGTCGCGCTCGTCGGCGGGCAGGTCGCGGGCACGGACGGCGACCTTGTCGGTGCCGACCTCGACCTCGACGTCGGGGTGCGCGAGCAGATTGAGGTACCAGTCGGGGTGGGTGTCGGCGCCGGCCTTGGACGCGAACACGGCCAGGTCGTCGCCCACGGCCTGGTACATCATCGGGCTGACGCGCTCGGCGCCCGACTTGCGCCCGAGGTGATGGAGCAGCAGCAGCGGGGCGCCCTCGAAGTTGCCCCCGACGCGCCCCTCGTTGGCTCGGAACTCGTCGATGATCTGCTGGTTCCAGTCGCTCATGCCCACCATCCTGCCCCGACGAGGCGCGGGGGCTCAGGGATCCAGGGCGATCGCGATCACGAGCAGAACGAATCCGACACCGAGCACCGACCACGCCGCTCCCGCGCGTCGCACGGTGCGCCGACCCGCCCGGGTCAGCCCGGCGATCGCCAGGCCTGCGCCGACGCCCGAGGCGATCGCGCCGAGCAACGCCACCACCCCGGAGCTGCAGGCGGCCGCCCGGGTCGAGCAGTCCTGCAGCTCGGCGACGGTGCCGCCGAGACAGATCAGGACGAGCAGGGCCGCGACGGGCAGCGCCGCCATCGCCGCGACGAACCGCCCGGTGCCCCCGCGCGGCGGCACCGGCACCGGCGGTGGCGGGAGACCGGGCGCGGGACCGAAGCGCGGCGGGCCCGGCTGCCAGGGCTGGGCGAACGCGGGCTGCGACGCGGCCGTCGGCGGACGCACCGGCCCGCTCGTCGGACGACCCCCTGGGCGCGGGGGTGGCGTCGCCGGACGGGGCGGACGCGGCGGGACCTGCGTCTCGAGCACCCGCTGCGACGACGACCCGGGTGCCAGCGCGCCCCGCGCCGCCTCGGCGAGGTCGCCGGCCCGGGCGTAGCGCTCGTCGGGGTTCTTGGCCAGCGCCCGCGCGATGACGTCGTCGAACCCCCGCGGCAGCCCGCCCGCCACCCGCGACGGCGCGGTCGGGGGCGTGTTGATGTGCGCGTACATGAGGCTCGGGAAGTCGCGGCCCGCGAACGGCGGCTTGCCGGTCAGCGCCTCGTGGAGCACGCACCCCAGCGCGTAGACGTCGATGCGGGGGTCGGCGTCGACGCCCTGGGTGAAGCGCTCGGGCGCCATGTAGGCCGCGGTGCCGATGGCCATGCCGGTCTGGGTCAGCCGGGTGCCCAGCGCGGCGCCGGTCGCGATGCCGAAGTCGATGAGGTAGACGAAGTCCTGCGGCCCGACCGTGCGTTTCGACGGCGTGAGCAGCACGTTCGACGGCTTGACGTCGCGGTGCACGAGGCCCTCGTCGTGGGCGGCGTCCAGCGCCGACGCGACCTGCTCGATCACCGACACCGCCCGCGCCGGCCCCAGCGCGCCGACGGACTCGATGGCGGCGCCGACGTCCTCGCCGTGCACCAGGCGCATGTCGAGGAACAGCCGGCCGTCGATCTCACCGAAGTCGTGGATGGGGATGACGTGCGGGTCGCTGAGGCGCGCGGCGGCGTGGGCCTCGCGGCGGAACCGGTCCTCGAACTCGCGCTCGCCGGTCATCTCCGCCGGCAGCCGCTTGAGGGCGACGGTGCGCGCCTTGCGGGTGTCGACCGCCCGCCACACCTCGCCCATGCCGCCGCGGCCGAGGAGCTCGGACAGCTCGTAGGGCCCGAAGCGCTCGGTCACGCCACCCTCCAGCCCAGGTCCACCGGCTCCGCATCGTCGCAGGCGAGCACCGACCACGCCGAGCGGCTCCACCGGAACACCGCGTCCTGCCCCCACGCGGCGCCCAGCGCTCGCGCGCCGTCGTCGTCCAGCCCGACCACCAGCGCGCCCGCCTCGGCGTGCGACCCGTCCTCGGCGCCCGCCACCGTGGCCCAGTGCCGCAGGCCCCGGGCGTCGAGCTCGGCCTCGAGACGGGCCTGGCGGGCGGCGTTCTCCTGCTCGGGGAGGCGCTCCGGCCCCGGATTGTGCGCCGTGACGACGTGCACGGTGCCGTCGAACGGGAAGGCGCCCTCGACCTCACCCGGCGGCGCGGGGCGCAGGACGAGACCGAGCGCGGGCACGCGCAGCACGGCGCGTCCGTAGTCGGCGGTTCGACCCGCCCGCGCCTCGTCCATGTCCGGCGCATTCTGCCGGTTGCGCGAAACCGCCCCCGCCGCGCCGCCGGTGTCCCTAGCGTCCGGCGACGTGGCCGACGTTCGGGTGGTGCTCCAGGCGCTGTTCGACGCCGCCCACGGGGTGGACGCGGTGATGGACGAGCTGGCCGCCCACGACGTCGACGACCTGGCGACCACGCCGGCGACGTTCGGTCACGACGCCCTCGGGGCGGTCGCCGTCGACTTCTGCGATCGCTGGGCTCCCGGCCTGGCGAACCTCACCGACGACGGGACGCGCTGGCCGGCGGCCTGCGGGACGCGGCGCGGGCGTACGCCGAGGCCGAGGACCTCGCCATCGACGGGTTCCGCTGGGCCCGGTGACGCGGTGGCCGAGCTCGGGGAGACGACGGACCCGGCCGCGCTCGTGCCCGGCGACCCGGCCGGGGTGCGCGCGATCCAGGAGACGATGTCGCGCCTCGGCGCCGCGCTCGTCGGGGCGGGCGACGGGCTGCGGCGCATCGAGACCGGGGAGTGGCAGGGCGAGGCCGCCGACGCGTTCCGCCTGGCGTTCGCGCCGATCCCGCCGCAGTGGACGGGGACGGGCGAGGCGTTCCTGCAGGCCGCGGACGCGCTCGCTGACGTCGCCGACGTGCTCGAGTGGGCGCGGGACGAGGCGGCCGTCGCGGTGCAGGAGCGGGGTGCCGCGGACACGCTCAGCACCCAGCCGCGTGCGGTGGACGGCCCCGACCCCGGTGAGGCCGGGCGCTCGCTGGCGGCGGAGCGCCTGCGCGCCGCGCGGGCCGAGGTCGTCGCGGCCGGCGACCGCGCCACCCCGCTCGTCGCGCGCGCCCGCGACCTCGCCCCGCCGGCGCCCTCGGTCGGCCAGCAGATCGGGGGTTTCCTCGGCGATGCGCTCGGTGGTGCGTGGTCGGAGCTGGCCGGGACCGCCCAGTTCCTCTGGCAGGTGAACCCCACCCGCTTCATCGTCGAGCCGGCCGCGGCCGTCGAGGGCTGGAAGGACCTCGGCACCGGCGTCGCCAACGCGGTGGCCCACCCGCAGGAGACGATCGAGCAGGCCCTCAACCCCCGCGAGCTGGCCACGAACCCCACCCGCTGGGCGGGCGGGATGATCACGGGCGCGGGCCTCTCGGCCCTCGGCGGTGCCGGGACGGCCGGCCGGATCGAGCGCGCGACCCGGGCGGCGGGGGCGTTGCCGTCGGAGTCCCCGGACGCGGGCGCCGAGCCGGCTCCGAATCTCGGGCGGTACAACGGCCTGACGGCGGCGGAGCACGCGGCGCGGCGGGGCGTCGATATCGGCAGACCGGGAAGCGGGAAGCACAACAAGGTCTTCGTGCGGGAGGTCGACACCGTCGCGGAGATCGAACAGATCTACCAAGCTCTCTCTCCCGGAGGGCAGGTCGCGCGGACCTCCGGTGGGCTGACGGTGCTGCTGCTGCCCGACGGGACGTACGTGACCTACCGCGCGACGTCCTCGACACCACCCCACGACCCTGCGGTGGACATCAACGCGGGGGGCTTCCGACCGGTTCGCGTGCACACACCGAGGCAGGAGGGCGGATGACCGACGACGTGTCGCTCATGGACGACATCCTCGAGGAGGCCCGCTACGACTGGATCGACATGGGCCACGCGATGGGGCTCGTGCACATCGCCGAGGGCGGCGAGGACCAGCTGGCGCTGTTGCGGCGCGCCGGCGCGCTCGTCGTCAGCCTGGTGCGCGCCGGTCGGCTGTCGCCGGGCGAGATCGGCAAGGCTCCCGGTGAGTTCGTGCCGTGGCCGCTGGCTCCCGCGGCCGCGGCGCAGGTCCTGGAGGAGTACCTCGACGAGGTCTTCAGCGGCGCGAAGCCCGTCGAGCCCTGGCAGCCCTGCCTGTTCGCCGTCACGGGCTACAACGACGGACTCCCCGCCGGGCGCCGCTGACCACACGCCCGGTCCTCGTCCTCGACCGACCCCGACCATCCACAGGCCCCATCGCCCTGATGGAACCGATCGCCCTCCCACTCCCTCCAACCCCGTGGAGACCCACGAGGAGGCAGACATGGCGAAGCCCGCGCGGACGCGACGGGACCGAGGGCGGACGGTGGCCGGCCGCCGGTACGAGGACGTGGACGACCTGGTGCGGCGGACGCTGCCCCGGCCGCCGGAGCGCGAGGAGCGCAGCGACGGGGCGCTGACCGTCCAGCTGCTGCCGCACTACCTGGCGGCGGGGTCGCTGCCCGCCTTCCGGGTCGGCGACGAGGTCGAGCTGGCTCCCGCGATCTACGCCGACGTGCACCTGCCGGCGGTGTCGGGACGTGACCGCTGGACGGTGGACGAGTTCGGCTGCACCGACGCCCGCGGCACCGTCGTCGCCGCGCCGCTGGAGCCCGGCGCCTGCGACTGCACGGTCGACGTCCTCGACGTGGGCGGCCAGCTCTTCCCGCTCAACTGGGCGGCGACACTCCCCGCCTCCGGGCGGGTGTGGGTCGAGGGCGCGTTGTACTGGGCGCCCGAGCTCGATGCGGGCACGCCGCACGGCGAGGCGGTGACCCTGTGCCGGCGGCGGTTCCGGGTCCGAGAGGTGCGCCGATACGTCCGCACCGCCCGCGTCCCCTGCTCACCTACAGCCCTCGTCGCGCTGCCCGACCCCGACGAGGTGGCCGAGGACGCCGTCTACGTCGCCGACCTGCGGCCGCTCGACGAGGCCCCGGCACCCACGGTGGCGCTCGCCCAGGGCGATCGGCGAGGCTAGCCACCCCGGCGGTCACGCCTTCCGGGAACCGCGCTCACCCTCCCCGCCGCGGACGTGCAGGATCCACCGGGCACACCGGGACATGGGGGGAGGAGCCGGCCGATGACGCTGCTGGCGACCGACCGGCGTCGCGACGCGAGGGTGGTGGCCCTCGCCGTCGCGACGCCCGTCGTGCTGGTCGTCGGCGGGTTCTTCGCCGAGGCCGCCCAGCCGCCGGGGAGCTACGACGCGGTCGGCCAGACGGTCAGCACGCTCGCCGGGCTCGGCGCGACCGACCGCTGGATCATGGCCGCCGCCCTGGCCGCCGCAGGTGCCCTCAACGTGCTCGTGGCCCTGTTCCTGCGCGGGGTGGGGCGCTCGGCGCGCCTCGTCCTGGGCGTCGGGGGCGCCGCGGTGGTCGTCGCCGCGCTGGCCGCGCAGCCCGTGCACGGCAGCTCCCCGCTGCACATGACGGGCACGGTGATCGGCGCCGTCGCCCTCGCCGTCTGGCCGCTCCCGCTCGCCGCTGACCGGGGCCTCGATCCCGACCTGCGCCGCGATTCGCTGGTCGCGACGGGCGCCATGGCCGTGGCGCTCGCCTGGCTCTGCGCCCAGGCCTGGACCGACGGGACGTGGCTGGGCGTCGCCGAGCGCGTGCTCATCCTCAGCGAGACCGTCTGGCCGCTGCGCATCGCGATCGCGTCGTGGCGCGGGTCGCGGCGACGGCCTTGGAGCGAGACGGGCTGGGACACCCTCGCCCTCGCCGTGCTCGCCCCGGTCGTGCTCGTCGTCGGCCTCCTCGCTGCCGAGGCCGCCTGGCCCGGCCCCGACCCGGGGAGCCAGTCGTTCAGCGCGCTCGCCGGTCTCGGCGCGACCAACCGGTGGATCATGGCCGGCACGCTCGGCCTGGTCGGCGTGCTGCTCGTGATCATCGCCTTCGGGCTCCGGCCCCGGGTGCCGCGCCCGGCGTGGAGCCTGCTCGCCGCCGGCGGGGTGCTGCTCGCGGTCGCGGGGCTCAACCCGCAGCCGGTCGGCGGCTACTCGATGGTGCACATGGTCGCCGCCGGCCTCTCCTGGTTCGCCTTCACCACCTGGCCCCTGGGGCTGGCCCTCTCGCCCGCGGTCGACCCCGGGCTGCGCCGGACCTCGGCGATCGCCTTCGCGGTGCTCGCCGTGCTCTGCGCGTGGTTCACCGTCGAGCTCGTCACCGCCGGCGAGTTCTACGGCCTCTCCCAGCGCGTCCTGGTCGTGTCGCAGGCGGTGTGGCCGATCCGCGTGGCGATCGCGGTGCTCGATCACCGCTCCCCAGCACCGGCGGAGCGCGCGCTGCGCGGCTGACCGCTGGCGGCGGACCGCCCGGTACGGCACGGTGCTCGCGTGATCGGGCGCCTGGTGGCCGTGGTGCTGCTCGCGGTGATCGGGGTCTACGCCGTGCTCCTCGAGAGCCCGCCCGACCCCGTGCCCGCGAGCGCCCCGCCCGCCGAGTTCAGCGCCCAGCGCGCCGCCGGCACCGTCGACGCCCTGGCCCGCGAGCCCCGGCCCGTCGGCAGCCCCGCGTCCGACCTCGCCCGCGACGCCCTCGTCGGCCGCCTGGCCGCCGAGGGGCTCGCGCCGCGCGTCGAGGCGTCCGCCGCCCTCGCCGCCGAAGGGGACCAGGCCCGGGCCGCCCGCGTCGAGAACGTCGTCGCGACCCTGCCGGGGCAGCAGCCGACCGGGGCCGTCGTGCTCATGGCGCACTACGACTCGGTGGCGGCCGGGCCCGGCGCCGCCGACGACATGTCCGGCGTGGCGACCGTCCTCGAGACCGTCCGGGCCCTGCGCGCGGGCCCGCCGCTGCGCAACGACGTCACCGTCGTGCTCACCGACGCCGAGGAGGTCGGGCTGCTCGGCGCGCGGGCCTGGGTGCGGGAGAGCATGCCCCGCGACCGCCCGATCGTCGTCCTCAACTGGGAGGCCCGGGGCGTCGAGGGGCCGTCGCTGCTGTTCCAGACCTCGCCGGGCAACGCCGGGCTGATCGACGCGTGGACCGCGAGCGTCCCCCACCCGCGGGGCGACTCCTCGGCGGTCGAGGTCTACCGCTTCCTGCCCAACGACACCGACCTCTCGCCCGTGCTCGACGCCGGGCGCCCGGGGATGAACGCGGCGTTCATCGGGCGGCCGTACCAGTACCACACCCCCGGCGACGCCCCGGCGAACCTCAGCGGGGCCTCGTTGCAGAACCACGGCGGCAACGCGGTCGCGCTCACCCGGGCACTCGGCGACCGCGACCTCGCCCCGCTCGACCCGGCCGCCTCCGGCGCGCCCGCCACCGGAGACCGCACCTACTTCGCCGCCCTGGGCCTGCTGGTCAGCTACGACAGCGTGTGGGCGTGGGGCGTCGCGGGCCTGGCGCTGGTGCTCGTCGTCGTGCTCGTGGTCGTCGCGCGGTACCGCGCCCGGGCGACCGTCGGTGGCGTCCTCGGCGCGGCCCTGATTTACGTCCTCGGCCTCGTGGTCGCCGTCGCGGCCGGTGTCGGGCTGTGGCAGGGCCTCGTGTTCTTCCGCCCGGCCTACGCCGACACCGGGCCCTTCCTCGGCCGCCCGGTGCTCTACGAGGTCGCCGCAGGCGTGCTGGCGTTCGTCATCACGACGCTGGTCGTGAGCGTGGTCCGCCGCCGCCCGGGCGCGGTCGCCCTCGCCGCGGGGGCGCTGCTCGTGCTGGCCCTGCTCGCCGCGGGGCTCGCGGTCGTGGCGCAGAGCTCGGTGTTCCTGCTCGCGTGGCCGGTGATCGGCCTCGCCCTGGCGCTGATCCTCGTGCTCCTGGTGCGCGAGCGCCCGTGGCTCGCCGTCCCGGCGCTCGTGCTCGGCGCGGTCCCGGCCGTCGCGCTGCTCATCCCGTTCGCGGTGGCCTCCTTCGCCATCGGGGGCATCTCCGACGGGCTGCCGGTCGCCGTCTTCACCCTCGTCGGCATCCCGATCGGGGCGAGCCTCTCGGCGCTGCCGCGGCCCGGCATGGCGCGGGGCTACGCGCTGCCGATCCTGGCGTTCGTCTGGGTCCTGATCCTCGCCGGCGGCGGCCTGCAGCTCGACGCCCCCGACCCGCGCACGCCCTACGGCAGCGACCTCGCCTACGTCCTCGACGCCGAGACCGGCGCCGCCCGCTGGGTGACGACGGACAGCGCCCCCGCCGACTGGACCCGCAGCTACGCCGGCGAGACCCCGGCCCCGCTCGAGGCCTGGCCGGGCGGCGAGCCGGTGAGCCGCGGCCCGGCGACGGCGCTGCCCCTGCCGCCGCCCGCCGCGACCGTGCTCTCGCGGACCCCCGACACCGTGCGCCTCCAGGTGACCTCGCCCCGCGGCGCGCCGACGGTCTTCCTGCGCACCGAGGTGCCCGTGCGGGGCGTCGCCGTCGCCTACCCAGGACGGCCGCCCCTGTCAGCACCACTCGGCGGCGGCCCGATGACCCTGCGCCTCGACGATGTTCCGCCCGAGGGCGCAGTGGTGGACGTGCAGGTGACGGGCCCGCTGACCCTGCGCGTCGACGACCAGACCCTCGGCCTCACCGGCGTCCCCGGCTTCACCCCGCGCCCGCCGGAGCTGCGCCAGGCGCGGGGGAACAACAGCGACGTCGTGGTCGTGTCGCGGGCTGTCGCCGTGCCCTGAGCGCTGTGCATCATCGACTCCCCTCCGAGAGGACCCGCCCGTGACCCCCGTGCTGCCCGCCCTCGTCGACGCCCTGCGCGGAGGGTCGGTCGAGGCCATCGACCTCACCGCCCCGCTGTCGGAGACGACGCCGATCCTGGAGCTGCCCGAGCCGTTCGCGAACACCGGTCGCTTCCGCCTCGAGGAGCTCAGCCGCTACGACGACCGCGGGCCGGCCTGGTACTGGAACGACATCCACACTGGCGAGCACACCGGCACCCACCTGGACGCCCCCAACCACTGGGTCACCGGGCGGGACGGGCTCGACGTGTCGCAGGCCCCGCTGCGCACGCTCATCGGCGCCGCCGCCGTGATCGACAAGAGCGCCGAGGTGGCCGCCGACCCCGACTTCCTGCTCGAGGTCGACCACGTCCGGGCCTGGACCGACGAGCACGGCCCGCTGCCCGAGGGTGGCTGGCTGCTCCTGCGCACCGGGTGGGACGCCCGTTCCCACGACCAGGAGGCGTTCACCAACGCCGACGAGCAGGGCCCGCACACCCCGGGCGTGTCCGCCGAGTGCGCGCGCTGGATCGCGCAGGAGTCGCCGGTCGCGGGCTTCGGCACCGAGACCGTCGGCACGGACGCGGGCGCCGCCGGCGGGTTCGACCCGCCCTTCTCCTGCCACCACTTCCTCATGGGGGCGGGCAAGTGGGGCCTGACGAGCCTGCAGAACCTCGCGCTCCTGCCCCCGACCGGCGCCGTGGTCGTGGTGTCGCCGCTGCCGATCGTCGGCGGCTCGGGCAGCCCGGCGCGGGTGTACGCGCTGGTCGAGCGGTGAACGTCGCCGAGGTCGTCGGCCGCACGCTCGCCGACCTCGGCGTCGCGCACGTCTACGCGGTGGTCGGCAGCGGCAACTTCGTCGTCACCCACGCCCTGCGCGACGCCGGGGTCGGGTTCACCGCCGCCCGGCACGAGGGCGGGGCGGCGACGATGGCCGACGCCCACGCGCGGACGTCCGGGCGGGTCACGGTGCTGTCGGTGCACCAGGGCTGCGGGCTGACCAACGCGATGACCGGCCTGACCGAGGCCGCCAAGAGCCGCACCCCGCTCCTCGTGCTGGCCGCCGAGCCCGCGGGCGCCGCGGTGCGCTCCAACTTCCGCGTCGACCAGGACGCGCTCGCCCGCGCGGTCGGCGCCGTGCCCGAGCGCGTGCACTCGGCGGCCTCCGCCGTCGCCGACACCGTCCGCGCCTTCGCCGTCGCGCGCCGGCAGCGGCGGACGGTCGTGCTCAACCTGCCGCTGGACGTCCAGGCCCAGCCGTGCCCTTCTCCCGCGTTCGTCGCCGCGGTCGAGCCCTGGAGCCCGACCCGCCCGGACACCGCCTCGGTCGCGTCGCTCGCGGCGGTCCTCGCGGGCGCGCGGCGCCCGGTGTTCGTCGCGGGTCGCGGCGCCCGCGACGCCGGCCCCGAACTCGCCGCCCTGGCCGACGCGTGCGGCGCGCTGCTCACGACCTCGGCGGTGGCCCACGGCCTGTTCGCCTGCTCGCCGTGGTCGCTGGGCATCTGCGGCGGGTTCGCGACGCCGCTCGCCGCCGAGCTCGTCGCCGGGGCCGACGTCGTCGTGGCCTGGGGCGCGTCACTGACGATGTGGACGACGCGGCACGGCGCGCTGATCGGCGACGTCGCCACCGTCGTGCAGGTCGACGACGACCCCGCCGCCCTCGGCGCCCACCACCCGATCGATCAGGGCGTGCTCGGGGACGTCGCCGAGACCGCCCGTGACGTGCTGCGGGTCGTGACGCCCTCGTCCGGCTACCGCAGCCCCGAGCTGGCCGCGCGCCTCGAGGCCGAGGGCCGGTGGGCGACGCTGCCGGTGGACGACACGTCGACCGGGGAGCGGATCGACCCCCGGGTGCTCTCGGCCCACCTCGATGCCCTGCTGCCCGCCGACCGCACCGTCGCGACCGACTCCGGCAACTTCATGGGCTACCCCGCGGCCTACCTCGCGGTGCCCGACGCGGCCGGCTTCTGCTTCACCCAGGCGTTCCAGTCGGTGGGGCTGGGGCTGGCGACGGCCCTCGGCGCGGCGATCGCCCGGCCGGACCGGCTCACCGTCGCCGCGCTGGGCGACGGCGGGTTCCTCATGGGCGTCGCCGAGCTCGAGACCGCGGCCCGCCTCGGCCTGCCGCTGCTCGTGGTGGTCTACGACGACGCCGCCTACGGCGCCGAGGTGCACCACTTCGCCGGCGCCGACCACACCACCGTGACCTTCCCCGACCGCGACCTCGCCGCCATCGGGCGGGGCTTCGGGTGCGAGGGGCTCGTGGTGCGCGCGGTCGAGGACCTCGCCGGGGTGCGCGCCTGGCTCGAGGGGCCGCGCGACCGGCCGCTCGTGGTGGACGCGAAGGTCGTCGCCGACGAGCCGTCCTGGTGGCTCGCGGAGGCGTTCCGGGGGCACTGAACGGTCAGGGCACCCAGCGCGTGAGGTCCTGCCAGGTCACGCGACGCCCCGGCGTCATCGCGCCCGGCTGCTCCGCCGCGGGGTGCCCGAGGCAGACGATCAGCTCGGGGCTCCAGCCCTCGGGCAGGTCGAGCGCGACGGCGACGGCGGCGCGGCTGAACGAGCTCACCGGCCCCGCGCCCAGGCCCACCGCCTGCGCGGCGAGCAGGACCGTGGCCGTCGCCGTGCCGACGTCGATCCAGGGGCCCGGGGTCTCGGGACGGAAGCCGTAGCGCGCGGCCAGCCCCCGGTCGACGCACACGGTGATCGCCGCCGCCGGACGCGCGATCATCCCGGGCGACACCATCCGCAGCACCCGCAGCGTGCCCGGGTGGGTCGTCGCGACGAAGCGCTGCAGGTGCCGGTTGCCGGCGGTCGGCGCCCAGCGCGCGGCCTCGAGGATCGTCTCGACCTGCTCGCGCGCCACCGGCTCGTCGGTCATCGCCCGCGTCACCCGCCGGCGGCGAATGGCGGCGAGGACAGGATCGGGGACGGGGTCGGTCACGCGCCGTACCGCTGCTTCAGGTGCGCGGCCAGCGACGCGCACGCCCCGTCGAGCTGCTCGACGTACTCCGCCCGGTCGCGCGGCACGGCCAGCAGCGGCATCGCCGCCAGCGGCCCGGCGAGCGCCTCGGCCGTCTCCGCCGACGCCCGCGGAGCCATGGCCTCGGCGAGGCGGTGGGCGGCGGTCAGCAGGCGCATCGGCCCGTACTCGGCGGCCTCGTCGACCTGCGTGCGCGCGGCGGTCACGAGGTAGGCGAACAGCTCCAGCGCGTCGTCCTCGTCGAGGACCCAGGGTGCGGTCACCCGGCCATCCTGGCCTCAGGCGCGCTCGTCGGACACGACCTCGTACCAGCTCGTGTCACTCGGCCCGTCCTGCAGACCCTCCATGCGCTCGCGGGTCTCGAGGAACGCCTCGTCGGAGTGCCACGCCTCCCACGCCGCGCGGGTCGTCCAGGTGCCGATCACGGTCCGCTCGTTGGGCGCGTCGAGCGGGATGACGAGCTGGTTGCCGATCCAGCCCTCCTTCTCGCGGGCGGTCTCGAGGCGGTCGCGCATCGCCTGGTCCCACTCCGGCTCGCGGCCGGGCGTGAGGCTGACGTGGGTGATCACGGTCATCATGACCTCTCGACTACCCGCCCGCGTGGCGCGGGAACGCGATCTCGCCGGCCGCCGCCCGCTCCGCGATCTGCGCGACGCGCCCGGCGCGGGTCGCGGGCCTCTTCGCCTCGGCGACCCAAGCGAGCATCGCCCGCTGCGGCGAGCGGGACAGCGTGTCCCAGTACTCGCGCGCTCCCGGGTGCCCGTCGAACGCCTCCGCGAGGTCGGGCGGGACCACCAGGTCCTCGACGTCGTCGAGCATCGTCCACGACCCGTCGGTCTTCGCCTCGTCGATCAGGGCGCGGCCGGCGGGCGCCATCAGCCCCGCCTCCTCGAGCCGCGCGATGCGCTGCTTGTTCGAGCGGGCCCATCCGCTGCCGCGCCGGCGCGGGGCGAACCACATCATCGAGCGCTCGTCGTCGAGCGACCGGTTGGTGCTGTCGATCCAGCCGAAGCACAGCGCCTGCTCGACGGACTCCTCGTAGCCGACGGTCGGGCGCCCGGTGCGCGCCTTCCACGTCACCAGCCAGACGCCGGTGCCGCGCGCGTGGTGCTCGCTGAGCCAGGCCCGCCAGGCGTCGATGTCCTCGGGGTGCACCTGCTCGCCCGTCACCATGCCAGCCAGCTTCGTGCCCGACGGCGCCCCGCGGAAGGTGCGTACCCTCCGCGCCGTGATCGCGCCTGGACCCGACCGCCACGGCCGACGCACCCGCTTGCTCCTGCTCGTCGTGATCGGGAGCGTCCTCGGCCTCGCCGCCGTGGTCTACGGCGTCGTGACGGGGTTGTGGGCGAGTGCGGTGATCGGCGGCGTCCTGCTGGTCGTCGCGATCTACTGCGCCGTGGTGCTGCGGCGGCTGCGCCGCGACGACCCGTCCTGATCGCGCCGGCGCTCCTCGATCTTGTCGGCGAGTATCCCGAGCGGGAACGCCAGCGCCCAGCTGACGCGCGCCCAGCCCGGCGCCACGAGCGCCAGCGGCAGGGACGGCAGGAAGGCGATGACGACCGCGGCCGTGCCCCAGTACTTGTCGCGTCCCCAGCGCCGGCCGCGCTCGCCGTCGACCAGCCCGTCCCGCTCGGCGGTCCACCACAGGGCCAGCGAGCTCACCGACGTCGCCATGATCGAGAGCGCGTAGATGATCGTCGCCGCCGCGCTGTCCCCGTCGCCCAGCAGGGCGGTGGGGAACGGGAGGAGCACGACGAAGAAGAGGAAGACGAGGTTGGCGACGAGCATCCGCCGGCTTGCGCCCGTCAGCGCCCGCAGGTCGTCGTGGTGCAGGAGCCAGAAGCCCCCGATCACCGCGAAGCTCAGGAACAGCGCCAGGAACTGGTGCTGCAGGGCGAGGAGGTCCTCGACGACGTGGCCGTCGCGGACCTGGGCCTCGGTCAGCGGCAGGATCAGCAGCGTGATCGCGATGGCGAAGACACCGTCGCTGAACGCGGAGACCCGGTCGAGGGTGGGCAGCGGCCAGTCGTCGGTCTGGTCGCGACCCGCCATGCCGCCCTCCCTCAGCCGCCGATGTCGTACGTCGGGGTGATCCTCGCCCGCCCGATGCTGTGGAAGAAGAGATTGAAGCCGAGGAACGCGGGCGTCGCGTCGGCGCCGACCCCGAGGTCCTCGGTGTCGATCGCGTGCACCACGAACATGTAGCGGTGCTCGCCGTGCCCGCCGGGCGGCGCGGCGCCGATGTAGCGCCTGGCGCCGGCGTCGTTGGCCAGCGTGATCGCGCCCTCGGGCAGCAGGCCCTTGTCGGGGTCGCCGGCGTCGGCGGGCAGGGAGGCCGTGGAGGCCGGGATGTTGGTGACCGCCCAGTGCCAGAACCCGCTGGCGGTGGGGGCGTCGGGGTCGTAGCAGGTGACCGCGAAGCTCTTCGTGCCCTCGGGCGCGCCCGACCACTCCAGCTGCGGCGACACGTCCTCGCCCCCGGCGCCCATGATGCCGCTGACCTGCGCGTTCGGGAGCGTCTGCCCGTCGTTGACGTCGGTGCTGGTGACGCTGAACGACGCGACGTCGGGCAGGAAGTCGTAGGGGTCGGGCG
Source organism: Actinomycetospora sp. CA-101289 (assembly GCF_050955895.1). Lineage (NCBI taxonomy): Bacteria > Bacillati > Actinomycetota > Actinomycetes > Pseudonocardiales > Pseudonocardiaceae > Actinomycetospora > Actinomycetospora sp. CA-101289. The sequence continues at coordinate 6,015,247 of NZ_CP192093.1, read as the reverse complement.
GCTGGTGGGCCACGGGTGCCTCCTCGTCGGCGGTGATCCGTCTCCCGCGCCAGTACCCGCCACCGTGGCGGGGTCACGCGTCGGGCGTCAGGCCCCACTGCACCAGGAGGAGGTCGACGCGCCGCTGGTCCTCGAGCAGGTAGGGCGCGCCGTCCCACGGCCGGGTCTCGAGAGCCTGCCGAAGCCGGTCGAACTCCGGCACGGCGGCTGGTGGCAGCGCGTCGATCTGGTCCTGCACCGGCCCTCGGGTGTCGAGCGCGTACATCTGCCGTCAGAGCCGAGCCTCGGACGCCCGTGTCGACTCGCTCTCCGGCGGAGCCTCGCCCGTCGACTCCTCGACGGCCTCCCGGACGATCCGCCGATACTGCTCCCGGTCACGCGTGATCCAGGCGCGGCGGCGCCAGTGCTCGACGACCTCGTGCACGGGCTGCAGGTCGAGCTCGCGCTCCGCCTCGTCGAGGGCCGCCCGGAACGCGCGGTCGAACGCCTCGTGGTGCTCGGGGTGGAGCGCGGCCCGCACCGCGCGGGGAGACGCACCCACCCGCGGCAGGGGCGGGAGCTCGCCCGCCCTCGTGTCCGGGGCCGCGCTGGTCATGTGTCGACGATAGCGAGAACGACCGACAGCGAGCTCCTGGTCAGGAGAACGCACCGACGTAGGCGTTGAGCGCGGGCTGGCCGCCGAGGTGGGCGTAGAGCACGGTCGAGGTCGGCCCGATCTCGCCGGACCGCACCAGGTCGATCAGGCCGGCCATCGACTTCCCCTCGTACACCGGGTCGATGATCATCTTCTCGAGTGCGCCGGTCAGCCGGATCGCGTCGATCGTCGACGCCACGGGATGCCGTAGCGGTCCCCGGCCCAGCCCTCCAGCACGGGGATCTCGTCGTCGCGCAGCTCGCTCGGCCTCCTGCTGCTCCACCTCGCGGGCCCAGTTCGCGAACCCGAGGCCGTCCAGCAGGAGGCGCCCACTCACGGCGGGTTGGGGGACAGCGCTCGAATGACCTCGCGCAGCGGCTCGGGGGAGGCGGCGATCTCACCGAGGTACGGATGCGACAGCATCAGGACGAGGTAGAGGATCATGCCCACGAGCACAGCCAGACTGGCGACCATCGCGACATGGGACGCGGGATTCGCTACCCCGTAGACGATGGAACAGCCCATCAACAGCGCGGTGGTCAACAAGATCACCCCCCAGAGTGGCCAAGGCGGTCCCACCTCGGTTTGTGCCTGGAGGACGCGCTCGGTGCGAGCCGTGCTGAGATCGTCGAGATCGGTGAACGAGCTCGTGAGCATCGTCTTCTGTAGATCGTTGCTTGCTTGAACCTGTTCGTAGGCGGAACGCAGATCGTTCGACGCTCGGTCGGCCGGCGGATAGGACCCACCGTTCGCCGCCACGTCCCACTCGACCACGGCCGCTTCCTCGTACCGGAGGAGCGCCACTCGTATGCGCTCGCTGTCCGGCTCGGCGAAGACGTGCAGGCGAGCGACCAATTGCACTCCGGCCGCCCCTTCGGCGCGTGCTCGTTCATCGGCAGCATTGATCTCACCCCACCTGACGGAGACGACGAAGCCGATGAAGAAGGTGAACACCAGAACGACGACACCAGCGGCGAAGCGCAGGACGTCGTTGTGTTCCTCGCCCGCCAGCCGCGGGAACCGACGACGAACGAGGATCTGGACGAGCACCGACAGCCCGACGACGAGGACGAGAACGCCGATCAAGAGCAGCCACGACGGCACGTGGCCCACCAACCACGCGCTCATCGCTGCACTCCTGTACCGCTTCTCGTCGGGCCACGCGGGCCGAGTGCTCAACGCTCAAGGATCGCCCTGAGCCCAAATCTGGCACACCCGGCGCCGCCGGCACAGTGCTGTGGGTCGGCACCCGCTGATGGGGTCGAAAACCACGAACAAGATCGTCGGGGGCCAGACGCGCGGGTGGCGCGCTGCTCATGCGTCGACGATGGCGAGGCCCACCGACGACGAGCTGCTGGTCAGGAGAACGCACCGGCGTACGCGTTGAGCGCGGGCTGGCCGCCGAGGTGGGCGTAGAGCACCGTCGAATCCGGCGCGATCTCCCCGGACCGCACCAGGTCGATCAGCCCGGCCATCGACTTCCCCTCGTACACCGGGTCGATGATCATGCCCTCGAGCTCGCCGGTCAGCCGGATCGCGTCGATCGTCGACGCCACCGGGATGCCGTAGCGGTCCCCGGCCCAGCCCTCGAGCACGGTGATCTCGTCGTCGCGCAGCTCGCGCCCGAGCCCGATCAGCGCCGCGGTGTGCCGGGCGATCCGCCCCACCTGGTCGCGCGTCTTCGCCAGCATGGCGGAGGCGTCGATCCCGATCACCCGACGCGGCCGGTCCTGCCCGGCGAAGCCGGCGATCATCCCGGCGTGCGTCGAGCCGGTGACGGTGCAGACGACGATCGTGTCGAAGAAGACGCCGAGCTCGGCCTCCTGCTGCTCCACCTCGCGCGCCCAGTTGGCGAACCCGAGGCCGCCGAGGTGGTGCTCCGAGGCACCGGCCGGGATGCCGTACGGCGTCCCGCCGGCCGCTCGGACCTCCTCCAGGGCGCGCTCCCAGGAGTCGCGGATGCCGATGTCGAAGCCCGCCGCGTTCAGCCGCACGTCGGCGCCCATGATCCGCGACAGCAGGATGTTGCCGACCTTGTCGTTGACCGCGTCCGGCCAGTCCACCCACTTCTCCTGCACCAGGTGGGCCTTCAGCCCGAGCTTGGCGGCGACCGCGGCGACCTGGCGCGTGTGGTTGGACTGGTAGCCGCCGATCGAGACGATCGTGTCGGCGCCGGACGCGAGCACGGCGGGGACGATGTACTCGAGCTTGCGGGTCTTGTTGCCGCCGTAAGCCAGGCCGGAGTTGCAGTCCTCCCGCTTGGCCCAGATCGACGCTCCGCCGAGGTGCGCGGTCAGGCGCTCGAGGCGGTGGACCGGGCTCGGCCCGAACAGCAGCGGGTAGCGCTCGAAGTCATCCAGCGTCATGGGGCTCCTGTTCGGGGCGCAGCGTCAGCCAGTTCTCGCGGTTGGCGCGGGCCGCACCCTCGGCGTCACCGGCGCGGGCGAGCTCGACGATCCGGGCGTGCTGGGCCACCGACGCGCGTCCGGTCAGCGACGCGAAGCGGGCGCGCTCCATCCGCTGCAGCAGCGGGGTGACGTCGTCGAGCACCGCGGCGAGCCGGCGGTTGCCGCAGACCCGCACGAAGACGCCGTGGAACGCGGCATCGGCGGCGATCGCGCCGTCGACGTCGCCGCTGGCCAGCGCCGCGGCGAAGGTGTCGTTGGCGCTGGTCATCGCATCGAGGTCGGCGGTAGTGAGAACCGGGACGGCTTCGCGGGCGGCGAGCTCGTGCATCGCCGCGGCCACGGACTGGGCCTCGACGGTGGCGCGCACGTCGAGCGCGCTGACCGTCGTCGAGCTGCCGGGGCGGACGGCCACCAGCCCGATCTGCTCCAGTCGCGCGATCGCTTCGCGGATCGGGGTGCGGGAGACGCCGAGCCACTCGCTCAGCTCGGCGTCGTTGAGCCGCTCGCCCGGCTCCAGGGTCCCGTCGACGATCGCCGCGCGCAGGGCCCGGAACGCCTGCTCGCGCAGCGGGCTGCGGTCGGTACCGGCGCTGCGGCTCGGGATCGGCATGCGGCGAATGGTATGCGATATTTCGCTTGCGCAAGGAGGCCAGTCTCCGGGGTCACATCAGGCGGCGATGACGGCGCCGAGCACCTCGCGCCCCTGCCCGGCACCGCGGACCTGGACCACGGCGTGAGGGTCTTGATGGGGCTCCGAGCTCCCGCCGAGAATCCGGTGGAACCGCACGCGCTCCGTGTGGGTCCAACCCCCTGAGGACCGACCAGAGGGGGAAACGATGACCTCGCACGCGCGCTTCTGCTCATCGATCGTGGGCGCACTGGCGCTGCTGCTGGGCGGCACGGGCGTCGCCGCCGCCGACCCGATCCCGCCGTGCCTGAACTACGTGCATCGCGAGGAGGCGGGGCGGGTGGAGGTGGACCTGCGCCCCGATGAGCGCACGGGCACGTTCACGACGCTGACGATGTGGTGGTTCATCGATGACCCGGGAGCCGCGCCCGGTGTCTACACGTGGAACCACCTGGTCAACGGGAGGGCCACGTCGTCGCCCAACGTCATCGTGAAGGACGACCAGCTGCACACGTCACTCCGCATGATCGAACGGCACGCCGGTCTGCAGTGGACCTGGGGTGACGTCTACACCTTCCAGGCCACCCACTACTCACCGACGACCAGCACCACGTACGTTGCCGCGAACAACCAGTGTCGGATCACCCCGAGGTAGCGATGCCCGAGCTGACACAGCAGGCCGGCCGGATCTGGATGGCCGCCCTGGCCGAGCACCTCGCCTCGGTCCTGACGCCGCTGCTCCCGTCCGACCGCGAATTGGTGGCCACGGGCGCGGAGCTGGCGGTCATGATCCGCCGCGAGGGCGCGCCGCTCAAGGTGGCGCTGACCTTCCCCCTGCCCACCCCGGGCGAGGCGCCGGTCCTCGATGCGGAGACGGTCGACGAGGTCTTCCGCGACCTCCAGGACGAGATCGTGCTGCACCTGGGGGAGACGTGGCCGACGGCTCCCGACGGGCGCGTGTTGCGAGCGAGGGCCCGCGAGACCGACGGTGCCGTCGGTCTCGGGTTCGAACCGACGTCGGGCGATCCCGCCCAGGCGCTGGCACTCGAGGTCTTCGTCCCACCGAGCGTCGAGGGTCCACGAGCAGCTGGCTGACGTCAGGGTCAACGGCGATTCCGAGGTCCGAGCTGGCTCACGCGGCGCGGCGACGCTCCGCCTCGGTGAGTCGTTCGCGGATCCCGGTGGTCAACCGTCGTCCGCCGAAGGCGGCGAGCGTCTCCCGGTACAGCTCCTCCCGGTCCATGCCGCCGCTCTCTCGCGACACCGCGTCCATCGCATTGGCGATCTCCTTGAGAGGGATGTCCTCGAACGGCCGACTCATCCCGTCCGCGGAGCCGCGAAACTCGGTCCACGACGCAGGGTCGGTACCTGGCTTCCAGACGACACCGTCGACGACGCGCAGGTCGGGTGAGAGGAGGGCGAGGATGGCATCGACTCGCTCCTGGCGGACGCGATTGAGGTCGAAGGCGCGGGCCACTGCCCGCGCGAGACGTGCGAGCGGGATCGGTGCCTCGGCGGCGATCGCGTCGGCCAATGCCCGGCGGACGCGGGCTGCTGCGGCAGGCTCGGGTAGCGCATCGAGAGTCTCCCGTCCTCCGAGCAGGCCCGGCTCCCACGCCTGGAACTCGGACGACTGGCGCGCTCCTGATGGGCGGTCTAGCCCAGGTTGAGCAGGAGCCTTCTGGGGTGGCGCAGACGCCATCGTCGCGGGCCGGGCGTCAACCGGCTTCGGTTTGATCTCCTCGACGAGATCGGACGAGGCGGCGGGTACGTCGACCGCGGCGGGCGCTGGCTCCTCAGGCGGGGGTGGTGGGGGCTCGGTCACGCGCCGCTGGAGATCGTCCAGGACGCCCTCACGATCGGCCATCCAGGTGGGCAGCCATACGCGGGCCACGTCGGGCCACCCGAGGACGCGGGTGAGAACCTCGGCAGGCAGTCCGTCTCGATCGCCGACCGTTCGGCGCGCCGCCCAATCAGGACCGTCGAGGAGGATCGCCAAGGTCGGCGTCTCGGGGGAGGAAGGCGGAGCCACGGCGAGGTCCAGCCGGAACTCGGAGAGACCGACATCGGTTTGCACGACCAGACCCCGTTCGCGCAGCGCGGAAGCGACGTCGTCCCGATGACGATCGCGCGCGGAGGGCTTGCGGGCGGTGTCGCCCGAGCTGGACAGGCCACCGGCGGCCAGCTCGAGGTAGGCGCGCAGGTGCTTGAGCCCGATCGACGTGGAGTTCTCGGCTCGGAGGTCGCTGGGTTCGAACGAGCAGAAGACGACGACCTCCCGCCGCGCTCGGGTGACGGCGACGTTGAGGCGCCGCTCGCCGCCGAGGCGGTTCAGCGGGCCGAAGTTGGACGGCACCCGACCGCGGTCGTCGTACGAGAAAGCCACGGAGAAGAAGATCGTGTCCCGCTCGTCGCCCTGCACGTTCTCGAGGTTCTTGACGAAGAGGCGTCGGTCGTCCTCGCGCTCGAGGGCGTCGAGCAGGGCGGGGACCTCGCTCGCGCGGAGCAGCTCGTCGATCAGGTCCCGCTGCTGCACGTTGAAGGTGACCACGCCGATCGACGGGGGGTCATCGACCACGGTGGCGAACCGGCGCACGATCTCCTCGACCACCGCGCGAGCTTCTACGGGGTTCGTCCGCAACGTCTCGCGCGAGCCCGACCGCAAGAAACGGCCGTCGACCCGGCGGAACGCGAGGCCGTTGCCGGCTCGGGCCGGCGCGGGGAACGAGGCCAGACGCCCCTCGTAGTAGTGGCGGTTGCTGAAGGCGATCAGAGCTTCGTCCTGGCTGCGGTAGTGCCATGACAACCAGGTCTGAGGGACGCGGGCCTGGACGCACTCGGAGAGGATGCTCTCCTCGTCCTCGGGGATGACGTCCTCGTCAGAGGCCTCGACCTCGAGTTCCTCGTCGTTCGCGCCGGCGCCGCCGAACATCGTGGGCGGCATCTGCTTGCTGTCTCCCACGACGACAGCCGCGCGAGCTCGGCCGAGTGCCCCGACGGCGTCGGCCACCCGAATCTGGGAGGCCTCGTCGAACACGACCAGGTCAAAGGGTTCTGTATCGGGGCTGATGAAGCGTGACAGCGAGTCGGGGCTGACGAGGACGCACGGAGTCACCTGCGTGACGAGATCGCCGTAGCGCGCCATCAGGGCACGGACGGAGAGGCCGCCGCGCTGGCGACCGATCTCCCGACGGAGTTCTCCGATGCGGCCGCGCGTCGAGTCCGAGACGAATGAGCGCTCCTCGACGATGCGGCGGGGAACGGCCTCGACGAGGTGGCGGCGGACCTCTGCCGAAGCCCGGGCGAGGCGGGCGATGGTGCGCTCATGGGTGCCGGCGTCGAAGCGGTCGAGCTCAGCGGAGGCACGGCGCTCAGCGATCGAGGTCCGGGCGACACCCCGGTCGAAAGCTGCAGGCAGCTCTTCCGGGGCGACGTCTCCCCGCAGCACAGCGGCCGCCGTCTCTGGACTGCCCCGCTCGGCGAGGGCACGGACCAATCCGCAGAGCGCCTCCCACTCACGGAGCCGCACCACTCCGGCGTCACCGCGGCGCTCGTCGGCCCCCGCGCCCCACGCGTCGACGAGCGATGCACCGTCGCGCCACGTGTCCACGTCAGGGGCGATCCCGGCCGCATCGACGACGATCCCGAGACCCGAGGTGAGACGTTCCAACGCCGCCCACCACCGTCCGTCGCCGCGCGACGGATCGGCGATGTGGGCGCGGAGGGCGTCACGGAACGGGCCATCGGTAGCCCCTAACGTCGCGCTTGCCTGTTGCAGCGCCGTGACCTGAGCGAGCGGCCGGTCGCCCTCGCCGTCGAGCAACGGGTTCCACCCGTCGGGAAGCCCGAGTCCCGGGAGGGCGCGCACCTGGTCGCGCAGCACCCGGATCTCGTCGCGGAGGCGCACGAGCTGGGTCAGGAGATCCACGATCCCGGCGAGCTCGGGCTCGGCGCCCGGGACGAGGCCGGGGCGCACTCGGTCGAGGACGAGACGCTGGCGCTTCTTCCGTCCGAAGAACGACGAGGCGGCGGCTTGCTCCGCGTCACCGAGCAGATCATCGAGTGGCAGCCCGACCGCGGTGGGCAGTGCGGCACTGAGCACGGGACGAGGCGCGTGCATGAAGCGGGCGATGGATGTCCGCACCTCGGCTGCGGCCCGCTCCCACCGTGGCTGCGCCACCTCGTCGAGGAGACCGAGGGGCGGGTGGTCCGGTCGGCAGAGCGCGACCGCCTTGTTCAGTTCTGACACTGACGACGCGGCATAGACCAATGTGCGAAGGGTGGGAGGGCCACCCGCGATGACGGCCAAGGCCTCGTCGGCGATGCGGGTGCCGGTGCGCAGCTCTTCGACCGACGAGGGCGTGCCGCGGACGAACCCCCACGGGTGGTGACGCCGTGGGCGTGCTCGCCAGGCCGCGTCGGCGAGCTCGGTCACGTCGATCGGGCGAGAGGCGCCTCCCTCCGCGACGAGGCGGCGATCGACGGGAAGCGTGGGGCCGTCGCCGCGAGCGAGCTCCGTATCCCGTGCGCTGTAGAGCGACTTGCCGATCGCGTTTCGCGCGTGGAGCGACTGCGCGTAGCGCGCGAGCGTGCGGGCGCTGGTCCGCAGGTCGTCGTAGGCGACGCGATAACCCTCCTCGTCGAGGGCCGTCTCGTGGTCGAGGGCGCGACGCAGCTGCTCGCGGACCGCCGAGGGCTTGCTGCTCTTGTCGTGCAGGTCGAGGGAGAGGACGCCTAGGCCGATCGCGTCCAACCGTGCGCGGACCACGTCGAGCGCGGCGCGCTTCTCGGCGACGAAGAGGACACGGCGACCCTCGGCCATCGCCACTGAGAGCAGGTTGGTGATGGTCTGGGACTTCCCGGTGCCCGGCGGGCCCTCCAAGACGAAGGTCTGCCCGTTCCTCGCCCGCGCAACGGCGTCGAGCTGCGAGGAGTCAGCGGCGACGGGGCACGACGCGGCAAGCACGTCGAGGTCTTCGTCGGGGTCGGCGACGCCGTCCTCGAAGGCGTCGTGCGGAGTGTGGACGAGGTGGTGCACCAAGGGGCTGTCGGCGAACCGCGACCAGTGCTGATCGAGGTCGCGCCACAGCACGAACTTGGCGAACTGCAGCACCGCGAGATCGAGGGTCTCGTGCACCCGGAACGGTAGGCCGGCTGCCGCGGTCGCCTCACGGACCGCGCGCAGCACCGCCGCGACGTCGACGCCGCGCTCGTCGGTGACCGGCTCGGCGAGCCCCGGCAACTCGAGGTCGTGCTCCTGGCGCAGCTTCTCGAGGAGGCAGTGGTTCGGGGTGCTCTCGCCTCCCTCGTCGAGTGTGAGCCGGTGCGAACGTCCGCCCCGGCCAATGGTGAGCGTGACCGGGAGGAGGAGCAGCGGCGAGCGCAGCTCGCGGCGCTCCAGGGTCCAGGTCAACGTGCCGACCGCGAGGTAGAGATTGCTGCTGCCCGACTCCTCGAGCAGCGTGCGCGCCTTCCGTGCGAGTCCCCGAAGGCGTGTCGCGTGCGGACCCCCGTCGAGCTCGGTGTAGAGCTCGCGGTCCTGCTTCAGTCTGCGGAGCAGCAGTTCGTGGGGCAGGTCGGTGGCACCGCGCAGCCCTCGCGCTCCGTACACAGCGTCGACGTCATCGGCCGGCCGCAGATTGATGGACTTCCGATCGTGGAGCAGGTCCTCGACCAGCGGGAGCGATCCGTCCGCGGCCAGGAGCCGTGTCGCGCTGGGGCCAGACGAGAAGTTGATCAGGCGGTTGCGCAGGCTGAGGTCGAGCAAGGTGTTCTTCCACTGCTCTACCCGGACGGGCGCGGTGGGCCGGCCGTCACGTTGCGGAGGAGCGGTCGAAGCCTGCTCTAGACCGGGCGCCACCCCGGCGCTCTCTCCAGACCGCTCGGGCGGCTGATACACGGTGACGGTGATGCCGCCCGCGGCGTCCCTCGTCCGCGCGGGTAGCGGGTGGATCTCGTTGCGGCGGGCCTGGTGGACGTCGACGACCCCGACGATCTTTTCTGGGCGGTCCTGCAGCCAGCGATGACGAGGATTCCGACAAGCGTCGGCGAACGACGTGGGCGATTCCGAGTCGGTGAGGAAGGTGGTCTCGATGAGTCGCATCCGGTCGAGATCGACGTCGTTGGCGGCGGTCTCGGGCTCGGTCGTCACCGTCTGCGTGAGGCGGTGGTGCTCGTCGCGCCAGTAGCCGACGAAGGCGTGACCTTCGACGACCCAGAGCAGGGGGTGTAGACCTGCCTGCTCGACGGCTGCGGCGAGCAGAACGGTGGTGTCCAGACACGTCCCGACGCCACTTCGAGCGAGGACCTGGTCGGGCGTGCGGACCTTCTGGCCAGATCCCCAGCTTGCAGGGGGGTCGCTGTAGGCGATCCGACGAGCCTGCGCCGCCCGGTAGATCGCTCCTGCGATCTCGTCTGCGCGTTCGGGGCCAGCCTGGTAGCCCTGCGTCGAGGGGCTCCCGGTCGCGCGGCGCAGTTCCTCCCGTGCTTCGGCGAGCAGGTCGGAAACGGCAGGGTGGTTGGGCAGGACGAAGGCCGCTAGCAGCTCCAAGCTCAGCTCGGTCCGCTTCGGCTCGGCCACCCACTGGTTGTAGGCCAGCAACCGAACGGGCTCCGTCATCCGACGCCGGGCGTCCCCGGCCACGACCTCCACCACGAGAGACGCGGGTCGCTGCTCGTCCACCGTGACCGTGGCCTCGGGGTCGGGCTTCACCAGGACCGTCTCGAACGTCACGGGTGTCCGGGGAGGCAGCACTTCGAGGTGCTTGCCCCACGGCGCGGCGAGGACCTCACCCTCCAGGTCATGCAGCTCAACGCCGAGATGGACGTCGGTGAGGTCGTCATCGGTTTGGTTGGTGACGGTGAGGCGCCGGACGACCGAGATGCCAGCCGTCGCCATGGCGAGATTGACGAAGCCGGCGTGGAGGAGTTCGACCGAGACGCCCAGGTCGCGGTCGGTGTCATCCGCGCGCGCGTGGCGTCCTCCGACTGCGGTCACGGCCCCTCCTCCGTTCGGCCACGACATCATGCCTGTGCCGCACGACATCCACAGTGGATCATCGCGAATCGGCTACGAGTCGCGCCGCTGTTCGCTCGACGACGCCGAGCCGCCGGCGGATCAGCTCCGGGACGTCACGCCTCCCGAGCACCTCGCGGTGCACGGCCTCGACCATGCCGGCGGTCAGCGACCACGAGCGGATCGTGCGGAGCAGGTCCTGGAGCTCCGCGCCGGAGAGCTCGCCTTCGTCGAGAGCCCGGAGGACCGCGTCGGCGTAGGCGGTCTCGCCCGCCGTTGCGTGGTCCGCGAGCTCCGAGGGTGTGCGCGGTGCGGGGCGAACGCGTGGCAGCACACGACCCGTGGGCGGCTTGGAGATCCACTGGCCGGGCAGGAGCTGCACCGATGTCCCCAGATCGGCGAACGTCCCGACCCCGAGTGCGGCGAGTTGGACATGGAGCAGTGAGGCGGTGGCCAGGGCGTCGTCACGGGCGCTCTGGACATCCGGCAGCGAGATCCCGTGGGCAGCGCAAACGGCCGGGAGCGACCGTCCCGAACTCGGCGAGGCGCGGTCCGCCAAGGCCATCGTGCACAGCGTCGGCCACTCCGGGGGCTCGTGGCCGGCGCGGGTGAACTCGTTCCGGAGGAAGCCGATCTCGAACGGCGCGTTGTGCGCGACCAGGACACGGCCCTCGATCCGGGTCGCGATGTCCCCTGCGATCTCCGAGAAGGTCGGCGCCCCGATGACGTCGGTCGCCACCAGTCCGTGGACCCGCGATGATCCGACATCCACGTCCGGGTCGAGCAGCGTGTGCCAGAAGTCCTCGACAGAGCCGTCCGGACGACAGGTGACGACGGCGATCTCGACGATGCGGTGCCCGCGGCCGGGAGAGAGCCCTGTCGGCCGCACAGCGATGACCGCCAAGGGAGTCGTGCCGAGCTCGAGGTGCGCTCCGGTGGCCTCGTCCTCCGGGCGCGAGACCGGGGTCGGGACGTCGGTGAGGGTGGAGCCCGTCCCGGTGCGCGAGTCACCGGCTCGAGCGCGCAACCACACCCACGCACTCTCGACATCGAGCGCGCGTGCCGCGTACGCGCGGTCGAGGAGCTCCGGGGAGAGCACGTCGTCCCACTTCTCCTCGACCTTGGCGGGCACCGTGGCCGCCAGGTCCATCGGGTCGGGCGGTGGGGCGGTCGCGAGCCGGTCGAGCAGGCGCCTTACGGCTTCCTCGGGCGCCTGGACGACGAGCGCCGGGCCCTCCCGGTCGGCGTCGAGGCCGGCGTGGTGCAGCGCGATCCGCAGGGTGTCGAGGACGCGGTCGCCGCGCCAGGGGAACACGACCGTCTGCTGGCCCCACGGGACGGTGTCGCGGCGGTACAGCTCGAGCTGGGCGAACATCGCACGTCCCTCGGCCAGCAGGGCGCGTGCGCCCTCGTCCAGGTAGGGCGGGACGTCCGCACCCAGGTAGAGCTCGAGCATCCGTGCGCGTACTCGGTCGTGGACCCGGAGGGCACCGCCAGCAGGGAACTGCGGCGCGGTGCCGGCCGTGTCCGGCACGACCACGACTTCGCTGGCCTCCTGGTGCACGGCGACCACCCGCCACCGTCGCCCAGCGAGCACGACTCCGGACCCGGGCAAGAGGGCGCTACCCGCGTCGATCGTGCCGATCTCCTCACCATGAGCGAGGACGCGATAGACGTCCGGGGTCGCGAAGGCCGACAAGAAGCCATGGTCGTCGATCTCCCGCTCACCGCGACGGCCAGGCAACAACAGCCCGTCCGACGAGCTCATGAGCAGGTCGGTGTCGTGCATCGCGAGGAGCAGCTCGTGGAACGTCTGGGCGTCGATGTCGAAGGGGCCGTGCGAGCAGAGCACCGACTCGGCCTCGTGCGGGTGGACACCGTCGTGCTGCGTGACGAGCGACAAGACCTGCTGCACGAGCGTCGACAGGTGCAGGCCCCCGCTCTCGGGCTCCTCGCACCAGTCGTCGACGCGGAAGAGCTCCAGCATCGCCACGGTCGCCACGAGCTCCGCGCGCAGCGCCTCGTGGGGTGCGGTGCGGGTGGTGAGTGCGGGCTCGCTGATGTAGGTGCGCAAGACAGATGGATCACCGGGACGCCGTCCGGACCGTCCCCACCGTTGGCGGAGCGCGGCCACCGATGGCGGGCAGCGGACCTGGGCGACCTCGCTCACTTGGCCGATGTCGATGCCCATCTCCAATGTCGAGGTGCAGATCGCCGTCGCCGGCTCGGGGCTCTTGAGCCGTTCCTCGACGTCCTCCCGCTCTGCCTTGGACAGGCTCCCGTGGTGGGCGAAGAACTCGTTGGGGACGCGGGCGTTCTCGCACTCACGGCGCAGACGGTCGGCGTACCCCTCGACCTCGTCGCGGCGGTTGGCGAACACCAGATTCGTGCGCCCGCGCAGAGTGCGGTACAGGCGGTCAGCGATGTCGGACGGGCCCCTCGTCGACCCGCGAAGCAGGGCCTTGCGTTCGCGTGGTGCGTCGACGGCCGCCACCACGATGACCCGCTCGCCGCGTCCGGGCCGGAGGAAGGCGGACGCGATGCCGACATCCCCGACCGTCGCGGAGAGCCCGACGCGGGGAATGCGGCGCCGGGCGATCAGGTCGAGACGGTGCAGCAGCGACGCCAGCTGCGCGCCGCGCGCGCTGCCGGGGAAGGCGTGCAGCTCGTCGACGACGACGTAGCGCAGACGACCGAGGAAGCCCTTGATGCCGTCGCCGCGATGACACAGCAGGCCCTCGACCGACTCCGGTGTGATGAGCAGGATTCCCGAGCGCTCGCGCCAGGTCTGCTTCTTCCTGCTCGCAGGGATGTCGCCGTGCCACGCGTGAACGGGTATCGGCAGGTCGGCGCACATCTCCTCGAGGCGCCCGAACTGGTCGTTGATCAGCGCCTTGAGCGGAGAGAGGTAGAGGACGTCGATCCCCCCTCGGTCCTTCGCCGGCTGGTCGACGAGGCGCGAGAGGATCGGCAGGAAAGCGGCCTCCGTCTTGCCGCCTGCTGTCGAGGCGGTGATGAGGACATCGCTCTTCGCCTCGAGGATCGGCGCGACCGCCTGGACCTGCGCGCCCTGCAGCGTCTGCCACCCGCGTCGGTGAACCCACTGCTGAACTGGGCGAGCAAGCAGGCCGTACGCGGTGTCGGCGTCGCTGTCGGCGCCGGTCACCCTTCCCGCCGCCCGAGGCGCTGCAAGAGCTCTCGCACCTCGCTGACCCCGGCCCCGTCACCTCGCGCGACGCCGTCCAGCGCACCCAGAGCGGACGCGAGCGCGCGATCTGATTCGGACATCAGCGATGAGTAGGCGGGGTCGAGGAGGTAGGAGGCATCGTCGGCGGCCAAGCAGGCAACGCGGTCGAAGAAGATCTCGAGTCGTCGAGCCGCTGTCGCGAGGCTGGTGGAGGCCTCCTGGGCGAACGCCACATAGTCCAGCTCCCCGGCCCAGAGTCGACGGCGAAGAGGGTTGCCGTGCAACTCCAGCGCCGTCCCGAAGGCCCGAGGCTTCCGCCCGGCGGACTCGAGTGCTCGACGGGCTCCGTGAGCCAGGCGGAAGAAGTTCTCGTCGGTGAAAGAGAACCCTGCGAACAACACGTGCCGAGTCATCAGCATGCCCTGCACCACGCCGCCGAGTGCCCCGCTGGTGCCGCCAAAACGCAGGTAGTCGTCTCGGGTGAGGACGACTCCCGTGCCGTGGTGCAGGTCGCCGTGCAGCTTTAGCAGCCACGGGAGCGACGGATCGTCGAAGGGCAGAACTGCGGTCGGTCGGTCCTGGTCAGCGCGGGCAGATTCGAAGAGCGTGTCGTAGTTGGTGGTCGCGGCCTGCTCAACGGGCAGGCTCGCGAGCAGGGCGTGGGCCAGGCCGTAGCGCCACTGGGGGAGGACCTCGCGCAGCGCGGTCAGCAAGCTGGTCCGGTTCGCCTCGAGTTCCTGCACGACGATCGTCGCTGCATCCCGGGCGTCCAGGTCCAGCACGGCCGTGCGCTCGTCGGCTGCCAGCGTGGTGCGGTCGAGGAGGGCAGACAACAGCTCCTTCCACGACGGCAAGCCCGCGCTCGTGCTGACTCCGGCGCCGAGGAAGAGGGCGAGCTCGCCGGCGCGGGCACGCCGGGCCAGGTCCCCGGCCAGGGTCTCCTGCTCCTCGTCGTGCAGGGAGGACGCCGTGGTTCGGGCGGCGCGACGGACGTGCTGCACGGCGGCGTGGTCGCGCTCAGCGCGCAGGACCAGGGCGCAGTCCTGTCCCGCAGCCGCGCGTTCGTCGAGGAGCCGCAGCACGGCCTCGATGACGTCGCCTCGCCGCGCGCTCGCACCGCCTTCCCCGACGCCGATGAGTGGAAGCGCCACCAGTCGCCGTGCACGACGATGGCGAGGGACGTCATCGCGCGCGTGGATCGCGAGCAGGACGTCGCGGAGGACGTCGGTATACCAGGAGATCGGTCGAGTGCCCTCGCCACCGGTGTCGATCAGCCACACGCGCGGGCCGTCAACTCCGGTTCCAGGCAGCTCGGCGTATCGCCGCGTGCCCCAGAGGACGCGCGACAGACCGAGGTCAGCGAGGACGACGCCATCCCGGAACCGGGCGGGTAACGCATCGCGCCAGTGGCTGCGTATCTCGAGGTCGTGCCCGGTGGGGATGACGACGTCGTCACACGCGAGATGGGTGATGTCCGCTCGCGTGACGAAGACGTGTCCGTCGTCGTCAGAAACGGACAAGGTCATCGTCGTCGTCCAACGGCGCGAGGTCCGGGTTCTGTTCGACGGGCACCACGGTGTGACCGAGCACCTCGCGCCAATCGCGGTCGGGGTGCTGTTCGAGCAGGGCCAGCAGATCGCAGAACGCCTTGATGGTGCTGCGCGGGGTGCGGAAGTAGGCGTCGCCGATCTGACGGTTGCAGTGCTGCATGAACGCACCGATGGCCTCGTCGGGCACGAGGTGGCGCTGGGGGTCACCCGATGCGTACACGGCGCGCACGTTCTCCAGCAAGACGTGGAAGTCCTCGGGCCGGAGCTGGTCGAGGCGCAGCACCGGACCCGAGTAGTCGACGAGTCCGTTGGTCGCGAAGCGGTTCTCGGCGAGTCGGCTCGCAAGTGCGGCGTACGAGTAGAGGCCACGGCGGGAGTTGGTCAAGAAGTCGGGTGTGCCACCGAAGACGAATCCGAGCCCCTCGACGTTCCCTTGGAGGGAATCGTTGACGATGCGCAGGATTTGTTCGTAGTTCGCCTCGCGGGCGCTCTTGTGCGCGATCTTGTACAGGTTGACCATCTCGTCGAGGCACACCAGGAGTCCCTGGTAGCCGGCGAGGCGTACGAAGCGCGCGAGCAGCTTGAGCTGGTCGTAGAACGAACTGTCGTCGACGATCGTGCGGACGCCGAGGTCGGCGCGCGCCTCCGACTTCGTCGAGTACTCACCGCGCAGCCACCGCACGGCGTTCGTCTTGAGTGCGTCGTCGTCGGTGTCGTGCCCGCGCCAGTACTTCTCGATCACCAGCGCGAAGTCGTAGCCGCCGACGAGCTGCTCCAGCTCGTTGAGGCGGGCCTTGATGACCCGTCCTGTCCCGGTCTGGGTCCGCCTCGCCTCCTCGATCGCCTGCGTGACGAAGCGTTCCACCACTGCGGCCAGCGCGCCGTCGGCCTTCGTCTGGGTCCCGGTGTTGCGCATCAGCTCGGTGTAGAGCCCGCGCGCCTGTCCGCCGGTCGACTGGAGCCTTCGACCCGGGTTCAGATCGGCGTGCAACGTGACGAGCTTGCGCTGTGCAGCGATGCCGCGGACGAGGTTGAGGAAGAACGTCTTGCCCGACCCGTAGTCGCCGATGACGAAGCGGACTGTCGATCCTCCGTCGGCGACCCGGTCGATGTCGGCGAGCAGGGCCCGCACCTCCTGGTCGCGGCCAACCTGGATGAGGTGCTGTCCCGTTCGAGGGACGACTCCGGCACGCAGCGACTGGATCAGCGCGTTCCGCTCGCGCGGCTTGATCTTCATGCGGTCAACTCTCGGTAGACGTCGGCGTCGATGGTGACGGACTCGTCCTCGTCCACCTCGATGACGGGGTCCTCCGTGGCGTCGATCGCGGCCTCGTTGATGGCGTCCAGCGCCCCGTCGGGCATCACCCCGAGCCGGCGAGCGGCACGCTCCAGCTCTGCGCGTGACCACGACCCGGCGGCGGCGAGCTCCTGCAGCAGCCCCGCGTGCCGACGGTCGAGGCCGACGATGTCGGCCTGCTCCGGTGCCGGTGGCGGGTCCTCCTCAGGGTCTTCGTCGTCGGCGAAGATGGCGGCGAGCAGCTCCTGGACCTCGGCGTTGGATGCGCGGGTCGCGGCGAGCCTGGCCTCGTCGAACTCGCCGGTACGGCCTTCGAGTTCAGGCGCTGGCAGGCCGAGCAGCTCGTGGACGGCGACGAGGGTGGCGCGCTCGGCGCGGCTGATCTCGCCGTCGACCCGAGCGACCTCGAGCAGATATCGACCGAGGCGGCGCCGGTCCCCGGCATCGAGGGCGCCGACGCGCTCGGCTACCGCGGCGAGGTCGACGGTCTGCGCGCGCAGCAGATCGTGATGCGCGGAGAGACGGAGCCGCTCGGCGTCGACCAGGCCCTCGACCCGTCCGACCTGCGCCACCAGGAGCGCGTCCTCGGCGTCGTCTGCGGCACCGTCCGCCGTCGCCACCGCGGCGCACAGCTCGAGGGTGACCAGCGCTGTGGTGTAGGCGGGCGACGGCGACGTGACCGGGGGATGCTCGAAGCGGAAGAGGACCGCGGGCTGGTCGACGTCGACGGGTCGGCCGCCGAAGCGCGGATCAGGTTCGACGCCGAGACCGAACTGGTCGAGCACCCGGACCAGGGTCAGCGCGTCGGGCTTCTCGACGGCGCTCTTGCCCTGCACTGCCGCCCAGCGCTCGATGAGGTCTGTGCCGCTGACGCCGCGCCGCTGCTCGGCGCCCACCGTCTCCTCGGCCCAGATGACGAGGGGCTCGACCGCCGGTGCGCTGGCGGAGGTGGAGACGAGGCTGTGCGGGATCGTGCCCAGGGCCGACACGTCGGCGTCGTGGCCCGGATTGCGGTGGAGCCACCGCACGTGGGTCTCGAGGTCGCTCTCGACCTGCTCGGTGATGCTTCGCAGCGCTTGCTCGGGTCCCGGAGCGTCTAAGACGTCGGACGCGTCCGACACGGTGATCTCGAGGGGTGAGGGCAAGCTCGGATTGGACGGGCGGTGCTCGAGCGTCAGGCGCCGTCGGCGCGGTGCAACGAGGAGCCCGTTCGGGTGGGTCTCGTGGAACACCTGACCCCAACGCTGGGCGAACTGCTCGGGCGCGGCAGTGGCCGCCGTGCGCCGAGGGATCGTTGGGTGGAACCACGCCCACGCCAGCGCCCACTCGGCGTCGAGCGGTGTCGAGGTGAGGGCCCGACGGCCGAGCTCGATCCGGAGAGCGTCGGGGACGAGGTCCGTGTCGCTCAGCGGCGGAGGCTGGAAGAGTTCGTTCCCTCCGAGAGCGGTGGCGAGCCGCTTTACCTCGTCGTCGTGGCCGTAGACCCTGCCGAGCTCGTCGGCCTCCTGCCGCAGCGCTGGGTCGTCGTCGCCGTCAAGGAGCACGCGGCGCTCGAGGCCGTAGAGGTACAGCAGAGCCCACACGCTCGGTGCCTCGACGGCTCGGCGACCAGTCTCCAGCCAGATGAGGTAGGCGGCTCGCGCCTCAGGGCCGAGGTCGGCGTAGCGCGGCGGCCGTCCCACCGTCTGCGCGTGCCAGTCGGGCCGCTGCCGGTCGACCCGCAGCGTCGGATCGAGGGACGACGGCTCGTCGCCTTCCCCGACGTACACGGTGCCGGCGTCGATCCGCATCCGACCGACGACGACCCGCTCGCCCGCCGGCACCCAGCGCACGCTCGTCGCCCTCTCCACCATCGCCGTCACGTGGCTCCCCGTAGCCTCGGTCGGTCTGGCGCCCCTGGCTCGGAGCTCCCGGGAGACTTCGTGACGACCCGGGCGGTCGTTACGGATCTACCGGGGCCACGGGTGGGATGGCAAGCTCCTGCCCGTGGCGCTCCTCGACGAGCTCGCGGCGCGCGAGGCAGCGATGCGGTGGCTCGACGAGCGCACGCAGCTCGGCACGCAGACCGTCACGCAGCCCGACGTCGCCAACTTCCCGTTCAACGGTCAGACCGTCGCGCTCCTCCTTCGCCAGCAAGGCATCTGCAAGCCGCGGCAGCTCGACGCAGCGCTCTCGATCCGCACGACCTGGACCCCGCCGGGCGGGAAGCCGCCCTACGAGGACGTCGAGGGACCCGACGGACTGGTGCGTTATGCCTACCGCGGCACCGACCCGGACTTCCCCGACAACCGCGCGCTGCGCCGCGCCTTCGAGCACCAGCTCCCGCTCGTGTGGTTCGTCGCTGTCGCTCAGGGCGTGTACCTGGCGCAGTACCCCGTGTACGTCGTCGGCGACGAGCCGGAGAACCTCCGCGTGGCGCTGGCGCTCGGCAACCAGCAGCGCTGGCTCGGCGTGCCGGGGCCGGACGAGGTCGACCGCCGCCGCACGGTGGAGAGGCTCACAAAGCTTCGGCTCCACCAGCCGGTCTTCCGCGCGCAGGTGCTCGGCGCCTACGAGCGCTCGTGCGCGATGTGCCGGCTCAAGCATGTCGAGCTGCTCGACGCCGCGCACATCATTCCGGACGGAAAGGAGCGCGGAACGCCGATCGTGCCGAACGGGCTGTCGTTGTGCTCGATCCACCATCGGGCGTTCGACGCCAACGTCCTGGGCGTCCGACCGGACTACAAGATCGCGGTTCGGCGCGACATCCTCGAGGAGATCGACGGCCCGATGCTGAAGCACGGGCTGCAGGCGATGGACGGCGTGTCCCTGACCCTGCCGAAGCAACGGGCCCAGCACCCCGACCGCGAGCGAGTGAAGGAGCGGTACGAGGAGTTCTTGGCGGTGGGCTGAGGAAGCCCTCGAGGCACCGGCTTGTCGATGGTCTGACCGTTCGATGACATCGTCTCGTCGTTCGCCGCGTGACGGGGCGCGTCCTGGATGTGGGTCCCAAATCGGCGACCCGGCCGCCGACGGTACGACGGCTGTTCACCGCGCTTCGCGACTCCTCCGCGTCCGACATCACGAGAGAACCGACGCCGGTGGAAAGCGGCGCCGGGGAGGTCAGATCGAGCTCCGACTCGGACCTCAGCTCGGCGATAGACCTGTCAGTCCGGTTCGCCTGCCCAAACGACGCACCGTCGTAATTAGGGGTGCAAGGCCCACGGATGGGGTATGGCGTGATCGCGTTCAGCGGCGCGGACAAGCTGGTCGTGGTTTGTGCCGGACAGCGACGGCGTGGCCTTCGAGCGGATGGAGGCAGCGTCCAGGACGACCGGCACGAAGACCCTCACTGCTGCGATCGTTCTGTCTCGCTCAACCGATAACTCATGCGCTGCACGTCGACCGCAGCCTCCTCGGCGAGCTCCATAGCCACGTAGGCAACGTCCGCGAGGAGTGCTTCCGGCTCCTGATCGAGATCGAGTGCCCGGCAGGACAACACGGTCCCGACCCGCCGGACCCTGTGCTCGCGGACCGGGCCGAGCCCTCGCGCGTAGAGCAGGTGCCCGCGCGGCAGGCCGAGGGCGGTGCAGTACGCGAGCATCTGGTAGAGGTCGGCTTCGGGGACTCCGCGATCCGTCTCGACCTTGTACTTGGCGTCGAGGACGGCGACGACGCTGCCCTCGCGACGCCAGACCATGTCCGGGCGTAGCTGGACCCGACTGGCGATGTCGAGGTAGTCGCGCGTGCTCTGCAGGTCGAGCGACCCACCGTGCGGCGCCAGCGCCTCCCTGAGGGCGGTTCCGACAAAGTCCTCGAAGGCACGCCAGGTGTCGATCAGAAAGCTCGAGGATGCCGCGGCACCGCGCCCGTGCTCGATCGACGCAGCGTCGAGCACCAGCTCGGCTAACCGCAGTGCAGGCACGTAGCCGGCGTTCAGCCTGCTTGGAGCCCACGACGGGCGCGGCTCGCGTCGAGCGATCAGACGTGCGCCGCTCAATCGGGCGCTCAGTCGCCGTAGCCGGCCGGCGACCGACGCCGGCACCCGCGGGAGCCCCGCGAGCACGAGCGCGGCAGTGCGCAGCAGGCGGTTCTCGGCGATGTCATCGACGAAGTCGTCGTAGCGGACCTCCAGCGGCAGCGGTACCCCATGGCGGCGCGCAAGCTGGTCGGCGGTACGCAGGCGCCCGCGCAGGACCGTCAGTGACTCCTCCCGCTCGACGTAGCCGTGCAGCACGCCGTGGCGCAGGGCGCGCTCGGCTTGACGGACGAAGCCGTGCGCGATGGCCGCGACAAGATCGTCGACCTCGGCGAACCTGACCGGCGGATCGCGCCAGAGGTTCGGGTCCCGCGCATACCCGAGGAGAAACAGCAGGCGCGCGACCGGAATCTTCGGCGCGATCCGTACCTCGAAGCCGTTGAGCACCACGACCCCGACCTTGCGAACGGCCGACACACGCCACCAACCGGGGCGCCGGGTCGGCGCGACCGTCGCGATGCCGCTCTCGGCGAGAGCCACCCCGATATCGTCGGGCATCGCGACGTCGACCGGTGCGGCATGCTCGACGAGGTCGAGGGTGGTCACGACCAGCCAACGGCGCGTTGCAGGGTTGCCAGGTCGTACCGGGAGCGCACGTCGACTCCATCGCCATAATGGTGTTCCTCGAGCAGCGGCAGGATCGCGGTGCGCCAGACGCGATCGAGTACGTCTTCGCGGCGCACCGTTGGGCGCATGAAGTACGACGGACCGACCTTCATGTCGGGATCATCAATCAGATCGTTGAGGTGCTCGTGCAGGTCAGCGATTACCGTCGGCACCCCGTGGCGCTTGAGCCAGCGCCGGAGCAGGCCCCCTGTCGGCTCCTCCGAAGGGTGGAGGGGGACGAACGCGAATCGGCGGCGCATCGCGGCGTCGACGAGGGCGATCGACCTGTCTGCGCTGTTCATCGTGCCGATGACGAGGACATTCGGTGGAAGGGTGAACGCTTCGCCGTCTGCTCCGCCGTACATTAGGTCGATGGCCTCACCGCGATACTCGAGCAGGAAGTACAGCTCGCCGAAGATTTTCGCGAGGTTGCCGCGGTTGATCTCGTCGATCACCAGCACGTGGGGTTCGGCAGGGTTCTCCCGGGCTTGGTCGACCAACCGCCGGAAGGGCCCGGGCTGGAGCGCGAAGCCCACAGCACCTTCGCCCCTCTCGGTCGGGCGGTAGCCCTCGAAGAAGTCCTCGTAGCTGTAGGCCGGGTGGAACTGCACGAGTGTCGTGCATGAGCGGCCCGCGAGGTGGTGGGCGATCTCCCGGCTGACGAATGTCTTCCCCGTCCCTGGCGGTCCGTAGAGGATCAGCTGGCGCTGCTCGCCAAGGAGGTCGACGCACTCCTGCAGCCACGCCCGCGGCAAGAGCAACCGGTCGGCGAGCTCCTCGGTTGCGGGCTCCAGCACCAGGTCCGCCGCGCCGGCCCCAGTAACCTCGCCCGCGAGCAGCGCGTCGAGGGCCTCCAGATGCTCGGTGATCTCGAGAACGCCCCTTGCGCCGAGCCGAGCGGCGAGCGTCGTCGGCAGCGTCGACACTGCTACGGGCTCGCTGCGCCAACTAGCGTCGCGCCGGAGCCGAGCACCCTCGCCGCTCTCAACGACCACCGTCGCTTTGCTGGTGAGCCTCCCGATGGACGCCTCGTCGTCGACGACAGCGAGCACAACGTCGTCGGGGCGCATGCGATGCAGAACCGTCTCAATCTCGTCGACCTTGGTCTCCCGCGCGTGCTGCGAGGTTCCGCTGTAGCCGAGGTCGACCGCCGCGCGAATCCCGTCGCGGTCGGTCGAGGTGTCGATGTCCTCGAGGTGAGCGGCTGGCCGACTGATCCATCCCTCGGTGACCCAGCGCGCAACTAGCTCGTCGCCTTCGCCGGAGCGCACGAACCACGCACGGCGCGCCGGTACTGATTCCGGCGAGGGCTTCTCGACGGGTTGCCACCGCTCCCGCCAAGGTGGACGGTAGAAGTCGACCCACCCACCTTCGCGTCCGGCGAGCACCGCCTGGATCGACTCGAGGTCCCGGTCGACGTCGTCGCCGGCACCGCCGATCTCACCGGCGAATGCCGCGCGGATCCTCCTCTTGTCGTCAACGCTGACGATCGGTTCGAAGGTTCCGGGGAAGATCATGTAGGCGAGCGCGGCCTGCTGAGCTGGGGCGCGGTTCGTCGGCGTAGGCGTAGCGACGAGCTCGTCGCGCAGTGCGTACGGGTCGGCCAGGAGCTGTGCGCGGCGCGCTGCGTCGAACCCCTTCCATCGGGCGAGGAACGCGACGAGGAATGCCAGCTGCGCCCACCGCTGCGTCTTAAAGGCCACGCCCCCATTGAACGCACCGCCCTCGATGGCACGGTCGAGCGACGAAGGCATAGGCACCGGTTCGCTCATCATCGCGAGCACCCGCTCGACGTTCGCGCGCTTCCTGGTGGATGTGTAGTCGGCGAGCGGCAAAGTGTTCAGACACAGCAGCTCTGCCATAAGTTGGACCGCGCCGTCGCTCGCCTGAGCCAGCTGGTCGGTGAGCTTCTCGAAAAATCCGCCTGTGCCTGTATCGAGGTTCTCGACGTAGTGGCGCACGAGCTCATCTGCGTGAGCTGCGGTCCAGATCGGCGTGCCGGGTGTGAACACGGAGTCGTCCGTGCTTAACCCATGCTCGACGAACAGCCTCGCGGCCTCGAGCATCCTCTCGATCGCGCCGGCATCGTCGGTGACCATTTAATCCCCTCGTTAGTGGCGACCCCGAACAGTACGTGTGCGGGCGGACTGGGCCAAGACGTCGCTGGACTGACGACACCCTAAAACTGCTATTCATCAAGACCGCTCGATATAGGGATGCGCCGCACCAAACACGACGCGCTGACGATATGGTGGCAACTCCGCATGAAGGTCACCCGGAACGCCTCGATTGCCGCGATTCCGGGCGATCGCGGCACAAAGCCGCGAGGTCGCAGCTGTCGCACTCGTGTTGCCAGTCCCCAAGCCGCGGAAGGTGGTTCGCTCGGACTTTCTCGCCGGCCTCGCGGATGCGCTCTTTGATCTGTTCCAGCAGTGAGTCTTCGACCTCCTCGCGAGTGTTCTTTCCGGCTTCGTCGAGGTTGAGGACCTCAACGAGGTCGGCGTCCTCGCCAGTGAGCTCCTCGTAACCGACCGCGTAGACGTGGAGCTGGTCGCGTGTGACTTCCTCGTCTTGGGATCGCTCGCTCGACTTGAAGTCGACGATGGCCAGCTCGTCGGTGTCGAGTCGGCGGATGAGGTCGATCCGGCCGTCCACAGTGATGCCAGGAGCGACGTGGACCTGGATCTGCTTCTCAGAGTGGATGGTGCGGGCGATCTCGTCGCCGTGCATCCGGAAGTAGCGGCGGATCGCCTTGATCGCGGCCGCCCGCAGATTGGCCTGCAGGTCGGGGTAGGCGAAGGGGACGTGTAGGTGCCGGTCGACGAGCTCGGACGCGTGCTCGGGGCCCAGGGCCTCGCCGGCCAGCGCAGCTTTGTGGACCTCGGCCAACGCGTCGTGCAGACCCTTGCCGAAGCCCAGGGCCTCGTGGATCGGCGGGTTGAAGCCGTACAGGAAGCGCAGCTTGAACGAGTACGGGCACTCCAGCAGGTACTTCAGCTCCGAGAAGGAGATGGTGACCTGCGGGACCTCGTGCGCCGCCGTAGGCGTGATCCGGTCCGGGAGTGGCTTCAAGCTCGGCTTCGTCGAGACGGGGGTCTGCGCAGCACAATGGTCGAACAGCGGAGACCGATTCCGGTACAACTGGTTGGGGCCCGGCGAGTACGTCAAGGCGAGGTGTTTCTGAGCGCGGGTGACGGCGACGTAGAACAGGCGGGTCTCGTCCTCGACGGTGCCCTTGTACCGGTCCGGCTGGTCCACCGCCGACTCGGGGATGACGTGGAACAGCCCCACGCCGCCGTGCCGCTTTGCCGGGAAACGGTTGCGTCGCAGGCAGGGGATGAACACTGCGGGCCACTGCATGCCCTTGGACTGATGCACGGTCGCGATGGTGACGGCATCGGGCACGGCGTAGCCGGCATCGGCGTCGCTGTCGGCGTAGTAGTCGGGCGCCTGGTGGGTCAGCCACTTGGCAAAGGCGTCGTACTTGGCGGCGGGAGAGGTGTTGAAGTAGATCTGCTCGAAGTCGGAGATCGCCTGGCTGAACTTGCCCAGCTGGTAGAAGACCAGCTCGCCCCGGCCGGGGGCTCCCGGGATGGTCTCCTCGCGCAGCTCCAGGGTCTCGAGGAAGTCGAGGTAGAGGCGCTGGATGTTGTAAACCCCCCAGCGCTTGCCGCGATCGAAGTCCCGCCCCTCCTCGAGCACGGTCAAGGCGCGCGTCCACCGCTCCGGCTGCGGCAGCAGGTCGGCGTCCTCCCAGAGGCCGCGCAGGTCGTCGTCGGAGACCTCGCCGATCATCGCGCGGAAGATGCCGACGACGGCCTGGATCTCGGGCGAGTCGAAGAGGTGGTTGAGGCCCTTGACCACGTAGGGAATACCTCGACGGCGGAGCTCGGCCACGAGGGGGCCTGCGTCGTTGGCCACCGAGCGGTAAAGGACCGCGCAGTCCGACCAGGACAGGCCCCGTGGCTCGCCATGCGGAACGGCGCGGAAGGGAACCCCGCGAAGAGCTTCGATCCGGTCGCAGATCCAGGTGACTTCGTCGGGCTCCTGGTCGAAAGTCAGCGCCAGCAGGTCACCGCGTTCCCACTGCTGGCTGCCGGCCGAGACCATCGTCTTGGTCAGCCGCTCGTCGTCGGGGATCCGTTCGGCCACCGAGCGCGCCAGCTCGACGATGCCGTCGCTGGAGCGGAAGTTGTCGGCCAGCGTCACTTGCCGGACGTCGTCGTAGCGGTCGGCGAAGGTGACGATGTTGGAGACCTGGCTGCCGCGCCACTGGTAAATGGTCTGATCGTCGTCACCGACGACGCACAGGTTCGCGCCGTGGCGGACGAGACCGCGCACCAGCTGCTCTTGCAGGGGATTGACGTCCTGGTACTCGTCGACGACGACGTAGCGGATGTCGCCACGGATGTGGTCTTGCACGGTCGCGATGGCGGGGTTCTCCCCGGGATCACCTTCCAGCATCTGGACCGCGAGATTGATCATCTCAGTGAAGTCGAAGCTGGCGTGGGCGTAGAGCAGCTTCAGGTAATCACCCTGTGATGCGCGAACGTCCGCCGGCACCTGCGCCTCATCGACGACGTCCTCGCGGAGCACGCTCATGGCCTGCATGTAGAGCCGCGAGTGGATGTAGCGCCTCAGGTGCGGGGTGGACGCAAGCGAGGTCGGGCAGGTCGTGAGGCCGGACTTCCGGCTGTTCCGATCGACCAGCAGGCGGGTCGTGATCTCGGTGAGCACCGAGAACTTGAAGGTGTCGGGGACAAGGCGCTGCAGCAGGTCCAAGCAGTAGCCGTGCATCGTCCCGACGTACATCTCGGCCAGCCCGACGACCGTGCCGTTCTCCTCCTCGACGAGCTGGAGGATCCGCTCCTTGAGCTCTGCGGCGGCCTTCTCAGTGAAAGTAAAGGCGATGACGTGGCGCGGCTCGACCCCGGGCTGGGCAAGAATGCGGGCGATCCGCTGAGAGATCACCTGGGTCTTGCCGGAGCCCGCGCAGGCGATGATCTGCAACGGCTCGTCGAGGCAGGCGATCGCCTCGGCCTGAGCGGCGGTGTAGGTGGTCATCTCAGACCTCGAACACCTTCATGACCTCGTCGCCGTAGTCGTTGATGACCTTTACCGCGATCTTCCCTGTCGACGGCTTAGTAAAGGGCCGCGAGGTCGTCGAGTAGAGCGAGGCCCACGCATCGGCGTCGATGTCTGCCTTCAGCGCGGTCTTCAGTCGCTTGTACGGGTCGTTGCCGCCGGTGAAGTAGCAGTGACGGACAAAGAACGAGTCGTCGTTGTAGTCTGTGTCAATCATCCAGAGGGCGATCTGGCCAGTGTCCTTGCTGCGCACCTCGCCGGTGGTCGGGTCGTAGACGTCGACGCCGTGCAGCTGGACCACGAGCCCGTCTGCGGTATCGGTAATCTCGAGGTCAGGCTCGCCGAAGACGGTGAAGAGGTTGCCCGCGCCGGTCTTCTTCAGCTCCTCGCCCATGAGCAGGTCGGCGTTCATCCGCACCATCAGCACAGGGATGCGGCCAAGCTTGCGCTCGGCAGCGACGTTGGCGAACCCCTCATCGCTCGCGTCGACCGTGACACCGTCGTCCTCAGTGACGCCCGCGACCTGGGGCTCGAATGCGAAACCTAAGATGCACAGCAGACCTACGTTCTCTGCGGCGAGCGCCTCGCGAGCGGCGTCCTTGACGAATCGCGGGCTCACGGTGCCGTACTGCGGGCCGATCGCGAGAGCGACACGGCCCTGCGGCTCGTCCTCGGGTCCGTCGGCCCTCTCGCCTAGCGCCTGGACGTAAGAGCCGGCGAAGGAATCGAAGGCCGAGAAGTTGATCCGCTCGGCGCGGCGGCCATTCTGGATGCCAGCCTTTAACAGGTTGTCGAGGATCGACTCTTCGAAACGCGCACCGTGGACGTCCTGCGCAGCCTCACCTTCCGATGCCGACTGTTGGGTCGGCGCCCCCGGGTCGCTGGCGAACGCAAGCGAGCGGTGCGGGCTCAGTGACTCGACGGTGAAAGGCCCGGCGACACGCACCTTCCTCAGGTCCTCGTAGGGACGGTCGTAGAGCAACTCAAAGTCGGCGTGGCGCTTGACCGCAGCGTCGATCTCGGCGTGACTCATCCCAGCTTTGATGTCGGGGTTGTTGGCAATCGACTTCAATGTGATGTGCTGGACGCGCTCGTTCACGAACCCGTGTCGAATGTCATGCGTAAAATTATGACGAGGGACCAATTGAGCGGTCAGTTCTTGTTCTTTCGAATTTCCTTCCGCGCTGTCAGTGAGAAGATACCACGGATACCTTGAGCACATCAGTCGTTGGCGCGCAAGCGCGAGAGCCACGCGGCTAGTATCTATGGTTATCCATCGTCGCGCCCACCGCTCAGCTACGAACGCTGTGGTCCCACTCCCACAGGTTGGGTCAACGACGAGATCTCCCGGATCAGTGCACATCAACATGCAACGTTCGATGACTTTCGACCCGGTCTGGACGACGTACCATTGATCCTCACCGTACCCGCCCCTTGCAGTGTCGGTCCACAGATTAGTCCGAGGGAAGTACGGAAAGTCGTCCGTGAACCTTCGAAAAGCCAGAGTCTCGCCGTAGGCTTCGAGTCTGTCTGCGGCCGAGAGCCGAGACATTCCCTCGAGGTTAGTCTTCCACCCGCCTTTTCCTGGCGTGTACGACCTGCTCCCATGAGTGACAGAGAAGCGCGCAGAATCCGGGCTCGAGCTCGAAGTCAGAGGGGAGCGGCGATAGACCCTCTCGCCACCGGTAAGCGGGACCGATCCAGTCTTCTCCTCGCGTGTTATCCGCCGGGTGCTTCCGTCCACACCTGCGACATAGTCGTAGTTGACCCAGTCGTACCCGCCTCGATATTCGTAGAGCTGCCGGTACTTGATACCGGTTCGGTCCTTGGCATACCATAGAAGGTAATCTGATACGGATGCGAGAACGTCTGTCCCGCCAGACGGGCTTCCGGCGGTATGGGTCTTCCGAACAGTAATTTGGCTTACGAAGTTTGATGATCCGAACACTTCATCAAGCAGTCCCCGAACGAGATGGACGTTCTCGTCGCCAATCTGAAAGAAGCAGGAACCGGACTCGGTCAGAAGTTCGCGGGCGACTGCTAGGCGGTCTCGCAGGTAGGAAAGATAGGAGTGGATACCAAGCTCCCACGTGTCACGGAAAGCCCTAATCTGCTCCGCTTCACGGGCCGTGTCGTTGAGCTTTCCGTCCTTGACATCGCGGTTGCGGGCAGAGACCTGCCAGTTCGATCCGAACTTGATGCCGTATGGCGGATCAAAGTAGATCATCTGGACCTTGCCCCGCAGGCGTTCCCGTTCGGCAAGTGAGCTCATGACCTGTAGCGAGTCGCCGAGGATCATCCGGTTCGACCAGTTGGCGTCGTGCCGGTAGAAGTCGACGAGGTCAAGCTCGCCGAGGCCGTCGAAGTCGTCGAAGAGCGCTAGTTCCGGCTCGTCATCGGGGCTCTCGGCCGTACGCCGGAGGTTCTCGATCAGAACGCGCGGGTCGATCTTCTCCTGGATGTAGATGGGCGGCGCGTCGACCACCAGGTCGTCGTCGCCCTCGCTGCTCGGGTCATCGGCGTACTTGCCGCGCCACACGAGCTGCGGGTCGAGGGTCTCGTCGCGGTCGTGGCGGACCTTCCGGACAGCCTCGACGTCGTCGTCGACGAACGCCTCGGCATCGGCGGTCGGGATGTTGGCGCGCTTGTCGCCGTGCGTGATCGCGTTGACCGGCGTGGGCCCGGCCGCTGCCTTCTTACGCGCCACGAGGGCTCCTCACGGTGGTGTGCGTCAGGGCGAAGTCGAGCACGTCGGGGTCGCCGATGATCGGTCCGTCGACATAGAGCTGGTGGATGGCGTCAGCGAGGCGGGTCTTGAACTCGACAGGCTTGGTCATCTCGGTGTAGCCCCAGCGGCCGAAACCGCCGTGGTTGTTCACCGCGGCGCACCACGAGTCGCGAGCGGTGGTGGCCTTGGCCTGGGTCGGGCCCGGGCTCTTCTGGCTACCTGACACCTCGATAATGAGGGTGCGCACCAAGCCGTCGTCAGGGCGCGGCCGGAGCCGGACCAGGAAGTCAGGCACGTATGAGTGGGTCCGGCCGGCATGCACGTACGGGATGGTGAAGCCGACATGGTCGTTCTTCACGTATGTCGTCACGTTCGGGTTGAGCTCGAGCTCGCTGGCGAGGAGCTGCTCCCAGGTGTTGCCGTCCTTGCCGTCGAGCGTGACATGCGAGACCTCGGACTTCTCGGTGGGCACGACCTGTTTGCGGGTCTGGAAGTCGACGTTCGCCGTCGATCCGCGCGGCTCGAAGCGGTTGAGCATGGGGCGGAGGCGGCCGCGGCGATCGGTGGAGCGGATGATCGCATCCCACACCTTCTCGGCGGCGGTCGCCTGGAACTCGGTGATCGCCATGAGCGGGGTGAGGTCCCAGCCCTCAGCGGTATCGACCTGCTCGTCGATCCAGTACCGACACAGCTCCGCCAGCCGAGGGAACAACCACGGCCGCTTGTCGTCGGCGCTCGTGAACTGCGCGTCGAGCAGCCGCTTGGCCAGCGCGTAGGCCACCTCTTGCGATCGATACGAGCGCCGGTCGCCACCCTCGTGCTCGCCCTCGCCGACCATCCCCTGCATCTCCACCCACCGCGGCACGCTGCTGGGTCCGATGTAGAACCGCGGCGCATCCCGCAGATCGAGGTAGATCTCCTCGTCGGGGACCTCGACTCGATACCCGTCGAGTCGGGGGAAGGCGATGCGCAGGTCCTCGCGGCCCTCGAGTGACATCACCTCCTGCATCCGCCGCGGCGCGGTTGGCTCGACCGCCGGCTTGTCGGTCGGGATGAATTGGAAGGGGATGCCGTAGACGTTGGCGTACTCGGGTTCGAACCGTCCGTCCTCGTTCACGGCGTACGACCGGCGCCGTAGCCCGCGCCCCACCACCTGCTCGCAGAGCAGCTGGCTGCGGAACGGCCGGATGCCGAGGATGTGGGTGACGGTGTTGGCGTCCCAGCCCTCGGTCAGCATCGACACGCTCACCACGCAGCGGACGTGTTCGCCGAGTCGCCCGCGCTTGCCGACGGTGTTCATGACCTCGCGCAGCAGCTCTTCGTCGGTGATCTTCTCGACGTCCGCACCGGGGTTGCGGCGGCGGTACTCGGCGGTGAAGGCCGCGATCTCCGCGCCGGCGGCCTGCTTGAAGTCGGCCTTCATGCCCTCGCCGGACTCGAGCTGGGCGGAGTCGATGAGGATGGTGCGCGGTCGGGGCAGCGGCTCGCCGTCGACCACATTGCTGAGCAGGGAGAGGTTCCCGGGCTTGTGGACGGTCGTCGTCCCGTCTTCGATCGTCTCGCCGGCGATCCAGTCAAAGACGAGCTTGCTCACCACGGTGTTTGGGCACACGACGATGAAGACCGGCGGCGTCTCGCCGTGGGTGGCCAGCTCGGACTCCCAGTGCCGGAACGCCTTTTCGTAGCTGCGGTGCAGGCTCGCGAGCGCGCCCTCGAGCTCCTTCGGGGGGACCCAGTTCTCGACCTTTTCCTTCGACGCACGGCGCGGCAGGTTGTCGCCGACGAAGTCCCAGAGCTGCAGGTAGGTGACCTGCTTGTGCTCGGCGTCGTCGTCGACGGGGGTGCGAGGCACCTTGACGATGCCGGACTCGATCGCGTCCATCAGAGAGAAGTCGCTGACCGTCCAAGGAAAGAGGTGACCTTCGGAGTAGCCGGACCCGCTGAGGTAGTAGGGCGTAGCAGATAAGTCGAACACCTGCTTGATCCCGACGTGCTGCGCGACCGCCTGCAGTCCCTTGAACCAGACGCGCGCTTCTTCGTTGGCGTCCTCCTGCTCCTTCGACCGCTTGCCGTCGGCCGCCGCAACTGGACGGTCGCGGTAGCAGTGGTGGGCCTCGTCGTTGATGACGATGATCTTCTGGCTGCCGGGCCCAGTGCCTCCGAGGTCGCGTAGGACCCGGCTCACCATCGCCTTGGGGGTCTCCTGGAAGGCGTCGCGGGTGTTGAAGCCTTTGAGCAGCAGACGAGTGTTCTTCGCGACGCCCTGGATCTCCTTGGCGTCGCGCAGCAGGAACGCGTGGTAGTTGGTGATGACCAGCCGTGCGTGCTCCAGACCGCCCTGGAGGTCGGCGGGCACCAGGTCGCGCAGCCCGTAATAGTTCTCGGTGTCCTCCGGCATGAGAACGCGCAGCCGGTCTTTGATCGTGACGCCGGGCGCGACAACAAGGAATCGGTTGGTGAACCGGGCGTCGCGCGGCGACTGCACCTTGTTCAGGGTCTGCCACGCGATGAGCATCGCCATGACCACGGTCTTGCCCGAACCGGTGGCCATCTTTAGCGCGACCCGCGGAAGCCCATCGTTGTGCTCGGCGTTCTGGGGTTCGAGCCGCTCACGCCAGTCCGGGTAGTCGGATCGCCGGCCGGCGACCTCGGTCAGGAAGATCGCCGTCTCGGCCGCCTCGCGCTGGCAGAAGAGCACGCGGTTCTCGCGCGCCGGGTCGGCCCAGTGTTGAAGGAGCTTGCGACTGATTGGAGTGACCCCGCCGTATGCGTTGCGCCGCCATTTGCCGACGTCACGGCGGAGATCGTTGATCAGTGTGTTGCGCTCGCGACGTTCGCCGGTGATGTCGAAGTCAATCTCCGACTGCACGGCTCGGCCGGCCTTCTTCGAGTCCTTCTTGCTGACGGCGATGGGGATGAACGACTCGCTCGGACGCCGACCGTCGCGCACCGACCCGGTTGGCCCCGTCGGTCCGATGTCGTAGTACCGGTCGGGCTGCTCATACGGCGAGTTCAAGATCGGGTTGTCGATCGCTTCGCTCATGTGCGGCCGTGCCCGCTTATTCCATAGGCGGCAGCGGCAGTACCTCCGGCCGCCCCCGACCTCGTCGAGCCCGCCAAGGACGACCCACCCCCCGTGCTGTCGGTCACTCTGTCGATTCGACCCTAACCGCTCGGCGTTCGGAGATCAGCAGACCCTCGGAGGAGATCCTGTAGCCCAGGCCTCGGCCCGGACGTGTCGAGGTCGTACGGACTCAGCGGAGCACTCACCCGAAGGTGTGACGGCTGCTCGGTGACGGGACAGGGCGTCGCTGCGATGTGACTCACATGAGTCCGGCGACGAGCCGCCCACCGATCTCCGCCGACGAGGTCGGGCAGAAGATCGACAGCCTCTTGCGTGCCATGGAGCGCGGTCATGCGCCGCGGCGTGAGGTCGTGGAAGCGGTTCGCTTCGACTTCGCTCGGCTTGCGCGCACCGACGGCAGCATCCCGAGCTGGCGTCTCGCCGAGCTCGACACCGCGATGAAGGAACTCGTCAACCGGACGCGCACTTCGTCCGTGGCCTCACTGGCCGTGCCCGCTCAACGCGCTGTCGATTCGGCGACGAGGCGATCGTCGGACGTGGCCCCTCACCAAGAGCGTTTCGACGCTCTCCGCCGTCGCGTGGATGCTCTTCACGATGCGGTCGAGGCCGGTCGCCGGCCGACCTGGAAGACGCTCGACGATCTGCAGGCCGACCTCGTCGCGTACCGACGCGCCGACGACGGCGCCGAGGTTCGACAGATGATCGACGATCTTCGAGCCATCCGGCGCCGTCTCGTTACCGCCAAGTCTCCCAGGGCGGCCTCTGGCCTCGCCTCGTCGCGGGCCGGGCGCGGATTCTGGGGCGGGCCGATGAAGGAGCGCCGCGATCGGGCACCTCGGAGAAGGGGCTCGTCGGGCAGCCATGGTGCGGCGCCCACCGGCGAACACTCGGCTGAGCGGGCTCGCCTGGCGGACGAGTCGCGGCGTCTTCGCGACCGGGCCGAACGGTTCGCGATGGCGGTTCCGCAGGGGCGGACCCTGCCCCTCCGGGAGTCGGAGCGGCTGTTTCTGCACTTCAAAGCCCTGCGGCCCGACGTCGATTCCGAAACGAGGGCGCTGAATGATGCGGCGGTTCGTGTGCTCGCCGACGCGGTCATCAAGGTGCGACGTCGCGCTGCGACGGCGTGAAGAGACCTCAGCTCGGCGGCAAGAATGGGCTCGGCGCCCCGTGCCACGACACCCGCAGGCGCTCCCGCGGCCGGGTCGCGGCGACGAACAGAAGGTTGCGCTCGTCCTGCATCGCGTTCCGATGCACGATCTCGTCCTCCTCGGCGGGCGTGATCCCCGCTCGCGGGATGACGCCGTCCGACACACCCACCACCGCGACCGCGCGGAACTCCAGGCCCTTGAGCCCGTGCATGGTCCCGACACGGACGGCTGACTCGCCCGCGGCCTTGCGCAGCTCCACGACCGGGACGTCGGCCTTCCGCAGCGCCGACGCGGCGCTGCGCCAGATGTGCTGGCCGCGGCCCACGACGGCGATGTCCTCCCAGTCGATGCCGTCCTCGTGCCACTGCCGCACGGCCTCGGCGAGCTCGGCCATTTCCTCCTCGCGCGTCGACGCGCCGACCACCTCGGGCTTCGAGCCGCTGAAGGCTGACCGGTAGGAGGCGAGGTCGTCGGCGACGTCGTCGAGGCCGGTCTCGTGGTGGTCGCCGAGCATCCGCAGCGCCCACGCGAGGATCTCCGCGCTGGTGCGGTAACTCAGCGACAGCTTGGTCGAGCGGCGGCCGCCGATGTTGATGCCGACGGTCTTGAGCGACACGCGATGGCCGTAGATGCGCTGGTGTGGGTCGCCAGTCAGAAACAGGTCCTCGGGCTTCGGCTTCACCGCGACGCGCAGGAGACGCCAGTGGGCAGGGTGGAGGTCCTGGATCTCGTCGACCACGACGTGCTCGTACGGCGTGTCCTCTGCGGCGAGCAGGCGCGCGGCCTCGTCGGCGATCGTCATGTAGGTCCACTTGCTGTCAGCGCGCAAACCCTCGGCGAACGACTCGATGGCGCGCCACACCGGCGCCCGCTGCGAGGCCGGCAGCGGCTTGCCCCGCCCGCGTCGCTCGCACGCCAGGTACTCGGCCTCGCTGGTGATCTGCTGGGCCAGCACCACCTGCTCCCACTCGGCGTCGAGGAATGCCGGGGTCTGCGTCGTGCCGGCCTCCGCGGCCGCGCGTCGCCAGCGGGCGTCGGCGTCCTTGTCGTCGAGCATGGCGAGGCGGCCGTGCTGGTCGCGGACGACGCTGTGGGCCCACCGGTCGATGTTGATGACCTTGACCGAGGCCAATCGCTCGGCGTTGAGCATCTGCCCCAGGTCGCGTTCGAGTGCCTCGGCGAGGCCCTTGGTGAAGGTCGTGAGCAAGACTTTTTCCGCACCGAGGTCCGCTCGCTCCACCAGGTACTTCACACGGTGCAAGGCCACGACCGTCTTGCCGGTGCCCGGGCCGCCGGTGACCTGGGTGCTGCCCCAGTTCGGCTTGTAGGCGAGCTTGCGCTGTGACGGGTGGAGAAAGGTCGCGAACTGGCTGATCGGCCGCTCGAGGAGCTGGCGCAGCTCCTCGAGGTCCTCGAGCATCGCGATCTGCCCGGCCGATCGCTCGACCGCGGCTCCGAGGTCGTCAGGGTCGACCGGCTCTTCGGTCTTCGCCGGCCCGACCGGGCCGCGGAGCAGGTCGTCGACGGGGACGCCGCGTGCCAGCGAGAGCAGCACCGCGTACTGGGCGGGCGGGATCAGCGTCTGGGCGCGCTCCAGCTCGGCGACGCTCGGCACACCGCGCGCCCAGTCGGCGATCCGCTCGTCCACGCCGAGCCGGCGGAACTGCTCGTCGGTGACGTGCCCGTAGAGGTCGGCGTCGGTGGCGGCGAAGGACTCGGCGAGCCGGTCGAGCGCGACCGCGTCGCGGAGCTCGAGCTCGCCGCTCACCTCGTTGACCGACGCGGCATGGGCGCCGGCCCACAAGGCAGCCGCCTCGGGGGCGTCGAGCCGGATGAGCAGCCCGCGCTCGGCCCCGTCGGCGAGGAGGACCACGCCGGTGACGTCATCGGCGGGCAGCAGCCGCATCCGGTCGTCCCGAGCACCGACCGGCGCCACGAGGCGAGGCGTCGGGGTGGATGCGCGCTGGAGCGCGTCGACCGTCCGGTCGCGCGCCGCGGCGTCGAGCCGCCGGAGCTGGTTGACGACGTCAACGTGGACGTCGAGACCGGTGACCACCGGCGCGTGCACCGTGACCGGCGGCGCGGCGAAGACGGCGTTCCACGCGTCCCGCATCTCCTCGACGGACGCGAACCGATCGGCGGCGGCCTTCGCCAGCGCGCGCCGGAGGAAGGTCGCGAGCGCGCCGCGTACGGCGGGATCGAACGCCGCGTCGTCCAGCGTCACCGACGGCACGAAGGCCGCTGCGGTGCCGTCGTCGCCCCACCGCGGGGTGGTGCCGCTGGCGAGCTCGTGCAGGGTCGCGGCGACGGCGTACTGCTCGGCGGCGAGGTCGTAGGTGGTGCGGTGGCCGACGCCGAGGTGCGGATCGAGGTAGCCGCGGGTGCCGGAGACGACGTCGTCGCGGGGCGCGGCGGCCAGGGAGAAGTCGAAGAGCGCCAGGCGAAAGGGGTCCCGGTCAGCGCGCATCCCGACGTTGGACGGCTTGACGTCGCGGTGGAACACCCCGCGGTCGGCGAGATAGCCGACGGCGGAGAGCAGCTGGTCGCCCGCGACGCGGAGCCGTTCGCCGCGCAGGGGACCGTCGGCGGTGAGGACGTCCGCGAGGGTGCGCTCGCCGGCGTTGGACAGCTCGATCGCGCGGCGGTCGCCGATGGCGAAGGACGGGCGGCGCAGCACGACGATGTGGTCGTGGCGCAGGTCCTCGAGCGCGGCGGCCTCGGCGGTGAGGAGACGCTCGGCCTCGGCGTTCCGCCCGATCTTGAGCACGTTCTGCCCGCCGTCGCGACGGACGAGGAAGGCCCGGGCGACGGAGCCCGTGCCGAGCACCTTCTCCACGCGGTAGCCCCCGGGCAGCACGTCGCCCGTCCTCGCGTCGAGCGGGTCCTTCACAGGTGGCGCCGCCGGCTTGGGGCCGGTCTTGCGCGGCGAACGTGCGGCCTCCTGCAGCGCGCGGAGCACGTCCTCGACCGACGACGTCCGCTCGGACAGGGACGGCCGGGTGGCGTCCCGGACGATCGCGTCGAGGGCCTCGTTGCCGGTCTTCGGGTCGAGGCAGCCCTCGTCGGTGAGGCGCTGGTTGAGCGCTGGACGGGTCTCGGCCGGCGGCTCGCCGCTGAGGACGAGGTAGGCGATGGCGCCGACGCCGAAGATGTCGACGTCGATGGTGCCGTCGACGCCCTCGGTGACGAAGTCGGGCGCGAGGTACGGCTCGACCGCCAGGTCCAGGTGCCCCGCGGACATCGAGGTGGGCGCGGCGCGGCGCGGGCTGCGGCGCGTCGCCATGTCACGGGTGGCGACCTGCCATTCGCCGACGCGCAGCACACCCGACTCCATCAGCACCGCGCGCGGCGACAGCGCCCGGTGCACCAGGCCGCGGCGGTGCGCGTAGGCGACGGCGGAGGCGAGCTGCCGGACGAGGCCGATGCGGTCCGCCTCCGAGAGCTCCTCGCGGTGGCGCGCGAGCCAGTGGTCGAGGCGTTCCGCGTCGCGTTCCTGCTCGATGATCAGGGCGGGTCCGAGCTCGTGCTCCTCGAACTCGGACGGGGCGAGGATGCCGGGATGCCGGACGCCGGCCGCGACCTGGAACTCCCGCTCGGCGGCGTGCCGGATGGACCGGCGCACCGTCTCGTCGGAGCGCTTGGCCTCCAGGTAGATGCGCACTCGACGGTGCGGGTTCCAGTCGATGTCGGCACGACCGGCGTGGAAGTCCTGCCAGGTGGGGCCCTCGTCGTACGGCTGCCGGTCGATGGTCCACGCGCCCACCGTCCGGCTCGGCAGGCCCGACGCGATGCCGATGCTGTGCAGCAGGGACGGGAGCAGCTCGAGGAAGCGCGGCGACGGCCGGCTTTGCGTGGCCCGGGCGAGGAGCAGGTCGCGGCCGACGCGAGGCAGGTCGTTGACGGCGTCGTCGGGTGCGAAGACCTGCGCGCGGGCGTACCGGTCGAGGCTGGACCTCATGCCCGGCTCGGAGAGGAAGAGCGACGCCTGCACGAATGGCACCCGGAGCGCGGTGTCGATCAGGGCGGCCTCGTGCGCGAGGTAGGAGCGCAGCTCCTTGCTCTTCTGCTCCAGCAACGGCAGCGGGTTGCCTTCCGGCCGCCCGCCCCGCGTCCAGTGCGGGCCGTCGTTGGACAGGTGCCCGCGCCAGCTCTTGATCTCGATCAGGTGGAGGCCCTCCGGGCCGGCGACGAGGACGTCGCACTCCCGCGCGCGCCCGTCCTCGGAGGCAAAGGTGAAACGCGCCCAGGCGGCCCAGGGGTCAGGGTCCGGGAGCAGCTCACGGACGTAGGCGAGCGCACGGCGCTCCCCGTCGTGCTCGGATTCCCCGACCTCGTGCCACCGCGGTGACGTCGCCTTCACCGTGCCCCCTTCGCGTCGTCGTCGATCACCGTAGGTGAGAGGACCGACACTCAGGCAGCTCCGGGCCAGCCGAAGTCGTCCATGCGCGACCGGGCGGTGTTGCGCTCGGAGTCGGTGAACAGATCGGCGAAGCGCGGCTCGAGGACCAAGGCCTCGATCGTGAGGTCCAAGCGCTGGTTCTCCCAGAGCTTGACGAACCCATCGCTGACCGCGGGCTGGACGAGTAGCCGGCGGGCCGTACCGAGGGCGCCGTGCTGCGAGATCAGTAGGCGCAGGTAGCTCGGGTTGTAGCGGAGCTCCTTCAAGCACCGGTCGATCTGATCGAGCATCGCGCGGTCGAACGCGTCCTCGAGCGGCGAGTCCTCCTCAGAGACCTCTCGCACCGGCTCGTCATCGACGGGTTCCCTGGTGTCGCTCCCGGGTCCGATCGCCTCGGCGGGCGCTGACGGGTGCGCGGTGCCCTCGTCGGGGCTGTCGCCCGACGCCACCGCGTTGCGCCGGAGCGCATAGCTCCGCAACGTGTCGACGGAGGTGAAGACGAGGCAGTCATTCTCGGCGAGACGATCGAGGTCGGCCTCCTCGGGATCGAGCTCCAGGACGATCGCCTTGTCCTGGCCGGCCTGCAGACCGTCGGGCCAGAAGGCTTCGGCGTGGGCGAGCACCTGGCCGGTGTCGAGGTCGGGGACGTCGCAGTCGACCATCGGCGTGGTGAAACCGAGCTGGGTGAACTCCTCGAGCAGCGCCGTCAGCTGCGCAGCGCGAGCGCCGCGGTCCACGGGCTCCTCCGGCGCCGCCATGCCGTAGAGCGGAGGCGACGGCCACAGGGCCGTGCCCGCGGCGAGGTCGGTGAGGAAGGCGTCCGCGGCACGCGCGAGCAGCTCACGACGGGCGGCGAGGAACTCCGGGTAGCGGTCCACGGTCCAGAGGGATCGGTCCTCGGGAATCCACTGCGCCCGGAGTCCCTCGGGCGTGCACTCGAGGAGGTGCTCCTGCGGCAGCCGCCCGGACAGGCGCGCCGCGGTGTCCTGGGTGACGAAGGCGAAGTTGGCGATCTGGTTGACCTCGGGCCGCCCGTAGCCGGCCGCTGTCAACGCGGCCTTCGGGAAGATCTCCTGAACGTGCAGCGAGGGCGTCGACCGGTCGAACGGCTCGCCGGTGAGCAGGTCACGACCACTGATCGCCCGGGTCAAGAGGTAGAGCAGGGGGTAGGACCGTGCGCCCCGACCGACGCCCTCGAAGTCCTCGGTGCGGATGGCCAGCGAGCCCTTCTGCGACTTCGCCAGGCTCTCGAGGAGCCCCTCGACGCCGCTCGTCTCCGCTGTCTGCAGGTCCTTGTTGAGATTGGTCTCGGCGGACATCGAGAAGCGTCCGCGGAGCGCGGCGTGGACGTACCAGGCCATGGCGCGGTTGGCCTCGGCCGGCCCGTTGAATCGCCCCCCAGCCCGACTGTCGAGAACGCGTACCAGCACCGGGAAGGCGCCCTTGCCCAGCAGCACCTGGTTGTGGTCGATCCCGAAGCGCTCCAGCAGCGTCGTGAGCAGGTGGTCGACGTGGTTGCGGGAGTTCTTCAGCGCGGCTTCGAACTGCTCGGTCGACACGTCAGCGAGCGCCGAGAATCCGGCGCGCCCCGTGGCGGCTGCGGTCGCGTTGCGCAATACCCAGTCGAGGTTGAAGGTGAAGCCCCGCTCGGCCCACGCGTCGATGTACCGACGCATCCAGGGGCGTGCGTCCTTCCACTCGGAGCAGATCCGTGCGAGCGCCAGGTCGCCCTTCGAGAGTTTCGTTCCCCCTGAGTTGACTCGGTTGAAGATGTCGACGACGACGTCGATGGTCTTATCGGTACCGGTGATGATCTCGATGTGGAAGTCACGGTTGACGATGCTGTTCAGGGCGGTGAGCCGCTCGACCCAGGTCGAGAAGAGGGCCGGGTCCGCGCCGAGAGCGGCGAGCCGGGTGATCACCGACGCCATGCCGTCCCGGAAGAGCGAGGTCACATCGATCCAGCGGGCGTCGTTCTTCATGCGCATCGGCGCGTAGAAGAGGAAATCCTCGCTGTCCACGTTGAAGTGGAGGCCGTTGAATGCGCTGGCATCGCCGTCGAAGAAGCCGGGAGCCCGTCCGCGGATGACGCCGTAGAGGCTCGTGACCCGCTGCTGGCCATCGAGGAGGAGCCGCTTCTGACCACCACTCGTCGCGAGCAGCCCGCCGTTGCGCGTCTGGTCCTCGGCGACCTCGGTCTCCCACACCAGCAGGGCACCGACCGGGTAATCGCGGTACACCGACTTCATCAACCCGCGGACCTGGTCGCGGTTCCAGACATAGCCCCGCTGGAACTCCGGCAGCAGCATCGTGCCGTTGTCGACCTGGTCGAGCACCGTCGACAGCTTTGTCACGCGCATCCCCCCGGTGAGTCGCCAGCGGACCCGATGTTGCCTGAGGGTCGGGAGCGGCTGGTGTCCGGGTCACTCCTTCGCGTGACGCCGACCCGTGTCTGCTAGCCCGGGCGGCGGATCGCCGAAGGCGTGCCGGACCCCCCGGACTACGGACCACCGATCGCCGCATTGCCCGCCGCACCAATGCCGACGCCGATGCCGAAGGGCGCTGCCCGGCCGAGCACCAGCACCCCTCCCGTCGCGTTGTACCTCTTACGAAGCGGGGCGCGAGACCTTGTTCACCTGCTGGATCTCTGCCTCGCCGTCCCGCCCCGGCAGGCCCCCTTCGGGCAAACCGGTGGACGAGGACCGCAGTTCGCTGGTCGCTCAGCCGCGCCGGAGCAACGCCAAGAGCGTGATCGCTTTGGGCCAGGAGGAGGCGGACGTCCTCGCGGCCGCCCAGGGTGTCGACTGCGTCGTCTTACGTCTCGATGGGAGCTACGGACGTCACCGTACGTACGCCGGCGCCGGACTGGTCGGTGGCTGCCGTTGAACACCCCGGTCAACGTTCGCCAGGGTGGGAGGAGCGAGACCGCACTTGGGTCTCTCGATCCCAGGCTCCTGAGAGCCGACAGTCCCGCACTCAGGCGTCCTTTGACCCGATCACCCGCCGCCACCGGACGGGGTTCTCGGGTCGACGACGCATACCGAGAAACTGTGGCGAGGGTCACACGAGAACGTGAGGGCGTCCCTAAGGTTTTAGACGGTGAGCGTCCGGCGCCAGTGGGCCACCTAAGGGCCTTCCCTGCGGCACTAGGACGTCGCTAAGCCATCGCCAAGCGAGCTAAGCGTGCACCAACGGGCCTTGAAGCACCTGTGGGCACAGTAAGCCGCCAACAATTCTCTTACTAAGACTGGGACAGGCGACCCTTAGGGCTAAGTGGGAAGCTTAGCGCCGACGAGTAGCCCTTTAGAGTCCCTAAGCCCCCTTGATTGACAAACCTTATTTTCCTGCTTGAGTACGTCTCGCGGCCCACGAGGGTCGGCACCTCCGAGAAGGGTTCTTATTGTGACTGAGTTCAACGCCCTCCTTGTTGTCGCGCGCCTCTGCTCGCAGCTGCCTGAACTCGTACGGCAATGCGCAGAGGCGATCGCGGAAGGCATCACCGACGACACGGCGGTGGACTTCGAGATGTTCGAGATGAGGTACCCCACCCCCGACGAACTCGAGGAGTGGTGCTCGGCCACGGCCAAGTGGATTGCAGCCGAGCCTGTCAACGCCGAGAAGGACCGACGCGCGCTCCTGGGGCTTGGCGCGGTCCACGCGTGCCTCCGCTCCTTCCCGAGCCCCCTGCGCTACATCTTCGCCAGGCAGTTCTGGCTTGCGTTCGCTGAGGTCTCGGACCACGCGGAGGCGCTTGAGGCCGCCTGACGCCGTCGTCGTCGGCGTGGTGCCACAGCGCCCACGCCGACGACCGGTCACGCTCGTCGTCCCCCGAGGCGGAGGTGGACGGTGGCCGGCGACGACGAGCCCGACTTCCTCCGCGCCCGCTGCCCGCTCACGGGTGTGCGGGCGAAGATCGTCGCGCACCTCGTGATCTTCGCCGAGCGTCACTGCGGCGGGGAGATCGTGCCCCTGGCCGGCCTGCCCCTCGACGAGCAGCTCGTGCTGAACGCCGACAACGTGCGTCGGAACATCGCGCTGGCCGGCGCGCGTCTGCCCCGGTCGAGGACCGTGACGAGGGCGCGGATCGCGGTCAACGCCTCGATCGACTTCTGCGTCGCGGTGGCGCTCAGCGCCGACGAGCTCGAGGCCCGCCTCGCCCGGCGCCGCGCGGCCCAGAACTAGGTGTAGTGCCCAGCTGCGTTGTTGACGCGGGTGATGGGTGGGTGGCCGCCGAGCGCGGTGTGGCTGCGGTGATGGTTGTAGGTGTGTAGCCACTGCGGCAAGGCGCCGGCTCGGTCCTCGTTGTTGGTGAAGGGGCGCTTGTAGGCCCATTCGTCGAGCAGGGTGCGGTTGAACCGCTCGGCTTTGCCGTTGGTCTGGGGCCGGTAGCGGCGGGTGAACCGCGCCTCGGCGCCGAGCTCGTCGAGGGCGTGGCGCCAGGCCGTCGACCGTCGGTAGGCCAGGGCGTTGTCGGTCATGACCCGTTCGACGCGCTCAACCCCGAGCTCTGCCAGCGCGGCGGCGGCGCGACGCAGGAACCCGGCGCAGGTGGCGGCCTTCTCGTCGGGATGGATCTCGGGGTAGGCCAGGCGGGAGTGGTCGTCGATGGCGGCGTGGACGTAGTCGAACCCGACCCGCGGGCCGTAGCGAGAGCGGCGGCGCTCGAGGCTGTCGCGGCCGTGGACCCGCCAGCCGCCGCCCTCGCGGAGCCGGCCGAGCTTCTTGACATCGACATGGACCAGCTCACCAGGCCGGTCGCGTTCGTAGCGGCGCACCACCTGCCCGGTCGGACGGTCCATCCACGCCAACCGCGAGAGCCCCCGCCGGACCAGCACCGCGTGCACCGTCGATGCCGGCAGCCCGACCAGCGGCGCGATCCTCGCCGGCCCGAGCTTGCGGTGCTGTCGTAGTTCGACCACCGCGGTCTCGGCCTCGGTACTGGTGCGGTGTGGGCATCGGTGGGCGCGGCTCGGCCGGTCGGCCAGGCCCGCCAGTCCCTCGCGCAGAAACCGCTGCACCCACTTGTAGTCCGTCGTCCGGGACACCCCGAGCTCGGCCACCACGTGCGCCACCGGGCGCTGTTCTTCGAGGACACGCCTGACCAGCAGCAACCGGCCGTGCAGGGTCAGACGGGCATTACGGTGGGCCACCGAGACCTCCGGGTGTGGGCATGAGCGTCGACAACTCACACCTCGCCCGGAGGTCTCCCTGCGTTCAAGCCACCACGCCGTCAACAACGGTCATGGGCACTACAACTAGGCGGCGGCGTCCGCCTCGCGCACCGCCCTGACCCCGCCATCGATGAGCACGAGGTGGTCGTGCCCCGGCTCGCGGACG
The DNA here is from genome assembly GCF_050955895.1 of Actinomycetospora sp. CA-101289. NCBI lineage: Bacteria > Bacillati > Actinomycetota > Actinomycetes > Pseudonocardiales > Pseudonocardiaceae > Actinomycetospora > Actinomycetospora sp. CA-101289. The sequence continues at coordinate 5,972,122 of NZ_CP192093.1, read as the reverse complement.
AGGATCGCCTCCTCGATCTGGGCGAGCAGGGTCTGCAGGCGTGCGGCCTCGGGGTCGTCCAGCTCGTCGGACTCGACGTCGCCGACCGGCTCGACGGCCGACGGGACGCGGCCCTCCTCGTCGCGCACGTGCTCGGCCAGCCGACGGGCGCAGACGTGCAGGCGCACCCGCGGCTCGACGGGCTCGCCGTCGAGGTCGGTCAGGTCCACGCCCTCGGGCGCGGCGTCGTCCACACCGGCGCGGAAGCCGAGTGCGGAGAGGAAGCGGTCGTAGCGCTCCTGGTCGTCCATCCAGTACCTCCGAGGTCGATGACCGATGGTGCGAGGAGCCGGGGTCGTCCTGCCACCGCAGACGGGTGTGACCCGCGCACGCCGGGCGTGACGTGCGCCGCGCGGTGCGACCGGTCACCGGGATTTGCTCGCCCCGTGCGAGCAAAGAGTTCTCCCGAACGGCACGTACGTGCCGACGGCGGTCGTCACCGTGCTCGGCATGACGGTGTCACGCATCCTCGTCGCCGGCCTCCGCGCGGCCGCACTGGGCCTCGCGTTCCTGCTGTGCGCCTCGCTGGCCGCCACGCCCGCGCGGGCGGACCCGCTCCCGGGCTTCGACCTCGACCCGGCCACGCTCGAGCAGCGCATGCACGACTGCATCGGCTACGCCGTCGACGACAAGTTCCTGCTGATGGGCTGGGTCAGCTTCCGGACCGGCGAGCAGCGCCGCTGGTACTGCAGCTCGCTGCGGCACATGTACATCCGGGCCGGCCTCGGCAACGTCCACGACCCGTTCGTGGACGTCGCGGGCTTCATGCGTCGACCGGACGGTGAGCTACGGCTTCCCGCGGCGCGGCGACCCGGGCAACACCCGGCTGATCTACCAGTACCTGGGGACCGCGCGGACGGCCGAGGTGATCGTCAACGACGCCACCGGTGACGTGGTCAGCATGTGGACCACGCCGGCCGACGACTGGACCACCTGTGCACGATGGTCACCGTGACGGCTCCGAACCCGGTGGTCGCCGAGATCCGGCGGCTCCAGCACGCCGAGCAGGAGTGGCGAGCCCAACACCCGGAGCTCCGGCTGCGGTTCGCGCTGCTGGACCTCATCACGTCGTGCTGCTTCCAGTCCTACCCGGACCACGCCGTGGCCGACGACGTGGCGCTGCTGGACCGCGCGGTCGACCTGCTCGACGACGAGGACCAGGCGCGCCTGGGCACCGCAGTCGAGGAGGCGGCCATCGCCTGCGTCCGGCGACTCGACCGCGACACCGCGCGACGCCACGACGTGCAGGGCGATCTCGACGCGCAGGACGCGCTGCGGGGCACCCTCGTCACCGTGCCCCCACAGGTGCTCCTCGGTCGCGACGACGACGAGGCGGCGCCGGACACCGTGTGCTGGAACGAGGCGCACGGGCTCGCGGAGGGCATCAGCCGGCCGTACCACTGCGCGTCGCGGATCGCGGCGCTCGCCTACTTCTCGGCCCCCGACCGGCTCGGCCTGATCGACGAGATGGTGGCGCTCCGCGACCGCTACGAGGCGAGGAGCGGCGAGCGGGCCGAGCTCGACGAGGTCATCCGCGCGCGGATCGCCCGCTACCTGGAGGACGTCGCCGCCCGGCCGTAGCGCGTCGTCGTCGCGTCCGTCCTGCGCTCAGGCTCCAGCTCGACCAGGCGTCGCCACCGGCCAGCCGCGATCCCGTGCCGACGCGAGCAGCCGTTCGTCGTAGGTGACGAACGCGGTGAGCTCGTCCCCGAGCACGACGAGCGCCGTGGCGAGGTGGATGGCGTCGAGAGTCCGCAGGGCCGGATCGCTGAAGGCGGCGGCCGTCGCCCGCACCGTGGCGTCGATCTCGCACCGGTAGAGCCGGGCGAGGAGGGCCGGGACACCGCTGAGGAGTTCGGGTTCCGTGCGGCGCAGCGCCCGGCCCAGCTCCACCTCGGCGACCACCGAGGTCACCCTGGGCGTATCGGTCCGCTCGGCGAGCCAGTCGGCGAGGGCGTCGGACTCGGCCTCCCGACGCACCAGCTTTACGAGTGCCGCCGTGTCGAGGTAGAGCATCAGGAACGCTCGTCGTCGCGGAGCTCGCGCAAGAGCGCCCCGGCCTCCTGCTCGGCGCGGACGGGCCCGACGGGACGCGGCGGGGGCCCACTGAGGGTGGGCGCGAGGACGCGCCCGGCAGCGACGAGATCGCCGAGCGCGCCCGGCGACGTCGGCACCAGGTGGGCGACCACGCGCCCGCGCTCGGTCACCGCGACGTGCTCGCCGGCCTTCACGCGGGCGAGCACGCGGGCGGTGTCCTGGTTGAGCTCGCGGACGGGGACGTCAGCCATGAACACCAAAGTACTACACAGGTACTACTCCAGTGAGCACATCGTCGGAACCACTGGGTCCCCGCTGGAGTCAGAGATGTCGACGGCTTGCAACGAGGGGAGTTGGCTGGGATGTCGACAGCGGAAGTGGACGACGAGGTGGCGCTCCTCGGTCGGGTGAGGGCGCAGGTGTTCGCGCTCCAGCTGGACGAGGGGCTGATCCCGTCGATGGGCGTGGGTGAGGTGCACGAGCTCGCCGTGTCGATCGACGACTGGCAGGTGAAGGAGGCCGACGACGACGGCATGGAGTACCTGATCACCGACGACGACAGCTGGTCGGTGTGCCGAGGGGTCCTACGGCGGGACGACACGCCGGGCCCCGACGACGGCCTCCTGCGGGTCGAGACCTGCGGCCAGGGGTTCCTGCTGCACGGCACGACCAGCAATCCACCGCCGCCCGACCGCCCCGTCTTCATCGAGGGCTTCGTCTCCGTCGAGCCGGTCCGCATGCCCGTGTTCGGCTTCCCCAACCCCAGGGCGCGGCCGATGAGACGCCCGTGGCGAGTCGTCGCCCTGCACCGGGAGATCCTGCCTCGTGGTGGTGTCGGAGGGCGGAAGCCGGCGACGGCGATCGACCGCCTACCGGAACCACGGGACGTCGACACGGGCAGCTACTACTTCGCCGACCTCGTGCTCCCCTGAGGACGGGGCCGGCTCACCGCAGCGGCAGGCGCTCCGCCACCGGCGCGAGGTCGAAGGGCCGGTGGGGCTCGGCCTGGTACCAGTAGGCGACCGACGACCAGTCGTCGCTGCGCCTGTTGGCGTGGCCGTGCTCGATGCTCACGCGGATCGAGCGCTCGAACACCACCGGGTCCTCGATGTGGAAGCGGTAGAGGCTGACCGGCCCGCGCCAGTTCTTGCCGCCCGTGAGCGTGACGCCGTGGTACGGCGCGGAGTAGGTCTGGGTCGGGCACCAGGCGGTGTTGACGTAGTCCTCGGTGCCCGTGCCGTGCAGGGTCGGCGGCCACTCGTCGCCGTCGATGAAGATCATGTCGTCGCCCTCGCCGTACCAGTTCCACCGCCGCGTCCGGCGCCGGTTCTGGATGTTGAGCACGCAGCCGACGTAGTGCCCGTGGCCCTCGGCCTCGAGGATCGTGTAGTTGTCAGTTCCTGTCAGGTTCGTGCCGTGGAACTGGTAGGCGGCGTTCGAGGCGCCGGGCCGGACCCCCTGGGTCAGCTGCCGGCGCCACTGCGCGTGGAAGCGCCCGACGTCGTCGCCGACGGTGTCGAGCTCCTCGTGGTCGACGTAGAAGTAGACGAGGACGTCGTCGTCGGCGAGGTCGCTGGTCAGCTCTATGCGCGCGCCGGCGCCGAACGGCATCGCGAACCAGCAGTTCAGCGCCTTGCCGTCCTCGGGGCTCATCTGCAGCGGCAGGGACACGAAGTTCGTGGTGCGCCCGTGGCCGACGCCGAAGAAGTCGCCGAGCGGCACCGCGACGCTCGGGTGCTCCTCGCCGTCCCACCAGGCGCGCAGGACGAGGTGGCGGAGCAGGTCGGGGACCTTGCCGCGCGGGTTCCGGAGGCTGCGCGAGGGAGCGACGGTCATCCAGAGGTGGGTGACGACGCCGGCCCCGGCGACGTCGAGCATCGTCACCGACTCGCCCGGCTTCAGCGTCGCGCGGTCGTCGTTGCCGCCCGTGCGGTCCCAGCTCGACGAGCGCCGGCGGCGCGAGTGCCGGAGGCGGGGCAGGTCGCGCAGGCTCGAGCCGTGGGGGCCGTAGTCGGCGGTCATCGGTCAAGAGTGCGGGAACTACGACCTCGACGCGTCGCGCGACCAGGCCCACCCTGGCTGCCCGGGCGCTGGCGGAGCGCCCCCGAGGTGGAGGCACGACGCGATGTCGACCCAGCAGAACAAGGAGCTCGTACAGCGACAGTTCGACGAGATGTGGAACGGCGACAAGTGGGACGCGCTCGAGGAGCTGTTCGCCCCCGAGTACGTGAACCGCGACCCCTACAACGGTGACCAGGGCACGGGACCGGCGAGCTTCAAGGCGCGCGTCCAGGCCTACCGCGGAGTGCTCGCCGACTTCGACCTCCGCGTCGAGCGCCAGCTGGCCGAGGCAGACATGGTCGAGACCCTCTGGACGCTGCGCGGCACCCACGCCGGCGAGCTCCAGGGCACCGCGCCGACCGGGCGGCACGTCATGGTCGACGGGCAGCTGCTCAGCCGGATCGTCGACGGCAGGTTCGTCGAGGAGTGGGTGCACTGGGACACGCTCGGCCTGCTCCGGCAGATCGGCGCTCTCTGAGCTCAGGGGCCGGGACGCAGGTCGGCTGTCAGCGGACGGTGGTCGGACGCAGTCGTCGCCGGGGCGTCGGGGCCGCCCGCGACCACGAGTCCGCGCAGGAAGACGTAGTCGATCTTCCCGCTCGCGGTCGTCGGGAGGCGTCCGTCCGGGTCGACCTCGGCGAGCCCCGCGCGCAGGGGCGCGAGCTCCGGGGCGTCCGGGGCGACGTTGAGGTCGCCCATCACGACGACGGGGTCCGCGCCGGCCGCGGCCTCGGCCAGCCGGCGGAGCTGGTCGGCCTGGACGCCGTCGAGGCCCACGTGCGTGACGAGCACGCGGACGCCCGCGACTCGCGCGGTCAGGTAGCCGCGCTGCTCGTCGCGGCGGTCGGGCGGGTAGGTGATGACGGCCGGCTCGGTGATCGGCGAGAGCGCCAGCACGGCGAGCCCGAACTCCACGGCGTCGGCGGGGGTGTCGCACGCCGGGCCGAGGGCGGCGTTGACCGGCGCGTTCGCCTCCTCGGGCGTCGGCGGCCGGATCGGCCCGGGGACGACCTCGTACGGCAGGCCGTGGTCGCGGCGCAGGACGGCGGCCAGCTCGAGGGCCTCGGCGAAGCAGATCTCCTGCACCCCGAGCACGTCGGGACGCTGCGGGGCGATCACCTCGGCCCACTCCGACGGCTCGTGCGCGTGGCTCTGGACGTTCCACGTCATCACGCGCAGCGTCGAGGCGTCCGCCGGCGGCGGGGAGGTCGCACAGGCGGGGAGCACGAGCAACGCCAGGAGGACCGCGAGGACCCGCCCGAGCGTCGGCACCCGACGAGCGTGCCAGCCCGGGCCCTCAGCCGAAGCGCTCGGTCATGATCGCGCCGGCCGGCACCCCGAGCGTCCCGAGGCCGTGGATGGCCGCGCCGACCAGCGGCGGGGGCCCGCAGACGAAGTACTGGTGGCGGCCCGGGACGCCGGTCGGCAGCACCGCGCGCAGCATCCCCGCGTCGAGGCGGCGGCCCTCGGTGCGCAGGACGGAGAGGTCGAGGCGCCGGGAGAGCGCGACGATCTCGGGGGCGAACAGCGCCTCGCCCTCGCGCTCGGCGAGCAGGAGGGTGTGCGCGCGCGGGTCGGCGGCGGCGGCGTGGGCCCGCAGGATGCTCATGATCGGGGTGACGCCGACCCCGCCCGCGATGAGCACGAGCCCGCCGTCCGCGGGGCCCGACACGGCGGCCGGCACGAAGGCGCCGTGCGGGCCGTCGACCCACACCGGCTGCCCCGGCTCGAGGTCGAGGAGGCCGCCGCTGAACGGGCCCTGGTCACGAACGGTCAGCTCGAGCACCCCGGAGCGGGTCGAGGCCGCGATCGTGAACGGGTGCTCCTCGGCGATCGGCAGCCGGCGCAGGCGGATCCACACGAACTGGCCGGGCTCGGGCAGCGGGTCGAGGGGCCGCCCGGCGGGGTGGAGCACGACGGTCGAGGTGCTCGGTGTCTCGGGACGGACGGCGCCGACGACGTGGGCCCCGCGACCGAGCGCCGGGCGGATCAGCCAGCGCCGCAGGAGGACGACGAGCACGACCCCGCCCAGCATCGCCGCGGGCACCCGGACCAGGGGGTTCTCGGCGATGTCGCCGAAGAGCAGCACGTGCAGCCCGACGAACAGGAGCACGAGCACCCCGAGCACAGCGTGGATCCGCGCGGTCTGCCCGTAGCGCCGGACCGTGGCCCGCGGGAGCACGCCGGCGATCACGACCAGCAGGAACGTGGCGGCGATGCCGGCCTGGGTCGCGGGGCCGACGGCGAAGGGGTTGAGCATGCCCAGCCCCTTGGGCGACGCCAGCACCGCGGCCAGCACGTGGACCAGCGTGAACCCGGCGGTGGCGACCCCGAGGCGGCGGTGCAGCCGGTTGCTGACCTCGACGCCGAGGATCCGCGTCAGCCCCCGCACCCGCGATACGAGTACGACGATCAGCGACATCAGGACGGTGGCCAGGAGCCCGAGCGCGCTCGTCCACGTGATCGTGCCGCTGAGGCGGGGCGACGCGAGGGACAGGGTGATGGCCACGAGCGGCATGAGCAGCACCAGGGCCAGCCCCATCACCCACGCCCGTCCGCGCTCGGTCATGGGCGCGGACGCTAGGGAGACGGGCGGCGGCGCTGGTGCCGTTCCGTGTGGCCGTGACCTGTTTGTTACCCTGGGGGTCGTCCTCGCTCACGCCCGCCGCAGGTAGCGGGGGTCGAGCTCGTCGGTCAGCCAGGTGTCGTCGTTGCCGCGCCGGAACACGACGCCGTCCCCGGCCGCGGCCTGGGCGTCCACCGCCAGCACCACGGGCCGGCCATGGCGCGCACCCACCTCGCGCGCGGTGGCCACCGACGGCGACAGGTGCACGTACTGCCGGGCGCCGGGGCGCAGGCCGTCGCGCAGGATCGCGTCGACGGTGGCGGCGCCGGTCCCGTGGAACAGCTCCCCGGGCGGGTCGGCGGCGGGGAGGGCGACGTGCCCGGGCAGCGAGTGCCCGTAGCGGGCGCGCACCCGCCCGCCGGCCACCTCGTAGCGCTGCTTCGACCCGTTCGCCACGACGTCCTCGACGTCCGCCGGCGCCACTCCCAGCGCCCGGCACAGCGCGTCGAGCGAGGTCCAGCCCTCGTCGTCGAGCTCCAGCCCGACCCGCGCCGGGTCGTGCCGCAGCGCGCGGGACATGCGCTTCGAGAGCCGCGTCCGGTCCACGCCGCCCGGGCTACCCGGCGCTGCGCTGCACCGATCGGATCCCGACGAGCAGACCCACGACGCACGTCGCCGCGGCCGCGACGAAGCCCGACAGGATCGCCGGGTCGGCGAGCGCCCCGCTGAAGGCCGCGCGCTCCGCGTCCACCACGTAGGTCAGCGGGTTGACCGTCGCCGCCGCCCGCATCCACGCGGGCCCGGACTCCAGCGGCAGCATCATCCCGGAGAGGATCAGCAGCGGGAAGATCAACGTTTGCTGCACGCCCCAGAACAGCCACTCGCGATTCCGCGCCGCGAGGGCGAGCGCGTACGACAGCGCCCGAGCCCGACCCCGAACACGCCGAGGATCGCCAGGCCGACGAGCACGCCGACGGGGGAGAAGGTGACGCCGAACGGCACGGCCGCGAGCGTGATGATCACGGCCTGGACGACGAGCGGCGCCAGCTCCTTGAGCGCCCGCCCGACGAGGATCGCCGCGCGCGACACCGGCGTGGCCAGCACCCGCTCGTAGCTGCCGGTCATCAGCTCGAACAGCAGGTTGGCGCCGGTGCTGCCGGTGCCGAAGAGCGCGATCATCACGACGACGCCGGGCAGGAACCACGTCAGCGGCGACTCGCCGCCGAGCTGGTCGGCCGACAGCGACCCGGCGAGCAGCGGGGCGAACAGGCCGAGGAACACCAGCGGCTGGAGCAGGGAGAAGATCAGCGAGAACGGGTCGCGCAGGACGAGCTGGAACTCGCGCACGAAGACCGTCGCGGTGTCGTGGACGAAGCCGGTCCGCTGGGCCACGACGTCGGGCGGGGCCGCCACCTCGGTGCTCACGCCGCCGCTCCTTCCTCGCGCAGGCTCCGTCCGGTCAGGGCCAGGAAGACGTCGTCGAGGCTCGCCTCGTGCAGGTGCGCGGCGTGGACGGTGACGCCGGCGTGGTCGAGGCGGGCGAGCAGGGCGGGCAGGCGGCGGGCGCCGTGCTCGAGGCGCAGCTCCACGCGGTCCCCGGGCGTCGTCGACCCCTCGAGCAACCGTGCGGCGGTGGCGACGTCGTCGACCTGCAGCTCGAGGCAGTCCTCCGCGTGCCGGGCGCGCAGCTCGGCGCTGCCGGCGTCGGCGATGACCTCGCCGTGGTCGACGACGACGATCCGCTCGGCCATGGCGTCGGCCTCGTCGAGGTAGTGGGTGGTCAGCACGACCGTCGTGTCGTGCTCGTGGCGCAGGCGCGTGATGTGCTCCCACAGGTTGGCGCGGGCCTGCGGGTCCATGCCGGTGGTGGGCTCGTCGAGGAAGAGCAGCCCCGGGCGGTGCATGAGCCCGACCGCGACGTCCATGCGCCGCTTCTGGCCGCCCGAGAGCGAGGCGACGGTCCGTCGCTCGAGGCCGCGCAGCTCGAGGATCTCCATCAGCTCGCCGCCCCGCCGGCGCGCGTCCGCCCGCGTCTGGCCGTAGAACGCGCCCTGGGTGATCAGTTCGTCGAGGACGCGGTGGTTGTGGCCGCCGGCGTTGCCCTGGCCGACGTAGCCGATGCGCCGCCGCACCCCGGTCGGGTCGGCGACGACGTCGACGCCCGCGACCTCGGCGCACCCGGACGTCGGCGTGAGCAGCGTGGTGAGCATCCGCAGCAGCGTCGACTTGCCCGCCCCGTTCGGGCCCAGGACGGCGACGAGCTCGCCCGGCTCGACGCGCAGCGTGATGCCGCGGACCGCCTCGACCACCTCGCGGCGCCGCCGGAACGTGCGACGCAGGTCCTCCGTACGGATCATCGTGATCCTTTCGGTACAGCGTCTGGAAACAAGAGGAGACTAAGCTGACGCCGTACGGAAAGGCAAGGGAGGGCGCATGGGCGACGAGCCCCTCGAGCACCACCTCGACCTGCTCTGGGGACGCGGCAGCGCGACCGGACGCGGGCGGCCGGCGCGCACGACGCGCGAGCAGGTCGTCGCCGCGGCCACGGCCCGCGCCGACGCGGGCGGGCTCGACGACCTCTCGATGCGCGCGGTGGCCGCCGACCTCGGCGTCGGGGTGATGTCGCTGTACACGCACGTCGAGAGCCGCGACGGGCTGGTGGCGCTGATGGTCGACCACGCCTTCGCCGAGATCACCGGCGAGCTGTATCCCCGCCCGGACGAACCCTGGCGCGAGGCCGCCGCCCGCCAGGCCCGGGAGCTGTGGGCGCTCTACGCGCGCCACCCCTGGGTCCTCGACCAGGGCAGCCGGCTGCCGATGGGCCCGCACGTGCTGGCGATGGAGGACGCGTTCTTCGCCGCGTTCCTCGACATCGGCCTGTCGCCCGCCGGGGTCGCCAACGCCGCGGTCGCCCTGCGCTCGCTGGTCACGGGTCTCGCGCGCGACTCCACCAGCGAGCAGGACCAGGTCCGCCGCACCGGGGTGGGGATCGCCGAGTACTGGTCGTCGGTCAACGCCGTGTTCTGGGACCGCTACTTCGAGGAGGAGCGCTACCCGGCGATGACCCGCCTCTGGTACGAGGGCGGCTTCGAGGGCGACGACGTCCTGGCCGAGGAGGGGATCCTCGAGCGGGCGGTCGGCGCCTACCTCGACGGCATCGCGACACGCCTGGATCGGTACGAAGCGGTCGACGGCGAGGCGGCCCGCGCCGACGGGGAGCACCATCGGGGGCGTCGCCGTCCCACGGGAGGACCCTCATGACCGACCAGGTGACGCACGCGTGGTCCGGGGAGCTCGCCGCCCAGCGCGACGGGTTCGCGGTGCTCGACGAGGTGACCGCACTGCGGGACGCGGGCGAGACCGCGCGCGTGCGGACGCCGTTCGGGCACGAGGCGACGATGGTCAGCCGCTGGGAGGACGTGCGCGAGCTGCACGGCGACCCGCAGCGCTTCCGCCTCGACGCGGTGCCCGCGCCGCCGGCGCTGGTCGCGGCCGGGCGCGACACCGCGGAGTTCCGCCGGCGCCAGGCCGGCAACCTGCTAGGCCAGGACCCGCCGGACCACACGCGGCTGCGGCGCATGCTCACCCGCGAGTTCACGGTGAAGCGGATGAAGCGCCTGGTCCCGCGCGTCGAGGAGATCGTCGCCGAGCACCTGGACGCGATGGCGTCGGCCGGACAGGCGGAGCTCGTCGCCGACTTCGCGCTGCCCGCGCCGTCGATGGTCATCTGCGAGCTGCTCGGCGTGCCCTACGCCGACCGTGGCGGGTTCACCGAGCGCAGCGCCCGCCAGCTCGACAGCACCATCGAGCCCCAGGAGCGGATGCGCCTGGCCGACGCGTCGCGGGAGTACATGCTCGACCTCGTCGCCCGCCACCGCCGCGCCCCGGGCGACGACCTGCTCGGCATGCTCATCCGCGAGCACTCCGACGACGTCACCGACGACGAGCTCATCGGCATCGGCAACCTGCTGCTCGTCGCCGGACACGAGACGACGTCGAACATGCTGTCGCTGGGCACGCTCGCCCTGCTCGAGCACCCCGACCAGCTCGCCCGCGTGCGCGACGACCCGTCCGCGGTCGACGGGGCGGTCGAGGAGCTGCTGCGCTGGCTGACCGTCGTGCACGGCGGCTTCCCGAGGGCGGCGACGCAGGACACGACGATCGGCGGGCACCCCGTGGCGGCCGGCGAGCTGGTGATCTCGTCGCTGGCCGCGGCCAACCGCGACCCGGCGGCCGTCGAGCACGGCGAGGACCTCGACGTCACCCGCGCCCCGTCGCCGCACCTCGCCTTCGGCCACGGCATCCACCACTGCCTCGGCGCCCCGCTCGCGCGGATCGAGATGCGCGTCGCCTTCCCGGCCCTGCTGCAGCGGTTCCCGACGCTGCGCCTGGCCGGCGAGCCGGAGTTCCGCCACCGCACCCTGATCTACGGTCTGCACCGGCTGCCGCTGGCCTGGTGATCGGGAACGAGGCTGAGCGAACGGTCGCCGAGAACTACCGGCGCTTCGCCCTCCACGAGGCCCACGGCCGGAGCCCGCTCTACGAGCAGCTGGCCCTGGGCGTGGCCGACGACCCGGAGCTGGTCGCCTTCCTCGAAGACCGCCCGGCCAGCAAGCGCCAGCCCAACCTCCTGCTCGCGACGGTCCGGTACCTCGCCGGGCTGCCGTCCGACCGCGCCGCCCTCCGCGACGTCGTGCTGGGGCGCCGGGACGAGGTCGCGGCGACGATGCGCGCCCGGCGCACGCAGACGAACGAGCCCGCGCGGTGCGCCACGCTCCTGCCGGCACTGGCGCAGATCGACGGGCCGCTGGCCTTGCTCGAGGTCGGCGCGAGCGCCGGGCTGTGCCTCCTGCCCGACCGCTACGGCTACCACTACCGGCGCGCCGACGGCGGGGACGTCCACATCGCGGGGTCGCCGCTGCTGACCTGCGAGGTGCGGGGTCCGGCGCCGTTGCCGTCGCGGGCACCGAAGGTGGTCTGGCGTGCCGGCATCGACCTCGAGCCCCTCGACGTCGCCGACCCCGACGACCTGCGCTGGCTCGCCTGCCTGCTGTGGCCGGGGGAGGAGGGGCGCGCCGAGCGGCTCGACGCGGCCGCGGCCGTCGCGCGCGCCGATCCGCCGCGCGTCGTGCGGGGCGACCTCGTCGACGACCTCCACGCCCTCGCCGACCAGGCCCCGCCCGACGCGACTCTCGTGGTGTTCCACTCCGCCGTGCTGGCCTACGTGCCCACGGCCCGGCGCGCGGCGTTCGCGGAGGCGGTGGGCGAGCTGGGCGCGGTGTGGCTGGCCAACGAGGCCGCGGCCGTGCTCGCCGACCTGCCGCACCCACCGCCGGCGGACCTGCCCGCTCCGCCGCCCGGCCCCACGCCGTCGCTGCTCGTACGCGACGGCCACCGGCCATCGGCGTGGGTCGACGGGCACGGGACGTGGCTGCAGTGGCTGGACGGATGACCCGAGGCGGAAAACTTCCCGGCGACCTGTCCAAATCCGGGGTGCTCGCGCGTCGGACCTCCGCACGGGGCGACGGGCCCCGCACCTCCCGGAGGACGACATGAGCACGATGACCGATGCCCAGCCCCACCTCGTGACCCGGTCGGCGGTGGTCGCGGGCCCGCCGAGTGCGGTGTTCGCGGTGCTCGCCGACCCCCGCGCGCACGCCGCGCTCGACGGATCGGGGCTGGTCAAGGGCCTGGCGGACGGCCCCGAGCGGCTCGCCGACGGCGACGAGTTCACCATGCGCATGAAGGGCTACCGGACCGTCAACACGGTCGTCGAGTACATCCCGGACGCGCGGATCGCGTGGCGCCACACCGGCCGGCACGTCTGGCGATGGGAGCTCGCCGAGGTCCCCGGCGGCACCGAGGTCCACGGCACGTTCGACTACTCGGCCAAGCGCAGCCGGCGGTTCGTCGAGCTGTTGGGGTTCCCGCGTCGCGCCGGACGCGCCCTCGACGGCACGCTGACCGTTCTGCAGACCCGTTTCGCCTGAGAGGAGGTTCTTCGATGCGCTACATCCTGATGTCGAACGTCGACGGCCAGGCCCTCGGTGCCCTGCCGCCCGATCAGCACGCCGACCTGTTCGGCCGGTTCGTCGCCTTCACCCAGGCCCTGGCCGAGTCCGGCGTGCTCCGCGGCGCCGAGCAGCTCGAGCCCGCGGACACCGCGACGACGCTCCGGGTCCGTGACGGCGAGGCGGTGCTCACCGACGGCCCGTTCGCCGACGTCGCCGAGTCGTTCGGGGGTTTCTGGGTCGTGGAGGCGCCGGACCTCGACACCGCGCTCGGTCACGCGCGTGCGTGCCCGGGAACGGAGGTGGGCTCGGTCGAGGTCCGGGCCCTCACCGAGCTCGGCTGAGCCGTGGCCGTCCCGTTCGAGGTCGCCGTCGCCGACGTCCACCGCGAGCACTGGCCGACCCTGGTCGCCGGCCTCGCGCGGTGGTGCGGCGACCTCGACCGGGCCGAGGACGCCGCGGCCGACGCCGTCGCCGCCGCGGTGGACCGGTGGCCGCGCGACGGCGTCCCGGACCGTCCGGGGGCGTGGCTGCAGACCGTCGCGCGACGGCGGGTGCTCGACCGCCTGCGGCGGGAGAAGGTGGCCGACGACCACCTCGCCGCGGTGGCGGCTCCGCCGACCGTCGACGCGGCTGACCTCGACGACCCCTTCGGCGCCGAGACCGGGGCCGAGGACCTCCTGCGGCTCGTCTTCACCTGCTGCCACCCCGCCCTCGGCGACGCGGCGCGCATCCCGCTCGCGCTGCGCATGCTCTGCGGGCTGACCTCCGCGGCGACCGCCCGGCTGATGGCGACGAGCGAGGCGACCGTCGCGCAGCGCCTGACCCGCGCGAAGCGGAAGATCCGCACCGCGGGCATCGCCCTGGAGATCCCGCCCCGGTCGGCGTGGCCCGAGCGGCTCGGCGCGGTCCTCACGGTCGTGGGCCTGCTGTTCACCGAGGGCCACGCGGCCACCGAGGGTCCCGAGCTGGTCCGCCCGGAGCTCTGCGACGAGGCCCTGGGGCTGGCGGCCCTCCTGCGTCGGCTGCTCCCGGACGAGCCCGAGGTGCTCGGGCTCTCGGCGCTCCTGCTGCTCACCGACGCGCGCCGGGCGGCCCGTCTCGGGACCGCGCGGGACCTCGTGCCCCTCGCCGACCAGGACCGCACCGCCTGGCGGTGGGACGACGTCGGCGAGGGCCTCGACCATGCGGCACGGGCCGTGCGGCTCGCGGGGGACCGGCCGGGCCGCTGGGTGCTCCAGGCCGCGATCGCCGCGCTCCAGGTCCACCCGGACGCGGACCCGGACGCCGTCGTCGCCCTCTTCGACCGCCTCCGCGAGGTCATGCCGGCCCCGGCGGTGCTGGTCAACCGCGCCGCCGCCGTCGCCGTCGCGCGCGGACCGGCGGCCGGGCTCGAGGCGCTCGACGCCGCGACGACCGCACCGGAGGACCACCGCGCGCTCGTGCTGCGTGCCGAGCTGCACTGGCAGCTCGGCCGCGTCGAGGAGGCCCGCGCGCTGATGCGACGGGCCGTCGACGCCACCCGCAACGACGTCGAACGGCGCCACCTCGACGGACGCCTCGCGACCTGGACGGCGCCGTGACGTCACCTAGGGTCTGTGCGCGTGCCCCTCGTGCTCGGCGTCGACATCGGCACCTCGTCGTCCAAGGGCGTCCTGGTCGACGGGGACGGCACGGTCGTGGCGCGTGCCGACGTCGAGCACGCGACGTCGTCCCCGCACCCCGGGTGGGTCGAGCACGACGCCGAGGACGTCTGGTGGGCGGACTTCGCGGCGCTGACCCGCGAGCTGCTCGCGCACGGCACGCCGGACGCGGTCGGGGTCAGCGGGATCGGGCCGGTGCTGCTGCCCGCCGACGCCGACGGACGCCCGCTGCGCCCGGCGATCCTCTACGGCGTCGACACCCGGGCGACGCGCGAGATCGCCGAGCTGACCGACGAGCTGGGCGCGGAGCGGATCGTCGCCCGCGGCGGCACCCCGCTGTCGAGCCAGGCCGTGGGGCCGAAGTGGCGATGGCTGCAGCGCCACGAGCCCGACGTGTACGCCCGCACCGAGCGCTTCCTCATGGCGTCGTCGTACCTCGTCCACCGCCTGACCGGCGAGTACGTGCTCGACCACCACTCGGCCAGCCAGTGCGACCCGATGTACGACCTCGAGGCCGGCGACTGGGCCCGCGACTGGTCCGACATCGTCGCGCCCGGCCTGGCGCTGCCGCGGCTGCTGTGGCCCGGGGACGTCGCGGGCACCGTGCACGGCCGGGCCGCGCGCGAGACCGGGCTGCCCGAGGGCATCCCGGTGATCGCCGGGACGGTCGACGCCTGGGCCGAGGCCGCGAGCGTCGGCGTCGCGGCCGTCGGCGACACGATGGTCATGTACGGCACGACGATGTTCCTGGTGCAGGTGACGGACGCGCCGGCCCGGCACCCGGCGCTCTGGGCCACGCGCGGCGTCCCGCCCGGCTCGTTCACCACGGCCGCGGGCATGGCCACCTCCGGCGCGATCACCGCCTGGCTGCGCGACCTGGTCGGCGCCGACTACGCGACGCTGACGACCGAGGCGGCCGCCGTCCCGCCCGGCGCCCGCGGCCTGCTGCTCCTGCCCTACTTCGCGGGCGAGCGCACGCCGATCTCCGACCCCGACGCCCGGGGCCTGATCCTCGGGCTGACGACGGGCCACGGCCGCGGCGAGCTCTACCGCGCCGCGCTCGAGGGCACCGCGCACGGCGTGCGGCACAACCTCGAGGCGTTCCGCGACGCCGGTGGCCCGTCACCCCGGCTCGTGGCGGTCGGCGGGGGCACGCGCGGGGGGCTGTGGACGCAGATCGTCAGCGACGTGACCGGTTCCGATCAGGAGATCCCCGCCGACACGACGGGCGCGGCACTGGGCGACGCGCTGCTCGCCGCGCGAGCCCTGGGGCTGGACGCGGACGCCGCGACCTGGAACCCGATCGTCGACGTCGTGCGCCCCGACCCCGAGCGCACCGCCCGCTACGACGCCTTCCACGCGCACTACCGGGCGCTCTACCCCGCCACCGCCGACGCGGCGCACTTCCTCGCCGAGCAGCAGAGGTGGGCTCCGCCCATGTGAGCACTACTTGGTGCTGGGGCACCGAGTGGTGCTCACGTGCGCGGAGCGCACACCAACGACCGCAGCTCCGCCAGCACGGCGCGCAGGATCTCGGCGAGCGGGCGCTCCTCGCCCTCGGCGATCCACGTCGCGAACCCGACGCGGAACACCGCGACGCCGCTCTCCGCGGCCAGGGCCGCCGCCGTGGGGTCGACGCCGCGGCGCCGCAGCGCGCCGGCCATCGTCGTGGCCAGCCCGGAGAGCTTGAGGAGCTCGCGCTCCTGCAGGCCGGGGTCGGCGTCGATGACGACCTGGCGCACCCGGGACCACGGGCGTCGCTCGTCGGGGAAGAACGCGGTCGCGCCGTCGAGCGCGGCGGCGACGATCGCCATCGGGTCGCTCGCCTCGGCCTCCTCGATGCCCGTGACGAAGAGCTCCTCGAACTCGTCCTGACCCGTGAAGATCACTTCGCGCTTGTCGGCGAAGTGCCGGAAGAACGTCCGCTCGGTGAGGCCCGCCGCGGCCGCGATCTCGGCGACGGTGGTGGCGTCGAAGCCCTGGGCGCCGAACCGCTCGAGCGCGGCGGCCTGCAGCCGCTCGCGCGCCCCGGGTTTCCAGCGGACCATGGGCCACAGCCTACTGATGACAGCGTCTGACATCGCGGTCTACAGTGATGTCAGGAACTGTCATCAACAGAGAGGTCGTACACCATGCGTGTCTTCGTGACCGGGGCCAGCGGCTGGATCGGCTCCGCCGTCGTGGACGAGCTGCTCGCGGCGGACCACGAGGTCGTCGGCCTCGCCCGCTCCGACGCCTCGGCGTCCGCGCTGGAGGCCAAGGGCGCCACCGTCCTGCGCGGCGACCTCGACGACCTCGACGCCCTGCGCCGCGGCGCGGTCGACGCCGAGGGGGTCGTCCACCTGGCGAACAAGCACGACTGGGCGAACATGGCCGAGTCGAACCGCGCCGAGCGCGCGGCCGTCGAGACCCTCGCCGAGGCGCTCGTCGGCACCGGTCGGCCGCTCGTCCTGGCCGCCGGGGTCGCGGGGCTCACGACGGGGCGACCGGCCACCGAGGCCGACCCGTCGCCCGCGATCGGGCCGGAGTCACCGCGGGGCGGCGCGGAGAACCTCGCGCTCGCCTACGTCGACCGCGGCGTGCGCACCGTGAGCCTGCGGTTCGCGCCCACCGTCCACGGCGACGGCGACGGCGGCTTCATCGCGATCATCACCGACGCCGCGCGGCGCCACGGGGTCTCCGCGTCGGTCGGCGACGGCGCGACGAGCTGGTCGGCGGTGCACGTCACCGACGCCGCCCGCCTCGTCCGGCTGGGGCTCGAGTCGGCGCCGGCCGGGTCGCGGCTGCACGCCGTCGCCGAGGAGGCGGTCCCGTCCCGCGAGATCGCGCAGGCGATCGGCGATGCGCTCGGCGTCCCCGTCACCGCGGTGGCGCGCGAGGACGCGGTGGAGCACTTCGGGTTCATCGGGATGTTCTTCGGGCTGGACATGTCCGCGGCGAGCGAGCACACCCGCCGCGTCCTCGACTGGACGCCGACGGGCCCCGGCCTGCTCGAGGACATCAAGGCCGGCGCCTACAGGGGTGCCTGACGGCACGTGAGCACTTCGTAGTGCTCCAGCACCAAGAAGTGCTCACATGCGCGCAGCGCACCTCACTCGAAGTCGACGTCCTTGGTCTCCGGACCCGCGAGCGCGCCGCCGGCCCCGAGGAGGCCGCCGAGGGCGAGCAGGACGAGCACGGCGACCGCGTAGGGCATGACCCCGCCCAGGCCCTCCAGGAAGAACGCATAGAACGACGGGATCACGACCGAGACGCTGAAGCCGAGGCCGAAGCCGGAGGCGCGCACGTCGGTGCGGAACCGCTCGGTGATGTAGGGCAGTACGACGCCCCACGGTGCGGTCACGACGATCGAGAACACGACGACGACCAGGATGACGAGGCCGAGCGGCAGGCCGCGGCCGTTCACGAGCACGGCCATCACGGCCACGCCCACCGTCGCGATGAGCACTCCGGAGATCACGAAGAACCGTCGTCGCCCGATGCGCTGGCCGATGACGCCCGCCGCGATGTAGCTGCCGACGAGGCACACGTAGGCGATCAGCAGGGTGACCGTGAGCTGGTTGTTCGAGAGCCCGACGAGGTTGCGCAGCACGGTGGTCGGGAGGAACAGCGTCACGAGGTTCTGCGTGAGCCAGAACCCGGTCATCATCCCGAACACCTGCAGGAACGCCGGGCTGCGCAGGACGGCGAGCAGCGGGCGCCCGGCCCCGCCCTGGGAGGTGCCCTCGGCCTTCGCCGCCTCGGCGGCCTGCCATATCTCCGATTCGGACACGCTGCGCACGTAGTACACGGCGAGGGCGAAGGCCAGCAGCGCGCCGAGCACGAACGGGACGCGCCACCCCCACACCGCGTACGCGGAGTCCGGCCCGGCCAGCGGGAAGAGCGCGAAGCACGCCAGGCCGACGAGCGTGATGACGACGTAGGCCAGCGGGAACGCCGCGAGGATGACCCCGCCGAGGAGCCCGCGCCGGCTCTTCGTCGAGTACTCCATGGCCAGCGGCAGGGCGCCGGTGTAGCCGCCGCCGAGGCAGATGCCGTCGAGGAAGCGCAGCACGATGAGCAGCCAGTACGACGCGACGCCGAGCGTCCCGTAGCCGGGGATCAGCGCGATGAGCAGGGTGATCACGCCGAAGCCGGTCACCGAGATGATCGTGCTGCGCCGACGCCCGAGCCGGTCGGCCAGCGCGCCGAACACGGCCGCCCCGATGGGCCGACCGACCAGCGTCGTCACGAAGACCAGCGAGGTGAAGATCGCCGCCGTCCCCGGGTCGACCTGTCCTGGCGGCTGGAAGTAGATCAGCGCCGGGGTCAGCACCACGGTCGGCAGGTAGATGTCGAACATGTCGACGAACTCGGCGAAGAACGCCCCGCGGGTCGCCGACCTCCGCTTCGCCACGCGTTCCGGGCTCTCCGCCGTCGCCGCCGTCGAGGTGGCCGCTCCGGGCTGCTCGTGACTCGTCATCGAGACCACTCCTCGTCCTCGGCGGCCGCGGCGCCGACGATCCCGTGCAGTGTCTGGCTGTCAGACAATCGGCAACGTAAGGTCGGTCACCGCCGCTGTCAACGAGGACGAGGAGGCGCCGTGGGGCTCGATCTCCCGGCCACGCTCACCGACGACCTGCTCGCCGGGCTGCCGCCCGGACCCGACTGGACGCTGCTCCTGGAGATCGGTGACGACCGGTGCCTGGTCCGCGTCGCCGACGGCCACGTGCACGCCGAGGGCGCCCCGGGCATCAACGCGACCTGGGACGTCGGCTTCGCCGTGTCCGACGCCGAGTGGGCCGAGTTCTGCACGGTCCCGCCGCCACGGGGCGCGACGACGGCGCAGGCCCTCGTCGCGACCCGGGGGGACGAGCGCGTCACCGGCCGGCGCGAGGTGTGGGCCCGCAACGCACCGGTCGTCGACCGGTTCCTCGACGCCCTGCGGGACGCCGAACGGACGCCCCGGGAGCGCCGCCCGGACCCCGCGCCGCCGCCGCCCGGGTTCGGCCCCTCCGTCGGGCGCTACCTGCACCTCGACGACGGTCGGAGAATCTTCGTGGAGACCGCGGGCGAGGGCCCGCCGCTGCTCTGCCTGCACACCGCGGGCGCCGACTCCCGCCAGTTCCGGGGGCTGCTCGAGGACCCCCGGGTCACCGACCACCACCAGGTGATCGCGTTCGACATGCCGTGGCACGGGCGCTCCGACCCGCCCGACGACTGGCAGCACCGCCGCTACACCCTCGACACCGCCACCTACGCGACCACGGTGCTCGCGGTCGCCGACGCCCTGGCGCTCGAGCGGCCGGTGCTCCTGGGCTGCTCGATGGGCGGCGCGATCGCGCTCTACCTCGCCGCCGAGCACGGCGAACGGTTCTCCGGGGTCTGCGCGCTGGAGGGCGGCCTCGGCCGGCCCGGGCGCTTCGTCGAGTGGACCCACCGCGCCGACGTCGACCACTCCGGCTTCCTCGCCAGCTGGGTCGGGGGGCTGATCGCCCCCACCAGCCCGGCGGGGCCGCGCGCCCAGACGCTGTGGGGCTACGCCAGCAACGGGCCCGGGATCTACCAGGGCGACACGGCGTTCTACTCGATCGACTTCCCGCCGATCGCCGCGGCGCTCGGCCGCGCGACCTGCCCGCTCTACGTGTTCAGCGGCGAGTACGACTACTCGGCGACCACCGAGATGAGCCGGCGGGCGGCCGACCAGCTCGGCGGTCACCTCGTCGTCATGGACGGCCGCGGCCACTTCCCGATGTCCGAGGACCCCGACGGCCTGCTGGAGCACCTGCTCCCGGTGCTCGCGCGGCTGCGGGGGGAGCCGACGTGACCGACCACGAGGTCCTGGCCGTGCGCTACGGCACCCGGACCACCACCCGCGCCGAGAGCTACCTCAACTGGCACGTCTACGGCGAGCCCGACGAGGCGTTCCGCATGGACTACTTCTTCTGGGTCGTCCGCGGGGGCGGGCGCACCACGGTGGTCGACTGCGGCTTCGACCCCGAGGTCGGGCGGCGCCGCGGGCGTGAGGTGCTCGTCGACCCCGTCGAGGCGCTCGCCGCGCTGGGGATCGACGCCGCGCGGGTCGACCGGCTCGTGGTCAGCCACGCCCACTACGACCACATCGGCAACCTCGACCGCTTCCCCGCCGCAGAGATCGTCATGACCGCGCGCGAGCTGGCGTTCTGGACCGGCCCGCACGCCGGGCGCGTCCAGTTCGCGCACGCCACCG
The DNA here is from genome assembly GCF_050955895.1 of Actinomycetospora sp. CA-101289. Classification (NCBI taxonomy): domain Bacteria; kingdom Bacillati; phylum Actinomycetota; class Actinomycetes; order Pseudonocardiales; family Pseudonocardiaceae; genus Actinomycetospora; species Actinomycetospora sp. CA-101289. Next base: position 5,951,557 of record NZ_CP192093.1, on the reverse strand, counting down.
AGCCCGACGAGATCGCCGCGCTCGCCCGGGCCGCCGAGGAGGGCCGGGTGACGACGTTCTCCGGCTACTGCGAGCTCGGCGACGGGTTCGCGCTCATGGAGGTCGGCGGCCACACCCCCGGCCAGCTCATCGCCCGGATCACCGCCACCAGCGGGGAGGTCGTGCTCGCGGCCGACGCCCTGCACTTCTACGACGAGCTCACCGAGGACCGGCCGTTCTTCGTCGTCGCCGACCTCGAGGCGATGTACGCGGGCTTCGACACGCTGCGGGACCTCGCGCACCGCCCCCGCCGGGTGCTCGTCGCCGGGCACGACACCGACGTCGGTCGCCGCTTCCCCGGCCGCGCGCAGGGCACCGGCATCGACGACCTCGTGATCCGCATCGACGTGGAGGGGAGCCGCCGATGACGCGGGTCGGCGTGATCGGGCTGGGCAACATGGGCGGGCGGATGGCCCGCCGGCTGGTCGACGCGGGGTGGGAGGTCGTCGGCCACGACGCGGTCGCGGGCCGGGCGGAGGACGTCGGTGCGGAGGCGGCCGCGAACCCCGCCGAGGTCGCGCGGCGCTGCGCGACGGTGCTGCTCTCGCTGCCGGACTCGAGCGTCGTCGAGCCGGTGGTGCGCGACCTGCTCACCGGAGCGGCCCCCGGCACGACCGTGGTCGACCTGTCCACCGCGTCCCCCGAGTCGACCGTGGCGCTGGCCGCCGAGGCCGCGGCCCGCGACGTCACCTTCCTCGACGCCGGCATCTCCGGCGGGGCCGCGGCCGCCGAGAAGGGCACGCTGACGATCATGGCGGGCGGGGACGCCGCCGCGGTCGACGCGATCCGCCCCGTCCTCGCGCCGCTGGCGGTGACCGTGCACCACCTGGGGCCGGTCGGCGCCGGGCACACGGCGAAGCTGCTCAACAACTTCCTCAACGCGGTCACGCTCGCCGCGACCGCCGAGGTGATGGTGGCCGGGCAGCGGGCCGGGCTCGACCTGCGCACCCTGCTCGCGGCGGTCAACGGGGGCAGCGGGCAGTCGTTCGCGTCGAGCAACCGGTTCCCGCGCATCGTCGAGGGCGACTACCTCGAGGGCGGCCTGACGAGCCGGCTGATGACCAAGGACGTCACGCTCTACACCGAGCTGCTCGGGCGCCTCGGCGTGCCCTCGCTCAACGCCGCCGGCCCCCTCGCGTCGTTCGGGCTGGCCGCGCACCTCGGCTACGGCGACGTCATCTCCAACCGCGTCGTGGACGCCCTCGGCGACCTCGCCGGCGGAGTCCGGATCCAGCAGCCCAGCAACGGGGAGGCCTCGTGAAGATCGTCCACGGCCGCGCCGACGGCGTCGCCACTCAGGCACGCGGAGAGACCTTCACCGGCACGGTGTGGGGCGACCCGGTGCTGCCCACCACCACCGAGGGGAACACGATCAACTCGGTCACGTTCACGCCCGGCGCGCGGACGTTCTGGCACCACCACGAGCGCGGCCAGATCCTGGTCGTGACCGCGGGCACCGGGTGGGTGTGCACCCACGGGGAGACGCCGCAGCCGCTGACCGTCGGCGACGTCGTCTGGGTGCCGCCCGGTGAGCAGCACTGGCACGGCGGCGGGCCCGACACGATCATGACCCACCTCGCGATCTCCCTGGGCCCGACGACGTGGCTCCACGAGGTGTCCGCCGACGAGTACGGGCAGGCCGGCCGATGAACCGCGACGGGACCGACGCGCGGTTCGAGCGCGGCCTGGCGATCCGCCGGGAGGTCGTCGGCGCCGACCACGTCGAGCGGTCGATGGCGAACGTCAGCGAGTTCTCCCGGCCGGTGCAGGAGTACGTGACCCGCTGCTGCTGGGGCGAGGTGTGGGACCGGCCGGGCCTCGACCGCCGCACCCGCAGCCTGCTCAACCTCGTGATGCTCACCGCGCTGGGCCGGTCCCACGAGCTCGCGGTGCACGTGCGCGGCGCGATCACCAACGGCGCCACCGAGACCGAGATCCAGGAGGCGCTGCTCCAGGCCACGGCCTACTGCGGCGCGCCCGCCGGGCTCGAGGCGTTCCGCGTCGCCGACGGGGTGCTGGCCGAGCTGCGGGAGCACTCGTGAACCGGGCCGTCGGCTTCGTCGGCCTCGGACGCATGGGCACGCCGATGGTGTCGCGCCTGGTCGACGCCGGCGTGACGGTGCGGGCGTACGACGCCTCCGAGGAGGCCCGGGAGGCGTGCGCGGCGGCGGTGCCCGGCGCGACGGTCGTGGGCTCGGCGGGCGAGACCGCCGTCGACACCGAGGCGGTGCTGCTGTGCCTGCCGAGCTCCGACGTCGTCGAGGCGGTGGTGCCCGAGCTGGACGCCGCGCGGGTGGTCGTCGACATGAGCTCGTCGGAGCCGCTGCGCACCCGCGCGCTGGCCGCGACGCTGGCCGAGACCGGCCGGGTGCTGGTCGACGCCCCGATCTCCGGCGGCGTCTCCGGGGCCCGCGCCGGCACGCTGGCGGTGATGGTGGGCGGCCCCGACGAGGTCGTCGCGGACCTGGAACCGCTGCTCGCCGCGATGGGCCGTCCCCGGCACGTCGGCCCCGTCGGGGCGGGGCACGCGCTCAAGGCCCTGAACAACCTCATGTCCGCCGCCCACCTCGTCGCGAGCTCGGAGGCGGTGCTCGTCGGGGAGGCGTTCGGGCTCGACCCGGCCGTGATGCTCGAGGTCGTCAACGGCTCGTCGGGACGCAGCGGCTCGACCGAGAACAAGTGGCCGAACCACATCCTGCCCGGCACCTACGGCGCCGGGTTCTCGATCGGCCTCCTGGTCAAGGACATCCACATCGCCCTCGACCTCGCCGCGACCACAGGCGTCCCGTCCCGGCACGCGGCGGCGACGGTCGAGCTCTGGGACGCCGCACTCGCCGACCTCGGGCCCACGGCCGACCACACCGAGATCGCCCGGTGGTTGCGCGACCGGGAGGAGCCGTCGTGACCCTCACCGACGAGCAGCAGGCCATCAAGGACGAGTTCGTCCGCGTGCGCGGGACGTGGGGCGAGCCGTGGGACCGGATGCTCGAGCTCGACCCCGCGTTCGTCCGCGCCAGTCTCGACTTCTCCGCGGTGCCCTGGCGACGTGAGCCCGGCGCCCTCACGCCCAAGGTGCGGGAGCTCCTCCACGTCGCCGTCGACGCCGCCGCCACCCACCTCCACACGCCGGGCGTCCGCCAGCACGTCGCGGCCGCGCTCGACGCGGGCGCCACGCCGCACGAGGTCATGGAGGTCCTCGAGCTCACGAGCACGCTCGGCATCCACGCCGCCAACATCGGCGTGCCGCTGCTGGTCGAGGTACTCGTCGAGGAGGGCCTGCGCGACGGGCCCGCGCCGCTCGACCCGCGCCAGGAGCGGCTCAAGGCCGAGTTCACGGCCACGCGCGGCTACTGGCACACGTTCTGGGACGAGATCCTCGAGCTGGACCCGGACCTGTTCGAGGCCTACGTCGCGTTCTCGTCGGTGCCCTGGCGGACCGGGACGCTGGAGCCGAAGGTCAAGGAGCTCGTGTACTGCGCGTTCGACGCCTCGGCGACCCACCTCTACGTGCCGGGCCTCAAGCTGCACCTGCGCAACGCACTGCGCCTCGGTGCGACGGTGCCGGAGATCCTGGAGATGTTCGAGATCGCCAGCGTCGTCGGCCTCCACGCCGCGACCACCGCCGCCCCGATCCTGGCGGAGCTCGCGGGACGGGATGGCACGATCCACACGTGACGTCGTCGGTGTGGGGGGCCGAACCGCTCCCGCGCGTCGCCGCCCCGCTGCGCGAGCAGGTGACCGACCGGGTGCGGCAGGCGATCCTCGACCTGCGGCTCCGGCCCGGCGAGCGGCTCATCGAGCGGGAGCTCACCGAGAGCCTGGGGGTGTCACGGGCGACGGTGCGCGAGGTCATCCGCCAGCTCGCGGCCGAGGGCCTGGTCACGGTCGTGCCCCAGCGCGGCGCCGAGGTGACGTCGCTGTCGGCGTCGGACGCCGCGGACATCTACGAGATGCGCGCCTCGCTCGAGGCCCTCGCCGTGCGGCGCTTCGTCCAGCGGGCGGGCGAGGAGCAGGTGCGGGCGCTCCGGGCGGCGGTCGACGAGATCGCCCGCAGCGCGGCGGCCGGGGAGGTGCACGACCACCTGGGCGCCAAGGACCGGTTCTACGCCGTGCTCATGGACGGCTCGGCGAGCGGGCCGCTGCAGCAGACGCTCGCCGGGCTCCAGGCGCGGGTGCGCCTGCTCCGGGCGACGTCGCTGTCCGCGCCCGGCCGGCCTGCGGAGGCGGCCGAGGAGCTGCGCGCGGTGGTCGACGCCGTCGAGGCCCGCGACGCCGAGGTCGCCGCGGAGGCGTGCGTCCGGCACATCCGCAACGCGGCGGCCACCGCCACCGCGCAGCTCACGTCCTGAGACGCGCTCAGGCGGTCGGCAGGCTCGGCGGGGGCTTCTGGGGCTGCGGGGCCCGGTGGTCGCCGCCGCGCCGGGCGCGCTTGTCGCCGTACATCGCGGCGTCGGCCTCGGCGCACGCCTCCGGGAAGCCCGCGGCCAGCGTGAACGGCGCCGCGCCGATCGAGCAGGGCACGCCGGCCCCGTCGAGGGCCTCGCGCAGGCGCTCCACGAGGTTGGCGGTGTCCTCGGTGCCGACCTGCGCCACCAGCGCGAACTCGTCCCCGCCGAGGCGAGCGACGGGGTCGGTGCTGCGGATCGTCGAGCGCAGGACCGCGGCGCAGTGACGCAGGTGGCGGTCACCGGCGTCGTGGCCCTCGGTGTCGTTGACGGCCTTGAGCCCGTCGAGGTCGAACATCACCACCGACGCCGGGTCGCCGAAGCGGCGGAAGCGCTCGTCCTCGCGGGCCAGCCAGCGCTCCCACCCGCGGCGGTTGAGCAGCCCGGTGAGCGCGTCGGTCTCGGCGTCGCTGACCGCCCGCTCGAGCGCCCGCGCGGAGTCGACCGCGACGGTGTCGGCCTCGAGCACCGACGAGAGCAGGCTCGACAGGAGGTCGAGCAGCGGCTCCTGGTCGACGAGCTCCGCGTCGGACGGCTCGCGGTTCAGGCCGACGACCGTCCCGAACAGCGCGCCGTCGCCGGTGACGATGGGCGTGCCGACGTAGGTGCCGACGGTCATCCCCTGGGCTGCGGCGTCGGAGGCGATGCGCGCCAGGTCCGGGACGTCGCGGGTGTCGGGCACGATCCGCGGAGCGGCGCCGGCGATCATGTACTGGCACATCGAGCTGGTCCACGCGGTGCTGAGCCCGGGCTCCAGGCCGTAGCCGTGGTCGGCGATCACCAGCATCGTCTGCTGGCCGTCCGCCACGCGCGTCACCGCCCAGGCGTCGAGCGGCATGGAGCGCGACAGGTAGTCCACGACCATGCGGCAGGCGGTGTCGAAGGCCTTCGGCGGCGAGAGGCCGACCGCGACCCGGAGCTCCTGCGTGGACGTCATGGTTGCCCCCCGGCGTGGAAGTCGCGACGCCCGCCCAGTGTCGCGGCCCTGTGTCGCGGTGGGACAGCCAGGGTCGGGGCTTCACCCGTTGTGGCCATCGACGACGTTCGTGGTGGTCGATCGGGGCGTATGCGCCTGTCTAGCGTCGACGCGAGACACCGCGAGATTCACCGATCGACGCGCTCCCCGCTCCGCCAGACGGCGCGGACGTCGCGGGTGGCGGTGACGTCGGTCAGCGGGTCCCCCTCGACGAGCAGCAGGTCGGCGCGCGCGCCGGGCACGATCCGGCCGCGGTCGGGGAGGCCGAAGACGCTCGCGGGCGTCGCCGTCGCGGCGCGCAGCGCGTCGCGGGGCGACAGGCCGCAGCGGACCAGCAGCGCGAGCTCGAGGTGCATCGACGCCCCGTGCACCACCGCTGCCGCGTGGCCCGGGACGTCGTTGGCGTCGGTGCCGGCGAGGATCGTGGCGCCGGCCTCGACGAGGCGCCGCAGGTTGTCCTCGGCGTGGTCGTACGACGCGCCGGGCGCGGAGCTGGTCGGCAGGCCGCCGCGGTCGCCGGAGCGCATCGCGGCGACCACCTCGGCGTCGAGGCCGGCCGCGAGCCGCGGGTCGGCGAGCAGCTCCTCGGTGCTGGCGGTGTCGGTGAGCGCGCGCATCATCGTCATCGTCGGGCAGACGACGAGGCCGCTGAGCTCGTCGTCGGCGGCGTCCAGCGGGCCGTCGAGGGGGAGGTGGGTGACGACGTCGACGCCCGCGGCGCGCGCGGTGCGGAAGGCCCAGCGGGTCGGCGCGTGGGCGACGGTCAGCATCCCGTGCGCGCTCGCCGCGGCGCACAGGGCGCCGACGGTCTCGGGCGCGAGCGTCGGTCGGGAGACGTCGGCGGCGTTCTCGACGAAGATCTTGAGGTAGTCGGAGCCCTCGCGGAGGCGGTCGGTCACGAACCGCTCGGCGTCCCCGGGTCCCGCGAGCCCCGGCATGCGCCAGCCGGAGGGGTCGGGCGGCAGCATCACCGCGGGCCAGCCGTCGACCGCGCCGGCCATGAGGCCCGCGCTGCGCAGGTCGGCCTCGTCGCTGCGGCGTGCCGCGCGCCCCCGCAGCACGGCGGTGAACTGCGGCGGGGCCGAGAACATGTCGAGCACGGTGGTCACGCCGTGGCGCAGGGCCTGGCCGAGGTTGCCGGCGCCGCGCAGGTGCACGTGGGCGTCGATGAGGCCGGGCAGCAGCGTCGCGCCGCGGCCGTCGACGTCGCCCGCGCGCTCGCCGGGCTCGACCGCGGTGACCACGCCGCCCTCGACGGTCACGGTGCTCACGCCGCGGGCGTCGGTGCCGTCGAACAGCCGGGCCCCGGAGATCGTCGTCATCGTGGCCTCCCCCGTCGGCGATCTGCCGAGTCGACTCCGTGCGGAATCGCGGCGCAAGGCCCGTGCGCTCACCAGGGCCGGACGACCGCCAGCCCCGGTGACAGCGGCGTGCTCCGCGCGGCCTCCCACGCCGTCCGGTCGCCGCCGACCGTGAACTCGAGGAGGTGGCTGAGGTAGGTCGTGACCGCCTGGTCGTCACCCACGTCGAGGTCGACGTCCCGGGTGTCCACGGGCAGGACGAACACGGTGCCGTCATCGGCGCCGTCGTCCCACGAGAACACCACCGTGAGCACGGGGCCGACGGCGCGGGCGTCGATCAGCGCCAGGCTGCGCCACGGCTCGGTCTGCTCGCTGCGCGGGACCACGAGGCGGCGGAAGCCGTCCGCGTCCTCGACGACCGTCGCCGCTGAGACGCTGGGGTCCAGCGCCGTCGGCGAGTACTGCTCGCGGAGCACTCGCGCGAGCGTCTCGACGTCTCGGGGCTGCACGACCTCACGCTAGCCAGGGGGTTCAGGGCAGCGTGTCGTTGACCCAGTCCGGACACTTGTTCTCCGGGTTAGCCGACAACGGCACCTTGCAGTACGCGGTGACGACGCCGAAGCGCTGGTCGTCGGGCGCCTGGTTCGACGGCCGAGGGTCGGCCTCCACCCACACGCTCATCGTCCCCTGCCCCTCGACGCGGAACTCGGCGATGTAGCGGACACGGCCGCGCGGCGCGGTCAGCGGGAACGCTGTGCTCACGACCCGCTCGATGACGTGGTCCTCGACGTTGTGGTCGACCAGCGCGTGCAGCATCCCGAACGCGCTCGGGCCCGCGTCGGACCGACCCTGCCGCAGGACGACGGTGTTGCCGAGGGGATCGGCGACGGCCGAGTGGCAGCGGAACGGCGCGGCGGCGCCGACGTACCGCGAGGCGTCGCCGGTCGGCGGCGGACACGGCACGTAGCGCGCCGACCCGACCGGGACGTCGGCGACGGCCGTTCCGGCGAGCATGACCACCATGGCGACGGCGGCGACCAGCCCGCCCGTACCCCGGACCCAGCGCACATCGGCTCCCCCCGTCGGCGACGGGTCGAAGCCGACCACGACGGCCACTCGCGGCGTGGGCGAACGCGGAGAGTCTTTGCTCGTGCGAACACGCGCTTGACCTGCACCGTCGTCGAGGTCGCACCGTCGAGGCATGACCTCGCAGCACCCCACCGCACTCATCACCGGCGCGTCCCGCGGACTCGGGCGCGCCCTCACCGCCGACCTCGCCCAGGACGGCTGGCGGGTCGTCGTCGACGCCCGCCACGGCGACCAGCTCGCCGACGCCGTCGCGGGCCTGCCGGGGGTCGTCGACGTGCCCGGCGACGTCGCCGACCCCGCCCACCGCACCGCGCTCGCCGAGGCCGCCGACGACCTCGGCGGCCTCGACCTCCTCGTCCTCAACGCGAGCCTGCTGGGGCCCAGCCCGCAGCCCGAGCTCGCCGACTACCCCCTCGACGTCCTCGAGCAGGTCCTGCGCGTGAACGTCCTCGCACCGCTGGGCGTGGTCCAGGCGGTGCGCGCGCTGCTGCGGCCCGGCGCGCGCATCCTCGCGATCACGTCCGACGCCGGCGCCGAGCCGATGGCCGGCTGGGGCGGCTACGGCGCGTCGAAGGCAGCGCTCGAGCACCTCGCCGCCGTGCTGGCCGTCGAGAACCCGCAGTGGCGCGTGTACGTCGTCGACCCCGGCGACATGCGCACCGTCATGCACCAGGAGGCGTTCCCGGGCGAGGACATCAGCGATCGGCCGGAGCCCGAGACGGTCGTGCCCGCGCTGCGGGCGCTCATCGAGGGCGACCTGCCCGGCGGCCGGTACCGCGCCGCGGACCTGGTGGTGACGGCGTGACCGTCATCCCCGCGACCCGCTTCGTCCTCCCGCCCGGCGCCGAGGCGCACGAGCCGCCCGAGCACCGCGGGCTGGCCCGCGACGGGGTGCGCCTGCTCGTCGCCCGGCCCGACCGCGTCGAGCACCGGCGCTTCCGCGAGCTCGCCGACGTGCTCGACCCCGGCGACCTGCTCGTCGTCAACACCTCCGCGACGCTCCCGGCCGCGCTCGACGTCCGGCACGACGACGGGCGGGCGATGACGCTGCACGTCGCGACGCCGGTCGACGACGGCGATTGGGTCGTCGAACCGCGCCGCCCCGACGGACCCGAGACGGCCGTCGTGGCGGGCGACCGGCTCGTGGCGCCCGGAGTCGTCCTCACCCTCGTCGCGCCGTACCCGGACGACGACGCGCCCCGGCGGCTGTGGCGGGCCCGGCCGTGGCCGCGGGTCGGCCTCGCCGGCTACCTCGCGGCGTACGGGCGGCCGATCGCGTACGGGCACCTCGCCGGCCGGTTCCCGCTGGCCGACCACCAGACCGTCTACGCGACCAAGGCCGGCAGCGCGGAGATGCCGAGCGCGGGGCGCCCGCTCTCGGAGCGCCTGCTGGTGCGGCTGATGGCGCACGGGGTCACGGTGGCCCCGCTCGTGCTGCACGCCGGGGTGTCGAGCCCGGAGAAGCACGAGCCGCCGTCGCCCGAGCGCTTCGTCGTGCCGCCCGCGACGGCGCGGCTCGTGAACTCGGCGCGGGCGGTGGGCGCGCGCGTCGTCGCCGTCGGGACGACTGTCGTCCGGGCGCTGGAGACCGTGGCCGACCTCGGCGGCACCGTGTCCTCAGGACACGGCTGGACCGACCTCGTCCTCGGCGCCCACCGCCCCGCCCGCGCGGTCGGCGGGCTGATCTCTGGGCTGCACGAACCCGAGGCGAGCCACCTCGCGCTGCTCGAGGCGGTCGCGGGCCCGGAGCTGGTCGGGCGGGCCTACGCGGCGGCCGTGCGCGAGGGCTACCTCTGGCACGAGTTCGGCGACTCGACGCTCCTGCTGCCGTCGGGGGTGGCGTCGTGAGGTCCTCCCGGCACGCCCCGCTCCTGCTGCACAACACGATGCGGATCAAGGAGGGTCATCTCGAGGAGTTCCGCCGTGCGGTCGAGCAGGGGGTGGCGTTCGTCGAGGAGCACGGACCGCAGCTCGCGGTGCAGGTGTTCATCGACGACGAGGCGCTGATCGCGCACAGCTTCCAGCTGTACCCGGACTCGGCGGCGATCGTGGCGCACTGGTCGCTGTCGGACCCCTACATCCGCGAGGTGATGGAGCACTGCACGGTCGAGCGCCTGGAGATGTACGGCGAGCCGGAGGCGGACGTCGTCGGCGACGCCTTCCGCCCGGACGTGGCCGGGGAGGTGCCGCGAACGGTCGTCCCGCGGCTCATCGGTTTCGTACGGTCCACGGGAGACGCTTGACCCTCACGCGACGAGAGGCTCCACGGTGGTGCCATGACCGAGACGGCACAGGGGACGACCACCTGGACGGTGGGTCAGGTCGCCGAGCGTTCCGGGGTGACGGTCCGGACCCTGCACCACTACGACGAGATCGGGCTCCTGCGCCCGAGCCGGCGGAGCGCGTCGGGGTACCGGCTCTACACCGACGAGGACCTCGTGCGCCTGCAGCACGTCGTCGTCTACCGGCGGCTCGGGTTCGCGCTCGAGGAGGTCGCGGTCCTCCTCGACGACCCCGGGGCCGACGTTGCCGCGCACCTGCGCCGGCAACGGGCCGCGGTCATGTCCCGGCTGGACGAGCTCGGCGAGCTCGTCACGGCCATCGACCGAGCCCTGGAGGCGGAAGTGTCCGGTATGCAGCTGACCCCCGAGGAGCAGCGCGAGCTGTTCGGGGAGGACTTCAAGGAGGAGTACCAGGAGGAGGCGCGCGAGCGCTGGGGCGACACCGAGGCGTGGCGCCAGTCCCAGGAGCGCACCTCGCGGTACACGAAGGCCGACTGGCAGGCGATCAAGGCCGAGGCGGACGGGATCAACGCCCGCTTCGTCGAGGCCCTGCAGGCGGGCGAGCCGGCCGACTCGCCTTCGGCCATGGACGCCGCGGAGGACCACCGCCGGCACATCACGCGGTGGTTCTACGACTGCCCGGCCGAGATGCACGCGAACATCTCGGAGATGTACGTGTCCGACCCCCGCTTCACCAAGACGTACGAGGACATGGCGCCGGGGTTGGCGCAGTACGTCCATGATGCGGTGCACGCGAACGCGGCGCGGTCATAGGGGCCAGGCTGGTCGGGGAGGAGCCGTGGTCTGAGGACCCGGTTCCTCCCTCGGCCTGCGTTCCGGCGCGCGCAGCCCCAAGGAGGTCGAGAGCCGTGTCCTGAGGACACGGTTCCTGCTCGGTGTCTTGGGCGAAGCGGCCCCCGCGGGGGCGTGGGTGTGGCTACCGTGTCGTCCTGCTCGGAGATCTCTCGAGGAGGACGGCGACCGTGAGCGCACCCGGTGGGTTGGACGGCATCGGTGGCGGGATGTTCGAGGTCAACATCGCCGAGGCACCGCAGGCGATAAAGGAGCTGGAGCAGGCCCGAAGCGAGCTTGAGAGCGTCAAGGCCGAAGCCGTGCGCCTGGGCCAGGTGAATCCGCCCGCGGCGGACAACGTGAGCTTGGAGGCAGCGGAGATCTTGGGACAGGCCGCAGTCGAAGGTCCGCGGTCCTTCCTGCAGGCCCTCACGGAGGGCGTCGCGGAAATCGACCGCCTGGTTGCTTCGCTTCGTGCTGGGTTCGAGTTGTACCGAGAAAGCGACCAGCGCTCGGCCTTCGGCTACGAGGGCCGAGGGTGAGGCGTTTCAGTGCTGTCTTGGTCTTGCTGTTTCTCGCAGGATGCACCAAAACGGGGGCACCTCAGCCGGTCCCTCCCAACCAGGATCGCTTCGGAGCGCCGGAGGTAGGGACACCACGGGCTATCGAGTCCTTCGCCTCCAACCCCTGCGCTGCCCTGACAAGGGAGGTGTGGGTGCAACTCGGATTCGCCCCTGAGGGGCGTGTCGAGTCGTTGTCCACAGGAGAGCGGTCTTGCGTTCACGAAGGCGTCAATCGTGAACGCTACATATCAATGGTTGTCGCGACGACAAACGATCCTCTAGTCGGGGCCTATCGTGCTCGGCAGTTTCCAATATTCCGCCCGGTCACCGTGGGCGGACTTCCCGGAGTGCAAGAACAATCGAGCGCGAGCGATTTGTCGTGCACGCTCACGGTTGGCACCGCGGACGACCAGGGACTACTGTTCAACTCTTCGGAGTACCAAAGTGGGTCGAGCGGCGACCGCCGCGATCCATGCGAACTCGGGCAACGAGTCGCCGAGCGGATCGTCGCCGCTCTCCCGCCCCTGCCGGGCAAGTAGGAACGGCACCCGAGAAATCGCCCCTGGGCCGCCGACCGCCTCTACGGCACCAACAACGTCTTCCCCACCGCCGCCCGGGCCGCGATGGCCGCGTGGGCGTCCGCCGCCTTCTCGAGGGCGAAGGTCTGGCCGATCACCGGGCGGTAGTGACCGGCCGCCGCCTCGACCAGCGTCTTCTCGACCAGGGCCCGGCGGCGGGCGCGGTCGAGGCTGGGCAGGTCGGTCAGGCCGACGACCGTGATCCCCCGGCGGCGGGCCTCGTCGGGGTCGGGCGAGGCGAACTCGCCGCCCGCGGTGCCGTACGAGACGAAGCGGCCGCCTTCGACGACCAGCCCGAACGCCGCCCGTCCGAGCGCGCTGCCGGCGCCGTCGAGGACCGCGTCGACCGTGCCGACGCGGTCGGTCCAGCCGTCCTCGCCGTAGTCGACCACCTCGGCGGCCCCGAGCGACCGCAGGAGCCCGGTCTTCGCGTCGCCCCGCGCCGCGGCCACGACCTCGAAGCCCCGCCGCGTCAGCTCCTGCACCAGCAGCACCCCCGCGCCCCCGGCGGCCGCGGCGACCAGCACCCGCTCGCCCGTCCGGGCCGCCACCGCGTCCAGCAGCGACTGCAGCGTCGGGCCGTCGTGCAGGAGCGCGACCGCATGCGGCACGTCGAGGGCCTCGGGTACCGGGATGAGCTCGGACTCCGCGACCACGGCGCGCTCCGCGTAGCCGCCGACCGGGATCTCGCGGCTGCCGACGTCCTGCTTGGTGTCCGCGACGACGCGCACGCCGGTCCACGACGGGTCGACGTCCGCGCCGACGGCGGCCACGAGCCCGCCGACCCCGCTGCCCGGCACGTACGTCGGCGCCACGGGGAAGAAGTCCTCGCCCCAGCCCGAGCGCAGCAGCGTGTCCAGGAACATCACGTCGGCCGCGGCGACCGCGATCACCGCCTCGCCCGGTCCGGGCTCCGGGTCCGGGACCGTCGCCGGCCGCAGCACCTCCGGTCCGCCGAACTCCTCCACCTGCACCACGCGCATGGCTCCTCCTCGGGTCTCGATCACCGAGGAGGCTCCGGCCTGGACGAAGGTCGAGGTCAAGAGCTGTGCGCGCTTGTCCGCGCCAGGACACGGGCAAGCGCGCACGAGCCCGGAGGGCCAAGGTGTCGGACCCCTCGTCTAGCGTCGCCGGGCAGGCAGAGATCGGGTCGGCGGGGGGAGGTGCGGCGTGCTGCACGTGCACCGGGCCGAGCGCGCCGATCGGCTCGTCGAGGCCCTGGCCGACGTCCTCGCCGACCCGCTGGACGACCCCTTCGAGCCCGAGGTCGTCGCCGTGCCGACGCGCGGGATCGAGCGCTGGCTCGCCCAGCGGCTGTCGCACCGGCTCGGGGTCACCGGGGGCGACGACGGGGTGTGCGCGAACGTCGTCTTCCCCTCGCCGGCGGAGGTCGTCGCCGGCGTGCTCGGCGTCCCCGACGACGACCCGTGGCGTCCGGACCGGCTGGTCTGGCCCCTGCTCGAGACCATCGACGCGTGCGCCGAGGAGCCGTGGTGCGCCCCGCTCGGCGCGTTCCTCGGCGTCGGCGACCCGAGCGGCACGCGGCGCGGGCGACGCTTCGCCGCGGCGCGCCACCTCGCGCGCCTGTTCAGCCGCTACGCCGACCACCGGCCCGCGCTCGTCCGGGCCTGGGCGGCGGGCGACGACGCCGGCACCCCGGACGACCTGCTCTGGCAGCCCGAGCTGTGGCGGCGGCTGCGCGCCCGGGTCGCAGAGCCCAGCCCCCCGGAGATCGACCCGCAGGTCAAGCCGGGGCGCTTCCCCGCCCGGCTCTCGCTCTTCGGCGCGACGCGGCTGTCGTCCACCGAGCTCATGGTGCTCGACGCCCTCGCCGTCGGCCACGAGGTGCACCTCTGGCTGCCGCACCCCTCGCCGGCGCTCTGGTCGCGGCTCGAGGACCACGACGCCGAGCGGCGCAGCGACGACACCAGCGCCGACGCCGTCGCGCACCCGCTGCTCGCGAGCCTCGGCCGCGACGTCCGCGAGCTGCAGCTGCGCCTCGCCCGCCCCGGCCGGTCCACGCGCACCGACCACCACCACGCCGACCCGGCGCCGCGGACCACGCTGCTCGCGCGCCTGCAGGACGACCTGCGCCACGACCGGGCGCCGGCCGCCGTGCCGGTCACGGCGACGGACGGCAGCATCCGGATCCACCGCTGCCACGGGCCGGACCGCCAGGTCGAGGTGCTGCGCGAGACGATCCTGGGCCTGCTGCGCGAGGACCCGACGCTCGAGCCGCGCGACGTCATCGTCCTGTGCCCGGACATCGAGACGTTCGCGCCGCTGATCACGGCGACGTTCGGGCCCGGCGACGGCGAGGACGTCGCACACCCGGGGCACCGGCTGCGGGTGCGGCTGGCCGACCGGTCGCTGCGTGAGGTCAACCCGCTGTTCGGCACGGTCGCGACGCTGCTCGAGCTCGCCGACTCCCGGATCACCGCCTCGCAGCTGCTCGACCTCGCCGAGTCCGACCCGGTGCGCCGTCGCTTCCGGTTCGACGACGACGACCTCCAGCGGCTGCGCGAGCTGGCCGAGACCGCGGGTGTCCGCTGGGGGCTCGACGCGGCGCACCGTGCGGCGTTCTCGCTGGCCCGCTTCGGCGAGAACACCTGGGCCCAGGGGCTCGACCGCCTGCTCGTCGGCGTCGCGATGTCCGCCGACGGCGGCGACTGGCTGGGCGACGCGCTGCCGCTCGACGAGGTCGACTCCTCCGACGTCGAGCCCGTGGGCCGCCTCGGCGAGCTGGTCGACCGGGTCGGCGCCGTCGTCGACGACCTGCGCGGCGACCGGCCGCTGAGCGCCTGGATCGACGCCCTGCGCCGGGGCCTCGACTCGCTCACCGCGACGGTCCCGGCCGATGCGTGGCAGCTCGCGCAGGCCCGCGCCGAGCTGGCCGCGGTGCTCGAGAGCGCCCCGCACGACCCGGCGATGACGCTGCACGACGTGCGGGCGGTGCTCGCCGACCGGCTCGCCGGACGCCCCACGCGCGCGAACTTCCGCACCGGCACGCTCACCGTCGCCACGCTGATGCCGATGCGGTCGGTGCCGCACCGCGTCGTGTGCCTGCTCGGCATGGACGACCAGGTGTTCCCCCGCGAGACCCGCGCCGACGGCGACGACGTCCTCGCCCGCGACCCCCGCGTCGGCGAGCGCGACCCCGCGGCCGAGGACCGGCAGCTGCTGCTCGACGCCATCGTGGCCGCCACCGACCACCTCGTCGTCGTCCACTCCGGCGCCGACGAGCGCACGGGCGCCGAGCGCCCGCCCGCGGTGCCGATCGGCGAGCTGGTCGACACCCTGGACGCCAGCTTCGCCTTCGCCGACGGCCGGAGGGCTCGCGAGCACCTCACGCGCGCCAACCCGCTGCAGCCCTTCGACGCCGACGACTTCGACGCCGGCGGCGGGAAGACCCCGTTCTCCTTCGACGGCTTCGCCCTTGCGGGCACCCGGGCGCTGCTCGCCGAGCGGGGCACGCCGACGCCGTTCCTGCCCGGTCCGCTCCCGCCGAAGGCGCGCGCCGAGGTCGACCTCGAGGACCTGGCCCGTTTCTTCGAGCACCCGGTGCGGGCGTTCCTGCGCCAGCGGCTCGGGGTGCACGCGCGCGGCGAGGAGGAGGAGACCGTCGAGGCGGTGCCCGTCGAGCCCGACGGGCTGGCGAAGTGGGCCATCGGCGAGCGCCTGCTGCGCGACCGCCTCGCCGGCCGCGACGTCGCCACCTGCATCGCGGCCGAGCGGCGCCGCGGCGACCTGCCGCCGGGCCCGCTGGGCGACCGGCTGGTGCGCGACCTCGGCCGGCAGATCGAGCCACTGGCCAAGGCGGTGGACGGGCTGCGCGGCACGGCGGCCACCGACGTCGACGTCACCACCGACGCCCTGGTCGGCGCGGTCGGCGGGGTGCACGACGCCACGCTGGTCACCGTCACGTACTCGAAGCTGGCGCCGAAGCACCGTCTGCGCGCGTGGGTCAGCCTTCTCGCGCTCGCCGCGGCGCACCCGGACCGCACCTGGCGGGCGGTCACCGTCGGCCGGGGCAACTACGGCGCGCCCGTGCTGACGTCGACCCTCCGCCCGCTGGAGCCCGAGGTGGCGCAGAAGGTGCTCACCGACCTGCTCGCGCTGCACGCCGACGGGCTGCTCGAGCCGCTGCCGCTGATGTGCCGCACGTCCGAGGCGTACGCGCAGACGCGGGCGACCAAGGGCGAGGCCGCGGCGATGAACCGGGCGCGCGACCAGTGGACCAGCCGCTTCGGCGGGGAGCAGGACGACGCCGCCCACGTGCTGGTCTGGGGCCGGCGCCGCCTGCTCGACGACCTCGTCGGCGACCCGTCGGGGGACGCGCCCAGCCGGTTCGCGGGCCTGGCGACGCGGCTGTGGACGCCGGTGCGCGACGCCGAGGAGCTGAGGGGCCGGTGACCGCCACGCTGACCCGGCCCTTCGAGGTCACCGGCGAGCTGCCCCGCGGCACGACGGTGCTCGAGGCCTCCGCGGGCACGGGCAAGACGTTCACCATCGCCGCGCTCGCCGCCCGCTACGTCGCCGAGGGCCACGCGACGCTGCCGCAGATCATGATCGTGACCTTCGGGCGCGAGGCGACGCGGGAGCTGCGCGAGCGGGTGCGCGGGCGTTTCGTCGACACCGAGCGGGGCCTCGCCGACCCCGGGGCGGCGCGCGTCTCGGGCGACCCGGTGCTGGAGCTGCTCGCCGACGTCGACGACGCGGAGGTCGCCCGGCGGCGCGCGCGCCTGGCCACGGCGCTCGCGGGCTTCGACGCGGCGACCATCGCCACCACCCACCAGTTCTGCCAGGACATGCTCACCGGCCTGGGCATCGTCGGCGACACCGACCCGGACGGCACGTTCGTCGAGCGGATCGACGACGTGGTCACCGAGGTCGTCGACGACTTCTACCTGCGCAAGTACGCGGTGCCCGACGCGCCGCCGCCCGACTTCGACCGCGCCACCGCCCTGCTCATCGGGCAGGCCGTCGTCAACGATCCCGGCGCGCTCATCGCCCCCGGCCGCGACGCCCCGGACCGGGCGGGCGCCCGCGCGGCCTTCGCGGGCGCCGTGCGCCAGGAGGTCGAGGCGCGCAAGCGCCGCCGGCGGCTGTACACGTTCGACGACATGCTGACCCGGCTGCACCGCGCGCTGCGCCACGAACGGCTGGGCGCCGCGGCGTGCGCCCGGCTGCGGGCGCGGTTCTCGGTGGTGCTGGTCGACGAGTTCCAGGACACCGACCCCATCCAGTGGGACATCCTGCGCGCCGCGTTCCACGAGGACCCGGGCGACGGCCGCACGCCCGCCCTGACGTTCATCGGCGACCCCAAGCAGGCGATCTACGGCTTCCGCGGCGCCGACGTCGTCAGCTACCTCGCCGCCGTCGAGTCCGCCGACACCCGCGCCGGGCTCGCGACCAACTGGCGCAGCGACGCGCCGCTGGTCACCGCACTGCACACCGTCTTCGGGGGCGCAGCGCTGGGCGACCCGCGGATCGTCGTGCCGCCGGTGGCGTCCGCGCACCCGGGACGGCGGCTGGCGGGCGCCCCGCGGCCGGCGCCCTTCCGCCTGCGCGTGGTGCCGCGGACGGGCCTGCGCGCCGACCACCGCACCCAGCTCCCGCTGGTCGTGGGCGTGCGCGAGCGGATCGCCGCCGACCTCGCGGCCGACGTCGCCGAGCTGGTCGCCGCGCCGTCCCGGTGGGAGGACCGCGACCTGGGCCCCGGCGACGTCGCCGTCCTCGTGCGCACCAACGCCCAGGCGACCCTGGTGCAGGGCGCGCTCACCGCGGCCGGCATCCCCTCGGTGCTCGCGGGCGCCACCAGCGTGTTCGCCACCGAGAGCGCCGAGGAGTGGCTCACGCTGCTCGAGGCCGTCGAGCAGCCGGGGCGCCCCGCGCGGGTCCGGGCCGCCGCGCTGACGACGTTCCTCGGCCACGGCGCCACGCACCTCGACGCGCACGCCGACGAGGTGCTGCCCGAGGTCGGGGCGGCCTTGCGGCGGTGGGGCGCGGTGCTGCACGAGCGCGGGGTCGCGGCGTTCCTCGAGGCCGCGTCGGCCGAGACGGGGCTGGCCGCGCGGGTGCTCGCCCGCGTCGACGGCGAGCGGCGCATGACCGACATCCGCCACATCGGCCAGGTGCTGCACGCCGCGTCGGTCGAGTCGCGGCTCGGGGTGGTCGCGCTCGTGGAGTGGCTGCGCGCGCGCCGGGCCGAGACCAGCGCGGGCGCCGGGGAGATCCGCCCGGAGCGGAGCCGCAGGCTCGAGTCCGACACTGGCGCGGTCCAGGTGCTCACCGTGCACAAGTGCAAGGGCCTCGAGTACCCGGTGGTCTACGTGCCGTTCGGGTGGGACCGCTGGGTCTCCGACGACCCGACGGTGGTCACGCACCACGACGCGGACGGGCACCGGGTCCGCGCGGTCGGCGGGCGCGACGACCCCGCGTGGTCCGAGCACGTCACCGCCGCGCGCACCGAGGACGACGGCGAGGACCTGCGCCTGCTCTACGTCGCGCTCACCCGGGCCCAGGGGCAGGTCGTGTGCTGGTGGGCGCCCTCGACCAACACGTCGAGCTCGGCGGTGCACCGCCTGCTGTGGGGCCGGCCCGGGCCGGGCACCGACCCCGACGGCTCCTACCCGGTGGTCGAGGACGTGCGGGTCGCCGAGCACCTCGACGCCCTGGCCAGCGAGGACATCGCCGTCGAGCGCGTCGAGGCGCGGACGCCGGTGCCCTACGTGCCCGACGCCGGCGAGGCCCGGCGCCTCGCCGCGGCCCCGTTCGACCGCGGCCTCGACCTCGCGTGGCGCCGCTCGTCGTACTCCTCGCTCACCGCCGGGGCGCACGCCGGCGCCCCGGTGAGCGAGCCCGAGGACCGCACCCTCACCGACGAGACCGAGCCCGACGAGGCGCCCGCCGCGTCGCCGGACGACGTCCCGCCGCTGCCCTCGCCGCTCGCCGACCTCCCCGTTGGCGCGGCCTTCGGCACGCTCGTGCACGCGGTGCTCGAGACCGTCGACACCGCCACCGGCGATCTGCACGCCGGGTTGCTCGCCGCGTCCGCCGAGGAGCTGCGGCACCGCCCGCACGCCGAGGTCGCCGCGGCGACGCTCGCCGCGGCGCTGCTGCCCGTCATGGCGACGCCACTGCCGCTCGCGAGCCGGCCGTGGTGCCTCGCCGACGTCGCGCCGCGAGACCGCCTCGCCGAGCTGGACTTCGAGCTGCCGCTGGCCGGCGGCGACCGGGCGGGGGCGGGGACGCCGGCGGTCACGCTCGCGCAGATCGCGGGGCTGCTGCGGCGCCACCCGCCCGCCGACGACCCGCTCGTGCGGTACCCCGAGGTGCTCGACGACGACCACGGGCTCGGCGAGCAGGTCCTGCGCGGCTACCTCACCGGCAGCATCGACGGCGTCCTGCGCAGCCCCGACGGGCGCTTCGTCGTCGTCGACTACAAGACCAACTGGCTCGGCCCGATCGGGCCCGCCGGCCGCGAGCCGCTCACCGCGGCGCACTACGGGCTCGCGTCGATGACCACCGCGATGATCGCCGCGCACTACCCCCTGCAGGCCGTGCTGTACGCGGTCGCCCTGCACCGCTTCCTGCGCTGGCGGCTGCGGGGCTACGACCCCGCGACCCACCTCGGCGGCGTGCTCTACCTCTTCCTGCGCGGGATGTGCGGCCCGGACACCCCGGTGGTCGACGGCACCACGTGCGGGGTGTTCGCGTGGTCCCCGCCGCCGGCGCTGGTCGTCGAGCTCAGCGCCCTGCTCGACGGGGGTCCGCGGTGAGCGCTCCCACGGCCACCGGCGAGCTCGCCGAGGACGGCGTCCGGTTCGCGGTGCGCGCCACCGGCCTGCTCGCGGAGTTCAACGCGCGCGGGGTGCTGGCGGCCACCGACGTACAGGTCGCCCACCGGCTCTCGCGCCTCGGCGGCGAGACCGACGAGCAGGTGCTGCTCGCGGCCGCGCTGACGGTGCGCGCGCTGCGGGCGGGCTCGGTGTGCCTGGACCTCGAGCAGGTCGACCGGACGGTGCTGGCCGAGGGCGACGAGGTGGTCGACACCTCCGATCTGCGCTGGCCCGAGCCCGGCCCGTGGCTCGCGGCCTGCGCGGCCTCGCCGCTCGTCGCCGCGGACGACCCGACGGCCACCGGGCACCCGTTGCGGCTGGTCGACGGGCTGCTCTACCTCGACCGGTACTGGCGCCAGGAGGAGCAGGTCCGCACGGCGCTCGCCGTCCGGGCCGCTGCAGCGGCGCCGGAGGTCGACGACGAGCGTCTGCGCGCCGCGCTCGACCGCCTGTTCCGCGGCGGCGAGGACGCCACCGACGCGGCCCAGCGCCGCGCCGTCGCGGTGAGCGCGCTGCGCTGGACCAGCGTGCTCGCCGGCGGACCGGGCACCGGCAAGACCACCACCGTCGCCACGCTGCTCGCCGTGCTGCGCGACCAGGACGCGTCGCTGCGCGTGGCCCTGGCCGCCCCCACCGGCAAAGCGGCAGCCCGCATGCAGGAGGCGCTCGCCGAGGTCGAGCTGCCGCCGGCGGACCGCGAGCGCGTCCTCGGGCTCTCGGCGTCGACGATCCACCGGCTGCTCGGGCCGATCCGCGGGTCGTCGCGCTTCCGGTTCGACCGGCACCGCCGCCTGCCCTACGACGTGGTCGTCGTCGACGAGACCTCGATGGTGTCGCTGACGCTCATGGCCCGGCTGCTCGAGGCCCTGCGCCCGGACGCTCGCCTGGTGCTCGTCGGCGACCCCGACCAGCTCGCGTCGGTCGAGGCGGGCGCGGTGCTCGGCGACCTGGTCGCGGCCCCCGCCGACCCCGAGCCGGCGCTCGACGCGGCCCTCGACCGGGTCGGCGCGCCCGGCGCGCCCGTACGCGGCGGCGTCACCGTGCTCGACCGGACCTGGCGCTTCCACGGCACCATCGCGGCCCTGGCCGCCGCGATCCGGGTCGGCGACGCGGACGCGGCGATGGACGCGCTGCGCGCCGGCGAGCACGACGTCGTGTTCGTCGAGGACGCCGACCTGACCGTGCGCGACCCAGCGGGCCTGCGCGCGCTGCGCGAGGAGGTCGTCGGCGCCGCCTCCGAGACCGAGCTGGCGGCCCTCGACGGCGACGCCCCGCTGGCGCTCGAACACCTCGACGAGCACCGCCTGCTCTGCGCGCACCGCCGCGGGCCCTACGGGGTGACGCGGTGGGCCGCGGACGTCGAGCGCTGGCTGCTCGAGGCCGGGCCGGTCGCCGACCGCGACGAGGAGTGGTACCCGGGCCGCCCGCTGCTGGTCACCACCAACGACCACGACCGCGGCGTCTACAACGGCGACACCGGCGTCGTGGTGGCCACCGCGAAGGGGCCGCGGGCGGTGTTCGCGCGGGGGGACGCGCCGATCGAGATCGCGCCGAGCCTGCTCGACGGCGTCACCACGGTGTACGCGATGACCGTGCACCGCGCGCAGGGCAGCCAGTTCGCCCGGGTCTCGGTGATCCTCCCGCCCGCCGAGTCGCCGCTGCTCACCCGCGAGCTGCTCTACACGGCGGTCACCCGGGCGCGGGTCCGCGTGCGGCTCGTCGGCAGCGAGGAGGCGGTGCGGGCGGCGATCGCGCGGCCGATCGGGCGGGCGTCGGGGCTGCGGCGCCGGCTCTGAGGCGCAGTTGACGATCACGCACCCCGTGTGGGCGAATCGTCACCCTCGGCGGGCGGGGCGGCCCGCCCCGCGCGGCGGGAGAACGCATGGCCCCGGAGATCGTCTCGATCGTCGTGTTGGTCGTGATCTTCGTGATCGCGACGCTACTGCCGGTGAACCTCGGTGCGCTGGGGTTCGTCGCGGCGGCCGGGGTGGGCGTGCTGCTGGTCGGCATGAGCCTCGACGACGCGCTGGCCGGCTTCCCGGTCGACCTGTTCCTCATCCTCGTCGGGCTCACCTACCTGTTCTCGGTGGCCCACCACAACGGCACCGTCGACCTGCTCGTGCGCTGGTCGATGCGCCTCGTGCGCGGCCACCTCGTCGCGGCGCCCTGGATCTTCTTCGTGCTCTCGGCGGTGTTCTCGGCGATCGGGGCCCTGTTCGCCGTGGCGATCGTCGCCCCGCTGGCCATGCCCTTCGCCCGCCGCTACGGGGTGGACCTGCTGCTCATGGGCATGATGGTCGTCCACGGGTCGCTGGCCGGGGCGTTCTCGCCGATCAGCGTCTACGGCGTCTTCGTGGCCGGCGTCGTCGAGCCGACCGGCCTGCCGTTCAGCCCGCTCGTGCTCTTCCTCGCCCCGTTCCTCATCAACGTGGCGATCGCGGCGGTGCTGTTCGTCGTGCTCGGCGGGCGCCGCCTCACCGGGGTGCGGGTCGCGCACGCGGTGCCGGCCGGCACCGACACGGCCACCACGACGGACGAGACCGACAGTGAGGCCGACGTCGAGGACGAGGGCGAGGACGACACCCCGCCCCGGGTGGGCCGGGAGCAGGTGCTCACGCTCATCGGCATCGCCGCGCTCGCGATCGGCACGGTCGCGTTCGGTCTCGACGTCGGCGTGCTGTCGCTCGGGATCGCGGTGCTGCTCGGCATCCTCTGCCCCGCCGGGCACCGCGAGGCCGCCGCGGGGATCGCGTGGTCGACGATCCTGCTGGTCTGCGGCGTCATCACCTACGTCGCCGTGCTGCAGGAGGCCGGGACGGTCGACTGGGTCGGCGCGGGCATCGTCGCCCTCGGCGTGCCGCTGATCGCCGCGCTGCTGCTCTGCTACCTCGGCGGCGTGCTGTCGGCGTTCGCCTCGTCGGCGGGGATCCTCGGCGTCGCGATCCCGCTCGCGCTGCCGTTCCTGCAGTCGGGCGCGGTGGGCCCGATCGGCATGGTGGCGGCGCTGGCGGTCGCCACGACGGTCGTCGACGTCAGCCCGTTCTCCACCAACGGTGCCCTGGTCCTCGCGTCCACCCCGGCCGAGGTCGACCGCGACGCCTTCTACCGGCGCATGCTCGTCTACAGCGGGATCGTGGTCGTCGCGGGCCCGCTGCTGGCCTGGGGCCTGCTGGTCGTGCCCGGCTGGGCGTAGCCGGGGTTCACGCGCACCCCGCGACGGGGTAGAAGGTCTCCATGACCGAGGAGGGCAAGACTCCCCAGGCCCGGAACCCCGCCGCCGACCCCGACGACTCGCCCGAGAAGCAGAGCGAGCTCAAGCTCAACGTCGGGATCGGCATCATCGGCACGATCCTGTCGGTCGGCGTGGCGGTGATCTTCTTCTTCGTCGAGCACGACACGATCCTGGGCATCGTCTTCGCCGTCGTCGCGCTGATCTCGCTGGCCGTCACGCTGTACGCCGCGCAGCGCAAGCGGAAGGCCAAGCCCCGGACGAGCTAGTCGTAGCCGCGGAAGCCCTCCCAGGCCAGGCGGCGCTCGCGGCGCGGGTCGGACTCGACGCGGTCCGCGCGGTCGAGGATCTTGGTCAGGCGCGTGTCCGGGTCGTAGGCCGGCCAGTACGAGGCGGGGGCCCCGTGGCGGGCGAAGTGGATCCAGTCGCCCTGCACCCGGTCCTGCATCGCGCGCAGCTCGCGGCGCCCGCCGAGCGCGGTGAGCCACGCCGCCGAGCCCCGGTCGGTGACGCCGAAGACGGGGAAGAGCTCCATGCCGTGCGTCGCGCGCACGCCCATGAGGTTGAGCACCGGCGTCGTGAGGTCGTAGCGGTAGGCCCAGACCGGCCCGCGGTGGGCCTGCATGACGCGCACCGAGGGGTACCAGAACATGTAGTCGCCGCCGAGGTCGCGGCGGTGCGGCGTGCCCTCGTAGGCCGCGAGCACCTGCTCGCGCAGCTCCGGCTGGGTCAGGGCGAACATCTGCGCGGCGCGCTCCTCGCTGACGAGGACGTCCATGCGCAGGCGGGGGAGCTCGAAGAGCCGTCCCTCGGTGTCGTTGGTCCCGATGATCAGCGGGACGTCCGCCGCGCGCCCGGCCTCGAAGGCGTCCAGCGGGGCCTCGGGCAGCAGGTCGCCGTCCACCACGGGCGCGGTGGGGATCGTGCCGGGCTGGTCGCCGAGCTGGTCGCGCAGCACCTGCGCGGCGCCGAGCAGCTGGTGCGGGGTGGCGGTGGTCAGGCCGGCGAGCGGGTCGTCGTCGGCGCCGAGGGCCGTCACGTACGAGGCCGCCCAGGCGCGGCTCCGCGCCTGGCCGAAGACCATGCCCGGCGCGGAGCTCTCGGCGATCGCGCGGTGGAACAGGCCGCGGGCCGAGGGGACGGTCATCAGCGTCGTCACCGAGATGGCGCCGGCGGACTCCCCGAAGATCGTCACCTGGTCCGGGTCGCCGCCGAAGGCCGCGATGTTGTCGCGCACCCACTCGAGCGCGGCGATCTGGTCGCGCAGCCCGAGGTTCGACTCCACCGGGCGCTCCGGCGTGCCGTAGCCGGAGAAGTCGAGGTAGCCCAGCGCGCCGAGGCGGTAGTTGACGCTGACGTAGACGACGTCGCCGCGGCGGACGAAGTCGTAGCCGCGGTAGGTCGGGGCCGAGGACGCGCCGACGACGAACGCGCCGCCGTAGAACCAGACCATGACCGGGCGCGGCTCGTCCGACGGTGTGACGGGCGCGCTGACGTTGAGCGTCAGGGAGTCCTCGTCCATCGGGGTGTGCTTGCCGGCGCCGATGAACTCGCCGATGCGCTCCTGGATCGGCACCGGGCCGAACCGCGAGGCGTCGCGCACGCCCTCCCACGGCTCGACGGGCTGCGGGGCGCGCAGGCGCCGCGCGCCGACCGGGGGCGCGGCGTAGGGCACCCCCCGCCACGAGTGCACGCCGTCCGCGGTGATGCCGCGGAGGAGGCCCCCGGTGGTCTTCACCTCGGGGCCCGGGGTCGGGGTCGGTCGGCGCGAGCGCATGATCCGACTCTGCTACGACGGCGTCCGGGGCGCCCGCCGATGTGATGGACCCGCCCGTCCCGGGCGTGTCGCGCCCCCGGGCGGCGCCCTCGATGACGGGACGAGTGGTCGCGTCGACACGCTCGGCGGTACACCGAGCGACTGTCGGTCACACTAGCGAGTCATGTTCGCCTGAACGGCTCAGCGTGTCGCGTTGCGACGCCGATGATTGCTCCTGATGGACGTACAGACGGACGCGGGCGTCGACGCTGCGCTGTGGGGACTCGAGGCCGCCTTCGTGGCGCACCCGGCCCCGCAGTCGCTGGCGGGGTGCCCCCACTGCCACGGCGAGGTGCGGGTCGCCGACGCCGACCCGCTGACGCTCGCGCTCGCGCTGGGCAACACGCTCGGCACCGCGGACGACCTCCGCGCCCTCACCCCGTTCCTCCTGCGCCGGGCGCTCACCGACGAGCGGGTGGACCTGCGCACGGTGCTCGGACGCGTCGCCGAGGTCTGGGCGGACTGGAGCGAGCTCGAGCGCGACGCCGTGCGCGACGTCGTCGACGCGGTGTGGACGGCGCTGCTCGACGCCCACCCGGACGCCCCCGACGGCGCGACGGCCGTGGCGATGCTCGACGGCATCGGCGCCCTCGGCGAGCCGCCCGACCGGCTGCTCGCCATCTGGGAGTACAAGGAGATCGCGAGCGCCGACCACCACCTCGCCGAGCTCGTCGTCGACGCCTTCTACGGCGCGCGCATCGACCGGCGGGTGCTGGTGTGGGCCCGGGCGGCGCCGCAGCGCGAGCGGCTGGAGCGCGCCCGCGAGCGCGACGGCGCCGAGCGGTGGGCCGGGACCCTGGCCGCCGCCTGCGACCTCGTGGGGTAGTCGCGACACTGGGGGCGTGGCGAGCTCGCGGGGTCTGCCCGACACCCTGGTCGACGAGTTGTGGCGGCGCGCGGTCGCCGGGATCGGTCCGTTCGCTGGGGCGGCGGGCGTCGCCGACGACGCGATGGCGGCCACGGACGACGACGTCGAGGCCGCGGTGCGCCGGATCGTCGGGTCGCACGTGCGGCTCGCGGCGAGCACCGGCCTGCTGAGCAGCCTCGGCGGGGCGGCGACGCTCGTGGTCACCGCGCCGGCGGGGATGACCGGGCTCTACCTGCTGAGCACACGGCTCGCGGCCGCGATCGCCCGCCTGCGCGGCCGCGACCTCGACGACCCGGTGACGCGCACCGCGGTGATGGTCTGCGTGCTGGGCGGCGACGGCGTCGAGCTGGCCGAGCGCACGGGCCTCGACCTGGTCAACGCCTCGCTGCTCTCGGGGCTGCGGCGGCTGCCGCCGGAGGTGCGCGCCCAGCTCGACACCCGCATCGGCTACCGCCTGACCTCGCGGTTCACCCGCCGCGGGGCCCTCAACGTCACCAAGCTCCTGCCCGTCGTGGGCGCCCCGTTCGGCGCGGGCGCGGACGCGATGGCCATGCGGACGGTCGCCACGTTCGCCCAGGCGCACCTCTGATCCGAGACCGGTCCGGAAGTCACCCGACCGGGCGGCTTCTGCGCGTGGTGGGGCTGGTGTGACTCGTGTGGGGGTTCATGGTGATCCCCGCGCGGCGGCCGGACGGTCGCCGCCCGCGAGTGGAGGTGTGATCGCGATGGCCGGGTCCCGGGGAGTGACGGGGCGTTCCCGCAGGTCGGCACGAGCACGGTCCGCCACGGTCGGCGTCGCCGCGTTGGTCGCGGCGGCGGCCCTGGTGCTCCCCGCCGCGCCCGCGCTCGCGGCCCCGCCGGCGCCGGCCGACCCGGCCGTGACCGGGGGTGTCAGCCAGCTCGACCCGGCGCACGCCGTCATGCCGCCGGCCGGACTGCCGCCCGCCCAGCCCGTCGCCACCGGCATCGAGCCGGTGACCTACGCGCCGGGCGCCCGTGACGCCTTCGGCGGGCGCCAGGCGCACAGCGCCGCGCCGCTGCGCCTCGTCGCGGTGACGTGGACGGGCGCGGCACCGGACGCCGTGTCCCTGCGCTCCACCGACGCCGCCGGCACCTGGGGCACGTGGACGAACCTGGACCCGAGCGGCAGCGAGCGCGACAGCGCGGCATCCAGCGTCGCGCCGCAGCGCGGCGGCACCGACCCGATCTGGGTCGGCGACCGCACCGCGGTGGAGGTCCGCGCGACGCGCGCCGGGCAGCCGGTGACCGACGAGGTGCAGGTCGTGCGCCTGGACCCGGGCCTGGGCAGCAACGACGACGCCATCGGCGCGATGGGCGCGGCGCGCGGGCCCGCGTCGCCGACGTACGTCACGCGGGCGCAGTGGGGCGCCGACGAGTCGATGATGAGCTGGCCGCCGGAGACCACCCCGACGGTGAAGGCCGTGACGATCCACCACACGAGCGAGTCCAACGACTACGCCGCGGCCGACTCGCCCAAGATCGTGCGCGCGATCTACGCCTACCACTCGCGCACCCAGGGCTGGGGCGACATCGGCTACAACGCGCTGGTCGACAAGTACGGGACGATCTTCGAGGGCCGGGCCGGCGGCTTGGACCGGGCCGTGGTGGCCGCCCACTCCGGCGGGTTCAACCGCGAGACCTTCGGCATCGCGATGATGGGCAACACCTCGACGACGCCGCCCACCCCGGCGACGCTGAACTCCGTCGCGGCCCTCGCGGCGTGGAAGCTGGGCGGGCTCTACCGCGACCCGCGCCAGCAGGTCCAGCTCACCTCCGCCGGAGGTGGCACCTCGCGCTTCCCCAAGGGCCAGACGACCACTGTCCCGGCCCTGTTCGCCCACCGCGACGTCGGCAACACGTCCTGCCCGGGCGACGCGGGGTACGCGCAGCTCGAGCCGCTGCGGGCGAAGGTGCAGCAGCTGATCGACCAGTCGGCAAGCGACGTCCGTACGGCCTGGTCGGCCGACCGCGCCGCGCTGGGCGAGCCGGTGCGCGTCGAGTCGCCGACCGCCGACGGCACGGGGCGCAGCACCGACTTCGAGCACGGGACGGTGGTGTGGTCGCCGCGCACCGGGGCGTGGCCGGTCACCGGGGCGATCGCCGGGCAGTGGCGGGCCGCCGGTGGCGAGGCCTCGGCGCTGGGCTACCCCACGAGCGCGGAGTACGACGTGCCCAACGGGCGCCAGCAGGACTTCGAGCACGGGCGCCTGACCTGGTCGCGGGACACGGGGGCGGTGTCCCGGCCGGCCTGACCCGCGCGCCCGGCGCCGCGTGTCCGGGCAGGGCACACTGCGCGGCGTGGAGGACGACGCGGCCCGGCGAGCGGCCGTCGACGACGCCGTGGAGCGGTTCCTGGCGCTGGTCGACGGCGGCGAGCCGGAGCTCCTCGACGCCGTCCTCGAGATCGCCCGCGCCGCGGACCCGGCCGCCGACGTCGACGCGGCGCGCGCCGAGATCGACCGGCTCGCGGCGGGCGTCGGCGGGCTCGACGACCTCGTGCGCCGGCTGTTCGTCGAGGCGGGCTTCCACGGCGACCGGAAGGACTACTACGACCCGCGGAACTCCTCGCTGACCCAGGTGCTCGCGCGGCGCACGGGCATCCCGATCACGCTGGCGGTGCTGTGCCTGGAGGTCGGGCGCCGCGCGGGCGTGGCGCTCGAGCCGGTCGGCATGCCCGGGCACTTCCTCGTCCACCCCGTCGGCTCGCCGCTGCACCTCGACCCGTTCACCGGCGAGCTGCTCGACCGCGAGCAGTGCGAGGCGCGGTTCCGCGAGGCCACGGGCCTGGGCGCCGAGGTCGCGTTCGACGACGCGCTGCTGGCCCCGATCAGCACCGAGGCGGTGCTCGTCCGGATGCTGACGAACCTGCGCGGCATCCACCTCTCGCGCGGGGACCTCGCCGAGCTCGGCTGGGTGCTGCGCATGCGCCTGGGCCTGCCCGGGGTGTCGGCGACCGAGGTCGCCGAGCTGGCCGAGGTCCGGGGCCGGCGCGCGGCGTTCCGCGAGGCCGCCGACCTGCTCGACACCTGGGCCGACGCGCTCCCGCGCGACGCCGACGCCCTGCACCGCCACGCCCGCCGCTGGCGCGCCCACCTCAACTAGGCACGTGAGCGATCTTTGGGCCTATAGGCCCAGAGATCGCTCACGTGGGGTCGGGCACCCAGCTGCCGTGGAAGCCCGAGGGGACGCCGCGGGGGAGGGTCACCGCGGCGACGGGGGCGGCGGCGACGTCCGTCGCGTCGAGCACCAGCAACTGCGAGGCGGCGCCGTCACGCGTCGTCGTGATCGTCAGCAGCCAGCCGTCGTCCTCGGCCCGCCCGGGCGCCGCCGACGCCACGAACACCGCCTCGCCGGCCACCACGTCCGGGCCCAGCTCGTGCGCGGTCAGCGTGCCGTCGCCGTCGACCTTCACCACGGCGCCGGCCCGCTCGCCCTGCGCGCCCCGGTCGGCGATCGCGTAGCGCCACCGCGAGTCCCGCCCGACCAGCGACTCGTCGAGCGTCGGGAACTCGACGCCCCGGTCCTCGAGCGCGGTCTCGGTGACCGAGCCGTCGCGCGGGTCGAGCACCCAGCGGTGCATGCGCGCCGCCCCGGTCGCGGCCGCGGCGGCCGCGGGGTCGCCGTGCACGGGCCCGCCCCACATCACGCCGACGTCGGCCGGGGAGTAGCGCGCCCCGTCCACCACCACGCGACCCTGCGCGTCGGTGTGGGCCCCGCCGACGTGGAAGACGTAGCAGGGATCGACGTCGAACCAGGCCACCGCGCACGCGGGGTCGTCCTGGCGCATGACGCCCAACCGCGCGCCGTACGCCTCGTCCCACCCGAACGGCATGCCCGTCGCCATCCGCTCCCACTGGAACGTCATCGGCAGGTCGAGCCACACGACGTGCTCGGCGGTGACCGCGAAGTCGTGCATCATCGTCGGCCCCGCGACGTCGACCCCGCGGCTGGTGAGCTCGGCGCCGTCGGCGGAGAGCCGGTGGTACGTCAGGAACGGCGGGAACGGCGAGTAGCCGAAGAAGTGCAGGTCGCCGGACTCCGGGTCGGTCTTCGGGTGCGCGGTCATCGCGGTGGTCAGGCGGCCGCCGAAGTCGCAGGGCCCGATCGTCGCCAGCTCGCCGTCCACCTCGTAGGGCAGGCCGTTCTCCACCAGCGCGAACAGCCGCCCCGCGTGCTCGATGACGTGGGTGTTGGCGGGCACGGCGGTGAGGTCGACGCCGGCCTCGGACATGAACGGACGGCCCTCGAGCGCGCCTGTGCGCACCCAGCGGTTGCGGTACCACTCGGCGCGGCCCGCGCGCAGCCGCACGCCGTGCAGCATCCCGTGCGCGGTGAACAGGTGGCCGGGCTCCTCGCCGGGCAGCCGGTTCGGCCCGTTGCGCAGATAGCGGCCGGTGAGCTCGGGCGGCAGCGTCCCCTCGACGGGCAGGTCGACGGCGTCGATCTCGTCGGGCACCGGCGCGAAGCGCCCGCCCAGCTCGGGGCGGCGACCGATCTCGGTGGGGCTGCTCGTCATCCGCCCAGCGTCGGCCCGGCACCGCGACCTGTCAACCTGGACATGTCCGTCCGGACTGGTAGCGTCGCCGCATGTCGCTGCGCCACGCCCTGCTGGGGCTGCTCGCCCAGGGCCCGGCCAGCGGGTACGACCTCACGCGCGCCTTCGACGGCGGCATCGGGCAGTACGCCTGGCAGGCCGGCCACAGCCGCATCTACCCCGAGCTGGGCAAGATGACCGAGGCGGGCCTCGTGGTCGTCGACGAGACCGGGCCGCGCGGGCGCAAGAGCTACGCGCTCACCGACGAGGGCCGCACGGAGCTGCGCCGCTGGATGCTGCACTGGCCCGAGCGCACCACCGTGCGCGACGAGACGGTCCTGCGCATGTTCCTCGTCCAGTCGCTCGAGCCCGACGACGCCCGTCTCCTGCTCGAGGGCATCGCCGAGACCTGCGCCCGCGAGGGCGAGGCGCTGCGCGCGCTCATGGCGTCCGAGGACGCGCAGCACGGCACGGACGGCCCGCCCCCGTTCGGTCGGCTGGCCGGCGAGTACGGGGTGCGCCAGTACGAGGCCGTGCACGGCTGGGCGCTCTGGAGCCTCGAGCGGATGGGCGTGACGGTGCCGGGCTGACCGGTCACGCCGGCGCGTGGTGCTCCTGCGCCCACGCGCGGGCCTTCGCCCCGGTGCGCCCGCCGTACCAGCCGTTCCAGAGCGACAGCCCGACGATCACGGTCACCATCATCGCCGTCGACACCCCGACCATGACGTCGATCGGCAGCAGGTAGATCAGCGGGATCCGCGCGGCCGCCTCGAGCAGCAGCCCGACGCCCCACACCACGGCGCTGAGCCGGAACGTGTGCCGCACCGGCGGGATCGTCCGGTAGAGCTCCTCCATCTCGACGGCCTGGCCCGGCTGCCACGTCTGGAACGCCGAGAGCGTCAGCGGCTTGCCGAAGAACAGGCTCGCCAGGAACACCAGGCCCACCAGCGCGGTGCCGAACGAGTCCTTGACCAGCAGGAACCGTGGGTCGCCGCCGACGAAGGCCAGCGCGAGGCCGAGGCCGAACACCGCGAGCATCACCGCGGCGAACCAGGTCACCTCGCGCCGGCGCACCGCCACCCACACCAGCCGCAGGCCCGCCACGAGCGTCGCGACGAGCAGGGCGACCCAGTCGGACGCGCCGAGCAGGTGCAGGGCGTAGTAGCCCACGAGCGGGATGCCGACGTCCCACAGCAGCGCGGTCAGCATCGTGAACCGGCCGGGTGCGCTCTCCATGACGGTCAGCTTCCACCTGTCCGTCTGTACATGTCAATCGGGACATGTCAGTCATCCGCGTCGAGACTCTGCTCGATCGCGTACCGCGTGAGCTCGACGCGGTTGGTGAGCTGGAGCTTGCGCAGGGAGTTCTGGACGTGGTTCTCGACCGTCCGGTGCGACAGCGTCAGCCGCGCAGCGATGGCGCGTGCGGTCAGGCCCTTGGCCACGAGGCGCAGCACCTCGGTCTCCCGCGGGGTCAGCGCCGGCGCGTCGGGACCCGTGGTCTCGAGGCGCCGGTACTCGCCGAGCACCAGCCCCGCGAGCCCCGGCGAGAACACGGCGTGCCCCGCGGCGGTGCGCTCGACGGCGTCGACCAGCTCCTCGGGCCCGGCCGACTTGACCAGGTAGCCCGAGGCCCCCGCCCGCACGGCGCCCAGGACATCGCCGTGCTCGGTGCTCGCCGACAGCACGAGCACCCGTGCCGCGGGCAGGTCCGCGCGGATGCGCGCCGTGGCCTCGGCGCCCGAGAGCTCGGGCAGCTGCAGGTCCATGAGCACGACGTCCGGGCGCACCGCGGGGGCGATGCGCACCGCGGCCGCGCCGTCGGGGGCCGTGGCCACGACCTCGAGGCCCCGCTCGGCGAGGTCGCGCGCGACGCCCTCGCGCCAGATCGGGTGGTCGTCGACGACCATCACGCGGACCACGTCAGGCCCCTCCCTTGGGAATGGCGATCTCCCACTCCGTGCCCTCGCCGGGCGCGGTGTGCAGGGTGATGGTGCCGCCGAGCGCGGCGACGCGGCCCCGCATCGACGACGCGACCCCGAGGTGGCCCTGCGCGGCGGCCTCGTCCAGGCGCCCGGCGGGGATGCCGACGCCGTCGTCGCGCACGCTGACGGTGACCCCGGCGCCGTCGTCCTCGACGAGCACCCACAGCCCCGCGTCCGCGCCGGCGTGCGTCGCCGCGTTCGTCGCGGCCTCGCGCAGCACCGCCACCAGCTCGTCGGCGTCGGCCGCGGGCAGCAGCACGGGCTCGGCGGGCACGGCCAGCGAGGCCCGGGCGGGCAGGGCGCCGGCGAGACGCGAGGACAGGTCGACGGTGCCGTCCGCGCGCGGCTCCGGGGTCGACGTGATGAGCCGGCGCAGCGCCACCTCCTGCTCCCCGGCGAGGTGGGCGAGCTCCTCGCGGGGGAGCTCCCCGCCGCGCCGGCGCACCAGGGCCAGCACCTGCAGCACGCCGTCGTGGATGTCGCGAGCCAGTCGCTCGCGCTCGGCGGTGGCCGCCTCCCGGGCGACGGCGACGCGGAGACGTTCGGTGGACCGGCGCATGGTGTCCGCGGCCAGGCCGACCGCGAGGCCCGCGACGAGCAGCAGCTGGGCGTCGAAGAGCAGGTCGGTGTCCAGGGCCCGGCGCACCCCGAACAGCACGCCGATCGTCACGAGCGCCCCGCCGAGCCCGCCGCGCCAGCCCAGCGCGATGGCGAGTGCGAGCACCGGGCCCGCCGACCACACGGTGGTGATCACCGCGCCGCCGGCGGCGATGCGCTCGGGGGTGTCCACGAGCAGCGTCGACGCGGTGGCCAGCGCGGTGATCACGAGGTCGGCGACGGCGGTGGCGGGGTCACCGCTACGCAGGTAGCGCCAGGACGAGACCACCGTCCACACGGCCATGGCGACGACGATCGCGATCCCCAGTGCCGGGCGGGCCCACGCGTCGAACGACCGCACGAGGTTGACCACGGCCGCGACGAGCGCCACCACGCGGTAGACGACGAGCCCGCGCCACAGCGGGACGAGCTCGGGGTGGGCGCGGGCGCGCACGGCGTCCACGGTCACGGCCACCTCCCGGGGAACAGGAGCGCGAGCGTAACGGGGTCGGGCTTGCCGGAACGGCACCCACGGGAGGTCGTCCTGATCAAGGACAACCCGAGGACACGTCGTCTCGGCGTGGCACGGAACGTGAGCGCGGTGCTCGGACGGGCTGAGGAGGACGGCCGTTGGTACTACAGCGTCGACAAGGGCGGGGAGACCGTCGGTCTGGAGAGCGAGGACCTCCAGGGCACCGGTCGCGTCCTCGATCGGTCCGCCTGCTATCCCGAGGACGCCCCGTCCGTCCGGGTCAGCCCGCGGGGCCAACTCGTCGATCCGCCAGACGGCGTCGAGTCGCCGGTCTCGATCGATTTCCCGGCGGAGCACGCGGTTCGTGACGGCCGCCCCTGGTTCGTCGACGACGCCTCGATCGGCACCGTGACCGAGTTCTACGACGCCCTCGACGCCCTCGACGCCCAGGTCGCGCGGGTCGAGGTCGCCGACCTCGCTGAGTACGACGACCTGCTTCGCCGCATCGAGCACGACGTGCCCCTGCCGCCCGCACCGCCCGTGGACCCCGACCGCGCCGGCGGGATCGCCCGCCGACCCGTGCTCGTCGTCTCGACGGCCTCGACCGGCTCTGGACGCGCGACGCGCACCTGGCGGCGAACGTGCTCCTGACGCTGGAGCTGCTCCCGGACGACGTCGCGACCGCGGTCGGTCCGCAGGTCGCGGTGGTGTTCGCTGGACCCTGGGCGAACGACTGAGGTGGGGTCCCCCGACCCCGCTCCGCCACCCACGGCGAGGTTCGGATCGCCCAACGGCCTACCGCTCGCCTCACTGATGGCTGAAGATCCCGGGATCGGCTAACAGAGCGCTACTGTAGTCCGAACAGACCAGCGCAGGGACACCTGCTCGGAGTACAGCGGCACCCGGAGGGGGAGACGTGGACCGGTGGACGTTGGCGCTCGAGGCGGTCCCCGGATCCCTCGCGGCGGTGCGGGTCGACGACGAGGACCACCGGCCCATCGAGGCGGAGCTGGTCGACGGCGACGTCGAGGAGCTCAGCGCCTCCCTGGCCGCCCTCGCCTGCGCGGAGGGCGGGCACCCCGAGCACCTGGTGATCGTCGTCCCCGGCGACCTCGAGCACGAGCGCTTCGCCGCCCTCACCGAAGCCGTCAGCCTCGCCGGCCTCCCGGACCCGTCGTGGCTCCCCGACGCCGTGGCGTGGGCGGGGGCCCAGCTCGCGACCTGGGTCGCGGGGACGCGCGCGATCGTCGTCGACGCCCGCGGGGACGACCTCGCCGCCTGGTCGGTGTGCACGGCCGACGACGGCGTGCAGGTCGGGCGAGGAGGGCCGGTCGACATCGGCGGCCGGCTCGACACGCTGCTGGGCGGGGTGGTGCGCGCGAAGCTCGCCGTCGTCGACCCGGAGCTCGCCGACGCGCTGCGCCGGCGCGTCGACGCCGCCGCCCGCCGCGACGCCGCCCACCTCGACCGCGAGCTGCGCGAGGCCCGACGCCTCATGTGCACCTCGGACGGCGAGGAGCTCGTGGTGTCGGCCGGCGACGCCGAGGTCTACCTGACCCGCGCCGAGTTCACCCAGCTCGCCGACCACGCCGTGCGCGAGGGCATGTACGACGCCCTCGGCGACGAGGTCCCGGGTGTGCCGACGATCGTGGTCGCCGACCGCCCGACGGCCATCGTCGACCACCTCGCGGCGACGCCCGGCACCACCGTCGTCTGGGCCTCCGACGAGGAGAGCTCGCTCGACGGCACCGCGGCGCTGATCCTGCCGCGCCAGGGCGCCGTCCTCGACGACCCGACGCCCACCGACGGCATCCCGCTGACCGCGCTCTCCGCGCTGCCCGTGCCGGCGCCACGCGCGGGTTCCCTCGCCCGGTCGCCGCGCCCGATGGTCCCGCTCGAGCGCCGCCCGCGGTGGGCGGTGCCGGCGCTATCGACCCTGCTCGCCGTGGTGCTGGGCGGCGCGGCGGCTGTGCTCACGACGACGCCGGCCGCCGGTCCGAGCGGCGAGACGAGCACCGAGGCCGTCTCGCCGATCGTCCCCGTGGGCCTCGGCCAGCGCTGACCCGCGTCAGGAGGTGACGGCCTTGACGTACTGCTCGGGGTCCTTCTCCTCGAACGACAGGCCGCGGCCCTCGGCGTGCTTCACCTTGAACTGCTCGAACTTCGCGCCCAGCTCCTGACGGAACGCGAGCGAGGTGACCTTGCGGAACGGCGCGAGGTCGTCGCGCTCCTCCTCGGCCATGTGGTGGTTGTTCGCCTGGTCGGTCTCGTCGATGGCGTCCCACCACTCCTGGCTGCCGACCTCGGCCTGGCGCGCCTTCTCGGACCCCTCGCGGATCTCGTCGTGGTCGCCGACCGCGTCCTCGGTGGCCGACGCCTCCGCGTCGTCGGCGCGACGGGCCATCGACGGGTAGAAGTGCTGCTCCTCGGCCGAGGCGTGGATCTCCAGCTGGATCGCCAGCGCGTCCCACACCTTCCGGGCCTCCTCGGGCTGCTCACGCAGGTCGGCGAGGCGCAGGAACTGGCGGCGGAACCAGTCGTGGTCGTCGAGGATCATCTCGGTGATGTCGGCGGACATGCGGGACCTTCCGTTCGCGTGGTGGCGTCCCGCTCGTACCCCCACCCCCGAGGGGCCAACCGGTAGGCGACCCTCACCGGGGCGGGGCTCACCGCGCGTGGACGGCACCCGCCGGATCGACGAACCACACCTCGGCCTCCGCGCCCGCCAGCGACGCCGAGCGCTGCTCGGTGAGGCTGCGGTAGCGGCGGGTGTCGGGCAGGGCGATGACGATGCGCGCCCGCGGGTGCGCGCGCCGCCGCTCCGCCGCCGCCTGCTCCGCCGCGGAGAACCAGTCGCCCGCGATCGTCGTCGGGTGCGTGCGCGCGCCGTCGGCCGGCCAGCCGGTGACCTCGACGTGCAGGTCGTCGCCGTCCATCGACGCGACGAGGTCGCGCGCGGGTCCGTCGCCGTCGACGGCCGCCCACCGCAGGGTCGCGCCCCGGCGCACCAGCCAGCTCGCCACCAGCGCCTGGACGTTCACGACCCGCGACCACGCCTGCAGCGCGTCGTAGGGAGGCGGGCCGCACGTGGGCCCCTCCGTCCGTCGCGGCGCCACCTCGGGCTCGGGCATGGGAGATGCTTCGGTTTCCGAAGGATTTGGCTCGGCCTCGACCGCGAGGGGCTCGGTCGCCGTGTCGGCAGCTGGAGATGCTTCGGGTTCCGAAGCAGTTTGGGCGACCTCGGGCACCGGCTTCTGGGTTCGCGGCCGTCGGGTCCGCGCTGAGCCGCGGGTCGTGATCGACGCGTCCGACACGACTCCGACCGCAGCCGGAGATGCTTCGGTTTCCGAAGCATCTGGCGCGGCCTCGGGCACGGGCTCCTGAGTTCGTTGGCGCCGGGGCCGCGCAGGGCTGCGGGTCGTTGTCGGCGCGTCCGGCTCGGTCACGGTCTCGACGGCGAGCGGCTCGGTCGCGGCCTCGACAGCGGGCGCGTCCGGCACCGCCTCCACGGCCGGCGCACCGGCCTTTCCCCGACGGCGACGCCTGGCGGG
The DNA here is from genome assembly GCF_050955895.1 of Actinomycetospora sp. CA-101289. Taxonomy (NCBI): domain Bacteria; kingdom Bacillati; phylum Actinomycetota; class Actinomycetes; order Pseudonocardiales; family Pseudonocardiaceae; genus Actinomycetospora; species Actinomycetospora sp. CA-101289. The sequence goes on along the minus strand of NZ_CP192093.1, from coordinate 5,914,578 downwards.
GGCGGGCAGGCGGTTGAGGATCGGGCGGGTGCCGACGCGCTCGAGCTCGCCGTCGGCGACCATCCGGCGGCAGACGTGGTTGACGGTCTGCGGACGCACACCGGCCTCGGGTCCACCGAGTGCCCTAGCGAGGGCGGCGTCGGAGAGACCGTCAGGTGACGCGGTGAGCAATCGGACCACTGCAGCGCGCCGATCGGTGGGGTCCGGGCTCACCGGGAGGGCCATCGGGTCGTTCCCCTCCGTAATCGGGCGTGGAGCTGGGGATTTCGGTCGCGTGACGGCACGCGCATCCACGTGCGTGACCAATCCGTGACCCGTATGGTAACGAGGCATGCTGGCACTGACGGAGACGGCGGCCGAAGCCATCTCGACCATCCTCGAGTCCAACGAGATGCCCGAGGGGTCGGGTCTGCGCATCGCGGCCACCCCCAACATGGCGGAGGAGGGCCTCGAGCTCTCCGTCGCCCCGACGCCCGCCGCGGACGACACTGTCCTCGAGGGCGGCGGCGCCGTGATCTTCCTCGAGCCCCAGGCCGCGTCGGCCCTGGACGACAAGGTGCTCGACGTCGAGCGCGTCCCGGACGCCGAGCGCGGCGACGGCGACGAGTTCCGCTTCGCCATCACGCCGCAGTCCGAGCTCCAGGACTGACCAGCACGTCTGTCGTGCTCACTGTGCCGGGTCGTGGGTGAGGGGCTGCTCTTCCCCTGAGCCCACCGCCCGCGGCAACCGTCTCCGCCACCCCTCGAGGTGGGGATGGTCGGGCTCCAGCTCCTCGCACTGCCGCAACGCCAGCTCCACCGTCGCCCGGTACGGCCGTGCCAGCACCCAGGTCGGCGGGACGGCCGAGGTCGCCAGCGCCTCGGTCACCGCCGCCTTCTCCGCCACGGCCGCCGGATCACCGAAGCGCGCCAGCAGTTCCTGCGCCCGCCGGTGCCGGTCCGGGCGCGGGGCGGTGCGCCGCCCGTCGACCGTCCGCGTGGGGTGCGGGAGGTGCAGGGTCGCGGCCGGGACGTGGCCGGCCGGGATCGGGTCGGTGGCCGCGTGCGTCCGGCCACGGGCGAGCAGCCGCGGCAGCAGGTGGGTGTGCGGCCCGTCGGGGCTCGCGCCGGTGGGCGGCGGGATCGGCGTGAACACCTCGAGCCGCGCCACGGCCGTGCGGAACACCCGATGCGGACCCGCCTCGACCAGCGCAGACGCCGCGGCACCCGCCTCGGCGAGCGGCCGCCCCTCGGCCTCCCGCAGCAACGCCAGCAGCGACGCGTCGCGGGTGCGGACGCACGCCTCGAGGTGCGGCGCCCCGACCCCGAGGTCGACGAGCACGGCGTCGCGGTCGTCGTCCCGGAGCGCGGTCGTGTCGGGCCCGAGCTCGGTGATCACCGACCGCCCGCCCGAAGGCAGTAGGAGGCAGAGTGCGACGGCCTGGCTCCAGCTCTCGCCCGCGCGGCGCTCCCAGGCCACCGGCAGCACGTCGTCGGTCAGCCGGACCTCGACGCCGCCCCGCGGGGTGACCACCGACGCCCGGCCCGGCGTCCGCCGGACGTCGGCGGGCTCGTCGGGGTCGCGCAGGAACTCCGCCAGCGCGCCGAAGGTGCCGACGCTCCAGCCGGCGTCCGGGTCGGCGACCGCGTCGAGCAGGTCCTCCACGCCGGGCCGCTCAGGCGGTGGGCGCGCCGACGGTGGTGACGAGCTCGCCGTCGGGTGACGCGACGAGCTCGACGTCGCGTACCCGGCCGGCGGCCCGGACGTCGGACAGCGCCTCGCGCAGGGCCTCGAGCGCGGCCGGGGCGGCCTGCACCGACAGGGTCTCGACCTCGGTGCGGATCGAGAGCTTCTGCTCCGACTTCGCGCGTCGGATGCCGCCGATGACGTCGGAGGCGATCGTGAGGACCTGCGGGTCGACCTCCTCGCCGGTGGCGGCCTCGGCCGGCTCGGGCCACGGCGCGCGGTGCACCGAGCCCTCCTGCCACCACGACCAGACCTCCTCGGCGACGAACGGCAGCACCGGCGCGAACAGGCGCTGCAGCACGCGCAGGGCCACCGCGAGCGTGGCGCGGGCCGAGTCGCGCCCGGCCTCGTCGAACTCGCCGTAGGCGCGGGACTTGACCAGCTCGAGGTAGTCGTCGCAGAAGAACCAGAAGAACTGCTCGGTGACCTCGAGGGCCACGGCGTAGTCGTAGTTCTCCAGCGCCTCGGTGGCCTTGTGCACGACCTCGGCGAGACGGGCGAGCAGCGCGCGGTCCAGCGGCGTCGACACCGCGTCCACCGACGGGACGCCGGCGGGCACGCCGACCCCGAGGATGAACTTCGACGCGTTGAGCAGCTTCATCGCGAGGCGCCGGCCGACCTTCATCTGCCCGCGGTCGAACGCCGTGTCGACTCCCGGACGCCCGCTGGCCGCCCAGTAACGCACCGCGTCGGAGCCGAACTCGACGAGCAGGTCCATGGGCGTGACGACGTTGCCCTTGGACTTCGACATCTTCTTGCGGTCGGGGTCGAGGATCCACCCCGACAGCGCGGTGTGCGCCCACGGCAGGCTGTCGTGCTCGAGGTGGCTGCGCAGCACCGTCGAGAACAGCCAGGTGCGGATGATGTCGTGGCCCTGCGGGCGCAGGTCCATCGGGAAGACCCGCGAGAACAGGTCGTCGTCGACGCTCCACAGGCCCGCGATCTGCGGGGTCAGCGACGAGGTGGCCCAGGTGTCGAGGATGTCGCGGTCACCCGTGAAGCCGCCCGGGACGTCGCGCTGGTCGGCGGTGAAGCCGGGCGGGACGTCGGTCGAGGGGTCGACGGGCAGCGCGTCGTCGGCGGGCGTGAGGACCTCGTCGGGCCGGACCTCGCCCGCGTCGTCGAGGCGGTACCAGACCGGCACGGGCACGCCGAAGAAGCGCTGGCGGCTGACGAGCCAGTCGCCGTTGAGGCCGCGCACCCAGTCCTCGTAGCGGTGGCGCATGTAGGCCGGGTGCCACTGCAGCTCCTGGCCGCGGGCGATCATCTCGTCGCGGACCGACGCGTCGCGCCCGCCGTTGCGGATGTACCACTGGCGGCTGGAGACGATCTCGAGCGGCTTGTCGCCCTTCTCGAAGAACTTCACCGGGCGCGTGACCGGGCGGACGTCGCCCACCAGCTCGCCGGTCTCCTGCAGCATCGCGACGACCCGCTCCTTGGCGGTGTGCACCGTCGCGCCGGCCAGCTCCTCGTAGCGCTGCCGCCCCTGCTCCGAGGTGATCCACTCGGGGACCTCACGCAGCAGCCGGCCGTCGCGGTTGATCACCGTGCGGTTGGGCAGGTCGAGCTCGCGCCACCACTGGACGTCGGTGAGGTCGCCGAACGTGCAGCACATCGCGATGCCGGCGCCGCGGTCCATCTCGGCGGCCGGGTGCGCGAGGACGGGGACCTCGACGTCGAACAGCGGCGAGCGCACCGTCGTGCCGAACAGCGGCTGGTAGCGCTCGTCGTCGGGGTGCGCGATCAGCGCGACGCAGGCCGGGATCAGCTCGGGGCGCGTGGTCTCGATGAAGACGTCCTCGGCCCCGTGGTAGGCGATCCGGTGCCACGCGCCGGTGTGCTCGCGGTCCTCGAGCTCGGCCTGCGCGACCGCGGTGCGGAAGGTGACGTCCCACAGCGTCGGGGCCATGGAGACGTAGGCCTGGCCGCGCTCGACGTTGCGCAGGAAGGCGCGCTGGCTGATCGCGCGGGCCCGGGCGTCGATGGTCTGGTAGCCGTGCGACCAGTCGACCGACAGGCCGTTGCGCCGCCACAGCGCCTCGAACGCCTTCTCGTCCTCGGCGGTGAGCGTCTCGCAGAGCTCGACGAAGTTCTTGCGCGAGATGGCGATCTGCTGCTTGCCGGGCTTCTCCGGCGGGGTGAAGTCGGGGTCGTAGGGCAGGCTCGGCTCGCAGCGCACGCCGTAGTAGTTCTGCACGCGGCGCTCGGTGGGCAGGCCGTTGTCGTCCCAGCCCATCGGGTAGAAGACGTGCTTGCCGCGCATGCGCTGGAAACGGGCGACGATGTCGGTGTGCGTGTAGCTGAACACGTGCCCGACGTGCAGCGACCCGGACACCGTGGGCGGCGGGGTGTCGATGGAGAACACCTGCTCGCGGGTGGCCGACCGGTCGAACGCGTAGGTGCCCTCGTCCTGCCACACGCCCGCCCACCGGTCCTCGAGGCCCTCGAGGGTCGGCTTCTCGGGCACGCGCGTAGCGGGGTCGGACGGCAGCATGACGCCCAGTTTACCGACGGGGTGCGAGGCGCTTCCGGCCTGCTCAGGGTGTGCATCCGGCGGCCCCGGGGCACGCACCCGTCATGAGCAGTGCGACCCCGACGACCATGCGCAGGATCACCCAGGACGCGCCCGGCGGGCCCGAGGTCCTGCACCTCGACGAAGCCCCCGTCCCCGAGCCGATCCCCACCGAGATCCGGGTGCGGGTGACGGCCGCGGGCGTCAACCCGGTGGACACCAAGGTCCGCGCCGGCGGCGCCGGGCTCGGCGACGACATGCCGTCCCCGCCGTTCACGGTCGGCTGGGACGTCGCCGGGGTCGTCGACGCCGTCGGCATGGGCGTGAACCGCTTCGCCGTCGGCGACCGCGTCTTCGGCATGCCCTGGTTCCCGCGCCAGGCCGGGGCGTACGCCGACTACGTGACGGCGCCGTCGCGGCAGTTCGCCCACATCCCCGACGGCGTCTCCGACGTGGTCGCCGCGGCCACGCCGCTCGCCGGGCTCACGGCTTGGCAGATCCTCGTCGACACCGCCGACGTGCAGCGCGACCAGCGCGTGCTGCTCCACGCCGCCGGCGGAGGCGTCGGGCACCTCGCGGTGCAGATGGCGAAGGTCCGCGGCGCGCACGTCGTCGGCACCGCCTCGGCCGGCAAGCACGCCGACCTCGTGGCCCTCGGGCTCGACGAGGCGATCGACCACCACAGCGAGGAGATCGCCGAGGCCACCCGGGACATCGACGTCGCCGTCGACCTCACCGAGGTCAACGGTCCGGCGTCGCTGGCGGTCATGCGCCGCGGGGGCCTGCTCGTGTGCGTGCCGTCGGGGGTGCCCGAGGGGCTCACCGAGCAGGCGCACGCCGAGGGCAAGCGCGTGACGGACTTCCTCGTCGAGCCCGACGGCGTCGCGCTGACGGGCCTCGCGCGGCTGCTCGCCGAGGACGTGCTGACGGTCCGGATCGCCGGGACCTTCGCCCTCGAGGACGCCGCCGCCGCGCACCGCGAGCTCGAGAAGGGATCGACGTTCGGCAAGCTCGTGCTCACGCTCTGACGTCTCAGAGAATTGCCACGTGCATTTCTCGCAGAGGGCGTGGACAACTGCTGTCCACGCCCTCTAGTGTTCTGCGCACACGGAGAGGAGGTCCCGATGAACGACACGATGTATCACGGCGTCAGCTGCACCGGTCGAACCGGGATCCGCTCCGTGGTCTGCACGACCCGCTGACGTTCGCGGTTCTGCGCACCACGACGGCCGATCGCCGTCCGTGTCCTCGCTGCTCAGGCATGTGTCCCGGGCCGGGTGCACCATTCTTCCCCGTTCTTTCTCCGGCGCCCCGAGCGCCCATTCTGCGCACCCGGAAAGGGGGCGTCATGAGCTGGATCTTCCGTTCCTTCTCCCTTCCTCTGCTGCCCTCCGTGCGTCGTCGGGGAACCGAGGAGCGTCGCCTCGAGGCCATTGCGCGGGCGTTCGAGGCCGACCTGCGTCAGGAGTTCCGGGCCGCGTGCGAGCACCTCGGTGTGCGCACCAAGACCCACGTCCCGGCGGGCGTCACGATCCGCACCCCGCGCGTCGGCACGGTCCACCCGGGCCCGCCGACGAGGTTCTCGGTGGAGCTCATGCCCGGATTCGTCCCGGCGGACCTGCTCCCGCCCGCCCGCCGGGTGGCGCAGGCCGTCGGCGGTGGCGGGGTGCGCCTCGAACCGCTGGCCGGCCGGTGGCTGCAGGTGGTGGTGCTGGACGGCCCCGACCCGCCCGCGGACCACGGCGATCCCCTTCGTCGTGGTCCGCGGCGGGTGCTCCGCCGCGGCCCTGTGGCGGCGCCGTGTCCGACGCGGGGCGCCGTTCACTCGTTCCGGTGACGGCGCTAACGGATCGCACAGCCCGACGACATGTGCGGCAGGTCCGCCGAACGGCGGCCGACACACATCTCGTCGGGGGATCACTGTCATGACCGCTGTCCAGCCGCCGCGTCACCGCGCTCCCGCCGGAGCCCAGGGCTTCGGCCGTGAGCCGCACCCGTCGGGGCCGGTCACGGTCACCCCGCGCAAGGTCCGCGTCGCCGTCACCGCGACCCAGGCGCAGGCGCAGGCGCAGGCGCAGGCGCAGGCGCCGGCGCCGGCGCCGGCGCAGGCGCCGGCTCCGGCTCCGGCCGACGAGCCGCTGACCATGCCCATCCCGCGCGCCGCGCTCGACGCCGCCCGCCTCGGCCCGCCCGCCCCGCCGGTCCAGCCCCCGATGACCGGTGGCATGCCGCCCGCGCCGGCGGCCGGCGCGCCGGGCCCCCAGCGGCGTCGTCGCTGGCCCTGGATCGTGCTCGCGGTCTTCGTGGTCCTGGTGATCGCGGGCTCGTTTGGCTCGAAGACCCCGCCGACCACGCCCACGCCGGCGCCCGCCGCCGCCCCGAGCGCCGCCGCGGCGCCCGCGACGCCGGCCACGGTCACGCTGCCGTCCGACGTCGTGGGGCGGAACGCCCAGATCGTCGACGGCCAGCTGCGCGGCCTCGGCCTCACGAACATCACCTACGCCTCGCAGGACGCCGAGGACACCGTCGTCGTCCTCCTGCAGAACTGGACCGTGACCGGCATCGAGCCCGGCGCCGGGACGTCGGTCGCGTCCGGCGACGCCGTGGTCGTCTCGGTGACCAAGGGCGGCTCGTCCGGCGCCGCGGCGCCGGCCTCCCCGGCTGCGTCGGCCCCCGCCACCTCGGGTCCCGCGACGAGCTTCGGCGACGGCACCCACGTCGTCGGTCAGGACATTGAGGCCGGCACCTACCGGACCACCGGCCCGGCGTCCGGCAGCCTCGGGATGTGCTACTGGTCGCGCCTGAGCAACACCAGCGGCGAGTTCGACGCGATCATCGCCAACGGTGTCCCCACCGGCCCGGCCACCGTGACCATCCGCTCCGGCGACGCCGCCTTCGAGACCACGGGCTGCTCGACCTGGACCAAGACCAACTGATCGCTACACGGCGCCGTGCTGGCGCCAGCGATCGAGCAGTTCCGCCGCCCCGAGGACGTCGACCCCGACGTCCTCGGGGCGTTCGCGGCTGGTGAGCACGGTGAGCAGGGCCCGGGCGGGTCCGCGCACCGCGGTGTCGCTCTTGCGGTGCGCGTGCTCCACGCGCGGCCCCTCCGCGTCCAGGGTCACGACCCACTCGCCGGCCCCGTCGAGACCCTCGTCGGTGGCGTGCAGGTGCAGGGTCGCGCCGTCCGCGCGCAGCTCGGGTCGGCGCCCGGCGCCCATGACGACCATGGCCAGGTGCTCGTCGACGGCGTCGGCGGCGATCTCCGGCGCCACGTCGGCGAGCACCGGGACGCCCGCCGCGAGCTCGGCGTCGGCGCGGTGCACCAGGGTCTCGTGGCACTGCCGCCGGGCCCAGAACGACACCGGGACCATCGTGCCGAAGCCGCCGACCAGCGTGTCCTCGTCGGCGTCGCGGATCGTCTGGGCCACGATCGCCGCGCCCTCGAGGAGCCACGCCGAGACCTCGTCGACGGACTCCGGCATCGGCGCGTCGCCCACGCCCCGCCGCACGAGCTTCTCGCCCGGCCGCGACACGGTGCCCGCGCACCAGCGGTGCACGCCGCCGAGGTGCTCGGCGAGGTCGCGCACCGTCCAGTCCGGGCACGACGGCACTCGGGTGTCCGGGCCCGCGGTGTGCACCGCGTCGGCGAACGCGGTCGTGTGCAGGACGACCTCGTCGAGGAAGCGCTCGGTGCTCAGTGGCATGGAGGCCATCTTCGTCGATGAGGGCTCGACAGTAGGGGCACCCTCCCGCAGGGGAGCTGGCTGTCTCTGCCGCGTACGCCTCGGGCTCCGATTCAAGGCTGCATAGGGCGGAGGATTGAGGCAAAGAATCAGTCACTTGGTGCAGCGGAACAACGGTCAATGTGGTGTGAGGCAGCGACTAAGTGTGCTTGGTGAGATGTAGTAAGGGATGGGCGTCGAGCGGAATCGGGCCATCTATCGAAGGGTCAAGTGGTTTTCCATCGCCCGGAGGGGCACCGAGTTCTCGTCAACGGCTCGGATTCGCCAGCCGCAGATCTCAACATCGATCTCTGAGGGAGACGTCCTTGAGAAATTCACAGTGACGAAGTGGTCCTCGCAAATCTCGTCTCTCTTATCGATAGGCATGCAGTCGAGGTAGGTGACTCGGCCTCTGTGCGTATCAGTGTCCCCGACATGTCCGACCGGTAGAGTCGTTAAGTCGTCTGCAGGGTTATCGATGTCGAAGTATGCTCCTGCCGGGTCGAGAACAGCCAGAGGCGAGGAGATGACTTCTGTGATCGACACCCCCCGGTCGTCGCGACCCGGTCCTTCTATCCTGGCAATTCGTCCGAAGTGGACGTCTCCGCACAGAATGATCACGTCCCGGGGAGAATGCAATAATGCGGAGCAGAGCTCGAGGTATTGCTGCTCGTACGCGGGCAAGTTCCAGTCGTTTCCCCCGCCGGGCGCGGTCAGGAGCGGCTGGCCGAGTACCAAGACACCAGGACAGGGCAAGTTGCCGACCCAATCGAGCAGTCGGTCGAAATCTGTCGCGTCCATGAAGCGAGCGTCTTCACGTTCTTCAAAGGTTCGATTGACTCTGGTGTCTGTGACGAAGAACGATATGTCGGGCTCTTCGGAGGGGCCGATAACAAAAGCTCGGACGGGCTCCGCAAGTTGCATCAGTTCGGCGTGCGCGACTGCCAGTTCCAGCATGACCTCTCGGGTGGCCTCGTCCCTGAGAGCGCGCCACGCCCTTGAGGGGACGTGGGGGAAATTGTTCCAGTACTCGTGGTCCTCAGTGACGTTCATACTCGCGCCGTGAGTCATGAAGTAGCCCAGAGTGTCCCAGCCGCGCTGATAAACCGAGGCGACCCAGCGCTCCAACGACGATGTCGAGATTGAGTGCCCTCTGAAGTGCGTAAAGGGCGCATCTAGGTATATCTGATCACCCATGAGGAGCTTCAGGTCAGGTCGTAGATTCGGCGATTGGTACATCGCGTGGTAACCGGACGAGACGCCCCCGCGGAAGGTGGAACGCGCCGCTTTCGACGACAGAAGCGACGTTGCCCGATAGCGAAGTCGCCGAAGTTTCCGCAGGGCGGGCGCGAAGAAGTGCGTCAGGCGATTCTCGGGATCGGGTCGCAAAAGGCGTGCTGTTACGGCCCCGATCGGATCGTTGTCTTGGTAGTAGCATGATGATGCGAGTACCCGGAAAGGGAGTCCAGTCGGAAGCGTCCTGAACTCCGACGCGACCTTCTTGGGCAAGATGGCGCCGCTGACCGAGACTTCGTAGCACACGCCTGCCGAGAGATCTGCGACGCTGAGATGCCATACATCTAACGAGCCGCCGTTGGGGCTGGGCAGTGTTCCGGTGGGGATCCCATCGACCTGCCATGCGAAGACAGCCGTCGTGGAGTCGGTTTGAGTGACTTCGATTCGAGTCCCACGCTCAGAGCTCGTGGCGACGACACAGAGGTCGATCGACTCAGTCGTAGGATTGTGGGCGGTAATCCTCATCGAATACCCCACTCGACATCTACTTCTGCGGTCGACGGAAATTGGAACATGCCGCCGCGGCCCTCGGCGTCGGTCGCGTGTGAAGCTAACCGGATTGGCCCTACGTAGTGACCCTTCTGGGCTAGTCTCGTGGCAGTAAGCAGTCAAGTCGGCCCGCTTGCGGTCGACGCTGATCCGCAGGCACGTTGAGATTTAGAGCTAGCCGCAGGATCGGGGTCCTGTGGACCAGTGGCATGCGCAGTAGCGCCGATCCGGTCGAGCGTTGCATCTTGTGCTAGCTCGGGGTCGCTGAGTTCAGCCCAAGCGCACGACGAGCTCGCCATTCTCTTCTGTCGCGCGGTAGGCGACGACGTCGTCGGCGCCCGTGGCGCAGGAACCGTCGGTCAGCGAGAACTGGTGGTTGTGCAGCGGGCACATCACCACCTCGCCGTCGGTGAGGCCGTCGGCGAGCGGGCCGCCGCGGTGCGGGCAGATCGCCCGCAGCGCGTGGAGCCTGCCCGAGCGCGGCCGGAACACGGCCACCGGTTCGTCGCCGACGAGGAACGCGCGGCCCTCGCCGAGCGGGATCTGGTCGACCGGGCCCAGGCGGGCCTCGACGGCCTGCTCGGTGCTGCTCACGACGCTCCCTCCCGCACGGGCACCTGGGGCAGCGGCACCAGCGGCAGCGCGTCGTGGAACTGCCCCGGCGTCGCCTCGGTCTGGTCGGCCGCCCACGGGTCGACGTAGCGGTCGACCGACTCCTGCATCCGCGCGTCGAGCTCGGCGGCGATGCCCTCGGTGTCGTCGACGACCACGCCGATCACGTGGTCGAGGCCCATCCGCGGCACGAAGTCGTACGTGCGCTCCAGCCAGTTGGCGTTCTCGCGGTAGTACTGCAGGAACCGCCCGGTGATCCGCAACGCCTCCTCGTGACTGTCGACCGTCGCCAGGATGTCGCCCTTGCGGATCGTCGCCCCCGCCGCGCCGCCGACGTAGATCTGCCACCGGCAGTGCTCATCGCCGTCCTGGCCGCCCACGGCCACCAGCCCCACGTCCTTGACCATCGACTCGGCGCAGTTGCGCGGGCAGCCGGAGACGGCGAGCTTCATCTTCGCCGGCCCCTCGATGCCCTTGTACCGCTCCTCCAGGTCGATGCCGAGCTTCGTGGAGTCGCCGAGACCGAAGCGGCAGAAGTCGGTGCCGACGCAGGTCTTCACGGTGCGGAAGCTCTTGCCGTAGGCCCAGCCCGACGGCATGTCGAGGTCCGCCCACACCTCCTGCAGCTTCTCCTTCGGCACGCCGAGCAGGTCGATCCGCTGGCCGCCGGTCAGCTTGACCATCGGGATCGCGTGCTTCTCGGCCACGTCGGCGATCCGGCGCAGCTGCTCGGGCGAGGTCACCCCGCCCGACATCCGCGGCACCACCGAGAACGTCCCGTCGCGCTGGATGTTGGCGTGCACCCGGTCGTTGATGAAGCGCCCGTCGCGCTCGTCGACGTGGTCGTCGGGCCACATCATCCGCAGCAGCGCCGTGAGGCCCATCTTCGAGCCGACGTGCTCCTTGCCCCCGGGGGCGAGCTCGGCGAACACCGACGACACGCTCGTCAGGCCCCGCGCCCGGATCTCCGCCATGAGCGTCGGCTTGTCCAGCGGGATGCCCGGCACGTACCAGGAGTCGGCCGGGTCCTCGGCGCCCTCCCCGCCCAGCGCCGCCTCCACGACCTCCTTGACCAGCCCCTTGCACGACCCGCAGCCCTTGCCCGCGCGCGTCGCCGCCATGCAGGCCGAGACGGTCTGCGCGCCGTCGTGCACGCACGCCACCAGGTCACCCTTGGACACGCCGTTGCAGTTGCAGATCTGGGTGTCGTCGGGGAGGTCGGCGGCCGAGGTCGCGTCGGCCGCGCTGCCCAGGTCGAACAGGAGCTTCACCCGCTCCTCGGGCAGCGCCGAGCGGCTGTCGAAGGCCTGGGTCAGCGCCGCGACCTTCGAGACGTCGCCGACCAGCGTCGCCCCGATCAGCGTGCCGTCGCGGATGACGACGGTCTGGTAGACGCCGCGCCCGGTCTCGGAGAACTGGACGAACTCGTCGGACGCGCGCTCCGGGCCCTTCACGCCCATCTGCGCGACGTCCACGCCGGCGACCTTGAGCTTCGTGGCGAGCCGCGAGCCGTGGTACTCCGCGTCCGGGTTCGCCCCCGTGATGACGTCGGCCAGCACGCCCGCCTGCTCCCAGAGCGGGCCGACGACGCCGTAGACCTCGCCGCGGTGCTGGGCGCACTCGCCGACCACGAAGATGTCGTCGTCGTCGACCGAGCGCATCGTGTCGTCGACGACGATCGCGCGCTGGGTCTCGAGCCCCGACACCACCGCCAGCCCGACGTTGGGGCGGATGCCGGCGGTGACGACCACCGTGTCGCACGCCAGGGTCGACCCGTCGGTGAACGCGACCCCGGAAACGGCGCCGTCGGTCACCAGGATCTCCGAGGTCTTCACCCCGAGGTGCAGGTGCATGCCCATGTCCTCGAGCTTGCTGCGCAGCACCTTCGACGCCTCGGCCTCGAGCTGCTGGTTCATCAGCACCTGGGTGGGGTGCACGACGTGCACCGCGAGGCCGTGCGCCTGCAGCCCGGCGGCCGCCTCGAGCCCCAGCAGCCCACCGCCGATGACCACCGCGGACGACCGGCCCTTCACGTGGCGCAGCATCCCTTGGGCGTCGTCGAGGCTGCGGAAGCCGAAGACGCCCGGCGTCAGCTCGGTGTTGCTCTTCCACATGCCGTCCATGGGCGGGAAGAACGAGCGGCTGCCGGTGGCCAGGACGAGCTTGTCGTACGGGGTCACCGAGCCGTCGTCGCCGAGGACGACCTTGGCGTGCCGGTCGATGCGCACGACCCGGACGCCGGCGTGCAGCGTGATCCCGTGCGCGGAGTACCAGTCCAGCGGGTTGAGGTAGAGGTCGTCGTCGTCCTGCCCGTCGGCGTCCGCGTTGTCGACGGCCTCGCCGGCGGCGTTCGCGAGCACCTCGGAGAGCAGGATGCGGTTGTAGTTGCCGTAGGGCTCGTCGCCGAAGACGGTCACGGCGAACATGTCGCCCCCGCCCCGGGCGAGGATCTCCTCGAGCGCGCGGGCGCCGGACATCCCGTTGCCGACGACGACCAGGCGGCTCTTCGCGGGCGTGGTGTCCGTCGTCCCCGGGCGTTCCGCGATCTGGGTCATCGTCAGACCTCCACCAGACCGCAGTCGACGACGAGCGTCCCGCGGCAGCCCTCCGGCGCCGCGGCGTGCAGCTCGACGGTGCTGCCCGAGAGCAGGTCCTCGATCACGCGGAGCGAGACGTGCATGTCGCCCTTCGCGCCGATCGGCAGCCACCGCGACGGCGCGCCGTCGATGACGAGCACCAGGGTCGCCAGCTCGTCGGTCGCGTTGCCGCCGCGGACGTAGAGCACCTGGCCGGTGACCCCCTCGGGCACCGTGTAGGTGAGCGTCGGGTGCAGCAGGGAGGGCTTGTCCAGGCCCTGCCCCTCGAGCTCGAACGCGCCCTGCAGGAACCGTGGTGTGGTCATCATGCGGCGGGGTCCTCCCGGGTGGTGGGGGCTGCTTCGAGGGCCACCGCGCAGACCTTGAACTCGGGCATGCGCGAGGCCGGGTCCAGCGCGGGGTTGGTCAGGTCGTTGATCGTCTGGTCGCCGCCCCAGTGGAAGGGCGCGAAGACGGTGTCGGGGCGGATCGTGCTGGTCAGCCGCGCGCGCATCCGGGCCTGGCCGCGTCGGGTGCGCAGCAGGAGGTCGCCGCCGTCGCTCACGCCGAGGCGCGCGGCGAGGTCGGGGTGGACCTCGAGGGCCGGCTCCGGCTCGGCGTCGACGAGCGCCTTCGTGCGCCGGGTCTGCGTCCCCGACTGGTAGTGCGCGCGGGTGCGGCCGGTGGTCAGGCGGTACGGGTACGCGGCGTCGGGCAGCTCGGCGGCGTCGCGGTGGTGCACGACGTGGAAGCGCGCGCGGCCGTCGGGGGTCGGGAAGCCGTCGCGGAAGAGCCGGGGCGTGCCCTCGTGGTCGGTGGACGGGCACGGCCAGAACACCCCGCCCTCGGCCTCGATCCGCTCCCAGGTGATGCCGGCGTAGTCGGCCGGACCACCCGCGCTGGCGCGGCGCAGCTCGTCGAAGACGGTGCGCGGGTCGGCGTCGAAGTGCTCGCCGCGCCCGAGGCGGGCGGCGAGGTCGGCCAGCACCGCGAGGTCGCTGCGGACGCCGTCGGGGGCATCGGTCGCGCGCCGGCGGCGCAGCACGCGGCCCTCGACGTTGGTCATCGTCCCGTCCTCCTCGGCCCACTGGGTGATGGGCAGGACGACGTCGGCGAGCTCGGCGGTCTCGGACAGGAAGACGTCGGAGACGACGAGGAGGTCCAGCGCGCGGAGCCGCTCGCGGACGTGGGCGGTGTTCGGCGCGGACACCGCGACGTTCGACGCCATCACCATCAGCGCGCGGACGCCGCCGTCGGTGCCGAGGCGGTCGAGCATCTCGTAGGCCGACACGCCGGGCTGCGGGAGCTCGTCGGGGTCGACGCCCCAGACGCCGGCGACGTGGGCGCGCGCCGCGGGGTCGGCGAGCATCCGGTAGCCGGGCAGCTGGTCGGCCTTCTGGCCGTGCTCGCGCCCGCCCTGCCCGTTGCCCTGGCCGGTCATCGTGGCCCAGCCCGAGAACGGGCGGCCCGGGAGACCGAGCGCGAGCGCCAGGTTGATCCACGCCAGCGCGGTGTCCGAGCCCTTCGCGTGCTGCTCGGCACCCCGCCCCGACAGGATCATCGTGGCCCGGGACGCGGCGAGCAGGCGCACCGCGCGCTCCATCACCGCCACCGGGACGCCCGTGATCCGCTCGACGCGGTCGGGCCAGTACTGGCGCACGGCGCGCCGGACCGCGGGCCAACCGGTGGTGCGCTCGGCGATGTAGGCGGCGTCGACGAGACGGTGCTTGACCGCGAGGTGCAGCAGGCCGTTGGCCAGCGCCAGGTCGCTGCCCGGGACCGGCTGGAGGTGCACGTCGGCGGCGGCCGCGGTGGCCGTGTAGCGGGGGTCGACGACGACGTGCTGCGCCCCGCGCTCGCGACCCGCAGCGAACCAGCGCATGGCCGGGGGCATGACGTCGGCGGGGTTGGAGCCCACGAGCAGCACCGTGTCGGCGCGGGCGATGTCGGCGAGCGGGAACGGCATGCCGCGGTCGACGCCGAAGGCGCGCAGCCCGGCGTTGGCCGCCGAGGACATGCAGAAGCGGCCGTTGTAGTCGATCGAGGCGCTGCGCAGCGCGACCCGGACGAACTTGCCGGCCTGGTAGGCCTTCTCGTTGGTGACGCCGCCGCCGCCGAACAGACCCGCGGCGTCGGGGCCATGGCGCTCCTGGGCGTCGCGCAGCCCGGCGGTCACGCGGTCGAGCGCCTCGTCCCAGGTCGCGGCGCGGAACGGCGCGTCGCGGCGGTCGCGCACCAGCGGGGTGGTCAGGCGGTCGGGGTGGGCCAGCAGCTCCGCGGACGACAGGCCCTTCTCGCAGAGCCCGCCGCGGTTGGTGGGGAAGTTCGCGCCGGCCACCTCGAGCACCGGCCCCGCGCCCTGCTCGCGCGGGGTCAGCGTCATCCCGCACTGCAGCGAGCAGTACGGGCAGTGCGTGGTGGTGGACGCCGCGCGATCGGGCATGCCCCCACGCTGCGGGCGTCCCGTTTCCCGCCGGTTACACGGGCGCTACGCCTGCGCGAGAGACGGTGCGGCGCTCGCCACGCCGGGGGAGACGCCGAAGGCCTCGGCCACGAGCTCGTAGGAGCGCCGGCGCTCGGCGGAGTCGTGGATCGGCGTCACGAGCATGATCTCGTCGGCGTCGGCCTCGCGGGCCCGGCGCTCGAGGTCGTCGCGCACCTGCTCGGGCGTGCCCGCGGTCATCTTCGGCGCCATGCCCTGCTCGACCTGGAGCTCGGCCGCGCTCCAGTCGTGCGCCGCCGCCTCCTCGGGGCTGGGCAGCGGGCCCGGGTTGCCGGTGCGCAGGCGGGCCATCGACAGGGCGTGCGCGCGGCCCATCGCGCGGGCGCGCTCGGGGTCCTCGCTGCACATCACCGCGGCGGCCAGGACGACGTGCGGCCCCTGGGCCCCCGCGGCGTCGCTGGGCCGGAAACCCTGGCGGTAGATGCGCGTCGCCTCGCCGGGGTCGGCGCCGCCGAAGTGCCCGGCGTAGGCGAACCCGGTGCCGAAGGCGGCCGCGGCCTGCCCGCCGTAGTAGCTCGACGCGAGGATCCACACCGGCGGCAGCGGCACGTCGTCGGGCATCGCGACGATGCCGGCGAAGGGGTGGTCGGCGGGGAAGCCGTCGACGTAGCCGCGGAGCTCGGAGAACTGCTCGGGGAAGTCGTCGGCGGTGAGGGCCTCGTGGCTGCGCCGCAGGGCGATCGCGGTGCGCGGGTCGGTGCCAGGCGCGCGGCCGATCCCGAGGTCGATGCGTGTCCCAGATCCATCTTGGCTCGGGTACAGCCCCGCCAGCGCCCGGAACGTCTCGGCCACCTTCAGCGGCGAGTGGTTGGGCAGCATGATCCCGCCGGAGCCCAGCCGCAGCGTGCTCGTCGCCGCCGCAGCGGCACCGATGAGGATCTCGGGGCTGGAGCTGGCGACGCTCGGGATGCCGTGGTGCTCGGCCAGCCACATGCGCCGGTAGCCGGCGCGCTCGACGGTGCGGGCCAGCTCGACGGTCTCATGCAGAGCCTTCGAGGTGCGGGTACCGGAGGGCACCGGCGAGAGGTCGAGGACCGAGAGCACGGGATCACGCATGTCCGGTGCAACGCCGCGGCGGCGGGCGCGGATTCCGCCCCTGGTCAGCGCGTCGCCCCTGCGTGGTGATCGTCTCGATGTGAGACGCACCCTCCACCCGGCTGCTCCACGGGCGTGAGATTAGGGTCACGAACGACAGGTGAGAGCAGAGGAGCGCGACGGTGCGCATCGGCGTGCCCCGGGAGACCGGGGAGCACGAGACCCGCGTGGCGGCGACGCCGGCGACGGTCGTGGGTCTGACCGACCTGGGGGCGACGGTCGTCGTCGAGGCCGGCGCGGGGGAGCGGGCGAGTTTCACCGACGCCGCGTACGCCGCGGCCGGGGCGGAGGTCGGCGACCCGTGGTCCGCCGACGTCGTGCTGGCGCTGCGCCCGCCCGACGCCGAGCACCTCGACCGGATGGCGCCGGGCACGACGCTGGTCGCGATGGTCGGCCCGGCGCGCCACCCCGAGCTGCTCGCCGACCTGGCCCGCCGCGGGATCACCGTGCTGGCCACCGACGCCGTCCCGCGCATCTCGCGGGCCCAGTCGCTCGACGTGCTCAGCTCGATGGCCAACATCGCGGGCTACCGCGCGGTGGTCGAGGCCGCGCACCGCTTCGGGCGCTTCTTCACCGGCCAGGTCACGGCGGCGGGCAAGGTGCCGCCGGCCAAGGTGCTGGTCGCCGGGGCGGGCGTCGCCGGGCTCGCCGCGATCGGGGCCGCGTCCAGCCTCGGCGCCGTGGTGCGCGCGACCGACCCGCGGCCCGAGGTCGCCGAGCAGGTCCGCTCCCTGGGCGGGGAGTTCCTCGCTGTCGAGGTCGAGCAGGAGGCGAGCACCGACGGCTACGCCCGCGCCACCTCCGAGGCCTACGACGCCCGCGCCGCCGAGATCTACAGCGAGCAGGCCGCGGACGTCGACGTCGTCATCACCACCGCGCTCATCCCGGGCCGCACGGCGCCGCGGCTGCTGACCGCCGCCGACGTCGCGGCGATGAAGCCGGGCAGCGTCGTGGTCGACATGGCCGCCGGGTCGGGCGGCAACGTCGAGGGCTCGGTGGCCGGCGAGGTCGTCGTCACCGACAACGGCGTGACGATCGTCGGCGACACCGACCTCGCCGCGCGCCTGCCCACCCAGGCCTCGCAGCTCTACGGCACCAACCTCGTCAACCTGCTCAAGCTGCTGGTGCCGGAGAAGGACGGCCGGCTGGTGCTCGACCTCGACGACGTCGTGATCCGGGCGGTCACGGTCACCCACCACGGCGAGGTGCTCTGGCCGCCGCCCCCGATCGCGGTGTCGGCGGCCCCGAGCGCGCCCGCCGAGCCCGCGGCGGCGACGCCGGTGGCGGAGCCCGCGAAGCCGGTCTCGCCGGCCCGGCGCTACACGGCCATCGCCGTGGCGTTCGCGGCCCTGTTCGCCGCCACCGCGTTCGCCCCGCCGGCCCTGGCCACCAACCTCACGGTGTTCGTGCTGGCCGTGGTGATCGGCTACTACGTCATCGGCAAGGTCCACCACGCCCTGCACACGCCGCTCATGTCGGTGACCAACGCGATCTCCGGCGTCGTGGTGGTCGGGGCGCTGCTGCAGTTCGGGCAGCACGGCACCGTCGTCTCGGTGCTCGCGTTCGTCGCGATCCTGCTGGCCAGCATCAACATCGTGGGGGGCTTCGCGGTGACCCGCCGGATGCTCGCCATGTTCACGAAGGGACCGGCACGGTGAGCCCGGAGACCGCGGCCACCGCCGCCTACATCGTCGCGGCCCTGCTCACGGTGATGAGCCTCGCCGGCCTGTCGAAGCACGAGACCGCGCGCGCCGGCGTCGCCTATGGCATCGCCGGCATGGCCGTCGCCCTCGTGGCCACGGTCGCACTGGCCGCCGGCTCGCTCACCGCCGGCGGGATCGCGCTGCTCGCCGCGGCGATGGTGGTCGGCGGCGTCGTCGGGCTCTGGCGCGCGCGGGTCGTCGAGATGACCGGCATGCCCGAGCTCATCGCGCTGCTGCACAGCTTCGTCGGCCTCGCCGCCGTGCTCGTGGGGTGGAACGGCTACCTCGAGGTCGAGGCTGTCGGCGTTGCGCAAACCACGGTGCCGCCCGAGCTGCTCGGCATCCACTCCGTCGAGGTCGGCGTCGGGGTGTTCATCGGCGCCGTGACGTTCACCGGCTCGATCGTCGCCTACGGCAAGCTCTCCGGGCGCATGAAGTCGCGCCCGCTGACGCTGCCGGGCAAGAACGCCCTCAACCTCGCCGCGCTCGTCGCCTTCGTCGCCCTCACCGCCGCCTTCACGATCACGCCCTCGCTCGGGCTGATGATCGGGATCACCGCGGTGGCGCTGGCGCTCGGCTGGCACCTCGTCGCCTCGATCGGCGGCGGCGACATGCCCGTCGTCGTGTCGATGCTCAACAGCTACTCGGGCTGGGCCGCGGCCGCGTCGGGCTTCCTGCTCGACAACACCCTGCTCATCGTCACCGGCGCGCTCGTCGGGTCGTCCGGTGCCTACCTGTCCTACGTCATGTGCCAGGCGATGAACCGCTCGTTCCTCTCGGTCATCGCGGGTGGGTTCGGCGTCGAGTCGGGCACCTCGGCGTCGGGCACGGAGGACGGCGAGCACCGGGAGGTGAACGCCGACGAGGTGGCCGAGATGCTCACCGAGGCGTCGTCCGTGGTGATTGTCCCGGGCTACGGCATGGCGGTCGCGCAGGCGCAGTACCCGGTGGCCGACCTGACGCGGCGGCTCGCCGACCGCGGCATCGAGGTCCGGTTCGGCATCCACCCGGTGGCCGGGCGCCTGCCCGGGCACATGAACGTGCTGCTCGCCGAGGCCAAGGTGCCCTACGACGTCGTCCTGGAGATGGACGAGATCAACGACGACCTCGCCGCCACGTCGGTCGTGCTCGTCATCGGGGCCAACGACACCGTCAACCCGGCCGCGATGGACGACCCGGGCAGCCCCATCGCCGGCATGCCGGTGCTCCGGGTGTGGGAGGCCAAGAACGTCGTGGTGTTCAAGCGCTCGATGGCCGTGGGCTACGCGGGTGTGCAGAACCCGCTGTTCTTCAAGGAGAACACCTCGATGATCTTCGGCGACGCGAAGGCCCGCGTGGAAGACATCCTCAAGGCGCTGTAGGGGGCTCGAGCAGGGCCAGCAGGTCGGGGCGCTCGAACATCACCGCGGCGTCGACGGCGGTGGGGTGCCCGGCGCGGGGGTCGGCGCCGGACTCGACCAGCGCGCGGACCACGGCCTCCTCGCCCTTGAACACCGCGCCGGCGATCGGCGACTGGCCCCGGTCGTTGAGGCGGTCCACGTCGGCGCCGCGCTCGAGCAGCACGCGCACCGCGTCGGCGTGCCCGTGGTACGCGGCGAGCATGACGAGCGTGTCGCCCTTCTCGTTGGTGAGGTCCACCGGCACGCCGGCGTCGACGTAGGACGCCAGCGACGCCGCGTCGCCCTCGCGGGCCATCCCGAACACGCGCGTGGCCAGCTCGCGGACGCCCTCCTCCACCGGCTCCTGACCGGGGGCGGCGGCACCGGGCACGGGGGCGGACGGGTCGGTCGGCACCCGGCCGATCGTAGGTGCCTCCGGCACGTGAGCACCTCTCGGTGCCGGAGCATCGAGAAGTGCTCACGTGCGCGGAGCGCACCTCACCCGCGCGCCAGGAGCAGCGGGACGAGCTGCTCGGCGTCGGTGAGCGAGCCGTGGTGGCCCACGAGCGCGGTCTCCATCGGCTCGATCCGCGAGCGCACCATCGTCCAGTGGCCCTGCGCCGCGGCGACGAGGTCGCCGATGCGCCCGCGCGCCGCGTCGGTGACCTCGGCGCCGAACCAGCCCTCGGCGATCGCCTCGTCGCGGGTGCGCACCCACGCCGCGTCGCCGAGCTCGGCGCGCCAGGCCGCGGCGACGTCGTCGAGCGCGCCGTCGGCGACGAAGACGTGGCGCACCCGCGCCTCGCCGGCCAGGCGGCGCACCCCGGCCAGCAGGGCGGGAGTCGTGTCGAGGTCGACCCGCCAGCCCGCGTCCGTGCCGACCATCCCGTGGTCGGCGACGACGGCGAGCACCGTGTCGGCGGGCAGGTCCCCGGCGAGGGCCGCGACCAGCCGGTCGACGATCTCGAGCTGCAGCAGCCAGGGGCGGCTGCCCGGCCCGTGCGCGTGGCCGAGCATGTCGAGGTCGCCGTGGTAGGCGTAGCAGAACGCGCGCTCGGCCGCGGGGCCCGCGCCCAGCGCGTCGAGCACGGCGGCGGCGAGGTCGCCCAGGGCGGTGACGCCGTGGAAGCGCCCGCCGCGCAGGGCGGCGCGGGTCAACCCCGAGCGGCGCTGGATCTCCGGGGCGATCGTCGTCACCGCGACCCCCGCGCGCGCCGCCCGCTCCAGCACGGTCGGCGCGGGCTGCACCCGCTCGGGCGGCAGCTCGCGGCGCAGGTCGACCGGGTCGGTGGCGCCGTGCGCGCACCAGCGCAGCGTGTTGAGCACCGTGTCCGCCGGCGCGCCCGGGTCGTCGAGCGGCGGCACGCCCATGCTGTAGCCGACGATGCCGTGCTCGCCCGAGGCCAGCCCGGTGCCCAGGCTCGTGACGCTGACCGCCGTCGTCGCCGGGAAGCCCGCGCGCAGCGTGCTGCCCCGGGCGGCGAGCTCGGCGAGGGCGGGCGCGCGGTCGGCGTGCTCGGCCAGCAGCTCCGCGCCCAGCCCGTCGATGAGCAGCAGCGCGACGCCGCGGGCCTCGCCGATCCCGAGGTCGACGCCGTCGGCGAAGCCCTCCACCCCGATCGCGGCGGCGAGGGCGGGCGAGACGTCGGCCAGCGTCCCGGCGGGAGTCATGCGCCGGAGTATGGGGCTCAGACGCTTGCGACCTGGTCCGGCGCGGTGGACTCGGGGACCCGTGTCGCGTGGTAGTCGGACACGTCGGTGTGGTCGCGGCCCTCGGGCGTGCCGATCGCCCGCAGCACCAGCGTCCCCAGCACGGCGACGACGATGTTGAGGATCAGCGCCACGAACCCGACGTAGATCTGCACCCGCGAGCCGTCCCAGGGCGCCCAGCCGAAGAACGACAGCTTGTCCAGGGCCAGCGCCGAGCCGCCGAAGTGCTGCTTGCCGTTGCTCGGGTTGGGGATTTGGTAGAGCAGGTACATCCCCCACGCCATCCCCGCGGCCCAGCCGGCGACCAGCGCCCAGCGGTGGAACCAGCGGGTGTAGAGCGCGATCGCCACCGCGGGCAGCGTCATCAGGATGATCACGCCGCCGATGAGCTGCAGGTCGACGGAGAACTGCGGGTCGACGGCGACGATGAACAGCACCGCACCGACCTTGACCACCAGCGACGCGAACTTGGCCTGACGGGCCTCCTGGCGCGGGGTCGCGTCGCGGCGGAGGTACTCCTTGTAGACGTTGCGGGTCCACAGGTTCGCCGCGGCGATCGACATGATCGCGGCGGGCACGAGCGCACCGATGCCGATCGCGGCGAAGGCGATGCCCGCGAACCACGACGGGAACTGCCCGGCGAACAGCACCGGGACGATCGTGTTCGAGTCCGGGCGCCCGGTGGAGCCGTTGACGATCGGCTTGCTGCCCGCGGCGATCGCGACGTAGCCCAGCAGCGCCAGCAGCGCGAGCAGGAACGAGTACGCCGGCAGCGCCGCCATGTTGCGCCGGATGGTGCCGCGGCTCTGGCTGGAGAGCACACCGGTGATCGAGTGCGGGTAGAGGAACAGCGCCAGCGCCGAGCCCAGGGCCAGCGTCGCGTACTGCAGCTGGTTGTTGGCCGTCAGCAGCGTCGAGCCCATCGGCTGGCCCGTGGACGGCGAGGTCTGGGCGAGCTTGGCCGCGCCGGCGTCGACGATCGTGCCCCAG
This sequence comes from Actinomycetospora sp. CA-101289, assembly GCF_050955895.1. Lineage (NCBI taxonomy): Bacteria > Bacillati > Actinomycetota > Actinomycetes > Pseudonocardiales > Pseudonocardiaceae > Actinomycetospora > Actinomycetospora sp. CA-101289. The sequence continues at coordinate 5,892,262 of NZ_CP192093.1, read as the reverse complement.
CCGCCGAGCTTGAGCGGCAGGTAGATGATCGCCACGAGGATGACCAGGTAGATCAGCAGGTCCTTGACCACCGCGATCAGCGCCGGCGCGCGCAGGCCCGACTGGTAGGTGTATGCGGCGAGCACCACGAACGCGACGAACAGCGGGGCGTGGCCCCAGAAGCCCGAGCCGTTGAGGCCCATCGTGCGCAGCACGGCCTCGAGGCCGGCGAGCTGCAGGGCGATGTAGGGCATCGTCGCGACGATCCCCGTGATCGCGACGAGCAGCGCCAGCAGCGGGGAGTCGTAGCGCCCGCGCACGAAGTCGGCCGGCGTGACGTAGCCGTGCACCCGCGAGACCGACCACAGGCGCAGCAGCGGCAGCATGACCAGCGGGAACGCGATGATCGTGTAGGGGACGGCGTAGAAGCCGAGCGCACCCGACGAGAACAGCAGCGCCGGGATCGCGACGAACGTGTAGGCGGTGTAGAGGTCGCCGCCGAGCAGGAACCACGTCACCCACGAGCCGAACTTCCGCCCGCCGAGGCCCCACTCGTCGAGGTGCTCGATGTCGGTGGCGCGCCGCCAGCGGCTGGCCAGGAAGCCCATGACCGCCACGGCGAGGAACAGCACCGTGAAGACGACGAGCTGGATGATCTGCGCGCCGGTCACTGCTCACCCTCCTCGTCGACGTGACGGGTCAGCCGGTGGACCGCGACCGTGCACGCGATGCCGATCGGGATGACCGCGATCTGGAACCAGTAGAAGAACGGCAGGCCGATCAGCGTCGGGTCCTCCTGGTTGAACAGGAAGGGCAGGATCGAGATCAGCGGGACGAGCAGCAGCAGGTTGACCGCGCGGAACCGCACGTCCGTCCAGCCCCGGGGCGGCGGGGTGTCCTCGCTCGGGGGGCTCGCGGCCTCCCCGGGCGGCGGGGCGGACGTCGTCATCTCGGGACCTCCTCGTCGGTGCTGCTCACCCAGAGCCGAGCGATGGTAAGCCCGGTGTGACGCCTCGGTGAAGCGCCTGCGGCGACCATCTCGTGCTCCGCACACACGAACGGCGCCCCCGCTGCACCGGTAGCAGCGAGAGCGCCGTTCGTTCGTTCAGCGGCGGGCCGTCAGCCCTCGCCGAGGCGCTGCTTCAGGGCCTCGAGCTCGTCGCGCATCGACGTCGGCAGGGCGTCGCCGATCTTGTCGAACCACTCCTCGATGAGCGGCAGCTCCTCGCGCCACTCGTCGCGGTCGAACCGCAGCGAGGCCTCGATGTCCTCCAGCGGCTCGCTGAGCCCCTCGAGGTCGATCTGGTCGGCGTTCGGGATGTGGCCGATGGGCGTCTCGGTCGCGGCGGCCGTGCCCTCGAGCCGCTGGATGACCCACTTGAGGACGCGGCTGTTCTCGCCGAACCCGGGCCACAGGAAACGGTTGTCCTCGCCGCGGCGGAACCAGTTGACGTAGAAGATCCGCGGCAGCTTGGTGGCGTCGGCGCTCTTGCCCACGTCCACCCAGTGCTGGAAGTAGTCGCCGACGTTGTAGCCGAGGAACGGCAGCATCGCCATCGGGTCGCGGCGGACCTGGCCCTTGCCGCCCTTGGCCGCGGCCGTCATCTCGCTCGACATGGTGGCGCCCATGAACGTGCCGTGCTGCCAGTCGAACGACTCGGTGACCAGCGGGATCGTCGTCTTGCGACGCCCGCCGAAGAGGATCGCCGAGATCGGGACGCCCTGCGGGTCCTCCCACTCGGGGGCGACGACGGGGCACTGCGAGATCGGCGTCGTGTAGCGCGAGTTCGGGTGCGCGGCCGGCTTGGCCGACCCGGGGGTCCAGTCGGCGCCGGTCCAGGAGGTGACGTGCTGGGGGTCGCCCTCCAGGCCCTCCCACCAGACGTCGCCGTCGTCGGTCAGCGCGACGTTGGTGAACAGGGAGTTGCCCTGCTCGATGGTGCGCATCGCGTTCGGGTTCGTGTTCCAGTTGGTGCCCGGCGCCACGCCGAAGAAGCCGTACTCGGGGTTCACCGCGTAGAGCCGGCCGTCGGGGCCGAACCGCATCCAGGCGATGTCGTCGCCGACCGTCTCGGCGCGCCAGCCGGGGATCGTGGGCTGGAGCATCGCGAGGTTGGTCTTGCCGCAGGCCGACGGGAACGCCGCCGCGACGTAGTACGCCTTGTCCTCGGGGCTGATCAGCTTGAGGATCAGCATGTGCTCGGCGAGCCAGCCCTCGTCGTGCGCCATCGCCGAGGCGATGCGCAGCGAGTAGCACTTCTTGCCCAGCAGGGCGTTGCCGCCGTACCCGGAGCCGAAGCTCCAGATGGTGCGCTCCTCGGGGAAGTGCGAGATGTACTTCGTGGTGTTGCAGGGCCAGGGGACGTCCTCCTGGCCGGGATCGAGCGGCGCGCCCACCGAGTGCAGCGCGGGCACCCAGTCGGTGTCGCCGTCGAGCAGCTCGATCACCTTCGCGCCCATGCGCGTCATGATGTGCATCGAGGTGACCACGTAGGCCGAGTCGCTGATCTCGACGCCGAGCATCGGGCGCTCGGCGTTCGTCGGGCCCATGCAGAACGGGATGACGAACATCGTCCGACCGCGCATGCACCCGCGGTACAGCTCGGTCATCGTGGCCTTCATCTCGGCCGGGTCCATCCAGTTGTTCGTGACCCCGGCGCCGCTCGGGTCGGCCGAACAGATGAAGGTGCTCTCCTCGACGCGCGCGACGTCCTCGGGGTCCGACGCGGCGTAGAACGAGTTCGGCTTCTTGGCCGGGTCGAGCCGGACGTACGTGCCGGCGTCCACGAGCTCCTGCGTGAGCCGGTCCCACTCGTCCTGGGACCCGTCGCACCACACCACCTGGTCGGGGGTGGTGAGCTCGGCGACCTCCGCCACCCAGTCGAGCACCTCGCGGCGCTGGATCGGCGGGTTCTCGAGTCCCTGGATGGTCGGAACGGCAGTCATGCGTCTCCTCGCTCGGTCGCTCGCTCACTCGGCCGGTGCCGCGACCGCGAAGCGGCCCCGGTCGCCTCGGGTACAGACGGTCCACGGCGGCACTGCGACGTGCCGCGGACTCGTCCGTCGGGGTGTACGACGTTAACGAGAGTTCCTCGGGAGGACACCGCCGATGGCTGTCGGGGGCCTCACTTCCACGATCAAGCTGAACGATTCAGGCGCGATCGGGCAGGCCGAGCGTGTGCAGCACGGCGGGCAGGACCTCGCCGAGCCGGCCCGTCAGCCGGACCTCCGCCGCGGCGTCCGCGCGGCTCGGACCTGCTGTGACGACCGCGACGGGCAGGCCGCGCCGGGTCGCCGCGTGGACGAACCGCAGGCCCGACATGACCGTCAGCGACGACCCCAGCACGATCAGGGAGCGCGCGCCGTCGACCAGATCGAAGCAGTGCTCGACGCGGGGCCGGGGGACCGACTCGCCGAAGAAGACGACGTCGGGCTTGAGCGGGCCGGCGTCGCAGGACGGGCAGTCGGCCATGGTGAAGCGGTCGAGCTCGGACTCGCCCAGCTCGGCGTCGCCGTCGGGGTTGATCGCCGCGGCACGGGCGTCGAGGCCGGGGTTGAGCGCGGTCAGGCGGTCCTGGACGCCCGCGCGCCCGTGCACCTGGCGGCAGCCCAGGCAGACCACGCGGTCCAGGGCGCCGTGCAGCTCGACGACGTCGCGCGCGCCCGCGGCCTGGTGCAGCCCGTCGACGTTCTGGGTGATCACGCCACGCAGCAGGCCCGCGCGCTGCAGGGACGCGACGGCGCGGTGCGCGGCGTTCGGGCGGGCGCCGGCGATCTGGGGCCAGCCGACGTGGCTGCGGGCCCAGTAGCGGTGCCGGGCGACGGGGTCGCCGACGAAGGCCTCGTAGGTCATCGGGGCGTGGCGGCGGGCGGCGCTGGAGGGTCCGCGGTAGTCGGGGATGCCCGAGTCGGTGGACATGCCGGCGCCGGTGAGCACCAGCGCCCCGCCCTCGGCGATCAGCGTCGCGAGCGCGGCGACATCCCCGCGGACCGGAACGTCGGCCTCCCACGCCTCCTGCGGCGCGGTGTAGCGCATGACCGAGCGGACCACGCCCTCCAGTGTGCGCCTGCGGCGCACGTGAGCACTTCTCGGTGCCGGAGCACCAAGAAGTGCTCACGAGCGCGAAGCGCACATCACCGGCCGGGGGACACCGAGGTCATGGGGAAGTCGGGGACGCGCAGCGGGGGCATGGCGGCGCGGGTGAACCAGTCCTTCCACTCGCGCGGGAGCGTGCGCTCGGTGGCGCCGGCCTCCGTGACGCGGCGCAGGAGGTCCAGAGGCGACTCGTTGAAGCGGAAGTTGTTGACCTCGCCGACGATCTCGCCGCCCTCGACGAGGTAGACGCCGTCGCGGGTCAGGCCCGTGAGCAGCAGGGTCGTCGGGTCGACCTCGCGGATGTACCAGAGGCAGGTCAGCAGCAGGCCGCGCTCGGTGCCGGCGACGAGGTCGGCCGTGGACGCCGTGGAGCCGCCGGTGAGCACGAGGTTGTCGGTGGGCGCGGCGAAGGGCGCCCCGTACTCCGTGGCCGCCGCCCGCGGGTAGGCGAGCGTGGCGACGGTGCCGTCGCGCACCCACTCCACGCGCCCGGTGGCGGCGCCGTTGTCGAACACCGAGACCTCGTCGCCGGAGTACGTCGTCGCGAGCACCGGGGTGTAGGCGAGGTCGGGGAAGCCGGGCGCGGCGGGGTCGCCGGCGAGGGTCAGCGGCAGCGCGCCGAGCTTCTCGCCGACCCGGGTGCCGCCGGCGCGCGAGAACGCCGAGCGGCCCTCCTGCGCCGGGCGCCCGCCCATCGACCACGCGAGGTAGATCATCAGGTCGGACACCGCGGACGGCGGCAGGAGCGTCTCGTAGCGCCCCGCCGGCAGGTCGATGCGCCGCCGGCCCCACGGGAGCCGGCCGCGCAGACCCTCGACCAGCGCGGTGACGTCGATGCTGCGCAGGTCGGGGGCGCCCTCGCCCGCCCACACCGAGCTGCCCGTCTCCGGGTCCTTGAGGTTGAGCTCCACCGACCCGGCGGGCTCCACCCAGCGGCGCCGCACACCGGCGGTCGTGCCGAGCCAGGACGTCGCGACGCGGTGCTCGCCGAAGCCGTACGACGCCTCGTCGGGGCGGAACGACGCGCCGAGCTCCTCGGCGAGGCGGGCGAAGGCGGCCATCGAGGTCTCGCCGGCGCCCTCGTCCCACGCCGGGTCGTCCCCGCCCTCGGGGCCGGGCAGCGGGGCGGCGTCGCGGGCGGGTCCGCCGCGCTGCGCCGCCTGCACCGCGCCGGCGACGGCGTCGCGCAGGACGGCGTCGCCCTCGGGGCCCGCGGCGAGCGAGGTCGGCGCGGGCACCGTGGCCACGCCCGCGCCGGTGCCGCCGTCCAGGGGCACGAGCACGATCACCGACAGCCGCCGCTCCACGGTGTGCCCATTGGTGGTCAGCGTCGAGTTGGCCCAGCGCACCACGGCCTCGGACACCTCGCGGACCAGCGCGACCGCCCCCGCACCGGGCGCCGCCTCGGCGGCGACGGCCAGGGCCCGCTCGACCAGCGCCGATCCCGAGGCGCTCACGACCCGCTCCCCGTGTTGAGGACCGTGATGCCGCGCAGCAGCGCCGACGGGCAGCCGTGGCTGACCGGGGCGACCTGGCCGGGCTGGGCCTTGCCGCAGTTGAACGCCCCGCCCAGGCGCCACGTCGAGCGCCCGCCCACGGCCTCGAGCGAGCCCCAGAAGTCGGTGGTCGTGGCCTGGTAGGCCACGTCGCGGACCTGCCCGACCAGCTTGCCGTCGCGGATCCGGTGGAACCGCTGCCCGGTGAACTGGAAGTTGTAGCGCTGCATGTCGATCGACCACGACCGGTCGCCCACGATGTAGAGCCCGTCGTCCACGCCGTCGATGAGCGCCGCGGTGGACCGGTCGGTGTCGGGGTCGGCGCGCAACGACACGTTGGCCATGCGCTGCAGCGGGACGTGCGCGGCGGAGTCGGCGTAGGCGCAGCCGTTCGACCGGTCGAGCCCCAGGCGCGGCGCGAAGGAGCGGTCGACCTGGTAGCCGGCGAGCACGCCGTCGCGGATGAGGTCGAACTGCTGGCCGGCGACGCCGTCGTCGTCGTAGCCGACGCTGGCCAGGCCGTGCGGGACCGTCCGGTCGCCGGTGACCGACAGGACGTCGCTGCCGTAGCGCAGGGTGCCGAGCTTGTCCGGGGTGGCGAAGCTCGTGCCGGCGTAGGCGGCCTCGTAGCCGATGGCCCGGTCGTATTCGGTGGCGTGCCCGATCGACTCGTGGATCACCAGCCACAGGTTGGTGGGGTCGATGACGAGGTCGGTCGGACCCGGCTCGACGCCCGGCGCGCGCACCTTCTCGGCGAGCAGCTCGGGCAGCTCGGCGAGCTCGGTGTCCCAGTCCCAGCCGGTGCCCGTGAGGTACTCCCACCCGCGCCCCGTCGGCGGCGCCAGGGCCCGCAGCGTCTCGAAGCCGCCGGCGGCGCGGTCGACGGTGGTGATCGTGACGTCGGGGTCGACGCGGACCCGCTGCTGGGTGGTCGAGGTGCCGGCGGTGTCGGCGTAGAACACCTGCTCCTTGACCTGCACACAGCCCGCGGCGACGTGGTCGACGCCCGGCGCGGCGAGCAGCGCGGTGGACCGCGCGGTGAGCAGGCCGATCTTGTCGGCGACGTCCACCGCCCAGGGGTCGACGTCGTACGGCGAGACCCACACCGCGTCGGCGTGCACCGGCTCGTCGGCGAGCGTGACCCGCTCGGTGGCCAGCGAGGTCAGGGTGGCGGCGACGTCGAGGGCCCGGCGGGCCGTCGCGGCCGCGGTCTCCGGGGTGAGGTCGACGTGGGCGGCGAAGCCCCACACGCCGTCGCGCAGCACCCGCACCGCGAGCCCGGCGGTGTCCTGGTCGGCGGCCACGACCACCCGGCCGTCGCGCAGCTCGAGGTGCTGGGTGCGCACGCGGTGCACGCGCAGGTCGGCGTGCTCGGCGCCGCCACGGCGGGCGGCGTCGAGGGCGGCGTCGGCGAGGGCCGCGCGGGGCAGCGCGAGGAAGTCCTGGTCGACCGCGTGCGCCCCGGGACTCCCCACGGGCGGCGAACCTACCCGCCCGCGCCGTCCCGGACCCACCGTCCGCTGGCCGGGTCGATGGTCGGTGGCGGCGGGACCGGGCCCTCGTCCCACGGGGCGGCGGCGGCCTCGCCCAGGTCGTCCAGCAGCTCGGTGGTCGCCGTGCCGTCGGCGTGCACGCGGGTGAGGACGTCGATGCGGGCGTCGCCGTCGAGGTCGGTGGCGAGCGTCAGCGCTCCGGGATCCCCGGGCTCGCTCACCACCGCGGTGTCGGGCCGGCCGTCGGCGTCGCTGTCGACGGTGGCGGGCCCGAACGATTGCGCGGCCTCGGGCGGGCCCACGAGGAGGTCGGGCTCGGGCACGCCGGGATCGATGTGCACGTCGGGCAGCTCCACCATGGCGCGAGGCTAGGTCGCGGCCGCGGGCCGTGGGTGCGGTTCGGCGACATCCACGGGCACGTCGACGCGGTCCCGCAGCGCGGCGAGGTGGCGCAGCAGGGCCTCCGCGCGGTCGCGGCCCTCGGCCGCCTCGGCGGCGGTGCGCGCGGCCGCCCGGTCGGCCTCGGCGCGGTCGGCGCCGGCGTGGCGCACGGCCCGGTCGGCGGCGGCCACCGCGTCTTCGAGCTCGCGGGCGCGGTCCTCCAGCGCGGCGTCCAGGGCGAGGGTGACCTCGCGCTCGGTGGTGATGAGGGCGTCGGCGAGCACCCGGTCGAGGTCGCCGCGCACCTCGGCGAGGGCCTCGGTGGTCCACTGCCGCAGGTGCGCCCGGTCCGCGGCCAGGCGCCGGGCCCGCGCCACCCAGCCCGCCGCGCCGAGGCCCAGGCCGACCGACACGGGCACCAGCGCGACGCCCAGCGCCGCCGGCGCGAGCGGCACCGCGAGCAGCGGCAGCAGCGCCAGGCGCGAGAGCCCGAGCCCGCCCGACGCCCCCGCGACGACGAGCAGCCGGTCCTCGGCCGGCCGGGCCCGCGGCGGCGGCACGAGGCCGGGGTCGGCGACCTCGGCCACCCGCAGCGCCGGCAGCTCGTCGGCGGGCACGAGGTCGGCGAGCGTTGCGGCGACCAGGCTGCGCAGCCGGGCCCCGAGCCCCTCGACCACCGCGGCGGCGAGCGTCTCGACCTCGCCGGCCAGCTCGCGCGGCACGGCGGCGAGGCCCGCGCGGTCGGCGGCGTCGATGCGGGCGCGGGTGCTCGCAGCGAGGGCCCGCACCCGGGCGGCGAGGTCGTCGGCGGCCGCCACCCGTGCGCCGGCGAGGTCGGCGCGCCAGCGGGTGTGGTGGTCGCGGCGCAGGGCAGCCCGGGCGGCGAGAAGCTCGTCGCGGCGGCGCGCGAGATCGCCGGTGCCGTCGCGCGGGCTGCGCAGCGCGGTGCGGGTGGCCGCGGCCCGGGTCGCGACGCCGTCGAGCCCGGCCGCGAGCAGCCGCAGCGCGTTGGCCTCGGCGAGCATGCGCCGTCGGCGCGCGACCAGCCGGTGCAGCTCGCGCTGCAGGGCCGCGATCCCCGAGCGGCGCCGCAGCGCCTCGGCGGCGGCCGGGGAGGTGGCGGACCCCGCCCGCCCCGCGAGCGCCGCGGCGACCGGGAACCACGGCGCGCCCGCGAGGCGCGGCACGTGCTCGGCGACCAGCGCCCGATCCGCCTCGAGCACCGTGCGCCAGCCGCGGTGGGCGTCGGTGCGGGTGAGGGCGAAGACGACGGTGTCGACCCGTCCGGCGGCGCGGGCCAGCGCGTCGAGCTCCTCGGCGCCGACCGGGGCGGCGGCGTCGGCGAGCACGAGCGCGGCCGTGGCCCCGTCCACCGGCCAGGCGCCCGGGTCGGCGGCGCGCCCGGGCGCGAGGAGGTCGAGCTCCTCGAGCAGCGGCACCGGCAGCGCCAGGCGGCCCGGCGCCGCGGCCGCCTCGCCGTGGGTGGCCCGCAGCGCCCCGTCCGCGGCCCGCTCGGGGACGGCGGCGAGCCCCAGCAGGGCGGCCAGCAGCTCGCCGCGACCCCGGCCCGGCGCGCCGACGAGCACCACGGTCGGGCGCGCGGGCGGCGGCGGCGCGGCGGACCGGGCGGCGGCGTCGGGGTCGAGGCGGGCGAGCAGCGCGGCCAGCGCCTCCCGGGTCTGCGCGACCTGCGCGGGCAGATCGCTCACGTCGTCAGCTCCCGCCAGAGCCCCGCGTAGGTGCGGTGCACGACGTGGGCGAGGTCGGCGATGCGGCGCGGCGAGCCCCACGACCCGTAGGCGCGCCACCAGGCGGCGCGGCGCGCGGCGTGCCCGGCGAGCTCGACCGCGCTCGCGCCCGCCCGGCCGATGCGGACGTCGGGCGGGGCGGGGGCGGCGAGCCGGTCGACCTCGTCGAGCAGCTCGGCGGGCAGGCCCAGCGAACCGGCCCAGAGCCGGGCGCGGGCGGCGAGCAGGGCGCGCTCGGTGAACGCGTCCCGGCGCGCCAGCACGGCGGCCGCGTCGGCGACCCGCACGCCCTCGCCCCGGGTGGCCGCGTCCGGGCCCTCCTGCGCCTCGGCGCGCACCAGCGACTCGCCCAGCGCGACGAGCTCGCGCACCCCGGCGGCCGCCGCGTGCAGGTCGGTGCGCGCGCGGACCTCGTCGCGCAGCCGGCCGACCAGCGTCGCCAGGCCCGACGCGGCGAGCAGCACCTCGCAGAGCTCCCCGACCCCGGCGGCCGCGTCGGCGCGCAGGAGCGCGAGCCCGAGCGCCAGGCCCCGCAGGTCGAGCAGCTCGAGCAGCCGGACGCGCGCCTCGACGGGCAGCGGCAGCTCGGCGGTGGTGAACAGCTCGGCGTCGAGCAGGGCGACCTCGAGCACCGCGGGGTCGGCGCCCGCGAGCACCCGCAGCGCGCCCACGTCCTCGGCCCGCAGCGCCCCGGTCACCGCGGTCTCGGCGAGCAGCCCGATCACCGGGGTCACCGGCCCGACGCGGTCGCCCAGGCGCCGCCCGAGCTCCACGGCCAGCTCACGCCCGTCGTCGTCGGACACCGTGTCGGCGCGGCCCAGCACGGCGACGACGCCCGCCGGGCCGTGCGCCGCGGGGCCGGGCAGGACGTCGAGGTCGCCCGCGTGCGCCGTGGCCGGCAGCACCACGAGCGCCGCGTCGGCCCGGGCGCCGCCGGCCGTGCCGTCCGGGCGCCGGGCCGAGCCGGTGCCCGGGGTGTCGACGACGGTGAGGCCGTCCAGCGCCGCGCTGGTGAGCGTGACCACGAGGTGGTCGACGTCCTCGACCCGCACGCCCAGCCGGTCGCCCACCGCCGCCGGCACCCGCCCGCCCGCGGCCAGCGGCAGCGGGCGGCGGGTGCCGTCGACGAGCACGACGTCGAGGCGGTCGGCCGGTCCGCGCACGTAGTGGGCGGTCAGGCCGGTGCACTCGCCCGCACCCGTCGGGGCCACCCGCCGCCCGACCAGCGCGTTGACCAGCGTCGACTTGCCCGAGGAGACCGGCCCGGCCACCACGAGCGACGGCGTCGCGAGCATCCGGGCGGCCACCGCCTCCACCGCGTCGGCCGTGGGCAGCGACACGCGGGGCGCCAGCGCGCGGCAGGTCGCGACGACGGCGCTGCGCAGGGGGCCCACAGCGTCCGCAGCGTAGGCGGCGGACCGTGGCGGTGAGGGCGGTTCCGCAGGTCGTGAGGGTTTCGCGTGATCGCACGTCAGGGGAGACTGACCACGAACCGTCACCAGGGAAGGAAGTCGCCGTGCTCGACACCCCCACCTACCTCCTCATCGTCGTCGTGGGGGGCTTGATCACGCTGGTGGTGGGCCAGATCCTCATGCGCTCGGGCATCGGCTTCCTGCGCGACGTCTTCGACTCCGAGGAGTCGGCGGTCTCGGCCAACCGCCTGCTCGGCGTGCTGTTCCACCTCATCGCGCTCGGCTTCCTCGCGCTGATCTCCACCTACCGGCCCTTCGACGTCGAGGGCCGGGTACAGATCGTCATCACCCAGCTCGGCGGCGTGATGCTCCTGCTCGGGGTGCTCCACGGCCTGTCGTTGCTGCTGCTCGCGCGCATCCGCAGCAAGCGGCGCAACGAGTCGATCGAGACGGCGATGACTTCGCAGTACGAGCAGCAGCGCCGCGCCCGGCAGTCGCGCCAGCAGGTGATCGAGGGCGGCCCCTCCTCCGGCGGCTAGGGGCCGTTCGGGGCATCAGCTGTCGCCCGACCGGGTCATCCCTGCCGCTGGACGCTAACCCGGCTCGTGACCGCGGCGATGTCCGGATGTGACCCTCGTCCCCTTGACCCGGCGGCCGGCCTCTGTCGTCGCCGAACCTCTGACCACGCCGCTGCCGCGCCTGTCCGACGTCGTCCACGCCGTGGTCGCCACCTTCGGCGTCTCGGGCTGGCGGCTGCGCTTCGGCCCCAGCGGCCGGGAGGTCGTCGTCGCCCGCCTCGCCGAGGCCGACGGCGCCGCCCGCCGCCTCGTCGGCTCGGTGCTCGGCGTCCCCGCCGAGGCCGTCCGCATCCGCATCACCCCGGACCGGGCGACGCTGGACGCGCTGCGCCGCTCCTGACCCCTCCCCCGACCACGCGCCACACCCCTCCGGGGGCGCGTGTGAGGATCGTGGGGTGGGGCCCGATCACGACACGCTGCCGACGTCCGGACCGGACGTCCCGCGGCGCACGGTGGTGAGCTTCACCGACCGCGGCGGACGCATGACCGCCGGCCAGCAGCGCGCCTGGGACCGGCTCTGGCCGTCCTTCGGGGTCGGCGCCCCCGGGTTCGACCGCGACGCCGGCGGGCCGCTGCCGCCCCGCGACGCCGACGGCCGCCTCGACGCGCCGGCGTGGTTCGGGCGCACGGCCCCCCTGCGCCTGGAGATCGGCTCCGGGATGGGCGAGACGACCGCCGCCCTCGCCGCCGCCGAGCCCGACACCGACCACGTCGCCGTCGAGGTCTATCCCCCCGGCCTCGCCCAGCTGCTCATGCGGATCGAGGACCAGGGTCTGACCAACCTGCGGCTGGTGCGCGGCGACGCCGTCGTCGTGCTCGAGGATCTCGTCGCGCCCGAATCGCTGGCCGGGCTGCGCGTCTTCTACCCCGACCCGTGGCCCAAGCGCCGCCACCACAAGCGCCGCCTGGTCCAGCCCGCGACCGTGGCGCTGATGGCGTCGCGCCTGGCGCCCGGCGCGACCCTGCACCTCGCCACCGACGTCGCCGACTACGCCGAGTGGATGCTCGAGGTCACCGACGCCGAGCCCCTGCTCGACAACCCCCACCGCGGTTTCGCGCCGCGGCCGGCGTGGCGCCCGCGCACCAAGTTCGAGACGCGCGCCGAGCAGGAGGGACGCCCGAGCCACGACCTCCTGCTCACCCGCGTCGCCGCCTCCCCCGGGAGGGAGTCCTGAGCACCCGTCGCACCCGACGCCGGGCCGTTAGAGTCGGGCCCGTGTCGCCGTCCCCGTCGCCCGCCGACCTCGCCACCCCGCCCTCGATCAACGGGGGGCGCGTCGACGACGAGGCCGTGGACGACACCGCGGCGGAGGCGCCCCCCGCGCGCACGCTGCTGGTCTGGGACGCGCCGAACATCGACATGAGCCTCGGCTCGCTGCTGGGCACGCGGCCGACCTCGGCGTTCCGGCCCCGCTTCGACGCGGTCGGGCGCTGGCTGCTCTCCCAGGCGGGCGCGGAGGGCGTCGCCGAGGCCACGGTGTTCACCAACGTGGTGCCGGGCTCCACCGAGATCGTGCGGCCCTGGGTCGAGGCGCTGCGCAACGTCGGCTTCGCGGTGTTCGCCAAGCCGAAGGTGTACGAGGACTCCGACGTCGACTCGGACATGCTCGCCCACATCGAGCTGCGCCGGTCCGAGGGCGGGCTCGCGCACGTGGTCGTTGCGTCGGGCGACGGGCGGGCGTTCCGCGAGCCGCTCGAGGACCTCGTCGCCGAGGGCGTCACGGTCACGGTGATCGGGTTCCGCGAGTACGCCGCGTTCGCGGTGGCGTCGGAGATCGTCGACTTCCTCGACCTCGAGGACATCGAGGGCGTGTTCCGCGAGCCCCTGCCGCGCGTCAGCCTCGATACCCTGCCCGACACCGGTGCCTGGCTCCCGCCGCTGCGTTCGCTGCGGTCGCTCCTCGAGCGCTGAGGCGCCGCAGATGCTTCGGGATTCGAAGCATCGGTGGGAAGTCATCGGCGGAAGAACGCGTTGGCGGCCGGCCGGAACATGAGCACCAGGGCCACGGCGACCGTCGCGAGGTGCAGGACGCGCAGGGCGACGATCGCGAGGTCCGCGACGCCGGCGCCGGCGAGGTACTCCACGGGCGAGCCGCCGGCCGCCAGCCAGGTCAGCGGTTCGACCACCAGGGAGGCCGTCCCGACGACGCCCAGCAGCAGCGCGAGCGACCAGCGCACCGCGTCGCGGCCGGTGCGCAACGCCAGCACGAGCGCGACGACGACGGCGTAGACCGCCGCGCGCACAGCCACGGCGCCGGGACCCGGAGCGTCGGGGCCGGTGAGGTGGACGAGGGTCTCGGCGACGCCGGCCCCGACCGCGGCCAGCCAGACGACGACGGCGGCGCGGACGGGACGCGGGACGGAGGGGGCGGACGGAACGGAGGACGCGAGGATCGGCATGCCGGGAACGCTGCGCCGCCACGGACGGTCGGCACAGCCGGACAACGCCCCTGCCGGGGTGGGGTTGTCCTTACCCTGACCGGGAGGAGCACCGGCTGGGGTCGGCCCGCCGCGACGACGAGGGTCCGGAGGCATGACCGAGATGTCGCTCGCCGCACCCCCGCCCGGAGCGCCCACCGTCCGCCACGACGTCGTCGCGCGGTCCTTGCCCGCCCTCGGGCTCCGCGTCGCCCACCTGCTCGCCGGCCTGCCGCTCGCGATCGGCGCGTTCGTCGTGGCCGTTGCCGGGTTCAGCCTGGGGGTGTCCACGCTGGTGATCTGGATCGGCGTCCCGATCCTCGCCGCCACCCTCTGGGCCGCCCGCGGCCTGGCCACCGTGGAGCGCCGGGCCGTCGAGCGCGTCACCGGCCGGGCGCTGCCGCCCCATCATCACCGGGTCGCGGTGCCCGGCGCGGGCCGGCCCGCGCTGTCGCTCGCCATGGTCGGCGACCCGCAGGCCTGGCGGGACCTCCTGCACGCCGTGCTCGGCTTCCCCGTCCGCCTCGGCGCCGCGGCGATCACGCTGGCCTGGGGTGTCGGCGGGATCGGCGGCCTGCTCTTCGTGACGTGGGAGTGGTCGCTGCCGGGCGACCGCCACGGCCTGTTCTGGCTGCTCAGCGGCACCGGGTCCCGCCTTGCGGAGATCGTCGTCAACACCGTGCTCGGGGCGGCGATGCTCGCGGTGTTCCCGTGGCTGGTGCGCGGTCTCGTCGCGGCGCGGGCGGGCCTCGCGCGGGGGCTGCTGACCAACCAGACCGCCGCGCTGCGTGCCCGCGCCGGTGAGCTCGCCGCCGGGCGACGGGCCGCGGTGGCCGCGGAGGCGAGCACGCTGCGCCGCCTCGAGCGCGACCTGCACGACGGCCCGCAGCAGCGCCTGGTGCGCCTGACGATGGACCTCGAGGCCACGTCGCGGCGCCTCGACGACGACGACCCCGACCGCGCCCGCCCGCTGCTCGACGAGGCGATCGCCCAGACCCGGGAGGCCCTCGCCGAGCTGCGCGCGCTCTCCCGCGGGATCGCCCCGCCGGTCCTCGCCGACCGCGGCCTCGACGCCGCGCTCGCCGCGGCCGCCGCGCGCAGTCCCGTGCCGGTCACCCTCGACGTCGCGGTGCCCGGGCGCCTGCCGGCCGCGGTGGAGACGACGGCCTACTTCGTCGTCACCGAGGCGCTGACCAACGTCGCCAAGCACGCCGCGGCCCACGGGGCCACCGTCACCGCCGTCGTCGAGGGGGACCGGCTCGTGGTCTCGGTCGCCGACGACGGCCGCGGCGGCGCGCACTCCGGCAAGGGGCACGGGCTCGCCGGCCTCGCCGACCGGGTGGCGTCCGCCGACGGCACGCTGACGATCTCCAGCCCGGCCGGCGGGCCGACGGTGCTGACGGCGGGCCTGCCGGTGCGGGAGGGCTGATGCGGGTCGTGCTCGCCGAGGACTCGCTGCTGCTGCGCGAGGGTCTGGTCCGGCTGCTCGGCGAGTACGGCGCCGAGGTGGTGGCCGCGGTCGGCGACGGCGAGGCGCTGGTCGCCGCGGTCGCCGAGCACCGCCCCGATGTCGCCGTCGTCGACGTGCGGATGCCGCCGGGGTTCACCGACGAGGGCCTGCGGGCGGCGCTGCGGGTGCGCCGCGACGTGCCGGGCACCGCGATCCTCGTGCTCTCGCAGTACGTCGAGGTGTCCTACGCCGCCGACCTGCTCGGCGCCGGCGGCGGCGTCGGCTACCTGCTCAAGGACCGGGTGACCCGCCTCGACGACCTCGCCGACGCGCTCGCCCGCGTGACCGCCGGCGGCACCGTGCTCGACCCCGAGGTGGTCTCGGCGCTGTTCGCCCGCGGCGACCCGGTGGCGGCGCTGAGTCCGCGGGAGCGCGAGGTGCTCGCCCTCGTCGCCGAGGGCCGGGCCAACGGCGCGATCGGCCGGGCCCTGAACCTCAGCCAGGGCGGGGTCGAGAAGCACATCGCCGCGATCTTCGACAAGCTCGGCCTCGCCCGCGACAGCGCCGACGACCACCGCCGCGTGCTCGCCGTCCTGGCCTGGCTGGGGCTCGGGCGCCGGTGAGCCATCATGGGCGCGTGCGCCGCTTCAGCCGTCGGTTCCGGGCCCCGGTCGTCCTGCCCTGCGACGAAGCGGGGAGCGTGCTGCGCGACGCGGTCGTCGACGTCGACGACGACGGGCGCATCGCCCACGTCGGCCCGGCGGACACGGCGCCGGCCACGGACGCGCCGACGACCCGGGTCACCGGCCTGCTCATGCCGGGCCTGGTCAACACCCACGCCCACACCCCGCTGACCGTGCTGCGCGGCATGGGCGGCGACCTCCCGCTGATGCGCTGGCTCACCGAGGTGGTGTGGCCCGCGGAGGCCAAGCTCGACGGCGCCGACGTCCACGCCGGGATGCTCGCGGGCAGCGCGGAGATGCTGCGCGGCGGCGTCACCACGTCCGCGGAGATGTACTTCCAGAGCGAGCACGTCGTCGAGGCGGTGCTCGAGATCGGCTCCCGCGTGGTCCTGACGCCGGGGATCATCACCGCGCCCGGCATGGAGCGCCTGGGCACCTGGCAGCAGATGCGCGACGCCATCACCCGCTGGATCGACGCCGACGGGCTGCGGTTCGGGCCCGGCGAGCGCATCGAGCTCGGCTACGGCCCGCACGCGGCGTACACGCTGCCCACCGAGGCGATCACGTCGACGGCGGCGCTGGCGAAGGAGCGGGGCGCGCTGATGCACCTGCACGTGGCCGAGGCGCCGGGCGAGGACGACGCGGTGCGCGCCGAGTTCGGCTCGGTGCCCGCGATGCTCGAGGCGACGGGGTCGCTGGGCGGGCGGGTGCTCGCCGCGCACGCCATCCAGCTCTCCGACGACGACATCGCGATCCTCGCCCGCCACGACGTCGCGGTCGCCCACTGCCCGGGCTCGAACGCCAAGCTCGCCGCGGGCGTCGCCCGGCTCACCGACCTGCGCGCCGCCGGCATCCGCCTCGGGCTGGGCACCGACTCGCCCGCGTCCAACGACGACCTCGACCTGTGGGAGGAGCAGCGCCTCGCCTCGCTATTCGCCCGCCAGCGCGACGCCGACGCCACGGCGCTGACCGCGTCCGGCGCGCTGGCGCTGGCCACCCGCGAGGGCGCCCGCGCGCTGGGCCGCGACGACCTCGGCGTCCTCGCCCCCGGCGCGTGGGCCGACCTCGTGCACGTCTCCCTCGACGACGCGGCGTTCGTCGACCCCGACGACGACGCCCAGCTCGTGTCCAACCTGGTCTGGGCGGCCGGTGGGCGCGGGGTGCGGGACGTCTGGGTCGCCGGCGAGCAGGTGCTCGCCGACGGGGTCCCGGCGAGCGTGGACCCCGGCGAGGTGCTCGCCGGGGCCCGCCGGGTCGCGGCGAAGGTCAAGGCCTGACCGGCAGCTCCTTCTCGCCGAAGTACACGGCGATGTGGTTGCGGTTGTAGGCGGCGATCGGCCGGTAGCCCACGGCGGCGAACAGCGCCCGGCTGTGCTCCTGCGCGGGGCCGGCGTCGAGCCGCACCCGGGTGAGGCCGAGGTCGCGTGCGGCGTCCTCGAGCGCCGCGAGGAGCGCGCGCCCCACGCCGCGGGAGCGGGCGCCGGGCACGACGTACATCCGCTTGATCTCGCCGACCCCGTCGCCGAGGTGACGGACACCCCCGACGGCCACCGCGCGGCCGTCCTCGTACCCCACGAGGAACCGGCCGTGCGGCGGCGCCATCTCGTCGGGCGCGGTCACCGAGCCCGGGCGCGCCGCCCGGCCCGGGTACTGGGCGTCGAGCAGCGCGTTGAGCTCGGCGAGCAGCTCCCGCCCCGGGGACGCGTCGGCACGCCCGGCGCGGAACTCGAGGACCACCGCGAGGGTCAGGAGACGCCGAGCTTCTCCGCGGCCATCCGCGTCCCGTCGACCCGGTTGCGAATCTTCTGGAACGCCACGTCGCGGGCGAAGTCGGGCGAGCCGTGGTTGGGCTTCTCGTCGATCGAGAACGGCGAGAACCCGCAGTCGTCGGTGGAGCCGATCTGCTGCTTCGGGATGAAGTCCGCCGCCCGGACCAGCCGGCCGGCGACCTCCTCGGCGCTCTCGACCCGCGGGTTGCCGGGGTTGATGACGCCGAGGTAGGCCATCTGCACGACGCCGTTCGCGTCGTCGCGCAGGTTCTTCCCGATCGACTCGTACACCGGGTCCTTCTCGCGCTCGCTCGCCAGCTGGATGAGGAAGTAGCCGGCGTCGATCTTGAACATCTCGGGCAGCAGGTTGTTGTAGGGCACGTCCGCGGAGTGCACCGAGTCGCGGTCCCCGCCCGGGCAGGTGTGGACGCCGATGTCGACCCGCTCGGCGGCGTCGAACCGCGCCATCACGCGGTTGATCAGCTCGACGAAGTGCGGCAGCAGGCCGGCGCCCGTCCAGGGGTTGCGCGGGTCCTCGCGCGTCGCGAGCCGACCCTCGGTGAAGTCGACCGAGACGCGGGCCGCGCCGGCCCCGAACGCGAGCCGGATGTCCTGCTCGCACTCGTCGATCAGCTTCGCCTCGAACTCCTCCCGGCTGTAGCCCTCCACCGGCTCGTTCAGCGGGTAGAGCAGCGCGAGCATCGAGGGGGCGATGACGGCCTGCTTCATCGGGGTCGTCGCGTACGGCAGCGACTGCCGCAGGGAGTCGGCGGCGTAGTTGCTGTACGCGAAGGGCCCGCGCTCCAGCTTCGGCAGCTGCCGCCCGTGGCCGTCGGCGAAGATCGCGAAGAACTGGCCGCCCGGGCCGAGGGTGGGGGCGAGCCCGGTGCCCGCGAGGGTGTCGGTGATCGGGTAGGTCGCGAACGACGACCACCGCTGCTCGCCGTCGGAGATGATCGGGGCGCCGGTGGACTGGTAGCGGTCGATGGTGTCGCGCACCGCCGACTCCTGCTCGGTCTCGAGGGCGGCCTTGTCGATCCGACCCTCGTCATACGCCGCGTAGGCGTCCTGCAGCGTGGTCGGGCGGGGCATCGAGCCCACCGGCTCGGTCGGGATCCCTGTGGACGTGCGCGGGTCGTAGCCGTTCATGACGGGTGCTCCTCAGCATCGTCGGCGAGACCGCGGAGCGGCGCGGAGCGGTGGCGGCGTCAGGGACCGGGACGTCGTACCGGGCCGGAGTCCGCGCGCGGCGCGAGGGCGCGGCGGCTCCACGGGGCCGATGGATCACCTCCGACCGTATGGTGTGGTCCAGGTCACGTCAAACGCGCGCGACCGGGCCTCACGTGAGCGATCTTCGGGGCTATAGGGCCAAAGATCGCGCACGTTGCCTGAGGCCGAGGGCGACGACGAGGGCCGAACCTTCCGCAACGGGACGATCTGCGCGCCCGGTCGGGCAGTGCGCGGGGTCCGGGGCCGTGGCTAGTGTCGCCGACCATGAGTGGCGAGTACCGGCAGGCCTACGACCGCAGCATGAACGACCCGGACGGCTTCTGGCGCGAGGCCGCGAGCCTCGTCGACTGGTACCGCGAACCCGAGACGATCATGGATGCGTCCGCGGTGCCGTTCTCGCGGTGGTTCGCCGGCGGCGAGCTGAACACCTGCCACAACGCCCTCGACCGCCACGTCGACGGCGGGCGCGCCGACCAGGTCGCCCTCGTCCACGACTCGCCCGTCACCGACGACCGCCAGCGCTTCACCTACCGCGAGCTGCGCGACCGCGTCGCCCGCTTCGCCGGCGTGCTGCGCTCGGTCGGGGTCGACAAGGGCGACCGGGTGATCATCTACATGCCGATGATCCCCGAGGCCGTCGTCGCGATGCTCGCGTGCGCACGCCTCGGCGCGGTCCACAGCGTCGTCTTCGGCGGGTTCGCCGCCCGCGAGCTCGCCGTGCGCATCGACGACGCGCAGCCCTCGGCGATCGTCAGCGCGTCCTGCGGCATCGAGGGCAAGCGGGTGATCGAGTACAAGCCGCTGGTGGACAAGGCGATCGAGCTGTCCTCCCACGACCCCGGGCGCTCGATCGTCTTCCAGCGCCCGCAGTACGAGGCCCCGCTGGGCGAGCGCGACGTCGACTGGATCACTGCGGAGCGCGACGCCGAGCCCGCCGACTGCGTGTCGGTGCAGGCCACCGACCCGCTCTACGTCCTCTACACCTCGGGCACCACGGGCAAGCCCAAGGGCGTCCAGCGCGACAACGGCGGCCACGCCGTCGCCCTGACGTGGTCGATGACCAACGTGTACGACGTCGGGCCCGGCGAGGTCATGTTCACCGCCTCCGACGTCGGCTGGGTCGTCGGGCACTCCTACATCGTCTACGCGCCGCTGCTGGTCGGGGCGACGACCGTGCTCTACGAGGGCAAGCCGATCGGCACCCCCGACGCAGGCCAGTTCTGGCGCGTGGTCGAGGAGCACGGGGTCAAGGCCCTGTTCACCGCGCCCACCGCGTTCCGCGGGATCAAGAAGGAGGACCCGGACGCGACGTACCTGCAGCAGTACGACATCTCCAGCCTCGAGACCCTCTTCCTCGCCGGCGAGCGCCTCGACCCCGAGACCTGGACGTGGGCGTCGGAGAAGCTCGGCGTGCCGGTGGTCGACCACTGGTGGCAGACCGAGACGGGCTGGCCGATCGCGGCGAACCTGCGCGGCCTCGAGCCGATGGAGCTCAAGGCCGGCTCCCCCTCGGTGCCCGTGCCCGGGTACCAGGTGGAGATCCTCGACGTCGACGGCACCGTCCTGCCGCACGGCGAGGAGGGCGCCATCGTCATCAAGCTGCCCCTGCCCCCGGGCTGCCTGCAGACGCTGTGGAACGACGACGAGCGCTTCCGCGAGTCGTACATGAGCCGCTACGAGGGCTACTACCTCACCGGCGACGGCGGCTACCTCGACCAGGACGGCTACCTCTACGTCATGGGCCGCACCGACGACGTCATCAACGTCGCCGGCCACCGCCTGTCGACCGGTTCGATGGAGGAGGTGCTCTCCGGGCACCCCGACGTCGCCGAGTGCGCCGTGATCGGCGTGCACGACGAGATGAAGGGCCAGGTGCCGCGCGGGTTCGTGGTGCTCAAGGCGGGCGTCGAGCGCGACGAGGCCGAGCTGTCCGGCGAGCTCGTGAAGATGGTCCGCGACGACGTCGGGGCCGTGGCGTCGTTCAAGGACGTCGCGATCGTCCCGGCGCTGCCCAAGACCCGCTCGGGCAAGGTGCTGCGCAAGACCATGCGCGGCATCGCGGACGGCGCCGACGAGGCGGTCCCGTCGACCATCGACGACGCGAGCGTCCTCGACACCCTGCGCCCGGTCCTGCAGAAGGGCCCGGGCGCCTGAGCCCGAGTCAGCGCGGCAGGTCGAGGAGGGTGAGGACGGCGATCCGGTAGCCGTCCCCACCCGCGACGAGCTGGTAGCAGAACCGCTCGGCCGGCCCGTGGCCGTGGTCCCACGTGACGTCGGCCCAGACGCCGACCGGCCCCTCGCCCATCACGGTGATCGAGGGGTCGGCGGCGTCGATGCCCTCGTACTGGTCCCAGGAGGAGCGGAAGAACGCCGCGGTCTGCGCCGCGTCGGTCACCGGGATCGACGTCCCGGGGAAGAGGACGAGGGCGGGGACGGCGTAGAGGGCCGCGACGGCGTCCTCGTCGCGGGCGAGGAGGGCCTGGGCGTAGCGGGCGAAGAAGCTCTCGACGGTGTCGGTCACGGTGCTCGACGCTAGGGGCGGAACCGGACACGCCGGTGTCGTGTTCTGGCCTAGTCTCCGGACGTGGACCGGGCCTCCCTCGCGGCGTCGTCACGCGACGGCCACCTCGCCCTGCGCCGGGTCGAGCGCCAGCAGTCGGTGATCGAGCGCCTGCACGCCGCCCACGGCGCGCGCCTCCAGATCGCCGACCTGGCCCGCGGGCTCGGCGTCTCGTCCCGCACCGTGGCCCGCGACGTCGAGCGCCTGCGCGACAGCGGCGTCCCGATCGCCGCGCACCCAGGCCGTGGCGGCGGGGTGAGCCTCGCCCGCGTCGCCGCCCCCGCGCCGATCCGCTTCGACCTGCCCGAGGCCGCGGCGCTGATCTCGAGCCTCGCCGTCCTCGGCCCGACGGTCAGCCCGAGCGCCGCGTCGGCCATGCGCAAGCTCGCGGAGGCGGTCGCCGGCTAGCGCTCGTCGACCGGGAAGTCGGCGCCGACCGCGACCTCGCGCCAGCTCGCGGCCTCGTCGATGCGCTGCTGCCAGAGCTTCGGGGCGAGGTCCGCGGCCAGCTCGCCGAGCAGCAGGCGCCGGGGCGGGTCGTCGCTGTCGACGACGCGGATCATCGCCTCGCCCGCGCGTCGGGGGTCGCCGGGCTGGGTGAACGCGCCCGACCCGTCCATGGCCTCGCGGCGCGGGCCGAGGACCTCGTCGTAGGAGTGCATCGGGGTCGCGCGCTCCATGCTCGTGCCATTCCAGTCGGTGCGGAACGGGCCGGGCTCGACGATCGTCGTCCGGATGCCGAACGGCTCGACCTCCTGGGCCAGCGACTCGCTCAGGCCCTCGAGGCCCCACTTCGTCGCGTGGTAGAGCCCGGTGTGGGGGAAGGCGCCGACGCCGCCGATGCTCGAGATGGGCAGCAGGTGCCCGTGACGCTGGCCGCGCATCGTCGGCAGGACGGCCTGCATCGTCCACAGCGCGCCGAACAGGTTCACCTCCACCTGGCGGCGCGCCTGCTCCTCGGTGACCTCCTCGACCCCGCCCGCGAGGCCGTAGCCCGCGTTGGCGACGAGGACGTCGATGCGCCCGGTCTCGGCGGCGACCTGGTTGACCACGGCGAACACCGCCGCGCGGTCGGTGACGTCCAGGTCGCGCGTGAGGAGCCGGTCGCCGTGCTCCGTCACGAGGTCGTCGAGGGCGCCCGCGTCGCGCGCGGTCGCCACGACGCGGTCGCCGGCCGCGAGCACGGCCTCGACGAGGGCGCGGCCGAGGCCACGGGAGGCGCCGGTCACCAGCCAGGTGCGATCACTCATGACACCGTCGTACCCGCTGTCAGTCCGCGAGGCCCAGACCGTCGTCGGGGAGCGCCGCGCCGCCGTAGCCGATGTAGTTGCCCGCCGAGTTGCGCAGCCCGCCGGCGAGGACGTCGTCGATGCTGTGGTTCGCGATCATCGTGCGGACGCCGGCGGTGATGTTGGCGACCGGGTCGAAGATGCCGCGGTCGGCGAGCTCGGGGAGCACGGCGTTGCGGAACGTCGTGTCGATGAGCTGCATGAGCCCCTTCGACGGGGTGCCGCTGGCGGCGTTCGAGTCCCAGTCGTTCACGGCGTCGGGGTCGCCGGTGGACTCGCGCATGATGATCTTCTTGACGCCGGGGGCCAGGCGCTGTGGGAGCCCCATGAGGCCCAGCGCCTTGGCGATCTGGCCGTCCAGCGTGCGCTCGTTGCCGGCCTCGTAGGGCCGCCCGAACTCCAGCGGCCCGGTCTCGCGCTCGACCTCCATCGCCTTGAGCAGCGCGGAGACGTCGGCGTCGTCCCCGGCGCTCGGCCCGTCGTCGGAGGACGAGGAGGACACCGTGCGGGCGGCGGTGGCGGGCAGCGTCACGGGGCTGACCGAGGCCACGGCGCTCCCGGCGCCCGCGGCGCGGTGCTCGGAGGCCAGGGCGAGCGCGGCGGTGGTCTCCGGGGCGGCGGCGCGCGGCGCCTCGGCGTCGGCGACCTGGGAGGCCATCGTCTGGATCGCGGGGATCACCGCACCCGCGGCGACCGCGGCGACGAGGACGGAGCCCGAGCCGGTGCGGACGCGTGAGGCGCGCCGGGCGCCACGGGGAGCACGGGATGTGCCGAGAACGACCGGGGAGGTCCGTGGACCGTGGCCGTCCTGCCCGTGTCGTCCCACCGTCACCTCGCTCCTCGTCGTGACCATTCCGTGATCGGACCGTCGCAACATAGCGAGGCGCCGGAGGTGGTCGGCGCCGCCCTCGGCGACCCGGGAGGGCCGGTGACGGCCGTTTCCCCGTGTCGTGGCGGCGAGAGGTCCGGCGGGCGGTGACGGTGCCGGGATGCGCATCCGCGCATCCCCGCGAGCGGCGCGCAGCGGACGACGGGCGGCCCGTCGCGCGACGAGCGGTCGAGGCGTCGACGGGGCACCGGGGCGCTGTGGCGTCGCGGACCCTTCGCCGCAGCGGGACGCCGCCGGGCGGGTCGAGCGTGTCGGGACCCTCCGGCGGGCTCAGCCCGCGAGCAGCTCCCGCAGCGCGTCGAGGGCGCGGTCGCCCTCCGCGCGAGCGGCGGCCGATGCCGCACCCAGCCCGAACCAGCCGTGCACGAGCCCCGTGCCCTCCAGCCGCCGCACCGCGACGCCGGCGGCCTCGAGCGCGTCCGCGTACGCGCGGCCCTCGTCGCGCAGGGGGTCGAGCTCGGCGGTGGCGACGACCGCCGGCGCGAGGCCGTCGAGGTCCTCGGCCGCGAGCAGCGCCACCGACGGGTCGCCGCGCAGCGAGGGGTCGGGCAGGTAGCGCTCCCAGAACCAGGCGACGTCGGCGCGGGTGAGGAACGGGCCGTCGGCGTTCTCGGCCACCGACGGCCGGCTCATCGACGGGTCGAGGCCGGGGTAGAGCAGCAGCTGGGCGTCGAGCCGCGGGCCGAAGTCGCGGGCGAGCAACGCCGCCCCCGCGGCCAGCCCGCCGCCCGCGCTGTCGCCGCCGACCACGAGCCGGTCGGACGGGCGCAGCGTCGCCGCCCACCGCAGGGCGGCGTGCGCGTCGGTCAGCGGCGCCGGGTGCGGGTGCTCGGGCGCGAGCCGGTAGTCGACGGACACCACCGTCGCCCCGAGGTGCGCGCAAACCCGCCGGGCCGAGGCGTCGCCGGTGTCGAGGTCGCCGAGCACCCACCCGCCGCCGTGCAGCCAGACCACCGTGATCGCGGCCTGCTCGCCGTGCGGCTCGTAGACGCGCACGGCGACGTCCGCGTCGGTGCCGGGCAGGCCGACGACCACGTCGTCGTGCACCGGCCCCACCGCGGGGACGGTGTCCCCGCGCCGCGCCAGCGCCAGCTCGCGGTAGATCCGGCGCGCCTCGCCCACGTCCTCGCGGGTCATCGGCAGCCAGCCGTCGGCCTCCAGCTGCGCCACGGCCGCGGCGATCTCGGGGTCGATGCGGGAGTCGGTCATGGGTCGTGATCCTCGGGTGTGGGCGGGGGGAGCGCCACGCCGCATCCTTCCTCAACTCAGGGGTTGAACAACGCGGCAGACCGCGCTACTGTTCTCTCAACCGCAAGGTTGAACAAGGAGTCACCGTGGACGACCAGCTCACCCGGGTGTTCTCGGCACTCGCCGACCCCATCCGGCGCGACATGGTGGCCCGCCTCGCCGTCGCGGACGCCGGCGTCAACGAGCTCGCGGAGCCCTACGACGTCAGCCTCCAGGCGGTGTCCAAGCACCTCAAGGTGCTGGAGGAGGCGGGGCTCGTCAGCCGCACGCGCCAGGCGCAGCGCCGGCCGGTCCACCTCGAGGCGGAGGTCTTCGACCTGATGACCAAGTGGATCGAGCGCTATCGGCGCCAGGCCGAGGAGCGCTACCGCCGTCTCGACGACGTGCTCGCCGAGATGGACGCCGAAGACAGCACCACCCGACCCGACACCGAACGAGGAGCTTCGTGATGAACACCGCGACCCGCGAGACCACCATCACCGCGGACCCGAACGTCCCCACCATCCTCATCACCCGCGAGTTCGACGCCCCGCCCGAGAAAGTGTTCCGCGCCCACGTCGAGCCCGAGCTCGTCAAGCGTTGGCTCGGCCCACGACGGCTCGAGATGGAGATCGAGCGCTGGGACGCCGAGACCGGCGGCGGCTACCGCTACACCCACCGCGACGACCAGGGCGAGTACCGCTTCTACGGCTCGTTCCACGAGGTCCGGGCGAACGAGCGCATCGTGCAGACCTTCACGTTCGAGGGCTTCCCGGACGGCGTCAGCCTGGAGGTGATGACCTTCATCGACCTCGGCGACGGCCGCACCCGCCTCGAGGGGTTGTCGATCCTCGAGTCGATGGAGGTGCGCGACATGGTGCTCTCCAGCGGCATGGACACCGGCGTCGTGCAGGGCTACGAGCAGCTCGACGAGCTGCTGGCCGCCGAGTAGCCGGCCCCGACTCCGATCCGCCCGGCCGGTCCGCCGCGACCGGCCGGGTGGACGGCGCGGCGGTCACGCGTGCGTGGCCTCGAGGACGCTGATCCCCGTCGCGGTGGGGACGACCCGCCGCAGCGCCAGCCCGGCCTCGGCGAGCAGGGCGCGGAAGTCCGCCTCGGTGCGCTCCCGCCCGCCGGCGTAGACGAGCATCAGCAGGTCCAGCCACTTCGCGAAGGACGGCGTGTTGCCCGGCGTCACCAGGTTCTCGACCACGAGGACCCGGCCGTCGCCCGGCAGGTCGGCGGCGCAGCCCCGCAGGATCGTGGTGACCTGCTCGTCGGGCCAGTCGTGCAGCACCTTCTTCAGCACCACCACGTCGTGGGCCCCGGGCACGGCGGCGAAGAAGTCGCCCGCGACCAGCGACAGGCGCTCGTCCTCCTCCCCGTCCCGCACGACGTGTGCGAGGTCGAACAGGGTGGCGCGCAGGTGCGGGTGGGCGGCGAGGAAGGCGCGCACGAGGCTCCCGCGCCCGCCGCCGACGTCGAGCAGCGTCCGGGCGTCGCCGAGGTCGACCGCGGCCACGACGGCGTCGTTCTCCGCCACGCTGCGGCTGTGCAGGCCCGCCACGCCGACGGCCGCGGCCTCCGGGTCGCGGGCGTAGTGCTCGAACACGGGCACGCCGTAGACGTGGTCGAACGCCGGCTCGCCGGTGCGCACGCTGTGCAGGACGTGCTCCCAGGACCGCCACACCGGGGCGCTGCCCATCATGATCGCGAAGTCGCGCACGGACCCCGGGCACGCCCGCGCGCAGGCACTCCGCCCGCGGCGTCAGGGCGAAGCGCCCGTGCTCGTCCTCGGCGAACACCTCGCGGGTGGCCAGCGCCCGCAGGACCCGGTGCAGCGCGTCGGGGTCGGCGCCGACGCGCCGCGCCAGCGCCGCGGGCGTCAGCGGACCCTCGTCCGCCAGCACGTCGGCGACCCCGAGCGACGCGGCGGCGTAGAGCGCCTGCGCCACCCAGGTGCCGGTGAGCATCTGCATCATCGCCGCGGCGGGGGGCTGGTCCACCGCCCGATCCTCGCGACGGGGGCGCGCCGGTCGCCAGCCCCGGAAACGTGCACGGGTCACCATGGAGGGCGAGCGCGCTCCTAGGGTCGTGCCGGACCGGAGGAGGCGGTGCGGCGATGACGGCAGGGCGAGCGGTGCCCACCCAGGACGACGTGCTCGGGTACTTCCGCACGCTGTCGAACTGGGGACGGTGGGGCGACGACGACCAGCGCGGCACCCTGAACCACATCACCGACGACGTCCGGCTCGCGGCGGCGCGGGCCGTGCGCCACGGCCGGAGCGTGTCGTGCGCGTGGGAGGTCGCCGTCCCGGGTGACATGGAGCGGTCGACGACGACGTGCCCCTGCGCCGCCGAGATGCCGGGCGCCGAGGGCATGCCGGCGGCCTTCCACCGCGACCGGCGCTGGGGCTTCTCGTCCGAGCGGCTCGGCCTCACCTTCCACGGCAACACGCTCACCCACGTCGACTCGCCGTGCCACCTCTTCTGGGACGGCGCGATGTACAACGGCCGGTCGCACGCCCTGGTCGACGCCGACACGGGGTCGTCGTGGGCGGCCGTCACGGCGGCGGCCGACGGGATTCTCACGCGCGGGGTCCTGCTGGACGTCGCGGCGGTGCGCGACGTGGCGTGGCTGGAGCCGGGGGAGGGCGTGTTCCCGGACGACCTCGAGGAGGCCGAGCGCCGCCAGGGCGTGCGCGTGCGGCCCGGCGACGCGGTGCTGCTGCGCACCGGCCAGGGCCGCGCCCGCCACGAGGGGCGCGAGGCCGGCGGCATCGAGCAGGCCGGCTGGCACGCGTCGTGCCTGCCGTGGCTGCACGAGCGGGGGGTCGCGCTGATCGCCGCCGACACGCCCCAGGACGTCCAGCCGTCGGGCTACGACGACGTGCTGATGCCGGTCCACGCCGTGGGCCTCGTGGCCATGGGGCTCTGGCTGCTCGACAACTGCGACCTGGAGGCGTGCGCGGCGACGGCGGCCGAGCTCGGCCAGTGGGACTTCCACCTCGCGGTCGCACCGGTGCGCTTCGCGGGGACGTCCGGCAGCCCGATCAACCCGATCGCGACGTTCTGACCTGCAGGAACGTTCTGGAGCGAGTGACGGGAATCGAACCCGCGTTCTCAGCTTGGGAAGCTGATGTTCTACCATTGAACTACACTCGCGCGTGCCGTCGGAGAGCTTACACGGCACTGCGGAGGCCCCCGGCGGGGTCCCGAGCCCGGGCACCGTCAGCAATCACATCCGTGTCATTCGCCGCTCGATCACGGCGAGATCACGGGTTGGACGCGACTGGATCGCACCGTGCGTCACCGCGGGTTGCGTCCTCGGGGTAGATCCACCGGCATGGCCTCCTGCTGGGCTCGCGGGTCGTGTTGGCTGGTCAACGCCATGGGAGACAGGACCCCCTCGGAGGAGGCCGCCATGACTGCGCGTGAGCAGGGCGAGTTCCCCCTCCCCGAACTCTTCGTCGTCGTCGCGTCCGCCGCCGACGCCACCGCGTTCGCCCCGCTGGCGATCCGCGACCCCGAGGTGCGCCCGGTGCTCGTCGCCACGGGTCCCGACCCGATGGCCGTCGACGAGGTCCTCGACGACCTCGGCGCCCTCGCCGGCCGCGTCCTGCTGGTCGATCCGCCCGCCGCCGGTCCCGTGCACGAGGCGGCCGCGCTGCTGCCCCGCGTCGACGCCGTCGTCGCCGACGACCGGCCCGCCGCCGTCCTCGTGCGCGGCGGCTCGCCCACCGCGCTCGCCGCCACCCAGGTGGCGGTGTGGCGCGACGTCCCCGTCGTGGCGGTGCCGGTCGACGGCGGCACGGGGGTCGAGGTCGCGAACCAGGCCGCCATCGCCGCGCTCGTCGCCACCCAGGAGGCCCACCGCGTCGGCCCGGACGATCTGCGTGCCGCGGCCGCCGCGCAGCGCCTCGTGCGGGAGCGGCTGACGGGCGGGGACGGCAGCCGCATCGTGCGGCTCCCGACCGACCGGTCGCGCTCCGGCCTGTCCGCCTGACGAACGTCACGCTCCGCGAACGAAGGGCCTGTCGTCATCACTCAGTGATGACCGGTGCACGAAAAGTAGAGTCGCTACCCACTCGCGGCTAACGTCATGCACCGCGAGCCTGATGGTCCTGGTGGACACACGGCGCACCAGGAGGGCGGAGATCGGTGAGGCGAGCACCCAGGCTGATCCACGAGGTCCAGCGCCTCGGCCTCACGGTGTCGGTCGCCGCCCTCGTCATCGTCGTGCTGGTCGTGTTCCGGCTCGTCTGGTCGGCGGCGGTCACCGCGCCCACCGACCAGCGCCTGCAGAACGGGCTCCTCGCGCTCGAGGACTCCCACCAGGCGATGCTCGACACCGACGCCGCCCTGCGCGGCTACCTCGCCACCGGTGACCAGTTCTTCGCCGACTCCGCCACCGAGGCCGCCCCCGTGCTGGCCGCCGCCGACTCGCAGATGGTCAACCTCCTCGAGGAGCCCCAGCTGCGCCAGGACGTGCTGGCCCTCCTGCTGGCCCAGCAGCGCTGGCGCGCCGAGTGGGCCGACCAGGCGCGCCGCCTGCCCCCGCCCGGCGGCGTCGAGCTCTTCCTCAAGCAGGGCAAGGCCCTCTTCGACGACTACCGGGACCGCAAGGACGCCGCGCGCGCCGACACCCTCGCCGCGATCGAGACGGCCGACCGCAACTCGATCGTCACGCAGTGGGTCGTCGGCGTCCTCCTCGCGCTCGTCGGCGTGGCGACGCTCGTGGTCGCGCTGCGCGGCCGGCAGCGGCTGCAGCGCCACGTCGTCGCGCCCGTCGACGGCCTGCTCGCCTCCGTCCGCGACATCGGCGAGGGCAAGCTGACGCCGCCGCACCCCGTCGACGGGTCGGCCGAGCTCGTGGCCCTGCGCGACGGGCTGGCGGACATGACCGTCGCCCTGCGCCGCCAGCGCGAGGAGGCGTCCGCGCAGGCCGAGCGCCTGCAGGCCCAGACCGACCGGCTGCGCACCATCCTGATCATGGCTCGCGAGATCGCGGGCAGTCTCAACACGCGCTACGTCATCGACTCCACCGTCCAGGCCGCGGTCGCCGTCACCGACGGCCGGGTGCTGCTGTGGCTGCTGGAGGAGGACGGCAACGGCCTCGAGCTCGCCTACGACTCCGACAGCGGGCCGGTGGCGCCGATGCAGACCAGCTGCCACCTCGGGGTCGGCGTCGTGGGGCGCTCCGCGCGGTACGGACAGATCTCCCGCGGCGATCCCGACACCGGCGAGGACCCGGCCGTCGCGGTGCCGCTGGTGGTCGGTGCCCGCGTCATCGGCATCCTCGAGTGCTACGACGCGGTGGAGGGCGAGGTGGAGGGACAGCGGCTCTCGGCGGTCGAGATGCTGGCGACGCTGTCCGGCTCGGCCATCGAGGCGAGCCGCCTGCACGCGGCCACCGAGCGCCTCTCGCAGTTCGACCCGCTGACGCAGCTCGCGAACCGGCGCCGGCTGGGCGCGGACCTCGACTCGGCCGTCGCCAACGCCAAGCGGCACGGCTCGCCGATGTCGGTGATCATGCTCGACCTCGACCACTTCAAGGAGCTCAACGACCGCTACGGGCACCAGCAGGGCGACGTGGTGCTCCAGGAGGTCGCGAGCACGCTGCGCACGGCGATGCGCGACGGCGAGACGGCGTACCGCTACGGCGGCGAGGAGTTCGCCATCCTCGTCACCCGCGGCGGCCCCGACGACGCCGCTCAGCTCGCCGAGCGCCTGCGCGCCCGCGTCGAGGCCGACTTCCGGCGCGGCGACAAGCAGCTCGTCACGGCCTCGTTCGGCGTCGCCGGCCTGCCCGAGCACGCGGGCGACGGCGAGGCGCTGCTCAGCGAGGCCGACCGGGCGCTCTACTCGGCGAAGAACTCGGGCCGCAACCGCGTCCACCGCGCGGGCGAGCTGGTCGGGTAGGTCAGCGCTCGCCGTCGGTGGGCAGCCCGCGGCGGAAGTTGACGAACGAGCGCGAGGGCGTCGGGCCCCGCTGGTCCTGGTAGCGCGAGCCGTAGACGGGCGAGCCGTACGGGTGCTCGGCGGGCGAGGACAGCCGGAACAGGCAGAGCTGCCCGACCTTCATCCCGGGCCACAGGCGGATCGGGAGGTTGGCGACGTTCGACAGCTCGAGGGTCACGTGGCCCGAGAAACCGGGGTCGATGAATCCGGCGGTGGAGTGAGTCAGCAGGCCCAGACGGCCCAAACTACTCTTTCCTTCTAATCGCCCCGCGATGTCGTCGGGCAGCGAGATGACCTCGTACGTCGAGCCGAGGACGAACTCGCCGGGGTGCAGGACGAACGCCTCGTCGGGGCCGGGCGGCTCGACCATGCGCGTCAGGTCGTCCTGCTGCAGCGCCGGGTCGATGTGCGTGTAGGCGTGGTTGTTGAACGTGCGGAAGTGCCGGTCGAGGCGCAGGTCGACGCTCGACGGCTGCAGCAGCGTCACGTCGAAGGGGTCGAGCCCGACGCGCCCGGCCGTGATCTCGGCGCGGATGTCGCGGTCGGAGAGCAGCACGGGCGGACCCTATCGACAGGGGTCCCGCCGGGCGTGGCGGCGGTGCGAACGCGAACGGCGCCTTCGCTGCTTCGGAAGCAGCGAAGGCGCCGTTCGTTCGTGCGGGGTGGGTCAGTTCTCGACGTCCGGGTTCCGCACGTTGGCGGAGGTGGCCGCGGTGTCGGCGTCGGAGTCGCCGACCCCGTCGGTCTCCGCGCCCTCGGTGGGCTGACCGCGCTTGACCGCCGCGAGCAGCATCTGCGAGACGTCCATGACCTCGGTGCCGACGGCCTTGGCCTCGCTCTGGCGCTCGGTGAGGCCGTCGGTGAGCATCACGCGGCAGAACGGGCAGCCGGTGGCGATCGTGTCGGTCTCGGTGGAGATGGCCTCGTCGACGCGCTCCATGTTGATGCGCTTGCCGATGTTCTCCTCCATCCACATCCGCGCACCGCCGGCGCCGCAGCACAGCGCCCGGTCCGCGTGACGCGGCATCTCCTTGAGCTCGGCCCCCGCGGCCTCCACCAGCTCGCGCGGCGGGCTGTAGACCTCGTTGTGCCGGCCCAGGTAGCACGGGTCGTGGTAGGTCACGGTCTTGCGCTTGGCGGCACCGTTCCCGTTCGACGCACCGTGGCCGTTGGCCTCGTGCTTCTCGGCCAGGGCGACCGGCGCCGGGGCGGTCTGGTCGGCGTCGTGGCCGGGCGTCCCGTGCCCATCGGCGGGGATGAGGCCGCGCTCGGTGCCGTCGGAGTGCGGGCCGCGGTGCTGCAGGCCGGTCACCGACGAGATGTCGAGCTTGGCCGCGGGCACCGGCGAGGACTCCGGCGCCACGGGCACGAGCTTCTTCTCGCGCACCAGCTGGTTGAGCAGCTGGGTGTGGTGGACGACCTCGTAGTGACCGTCGAGCTGCGGGTACTCGCGCCCGAGGGTGTTCATGCAGTGCGGACACGTGGTGACGATCTTGCGCGTGCCCGGCTCGCGGCCCTCGAAGACGGCGTCGAGCATCTCCTTGGTCTGCGCGGCCATCATCTGGAAGAGGAACTCGTTGCCCGAGCGCCGCGCGGGGTCGCCCGTGCAGCTCTCCTCCTTGCCGAGCACGACGTAGTCGACGCCGGCGATGTTGAGCAGCTCGGCCACGGCGCGGACCGTCTTCTTGGCGTTGTCGTCGAAGGCGCCGGCGCAGCCGATGAAGAACAGGTACTCGGTCTCGGGCCGCAGCTCGCCGTCGAACTCGGGCACCTCGAAGGGCAGGTCCTTCGCCCAGTCCATGCGCGCCGAGTTGTTCTGGCCCCAGGGGTTGCCCTTGTTCTCCAGGTTGCGGAACAGGACGCCCAGCTCGGCCGGGAACTCCGACTCGATCATGACCTGGTTGCGGCGCATGTCGATGATGTGGTCCACGTGCTCGATGTCGACCGGGCACTGCTCGACGCACGCGCCGCAGGTGGTGCAGGACCACAGCACGTCGGGGTCGATGACGCCGAGCTGCTCGGCGGTGCCGACCAGCGGGCGCGTGGCCTGGACGTCGTCGGTGCCGCGGTGGCGCTCGTAGCCGGACTCGGGGACGCCGTGGCCGTGGCCGACCTCGTCACCGCCGGCGTTGGTGGTGCCGTCCTGGGTCGCTGACCCCTCGTCCGGCATGTCCTTGCCGCCGATCATGTACGGCGCCTTCGCGAACATGTGGTCGCGCAGGTCCATGATCAGCAGCTTCGGGGACAGCGGCTTGCCGGTGTTCCACGCCGGGCACTGGCTCTGGCAGCGACCGCACTCGGTGCAGGTCGCGAAGTCGAGCATGCCCTTCCACGTGAAGTCCTCGATCTTGCCGCGACCGAAGGCCGCCTCCTCGGGCGGATCCTCGAAGTCGATCGGCTTGCCCTCGTGCTCGATCGGCGGCACCGGGCCCAGCGCCTTGGGCAGGCGCTTGGCCGAGACGTTGATCGGCGCGATGAAGATGTGGAGGTGCTTCGAGTAGAGCACGACCACCAGGAAGATCAGCGCCACCGCGATGTGCAGCAGCAGGAAGACCGTCTCGAGCACGAACAGCGTCGTCGGCGACAGCCCGGTGAACAGCTGTCCGGCGGCGATCGAGGCCCAGGCGCCCGACTCGTAGGGCAGGTTGCCGGCCGCGTACGACGTGCCGCGGAAGGCGAACAGCGTCCAGACGACGTTGAAGATCAGGAAGAGGATCAGCCAGGCGCCACCGGTGTGCGACCCGTAGAAGCGGGAGGTGCGCGCCCGGCGCTCCGGGGCCTGCTGCACGCGCATGATCGCGAAGGCGATGATCGAGAGCAGCACCATGATCGCGATGAAGTCCTGCAGGAAGCCCAGCGCGGACCACGTCCCGATCAGCGGGATGTGGAAGTCCTCGACGAACAGGGCGCCGTAGGCCTCGATGTAGACCGTCAGCAGGATGATGAAGCCCCACATCGTGAAGAGGTGGGCGAGGCCGGGGATCGACCAGCGCAGGAGCTTGCGCTGCCCGAACACCTCCACGAACTGCGCCCGCACGCGCTGGCCGAGCCCGTCCGCGCGCTTGGCGTCGGGCTGGCCGGAGGCGATCAGGGAGTAGAGCCACCAGGCCCGGCGTGCCGACACCGCGGCCACGACCAGGGTCAGGGCGAGCCCCAGGACCAAACGGACGACCACGACGGGACCTCCACGTGAGCCGGGTCGTGGTGGTGACCCGGTGAGAGCAACGACTGCGTCGGCGCACTGTAACGGCCGGTAGGGCCCTCGGCGCTGCGAGAGGTGATCGATGCTACCCGCCGGTAACCGACGCGCGACCGGTGTGTCGTCCCGGGTTCGCCACCGGATCGGGCGATGCTTTGCGAACGCGAAGGCGTGGACGCCACGCCGGAGCGTGATGACCGGCCGTGGCCAGGAGATCACGATAGGCTCGTCCGGACCACGAGAAGGTCTCGTGACCGCACGCTGGTCGCGGAGGGTGGACGATGCGCCGACGCCTGTGGGGGAGGGCGTGGGGAACGGGTGTCCGGGCACGGACGGTGCGGTGGAGACAGCACGCACCGGAGGGGTTTGATTACCCGGGGCACCCGTGTTTACTCGACCGGTCGAGATCGGGCTTCGTCACACCGAGCAGGACGCCAGCAGGAGGAACGCCATGACCGTCACGCTCCTCGGCGCCGACCTCGTCGCGCAGGCCCCGGGGACCGGCGGGCTCCAGGGCTGGATCCAGGACAACATCGTCCCGCTGATCCTCCTCGGCATCGCGATCATCATGTTGTGGATCGGCGGCAAGGGCGACAACGCCGGCGTCGCGCGCCGCAGCATCGGCCTGCTCATCGGCCTGGTCGCCCTCGGGATCGCGCTGACCCCCGGCGCCGGTGCCCGGGTCGGCGCGTTCTTCGCCCAGCTCATCACCGGGTGACGCGGGTGCACATCCGCACCGACGACGACGTGTACCGCGTCGACGCCGTCTGGCTCGGCCCGCCGCGGGCGACCTTCCCGTGGCGGGCCCGGTACTCGGCCTACGGCGTCGGCCTGCTCGTCATGCTCGCCGTGATGTTCGTGCAGCGTCGCCTCGGCATCGACCTCGGCTTCTTCTCGGTGGCGTGGGCGCTGCTCATCACGGTCGCGGTGACGCGGTTCGTGTCGCGGCGGATCAACGACGAGCGCCCGCTGCTGGAGTGGCTGACACTGTTCGTCCACGAGCTGCGCGGGCCGCGGGCGAAGCAGGGCACGATCGGCGGCGCGCTGACCACCGGCCACGTCGCCGTGCGCCGCGACCGCCCCAAGCTCACCGGCGCGCCCACCGCCGTCGCGCTGCCGCGCGGCAGCGAGGGCCGGGTCGTCCACCCGACGGTCCGGGCCGGGGCGTCGGAGGAGGACGCCGCGTGGGGCCCGCCCCCGCGCGAGGACGAGGAGGGCGTGGCGAGCGCGGGCTCCCCGCGGGTCGCCGAGCCCCGCGCCGCCGAGCCCGCTCCGGAGCCCGAGCCGCCCGTCGTCCCCGGACCGCGGCGCGCCGAGCGCGACGGCCACCTCACCCCGGACCTCGACGCGCAGGCCGGCGGCGCGCACCGCCGGGCACGGACCGCCGGTACGGCGACTCCTGCGGGTGGCGAGCGTCGGCGGCCCGCGCGTCCGCGCCGCGGCGCCGACGCCGGGTTCGGCCCCCCGGAGAGCGCCGACATCGGCGACCCGGTCCGCGACGGCGCCGTCCGTCCCGCGAGCCTGCCGCCCGCCCCGGACCCGCGCACGGCCGCGGCCGCGGAGGCCTCGGTCGCCGCCTGGACCGGGGGCACGGCCGGCCGCGAGCCGGTCCCGGCCCCCCGCTCCGGGCGCCGCATCGACCGCGCCGGGCGGCCCGACGCCGGCGATCCCGACCGCACCCAGCGGCGTCCCGCGCGCCCGCGCCGCCGGCCGGGGTGGCCCATGTCGAACGAGCCCGCCGGCGGCGACGGCGCGCCCTTCGGCCCGGGCGCGCGCTCGCGCGGCGCGCGGGGGGACGACGGTGCTGCGCCGCGGTAGGGCCCGGCGCGACGGCGGGCCGGCGCCGGAGGCGCTGGAGGCAGGGAGTGCGGGCGAGCGCGCCGGCGGGCTGCGCACGACCCCCAGCACGCCGGCGCGCACGAACGGCCGGCGCGGGCGCTCGCTGACCGGGGAGGCGCCGGCCGCGGGGTACAAGTCGGCGATCTCGCTGCGCGCGATCGACGGCAACCTCGCGCGCACCGCGTCGTCGGTCACCGCCTGGTACCGGCTCGCGCCGCAGCCGTGGAGCTTCCGCAGCGACTCGCAGCGCGAGACCCTGATCCGCCAGATCGCGACGCAGCTCGGGGAGCTGCAGGGCCGCTGGCTGCACGTGCGCGTCACCTCGCGGCCCTACCCGGTGGCGCTGTGGGCGGAGGCGTTCGACCACAACGCCCCCGGCCGGCTGCCCGACGTCCCGGGCTCGCTGAGCTGGGAGTCGTTCCTCGAGGGCGAGCAGCGCCACCTCATGGGCCTGTCGATGTCGGACAAGGAGGTCTTCCTCGGCGTCGAGGTGTCCGGGCGCTCGGTGGTCGACCGCTGGCTCGAGGGCGCGGCGCCACTGCTGGGCCGGCTGGTGCCCTCGGCCGCCACCGCGGAGCTGTCGGCGCTGGAGTCCGAGATCGCGCACGTCGAGGCGCTGGTGTCGCGCCCTGGGCTCGACGCGGTGCCGGCCACCGCGGAGGACATGGCCTGGCTGATGCACCGCTCGTGCTCACTGGGCCTGCCCGCGCCGCGGACGGTGACCCCGGCGTCCGGGGAGCACTGGGAGACCGAGGACCTCGCCGCGTTCACCGACGGCGTCGCCCTGCACCAGGAGCCGTACGCGCCGACCGTGCAGGTGCTGGGACGGTTCGGGACGCAGCCGGTGCAGCGCCACGTCGCGGTGCTGTCGGTGGGGCTCATGGACGGGCTGCGCATCCCCGAGGCCGACGACCCGTGGATGCAGCGCAGCGACCGCCTGCCGTTCCCCGTCGAGTGGTCGGCGCGGGTGTACATCCGCAAGCCCGAGGAGGTCGCGGGCGAGCTGCAGCGCCAGATGGGCAAGGTGCGCAGCCAGATCCGGCACTACACCCACGACCACGACCTCGACCCGCCGATGTCGCTGTCCCGCCAGGCCGATCGGGTGCTGCAGATCGAGGACGAGCTCTCCGGCGGGTTGACGCAGCTCAACACCCGGGTCTACGGCTGGTGGCGCGTCGCGGTCTCCGGGCGTGACGAGGGCGAGGCGCTGACCCGCGCGCAGCAGGTGCTCGACCTCTACCGCCCGCGCGTGGCCATGGAGCACCCCGAGGCGCAGTACGCCTACGCCCGCGAGTTCATCCCCGGCGAGCCGCTGGCGTCGACCGCCTACCGGCGCCGCGGCTCGGTGACCTGGGTGGCCGCGGGCGTGCCGGCCGCGTCGGCGTCGGTGGGCGACCGGCGCGGGGTGATGATCGGCGAGACGTGCACGGCCACCCGCCGCCCGGTGGCGTGGGACCCGTGGATGGCCCAGGAGGTCCGCCGGGCCTCCGGCCTCACCGCGGTGGTCGGCGGGCTGGGCTCGGGCAAGTCGTTCCTCACCGGGCTGCTCGTCTACAAGACGCTGCGCGCCGGGGCCCGCTGGACGGTGCTCGACCCGTCGGGCCCGCTGGCCGAGCTGGCCAAGCTCCCCGAGCTCGCCCCGTTCTCCCGGCACATCCACCTGCTCGGTGCCGACCCCGGCATCCTCAACCCGTACCGCGTGGTGGCCGAGCCGCGCCGCGACCACTTCCTCGACGAGGAGGACCCGGACAAGGCGTGGCGCCGCGAGCGCTCGCTGGCCGCCGCCACCCGGCGCCGCCTGGTGCTCGACGTCCTCACCGGCCTGCTGCCCTTCGACGTGGCGCGCCTGCCCCACACCCGGATCGTGCTGCTGCGCGCGGTCCGCGAGGTCGGCGGCGCCCCGGACCGCGACCCCGGCCAGGTGATCGCCGTCCTGCGCCGCCACGCGCGGGAGGGCGAGGAGCACGCCGACGTCGTCGCCGACTTCCTCGAGGAGCGCCGCGAGCTGCCGCAGGCCGCGCTGCTGTTCCCCGACGAGCACGCTGACCGGCGCGTCGACCCGTGGCTCGGCGAGGAGAACTACCGCCTCACCGTCCTGACGATGCAGGGCATGGCGCTGCCGCGCCCCGGCAGCCCGCGCGAGGAGTGGACCGACGGCGAGTCGCTGGCCGTCGAGCTGCTCAACCTCGCGTCCTGGCTGACGCAGCGCACGATCTACACCGCCGACCGGAACCTGCGGAAGGGCGTCGCGCTCGACGAGACGCACTTCCTGTCGCAGATCCCCACCGGCAAGGTGCTCATCGACCGGCTGGCCCGCGACTCGCGCAAGTTCAACGTCCGCGCGCTGTTCGCCTCCCAGCTCGCCGGCGACCTGCTGCGCGTGCCCGGGTTCGCGTCGCTGGTCAACGCCGTGTTCGTCGGGCGCACCGACGACGAGGAGGCCCAGGCCGAGGCGCTGCGCCTGCTGCGCGTGCCCACCGACGTGGGCTACGAGGAGATGCTCGGGACGCTCTCGCCGCGCCCGCGCCACGACGACCGCCCGGACGACACCCCACGCCAGTTCGTGTTCGCCGACGGTCACGGCGGCGTCGAGAAGATCCGCATCGACCTCGAGGGCCCGCACCTCGAGCACCTGCGCGCGACCCTCGACACCAACCCCGACGCCCGGCGGGTGCGCCCGCTGCCCGCGGGGCCGGTGCCGCCCGAGACCGACGCCGAGCGCACGGGACCGGTGCCGGTGGTGCCCGCGGCGGGGCCCGCGCCCGCCGCGCCGCCGGTCCAGCCCGCCCCGCCCCGGCGCCCGGTCCCGCCGCCGGTCCCACCCGCTGCCGCTCGGACGACACCGCCGCCCCCGACAGCGCCCCCGCCCGGCACCGCCCGCGTCACGCCGGTGACGCCGTCCCGCGACCCCCTCGTGGAGCGGACCGTCGTCGAGGGCACGGTGCTCGACGAGCGCGTCGACGGCCCGGTGGGCCCGCCGGAGCCGGCGCTGCCGCCGGGGCTCGACGACCTCGTCCCCGACCTCGACGACGACCTCGTCGACGACCTCCGGGGCGCCGACCGCGCACCCCGCGAGCCCGAGCCTCCGGGCGACGACGAGTGGGCCGACGCCTGGGTCATGGACGAGGGCCCGAGCACCGGCGACGCCGTCGGCGAGCTGGCCGACGACGACACCGTCACCACGCCCGGCGACCGCGGGCCCGGCGGGCGCCTCCGCGGCGCCGACGGGGCGCCCGACACCGCCGGGTGGGTGGGCGCCGGCCGGCAGGGTCCCGGGACACCGGGGTGACGCTCGCGGTCGTGGTCCTCGCCGCCGCCCTGGTCGTGGGGTGGCGGCGATCGCGGCGCACGCGCACCGCCCCCGCCATCGAGAGCGAAGGCGTCGTCCGCTGCTTCCTGCGCAGTCGAGGCGTCCTTCGCTCCACGGAATGCCGGCGGGGTCGCCGGCGCGCGGCGATGGTCGTGACGTCGCTGGTCACGGGTCTCGTGCTCGTCGGGCTGCCCGCGTCCGCGGCGCCGCTGGACTGCAAGGCCGCGCCCGACCCCGACCGCCCCGGCACCGGGCTCGTCGGCTCGCTCGACCCCGCCCCGCTGGGGATCGGGGCCCCGGGCAGCGTCTACGCCGAGGTCGGCTACGCCGGGCAGGTCTGGTGGACCTACGACCTCGGCTGCGGCCCGGGCGGCGCCCGCGACCCGGCGGCGGCGACCGACACGTGGCTGGGCAACCAGTTCTTCAACATCGCCAAGCTCGTGGTCGGCGGCGTCAACTGGGCGCACTACCTCATCGAGCGCGGTTCGGGGCTGCTGCGCCCGCTCGACGGCGTCGTGCAGGCCGGCACCCAGGCGATGTACACCGCCGTGTTCAGCACCTGGGTGGGGCTGGCGCTGATCGTGCTCGCGGCGATCCTGCTGCTGCTCGCGATGCGCGGCGACCTGTCCCGCCAGGCCCAGCGCGCCGGGATCGCGGTGATCGCCCTGGCGATCGCGGCGGCGGCCTACGCGGCGCCGGTGCGCTGGTCGAGCATGCTCGACGGCGTCCTGCTCGACGGCGTGACCGCGATGCAGCGCGGGTTCCTGGGCCAGGTCGGGGTGGGCGACGCCAACACGCTGCCGACCGTGCTCACCGACCAGATCGTCTACAACAACTGGCTGCGCGGGCAGTTCGGCTCCGCGGAGGTGCCGCAGGCGCGCGACATGGGCCGCGAGCTGCTGCGGGCGCAGACGTTCACCAAGCAGGAGGTCGCCGACGGGCAGGACGGCCAGGCCCAGGCGGACGCCAAGAAGCAGCAGTACACGAGCGTCGCCGACCGGGTGGGCGACCGGTACAGCTACTTCCAGGGTCGGCAGGGCTCGCGGACCGGCGCCGGGATGCTCGCGCTGATCCAGGCCGTGTGCATCGGGCTGTTCCAGCTGATGAGCAAGCTGCTGATCCTCGTCTCGATGTTGATCATCAGGCTACTCGTCATGGTGGCCCCGGCGCTCGCCGTGCTGGCCCTGCTCAAGCCCGAGGTGCTGCCCGCGACGTTGCGCGTGGGCGGGGCGGCGCTGGTGAACACCCTGCTCGTGGGGGCGATGGCCGGCCTGCACTCGCTGATGGTCATCGCCCTGTTCCGGCCCGGCTCCGGCGTCGACACGTGGCTCGCGCTGCTCGTCACCGGGGTCGTGACGATCGTGCTGTGGGCCGTCGCGCGCCCGTTCCGGCGGCTCTCGGCGATGGTGTCGCTGACCCGCGACCAGATGAGCGGCTTCCTCCCGCCCGCCGGGAGCGGCGCGCTGTCGCGCTTCCTGCCGCGCTCGCCGGCGCGCCAGGACGACTGGTGGTCGGAGCGCCGCACGTCGGGCGCGAACGGGGGCGACGGCTGGCGCCCCGAGGGCAGCATCCCGTCGCGGACCGCCGCCACGCCCACCGCGGGCGCCGCGGGGGCAGCCGCCGCGGCCGGCCCCGTGCGGGTGGACAGCGAGCGGGTGGGGGCGGCGTCCACGCACGCGGCCGACCCCGCCGCGGCGCTGGCCGCGCGGGACGGGGCCCGCCGGGCCCTGCCGCGGGGTGCCGCGGGGGCCGGGGACGCCGTGCCCGGCGGGATACCGCGCGGCGACCGCGACGCCACCCCGGCCCGCGCCCAGGTGACCGACGCCGACCGCAGCCTCTACCGCGGGGTCGCGGACGCCGGGAGCGGCGCCTCCGGGCCAGGCCGCCCGGTGCGCGCCGAGCTGGTCGACGGCGCGCCGGTGTACCGCATCTACCGCCCCAGCCGGCCGGTCGGCGCCGGGTCGTCCGGGCTCTCCGGACGGCGGTCCGCGCCGGCCGGGTCCTCGGGGACGTCCGGCGACGGAGGCTCGCGTGCCGATCCGGACTAGGCGCGGGCGCGCGGCGGCCTACCGCGCGCTGTGGGAGTGGCCGCTGCACTCCCCGGCGCGCCTGTTCGTGGTGCTCGCCGTCGCCGTGGCGGTCGTGATCGGGCTGTCGTACCTCGGCGGCGCCGTCGGCAGTCCGAGCCCCGGCGGACGCGCCCTCCAGCCCGCCCCGAGCGCCGGGCCCGGCACCACCGCCCCCGCTCCCGGCGCGCCGCCGGTGACCGAGCTCAGCCCGCGGAGCCTGCCGCTGTCCGACGCCCCGCCGGTGGCCCTCGCCGTCGCGGAGCGCTGGACGCAGGCCTGGGCGACGCACCCGGCCGGGACCACGCCGCAGCAGTGGAGCGCGGGCCTCGCGCCGTACACCACCGACGAGTACCTGGGCGTGCTCGCCGAGGTCGACCCCGCGAACGTCCCGGGGAACGCCGTCACCGGCCCCGCGGTGCCCGTCGAGGTGCGCCCCGAGGCCGTGCGCGTCCAGGTGCCGACCGACGCGGTGCGCCTGGAGCTGCTGCTCGTGCAGGTCGGGCCGGGTGACTGGCGCGTCTCCGGCTACGACCGGGCGTCCTGAGGCCGGCTCGCGTGATCACCCCGCCGCGCCTGCCGCCCGGCTTCCGGATCCTGCGCCTGCTGCTGCCGGTGGCCGCGCTCGCCGGGTTCCTCGTCGTCGTGCTGGCGGCGGGGCTGCTCGTCGTCGGGCAGTTCGTCACCGGCGGCGAGGAGGCGGGCGAGGGCACGACGTGCGAGGCGGGCACCGGCGGTGCGCCGTCGGGCGACGCCCCGCAGACGTCGGCCGAGCTCGACGCGGTGCAGCGCCAGACCGCGGCCACGATCATCGGCGTGGCCAAGGGCATGGCGATCCCGCCGCGCGGCTGGGTCGTCGCGCTGGCCACGGCCATGCAGGAGTCGCAGATGGGCACCGTCGGCATGGACGTCGCGGTGGACCACGACTCGCTCGGCGTCTTCCAGCAGCGCCCGAGCCAGGGGTGGGGCAGCCCCGAGGAGGTCCGTGACCCCGTCTACGCGACGCGGACGTTCTTCGAGCGGCTGCTCACCGTGCCGGGCTGGGACACGATGCCGGTCACCCGTGCCGCGCAGGTCGTGCAGCGCTCGGCGTTCCCCAACGCCTACGCCAAGTGGGAGGCGCTGGCCAACAGCCTCGTCACCGACCTCGCCGGTGTCGCCGGGGCGATCCAGGAGTGCGTGCCCGCGGCCGAGGCCGGGCCGGGTCCCGCGAGCGCCCTGCCGGAGGGGGTGGCGCGCACGGCCATCGAGTTCGCGACCGCCGAGACCGGCAAACCCTACGTCTGGGGCGCCACGGGCCCGGGCAGCTACGACTGCTCGGGGCTGATGCTGCGCGCCTACGAGCGCGCGGGGATCGTGCTGCCGCGGGTGTCGCGCGAGCAGTACCACGCCGGCGCGCACGTCCCGGTCGAGCAGGCGCAGCCCGGGGACCTGCTGTTCTG
Organism: Actinomycetospora sp. CA-101289; assembly: GCF_050955895.1. Lineage (NCBI taxonomy): Bacteria > Bacillati > Actinomycetota > Actinomycetes > Pseudonocardiales > Pseudonocardiaceae > Actinomycetospora > Actinomycetospora sp. CA-101289. The sequence goes on along the minus strand of NZ_CP192093.1, from coordinate 5,849,747 downwards.
GGCGTACGACGAGTCCGACCCCGAGACGATCCACCACGTGGCGTTGTACCTGGGCGGCGGGCAGATGATGGAGGCGCAGCAGACCGGCGTGCCGCTGGGCACCCGCGCCGTGGAGTGGGGCGAGGACGAGCTCCTGCCGCTGGCGACCCGTCCGGGCACCGGATCCGACCGCGCCTGAGCGCACCGTCGACAGTTCCCAGCGGTGGGAGAAGGATGCGCGGGCGGAGCCCCGTGGCCGTGTCGTCCCACGGACCTCCCCACCGATGAGACGTGGAGGTGCCGTGCCCGCGACGTCCGCCGGTCCCCGCACCCACGTGCGGATCGCGCGACCGACCGCCGATCTGGCCGCCGCCGAGCGCTTCTACACGTCGGGTCTGGGCCTGACCGTGCTGATGCGGGTGGCGCCACCCGACGTGCCGCCGCCGGGGATCGTGATGCTCGGGTGGGCAGGGGCTGCCTGGCACCTCGAGCTCGTCGGCCACGGCACGGCGCCGCATCCGACGGTCGACGACCTCCTCGTGCTGTACCTGGGCGACGACGTGCCCGGCGACCTCGTGCACCGGTTGGTCGAGGCGGGCGGGCGTCGTGCCGACGCGCACGACCCGTACTGGGACGAGTGGGGTGTCACCGTCGAGGACCCGGACGGCTACCGGCTGGTGCTGAGCACCCAGCGGTGGCCGCACTGACGGCGGCCGCGTGACCACGCCTCCACCCGCCGGCCGCGTCGTCGTCACGGGTGCGCACGGGTGGATCGGCGACCGTGTCGGTGCCGCACTCCGGGCGCGTGGGCGCGAGGTCGTCGGCGTCTCGCGGGACCCGGACACGGCGCGCGCCGGCCGTCCGGAGTGGGTCTGGGTGGGGACGGGACACGACCTCGACGACGCCGTCGCCGAGGCGGGCGCCGTCGTGAACCTCGCCGGTCGCAACGTGTTCGAGCAGCACTGGACGCCGGAGTACGTGGACGCGCTGCGCCGCAGCCGTGTCGACGTCACCGGCCGCGTGGTGCGGGCACTCGCGCGCCACGGACGGCCGGGTGTGCTCGTCAGCGCCAGCGGCTTCACGGTGTGCGGCGACGCGGGGGACGCCGAGCTGGGCGACGACACCCCGGCGTCGCGCGACCTCGTCCTCGGCGACGTGTACGCCGACTGGGAGGAGGCGGCCCGGGACGCCGACCCCGCGATCCGCGTGGTCGTCGCCCGCATCGGTGTGGTGCTGGGCCCCGACCACGGTGCCCTCGACTTCTTCCGTCGCCCGTTCGTCGAGGGGCGCGGCGCCGTCCTCGGCTCCGGCGAGCAGTGGGTGCCGTGGGTCCACGTCGACGACGTCGTCGGGCTGCTCGTCGAGGCGCTCGAGGATCCGCGGTACCGCGGTGTCGTGAACGTCGCCGCGCCCCACCCCGTCCGGCACCGCGAGCTGGCGGCGCAGCTCGCCGACTCCGCCGGGACCTCGTGCGACGCCGTCGAGCCCGCCGAGGCGGTCCGCGAGCGCCTCGGCCCGGCCGCCGAGATGCTCCTGACCAGCCAGCGCATGGTCCCCCGCCGTGCCCTCGCGCTCGGGTACGACTTCCGTCACCCCGACCTCGCCGGCGCGATCGCCGACCTCGTCGGACGCGCCTGACCTTGCCGGACCGGACTTCTTCCCCGGAGTTGAGCGTGTCGGGAACAAGTCCGTGGCACCCTCCGTTGGTCGGGGTGACACAGTTGAGTAGCTGCGGCTCAGGTCTGGGTTGCGAACTCACGGGTTCGGGACATACTTGAGCGCAGAGCACTCATGGACACAGTCTCGAGAGGAGACGTCAGCATGGCGCGAGCGGTCGGCATCGACCTCGGCACGACCAACTCCGTGGTCGCCGTCCTGGAGGGCGGCGAGCCGACGGTCATCGCGAACTCCGAGGGGAGCCGCACCACCCCGTCGGTGGTCGCCTTCGCCCGGAACGGCGACGTCCTGGTCGGACAGTCGGCGAAGAACCAGGCGGTGACCAACGTCGACCGGACGATCCGGTCGGTGAAGCGGCACATGGGCACGGACTGGTCCGTCGAGATCGACGACAAGAAGTACAACGCGCAGGAGATCAGCGCCCGCACGCTGCAGAAGCTCAAGCGCGACGCCGAGGCGTACCTGGGCGAGCCGATCACCGACGCGGTGATCACCGTCCCGGCCTACTTCGAGGACGCGCAGCGCCAGGCCACCAAGGAGGCCGGCCAGATCGCGGGCCTCAACGTCCTGCGCATCGTCAACGAGCCCACCGCGGCTGCGCTGGCCTACGGGCTCGACAAGGGCGAGGCCGAGCAGACCATCCTGGTCTTCGACCTCGGTGGCGGCACGTTCGACGTGTCGCTGCTGGAGATCGGCGACGGCGTGGTCGAGGTCAAGGCCACCAACGGCGACAACGAGCTCGGTGGCGACGACTGGGACGAGCGCATCATCAAGTGGCTCGTCGACAAGTTCAAGAACTCGCAGGGCATCGACCTGTCCAAGGACAAGATGGCGATGCAGCGTCTCCGCGAGGCCGCGGAGAAGGCGAAGATCGAGCTCTCCAGCTCGTCGAGCGCCGGCATCAACCTGCCCTACATCACGGTCGACGCGGAGAAGAACCCGCTCTTCCTCGACGAGCAGCTCTCGCGCGCCGAGTTCCAGCGGATCACCTCCGACCTGCTCGACCGCTGCCGCCGCCCGTTCAACCAGGTGGTCAAGGACGCCGGCATCTCCGTCGGCCAGATCGACCACGTGGTGCTCGTCGGTGGTTCGACCCGCATGCCCGCCGTGCACGACCTGGTCAAGGAGCTGACCGGCGGCAAGGAGCCGAACAAGGGCGTCAACCCGGACGAGGTCGTCGCCGTCGGCGCCACGCTGCAGGCCGGCGTGCTGCGCGGTGACGTCAAGGACGTCCTGCTGCTCGACGTCACCCCGCTGTCCCTCGGCATCGAGACCAAGGGCGGCGTGATGACCAAGCTGATCGAGAAGAACACGACGATCCCGACCAAGAAGTCCGAGGTCTTCACCACCGCGGAGAACAACCAGCCGTCGGTGCAGATCCAGGTCTTCCAGGGCGAGCGCGAGATCGCGGCCTACAACAAGAAGCTCGGCATGTTCGAGCTCACCGACCTGCCGCCCGCCCCGCAGGGCGTGCCGCAGATCGAGGTCAGCTTCGACATCGACGCCAACGGCATCGTGAACGTCTCGGCCGTCGACAAGGGCACCGGCAAGTCCCAGCAGATGACCATCACCGGCGGCTCGGCCCTCTCGAAGGACGAGATCGACCGCATGGTGGCCGACGCCGAGGCCCACGCCGACGAGGACCGCAAGCGCCGCGAGGCCGCCGAGGTCCGCAACCAGGCCGAGACGCTGGTCTTCCAGACCGAGAAGTTCATCACCGACAACGACGAGAAGCTGCCGTCGGACGTCAAGGAGAAGGTCCAGGACGCCGTCGGCGAGCTGAAGACCGCGCTCCAGGGCGACGACACCGAGGCCATCAAGGCCGCGTCGGAGAAGGTCGCCACCGAGTCCCAGCAGCTCGGCCAGGCCCTCTACGCGCAGCAGCAGTCCGAGGGCGGCGCCGCGGGCGCCGCCGGGGCGCCCGGCGACACCGGTGCGCCCACGGACGGGGCCGACGACGTGGTCGACGCCGAGATCGTCGACGACGACAAGAAGCAGTGACCCCCACCGGCGGGGCCACCGGGCGTGCCCGGTGGCCCCGCCGGCCCCGCTCGACACATCACGCCCGACCGGGCCCGCCACCGCGCGGGACCGGTCCTCCCGAGGAGGTCACAGTGCAGGAGCAGGACACCACCGACTCGAGCGTCGGCGGCGTGCCCACCTCCGGCCAGGACATGCCGCCCGGCACCGCGCAGGGCGACGGGGCCACGGACAGCGCCGACGGGGCGACGACGCCGTCGCCCGAGGGCCTCGACGGCCTGCAGGGCGAGGCGCAGGCGGCCGCCGCGGCCGCCGACGCGTCGACGGGCCCCGCCGCGGGTGACGCGACCGCGGCCGGTGCGGACCCCGAGGTCGAGCGCGTCCGCGCCGAGCTCGCCGAGCGCACCGCCGACCTGCAGCGCGTGTCGGCCGAGTTCACCAACTTCCGCCGGCGCACCGAGCGCGAGCGCGAGTCGACGGTGGCGGCCGCGAAGGCCGCGGTCGCCGGCGAGCTGCTCACCGTGCTCGACGACGTCGAGCGCGCCCAGAGCCACGGCGACCTAACCGGCCCGTTCAAGGTGGTCGCCGACCGTCTCACCGAGACGCTCCAGCGCGCCGGGCTCACCCCGTTCGGGGCCGAGGGCGACCCGTTCGACCCGTCGCTGCACGAGGCCGTCGCCAGCGACACGTCGCCGGACGTCGCGGGCCCGACCGTCACCACGGTCATGCGCCGCGGTTACCGCTTCGGCGACCGCGTGCTGCGCGCGGCCATGGTCGGCGTCACCGACTCCGACGGCAGCGCCCCGGCCGCCGGTCCCGGCGAGCCGTCGCAGACGGCCGACGCCGGTACGTCCTGAGAGCACCGTCGCCTGACACCACCCCCTACCCGCGGAAGGAGCAGTCCCGCCGATGAGCGCCCGTGACTGGGTCGAGAAGGACTACTACCGCGAGCTGGGCGTGGCCAAGGACGCCTCCGACGCCGACATCAAGAAGGCGTACCGGAAGATCGCCCGCGAGAACCACCCCGACACCAAGCAGAACGACCCGAAGGCCGAGGCCAAGTTCAAGGCCGCGGGCGAGGCGTACGGCGTGCTGTCGGACCCGGAGAAGCGCCGGCAGTACGACGAGGCGCGCACGCTGTTCTCCGGCGGGCGCTTCGGCGGGTTCGGCGGCGGGCGCGGGGGCGGCGGCGGCACCGCCCCGCCCGGCGGGTTCTCCGGCGGCTTCGACGTCGGCGACCTGTTTGGCGGCGGCGGGCGCAGCGCCGGGGCCCCCGGCGCGGGCGGGCTCGGCGACCTGCTCGGCGGGCTCTTCGGCGGCGGCGCGGGCGCGGGCACCGCGGCGGGACCGACACCCGGCATGGCCGGGACGCGCCCGCGCGAGCAGCGCGGCGCGGACGTCGAGACCGACGTGCGCATCGACTTCGCGGAGGCCGTGGGCGGCACGACGCTGCCGCTGCGCCTGGCCTCGCCGGCGCGCTGCGGCACCTGCGGCGGCAACGGCGCCAAGCCGGGCACGAGCCCCCGCACGTGCCTGACCTGCGGCGGGGCCGGCGTGGTCTCGCGCAGCCAGGGCGCGTTCGCGTTCAGCGAGCCGTGCCGCGACTGCGCGGGCAGCGGCTCCATCGTCGACGACCCGTGCCCCGAGTGCGGCGGCGACGGCGTCAGCACCCGGTCGCGCACGCTCACGGTGCGCATCCCGCCGGGCGTCGACGACGGCCAGCGCATCCGGCTCGCCGGGCAGGGGCAGCCCGGCAGCCGCGGCGGACCCGCCGGCGACCTGTTCGTCGTCGTGCACGTCAACGCCGACGGCGCGTTCGGGCGCTCGGAGCGCAACGCCGACGACCTGACGCTGACCGTGCCCGTCACGTTCCCCGAGCTGGTCGTCGGCACGACGATCACCGTGCCGACGATGGACGGCAAGGTCTCGCTCAAGGTCCCCGCCGGCACCCAGAGCGGGCGCACGCTGCGGGTCCGCGGGCGCGGGGTGCACCGCAAGGACGGGCGCACCGGCGATCTGCTCGTCACCGTCGAGCTGTCGGTGCCGCAGCGCCTGAGCGCCGAGGCCCGGGACGCGCTCGACGCCTACGCGAAGGCCACCGCCGACCACGACCCGCGCGCCGACCTCACCCGGCGCGCCGAGGCCGCCGCACGGAGGGAGACGGCGTCGTGAGCGGCGGGGAGGACACGGGGCGGGCGGCCGAGCGCGGCCCGTGGCCCGCCCCGCTCGGCTCGGCGTCGTCCTCCCTGCCCGCGCTGCCGTCGTGGGCCGACGAGGACACCCCCGTCTTCGTCATCTCGATCGCCGCGCAGATCGCCGGCATGCACGCCCAGACGCTGCGCTCCTACGACCGGATCGGGCTGGTCAGCCCGGGTCGGGCCAGCGGCGGCGGGCGGCGCTACTCGGTGCGCGACATCGCCCTGCTGCGCGAGGTCCAGCGCCTGTCCCAGGAGGACGGGGTCAACCTCGCCGGCATCAAGCGGATCATCGAGCTCGAGCGGGAGGTCGGCGCGCTGACCGACCGGATCGCCGAGGTCACCGAGGAGCTGGCCCGCTGGCGCGCCGCCGCCGAGCAGGGGGGCGCGTCGCGCAGCGACCGGCTGCCCGCGCGCCGCACGCAGTCGGTGGTGGTGTGGCAGCCGGGGCCGCGCCGCCGCGAGTGACGCGCGGATGACGGCGAGGAACGGGGTGCGGGGGGCCCTTCCGTCGCTAGTGTCGGCGGATGCAGTCGCGGATCACCGGCACCACGATGCCGGTCCTCGAGGTCACCCTGGCGCCCGGCGAGCGGCTGATCGCCGAGGGCGGGGACGTCGCGTGGCTGACGGCGGACTTCTCGCTGGAGACCTCGACCCGGTTCGGGTCGGGGGGCCGCGGCGGGTTCATGAGCGGGCTCAAGCGCGCGCTCGGCGGCGGGGGGCTGTTCCTCACCGAGTACACGCCGCCGCGTTCCGGCGGGTTCGTGGCGTTCGCGGCGCAGCTCCCGGGCACGATCCGCGAGATCACCGTCGACCCGGCCGCGCCGGTGATGGTGCTCTCGGGGTCGTACGTCGCCAGCACCTCGGAGATCGAGATCTCGGTCGGGCTGCAGAAGAAGATCGGGGCCGGGGTCTTCGGCGGGGCGGGCGTGGTCTTCCAGAAGCTCGCCGGGCACGGCACGGCGTGGGTCCAGCTGGCCGGGGAGATCACCGAGTACGACCTGGCGGCCGGCCAGTCGCTCTGGGTCCACCCGGGCCACCTCGCTCTCCTGCCGGCGGACCTGCGCGTGGAGTTCGCGTCGATCCGCGGGGTGAAGAACAAGCTGTTCGGCGAGTCGCTGGTGATGGCCGAGGTGCACGGGCCGGGGCGCATCTGGCTGCAGTCGATGACGCCGGCCAAGCTCGCCGCCGCGATCCAGCCCTACCTCCCGGAGCGCACGTCGTCGTCGTCGGACGACTGACCGCTGTCGCCGGGGGTCTGCTACCGGTCGGCGAACGGGTCGTAGGTGATGCGGTCGAGCGGCACACCGTCGACGAGCAGCGCGGCCGCCGTGGCCCGGATCATCGCCGGCGAGCCGGAGAGCAGAACGTCGTGGGAGGACCAGTCGCCGCCGCGCAGCACGGCCTCGGGCAGCGTGCCGGGCAGGGTGCTCTCGTCGAGCGGGTCGTCCTCGCACACCGCGGCCACCGCGAGCCAGGGGTGCTCCGCGGCGAGGGCCCGCAGCCGGTCGAGCACGGTGAGGTCGTCCGGGACGCGGCCGCCCAGGAAGACCGTGCAGGGACGCGGGCGGTCCCACCGGGACATGTCCTCGCACAGCGCGAGCACGGGCGCGCCGCCGGTGCCGCCGGCGACCACGAGCACCTCGCGCTCGCTGCGCGGGTCGAGGCCCAGCCGGCCGGCCGCGGGGCCCAGGCGCCAGCGGTCGCCGGTGGCCGCGTGCGCCACGATCGCCCGGCTCACCCAGCCGCCCTCGACGGCGCGGACGTGGAACTCGAGCAGGCCGTCGGGCCTGGGCGCGGTCGCCGGGCTCAGCGGCCGCCACATGCGGGGGCGCTGGGGCACCTCGACGGTGAGGTACTGACCCGCGCGGTGGGGCACCGGGACGTCGGGGCGCACGTGCACGACGGCGAGGTCCCAGCTCAGCCGCCGGTGCCCGACGACGGTGCCCTCGGCGACGGCGGGCGTCGCGTCGGCCGCGCGCACCGCCTGCTCCAGGGGGCCCACGGCCAGCGAGAACGCGCGCACCCAGGCGTGCTCGGTGGCGTCGTCCCACGCCCCGTCGACGCCGGCACCGTACCGGCGCATCGCCCCGATCAGCGCCACCCCGAGCGGCTCGTACTGCTCGGCGTCCAGGCCCAGGGCACGGTGCTCGCGCACCAGCGGCGCGATCATGGCCTTCAGGTCCGCGGGACGGTCGACCGCGCTCATCGGCGCCACCAGCGAGCGCAGCAGCCGGCGCGCGGGCCCGCTGACCTGGGCGGGGAACAGCGCCCGCGTCGAGGGCGCGAGGCTGAACAGCAGCGCGGCGAACCAGTCGGCGAGCTCGTCGATCTGCGGCTCCACGGCCTCCCAGGTCTCGCGGACCCGGCGGGCGGCGAGGTCGTCGGGAGCGAGGGCGTCCTTCGCTGCGGCGGGCGCAGTCGGGGTGACCTTCGCTGCCCCTCCCTCCGGCGCCGCGTGGCGCCCGGGGCGGACGAAGGGCGTGGTGGGCGGCGCCTCGACGGCGCGCACCGGGGCGAGGCGCCGTGGGGAGGGCCGTGGCGTGGGACGGGCGGTCGAGTGGGGGGTGGGCGCGGACGGACCGGCTCCGGACAGCGGCTCCGCGGACATCCTCGGCGCTCCTCCCGACCCCCCGTCGCGGATCGCCCGGACCCGCGTGACGCCGTCACTATGACAGCCCGTTCGTGGTCGTCACGCAGGGTCCCCATCGGGGCCTCGTCGCCCGGCCCGCCACGTGCGCCGGGCGGTGTGTGCGAGGGCCGTGAGCAGCGACGACGCCCCGGGGAGGGACCGCTCGTCGACGTCGCTGTGGGTGACCGGTCGTCCTCCCACGAGGCGGGGAAGAATCCGTGAAGACGCAAGGTTGAGCTAGGTAGACTCAAGTTGGCGGCGGCTGGTGGGCCGTCCGCCCGGTGCACCCAGGAGGATCGATGGACTTCACCCCCACCACCCGTACCCAGCAGGCGGTGTCCGCCGCGGTCCGCGCGGCCACCGTCGACGGGCATCCCCAGGTCTCGCCGGCGCACCTCGCGGCCGCGCTGCTCGACCAGGCCGACGGGCTCACCGAGCCGCTGCTGCGCGCGGTCGGGGCGGACCCGTCGGCCGTGCGCGCCGACGTGGGCAAGGTCCTCGCGGGGCTGCCGAGCGCCAGCGGCTCGAGCGTCTCGGCGCCGCAGTTCGACCGCGAGATGGCGCGCGTGCTCCAGCACGCCCAGCAGCTCGCCGCCGACATGGGCGACGAGTACGTCTCGACCGAGCACCTGCTGGTCGGGCTGGCCGCGGCCGGCGGGCGCACGGGCGACGTGCTGACCCGCCACGGCGCGACGCCCGAGGCGCTGCAGGAGGCGTTCACCAAGGTCCGTGGCTCGGGGCGCGTGACGTCGGCCGACCCGGAGAACACGTTCCAGGCCCTGGAGAAGTACGGCCAGGACCTCACCGAGCGCGCCCGCTCCGGTGCCCTCGACCCGGTGGTCGGCCGCGACGCGGAGATTCGCCGCGTCGTCCAGGTCCTGAGCCGGCGCACCAAGAACAACCCGGTGCTCATCGGCGAGCCCGGCGTCGGCAAGACCGCGATCGTCGAGGGCCTGGCCCAGCGGATCATCGCCGGTGACGTGCCCGAGTCGCTGCGCAACAAGCGCGTCGTCGCCCTCGACATGGGCTCGATGGTGGCCGGGGCGAAGTACCGCGGTGAGTTCGAGGAGCGGCTCAAGGCCGTCCTGCAGGAGATCACCGACTCCGCGGGCCAGGTCATCACGTTCATCGACGAGCTGCACACCATCGTCGGCGCCGGCGCCACCGGCGAGTCGGCCATGGACGCCGGCAACATGATCAAGCCGATGCTCGCCCGGGGCGAGCTGCGGATGGTCGGCGCCACCACGCTCGACGAGTACCGCAAGCACATCGAGTCCGACCCGGCCCTCGAGCGCCGCTTCCAGCAGGTGCTCGTCGGCGAGCCCACCGTCGACGACACCGTCGGCATCCTGCGCGGGCTCAAGGAGCGCTACGAGGTGCACCACGGCGTGCGCATCACCGACGCCGCGCTCGTCGCCGCCGCCACGCTGTCCGACCGCTACATCACCGCGCGCTTCCTGCCCGACAAGGCCATCGACCTCGTCGACGAGGCCAGCTCGCGGCTGCGCATGGAGATCGATTCGCGGCCCGTCGAGATCGACGAGGTCGAGCGCGCCGTGCGTCGCCTCGAGATCGAGGAGATGGCGCTGGCCAAGGAGTCCGACGCCGCGTCCGCCGAGCGCCTGACCGCGCTGCGCGCCGAGCTGGCCGAGCGCCGCGAGGAGCTCGACGCCCTCACGGCCCGCTGGCAGGGCGAGAAGGACTCGATCAACGCCAGCCGGGGTCTGAAGGAGCAGCTCGAGACGCTGCGCGGTGAGGCCGACCGCGCCGAGCGCGACGGCGACCTCGGGCGGGCGGCGGAGCTCATCCACGGCCGCATCCCGGCCCTGGAGAAGGAGCTGGAGGCCGCCGACGCCGCGTCGATCGCCCCGGTGATGCTCAAGGAGGAGGTCGGCCCCGACGACGTCGCCGACGTCGTCTCGGCGTGGACCGGCATCCCCGCCGGCCGCCTGCTCGAGGGCGAGACCGCGAAGCTGCTGCGCATGGAGGACGAGCTCGGCCGCCGCGTGGTCGGGCAGGCCGAGGCGGTGCGCGCGGTGTCCGACGCGGTGCGCCGGGCGCGGGCGGGCATCAGCGAGGAGGACCGGCCCACCGGGTCGTTCCTGTTCCTCGGGCCCACCGGCGTCGGCAAGACCGAGCTGGCCAAGGCGCTCGCCGCGTTCCTGTTCGACGACGAGCGGGCGATGATCCGCATCGACATGAGCGAGTACGGCGAGAAGCACTCCGTCGCCCGGCTCGTCGGCGCGCCCCCCGGCTACGTCGGCTACGACCAGGGCGGCCAGCTCACCGAGGCCGTGCGGCGCCGCCCGTACTCGGTGGTGCTGCTCGACGAGGTCGAGAAGGCGCACCCGGACGTGTTCGACGTGCTGTTGCAGGTGCTCGACGACGGGCGCCTCACCGACGGCCAGGGCCGCACGGTGGACTTCCGCAACACGATCCTCGTGCTGACCTCCAACCTCGGCTCCGCGGCGCTGATGGACACCTCGCTCGACGACGCCGGCCGCCGGGACAAGGTCATGGAGACCGTCAAGCGCTCGTTCAAGCCGGAGTTCCTCAACCGGCTCGACGACGTCGTGGTGTTCCACGCGCTGTCGACCGAGGAGCTGACCTCGATCGTCGACATCCAGCTGGACCGCCTCGGGGCCCGGCTGGCCGCGCGCCGGCTGACCCTGGCCGTCAGCGACGCCGCCCGCGAGTGGCTCGCGCTGCAGGGCTTCGACCCGCTGTACGGGGCGCGCCCGCTGCGCCGGCTCGTGCAGTCGGCGATCGGCGACCAGCTCGCCAAGGCCCTGCTCGCCGGCGAGGTGCGCGAGGGCGACACCGTGGCCGTCGACCTCGACGAGTCCGCCGACGTCGGCGCCGGTGCGCTGGTGGTCTCCCGCACGGCGGGCTGAGGTCCCTACGATCCGGGCCGGTGGGCCCCGAGATCCTGCGGTACGCCGCCTTCACCACGACCCCGGCCGGGGGCAACCCGGCCGGGGTCGTGCTGTCCGCCGAGGGCCTCGACGAGGCGGCGATGCTCGACATCGCCGCCGACGTCGGCTTCTCCGAGACCGCGTTCCTCGTCGGGGACGCAGGCTTCGGTGACGACGGCGCGCGCCACCGCACGGTGCGCTACTACAGCCCGCGCGCCGAGGTGCCGTTCTGCGGCCACGCGACCATCGCCACGGCCGTGGCGCTCGCGCACCGCGTCGGACCCGGGACGGTGGTGCTCGCCACGCGCTCGGGACCCGTCTCCGTCCGGACGCGGTGGCGCGACGGCGCGCTGCTCGCGACGCTGACCAGCGTCCCGCCGCGCGTCGTGCCCGTGCACGACGACGACGTCGAGGCCGCGCTGGCCGCCCTGCGCTGGACGCGCGACGATCTCGACCCGGCCCTGCCGCCGCGCGTGGCGTTCGCCGGCGCGAACCATCTCGTGCTGGCCGCCGCCACCCGGGAGCGCCTCGCCGCGCTGGACTACGACATGGACGCCCTCGACACGCTGATGGCTGCCCGCGGCTGGACGACGGTGGCGCTCGTGCACCGCCTCGGCGCCGTCGAGCTCGCCGTGCGCAACCCGTTCCCGCCCGGCGGGGTCTACGAGGATCCGGCCACGGGAGCGGCCGCCGCGGCGCTCGGGGGGTACCTGGCCGACCTCGGGACGATCACCACGCCGGTGCGCCTGACCCTGCACCAGGGCGAGGAGATGGGCCGGCCGAGCACGCTGATCGTCGATGTGTCGGCCGAGCCCGGGGCGGGCGTGGACGTCAGCGGCACCGCGGTGCCGATGGAGTGACGGGCCGATCATCCTCCGGACAGCCCAGCCCGGCCACAGCGATCGTCACGATCGCATGTCGAAGCGGGCGGGAGGACCGCCGATCCTGGCCCCGGGGCGGTGCCGTCGCCACCCTGGGTGACCGCTGGGGGGAGGCCTCCGATGCTCCACGTCGCGGTGCTCGGCCAACAGGTGATCGCCGACGAGGAGGGCGGTCCGCGAGCCCGGTCGTCTCGGGGGATCGCGCTGGCCGCCCACCTCGTGGCGCACGCCGGCACCGTCGTCCCCCGTCCGCGCCTCGCCGCCCTCTTCTGGCCCGACTCCGGCGACGCCCAGGCGCTGACCAACCTGCGCCGCGAGCTGCACCACCTGCGCCACGCCCTCGAGCACGCCCCGGTCGTGCGGGCCGACACCGCCGGTCTCGCCTGGCAGGACGTGGCCGAGGTGGCCGTCGACCTGCGCGTCTTCGACCGTGAGGCCGGGGCCGCCCTCGACGCGGCGACACGGGACGACACCGCCGCGGTGGTGCGCCACGCGGCCGCCGCGCTCGGGCAGTACCGCGGCGCGTTCCTGCCCGGCGTCGACGACGAGTGGGCGCGCGAGGTGCGTGAGGACCGCGAGAACTGCTGCGCGCGTCTGTGCGGACTGCTGTCCGAGGCGCTGGGGCGCACCGGCGACCTGACGGCGGCGGTCGACGTCGCGCGCCGCCGGGTGCGGCTGCGGCCGCTGGAGGAGGCCGGGCACCGGGCGCTCATGGAGCTGCAGCTCGCCCAGGGCGACCGCGCCGGCGCGGTGAGCACGTACGAGCGCTGCGCGTCGGTGCTCGGCCGCGAGCTCGGCGTCGCCCCGCACGCCGACACGCGACGGGCGCTCGGCGCCGTGACCTCCTCCCCCGGCGGCGACGGGGCGACCCCGGTCGAGGCACGGGCCGGCGGGACGCCCGCGCTGGTCGGCCGGGAGGCGGAGCTCGCCACCCTGGCCCGGGCCTGGCGTCGCGCCGTCGCCGGCACGCCGGGGCTCGTCCTCGTCCGGGGCGAGGCGGGGGTGGGCAAGAGCCGGTTGGTCGCCGAGCTCGCCACCCTCGTCCGCGAGCGGGACGGCGTCGTGGCGGAGTCGGGCTGCTACGGCACCTCGGACCGGCTGGCGCTCGCGCCGGTCGCGGACTGGCTCCGGGTGCCGGCGGTGCACGCCGCCGCCGAGGCCCTCGACCCCGTCTGGCGTCTCGAGGTGGAGCGGCTCGTCCCCCGCGCCGGGCGGGCGGACCCGGGCCTCGTCGACGGCGCGCGCGCCATGGCCGACGCGTGGCGGCGCCACCGCTTCTCCGAGGGGCTCGCGCAGGCGTTCCTGCAGGTCGGGAGGCCCCTGCTCCTGGTGCTGGACAACCTGCAGTGGGGCGACCAGGAGACCCTCGCCTTCGTCGCCCACCTCCTCGGGCGGGCCGGCGACTCGCCGCTGCTCGTCGTCGGCACCGCCCGGGACGAACCGGGAGCGGTCGACGGATGGTTCCCGCGGATGCGGGCCACCGGTGTCGCGTCGGAGCTCACGCTGGACCCGCTCGGCGCCGCCGGCACCGCCCGCCTGGCCACGGCGGTCAGCGGACGGCCCCCCGACGACCCCGAGGCCCTGCACGCGGTCACGGGCGGTCTCCCCCTGCACGTCGTGGAGGCCGTCAGCGGGGGACCCGGGCTCGCGCAGCGGGACCTCGCGGGGATGCTGCGCGCCCGCCTGGAGGAGGTGAGTCCCACCGCCCGCGACGTCGCCGTCCTCGCCGCAGCCGTCGGGCGCGAGTTCACCCTCGTCCTGCTCGTCGAGGCCAGCGAGCTCGACGCCGAGGCTGTGGTCCGGGCGCTCGACGAGCTCTGGCGCCGCCGGATCGTCCGCGAGACGGCGACCGGCTACGACTTCACGCACGACCTCCTGCGCGAGGCGGCCGACGCGCTGGCCAGCCCGCCCACCCGCTGGCTGCTGCACCGCCGCCTGGCGCACGCCCTCGAGGAACTGCACGCCGACGACCTCGACGCCGTGTCGGTGCGGCTGGCACGCCACCACGCGTGGAGCGGGCGCCCGGAGCAGGCGGTGTCGGCGTACCGGCGCGCCGCCCACGTCGCCGCCTCGCGCTTCGCCCACGGCGAGGCGATCCGGCTGCTCCGGGAGGCCCTGCTCCTGGTCCGGGCGATGCTGCCGGGCCGGCACCGCGACGAGGAGGAGCTCGCCCTCCGCGACGCCCTGGCCGCTCCGCTCAACGCGCGCCACGGGTACGCGTCACCGGTCGTGCGGGAGACGCTGGAGGCGTCGGTGGCGCTCGCCCACCGCATCGGGCACCGGGACGCCGAGCTGTCCGCGCTGGTGGGGCTCTGGATCACCCGCTTCGTCGCGGGCGCTGTCGGCGAGTCCGAGGCGATCGCGACGCGGGTCGTCGCGATGGCCGACGGCGCCCCTGCCCTCGTCGCGCACGCCCACTTCGCGGCGGCCGGATCGGCGTTCGCCCTCGGGCGGCTCCGGCGGGCGCTGCACCACTTCGCGGTGGTCGCCGACGCGGCGGACACGGTGTCGCTCAGCGTCGGTACCCGCCTCGACGTGCACGGCGTGGGGTGGGCCGCCCACGCCCACTGGCTGCTCGGCGACGACGACCGGGCCCGCAGGACCGCCGCGGAGACCGTCGCGCTGGCACGCCGCATCGAGCACCCCTACAGCGTCGCCGTCGCGCTGGCCTACGACGCGGTCACCCACCAGTTCCGCGACGACCGTCCGGCCCTGGAGGCGTCGGCGGCCGAGCTGACCGAGCTGTGCGAGCGCTACGGCTTCGCGTACTACCGCGAGTGGGCGCCGGTGCTGAGCGGCTGGGTGCAGGGCGGCGCGGAGGGCGCCGCGACGGCGCGGCGCGGCATCGACGGGCTGCGGGCCACGGGTGCGTTCTTCCGGATGCCGTACTGGCTGACGCTCGTCGCCGACATCGCGGAGCGGCGGGGGCATCGGGACGAGGCACGGGCGGTGCTCGACGCGGCGGTCGCCGACGCCCGGTCGCGCCAGGACGTGTGGTGGCTCCCGGAGGTGCTGCGCCGGCGCGCGGCACTCGACGACGGCCCGGGCGCCGTCGCACGCCTCCGGGCCGCGGTGGACCTGGCCCGCGAGCACGGCAGCACCGCCCTCCTGCGGCGGTGCCTCGCCGACCTCCGGGCCGTCGATCCGACCGCGTGCACGGCACGTTCCGAGGTCGTGCCGCCGCACGGGTGAGGCGAACGCTGCGCGAACGCGTCCCGAGGACCGTCGGTCCCTCGCCGACCGTCCGATCCCCGCGGGAGATTCACCGTGACCACGACCGCACCACGCGCCACCGTCCCCTGGACCGACCTCACCGCCGTCATGCGCGGCCGGCTCGTCCTGCCCGCGGACCCCGACTACGACACGGTCCGGGCCGTCTACAACGGGATGATCGACAAGCGTCCGGCCGCCGTCGCGCAGTGCCGCGACGTCGCCGACGTCATCGCCGGCGTGGACTTCGCCCGCCGGCACGGCCTGACGCTGGCCGTCCGCGGCGGCGGGCACCACGCCGCAGGGCTCGGCGTCACCGACGACGCGCTGGTGCTCGACCTGTCGCCGATGCGCGGTACACGCGTGGACCCCGAGCAGCGGACCGTGCGGGTCGAGGGCGGATGTGTCTGGGGCGACGTCGACCACGCCACCGGTGCGTTCGGGCTGGCGACGCCGTCGGGGATCGTCGGCACCACGGGCGTGGCCGGGCTGACGCTCGGCGGGGGAACCGGCTACCTGACCCGTCGCTACGGGATGACCGTCGACAACCTGCTCTCGGCCGATGTCGTGCTCGCCGACGGCTCGTTCGTCACCGCGTCCGAGGACGACCACACCGACCTTTTTTGGGCGTTGCGCGGGGGTGGCGGCAACTTCGGTGTCGTCACCTCGTTCACCTTCCGCTGCCACCCCGTGGGCGACGCCGGGACGATCGTCGGGGGTCCGGTGTTCTACGCGCTCGACGACCTCGCGGACGTCATGCGCTGGTACCGGGAGCTGCTCCCGTCCCTGCCGACGGAGCTCAGCGGGTGGCTCGGGATCGTGGCCGTCCCGCCGGGTCCGCCGTTCCCCGAGGAGCTGTGGGGGCGGACCGTGTGCGCGATCGTCTGGTGCTACACCGGTCCGGGTGAGCGGGCGGACGAGGTGCTCGAGCCGGTGCGCACGTTCGGATCCCCGCTGATGGTGGGCGTGCAACCGATGCCGTACGCGGCGCTGCAGTCGGCCTTCGACCCGCTCTTCCCGCCCGGGCTGCAGTGGTACTGGAAGGGCGACGTCTTCCGGGAAATCAGCGACGAGGCGATCGAGGTGCACCGACGCTTCGCCGAGGTGCTGCCCAGCGGCCAGTCGACGATGCACCTGTACCCGATCGACGGTGCGGCCGCCCAGGTGCCCGAGGACGCGACCGCGTTCTCGTACCGCGACGGCGGGTGGTCCGGGGTCATCGTGGGCGTCGACCCCGATCCCGCCAACGTGGACGCGATCACGCGCTGGGCCCGCGACTACTGGGAGGCGCTGCACCCGTACTCGGCGGGCGGCGCCTACATCAACTTCATGATGGAGGAGGGCGAGGACCGCATCCGCGCGTCGTACCGCGGGAACTACGACCGGCTCGCCGAGATCAAGGGCCGCTACGACCCGGACAACCTGTTCCGGACCAACCAGAACATCGTCCCCGCCGGCAACGTCATCCCGCCGCCGCGGCAGGGGTGAGGGGCGCTCGAGGGGCACCGACCGCTGGCTGGGCCGTCCGGCCGAGCCCCTCGAGGAACGAGCGGCGCGTTCGCTGCTTCCCGCGCAGCGGACGCGCCGTTCGTTCGTCACCTCAGTGCCGGGCCGCGGCCCCCGCGAGCAGGCCGTCCGGGTCGTAGGTGCGCTGGATCGCGTCGAGCCGGTTCGCGTGGGTGCCGAACACCGCGCCGCGGTCGGCGTCGTCGTCCAGCCCCGCGAAGTTGACGTACACACCGCCGGTGGCGAACGGCGTGAGGGCGTCCCAGGACCCCCGCGCCCACCCGATCGCGGCGTCGTCCATCGCCGGATCGGTCCAGCCCGCGTCGATGCTGACGTTGAACCGGGCCCTCCGGTGGGCGAAGGCGCTCTCGTCGTCCCCGACGCGCGCGATCGCCCCGCCCATCGTGCGGACGATGACCAGCGACTGCGGGGTCGGCCGCGCGGCGCCCGCGGCGAGCACGGCGGCGGCCGCGTCGTCGTCGAAGCGCTCGAGGAAGTGCGACTTGAAGAAGTATCGCGCGCCGGCCGGGAACAGCGGGTCGGAGCCGGACTGGCTGGTGACGTAGTCGGTGACCGCGGTGGCGTCCACGAGGGGCGTGCCCAGGCGGGCCAGCGGCGCGAGCACCTCGAGGCCCTCTTGCGCGGGCCCTGCGTACAGCCCGGCGACCATGACCACCGGAGCGCCGTGCATCTCCGCCGGGAACCCGGGGTCCGGCGGGATGCCCCAGACCGCGAACTCCGGCGACACCGTGTCCGGCATCCGCGGCACGACGTCCCGCCACGCCGCGAGGACCCGCTCCGCCTCCTCGTACGGGTAGAGCACGAGCGCCTGCGCCACCTCGGGACCGAGCGGCCGCAACGCGAACTCCATCGCGGTGACGACGCCGAGGCCGCGCCCGCCACCGCGGACGGCCCAGAAGAGGTCGGGGTGCTCGGCGCGGCTCGCGGTGCGCACCGTCCCGTCGGCGGTGACGATCTCGACCGACCGGAGCGCGTCGCAGCTCAGGCCGTACGCCCGCTGCAGGTGGCCCATGCCCCCGCCGAGGGTCAGCCCGGCGACGCCGGTCTCGGACACCTCGCCCCCGGGCACGACGAGGCCGTGCGGGCTCGTGGCGGCGTTGACGTCGGCCCAGCGGGCGCCGGGCTCGACGGTGACGGTGCGGGCGTCGAGGTCGACGCTCACCCCGGTCATGGCCGACAGGTCGATCACCAGGCCGTCGTCGCAGACGGCGCTCCCGGCGATCTGGTGACCGCCGCCGCGGATGCTCACCGGGGGCCGATGGGCCCGGGCGGCGGCGAGCGCGGTGAGGACGTCGGCGCGGGAGGTGCACCGGGCGACGACCGCCGGTCGTCGGTCGATCAGCCCGTTCCAGACCCGGCGGGCCTCGTCGTAGCGGGCGTCGGCGGGATCGATGACGTCGCCGGCCAGGGTGAAGCGCAGCGTGGTGACGAGGGACTGCTCGCGGGTGGTGGTCGTGGTCATGGCGGGTCCTTCCCGATGCGGTGCGTGTCGAGCACCGACGAGGTTCGGCCGGACGGCTGACAGGCCCCTTGCACGCCGCTGTCAGCACGGCATGCTCGCCACGGGGAGTGGTGATGGGTGTGGGTGAGGCCGTCCGGGTCGACGTGCTCGGGCCGCTGCGGCTGAGCGTCGACGGCGGGCCGGTCGACGTGCGCGGCCCCAAGCGCCGCGCGGTGCTCGCCCTGCTGGCGCTGGCGCAGGGGCGCACGGTGACCGTGGAGCAGGTGGTCGACGCGCTGTGGCCGGACGACCCGCCGGGGTCCGCGCGGGCGACGGTGCACAGCCACGTGTCGCGGCTGCGCGCCGACCTGGGCGCCGCGGCACCCCGCCTGACCACCGACGAGGGCGGCTACCGGCTGCGCCTCGACGACGACGGGCTCGACCTGCGCCGGGTGCGGACCCTGCGTGACCGGGCCCGCGACCTCGCCCCGGCCGATCCCGCCGCGGCGGCGGCGCTGCTGCGCGAGGCGCGGGCCGCCTGGCGCGGACCGGCCCTCGCCGACCTCGTCGAGGTGCCCCCGCTGCGGGCGGCCGCGGACGCCGCCGCCGAGCTGTGGCGCGACGTCACCGACGGGCTGGCCGGCGCGCTGCTCGCGGCGGGCGCCGCCGGGGAGGCGCTGGGCCCGGCGACGGAGGCGGTCGAGGACGACCCGCTGCGCGAACCTGCGGTCCTGCTGCTGGTGCGCGCGCTGGCCGCCACCGGCCAGGCGCCGCGGGCCCTGCGCACCGCGCGGGAGTTCCGGGCGCGGCTGGCCGAGGAGACCGGCCTCGACCCGTCGCCGGCGCTGGCCGCCCTCGAGAGCGACGTGGCGGGCGGCGCGGCCGGGCCGGTTCCCGCGCCGGCGTCCACCGCGCCCGTGCACGCGGTGCCCGCGACGTCCTCGGACCTGCACGGACGGGACCGCGAGCTCGCCGCGACGGACCGGTTGCTCGCCACCGAACGGCTGGTCAGCGTGGTCGGGACGGGCGGGGTCGGCAAGACGCGCCTCGCCCGCGAGCTCGCCCGCCGCCGCCCCGACGCGGCGACCCTGATGCTCGCGGCGGTCGGCGACGGGGCGGGGATCCCGGACGCGCTGGCCGCGGCCCTGCGCCTCGGGTCCGTCACCGGCGACGTCCTCACCGCCTGCCTCGACGTCCTGGATGCGTCGCCGCGGCTGCTGGTGCTCGACAACTGCGAGCACCTGCTCGACGCCGTCCGCGACCTCGTCGCCGGGATCCTCGAACGCTGCCCGGGGGTCACGCTGCTGACCACGAGCCGCGAGCCGCTGGGGCTCGCCGAGGAGGCCGTCGTGCGCCTCGCCCCGCTGCCCGACGCCGCCGCGGTTGCCGTGTTCCTCGACCGCGCCCGCCGCGTGCGCCCCGACCTCGCGTTCTCCCCCGACGAGCTCCGCGAGGTCGCCGAGATCGTGCGCCGGCTGGAGGGCCTCCCGCTGGCCGTCGAGCTGGCCGCCGGGCGGCTGTCGACCTTCGCCCCGGCGGCGCTCGCCCTGCGTCTGGACCGGGCGCTGGACCTGCTGGGCAGCCGCGCCCTGCACGCCCGGCACCGGACGCTGCGGGCCACCGTCGCCTGGTCCTACGACCTGCTCGGCGACGAGGAGCAGCGCCTGTTCCGGCACCTCTCGGCGTTCGCCGACGGTGTCGACCTCGTCGCGGTGGAGGGGGTCGCCACCGCGCTCGGGCTCGCCGGCGATGCGGGGGACCTGCTGGCACGGCTCGTCGACGCCTCGATGGTGGAGGTGGCGTCCGACCCGTCGGGGCGCCCGCGGTACCGGTTGCTCGAGACCCTGCGCGCCTTCGGCCGCGACCGGCTGGTCGCCGCGGGGGAGGACGACGCCGCCGACCGGCACGTGGTCCGCTGGGCCGTGGAGCTCGCGGCGTGGGCGGAGCGGACCGCGCTGACCGCCCGGGAGGCCGTCGTCGGGCCGGTGCTGCGCCGCGAGCTCGGCAACCTGCGGGCCGCGTGGCGCCTCGCGCGGACACGCGGCGACCTGGACGCGGCGACGGCGATGGCGATCTCGCTCGCCGAGATCGCCTACTGGCAGGACCTGCGCGAGGTGAGTGCCCTCTCCACCGAGCTCGTCGACGACCCGGCCCTGGCCGGGCACCCCCGCGAGGCCCGCGTGTGGGGCGCCGCTTCCCACGACGCCTACCTGCGCGGGGACGCCCTCGGCGCCGACCGTCTCGCCCGGCGCGGGCTCGCGTGCGCCCGCGCCGGGGACGGCGAGGGACGGCGCGCCTGCCTGTCGGCCCTCGCCGACGCGAGCCTGAGCCGCGGCGCGTGGGCCGACGCGGTCACCCACGACGTCGCGGCGCTGGGCCTGGTCGATCGCCCCGTGCCGGAGCCGGGCGTCGGCGCGCTGGCCGCGCTCTACGGCGGCGACCCCGGCCGGGCCCGGGAGCTCATCGCGCTCCTGCCCGCGGGCGACGTCCCGTCGCTGCTCGGGCTCGCCGCCTACGTGACCGCCGAGATCGACAGCGTCGAGGGCCGCACCGACGCCGCGGAGGAGGGCTACCTCGTCGGGATGGACCGTGCCCGAAGCGTGGGGTCGACCTTCCTCGAGGCGATCGCCGCGGTGGGGCTGGCGTCGTTGCGCTCGCGGTCCGGGCGCATCGGGGCCGCGCTCGTCGGGTACCGCGAGGTGATCGACCACTGGGCCGCCGGCGGCAACTGGAGCCACCAGTGGGTCACCCTGCGCAACCTCGCCGACCTGCTGCGCACGCTCGACGACACCGCGACGGCGGACCTGCTCGACGCCGCCGCCGACCGTGCCCCGGACGCCCACGACGACCCGCGCGGGCGGGGTCGTGTCCCGCCGGAGCGGGCGCCCGACCGCGAGCAGGCCCTCGTGCTGGCCCGCACGGCGATCGCGCGCCACCTGGCCGGGCGTGACAGCGCTGTGCACGCCGGCTGACAGCGCCCGGCCCGAGTCTCGACGGCGTCCCACCCCGTCGTCGACCGGAGACCGCCGTGAGCGCCCCGACCACCACCCGTCCCGTCCGCACCACTGTCCGCACCCCCGGCGACGTCGCCGCCCTCGGCAGGGTCCTCGGGGTCTGGGCCCACCCCGACGACGAGCTCTACCTCTCCGGCGGCGTCCTGGCCGCGGCGGTCGCCGCCGGTCGGCGGGTCGTCGTCGTGACCGCCACCCGCGGCGAGCACGGCACCGACGACCCGGCGCGCTGGCCGCCGGCCCGCCTCGTCGCCGAGCGGTCACGGGAGATCAGGGCGAGCCTCGCCGCGCTCGACCCGGCACGGCGCCGCATCGAGCACCGCTTCCTCGGTGACGCGAGCGGGCGCTGCCACCTCGACGGCGCGCTCGTCGCCGACCCCGGCGCGGAGGCCGTCGACGAGCTCGCCGCGATCGTCGCCGAGGTCGCGCCCGACACCGTCCTGACCTTCGGGCCCGACGGGATCACCGGGCACCGCGACCACCGCGCGGTCTCGGCGTGGACCGACCGTGCGCTGCGACGCGTGCCGGCGACGCCCCGGGTGCTGCACGCGGCCGTGACCGAGGCCTGGGTGCGGAGGTTCGGCGAGTTCGTCGAGCCGATGGACGACGCCGACGACGCCTTCGCGCCCTGCCCGGACGCCGAGCTCGCCGTCGACCTCGAGTTCGACGGGGAGCTCCTCGACCGCAAGGTCGCCGCCCTGCGCGCCCCGGCCACCCAGACCGCCGGGCTCGAGGCCGTGGTGGGCGCGGACCTCTACCGGGCCTCGATCGCCGGCGAGTACTTCCGGCCCGCGCCGGGGCGATCGTGGTGACGCCGGTGTCCCCCGGCCCGCTGCTGGCGGCGACGGTGGCCGCCACCGCGGTGGCCCTCGGGCTCGCCACGGGCACCGGTCCGCTCGTCGGGCCCGTCGCCGCCACGTTCGGGGTCGGCGCGGGGACGGCGTCGGTGATGCTCGCGGCGACGCTCGCCACCATGCTCGCCCCGGGGGTGGTCACCGGGTCCCTCGCCGAGCGGCACGGCGCCCGCCCGCTGGTCGCGCTCGCCGCGCTCCTCGTGCCCGGCGGCCTGCTCGTCCTCGCCGCGTCGCCCGGATTCGCGGTGGCGGCCGCCGGCTTCGCCCTCGGCGTCGGCGGGGGCGCGGGCTGCCTGTTCGTCCCGTTGCAGGCGGCCGTCGGGGCCGCGTTCGAGCGCCGGCGGGGCCCCGCGCTGGTGGTGGCGACGGCCGGTGCGGGGCTGGCGACGGCGATCACTCCGCCGGCGATCGTGGCCCTGGTCGCGCCGCTCGGGCTCCGGGGCGCCGCCGTCGTGCTCGCCGTGGTGGCCGCCGTCGTGCTCGGGGCGTGCGTCCCCGCGGCGCCCGCCGTCGGGTCGCGAGACGGCGCGGCGCCCGCCCCGCCGGAGCCGGGTCTGCGGGCCGTCCTCGTCGACCGCGGATTCCGGCGACTCGGTCTGGGCGCCGTCGGGCTCTCCGCCGCGATGTTCGTGCCGTTCGTGCACCTCGCGCCGTTCGCCGCCCTGCGGGGGATCGACCTCGCCACCGGCGCCGCCCTGGTCGCGGCCGCGGGCGCGGCGAGCCTGGTCGCCCGGCTGGCCGTCGTGCCGGCCGTCGCCCGCCGGGGTGCCTTCGCCGTGTTCCGGGCCGGGGCCCTGGTGATGACCCTGAGCCTCGGCCTGTGGGCCCCGGCGCACGGCGTCGCGGCCCTCGCCGGCTTCGCGCTGGTGTTCGGCGCGGCGCACGGGACCTTCGTCGGGCTCACCGGGGCGGCCACGGCCGAGCTGTTCGGGGTGGTCGGCTTCGGTCGCCGTCTCGGCGTGCTGCACCTCGCCGCCGCCGTCGGCGGGCTGGTGGGCCCGGGGACGGCCGGCCTGGTGGCGGAGGCGGCGGCGAGCCCGGCCGCCGGCGTCGCGGTGGCCGCGGTGTCCGGCGTCGGCGGGTCCGCGGCGCTGTGGGGGTGCCGGACGACTCAGCGGCGCAGCGTCCCGGCCACCTGCTCGTCTACGGGCAGGAACACCCAGCCGGCGCGGTAACGCTCCAGGGCCACGTCGGCGAAGCCCGCCCTGGCCAGCAGGTCACCGGTGTGCCGCCGCAGGTCGCAGCCCTCGAACGCCCACCGCCAGCAGGTCCACAGCAGGCGCTGCAGCCGGGCGAGCGGGCCGTCCGGGGCCGCGACGTGCTCGAGCACGAGGAACCGGCCGCCGGGGCGCAGGATCCGGCGCACCTCGGCGACGACCGCGGCGGGATCGTCCACGGTGCAGAGCACCAGCGTGCTCACCACCGCGTCGACACTCCCGTCCGCCAGGCCCGTGTCCTCGGCTCCCACCGCGCGGATCTCGAGGTCGAGGCCGTGGCGGGCGGCGGCCTCCCGCAGGGGACGGTGCATCGGCGGGTTGGGCTCGACGGCGATCAGGTGCGTCCCCGCCGGGTAGTAGCGCGTGTTCGCCCCCGTGCCGGCGCCCAGCTCCACCACCGTGCCCGGCAGGTCGGCGAACAGGGCGGCCTTGCGGTCGCCGAGGTGGCGGTGGACGTAGCGGTCCATGACCCGGAAGAACGCGGCGTTGAGCCGGCCCCGGACGGGGTTCGCGGACGGGGTGGGGATCGTGGTCGTGGTCATGGGAGCAGCACACTCCGCCGCGGCGGGCGGCCGCGTCGCCCCTTCCGGCCATCCGCGGGGGTGGCCGGGACGGGCCAGGCGGGGCTACGGCTCGAGCAGGTGGTGGCGCTCCGCGTAGGCCGCGGCGGCCGCGCGGGAGGGCAGGTCGAGCTTGCTGCGCACGTTCGCGAGGTGCCGGTGCACGGTGTGCGGGCTCAGGGACAGGCGGCGGGCGATCTCCCGGTCGGCGAGGCCCTCGGCCACCAGCCGCAGGACGTCGAGCTCGCGCGGGGAGAGCACGCTCGTCGGCGGGGTGACCTCGCGCCGGGGCGCCGGCGAGGAGCCCGGGAGGAACGCCAGCACGGCCCGGCGCACCGCGTCCGCGTCCCCGCGCCACGGGAAGTGCTCGTCGCCCTCGAGCGCGACGAAGGAGGCGTCCGGGACGGTGGCGGCGACGTCCCGGCCGAGCGCGACGGGGACGGCGCGGTCGTCGCGCCGGTGCAGCACGAGGGTCGGCGCCGCCACCCGGTCGAGCTCCGCCCGGACGTCGAACGCGTACGCGGCGGCGAGCGCGGCGGACGCGGTGGCGGCGGTGGCCGAGGCCCGCTGGAAGCGCGCGAACCCGTCGCGCTCGGCCGGGGTCGCGCCGGGCAGGAACAGGTCGGCCAGCACCCGGGAGCCCAGCCCCCAGTGGGTGCCGACGAGGGCGACGAGCTGGTCCCGGACCGCCGGCGAGGCGAGCCGGGACCCGTCGGCGAAGGTGCCGTAGAGCACGAGACGCTCGACGAGGTCCGGGCGCCGGGCGGCCAGCGCTGCGGCGACCGGGCCGCCGGACGAGGCCCCCAGAAGTGTCACCGGCGCCTCGCCGAGCGCGGCGACGACGTCGGCCAGGGCCGCCACCTCGCCGTCGAGGGAGTGGTCGGGCGCGCCCGGCGAGAGCCCCGAGCCGGGCCGGTCATAGCGCACCACGGTGTGCCCGGCGGCCAGCCTCCCGAAGAAGGCGCGGAAGGCGGGGTCGGCCCAGTTCAGCTCGAGGTGGCCCATCCACCAGCCGCCGACCACCAGGGGCGGGCCCGTGCCGACGGCCGCCCAGGCCACCGTGCGCTCGTCGGACCGCGCGAACCGGAGGGTCTGCCCCGGCTCGTCCCGCACTCCCACCGAACGAGGATAGGGGCCCGGAGCGCGCCGACAGCGCGGAGACAGCGCCGTGCCAGCCGCTGGTGCGAGCCTCGGCGCATGACGACGACCGACGACACCCCCACCCACACCACCGACGCCTGCGCCGAGACGGTGTTCGGCTGGATCCTCGGCATGGAGCAGACGACCGCGCTCTACCTCGGCGACCGTCTCGGCTGGTACCGCTCGCTCGCGCAGGACGGGCCCGCGACGGCGGGCGAGCTCGCCGCGCGCACCGGCACCGCCGCCCGCTATGCCCGCGAGTGGCTCGAGTACCAGGCCGTCAGCGGGATGCTCACCGTCGACGACCCGGCCGCCGACCCCGACGGGCGTCGCTTCGCGATGCCGGCGGCGCACGTCCCGGTGCTCGCCGACCTCGACAGCGAGGCCGTGCTGACCCCGTTCGCCCGCATCCTCGTCGCGTCCCTGCGCCGGGTCGACGACCTGCTCGAGGCGTTCCGCACCGGTGGCGGCGTGAGCTGGGAGGCGCTGGGTGACGACGCCCGCGAGGGCCAGGCGGCCCAGAACCGCCCGCTGCTGCGCGACGCCCTGAGCCGCGACCACCTGCCGCTGCTCGGCGAGGTCGACGCCGCCCTGCGCGCCGGCGGCCGCGTGGCCGACGTCGGGTGCGGCGAGGGCTGGTCGGCGATCGGCATCGCGCGCGGTTACCCGGCGACGTCGGTGGACGGCTTCGACGTCGACGCCGCGTCCGTCGCGGCCGCGCGCCGGCACGCCGAGGCCGAGGGCGTCGCCGACCGGGTCCGCGTGCACCACGCGGACGTGGCGACGGCGGAGCCCGGCGCCTACGACCTCGTGTGCGCCTTCGAGTGCGTCCACGACATGCCCGACCCCGTCTCGGTGCTCGCCGCCATGCGCCGCGCTGTCACCGCCGACGGCACCGTGCTGATCATGGACGAGAAGGTGGCCGACGCGTTCGCGCCCGACGGCGACGAGGTCGAGCGGCTGTTCTACGGCTTCTCGCTGATGTGCTGCCTGCCCGACGGCCTGTCGACGTCCGGCTCGGTGGGCACCGGCACGGTGATGCGCCGCTCGACGCTCGAGGAGTACGCCAGGGCCGCGGGGTTCACCGCGGTCGAGGTGCTCGACGAGCTGGAGCACGACATCTTCCGGTTCTACCGGCTGGTCCCGTAGCTACCCGACCGGTTCGACCCGCCCGCTCGTCCCGTCCACGCGCACGGTGGTGACGTCGGCCAGCCGGGCCACGGCGTCGCGCACGCCCACCACCGCGGGCAGGCCGTACTCCCGGGCGACGACCGCGCCGTGGGAGTTCGACCCGCCCATCTCCATCACCAGGCCGCCGGCGGTGAGGAACAGCGGCGTCCACCCGGGGTCGGTCGACGGGCACACCAGCACGTCGCCGGGGTCCAGGTGGGCGCCCTGCGGGTCGGTGATCACCCGCACCGGGCCGGTCACCGTGCCCGCCGAGGCCGGGACCCCGGTGAGGTCGCCGTCGGCCGGAGCGGTCTCCGCGAGCGCTTCGGGCTCGGTGCCGTCGGAGTACACGAGCCGCGGCACGTGCCGGCGCCGCAGCTCGCGGTCGTAGGTGGCGGCGGGCACGGACCAGGTCGCGGCGGTCGAGGTCCTCACGGGCCTCGGTGAGGGTCAGGAAGAAGACGTCGTCGGGGTGCTCCAGGCGGCCCCGGTCGGCGAGGTCCGCCCCGACCGCCGCCAGCTCCGCGCGGGCGGCCGCCAGCACCGTGACCAGCCAGTACTTCGGCAGCTCGCGCAGGCCGACGAGGTCCCGCGCGCGGCGCAGCGCGGCGGCGGCGACCCGGCCCCGCAGCCCGCCGACCCGGCCGGCGAGCCGCTCGATCACCGCGTCCGCCTCCGCCGCGCTGCGGGCGAAGACGGTGTCCGGCGCGCGGTCCGCGTCGGTGAGGCGCACGTAGTTGGCCAGGACGCCGAGCAGGTGGGTGGGGTCGTCGGACCAGCGCGGCAGGCCGAGGTCGATCTCGGCGACGGCGCGGCGGCCGTGGACGGCGAGGAAGTCGGCCATCCCGGCCGCGAGGGCGGGCGGCCAGGTGTCGCGGCGCCTGGCGAGCTCCACGGGCCCGGTACCGGTGAGGGCGGCGGCGGTGTCCGCGTCGTCGCGCAGGCGGACGGCGAGGTCCCAGAGGGCGAGGTCCATCTCCGTGGTGACGTTGTGCGGGACGCCCCGCAGGACGGTGCCCAGCTCGCCGGGACGGGCGTGGCCCCGGAGCAGGCGGGCGGCCAGGCCGAGGGCGAGGAAGCCGGCCACCGGGGCCGCGGCGGTGCGCGGGGGCACCTGGACGAAGCGGTCGGCGAGCATCCAGCGCGCCCGCTCGATGCGCTCCACCCGGCCCGCCCCCGGCCGCGCGGGCAGGGCCTCGCCGGCCGTGCGGACCAGGTCGAAGGCCCGTTCCCGGGCCCGCCCGGGTCGCAGCCAGGACCCCAGGATCGCGGGCGGGATGCGGTAGCGCGCCGCGATGCGTCCGACCCGCCGCAGCGTCGGCAGCGGCGAGCGCCGCGTCACCGACAGCTCCGGGCGGTCGAGCTGGGTGGCGATGACCGCGGCCGACCGGGCCTCCATGACCCCGAGGACACCCCGCGCCCCGAGTCGCCCGATCCGGCTGCGCAGCACGTCGGTGAGGTCGACGAACAGCCGCTCGCCGGCCTGCGAGAGCATCGGCGGGCCCTGCTCGGGGTCGTCGATCGGCACACCGAGCAACCGGGCGAGGCCGGTGCCGGCGTGCCGGGCGGCGGAGAGCCCGGCGGGGGTGAGCGGCCGGAACACGCCCTGCGCGACGTTCGCCGACAGGAACAGGCGCAGGCCCGGGCGTCCCTGAACGAGCGGGTAGAGGGTGGTGATCGGGCGCGACTGGGTCAGCCACGGCGTCCCGTCGGCGTCCAGGGCCCACTCGATGTCCTGGGGCGCGCCGAACAGGGCCTCCACCCGGCGGCCGAGCCCGGCCAGCGCGCGCACCGCGTCCTCGGGCAGGGACGCCCCGGCGCCCCCGCCCGCCACGGTCTCGGTGCCGCCGCCGGCGCGGGGGAGCACCAGCGTCCCGCCGGCTCCCGCGCGTCGCGTGACCGTCCCGTCGGGGTCGACGACGAGGTGCTCGGGGTCGACGGACCCGGACACCACCGACTCGCCGAGCCCCGGCGCGGCGTCGACGACGGCCTCGCCGCGGCGGCCGGTCACGGGGTTCGCCGTGAACAGCACGCCCGCCCAGCGCGCGTCGACCATCCGCTGGATCACCACGGCCAGCGCGACGCCCGCGTGGTCGATGCCGTGGGCGTCGCGGTAGGCGACGGCGCGTTCGGTCCACAGCGACGCCCAGCAGCGGCGGACCGCGTCCAGCACGGCGTCGGGGCCGACGACGTTGAGGAAGGTGTCCTGCTGGCCCGCGAAGCTGGCGTCGGGCAGGTCCTCGGCGGTGGCCGACGACCGCACCGCGACCGGACCGTCGGGGCAGGCCGCGCAGACGGCCTCGGCGACCTCGGCGGGCACCGGGGAGGCGAGGACGGCGGCGCGGGCCTCCGCCGCATCGAGCCGCGGCGTGTCGAACAGGGGACCGAGCGCCACGGCGCGCAGGTAGGCGGCCGTGGTCAGGCAGACGCCGTCCGGGACGGCGAGGCCGCCGCGGACGAGGGCTCCCAGGTTGGACGCCTTGCCCCCGACCCGGCCGAGCGTGGCGGGGTCGGCCGGGTCGATCGCGTCGAGGGGCAGGACGAGCGTCTCGTCGGTCACGGGGCATTTCTCCTCGCCTGCCGGGCGGCGTCGCCGAGCAGGGTCATCGCGCGGGCCACCAGGGCCCGGTCCGCGGGGTCGAGGCGGTCGGTGACCTCGAGCTGGGCGTCGGCCCGGGTGCGCTCGAGGCGGCGGAGCAGGGCCTCGCCGGCCTTCCCGATCGCCACCCGACGGACCCGGCGATCGGTGGGGTGCTCCTGGCGTTCGGCGAGCTCGCGGCGCACGAGGGCGTCGACGAGCCGGCTGGTGGCCGACACCGACCGCCCGATCCGCTCCGCGAGCGCTCCGAGGGGCACCGGCTCGCCGGTGTCGAGGACGTAGAGGGTCGCGAGCTGGGTGAGCGAGAGCTCGTCTCCGCCGTCGACCGACCCGAGCAGGTCGAGCAGGAACGCGGGGATCATCGCGCGCCGCATGTCCCCGAAGCTCGCCGCGAGCCGGTCCCGCTCGTCCATGGCTGATCCTTGCACTCATGCAATGAGTGCAAGGATGCAAGCACCGCCGCGGTCCGGCGTCAAGGGCGCGTCAGCGGTCGTCGCCCTGGTCGTCGTCCTGCCCGTCCTGGCCCCCGTCCTGGCCCTCCTCCCCGTTCTGCTGGCCGTCGTCCCCGTCGTCGTCCTGGCCCGCGGGCGCGCCCGGCACCGGCGGCACCGAGACCGGCGCCGGCGAGGCGGGAGCCGCGGTGTCGCACGCGGTGGCGCCCAGGGCGAGGCCGGCGATCAGCAGGGCGGCGGCGAGCGTCGATCGGGACATACGGGACACCCTGCCCGGCGGGCGGTGAACCGTGGGTGACGGGGCTCAGCCGTGCCGCGCGGGCGCGTCCACCTCGGCCACGCGGCCCGCGTCGACGTGCCAGTGCCGCGTGGTGGCCACGCCCGCGAGCAGGCGGCGGTCGTGTGACACCAGCAGCAGCGTCCCCTCGAAGGCCGCCAGCGCCGACTCCAGCTGCTCGATGGCGGCGAGGTCGAGGTGGTTGGTCGGCTCGTCGAGCACGAGCAGGTTGACCCCGCGGGCCTGCAGCAGCGCCAGCGCGGCGCGGGTGCGCTCGCCGGGCGAGAGGGTGTCCGCGCCGCGGTGGACGTGCTCGGAGCCGAGCCCGAACTTCGCGAGCAACGTCCGCACCTCGGCGGTGGGCCAGCGGTCGAGCTCGGGCTCGCGGGAGAGCACGTCGAGCAGGGCCGCGCTGCTGCCGAGCAGACTCCGCGCCTGGTCGACCTCGCCGACGACGACGCCCGAGCCCAGCGCCGCCCGCCCCTCGTCGGGCGCGAGGCGGCCGAGCAGCAGCGCGAGCAGCGTCGTCTTGCCCGCGCCGTTGGCGCCGGTGATCGCGACGCGGTCGGCGTAGTCGAGCTGGAGGCTCACGGGGCCGAGGGTGAAGTCGCCGCGGCGGACGACGGCGCCGTCCAGGGTGGCGACGACCGTCCCCGAGCGGGGCGCGGCGGCGATCGACATCCGCAGCTCCCACTCCTTGCGGGGCTCCTCGACGACCTCCATGCGCTCGATCCGGCGCTCGGTCTGCGCGATCTTCGACGCCTGCTTCTCCGAGGTCTGGCCCCGGTGGTGCTTGACGTGCTTGTCGCCGTCGGTGGCCTTCTTGCGGGCGTTGCGCACGCCCTTGTCCACCCACTGCTTCTGGGTCTGCATCCGGCTCGTCAGCTCGCCGCGCTTGTCGGCGTACTCCTCGTAGGCCTCGCGGGCGTGCCGGCGGGCGGTCTCGCGCTCGGCGAGGTAGCTGTCGTAGCCGCCGCCGTAGTGCGTGATCTGCTGCTGGGCGAGGTCGAGCTCGAGCACCGAGGTCACCGTGCGCGCGAGGAACTCGCGGTCGTGGCTGATCACGACGGTGCCGGCGCGCAGGTCGTGGACCCAGCGCTCGAGGCGTTCGAGTCCGGCGAGGTCGAGGTCGTTGGTGGGCTCGTCGAGCAGGAAGACGTCGAAGCGCGCGAGCAGCAGCGAGGCGAGGTTGGCGCGGGCGGCCTGGCCCCCGGACAGGGCGGTCATCGGGGCGTCGAGCAAGTCGACCGACAGGCCGAGGTCGGCGGCGACCTCCTCGGTGCGCTCCTCGAGGTCCGCGCCCCCGAGGTCCAGCCAGCGCTCCAGGGCGGCGGCGTAGGCGTCGTCGGCACCCGGCGCGCCCTCGGCCAGCGCCGTCGTCGCGGACTCCAGCATGGCGGCCGCGGCGGTCACCCCGGTGCGCCGGCCGAGGAAGCCGCGCACGGTCTCGCCCGGCACCCGGGCGGTCTCCTGGGGCAGGTGCCCGACGGTGGCGGTGGCCGGGGCCAGGGCGATCGAGCCGGCATCCGGCGCGGCCAGCCCGGCGAGCAGGCGCAGCAGCGTCGACTTGCCCGCGCCGTTGACCCCGACGAGCCCGATGACGTCCCCGGGCGCGACGACGAGGTCGAGTCCGGAGAACAGCACCCGGGCGCCGTGCGCGGCGGCGAGGTCCCGCGCGACCAGCGTGGCGCTCACGATCACCGAGCCTA
This sequence comes from Actinomycetospora sp. CA-101289, assembly GCF_050955895.1. Classification (NCBI taxonomy): domain Bacteria; kingdom Bacillati; phylum Actinomycetota; class Actinomycetes; order Pseudonocardiales; family Pseudonocardiaceae; genus Actinomycetospora; species Actinomycetospora sp. CA-101289. The sequence continues at coordinate 5,818,321 of NZ_CP192093.1, read as the reverse complement.
ACCGCGCCCCGCCACCCCCTTCGTGAGTGGTTTTCCCGGGTATGACCGCGAATTCCGCTCACATGGGTCCGGCACGCCGTGACGTGCTGCACGATGGGGGGACACCGGCGTCGTACGCTGCGGGTCGTGCCTGCCTGGGTCTGGTTCGTCATCGCGGTGCTCGCCGCGGGCGGCGGGGCGCTGCTCCTGTTCTCCGACCGTGCCCGCTCCGGCGGCCACCGCCGCGATCGCCGCCGCTGGGCCGAGCAGAAGAGCTGGGAGTTCGTCGACACCGACCCGGTGCTGCCGAGCCGCTGGCGCTACGGCGCGGTCCACCAGGGCGGCCCCGGCCGCGCCCTCGACCTCGCCACCGGCGCCGTGCCCGGTCCCGGCGGCCGGCGCCTCGCCCACGTCTTCGACCACGAGCAGGCCGGCCAGATCACCGGCATCGTGGCGGCCGTGCGCGGGGTGGCGACGCTGCCGGTCGCCCTCGAGCTGCGGCTGCCCTCGGCGCCGCTGCCCGACGACGCCGGGCTCGACTCGCTGGGCCAGGTCGGCGAGCGCTACGCGTTCGTCACCTCGGTGGCCCGGGCGCGCGCGCTCCTGACGCCCGACCTCGCCCGCGCGGCCGACCTCGTCGGCAACGACGTCCCGCTGGTGTGGGCCGAGGACACGTGGGTGCTCGCCAGCATCGACCCCGGCGCCGACCCCGAGCGCGTGCAGACGCTGCTGCAGACGCTGGTCGAGGTGTCGGTCGCCCTCGAGGACGCCGCCGGCGGCGCCGACGAGGACGGGCCGGCCGCCGACGCCGGGCTCCCCCCGGAGCCCGCCGCCGAGCCCGAGCCCGAGCCCGAGCCCGCACCGCGCCCGACCCACCGCGACCGCCCCGCCGACATCCCCTACGACATCGAGGACGACGAGTTCGGGCCCGGCGCCCGCAGCAGCTCGTCCTCGGGGCGGTGAGCGCCCCGACACCGCGCCGGGTCCTCGTCACGGGCGCGGACACCGACCTCGGCCGGGCCTTCGCCCACCGCCTGCACGCCGCCGGCGACGCGCTGGTCCTCGCCGGCGGGCCGCGCGACGCCCTCGAGGCGCTCGCCGGCGAGCTCGGCGGCGCCGCCGCGGACACGCGCCCCGAGGTGCTGCCCGGTGACCTCGCCGACCCGGACGACCTCGACCTCGTCGTCCGCCGCCTGCAGGCCGACACCCGCCCGGTCGACCTGCTCGTGGTCGGCCCGCCGCCCCCGCACACCGAGGGCCTGCCCGGCGCCGACCCCGCCGACCTGCGCGCGGCGCTCGACCGCGGCGCGGGCGCGGTGCTGGCGCTCACCCGGGCCGCGCTGCCGGGGATGATCGCGCGCGCCCACCCGGGCCCGACCGGCGTGATCACCGTGGCCGGGGTCGCCGGGTTCCTGCCCGCCACCGGGGCGGCCGGGCTCGACGGCGCCGTCCAGGCCTACGTCGTGACCCTCACCGAGTCGCTGGCCCAGGCGCTGGCGCGCGACGGCCTCGCGATCACCGTCGTCTGCCCGCCGCCGCCGGGCACCCCGGGCGGGTCGGCGGCGGTGCCGCTGCGCCTCGCCCCGCCGACGCCGGACGCCGTGGCGGCCGCGGCGCTCGCCGACCACGCCGCGGGCCGGGCGATGTCCGTGCCGGGCGTCCCCACGCGCGCGCTGGTCGGTGCGTCGCGGCTCGTGCCCTACCCCGCCGCCCGGCTCGCCGCCGGGCCCGGGGCCCCGCGTGGGCGGCGCGGCCCGCGCGGTCCGCGGCCGGGCACGGCCCTGGTCACCGGCGCCAGCTCCGGGATCGGCGCCGCCTTCGCCGAGCACCTCGCCGCCCTCGGCCACGACCTGGTGCTCGTCGCCCGCGACGTCGACCGGCTCGAGGCGACGGCCGAGCGCCTGCGCGGCCAGGGCATCGAGGTCGAGGTGCTCGTCGCCGACCTCGCCGACGCCGCGGGCCGCCGACGGGTGGCGGAACGCCTGACCGGCGGCGCGCCGGTGTCCCTGCTGGTCAACAACGCGGGGTACGCGACCGCGGGCGAGTTCGTCGACACCGACGCCGCCGACCTGCGCGCCAACTACGAGGTCAACATGGCCGCCGTGCTCGAGCTGACCGCCGCGGCCCTGCCCGGCATGGTCGCGCGCGGCGAGGGCGACGTCGTCAACGTCTCCAGCGTCGCCGGGTTCCTGCCCGGCCGTGGCTCGGTCTACGGCGCCGGCAAGGCCTACGTCACGGCGCTGTCGCGCAACCTCGCGCTGACCGTGGCGGGCACCGGCGTGCGCGTCATGGCGCTGTGCCCGGGCTTCACCCGCACCGAGTTCCACCAGCGCCTCGGCACGGGCCGCTCCGGCCCGGCGTGGGCGTGGCTGGACGCCGACCGGGTGGTCACCGAGGGGATGGAGGACCTCGAGGCCGGGAAGTCGGTGTCGGTGCCGGGCGCGGTGTACAAGACGATCGTCGGCGTCACCCGCCTCGTGCCCCGCGCGCTGCTGCGCGCGATCGCGGCCCGCTCGGCCTCGGGGCGCGGATGACCGCGCCCGCCGGCCCCGCGGTCGACCCGGACGCCCGCGCCCGCCTCGCCGCCCTCGTCGCCGAGCTCTCCGTCGTGCACGGGCGCGTGACGCTGTCCTCGGGCCGCGAGGCCGACCACTACGTCGACCTGCGCCGGGCGACCCTGCACCACGAGGCCGGGCCCCTCATCGGGCGGCTGGTGCGCGAGCTGACCGCCGACTGGACCTACGACGCCGCCGGCGGCCTGACCCTCGGCGCCGACCCGGTGGCGCTGGCCGTCATGCACGCCCCGGGCGCGCCCGTCGACGCCTGCGTGGTGCGCTCGGCGGCCAAGACCCACGGCATGCAGCGGCGCATCGAGGGCCCCGACGTCACCGGGCGCCGGGTGCTCGCCGTCGAGGACACCTCGACCACGGGCGGCAGCGTGCTCACCGCCGTCGATGCTCTGGTCGAGGCGGGCGCCGAGGTCGTCGGCGTCGTCACCGTCGTCGACCGGGGCACGGGGGCGACCGAGGCCGTCGAGGCCCGCGGCCTGGCGTGCCGCTCGCTGCTCGGGCTGGCCGACCTGGGGCTGTGACCGGCCCCGACAGCCCCGACGGTCCCGACGGCCCCGACGACGACGCACCGGGCCCCACCGAGTGGCGCACCGGTCCGGAGGCCGTCGGCGTCGGGCCGTGGCCAGGAGGGCCCGGCGCGTGGCCCGACGATCCCCGCTACGACCCGGAGCTGCTCGCCGGCGGCGACCGGCGCAACGTCGTCGACCGCTACCGGTACTGGCGGCGCGAGGCCGTGGTCGCCGACCTGGACACGCGGCGCCACCCGTTCCACGTCGCGATCGAGAACCTGCACCACGACGCCAACATCGGCACGATCGTGCGCACCGCCAACGCGTTCGCGGCCGCCGCGGTGCACGTCGTGGGGCGGCGCCGCTGGAACCGGCGCGGGGCGATGGTCACCGACCGCTACCAGCACGTGCACCACCACCCCGACGTCGCCACGCTGCTGGCCTGGGCGCGCGGCGAGGACCTCGCGGTGGTCGCCGTCGACAACGGGCCCGGCGCGCGGTCGCTGGAGACCGCGGCGCTGCCGCGGCGGTGCGTGCTGCTGTTCGGCCAGGAGGGCGTCGGGCTGACGCCGGAGGCCGTCGCCGGCGCCGACGTGGTGCTCTCGATCGCCCAGTTCGGCTCGACGCGCTCGATCAACGCCGGCGTCGCGGCCGGGATCGCCATGCACGCGTGGGTCCGCGAGCACGCGGCCCCCGGCGGTTAGCTCAGGTCTGGCGCGGGAGCCGGCGGGTGGGCTCGTCGTCGGTGGCGCCGTCGAGGACGTCCTCCGCGAGGCCCTGCGCACCGAGCTTCTTCTCGCGCCGCGCCTTGATGACCTCGATGATGATCGGGATCAGCGAGAGCGCCACGACCAGGATGAGCATCGCCTCGATGTTGTTCTTGACGATGTCGAAGCGGCCGAGCCAGGCGCCCAGCAGCGTCACGCCGGCGGCCCACAGCACGCCGCCGATCGCCGAGAAGGTGAAGAAGCGCTTGGCGTCCATGCGCCCGACGCCGGCCATGACCGTGATGAACGTGCGCACGATCGGCACGAAGCGGCCCAGCACGATCGCGCGGTTGCCGTACTTGTCGAAGAAGGCCTGCGTCCGGTCGACGTTCTCCTTCTTGAAAAGCTTGGAGTCCGGCTTGTCGAAGATCGCCGGCCCGGCCTTGCGCCCGATGTAGTAGCCGACGACGTTGCCCAGGAACGCGGAGACCACCAGCAGCAGGCACACCAGCCACAGCGGCGCGTCGATGAGGTCCGTGACCACGGCGAGGCCGGTGATGAACAGCAGCGAGTCGCCGGGGAGGAAGAAGCCGATCAGCAGCCCGCACTCCGCGAAGATGATCAGGCAGACGCCCGCGAGGGCCCACGGGCCCAGCGCCTGGATGATGTACTGCGGGTCCAGCCACTCCGGGCCGAGGGCCTGCACGGAGGTCGAGGCGGCGGCGAGCGTGGGCGACACGCCTCCGAACCGTACGCGGCAGCCCGCCGTGGGGACCCCGGGGTGCCTCCCGGATCGTCCGGATCAGCCCGGTAGGGCCAGCGTCCCGACGGCCGCGAGGGCCCCGGCGACGGCCCCGGCGAGCAGCGCGACGCCCGACCACCAGGCGATGCGCGCGGGCGTCCACGCGGTCGGGTCGGCCGGCGCGGGCGCGGCCGGGGTCGCGCCGGTCGGGTGCTGCCGCGGGTGGGGAACCCCGGCCGCGCCCGGGTGGGCGACCGGCCCCGTGGGCAGCGGGCGGCCGGGCACCGGACGGACCGGTGGACGGGGACCCGCCTGCGGCCAGGGCCGCTCGGGCGTCCCGGGCGCGGGGCGCGGGACCGGCGGGGCGCCCACGGAGGGCGCGCCGCGGCCCGTGCTGGTGGGTGCCGTCGGCGGGGCGGGCGTGCGACGGGTGGCCGGCTCGGCAGGGATCGCGGGACCTCCGGGGAGGGGGGTGTCGCCGTCGCCCTGGCGGCGGGACCGGGCGAGCGGGCGGAAACGGTCACGGAGCCGGGAGGGGCCGGCCGCCTCGGGGGCGGCGCCGGTCGTGGGCCCGGCGGGACGAGCGGTGTCCGACGGGACGCCGGGGGTGGAGACCCCGCCCGCAGCCTGGGCGCGCAGGGCCTCGGCCAGCAGTCGCTCGTCGTCCATCCCGGGGGATGCTAGCGGCGCCGCCCGCCGCGCCCCAGGGGCCGTCCGTGCGGTGTCAGACCCCGCCGACGAGCTTGCCGATGGCCTCGAGACCCCGGCTGGCGGTGGACTTGACCGTGCCCTTGCTGATGCCCGTCGCCTCCGCGATCTCGGCCTCGGACAGGCCGCCGTAGTAGCGCAGCACCAGCACCTCACGCTGGCGCCGCGGGAGTTTGCCCAACGCGGAGACCACCGCCTGGTGCTCGGCGGAGAGCATCGCCAGCGACTCGGCCGACCGGGCGTCCGCGGTGTGCGGCGGGGTGTACTCGCGGGCCGTGCGCCGGCGGCGCAGCACCGAGCGCGACCCGTTGACCACGGCCGTGCGCAGGTAGCCCAGCGCCGCGTGCTCGTCGCGCAGCCGGCTCCAGTGCCGGTGCAGCCCCGTGAACGCCTCCTGGACCACGTCCTCGGCGGTCGCCGGGTCGTCGACGAGCAGGACGGCGAGCCGGACGAAGCGCATCCGGTGCTCGCGGTAGAGGTCCTCGAGGGTGCGGGGCGCCTCGTCGGGCCCCGGCTGGGTGGCCACCGGCGCGGGGACCTGCGGCCCGAAGAGCCCGGGCGGCGGGCCGACCGGCGGGGCCGAGGGGTGGGGCACCGAGGCGTCGGACGGGGCGACCGCGTCGATGGCCCTCAGGCTGCCCAGCGTGCGCTCGACGGCACTCTCCCCGGCATGGCCCACGTCACCGACGATAGCCCTTCACCACCCGTGGTCCCGGTGGGGACGAGGGCCCGGCCGGTCGTCACCCGCGCGGCCCAGGCACCGCGCCCGGGTGCACCACGGCGACCGGGTCACACCTCCGCGACGCAGCGCCGGGCGGGGGCGCTGCGTCATACTGCGCCGCAGCCCGCCGCCCGCACCCCGCGGTGACCGGCCGTGTCGACACGCTCCTGGGAGGCACGACGATGCCCATCGCGACCCCCGAGGTCTACAACGAGATGCTGGACCGGGCGAAGGAGAACCGCTTCGCCTTCCCGGCCATCAACTGCACGTCCTCCGAGACCATCAACGCCGCGCTGCGCGGCTTCGCCGAGGCCGAGAGCGACGGGATCATCCAGTTCTCCACCGGCGGCGCGGAGTTCGGCTCCGGCCAGTCGGTGAAGGACATGGTCACCGGCGCGAGCGCGCTGGCCGAGTTCGCCCACGTCGTGGCCGAGAAGTACTCGATCAACGTCGCGCTGCACACCGACCACTGCCCGAAGGACAAGCTCGACGCCTTCGTCCGCCCGCTGATCGCGATCAGTCAGGACCGCGTGAACGCCGGGCAGAATCCGCTGTTCCAGTCCCACATGTGGGATGGCTCGGCGGTGGAGCTGCACGAGAACCTCGAGATCGCCCAGGAGCTGCTGGCCGAGGCCTCGAAGGCGAAGATCATCCTCGAGGTGGAGATCGGCGTCGTCGGCGGCGAGGAGGACGGCGTCGCCAACGACATCAACGACAAGCTCTACACCGCCGCGGGCGACTACGAGCACACCGTCGACGCCCTCGGCGGCGGCGAGAAGGGCCGCTACCTGCTGGCGGCCACCTTCGGCAACGTGCACGGCGTCTACAAGCCGGGCAACGTCAAGCTCAAGCCCTCGGTGCTCAAGGAGGGCCAGGAGGTCGCGGCCCGCAAGCTCGGCCTTCCCGACGGCTCGAAGCCCTTCGACCTGGTGTTCCACGGCGGGTCGGGCTCGCTGCTCGAGGAGATCCACGAGGCCCTCGACTACGGCGTCATCAAGATGAACGTCGACACCGACGCCCAGTACGCGTTCACCCGGCCCATCGCCGGCCACATGTTCGCGAACTACGACGGTGTGCTGAAGGTGGACGGCGAGGTCGGCAACAAGAAGGTCTACGACCCGCGCAGCTACCTCAAGGAGGCCGAGAAGGGCATGGGCGCCCGCGTCGTCACGGCCTGCGAGGACCTCCGCTCGACCGGGCAGACCCTGGGCCGCTGAGCGCGGGGGGCCCGGCGGGACAATGGTCGACATGACCATCCCGACCGGGCCCGGTGCGGGCCACGGGCACAACCTGCTCGGACCCCAGCCCACGTACCTGCCGGAGTCCCCGGAGCCGGCGTCGCGCCTCGCGGCCGGGGAGGACCCGGCCGCCGTCGTCGCCGACCACCCGACCTACAGCGCGGGCTGGGCGGCGCTCGCCGAGCGTGCCGGCGCGGCGGGCGAGCACGTCACGTCCTACGCGTTCGCGCGCACCGGCTACCACCGCGGGCTCGACCAGCTGAGGCGCAACGGCTGGAAGGGCTTCGGCCCCGTGCCGTGGGACCACGAGCCCAACCAGGGCTTCCTGCGCGCGGTGGCCGCGCTGGCCAAAGCCGCGCAGGCCATCGGCGAGACCGACGAGGTCGAGCGCTGCACCGCGCTGGTGGCCGACTGCGACCCGCAGGCCCTCGGGGCCCTGGGCCTGGCCTGACCCGCTGCTCATCCCACCGCTGACCCCACCGCCGACCCGCCCGTGACCGCCGCCGAGGGCCTGCGCCGGATCGCCCGCAGCCGCACCCGGCGTCTGCGCGACTCGGGGCTGCCGATCCTGCAGTGCGCGCTGGCGGCGGGCCTCGCGTTCCTCGTGGCCCGCAACGTCGTCGGGCACGCCCTGCCGTTCTTCGCGCCCATCGCGTGCGTGCTCGTGCTGGGCGTGGGCGTGACCAACCGGCTGCGGCGCTCGGTGGAGCTGGCCGTCGGGGTCAGCGTCGGCGTCGCGGTCGGCGACCTCATCGTCGCCGCCATCGGGCCGGGCTGGTGGCAGATCAGCGTGGTCGTCGGCCTCGCGCTGCTCGCCGCGCTGCTGTTCGACGTCGGCGCCCTGCTGCTCAACCAGGCCGCCGTGTCCGCCGTCCTCATCGCGACCCTGCAGCCGCCGGGCACCACGGCCGCGTTCTCGCGCTGGATCGACACGCTGATCGGGGCGGCGATCGGGCTGCTCACCGCGGCGACGCTGCCCTCGCACCCGCTGACCCGGGCACGCCGTGGGCTCGCCGCGCTGCTCGACGAGCTCGAGGCCGTGCTCACCGGGATCGCCGACGCGTTCGAGGCGGGCGACGCCGAGGCCGCGACCGCGGTCCTCGAACGGGCGCGGGCGACGCAGGGGCGCGTCGACGCGCTGGCCGACGCGGTGGACGCCGGCTTCGAGATCACCACGATCGCCCCGCAGCGCCGGCGCCACCGCGGCGAGCTCGCCCGCCTCCGCGCGGCCGTGCGGCCCGTCGACCTGGCCCTGCGCAACGCCCGGGTGCTCGCGCGGCGCGGCTACGCGGCGCTGCGCGACGGCGAGCGTCCGGACGCCGACCTGGTGCCGGTGCTGCGCCGCTTCGCCGAGGCGGTGGGGGTGCTGCGCCGCGAGCTGACCACCGGCGAATCCACCGACGGGGCGCGCGTGGCGCTGCTCGACACGGCGGCGGAGGTGCCGGCGCGGGGCGGGGGCTACTCGGCCGAGGTGGTGCTCGCCCAGGTGCGATCGATGCTCGTGGACCTGCTCCGCGCCACCGGGATGGACCGCGACGAGGCGGTCAGGGCGGCGGACCGGTCACGGCCGGACGACGGTTAGGACGCGCGGCGGAGATCCTCGTCGGCGGGCGGCGCGACGACGTCGGCGGGGGTGCCGGCGCCCGGCACCAGGCGCAGGTGCGGAGTCGGGGCGGCCGGCGGGGCCGGCACTGCGCCGCGGGGGGCGCGCGGGGTGGGGACGCGCGTGGTGAGGGCCTCGAAGCGCTCCAGCGAGCACGCCAGGATCATCAGTGCGATCGGGACGAGGACCACCACGGCGAGCATGTTCCTGGCATACCCCGCCCCCGGCCGCCCATGCGTGATCCGCACGATGAGGCACGGACGGTGGCGCGGCGGTCGCCCTCCGGAGCCGCCCGGCCACCCGATCGGCCAGCTACCGGCCGGTCGTCGCGGTGGGGCGATCACCGGGCGCGTCGGGCTCCCCTCCCCGCACCGACCGCGGGGTACGTTCCGGCCGTGGTGGACGTGTCGGGGCCCGCCGCGGGCGGGGCGTACCCGGAGCCGGTCGGCGGCCCCGGGGTGGCCGGTGAGCGCGGCACCGCCTGGGTCGTCCTCGTCGCCGACCCGATCACCGGCGAGACCGACGCCTTCGGCCCCTTCGACCGCGAGGCCGCCCGCCTCGACGCCGAGCGCCGCCGCGCCGAGCACGCGTCCGAGGGGCTCCACGAGGTCCTGGTCGTCACCGTGCCGCTGACCCCGCCCGAGGACTGAGCCCGACCCCCGGACGTCAGGGCCGGACGAGCCGCCAGTCCTCGATGTGCCGGTACCAGCTGCGCCGGGTCACGGGCCGGTCGGCCGCGAGGCCGTCGCGGACCACGGTGACGCCCGGCCGGCACCCGAGCTGCACGGCGCGTCCCGCGTGCGCCGCGACCCGCCCCGCCCGCAGGCCACCGAGGCGCCGCGGGCCGGTGACGGTCACGGCCACCCCGGCGTCCGGGTCGGGCGTGACGACCATGCCGGCGGCGTCGCCCTCGGCGACCAGGCGGTCCTCGCAGTAGACGGCGCCGTGGAAGGGGCCGACCTCGTGGCGCCCGGCGACCACGCCGCCGTGGTCGTCGCGCACGAGCGGGACCGGCCGTGCGGTGCCCGTGCGGGCGAGCGCCAGCGCGGCCTCGACGTCGGTCGGCAGGCCCCAGACGGCGGCGGCGGCCGAGTCGGCGGCCGGGAGGACGCCCACCGCCAGGGCCAGGCGCTCGCGGCGCAGCAGGCGCACCAGCACCGCGGCCAGCGCGGCGTCGTCGCCGGCGACGACCAGGCGGGCGTCGTCGGGCAGGGCGTCGAGCAGCGGGTCGACCTCGGCGCGCGCGGGCAGGGCCGGCAGGTCGTCCACGGGGAGCGCCGCGTCGGCCAGCGCCGGGCCCCAGCGCGCCCGGGCGGTCTCCCCGCAGGTCACCACGCGCACCAGGGGCCCCCGTGAGGGCGAGCCGGAGCACACGCGTGGACTACCCTTCCGCTGTACGGGGCGGCCTGCACTCCCGTGCGACCAGTGGCGTCGACCCAGGGAGTGTCACATGCCGGCCATCGTCCTCATCGGCGCCCAGTGGGGCGACGAGGGCAAGGGCAAGGCCACCGACATCCTCGGTGAGCAGGTCCAGTGGGTGGTGCGCTACCAGGGCGGCAACAACGCCGGGCACACCGTCGTGCTGCCCGACGGCCAGAACTTCGCGCTGCACCTCATCCCGTCCGGGATCCTGACGCCCGGGGTCACCAACGTGATCGGCAACGGCGTCGTGGTCGACCCCGGCGTCCTGCTCGAGGAGCTCGCGGGCCTGGAGGCCAAGGGCGTCGACACGGGCAAGCTGCTGATCTCCGCCGACGCGCACGTCATCACGCCGTACCACGTGGCCATCGACAAGGTCACCGAGCGCTTCCTGGGCAAGTCCCGCATCGGCACCACCGGGCGCGGCATCGGGCCCGCGTACCAGGACAAGGTCGCGCGCGTCGGCGTGCGGATGCAGGACCTGCTCGACGAGAAGCTGCTGCGCGAGAAGGTCGAGGCGGCGCTCGAGCTCAAGAACCAGATCCTCGTCAAGATCTACAACCGGCGGGCGCTGGACGTCGACGAGGTCGCCGACACCCTGCTCGGGCACGCCGAGGGCTTCGCGCACCGCATCGCCGACACCCGCCTCGCGCTGCACCACGCCCTCGAGCGCGGCGAGACCGTGCTGCTCGAGGGCTCGCAGGGCACGCTGCTCGACGTCGACCACGGCACCTACCCGTTCGTCACGTCCTCGAGCCCGACGGCGGGCGGGGCCGCGGCCGGCTCGGGCATCGGGCCGACGCGCATCGGCCGTGTGATCGGGATCCTCAAGGCCTACACCACCCGCGTGGGCTCGGGCCCGTTCCCGACCGAGCTGTTCGACGCCGACGGCGAGTACCTGCGCAAGACCGGCGGCGAGTTCGGCGTGACCACGGGCCGCAGCCGCCGGTGCGGGTGGTTCGACGCGGTGATCGCGCGCTACGCGGTGCGGGTCAACGGCATCACCGACCTGTTCCTCACCAAGCTCGACGTGCTCTCCGGGCTGGAGAACGTGCCGATCTGCGTGGGCTACGAGGTCGACGGCCGGCGTGTCGACGAGATGCCGATGACGCAGGCCGACGTGGGCACCGCGACGCCGGTGTACGAGTCGATGCCGGGCTGGTTCGAGGACATCTCGGCGTGCCGCTCGTTCGCCGACCTGCCCGCCAAGGCGCGCGACTACGTCGAGCGCATCGAGGAGCTCTCGGGGGCGCCGGTGTCCGCGATCGGCGTGGGCCCGGGTCGCGAAGAGACCGTCACCCGGGAAGTCGGTCAATGACGCGCCGGAGGTCGGTCGGTAGCGCGACGTAGGAGCGCTGACGGCCGCACCTCCTTGGCGCGAGCAACTAGACTCGTCCGGGTGGGCGCCTGTGAACACCTCCTGACCATCGGCACCGGGGGCGTGGCCACCGACCCGACCCCCGACGCGGTCGCGACGAACGGCGAGACGCTGCTGTGCCCCGACTGCCGGGCCGAGGGCTCGACGGCGTGGGCGCACCTGCGCAAGTGCCTGGAGTGCGGGCACGTCGCGTGCTGCGACTCCAGCCCGTACCGCCACGCCTCGAAGCACCACGAGGTCACCGGGCACGCGGTGATGCGCTCGTACGAGCCGGGCGAGACCTGGCGCTGGTGCTACGTCGACCGGCGTCTCGCGCCCTAGGGTCGGACCGCGGCGAGCGCGGTGTCGGGGTCGTCGCTGAACACGGCGTCGACGCCGAGCGCGACGTACTGCTGGTACTCGCCGAACGCGTCCCCGTAGGTGTCGGGCGGCGCGCCCGGTCCCCCGCGTCGTCTGGCGGCGGGCAGGAACTCGTTCTCGTTGCGGAACGTGTACGGCATGACCTTGAGGTCCGCGGCGTGCGCGTCCTGCACCAGGGTCGTCGGCGCGGTCTCGGCGTCGCCCGGGCCCAGCGGCACGATCAGCTCCTTCGTCGGCCCGATCCAGGTGGCGTAGCCGGCGACGCCGCGCAGGCCCGCCGGGGTCACCAGGGTCTCCGAGGTGCGCGGGTCGCCGGCGGCGACGAGGTCGGCGGGCCGGGTGCCGGCGGCGTCGACGAGCTGCAGCAGCGGGCACCCGACCTGGCTCTTGAGGGCCCGGAGGTTCGCGGTCTCGAACGACTGGATGACCACCCCGGAGTCGGCGCGGTCGCGGCCCCGGCGGCGCAGGGTCTCGACCAGCGCGGGCTCCACGGGCAGGCCGAGGCTCGCGAAGTAGGTCGAGTGCTTGATCTCGGGCAGCACGCCGACGGGGCGGCGGAGCTCGGCGGCGAGGCGGTCGAGCAGGTCGAGGACCTCGTCGAACGTGACCACGGGGAACCGGCCGTCGTAGAGCGTGTTGTGCGGGCGCGTGGCCGGGATGCGCTCCTTCGCGCGCAGCGTGCGCATCTCGGCGAGCGTGAAGTCGGTGGTGAACCAGCCGGTCGACGCCGTCCCGTCGATCTCCTTGGTGGTGCGGCGGGAGGCGAACTCGGGGCGCGTGCCGACGTCGGTGGTCCCGCCGATCTCGGGCTCGTGGCGGGCGACGAGCGCCCCGTCACGGGTGGGGACGACGTCGACGTCGACCGCGTCGGCGCCGAGGCGGATCGCGAGCTCGTAGGCGGCGAGCGTGTGCTCGGGGCGGTAGCCCGAGGCCCCGCGGTGCCCGACGACGACGATGCGCCCGGGCTCGACGGCCTCGATGCCGGCGCCCGACGGTGGAGCGGGGGCGGGGCTGCTGGGCAGCGGCGCCGCCGTGGCGGGCGGGGCGGCTGCGCCCGGCGGGGCGTTGGTGCACCCCGCCGCGAGCGCCCCGGCGGCGGCCAGACCGCCCCAGAGCGCGGACCGTCGGGACACGGAGGGCCACCCCGGCGAACTCATCGCGGGGCAGTGTTCCCGACCGCGCCGACCTCCGCCACCACCAACCGCCGTCGACGTGTTCATGCAAGCGTGGGGGCCACGCTGGCGTTCAACGCCAGGAAAGCCCCCATCTCGATCCTCGCCCGCCCCCCGTAGCGTGTCGCCCGTGCGCGTCCTGGTGATCGGTTCCGGTGCCCGCGAGCACGCCCTGCTGCTCGCCCTCGCCGGCGACCCCCAGGTCACCGCCCTCGCCGCCGCTCCCGGCAACGCGGGCACGGCCGCCATCGCCGAGCACCCGGGCCTCGCCGACGCCACCGACCCCGAGCTCGTCGTCGCCCTCGCCCAGCGCTGGCGCGCCGACCTCGTCGTCGTCGGCCCCGAGGCCCCGCTCGTGGCGGGCGTGGGCGACGCGCTGCGCGCCGCCGGCATCGCCTGCTTCGGCCCGAGCGCCGCCGCGGCCCGCATCGAGGGCTCCAAGGCGTTCGCCAAGGACGTCATGACCGCGGCCGGCGTCCCCACCGCGCGCAGCGAGGCCGTCCGCGACCTCGCCGACCTCGACCGTGCCCTCGACCGCTTCGACCCGCCCTACGTCGTCAAGGACGACGGCCTGGCGGCGGGCAAGGGCGTGCTCGTCACCCCCGATCGCGACGACGCCCGCCGTCACGCCGCCGCCGTGCTCGATGCCGGGCACCCGGTGCTCCTCGAGTCGTTCCTCGACGGCCCCGAGGCCTCGCTGTTCTGCGTCGTCGACGGCACCACGGTGGTCCCGCTCGTGCCCGCCCAGGACTTCAAGCGCCTCGGCGACGACGACGCCGGCCCCAACACCGGCGGCATGGGCGCCTACGCCCCGCTGCCCTGGGCGCCCGAGGGCCTCGTCGACGACGTCGTCGACCGGATCATCGCCCCGGTCGTCACCGAGCTCGCCGCCCGCGGCACCCCGTTCTCCGGCCTGCTCTACGCCGGCCTCGCGCTGACGTCCTCCGGTCCGCAGGTCATCGAGTTCAACTGCCGCTTCGGCGACCCCGAGACCCAGCCCGTCCTCGCGCTCCTGCGCAGCTCGGCGGCCTCGCTGCTCGCCGCGGCCGCGGACGGGCGCCTCGCGCAGGAGCTCCCGCCGACCTGGGCGCCGGGCGCCGCCGTCACCGTCGTCGTCGCCGCCGAGGGCTACCCCGGCGCCGTGCGCACCGGCGACGTCCTGCGCGGTGCCGACGGCCACGGCGTCCTGCACGCCGGCACGCGGCGGCGCGACGACGGGGCCGTCGTGTCGAGCGGCGGCCGGGTGCTCTCGGTCGTCGGGACCGGCGACGACCTCGAGGACGCCCGCCGCGACGCCTACGACCGCCTCGCCACCGTCGACCTCCCCGGCGGGCAGTACCGCACCGACATCGCGCGGGACGCCGCCGCCGGCCGGGTCGCCGTGCCGGTGTCCTGACCGGATCTCTCGGAACGGCCCCACACGGGCGGAGCGCCGACCTACCCTCGCGCCATGCCCGACCTCGACCTCGCGCCGGCGGCCCTCGAGCAGGCCCGCACGGGTGTCGCCGCCGAGGCGCGGCGGCTGCCCGCGATGATCGACCAGGTCGTCGCGCCCCGCGGCGGCCTCGGCGACCTGAGCTCCGCCGGCGCGCTGCTCGGCGCGCTCGACCAGATCGTCCGGTCCCTCGACGCCGAGCTCGGCGCCGCCGGCTCGTGCCTCGACGGGCTCGACCGCGCCCTCGACGCCGCCCTCACCGCCGTCCGCACGGGTGACGGGGACGCCGCCGCCTCGCTTGCCGCGGCCTGACGTCGTGGTGGCCTTCGACGCCGTCGGCGAGCTCGCCGCGCAGCCGGGCGGGCAGGAGCTCAGCGCCCTCGCCGACCGGGTGCAGCGCCTCGACCCCGAGGTCCTGCGCGCCGTCGGTCGCGGGCTCGGGTCGATGGCCGAGGGCGTCGACGGGTCGCTGGCCACGGTGGGCCGCCACGGCGAGGAGGTGCGCGCCGCCTGGCGGGGCCGGGGCGCGGAGGCGTTCACCGAGTACCTCGGCGATCTCGACCGGGCGGGCCGGACCACGCTCGACGCGAGCGGCCGGATGCGGGAGCGCGTCGACGGCGCGGGGCAGGTGCTCGACGGGCTGCGCCGCGAGGTCGACGGGCACGTCACCCGCGCCCTCGACGCCGCCCGCCGCGCCCGCGCCGAGGCCCTCGCCGACCCGGTCCGGGCCCCGCTGGCCGACCAGCTCGCGGCCCAGGCGATGGCCGAGCCCACTGCCGCCGCCCGCGCCGCCCTCGCCCGCGCCGAGACCGATCTCGGCGACACCGCGACCGTGCTCCACGAGCTCGCCGCCGACGCCCGCGCCTTCTCCCGGCTCCCCACCCCCGACGCGCGCACGATCGGTGCCTCCGGTTGGGCCCCGGCGCCCACCGGCGAGTCGATCTCCACCGCTCCCGCGCTGGCCGACGGCTCCGGTTCGGGTGGGTCCGACGGCGGGACGCAGGGCATCGATCTCTCGGGCGGTGGTGCGGACAGCACCTCAGACCTCGCGGACCCGGGGACGACGGGCGATGACAGCGGGAGCGGTTCGGACGACTGCCCCGAGGACGGGACCGGTACCGGAGATGCTTCGGATTCCGAAGCATCTGGTGGGGGTGCGGGCGGGGGCGGTTCGGACGCGGGGGCGTCGACCGGCTCCGCTGCAGACGCGGGGGACGGCTCGGGTAGCGGCGATGCTTCGGATTCCGAAGCATCCGGCGGCGGGAACGAGGCCGGCGCGGGCGAGCGCACGGCCGACGACGACGTGCCGGCCGGCGACCAGTCGGACGACTGCGTGGACGCCGGGGATGCGACCGACCCGGCCGCGGCGGATGGTGCCGACGCTCAGGACACCGACTCTGAGGTCGATGCGCAGGGCGATGACGCCGCTGTCGACGTCGACGGGCGGGACGACGACGCCGCCGGCGGCGCGGGTGCGGACGCTGATGGCGATGCGCAGGACGACGACGCCGCTGCCGACGCCACCGCTGACGACGCCGACGCGCAGGACGACGCTGACGCGCCGGACGACGCCGATGCGCAGGACGATGACGCGGCTACCGGCTCCGACACCGATGGTGCCGACGCCGACGCCGACGCCGACGCCGACGCCAAGGAGGACGGCGCCGTCACCGGCGCCTCGACCGACCCCGACGCCTCGGGCGACGGGGCCGCGCCGACGGGCGGGCCGCAGGGTCAGGTCGGCGACTGGATCCGCGAGGCCACGGTGGTGCTGCAGGCCGAGGGCGTGCCGCTGGACAAGATGAACCCCGACGACATCGCCACGATCATCGAGCACGAGTCGGGCGGCGACCCGGAGGCCACCAACGACTGGGACTCGAACGCCGCCAAGGGCACGCCGTCGCAGGGGCTCATGCAGACGATCGGGCCGACCTTCGACTCGTACAAGCTCGAGGGCCACGACGAGATCAAGGACCCGATCGACAACATCATCGCGGGCGTCCGCTACGCCATCGACCGCTACGGGTCGGTGTCGCAGGTGCCGGGCGTCGAGGCCGTCGCCCGGGGCGACGCCTACGTCGGCTACTAGCGCGCTCCCGTGTCAGGGTGACGCGGTGACGACTCTGGCGCGCCTCGGTCCGGCGGTGCGGGCGATGGTCCCCCCGTTCCACGTGATGGACGTGTGGGCGGCCGCCGGGGAACGGGCGCGCACCCACGGCGACCTGGTCAACCTCTCCGCGGGCCAGCCCTCGACGCCCGCCCCGGCCGACGTGCGCGCGGCGGCCAAGCGTGCCCTCGACGAGCAGATCCTCGGCTACACGGGCTCGCTGGGGACGCCCGAGCTGCGCGCGGCGATCGCCGCCCACCACCGCGCCCGCTACGGCGACGAGACCGTGCGTGCCGAGGACGTCGTGGCCACCACCGGCGGCTCGGGCGGCTTCTTGCTGGCGTTCCTCGCGGCCTTCGACGCGGGCGACACCGTCGTGCTCGCCCGCCCCGGTTACCCCTGCTACCGCAACATTCTGGCCGCGCTGGGGTGCGAGGTCGTCGAGCTGCCGTGCGGCGAGGAGACGCGCTTCCAGCCGACCGTCGCGATGCTCGAGGCCCTCGACCGCCCGCCGAAGGGCCTCGTCGTCGCCAGCCCCGCGAACCCCACCGGCAGCGTCATCGAGCCCGGCGAGCTGGCCGCCCTCGCGCGCTGGTGCGACGAGCACGGCGTCCAGCTGGTCAGCGACGAGATCTACCACGGTATCGAGTACGGGGCCGGAGAATCAGCCCCCGCGACCACGAGCGCGTGGAGCACCTCGCACGAGGCCATCGTCGTCACGTCGTTCTCGAAGTACTGGTCGATGACCGGCTGGCGCCTGGGCTGGCTGCTCGTCCCCGAGCGGCTGCGCCGTGCCGTCGACGTCATCGCCGGCAACTTCACGGTCTGCCCGCCGGTGCCCGCGCAGTACGCGGCGCTCGCGGCGTTCACCGACGCCTCGGTGGCCGAGGCCGACGGCCACGTCGAGCGCTACGCCCTCAACCGGCGCCTGCTGCTCGACGGCCTCCCGCGCCTCGGGCTGACGCGGCTCGCGCCCGCCGACGGCGCGTTCTACGTCTACGCCGACGTCGCCCACCTCACCGACGACACGCTCGCCTTCGGGCAGCGGATGCTCGCCGAGACCGGCGTCGCGGTGGCGCCGGGCATCGACTTCGACCCCGTCGACGGCCACACCTGGATCCGGCTGTCCTTCGCCGGCGCCACGGCCGACGTGCGCGAGGCCCTCGACCGGCTCGCTCACTGGCTGCCGACGGTCTGAGGCACGGCCGCCGCGTCGGCCGGCGCCGCGGGGCGCACGAGCACGGCGACGAGCAGCGCGGCGACGAGGGCGGCGAGGCCCGCGACGACGAAGACGGCGTCCAGCCCGGCCGGGAAGGCCTCGCCCACCAGCGCCGCCACGGCCGGGCGCTCGGCCGGCGGGGTGGCCGCGAGGACGCCGGGCGTCCCGCCGCCGGCGAGGACGACCGCGAGCCCGTCGGCGTCCGGCGCCCCGGCCGCACCGAGCACCGTCGCGACCCGCCGCGTGAACACCGTGCCCAGCACGGCGAGCCCGACGGCCAGGCCGAGCTGGCGGAACGTGTTCACCGCGGCGCTGCCGACCCCGGCGCTGTGCGGCGGGAGGACGGCGAGCGTGGCCGAGACCAGCACGGGCGTCGCGAGGCCGACGCCGAGGCCGGCCACGACGAGCCCGGGCACCAGCGCCCACGGCCCCGATCCCGCGCCGACCGCGGTCATGAGCAGTACGCCGATCCCGATGAGCGCGAGGCCCCCGCCGACCGGGCGCGCGGGCGAGCCGCTGTGCAGGAAGCGCCCGGCGACCGCGGACACCGCGAACGCCGCGAGGCTCAGCGGCAGCGCCACGAGCCCGGCGCGGATCGGGCTGAGCCCCAGCACCGACTGCAGCCACAGCGAGACGAGCGCGAGGTGCGCGAACGCCGACGCCGAGAGCACGGCGGCGGCCACCATGAGGGCCGAGAACGACCGGCCGAACAGCCCGAGGTCGAGCATCGGGGCCGCGCTGCGGTGCTCCACGGCGAGGAACGCGCCGAGCGCGACCGCCGCGAGCGCGAGCGCCACCACGGTCGGCGTCGCTCCCCAGCCCCGCTCGCCGGCCGAGACGAGGCCCCAGACGAGCGACGCGGCGGCGACCGTGAAGGTCGTGGCGCCGGCGACGTCCACGCGCCCGGCGCGGCCGGGCGCCGACTCGGTCACCACGGCCAGCGTCAGGACGACCGCGACCGCGACGACCGGCAGGTTGACCAGGAAGATCGCCCGCCACCCCCACGCCTCGGTGAGCAGGCCGCCCAGCAGCGGTCCGCACGCGGCGGCGAGCCCGTTGACCGCGCCCCAGACGCCGAACGCGGTGCCGCGGCGCGGGCCCTGGTAGGTCGTCGCGATGAGCGCGGCGGTCGTCGCGAACATCGCCGCGCCGCCGCAGCCCTGCGCGACCCGGGCCGCGACGAGCGCGCCCGCGGACGGCGCGAGCCCGCAGGCGAGCGAGGACGCCGCGAACACCCCGAGCCCGGCCAGGTAGAGCCGGCGCCGCCCGAATCGGTCGGCCAGGGTGCCGGTGACCATGAGCAGCGCGGCGAGCGCGAGCGCGTACCCGTCGATCACCCACTGCAGCGCGGAGAACGACGTCCCCAGCGACGCGGCGATCGGGGGCAGGGCGACGTTCACGATGGTGACGTCCACCAGGAGCACGAAGGTGCCCAGGCAGATCGCCACCAGGGGCCACCAGGAACGCATGAGGGTCTCCTCCACGGGAGTAGATCGGGTCTCGACGGCGGGGTGCCGTGCGACCATGTTCGACATCGCCCGCCGCGAAGGCCGCCCGTGAACGGCGTTGTCAGCGATCATCGACACCGGAAGGCCGGGGTGTGGTGGAATTCGACGAGATCGATCGCGCCCTCGTCCACGCGCTCCAGGTCGACGGCCGGGCGCCCTTCCGCCGGGTCGCGGAGGTCCTCGGGGTCTCCGACCAGACCGTCGCGCGTCGCTACGCCCGGCTGCGCGCGGCCCGGGCGCTGCGGGTCGTCGGGTTCAGCGACCCCGCGGTGGTGGGCGACGACCAGTGGCACGTGCGGCTGCGCTGCGCGCCCGACGCGAGCGTCGAGATCGCCGACGCGCTCGCCCGCCTGCAGGACACGTCCTGGATCAGCCTGATCTCGGGCGGCTCCGAGATCGTCGGGGCGCTGCGCGCCCGCGGCCGGTCGGCCGACGAGATGCTGCTGCACCGCCTCCCGCGGACCCCGCGCATCCTCGACGTCAGCGCCCAGGAGGTCCTGCACGTGTTCTACGGCGGCGCCCGCGAGCCGTTCACGAAGCAGGGCGCGCTCACCGAGGAGCAGGTGCAGCGGCTCGCCGAGCACGTGCCCGCCCCCGGGCCCGCGCCGCGTCTCGACGACGTCGACCGCCACCTGCTCGACCTGCTGCGGGTCGACGGCCGCGCCCCGGTGGAGGACATGGCGCGGGCGTGCGGGACGTCGGCGTCGACCGTCCGCCGCCGGCTGCACGACCTGCGCGCCGGCGGCCTGCTCTACCTCGACGTCGACGTGACGCCCGAGGTCTCGGACCTGCGGCTGCGCTCGATGCTGTGGCTGACCGTCGCCCCGGCGCACCTCGACGCCGCCGGGCGGGCCCTCGCCGCCCACCCCGAGGTGCCCTTCGCCGCGGCGATTGCGGGCCGCGCGAACATCTACGCCAGCGTCGCCACCACCGACGCGGCCGGGCTGTACCGCTACCTGACGACCCGTGTCGCGGCCCTGCCCGGCGTGCAGACCGTCGAGACCGCGCCCGTGATCCGCACGGTCAAGGCCGCGGGCACGCACTACCCGGTGCGCTGAGGCGCGGGGCCGCCCTACTCTCTCGGCGCATGGCCGCCGACCCCGACGAGCCCCGCCTCGAGGCGTGGGAGCGTCGCACCGACTACCCCCTCACGGGGCTCGCGGTGCTCTACCTGGTGATCTACGCGGTGCAGGTGCTCGCCACCCGCCGCCCGGACCCGTGGTGGTGGCGGCTCGACGTCGCGCTCTGGGCGGTGTGGGTGCTGTTCGTCGTCGACTACCTCATCCGCCTGGTGCTGGCCAACCGCACGTGGCGCTTCATCTACCGCCACCCGCTGGACCTGCTGATCGTCGCCGCCCCGTTCTTCCGCTTCCTGCGCCTGCTGCGGCTCGTGGCCGCGATCTCGACGCTGGGGCGGGTGCTGCGCGACGACTTCCGCGGCCGTGTCGGCAGCTACCTCATCGTCTCGGTGACCCTGCTCAGCGTGGTGGCGGCGCTCGGCGTCTTCGAGGCCGAGCGGGACGCGCCCGACGCGTCGATCCTGACCTTCGGGGACGCGCTGTGGTGGGTGCTGACGACGATCACCACCGTCGGCTACGGCGACCTGTCGCCGGTCACCGTCGAGGGCCGGCTGGTCGCGGCGGGCCTCATGCTCGCCGGCATCGCCGTCCTGGGCACCGTGACCGCCGCGATCGCCACGTGGTTCCTCGAGCAGGTCGGGGCCCGCGACCCGGCCGACGCGGTGCGCGGCCCGACCCCGGACCCCGCCGCCGGCGCGGTCGACCCGCCCGACCCGCGGGCGGGGCTCGGTCCCGGGATTCCCGGCGTCAATGGCGCGGGCCCGTCCGAGGTCGCCGAGCTGCTCGTCGAGATCCGCGCGCTGCGCGCCCGGCTCGACGAGGTGGAGGGCCGGGAGCAGGCGTCACGCTGAGGGGGCGGGCACCTCGGCGGCGCGCTCGAGCACCGCGTCGAGGTCGTCGTCGCCGACGTCGCGGTGGGTCACGAACCGCACGCCCGGACCGAACGGCACCGCCCGCACGCCCTCGGCGAGCAGGGCGGCGACCAGCGTCGCGGGGTCGTCCGTCGGGACCAGGACGATGTTGGTGTCCGGGGCGATCACCGGCCAGCCCAGCGCCCGCAGCCCCGCGGCGAGCCGGGCGGCGCGGGCATGGTCGCCGGCGAGGTCGTCGCGCTGGTCGAGCGCCACGAGGCCCGCGGCGCCGACGACGCCGCCCTGGCGGATGCCCCCGCCGAGCATCTTGCGCAGCCGCCAGGCCTCGTCGACGAAGGCGGCGGAGCCCGCGACCAGCGAGCCCATCGGCGCGCCGAGCCCCTTGGACAGGCAGACGCTGACCGTGTCCACGCCGGCCGTGAGCTCCGCGAGCGGCACGTCGAGCGCCGCCGCGGCGTGCCAGATCCGGGCGCCGTCGAGGTGCACCGCGAGCCCCGCGTCCCGGGCCGCGGCCACGAGCGCGCGGTGCTCGTCGACCGGGGTGACCGCGCCGCCGGCGCCGTTGTGGGTGTTCTCCAGGCACAGCAGCGTGGTGCGCAGCGCGAAGTAGGGGCCGGCGGGCGCCGCGGCCGCGCTCACGGCGGCGGGCGTCGGACGGCCGGGGCCCGCGTCGTGCTCGAGCGCCACGGGCAGCCCGCCCGCGAGCCACGCCGAGGTCCCGAGCTCGGCCTCGAGCACGTGGGCGTGCGCGGGGGCGAGGAACCTGTCACCGCGTGTCAGGTGGTGCATGAGCGCGATGGTGTTGGCCATGCAGCCCGTCGGCGTCCACAGCGCGGCCTCGACGCCGAGCAGGTCGGCGACGCGGGCCTGCAGCGCGGCGAGGGTCGGGTCGCCGTCGAGGACGTCGTCGCCGACCTCGGCGGTGGCCATCGCCTCGCGCATCGCGGGCGAGGGACGGGTGACGGTGTCCGAGCGCAGGTCGAGCGTCACCGGGGGAGCTTCACCACCGTCACGAAGAAGTCGTCGATCTGCCGGATGACCTCGATGAACCGCTCGAAGTCCACCGGCTTGGCGACGTAGGCGTTGGCGTGCAGGTTGTAGCTGCGCAGGATGTCCTCCTCGGCCTGCGAGGTGGTCAGCACGACGATCGGGATGCTGCGCAGCGTCTGGTCGTTCTTGACCTCCTCGAGCACCTGGCGGCCGTCCTTCCGCGGCAGGTTGAGGTCCAGCAGGATCAGCCCGGGCCGCGGCGCGTCGGCGTACTCGCCCTCGCGGCGCAGGAACGACAGCGCCTCGACGCCGTCGGCCACCACGTGCAGCTGGTTGCGCAGCTTGTGGTGCTCGAAGGCCTCCTGCGTCATCAGGACGTCCCCGGGGTCGTCCTCGACCAGCAGGACGTGGATCTCGTCGGCGGGTGTCACGGGGCGGCCTCCGGGGCGGGCTGGACGTCGGCAGGGGCGTCGGCAGGGGTGTCGGCGGGGGTGTCGGGCAGCGCGGGCAGGGCGACGACGAAGGTGGTGCCCGGTCCGGACCGGGGCTCGAGCCACATCTCGCCCTCGTGGCGCTCGACGATCTTGCGGCACATCGCCAGCCCGATGCCGGTGCCCGGGTAGTCGCTCTTGGCGTGCAGCCGCTGGAAGATCACGAAGATGCGCTCCGCGTACTCGGCGTCGATCCCGATGCCGTTGTCGGTGAAGCGCAGCAGCCACCGGTCGCTCTTCGGTTCGGTGACGCGCTCGGCCTCGACGTGCACGCGGGGCGCCTCGTCGCCGCGGAACTTCAGCGAGTTGCCCAGCAGGTTCTGGAACACGGTGGTGAGCAGGGCGGGCGCGCCGAGGACGGTCGGCAGGTCGCCGTGGGACACGGAGCCGCCGCTCTCCTCGAGCGCGCCGGCGACGTTCTGCACGGCGCTGTCCACCAGCGTGCCCAGGTCCACCGGCTCCATCGCGTCGCCCCCGCGTCCGACGCGGGAGAACGCGAGCAGGTCGTTGATCAGCACCTGCATGCGCTTGGCGCCGTCGGTGGCGAACTCGATGTACTGGTCGGCGCGCTCGTCGAGCTGGCCGGCGTAGCGGCGCTGCAGCAGCTGGCAGAAGCTGGCGACCTTGCGCAGCGGCTCCTGCAGGTCGTGCGACGCCACGTACGCGAACTGCTCGAGGTCGGAGTTCGAGCGGGCGAGCTCCCGGCCGGACCGCTCCGAGTCGGCGAGCTCGCGGACGATGAGCACGCGCATCGCCTCGACGTCCTCGGCGAGCTCGGTGATCTCCTGGGGGCCGGACGTGCTCACCCGGTGCTCGAGGTCGCCGTCGACCACCTGGCGGACCTCGTGCGCCAGCCGATGGGTCGGCACGACCACGACGCGGCGCAGCCACGCGAGCAGCGCGGCGACCCCGAGCGCGAGCAGCACCAGCGTCCCGGCGCCGACGACGTAGAGGGTGTCCGCCGCTCTCTCGAGCGCGTCGCGGGCGTCGTCGCGCAGCACGAGCAGACGGCCGCGCTGGGCCTCGATCGCGACGCGGACGCGGTCGAAGGCCGCCTTGCCGGCCTCCAGCGGCGGGCCGGGCGTGCCCGCCGCCGCCGCGGCGAGCGTCGGCTCGGCGTAGGTCGCGCGCCACGCGTCGACGGCGTCCTCCACCTCGGCGAGCTCGGCGAGCGCGTCGGGACGGTCCGCCAGCAGCGTCCGCAGCTCACCGACCAGCCGGGCCTCGTCGGCGCGTCCCCGCTGGTAGGGCTCGAGGAGGTCCGGTCGCGCGAGGAGCGCGAAGCCGCGTACCCCCGTCTCCTGGTCGACCGTGGCCGCATCCAGCTGCTGGGCGGCGAGCAGGGCAGGGTCGAGACGATCCACCAGCGCGATGCGCTGCTGGCCGAGCGCCGCCAGGCCGACGATCCCGACGACGGCCGCGATGACGAGCAGCACCGCCAGCGCGGTGCCGGTGACGGCGAGGATGCGCTGCAGCGACCAGTGGCTCAGGCCCTCCCGGTGCCGCCGTCGGGGATGGGTGAGGGGCGCGGGGGCGTCGCCCTCGGCCGGGGCGTCCGCCGTCGACGGGGGGGTGACCGTCGGCGCGCTCACCGGTCGCACACCAGCAGCACGGCGGCCACGTCGTCGGTCTGCGCCGTCGACAGCGACCGCACCCGTTCCATCACGCCGTCCAGCATCGCGGCCGGGTCGTCGCGCCAGGGCTCCGGGGCACCCGTGACCTCGCGCAGCAACTCGAGCAGCCCGTCGGTCCACAGCACGTCACCGGACGGCTGGCGGCCCTCGATGAGCCCGTCGGTGTAGAGCAGCAGGGTCCACTTCGGCGGGAGCTCCACCTCGAGCGGCGCCCAGGCGCTGCCGTCACCGACGCCCAGGGGCATGCCGAGCCGGGCGTCGGAGAGGATCCGGGAGTCCTCGCCCTCGCCGACCAGCGCGGGCGGCGGGTGGCCCGCGAGCCGCAGCGTCATCCGGGAGCGCGTGGGGTCGACGGTGGCGGTGGCGAGGGTGGTGAACAGGGCGGGGTTGCTGCGCTCGTGCACCAGCAGCTGGTGCATCGTCGGCAGCACCCGGTCGGGCTCGATGCCGCTGAGCACCAGCGTCCGCCAGGCGATGCGCAGGCTGACCCCGAGCGCGGCCTCGTCCGGCCCGTGCCCGCAGACGTCGCCGATGACGACGTGCAGCGCGCCGTCGGTGCCCTCGACGATGTCGTAGAAGTCGCCGCCCAGCAGCGTCTGCTCGGTGCCCGGCTCGTAGCGCGCGATGATCCGCAGGTCGGGGTCGGTGAGCAGGGGCGTCGGCAGCAGGCCCCGCTCGAGGCGGGCGTTCTCGTCGGCGCGCAGGTGGGCGTCGCGCAGGGCCCGGCGCACCCGGTCGGCGCGGCGGCGCTCGACGGCGTAGCGCACCGCGCGCGCCAGCGTCGGCCCGTCGACGGCGTCCTTGACCAGGTAGTCCTGCGCGCCGGCGCTCACCGCGTCGGCGCCGAGCTGCTCGTCGCGCCGTCCGGTGAGCACGAGGACGGCGGGGCCCTCGGTGGCCAGCATGCGCCGCAGGCCCTCGAAGTCGTGGGCGTCGGGCAGCGCGAGGTCGAGCAGCACGCAGTCGGGGACGTCGCCGTCGGCCAGCGTGCGCTCGGCCTCGCCCAGCGAGCGGGCGCGGTGGAGGTCGACGGTCAGGGCCGCGTCCGTGAAGTGCTCGGTGACCAGGAGGGCGTCGGCGTCGTCGTCCTCGACGAGCAGGACGCGCAGGGGTGCGGACGTGTCCGGATCGACCGGCTCCATCGGCGCACTCCCTCCTACGCTGCCGGACGAACGGTAGTCGGCCCGCTCGTGCGTGCCGTCCTCGGCCGTCAAGCCTGCTCCGGTCGTGGCCGTAGGCTCGCCCGGGTGAGTGCCGCGATGGTCCCGAACGTGCTCGCCGCCCGGTACGCCTCCCCGGAGCTGACCGCGCTGTGGTCGCCGGAGCGCAAGGTCTTCCTCGAGCGCGGGCTCTGGATCGCCGTGCTCGCCGCGCAGCGCGAGCTCGGCGTGGACGTGCCCGACGGGGTGATCGAGGACTACCGCGCGGTGGTCGACGACGTCGACCTGGCGTCGATCGCCGCCCGCGAGCGGGTCACCCGCCACGACGTGAAGGCGCGCATCGAGGAGTTCGACGCGCTCGCCGGCCACCAGCACGCCCACAAGGGCATGACCAGCCGCGACCTCACCGAGAACGTCGAGCAGCTGCAGATCCGCGACTCGCTGCGCCTCGTCGCCGACAAGACCGTCGCCGTGCTCGCGCGCCTGGCCCGGCGCGCCGGCGAGTACGGCGAGCTCGTCATGGCCGGGCGCAGCCACAACGTCGCCGCCCAGGCCACGACGCTGGGCAAGCGCTTCGCCACCGCCGCCGACGAGACCCTCGTCGCCCACCGGCGGCTCGCCGAGCTGATCGAGCGCTACCCGCTGCGCGGGATCAAGGGGCCGGTCGGCACGGCGCAGGACATGCTCGGGCTGCTCGGCGGGGACGCGGGCAAGCTCGCCGAGCTGGAGCGCCGCGTCGCCGGGCACCTCGGCTTCAGCGAGGTGCTCACCAGCGTCGGGCAGGTCTACCCCCGCTCGCTGGACCACGACGTGCTCTCCGCGCTGGTGCAGCTCGCCGCGGGGCCGTCGTCGCTGGCCACGACGATCCGGCTCATGGCCGGCCAGGAGCTGGTCACCGAGGGCTTCCGCGCCGGGCAGGTCGGCTCCAGCGCGATGCCGCACAAGATGAACACCCGGTCCTGCGAGCGCGTCAACGGGCTCGCGGTGGTGCTGCGCGGCAACGCGGCGATGGTCGCCGAGCTCGCCGGCGCCCAGTGGAACGAGGGCGACGTCTCCGACTCCGTCGTGCGCCGCGTCGCGCTGCCCGACGCCTTCTTCGCGATCGACGGGCTGCTCGAGACGATCCTGACCGTGCTCGACGAGTTCGGCGCCTACCCGGCGGTGATCGCCCGCGAGCTCGACCGCTACCTGCCCTTCCTCGCGACGACCGCCGTGCTCATGGGCGCGGTGCGCGCCGGGGTCGGCCGCGAGACCGGGCACGAGATCATCTCCGAGCACGCCCGCGCGGTGGCGCTGGACATGCGCGAGAAGGGCGCCGAGGGCAACGACCTGCTCGCCCGGCTCGGCGCCGACGCCCGCCTCGGGCTGTCCGCCGCCGACCTCGATGCCGCCGTCGGCGACCCGCGCGCCTTCGTCGGCGCCGCCGGCGCGCAGATCGCCGAGATCACCCGCCGCGTCGACGCCCTCGTCGACGCCCACCCCGGAGCGGCGGGGTACAGCCCGGCGCCCATCCTCTAGCCTCCCGGCCCGTGGTCGCCCTCAGCTCCTACCGACACCTCGCGTCGGGCAAGGTCCGCGACCTCTACGAGGTCGACGACGAGACGCTGCTGCTCGTCGCGTCCGACCGCATCTCGGCCTACGACCACGTGCTCTCCACGCCGATCCCCGACAAGGGACGGGTCCTCACGGCGATGAGCGTGTTCTGGTTCGGGCTGCTCAGCCAGGAGCATCCGGGGTCAGCGGACGTCGCCACACCGCCCCTGGCGCACCACCTCATCGCTTCCCGCGACGAGCGCATCCCCGAGGAGGTCCGGGGCCGGGCGCTGCTCGTGCGGCGGCTGCGGATGATCCCGGTGGAGTGCGTCGCCCGCGGCTACCTCGCCGGCTCGGGCACCGCCGACTACCAGCGCGACGGCGCGGTGTGCGGCGTCCCGCTGCCCGACGGCCTCGTCGAGGCGAGCATGCTGCCCACCCCGATCTTCACGCCCGCGACGAAGGCCCCGCAGGGCGAGCACGACGAGAACGTCAGCTTCGAGGTCGTCGCCGAGACCGTCGGCCACGACCTGGCCGGCGCGCTGCGCGACCAGACCCTCGCGATCTACGCGCGCGGGTCGGCCTACGCGGCCTCGCGCGGCCTGATCCTCGCCGACACCAAGCTCGAGTTCGGCCTCACGCCCGACGGCACGCTGGTGCTCGGCGACGAGGTGCTGACGCCGGACTCCTCGCGGTTCTGGCCCGCCGAGGGCTACGCACCCGGCGCGCCCCAGCCGAGCTTCGACAAGCAGTACGTGCGCGACTGGCTCACCTCGCCCGCCTCGGGGTGGGACCGGCACTCCGGCGAGCCGCCGCCCCCGCTGCCCGACGACGTGGTCGACGCCACCCGGGCCCGCTACGTCGAGGCCTACACGCGACTGACCGGCGCGCCGTGGCCCCCGGCGGTGTGATCCGCCGCTGAGCTGCAGGAACATCGCCGCCTGAGCGAGCCGCGGTGTTCACCCCCCGGTCTCGTGGACGGCACCTCGGCCTGGCCCCATGGGGGACGTGGACGAGACGACCCCGCGCCTGCTGGTCTCCGTGTCCGGGCTGACGCCCGGCGCGCCCCTCGACGCCGCCGTGGCGCTGGCCGACGCCCTCGACGCCCGCCGCGTCCCGCTGACCCTGCTCGTGGGCCCGCAGCCCCATCCCGAGGTGGCGGCCTGGGCGGGCGCCCGGCGCCGGGCCGGCGACGTGGCACTGCTGCACGGCACCCGCGTCGGGCAGGCCGGCCGGCCCTACCGCCGGCTGGCCGCCCACGAGGCCGGCCTGCGCCTGACGGCCGCGCTGCGGGCCCGCGACGCCCTCGGCCCCGCCGTCGACGGCTTCGCCGCGCCGGGCTGGTCGACCTCGCCCGGCACCCGCGGCGCGCTCGTCGCGGCCGGCGTCGCCCTCTGCCTCGACGACACCGGTCTGCACCGCCTCGGCGTGGGCGGGGCGACGGTGCGCTCGTGGCACGGCCCGGTGGTGACCGGCGAGCCCCGGCGGGCGTCGCGCCGGTCCCTGCGCCGGCGTCCGGAGCCCGACCTGGTGCACCTCGCGCTGACCGCGACGACCCCGGTCACCCGTGCCGGCGCCCTGGTCGACGCCGCCCTCGACGGCGGCGCGACGCCGCTCGCCGCGTCCGAGCTCGTGCTCCGGCGCACCCCGCGCCGCCCCGGCGCCGCCGGCGACCCGGAGCAGTGGTCGATCACGGCGTAGGTGCGCTCCGCGCACGTGCGCAGAACTCGGTGCCCCAGCACCGATTTCTGCTCACGTGGCGAACGCCACCCCCCGCGGGGCGATGCGGACCTCGGTGCCCTCGGGGGCCAGGTTGCTGAACAGCTGGTAGTGCAGGTCCGGGTTGGCCAGGACGGCCTCGTGGATCGGCACCGCGAGCGGCGGGGCGACCGCACGCAGGTAGTCCACGGCCTCCGAGGCCTTGAGCCACGGCGCCGCGGTGGGCAGCAGCAGGACGTCCGGGGTGCGCGCGGGCACCGTGAACGCGTCGCCCGGGTGCAGCACCGTCCCGTCGAGCAGGTAGCCGTTGTTGGCGATCTGCGGGATGTCGGGGTGGATCACCGCGTGGTCGCCGCCGACCACCTCCACCGTCGCGCCGCCGACGGTGAACGTCTCGCCGGGCTCGCGGACGGTGTGCGCGATGTCGCGCTCGCGCAGCTGCTGCGCCGTCCCGGTGTCGACGACCAGCTCGGCGCCGGGGTTCTGGCCGAGCAGCGCCGGGAGCTTGTCCAGGTCGAGGTGGTCGGGGTGCTGGTGCGTGACGAGGATCGCGTCCAGCCCCTCGAGCGTCTCCCAGCCCGAGGAGAAGGTGCCGGGGTCGAGCAGGATGCGGGCCGAGCCGGTGTCCGCGACGACGCACGAGTGACCGAGGTGCACGAGTTCCACGCCACCCCGGTACCCCCGCAGGGGCCCGGTAACCTGGGACGCGTGGCCCGCGTGATCGTCGATGTCCTGCCCAAGGCCGAGATCCTCGATCCGCAGGGCCAGGCCGTGGCCCGGGCGATGGGTCGCCTGGGGGTCGCCGGCGTCGCCGACGTCCGCCAGGGCAAGCACTTCGAGCTCGAGGTCGACGACACCGTCGACGACGCGGCGCTCGAGCGGATCGCCGGCACGCTGCTGGCCAACCCCGTGATCGAGGAGTGGGTCGTGCGGAGGGTGTCGTCGTGAGCCGGATCGGCGTCATCACGTTCCCGGGCACGCTCGACGACGTCGACGCGGCCCGCGCCGTCCGCTACGCCGGCGGCGAGCCGGTCGCCCTGTGGCACGACGACGCCGACCTGCACGGGGTGGACGCCGTGGTCGTGCCCGGCGGCTTCTCCTACGGCGACTACCTGCGCGCCGGCGCCATCGCGGCCCGCTCGCCGGTGATGGGCCCGGTGGTCGAGGCCGGCCGGGCGGGCATGCCCGTGCTGGGCATCTGCAACGGGTTCCAGATCCTCTGCGAGGCCGGGCTGCTCCCCGGCGCGCTGGTGCGCAACGGCGGCCTGCGCTTCGTCTGCCGCGAGGTCGGGCTGCGCGTCGAGGCGGCCACGGCGTGGACCTCGGCGTTCACGGTCGGCCAGGAGCTGCGCGTTCCCCTGAAGTCGGGCGAGGGCCGCTACGTCGCCGACGCCGCGACGCTCGACGCGCTGGAGGCCGAGGGCCGCGTGGTGTTCCGCTACACGGAGCCCGCACCCAACGGCGCGCTGCGCGACATCGCCGGCGTCAGCTCGGCCGACGGCCGCGTCGTCGGGCTCATGCCGCACCCCGAGCACGCCATCGACGCCCTGACGGGGCCGGGCACCGACGGGCTGGGCCTGTTCACGTCCGTGCTGGCCCAGCTCACGGCAGCAGCGTGACGCGGAGCTCCCAGAGGTCGGCGTAGACCATCAGCATCCGGCCGCCGAGGTGCAGCACGACGCCGCGCATCTCGTCCGGGCGCTCGACGTGGGTGAGCAGGCGCGACACGTCCTCGAGCGCCTCGCCCGCGACCTCGGCGAACGGCTCGTCGTCGGTGACGTCGTGGCCGCCCGGCTCGGTGGGCTGCACCGCGGGCAGCAGCGGGACCACCGTGTCGCCCCGCGCCCCCGGGGCCAGCGCGAGCACGACGACGCCGCCGGAACCGTCGTCGAGCAGGAACTCGAGCATTCCCTGCGCGGCGTCCACGTGCGGACGCACGCTGTCGGGCACGCGGCCGGCGAGCTCGAGCTCGTGGCGGCGCACCCCGATCAGCTCGCGGTCGAGCACCAGGCGCAGCAGGGCGAGGCCGTCGGCCGCACCCCGCTCGGGGGCGGCGAGGACCGCGTCCCCGGACGCCGGGCCGGTCGCCGAGGAGACGGAGGCGGTGGTCATGGCTCCACTATGTATCGAGGGTCCGACACCCCCGGGTATTGAGCGACACGCCCGCACCGTGTCGCGCTGAAATGACCTTGTTGGACCATGAGCGGCCATTCGATCGGATGAACGGCCTAGCGGGTTGGGGCTCACGGTGGTGCGCACGGTGGGCGTGTGGCGGACGTCGGTCGGTGGACACGGTGACGCCCGGAGGTAGCGGTTTCGTGACCGCCTGTCGTGGGTAGGCGCACGCTCGTCGCTGAGCGTTCCTGGCGAGACCGTGCTCATGGCCCCGGGACCCACTCGCACCGGCGTCCTACCCTGGTGGGGTGACGCTCTCCCAGGGTCCGGCCCCCGTCGACCCCGCGCCACCCGCCGCGCCCCCACCCGAGACCGTCGACGACGTCGAGCACGCCACCGCGACGCCCGACGAGCCCCAGCCGCACGCCGCCCTCGGCCTGCGCGACGAGGAGTACGCCCGCATCCGGGAGATCCTCGGTCGCCGGCCCACCGAGGCCGAGCTGGCCATGTACTCGGTGATGTGGTCGGAGCACTGCTCCTACAAGTCCTCCAAGGTCCACCTGCGCCGCTTCGGCGAGACCACCACCGAGGCGATGCGCGCCCGCCTGCTCGCCGGCATCGGCGAGAACGCGGGCGTGGTCGACGTCGGTGACGGCTGGGCGGTCACTTTCAAGATCGAGTCGCACAACCACCCGTCGTACGTCGAGCCCCACCAGGGCGCGGCCACCGGCGTCGGCGGCATCGTGCGCGACATCATGGCGATGGGCGCCCGCCCGGTCGCGGTGATGGACGCGCTGCGCGTCGGCCCGCTCGACGCCCCCGACACCGCCCGGGTGCTGCCCGGCGTCGTCTCCGGGGTCGGCTTCTACGGCAACTGCCTGGGCCTGCCCAACATCGGCGGCGAGGTCGTCTTCGACCCCGGCTACGCCGGCAACCCGTTGGTCAACGCCCTGTGCGTCGGCGTGCTGCGCCACGAGGACCTGCACCTCGCCTTCGCGTCGGGCGCGGGCAACAAGATCGTGCTGTTCGGCGCGCGCACCGGGCTCGACGGCATCGGCGGCGTCTCGGTGCTGGCGTCGGAGACGTTCGCCGAGACTGAGTCTTCTTCTGGAGGGGGGAGCCGCAAGAAGCTGCCCAGCGTTCAGGTCGGCGACCCGTTCGCCGAGAAGGTGCTCATCGAGTGCTGCCTCGAGCTGTTCTCCGGCGGGCTCGTCGTCGGCATCCAGGACCTCGGCGGCGCCGGGCTGTCCTGCGCGACGAGCGAGCTCGCCAGCGCCGGCGACGGCGGCATGCACGTCGACCTGGACACCGTGCCGCTGCGCGCCGAGAACATGACCGCCGCCGAGATCCTCTCCAGCGAGTCGCAGGAGCGGATGTGCGCGGTGGTCACGCCCGAGAACGTCGACGCGTTCATGGCCGTCTGCCGGCGCTGGGACGTCACCGCGACCGTCATCGGCGAGGTCACCGACGGCGACCGGCTGCGCATCACCCACCGCGGCGCCACCGTCGTCGACGTCCCGCCGCGCACCGTCGCCCACGACGGGCCCGTCTACGAGCGGCCCTACGCCCGCCCCGACGACCAGGACGCGCTGCAGGCCGACACGGCGGCCCGGTTCCCGCGGCCGGCGGGGCCCGCCGAGATCGCCGACCAGGTGCGCACGCTCGTCGCCTCGCCGGCGCTGGCG
Organism: Actinomycetospora sp. CA-101289; assembly: GCF_050955895.1. Taxonomy (NCBI): domain Bacteria; kingdom Bacillati; phylum Actinomycetota; class Actinomycetes; order Pseudonocardiales; family Pseudonocardiaceae; genus Actinomycetospora; species Actinomycetospora sp. CA-101289. The sequence goes on along the minus strand of NZ_CP192093.1, from coordinate 5,785,668 downwards.
TCGCGGACCTGGGTCACCGAGCAGTACGACCGCTTCGTGCGCGGCAACGTCACCTCCGCGGCGCCCGCCGACGCGGGCGTCGTGCGCGTGGACGAGTCCACCGGGCGGGGCGTGGCCGTGTCGATCGACGCCAACGCCCGCTTCTGCCGGCTCGACCCGCGCGCAGGCGCGCAGCTCGCGCTCGCCGAGTCGGTGCGCAACGTCGCGTCCTCGGGAGCCGTGCCGGTCGCGGTGACCGACTGCCTGAACTTCGGCTCGCCCGAGGACCCGGGCGTGATGTGGCAGTTCGCCGAGGCGGTCGCGGGCCTCGCCGACGGGTGCGTGGCCCTGGGCCTGCCCGTCACCGGCGGGAACGTCAGCTTCTACAACCAGACCGGGACCACCGCGATCCTGCCGACGCCGGTGGTCGGGGTGCTCGGGATTCTCGAGGACGTCACGCGCTCGATCACGTCGGGGCTGGGGCCGGAGGGCCACGCGGTGTGGCTGCTCGGCGAGACCCGCGACGAGCTCGACGGCTCGACCTGGGCCGGCGTGGTGCACGACCACCTCGGCGGCCTCCCCCCGCGCGTCGACCTGGCCGCCGAGGCCCGCCTGGCGGAGCTGATGGCCGGCGCAGCGGTCGACGGCCTGCTCTCCGGCGCCCACGACCTGTCCGACGGCGGCCTCGCGCAGGCCCTCGTCGAGGCGGCGGTGGCCACGGGCCGGGGCGCGACGATCGACCTGCCCGCCGGCCCGAGCGGCCTGGACGCGGCCACTGTGCTGTTCTCCGAGTCGGCGGCGCGGATGCTCGTCACCGTGGCCCCGGGCGACGAGGCCGAGCTCGCCCGCCGCTGCGCCGAGGCGGGCCAGCCGGCGGCGCGCCTGGGCGAGGTCGGCGGGGACGCGCTGGTGATCGAGGGCGTCGAGCCGCTGCCGCTCGCGGAGCTCCGCGCCCTCGGCGAGGCGACGCTGCCGGCGGCGCTGGACTGAGCGCGCCGGTGATCGAAGTACCGATACGGACACTGGACGTCAGCGAAGCCACTTCGCTGACACTGGCGACTACCGGCTGAGCGCCTCCACGAACGCGCGCCCGTAGCGCCGGTAGCCCCGGCCGTTGGGGTGGGCGAGGTCCGGCCCCGCCTCCCACACGTGGATGCCGTGCGTCGCGGCCTCGAGCGCGACGGGGCGCAGGCCCGGGTGGGCGGCGACCACCTCGCGCGCCACCTCGGCCAGCTGCTGCCCGCGCTCCTGCACCACGCCGCGCTGCAGGTCCGGGACGTCGGCGACCAGCGCGCCCGCGGGCAGGGCGGCGCAGACGGCGGCGAGGTCGCGGCGGAAGTCGTCGGCCGGCACGTCCTGGGCGGCGTCGTTGGTGCCCACCGCGAGGGCGACGAGCGTGCGCGGACCGGGCGCGGGCATTGCGGGCAGCTGGTGCGCCCGGACGTCGGCCACCGTCGCGCCGACGACGCCGAGGTTCACCACGCGCACCCGCACCCCGTCGCGCGCCTCGATCGCGTCGGCCAGCCGCCCGGCCCACGAGCGCTCCGGGTGCAGGGCGCCCAGACCCTGGGCCAGCGAGTCGCCGAGCGCCACGAGCACCACGTCGCCGGGGCTGCGCCCGCGGCGTCGCCAGTAGGCGGCGTGGTCGTCCTCCATGGTGGTGGCGAGCCAGAGCCGGCGCGCCTGCCACGCGAGGAGACCGCCGACGACGACGCCGGCACCGACCAGGAGGGACGAGCGGACGCGCGGCACGGCGCCCACGCTAGTCACGCCACTATCCTGGGCGATCGTGCCCCGACGTGCTCCCGACCCCGCCCAGGTGCGCGAGGAGCTGCTCGCGGTGGCCCCGTGGGTCCGCGACCCCGACGGCGTCGACCGTCCCGCGCGCCCCGTGCTCGCCGCCGCGGTGCGTTCGTCGCTGCGCACGCTCGAGCACACGGCCCCGGGCCACGCCGTCGAGGTGCGGGTGCCGCCCTTCGGCGCCGTCCAGTGCGTCGAAGGGCCGCGCCACACCCGGGGCACCCCGCCCAACGTCGTCGAGACCGACCCCGCGACCTGGCTCGCGCTGGCCCTCGGGCTCCTCGACTGGGACGCGGCCGCGGATCGGGTATCGGCGTCCGGGCACCGCGCCGGCGAGGTCGCGCGATGGCTCCCGGTGGTGGACCTGCACCGAAAGTGTGAGAAGCGCTGAGCCGGACCGGTCACTTCCGTACCATCGGGGGACCCGACGGTGACCGGCTGTCGGGTCGACGAGACGGAGGGGCGCGCGTGCAGCGGCCGAACTGGGCTCCCGATGAGGTCGACGTCGACCGTCCGAGTGCCGCCCGCGTCTACGACTTCTACCTCGGCGGCCTGCACAACTTCGCCGCCGACCGCGAGATGGCCGCGCGCGCCGTGTCCGACTGGCCCGAGCTGCCCAAGATCATGCAGGCGAACCGGGCGTTCCTGCGCCGCGCCGTGCGCCACCTCGTCGCCCAGGGCATCGACCAGTTCCTCGACATCGGCTCCGGCATCCCCACCGCCGGCAACGTGCACGAGGTCGCCCAGGCCGCCACCCCCGACGCCCGCGTGGTCTACGTCGACATCGACCCCGTCGCCGTCGCGCACGCCCGCGCCCTGCTGGCGGACGACCCGCGCACCGGCGTCGTCCAGGCCGACTTCGGCGACGTCGACGCCGTGCTCGGCGACCCGATCACCCGCTCGCTGCTCGACCTGTCCCGCCCGGTCGGCGTGCTGGTGGTCGCCCTGCTGCACTTCGTCGGCGACGACCGCGGCCCCGCCGAGGTGCTCTCCCGCTACCGCGCGGCGATGGCGCCGGGCAGCCACCTCGTGGTCAGCCACGCCAGCGCCGACGGGGCACCCGACCGCGCCGACGAGCACCAGTCGCTCTACCGGCGCACCGCCACGCCGATGACCATGCGCACGCGCGACGAGGTCGCCGCCCTGCTCGACGGGTTCAGCCTCGTCGAGCCGGGCATCGTCTTCCTCCCGCAGTGGCGCCCCGACGACCCCCTGCCCCCGGCGAACCCCGAGCGGTTCACCGGGTACGCGGCCGTGGCGCGTCGTGACTGAGCCGGGGCGCCTGGCCGGCGCCGACCCGCTCGAGGCGCTCGCCGCCGAGTGGGCCGAGGAGGTCGAGGGCACGAGCTACGTGCCGATGGCCGCGGACGAGCTGCGTGCGCACCTGCGCGAGCTCGCCCGCCTCGTCGTCGCGGCCGTCCACGCCGACCCGGCACGTCCCGACGTCGGGGCCGAGGTCGGTCGCCGCCTCGTGCTCGCGCACTTCACCGGGCCGGCGACCGTCGAGCGGTCCGTGCTGCTGCTCGGGGAGCGGCTGCCCGCGCTGTACGGGCCGCGGGTGCGGGCGGCCGCACACGCCCTCACCGGGGCGCTCGCCGCCGGCTACGCGGCCGCCCTGCGCGACCGCACGCTCGACGAGCAGGAGGCCATCCGGCGCGCGGTGCTCGTCGCCCGCCAGCACACCGAGCTGGCGCTGCACGCGAGCGAGGCCCGCTTCCGCGCGATGTTCCACGAGGCCGCGATCGGCATCGGCCTGGGCGACATGCAGGGCCGGATCATCGAGGTGAACCCCGCGCTGTGCGCGATGTTCGGCTACACCCCCGAGGAGTTCACGCAGCGCTCGGTGGTCCAGCAGATGCACCCCGACGACGCCCCGTCGGTGTGGGAGCGCTACGAGCGCCTCGTCCGCGGCGACCTCGACAACTTCCGCGTCGAGAAGCGCTTCTACCGGGCCGACGGCACCGAGATCGTCGTGCACCTGACGCTCTCGCTGGTGCGCGACGAGCGGGGCGAGCCCGCGTACCAGGTGGCGATGCTCGAGGACGTCAGCGAGCGCCACCGCCTCCAGGAGCACCTGCAGTACCAGGCCTACCACGATCCGCTGACCACGCTGGCCAACCGCGCGCGCTTCACCGAGCGCCTCGAGCGGGTGTTCGCCGAGGCCGGCCCGTCCTCGACGCGCCGGGTGGGGATCTGCTTCCTCGACCTCGACGGCTTCAAGACCATCAACGACAGCCTCGGGCACCACGTCGGCGACGTCATGCTCCAGGAGGTCGCCCGGCGCCTCGCGGCCTGCGCCGGCGAGGGCGAGATGGTGGCCCGCACCGGCGGCGACGAGTTCGTCGTGCTCGTCGAGGACTCCCACGGCGTCGACCGCCTCGTCGACCTGGCCGACCGTGTCCTCGCCGCTCTCGAGCCCCCGTTCCGCCTGGTGGGCCAGGAGCTCGTGACGGGCGCGAGCATCGGCGTGGTCGAGAAGGCGGTGGCCGAGACCACGGCCTCCGAGCTCATGCGCGCCGCCGACATCACGCTCTACACCGCGAAGGCCGAGGGCCGCGGGCGCTGGGCCGTGCACGACCCGAGCCGCGACGAGGCCGAGACCGCGCGGTTCACGCTGTCGGCCGCCCTGCCCGCCGCGGTGGCCCACGACGAGTTCTTCGTGCTCTACCAGCCGCTGGTCTCGCTGGCCGACCACCGCATCCGGGGCGTCGAGGCGCTCGTGCGCTGGCAGCACCCCCGCCTCGGCGTGCTCTCGCCGTCGCTGTTCATCGGACCCGCCGAGGAGACCGGCATCATCGTGCCGCTCGGGCGCAAGGTGCTCGAGGCCGCGTGCCGCGACGCCCGCGACTGGCACACCGAGTTCGGCGACGCCTCGCCGTTCGTCAGCGTCAACGTCGCCCCCCGCCAGCTCCACGAGCCCGGCCTCGTCGCCGAGGTCGCCGCGCTGCTCGACCGCACCGGCCTGCCCGCCGACCGGCTGCAGGTGGAGCTCACCGAGCGGGCGCTCACCACCGACGAGGGCGCGCCGCTCAAGGCCCTCGACGGCCTGCGCGCCATGGGTATCAAGATCGCCGTCGACGACTTCGGCACCGGCTACTCCAACCTCTCCTACCTGCGGCGACTGCCCGTCGACGTGATCAAGCTGGACGGGTCCTTCGGCGAGGGGCTGCGCGAGGAGGAGCTCTCCGACGAGGTCGACGAGCGCATCGTCGGCACGCTGGTCGCGCTCGGTCACGCCCTCGACCTCACCGTCACCGCCGAGGGCGTCGAGACCGCCCCGCAGGCGGCCCGGCTGCGCGCGCTGGGCTGCGACGAGGGCCAGGGGTGGCTGTTCGCGCCCGCGCTGCCCGCCGCCGACATCGCGACGATGCTGCGCCGCGGGCTCCCGCTGGGCTGAGCCGACCTGAGAGCGGGATCGCTCCGTCCGGCCGGTCGCGGGGCCCTGCGGGCCGGTCGGTGCGCGTAGGCTGGCCACCGGAACGACTCGAGGCCGCCCCGTCGAAGAGGAGCCGTCCCGGTGGACGAAGCCGGCGATCCCGGGCCCACGTCACCTACCACCACCTCCGACACCCCTGCGTTCGACGAGGGGCCCAAGGAGGAGTGCGGCGTCTTCGGTGTGTGGGCGCCCGGCGAGGAGGTCGCGAAGCTCACGTACTTCGGGCTCTTCGCCCTCCAGCACCGCGGCCAGGAGGCCGCGGGCATGGCCGTCAGCGACGGTCGGCAGATCGTGGTCTTCAAGGACCTCGGGCTGGTCAGCCAGGTGTTCGACGAGCAGACGCTCTCGTCGCTGCGCGGGCACCTCTCGGTGGGCCACACCCGCTACTCGACCACCGGCTCGCCCACGTGGGAGAACGCCCAGCCCACGTTCCGCACCACCGCGGCGGGCACCGGGCTCGCGCTCGGGCACAACGGCAACCTCGTCAACACCGCCGAGCTGGTGCGCCGCCGGGACGCGGCCGTGCCGGTCGGCGCGCGGCGCCGCGGACGGTCCGCGCTCGACGGGGCCACCACCGACTCCGACGTGGTCACCGGCCTGCTCGCCGACGCGGCCGCCGACCTCGGGGTCGAGGAGGCGGCGCTGCGCCTGCTGCCCGACCTGCGCGGCGCGTTCAGCCTCGCCTTCTGCGACGAGACCACGCTCTACGCCGCCCGCGACCGCCACGGCGTGCGCCCGCTGGTCCTCGGCCGGCTCGACCGCGGCTGGGTGGTCGCCTCCGAGACCGCCGCGCTCGACATCGTCGGGGCCTCGTTCGTCCGCGAGGTCGAGCCCGGCGAGCTGCTGGCGATCGACGCCGACGGGCTGCGGTCCTCGCGGTTCGCGTCGCCCGAGCCCAAGGGCTGCGTCTTCGAGTACGTCTACCTCGCCCGCCCCGACACCTCGATCTCCGGCCGGGGCGTGCACTCCGCCCGCGTCGAGATCGGGCGCCGCCTGGCCGACGAGCACCCCGCCGAGGCCGACCTCGTCATCCCCGTGCCGGAGTCGGGCACGCCCGCCGCCATCGGCTACGCCGAGCGCTCGGGCATCCCGTACGGCCAGGGCCTGGTCAAGAACGCCTACGTGGGCCGCACGTTCATCCAGCCCTCGCAGACCATCCGCCAGCTGGGCATCCGGCTCAAGCTCAACCCGCTGCGCGAGATCATCCGGGGCAAGCGCCTCGTCGTCGTCGACGACTCGATCGTGCGCGGCAACACCCAGCGCTCGCTGGTGCGGATGCTGCGCGAGGCGGGCGCGCTCGAGGTGCACGTGCGCATCGCGAGCCCGCCGGTGCGCTGGCCCTGCTTCTACGGCATCGACTTCGCGTCGCGCGCCGAGCTGATCGCCAACGGGCTCGAGCCCGACGGGGTGCGCCGCTCGGTGGGCGCCGACAGCCTCGGCTACATCTCGCAGGAAGGTCTCGTCGCGGCCACCGACCAGCCGCGCTCGCGGCTGTGCACGGCGTGCTTCTCCGGCGAGTACCCCATCGCGCTGCCCGACGACGCGATGGTCGGCAAGCACCTGCTCGAGGACGTCACCGGCGCCAGCTGCGGCGACGGCGGCGCCGCGGGTGGACCCGTCGTGCACACCGGCCGGTCGAACGGCACCGCGATGCCGGCCGAGGCGCCGCGGGGAGCGCGAGCCGAGATGCTGGGCAGTCCCGGATACGGTGCCGAGGACGCCCTCAGCCGTCCGTAGACGTCCCGTCCCTGACCTGACTCCCCCCAGCGAGGCCCGCCGATGACGCACGTCCCCGACGACACCACCCGCGAGGCCGGCTCGTCCGGCCAGGCCAGCTACGCCGCGGCCGGGGTGGACGTCGAGGCCGGCGAGCGCGCCGTCGACCGCCTCAAGCCGCTGGCGAAGTCGACCGCGCGCGCCGAGGTGCTCGGCGGCATCGGCGGGTTCGCGGGGCTGTTCGCGCTGCGCACCGGCAAGTACCGCGAGCCCGTCCTCGCCGCGTCCACCGACGGCGTCGGCACCAAGCTCGCCGTCGCCCAGGCCGCCGACAAGCATGACACCGTGGGCCGCGACCTCGTCGCCATGGTGGTCGACGACCTCGTCGTGTGCGGCGCCGAGCCGCTGTTCCTCCAGGACTACCTGGCGATCGGCAAGCTCGTCCCGGAGAAGGTCGAGAAGATCGTCTCGGGGATCGCCGAGGGCTGCCGGCTGGCGGGCTGCGCGCTGCTCGGCGGCGAGACCGCCGAGCACCCCGGGGTCATGGAGCCCCACCACTACGACCTGTCGGCCACCGGCGTCGGCATCGTCGAGGCCGACGCGATGCTCGGGCCCGACCGCGTGCGCCCCGGCGACACCGTCGTCGCCATGGCCGCGTCCGGCCTGCACTCCAACGGCTACTCGCTCGCGCGCCAGGTGCTGCTCGAGATCGGGCGGATGTCGCTCGACGGGCACGTCGAGGAGTTCGGCCGCACGCTCGGCGACGAGCTGCTCGAGCCCACCCGCATCTACGCGCGCGACTGCCTCGCCGTCGCCGCCGAGACCGACGTGCGCACGTTCGCGCACGTCACCGGCGGGGGGCTGTGCGCGAACCTCGCCCGCGTGCTGCCCACCGGCCTGACCGCCGAGCTCGACCGCACGACGTGGACCCCGGCCCCGGTGTTCAAGCTCATCGCCTCCCGCGGCCGCGTGACCCGCGACGAGATGGAGCGGACCTTCAACATGGGCGTCGGCATGGTGGCGGTGCTCCCGCCCGACGACGTCGACCGCGCCATGGCGGTGCTCACCGCCAAGCACGTGCCGTCGTGGGTGATCGGCGAGGTACGGGCGACGACCGAGGCCGACGCCGCGGCGCCCGACAGCGGGCACGCGGTGCTGCGGGGCGACCACCCTCGCTTCTAGCCCATCGCGGCAAGGAGATCCGCTCGTCAGCGCTCCTCCGTCGCGCTACCGAGCGATCTCCGCCGCGCTCCGGAGGTCGGCGGTGACCCCGACGGGTCGAAGCGGCGCTTCACGCTGAACGCGCGCGGGGTGGGCCCGTGCGCCTTCAGGTGGGCCAGGCGCGCGAGGGCGGCGTCCGGGGTCGGGCGCTCGCCGTCGCCGACCCACCACAGCGCCGTCGTGGGCCCGCTCGTCGGCAGGAGCCACTCGCGCTGGCGGCGCACCAGCTGACCGTGCGGTCCGCGGTAGACGAACCCGTGGAGCGCCGCGTAGTCCTCCCACACCGACAGGTTGACGACGGTGAGCAGCTCGCCGTCCGCCGCCGGCCGGTCGAGCGCCCGGTGCGCGTCGGGGTCGCGCCAGACGAAGCCGGGCGTGACGTCGGCGAGACGGTTGACGCGGTCGACCACCGCGCGGAAGCCGGCGAGCCGGGGGTCGTCCACCGGGTACCGCAGGCGCGCGGCGTTGACCTGCGCGAGCTGCACGGTCAGTCGTCCGGCATGAGCTCCGAGTGGAGCTTGAGCACCGTCTGCCCGTTCGACTGCTCGAGCACGTAGGCCGGGTTGTCGTCGGAGCCGTTGCGGGTCTTCTTCTTGCCGTCGATCGTGCGCTCGACCCGCTCGGTGTGGACTTCCTTCACCGTGGCCTCGGCCTGGCCGGGACCCCAGTTCCACTTGACGTCGTCGCCCTTGCTGAACGTCTTCGCCACGACCCGCTCCTCCTCGCCGGAGAGGCCGCCCCCGGCGGGCGGCCCGACGCGCGCGGATACCCGCCCCGGGAGCGGTGATTCATCCCCCGGAGCGGGTGTGGCCGTGCGTCAGTGGTGTGTCAACGCTCGTCGTAGCTGTACTCGCCCCACCGCGGGTCGACCGTCTCGTCGTCGCTGGAGCTGGAGCGGGGGGAGAACGGGTCCTCGCCGCTGCCCAGCTCGCGCTGCAGCGCGTCGAAGTCCGTGTTGGGGGAGCTGTACTTGAGCTCTCGGGCCACCTTTGTCTGCTTGGCCTTGGCTCGTCCGCGTCCCATGGCTGGACCCCCTCGCACAGGGCGGGGGCGGCCGGAGCATCTCCGACGGCCCCCTGAAATCTGAGGTGACTCTCGTGGTTTCGACAATACCGTGTGTCCGATCGGGGTCGCGACGTGACATGGCACCATCGACGGCCGTGCCCGCCCCCTTCGTCTGCTACCTGCGCGTCTACGAGCCGCTGGGTGCACTGCGGGCGCCGTTGGCCGCGCGGGTGCGCGCCGGATTGGCCCGAGGGGCGGTCCCGGTGGTCGACGCGGGCCTCCGCGACCGGGAAGTGTGTCTCCGCGCACAGTTGGGCGTCCCGGCGCGGCTGCTGCCCGGCGAGCGCAGCGACGGCACGCCGCTCGACCTCCCCGCCGACGTGCTGCTGGCCGAGGCGCCGGCCGGCGCCGGGCAGGAGCCGGCGGGGCCGCAGACGCTCGTCTGCCCGCTGGAGACGCGGCCGCGGGCGGCGGCGGCCCTGGTCGGCTTCCTCGGCAGCGAGACCCCGGTGCTGCGCAGCGCGGCGCTCGCCACCGAGGAGTCGGTGGTCCGCTCGCGGGCCGAGGCCGCGGTCGCCGAGCTCGGCGACGCCGCCACCCACATCATCTCGGCGAACTGGACGGTGCCGTTGCCGTGGTTCGCGCTGGTCGACCCGGCCGAGCGGATCCTCGTCCTGCCCAGCGACGACGCGGTCACCGCGCCCGAGGCGCCCCTGCGGCGCTGCTACTGGCGCGTCGGGGTGGCCGACGCCCTGGCCCGCGCCGACGCCGCGGCCGACCTCCTCGCCGACACCCTGGGCGACGACGGGCCGGCCGAGGTGCTGCGCGACACCGCCCGCTGGCTGCGCCACTTCGACCCGGGCGCGCTCGTCGAGCTCGACTACGGCGGCCTGGTCGCGCTCATGGACGACCAGACCCTCGCCGCGGACACCTCCGCCGAGGACGTGGCCGAGGCCCTCGACGCGCTGCGCGAGGGCGACCCGGAGCGGGCGATGGCGAGCTACCGGCGCCTGCGCGACTTCTGGGCGACCCGGGCCGCCCGCCAGCGCGCGAACTAGTCACTCGCGCCAAGGAGGTGCGGCAGTCAGCGCTCCTGCGTCGCGCTGCCTACCGACCGCCGGCGCGTACCGCCTACTGCATCTCGCGGCGCAGCAGGTCGTCCACCGACGCCGAGCCGTCGCGGTAGCGCCGGCCGAGCTCGTCGTTGCACGCGTCCATGACCTGCTGCACGCGCCCGCGGAACTCCGAGACCGCGCGCTCCTCGTCGGCGTAGGCCGTGGCGGCGGCGGTGAGGTCGTCGTCGGAGAGCGTCGCGACGTCGGAGAGGCCGGTGTCGGCGAGCAGCGCCTCGACGTGGCGGCGGTGGGACTCGGCCCGTGAGGGCTGCACCGTGTGGTGGCGCCCGCGTCCGGCCGACGGGCCGAGCGCGTTGTCGGCGAGGATGCGGGGCAGCTCGTCGACCAGCGACGGCGCGTCCTCGCCGTGCGGGGCGGCCCGGCGGCGCTGCTCGAAGCGCACGATGTCCATCCGCGCGTGCAGCAGTCGCCGCAGGTAGGACAGGTCGGTCTCCTCCTGCGCGGCCTCGTCGCGGCGGGCCCGGACGTCGTCCATGGGGCAGGTGGGCAGGTCCGCGAGGAAGGCGGCGTCGAGGACGCGGTCGAGGCGTCGACGTCCACCCTGGCGGAACTCGATCATCGCTCCATCGTGCGCGACGCCCCACGTGGTGTCACGCCGCCGGTCGGGGGCGCGCGTCGAGAGGTGTGTGCGGCGCGCGCGCCGGTCGGACGCTTCACCCGGACGTCGGCATCCCGGACCCGACCGCGAGCACCCGGGCCAGCCAGGCGGGGTCGACGTTGCCGCCGCTGACGACGGCGACGGTGCGCCGTGCGCGGTCCGCGTCACCGAGCGCGCGGTACCCGGCGGTGGCGACGGCGCCGCTCGCCTCGCACGGCACGCCGCAGGCGTGCAGGTGCCGGGTGGCGTCGGCGATGGCCTCCTCGTCGACGGTGACGACGTCGTCGACGAGGTCGCGGACGTGGGGCCAGGTGAGCTCGCCGAGCACGGTGGCGCGCAGCCCGTCCGCGGCGGTCGCGGCGACCTGCGCGCGCGGGAAGCGCACACGCTCGCCGGCCCGCTTGCTCGCCGCCGCGTCGCCGGCGAGCTCCGGCTCGACCCCGAGGACCCGCACCCCGGACCCGCGCAGCGCGGCCGCGATCCCGCTGATCAGCCCGCCGCCGCCGACGGGCACGAGGACCTGCTCGACGTCCGGGCGGTCGGCCAGGATCTCCGCGCCCACCGTGCCCTGGCCGGCGATGACGTGGGGGTGGTCGTACGGCGGGACGAACGCGCCGCCGGTGCGCGCGACCTCCTCGGCCGCCGCCGACTCCCGGTCGTCGGCGGGCACCGGGACCAGGCGCGCGCCCAGCGACGCCATCGCGTCGACCTTGGCCGCCACCGCGTCGTCGGGCACCACGACCGTGCACGGCACCCCGAGCCGGCGGGCGACCCAGGCCAGCGCGCGCCCGTGGTTGCCCGAGGAGTGGGTGACGAGCCCGGCCGCGCGGGTGGCGGCGTCGAGACGGCTCGCGGCGTGGAAGGCCCCGCGCAGCTTGAAGGCGCCGACGGGCTGGAGGTCCTCGCGCTTGACCGCGAAGCCCGCCGCGAGGTCCTCGACCGGCGTGCGCACCGCGATGCCCTCGAGCACGGCGGCCGCCGCGGCGACGTCGGCGGGACCGAGCAGCGCCGGGTCGGTCATCCCTGCAGGCGGCGGACGGCGGCGCGTCCCGGCGGCTCGCCGGTGTCGGGCGGGATCGAGTCGGGGTCGACGGCGGCGGGGCCGGGCGCGCCGTCGTCGTCGGCCGCGACCCAGAGCTCGGCGGGGGACGAGCCGACCGCCGAGCGCTTGACCAGCGCCAGCGCCACGGTGCCCAGCTCGTGGTGGCGCACGGCCGTGCCCACGCGACCCACCGCGCGCCCGCCCTCGGCGTTCAGCACGGGCGTGCCGGGCGGGGGCAGCGGGTCGTCGCCGGACTGCAGGTGCAGCAGCACCATCTGGCGCGGCGGGCGGCCCAGGTTGGCGACCCGTGAGACCGTCTCCTGGCCCCGGTAGCAGCCCTTCTGCAGGTGCACGGCGCCGCCGATCCAGCCCATCTCGTGCGGGATCGCGCGCGCGTCGGTGTCGAGGCCGAGCCGGGGGCGCAGCGAGCCGACCCGCAGGGCCTCGAACGCGTCGTGGCCGGCGGGACGGGCCCCGGCGCCGCGCAGCCGCGACCACCAGGACGCGAGCTCACCGCGGGGGACGATCAGGTCGACGGCCGCCTCGGGACCCGGGCCGGGCCACGGCATCCGCCGCACCACGCCGCCGCCGGGCAGGGCCGCCGCGGCGTGGTCGCCGTGCGGCGCCGCGACGCCCGCGGCGGTGAGGACCTCGTCGACGGACGGGCCGACCACCGAGAGCACCGCGAAGTCCGCGGAGGCGTCGGTGACGGTGACGTCGGACCAGAAGCGCATGCGGTCGAGGTAGGTGGCCAGCGGCTCCGCGGCGCCCGGCTCCACGTCGAGCCACACGGTGTCGTCGACGTGCGCGACCACGGCGTGGTGCTCGACGCGGCCCTGGGCGTCGAGCACCAGGGCCTCGGTGCCGGCGCCGTCGGGCAGGTCGGCGACCTGCTGGGTCAGCAGCAGGTGCAGCCAGCTCAGGCGCTCGGGCCCGGTGACGCGGACGACGCCGCGGTGGGAGCGGTCGACGACCCCGGCGCGGCGGGTGAGCGCCCTCTGCTCGCCGAACGGGTCGCCGTAGTGGGCGGGCACCGCGGCGTCGCGGGGCTCGGGGGCGTCGTCCTCGTCGGTCGCGGGCTGGGGCGCGACGGCCCCGGACTCGGCGAAGGCGGGAGAGGGATCGGTCACGGTGCGTCCTCGGTGTCGACGGCGTCCACGGTGAGCTCGGCGTCGGCCCGCTCGGCGCACGCGCGGCACGTGCCCGAGAGCGCGACGTGGGCGGCGTCGAGTCGGAACCCCCGGGACGAGCGCAGCGCGTCGGCCAGCGCGTCGAGCGCGTCGACGTCGATCTCGTCGACGGTGCCGCAGTGGTGGCAGACGAGGTGGACGTGCTCGTGCTCCGAGGTCGCGTAGGTCGGCGCCCCGTGCCCGAGGTGGGTGTGCCGGACCACGCCGAGCTGCTCGAGCAGGTCGAGGGTCCGGTAGACGGTGGTGATGTTCACCGCCGGCGCGGTCTCCTGCACCCGGGTGCAGATGGCCTCCGGCGTCGCGTGGCCGAGCTCGGTGACGGCGTCGAGCACCAGCTGGCGCTGCGGCGTCATCCGCAGGCCACGGCGGTGCAGCGTCTGCCGCAGTTCGGTGTCCACCTCCCCGATCGTAGGCCTCCCGGAGCCCGGCCGGTGGCGGGCGTGCGCGGCGTCCGGCCGTGCGTCCACCCGGGCGTGTGCGGGTCCCGGCCCGTGCGCCGGACCGCGGTGGTCCCTACGATCAGGGACTCCGCGTCCGACGCCGGGCGCACCGAGCCCCGGCCAGCAGGTAGGTGACGATGACGACCGGTGAGCAGGGACGCACACCGCCCGACGCCGAGCACTACCTGGACCTCTCCGGGATCGAGGAGGACAGCCCGGGCCCTCACTTCGACGTCGTGCTGCGGGGCTACGACCGCCGCCAGGTCGACGAGCACGTGGCCGGCCTGCGACGCATGAACGCCCAGCTCCGGGCCCAGCTCGCCGTCCGCGAGCGCCGGCGGGCCGGGGCGAGCACGGGGCCGGCCATCGAGGGCGCGCTCTCGGACACCATCCCCGAGGCCCGCCGCTCGCCCAGCCCGTCGCCCCGCGGTGACGGCGACGAGGGCGCCACCGGCGGGCCGGACATGGTCGGGGCGTTCAACGACCGCCTGCGCGGCATCCTCCAGGCCGCCGAGCAGGAGGCGCAGCTCGTGCGCAGCAAGGCCGCCGAGTCGCTGCTCGCCGAGCACGCCGAGTCCCGCGCAGCCCTCGCCGAGCTGCGCGCCCAGCGCGACGCCGTCGTCGACGAGCTCGTGCGGCTGCGCGGGCGGCTCGACGAGATCGTCTCGGGGCCCGCGCGGCCGTCGTCCGCGCCGCCGGCGCACCACGGGCCGCCGCGGCCCGGCGGGCCCTGGCGCGGACCCGCCCGCCCACCCGGCCCGCCGTTCCCCGGGCCGCGTCCCCAGGGCCCCTACGGCGGCCCGCCCAGCGCCCCGGTGCCGATGGGTCCGCCCGCCGGTCCCGAGCGTCCGGAGGGCGACGGGTCGGTCGAGGACACGGTCGCCGTCGACGCCACGCCCGCGCAGATGACCGACGACGACACCGACGACCGGGGCGTCGCGGTCGGGGGCGAGGGCGCGGGCATCGACCCCGCGGCCGAGGTCACCGACGGCGCTCACCCCGCGGGCGCCACCGGTGGGCCCGCGGCCGCCACTCCGGGGCGCGCGGCAGACGGGTGACCGCGTCCCACGGACGGTGACCGACGGTCCGCGAGCGGCGGCCGGACGGCGTACTCTCCGAGCCCATGCGCGTGCTCGAGTCGCCGGTCACGTGGATCACGCTCGCGGCCGTCCTCGTGGTGGTCGCGCTCCTGCTCTTCCTCGTCGCGGCGCTGCGCCGACGCCGTGCGAGGCGCGCCGCGGCCGCCGCGGCGTGGCCGCCCCCGGCGATCGAGCCCGCGCTCGGGGAGCGGCCCCGCCCCGCGGCGGCGACCCCGGAACCGGATCCCGAGCCGGAGACCGCACCGATCGACGTCGACGCGCTGCGGGCCCGGCTGGGCGCCGCGGCGCCCGCGCCGGACCCGGTACCGACCGGGGAGGAGCCCCGCCGCCCGCGCCACGCCGCGAGCGACGAGCCCGGCCGTGACGCGCCGCCTCCCCCCGCTCCCGAGTCCGCCGAGGACCGCCTGCTCGCGGTGCTGCTGCACGACCCGCGCGCCGCGGTCGAGGCGCTAGCCACCGCCGACCGCGACACCGGCCCCTCGGCCGCCGCCCTGCTGCGCGCCGGCCTGACCCCCGCGCAGGTCGCGCGCCTCGTGGGCGTCGACGAGCACCGGCTCGCGACCGTCGTGGCCCAGGGCCTGGGGCTGCTCGCCGACGGTCAGGTCGCGGGCGCCACCGGCGAGAACCGCACCGACGACCCGGGCCGGAGCTGGGCGAACACCGCCAGCTCCGCGGGGTCGACCACGCCGACCACGGGGTAGCCGCCGGTCGTCGGGTGGTCGGCGAGGAACACCACCGGCTGTCCGTCCGGGGGCACCTGCACCGCGCCGCCGACCAGGCCCTCGCTGCGCAGCTCCTCGCCGGCGCGTGCGGCCGCCCGCTCCAGGGCCGGGCCCTCGAGGCGCACGCCGACCCGGTCGCCGGTCGGCGCCACCGTCCACGTGCCCGCGCGCAGGCGCCCGGCCGCGTCGTCGACCCAGTCGGCCCGCGGGCCCAGGTGCAGGGTGACGACCGCCGCGTCGGGCACCGCGGACACCCCGATCGCCCCCGTCCCGACGGCCGGCACCGCCGTCGGCGGCCCCACCGGCAGCCGCGTGCCGACCGCGAGCGGCGCCGGGCCGAGTCCCGAGAGCGTGTCCGCGCTGCGGCTGCCCAGCACCGCGTCGACCGCGACGCCGCCGCCGACCCCCAGGTAGCCGCGCAGGCCCGAGGTCGGGGCGGGCACGACGACGACGTCGCCCGCGGCGAGGTGCACGGGCTGGTGCGACGCCACGACGCGCTCCCGCGCGCCGGACCGGCGCAGGCGCAGCCCGCCGGGCGGGCCGGTGAGGGCGACGGTCGTCGCGGCGGTGGCGCGCAGGGCGAGGCCGCCGAGCAGGATCTCCAGGCCCGCCGCGTCCGGGTCGTTGCCCACCAGGCGCTGCGCGAGGGCGTGCGCGGGCCCGTCGAGCGCGCCCGCCGGCGGCACGCCGATGTGCGCCCAGCCCGGCCGGCCGCGGTCGACGACCAGCGCCTGCGGGCCGACCTCCTCGACGACGAGCTCGCGGGTCACGCCGACCCCGCGTCCCGGAACCGCACCGTCGTCCCCGGTTGCAGGAGGGCGGGCGGGTCCCGGTCGGGGTCGAACAGGGTCGGCGCGTCGGCGGTCAGGCGGCCGAGCAGGCGCCAGCCGCCGGGCGAGGTGCGCGGGTAGACGCCACCGAACTCGCCGGCCACGCCGACGGACCCGGCGGGGACGCGCGGGCGCGGGGTGTCCAGGCGCGGCTGCTGCAGCGACTCCGGGAGGCCGGCGAGGTACGCGAAGCCGGGAGCGAAGCCGCCGAACGCCACCGTCAACGTGGCGCCGGTGTGCCGGGCGATCACCTCGGCGACGTCGCAGCCGGCGTCGCGGGCGACGAGCTCGAGGTCCTCACCGTCGTAGTGCACGTCCAGCTCGACGGCGCCGGCGGCCTCCCGCGCGGGCACGGCGGTGGTGTCGACGCCCGCGAGCAGCGAGCGGACGGCACCCAGCGCCTCGCGCGCCCCGGGTGCCGTGACCAGCACCGTCCGCGCCGCGGGCACGACGTCGACGACGCCGGGCAGCTCGCCGCGGTCGAGGGCGTCGCGCAGGGCGGCGCCCACGGCGGCCACCGCCTCGAGATCCTCGAGGTGCACCAGCAGCGCCTCGGGCCCGACGGGCAGGACCTCCACCGACAGCCTCAGCCGGCGATGCGGCGCAGGCGGGCCGAGGTGTGCGGCTGCATGGGCTGGCCGACCATGGCGCGCTCCTCGACGTACGCGAGGTCGCCGTCGTCGACGATGCCGTAGAGCCGCGTCGCGCCGTTGACCTCCTTGGCGCTGGAGGTGCGCGCGATCGCGTCGGTCTGCAGCTCCCACGACGTCTGGGTGCGGCTCTGGCCGTAGTACAGCTCGATGATCCCGGTGTGGTGGGCGAGCAGGAGCTCGATCGTCCCGTCCTCCTGGACGCGCCACCAGCCGGTCTCGCGCGCGGCGGGCCGCACGACGGCGCCGCCCGGGCCGTCGAGCAGCCACGAGCGCGCCTCCCAGGACAGGAAGGGGCGGCCGTCGTGCGCGACGGTGATCTGCTGGCCGAAGTGGAACGGGCCCTCGATGGTCGGGTAGACCACCTCGCCCTCCCCGCGCCAGACCCCGACCAGCGGCAGGAGGCTCAGCAGCGCGTCGTTGAGCTCGGGGCCGAGGCGCAGGTTCGCGGTGTCGTTGGGGACCGGGAGATCCGGCCAGCCGGGGACGTTCGCGTCGCGGGTGCGCGCGGCGCGCTCGGCGGCCGCGCGGATCGCCTCGTTGCCGCTGCTGCCCTCGGGCAGGTCGCCGCCCTCGTCGGCGAAGGGGGCGTTCATCGAGCCTCCTCGTCGCCGCTGGTCAGGAGCTCGTCACGGAAGAGCCGACGCGTCAGCGCGATGCCGGCGCCCAGGATCCCGGCGCTGCACGCGGCGAGCAGGACGGTGTAGAACCACGCCACCGGCCCAGCCTAACGACACCGCCCGCCCCACCCTGGTGGGCGGGGCGGGCGGGTCGCGATCGAGGTCGACGGAGCGGAGTTGCGGACACTGAACGTCAGCGGAGCCGCTCCGCTGACACTCAGCCCACGGACACCTCGGTGGTGAACAGTCCCGGGCCGCCGACGGTGACCTCGGTCTGGCCGTTGCCCGAGCGCGAGAGCGCGCGGACGGTCCAGGTGCCGGGGCGGGCGAAGAAGCGGTAGTCACCGGACGCCGAGGACACGACCTCGGCGGTGAACTCGCCCGTGGCGTCCAGGAGCCGCACGTAGGCCCCGCCGATGGGGGAGCCGGACGCGGTCACCTTGCCGACGAGCACCGACTCCTTGGACAGGTCGGTGCCGGCCGGCAGCTCGGCGGTCTGCTCAGGCGCGCCGCACATCAGGAGTTCCCACTGCCACTCTGAGCCGGCCCGGTCTCGATCGGCACGCCGATGAGCGAGCCGTACTCGGTCCAGCTGCCGTCGTAGTTCTTGACGTCCTGCTCGCCCAGCAGCTCGTGCAGCGCGAACCAGGTGTGCGAGCTGCGCTCGCCGATGCGGCAGTAGGCGATGGTCGGGCGCGACGAGTCGAGGCCCTGCTCCTCGTAGAGCTTGCGCAGCTCGTCGTCCGACTTGAACGTGCCGTCCTCGTTGGCGGCCTTCGACCACGGCACGTTGAGCGCCGAGGGGATGTGGCCGCCCCGCTGCGCCTGCTCCTGCGGGAGGTGCGCCGGCGCGAGGAGCTTGCCGGAGAACTCGTCGGGCGAGCGGACGTCGACCAGGTTCTTGGTGCCGATCGCGTTGACGACCTCGTCGCGGAACGCGCGGATCCCGGTGTCCTGCTCCTTGGCCGTGTACTGCGTCTGCTGGCGCTGCGGGACCTCGGTGTCGAGCTTGCGCCCGTCGAGCTCCCACTTCTTGCGGCCGCCGTCGAGCAGCTTGACCGCGTCGTGGCCGTAGAGCTTGAAGTACCAGTACGCGTACGCGGCGAACCAGTTGTTGTTGCCGCCGTAGAGGATGACGGTGTCGTCGTTGCCGATGCCCTTCGACGACAGCAGCTTCTCGAAGCCCGCCTTGTCGACGAAGTCGCGGCGCACCGGGTCCTGCAGCTCGGTCTTCCAGTCCAGCTTCACCGCACCGGGGATGTGGCCGCCGTCGTAGGCGGTGGTGTCCTCGTCGACCTCGACGAAGACGGTGTTCTGGGCGTCGAGGTTCTGCTCGGCCCAGTCGGCACTGACCAGGGCGTCCTGGCGACTCATGTGTGGTGCTCCTCGGTTCGGTTTCTCGTGGTTCGGACGGGGGCGGCGACACACGCGGCCCGACCCGCGGTCGACCTGGAGCGGGGTGCAGGTGGGCGGTAGGCGCCGCGTCGAGAGGGCCGGGAAGGCCGGATCAGCGACAGAGGCTGGAGTCGACGCGGCACAGGTCCACCGCACGTCGCTGGGTGAGCCCGCCGTCCACGGGCCTCACGCTACCGAACGAAGCGCCCCCGTCCGAGGGTGATGTCATCCGTCCGTCGCCCGGGGTCAGCCCGTCCGGCGCAACGGCGCCAGGAGACCGAGCAGGTCGCTGCGCCGCGGGACGCCGACGGTGCGGGCCAGCTCGACCCCGGCGGGGTCGACGACGAGCGTCGTCGGGGTGCGGCGGATGCCCAGGAGCCGCACCAGCTCGGGGCGCACGGCCACGTCGACCTCGCGCACCGTGACCCCCGGGTGCTCGGACGCGACGTCGGTGAGCACCGAGCGCGACGCCCGGCACTCGGCGCAGAACTGCGACGAGAGCTGCAGCAGCGCGAGGCCGCCGGGCGGGGCGGCGAGGTCGCGGGGCAGCACGCCGCTGACCGGCGGGCCGGGACGCTGCGAGCCGACCGCGCGCAGGTCGCGCCGCGTGCCCTCGGGGCCCGGGTCGTGGACGGGCAGGTCGGAGGCTCCGGAGGCGTCGGGGGTGTCGTCCGGGGCGGCGCGCAGCCGCCGGAGCCGGAGCACGGCCAGCGCGAGCCCGACCAGGAGCACCACGGCGAGGGCCACCACCGCGACCAGGAGCACCCCGCCCGACACCCGCATCCCCCCGCCCGGTCGACCGTCAGCACCCCCGCCAGCGCGGGCACCGCCGCCCGGCCGAGAGCGTTCCCGCAGCGTAGCCGGGGGGTGTGGGGCGCTCGTGACCGGCCGGTGCGCCGGCGGGAGGCGTGGCGCGGGCGACGTGACGTGGAACGCGCGGGCGGGTGACGGCGCGGTGAACTGGTCTATCGTCCCCCTCACGATCGCGGAGGGAGACACGCGTGGAGCTGTTGCTGCTCACCGCCGACCCCGAGCCGACGTCAGTGTTGCCGTCGCTGGCCCTGCTACCCCACGGACTCCGGACCGCGGCCCCCGAGGTCGCGGCCCTGCTCGATGCCGGTCCGCACGACGCCGTGCTGGTCGACGCCCGTCACGACCTCGCCGCCGCCCGCAGCCTGTGCCGCCTGCTGGGCTCCACCGGGCTCGACGTGCCGGTGATCGCCGTCCTGACCGAGGGCGGCCTCGTCGCCGTGTCCCTCGAGTGGGGCGTCGACGAGGTCCTGCTGCCCGGCGCGGGCCCGGCCGAGGTGGACGCCCGGCTGCGCCTGCTCAAGGCCCGCCGCGCCCCCGACGGCGCCGGGGCCGAGGGCGCGCTGGTGCTGGGCGAGCTCGTCATCGACGAGGCCACCTACACCGCCCGCCTGCGCGGGCGCCCGCTCGATCTCACCTACAAGGAGTTCGAGCTCCTCAAGTACCTCGCCCAGCACGCCGGGCGCGTGTTCACCCGGGCCCAGCTCCTCCAGGAGGTCTGGGGCTACGACTTCTTCGGCGGCACCCGCACCGTGGACGTCCATGTCCGGCGGCTGCGCGCCAAGCTCGGGTCGGAGCACGAGCAGCTCATCGGCACCGTGCGCAACGTGGGCTACAAGTTCGTCCGCCCGGTGCGCGGCGTGCTCGGCACGGCGGGCTCCGTCGGCGCCGGATCGCCCGAGGGACGCGCCGAGGTCGACGAGGAGGACGCCCCGGCACGGCCCCCGACACCCCCGCCGGCGCCGCGGCTCCCGCGGACCGGGGCGTCGTGGGACGACGCGCGGGTGGTGCGCCCGACCGCCTGGGCCCGCGGCAGCTGACCGGTCCCGCGCGGGAGCGCTACGGTCCCGCCGTGCTCACGCAGCGGTGGGTGTCGACGGCCACGGCCGGCGACGCCGAGCAGGTCCGGGCCCTCGCGGCCGCCGTCGCCGCGGCGGACGGGGTCGACGCGTACGCCGAGCCGGCCCGCCGCGACCTCGCCGCGCTCGGGGTCGGCGGCGGCCGGCCGAGCACCCGCCACCTGCTGGTCCACGACGGTGACGACCTCGTCGGCCACGCCCTCTTGGACGGCGAGCACCGCGACGACCCCGTCGCCGAGCTCGCCGTCCACCCCGATCGCCGCCGCCACGGGGTCGGCGCGCTGCTCGTCGACGCCGTCCTCGAGGCCGCGCCGGGAGCGCGGTTCTGGGCGCACGGCGACCACCCGGGCGCCGCGCCGCTGGCCGCGCGCATCGGCTGGCGGCGTGCCCGCGAGCTGTGGCGGATGCGCCGGCCCGCGCCCGGCCACGAGGCGACGCCCCTGCCCGCGCTCGCCGTCCCCGACGGGGTCGCGATCCGCCCGCTGCGCGTCGGCCGCGACGAGGACGCGGTGATCGCCGTGAACAACCGCGCCTTCGCCTGGCACCCCGAGCAGAGCGGCTGGACCCGCGCCGACGTCGCCGAGATCGAGGCCGAGTCCTGGTTCGACGCCGACGGGGTCCTGCTGGCGTGGGACACCGCGAGCGAGGAGCTGCTCGGCTTCCACTTCACCAAGGTCCACGCCGCGACCGCGGGCGCGCCCGAACCCGTCGGCGAGGTCTACGTCGTGGGCGTCGACCCGGACGCCCAGGGCCGCGGGCTGGGACGGGCGCTGACGCTGGCGGGGCTGCACCACCTCGCCGACCGCGGGCTGCGCACGACGATCCTCTACGTGGAGGGCGACAACGCCGCCGCGATCGCTACGTACCGCCGGCTCGGCTTCGAGCGCGACGCGGTGGACGTCTCCTACCAGCGCTGATCGCTCCGCGTGACCGGTGTTGCCGCCGGTCACCCGGTGAGTTGTACGCCACGGGACCCGTTCATCCCGCGTTCACCCTTCCAGCTCCGACCGTCCACCCTGCCTGCCTAGCCTCCGAACCGTGGCGCGATCCCCGCGCCGCAGCGTGCCCCCGTGGCGGTGGGCCGACGGACTCGGAGGACTCTCTGTGAGGTATCAGCGGCGCGCGGCGGCGATCGGTCTGATCGCGGCCTCGGCGCTCCTGCTCAGCGCGTGCGGCAGTGACGAGAACGCCGGTGGCGGCGGGGTCTCCGCGGCCCCGGGCGTCACCTGCGGCGGCAAGCCCGACCTGCGCTCCAGCGGCTCGTCCGCCCAGAACAACGCCATGACGCGATTCGTCGCGACCTACCAGCAGACCTGCCAGGGGCAGACGCTGAACTACACCCCGAGCGGCTCGGGCGCCGGGCGCAACGAGTTCCTCGGGGGCCAGACCGACTTCGCCGGCTCGGACTCCGCGCTCAAGGACGGCGACGAGGCCACCCGCGCCCAGGCGCGCTGCGCCTCGCCGGCCTGGAACCTCCCGCTGGTCTTCGGCCCGGTCGCGATCGCCTACAACCTCCCCGGCGTCACCGACCTGGTGCTCGACGGCCCGACCGCGGCCCGCGTGTTCAACGGCCAGGTCGCCACCTGGAACGACCCGGCCATCGCCGCCCTCAACCCGGGCAAGCAGCTGCCGGCCGCGCCGATCGTCGTGAACTTCCGCTCCGACGAGTCGGGCACCACCGAGAACTTCCAGAAGTACCTGGTCGCCGCCTCGAACGGCGCGTACGGCAAGCCGGCCGCCCAGACGTTCAACGGCGGCGTCGGCGCCGGTGCCCGCGGCAGCCAGGGCGTCGCGGACGCCACCAAGAACACCCCGAACTCGGTGACCTACGTCGAGTCGTCGTTCGCGCAGCGCGGCGGCCTGGGCGTCGCCCAGATCATCAACGCCGGCGGCGGGCAGGCCGTGCCGCTGTCCACCGAGTCGGTGGCCACCGCGGTCAACAACGTGCAGGTCACGGGCCAGGGCAACGACCTGAAGCTCAACCTGGACAGCCTGTACCAGACCCGCACCCCGGGCGCGTACCCGATCGCGCTGGCGACCTACGAGATCGTCTGCTCGAACTACGCCGACGACGCGACGGCCGGCGCCGTGCGGGCCTTCCTGCAGACCGCGCTCTCCCCGGGCGCGCAGCAGGCCCTGCCGGACGCGGGCTACGTGCCGCTGCCCGAGCAGTTCAAGCAGCGCCTGACCACCGCGGTGAACGCCATCCAGTAAGCAGCGGCGGCCCACCGATCGACGACGAGGCGGACGGAACCCGTTGTGACCGAACGCACCACGGAGCAGGCCCCACCCGAGGGTCCTCGTGACGAGGAACCCGGGGCCGGGTCGGCCACCCTGAACACCGTGACCGACTCCGAACCCGCTCCCGGCGGGAGGACCCGCGGGTCCTCGTCCGGGGGACGCGGCGAACGCGTCTTCCGGGGGCTGACCTCCGGGTCCGGCCTCCTCGTCGTCGTGGCCGTCGCGGCGATCGGGCTCTTCCTGCTCGTGCAGGCGGTGCCCTCGCTGCTGGCCAACAACGCGAACTTCTTCACGTCGCCGGTGTTCAACACCCGCGACGCGGCGAACCTGATGTTCGGCATCCGCGACCTGCTCGTGGTCACGGTGCTGTCCTCGCTGTTCGCGCTGGCCATCGCGATGCCGATCTCGCTGGGCATCGCGCTGTTCCTCACCCAGTACGCGCCGAAGCGGGTGGCGCGGCCGTTCGCCTACGTGATCGACCTGCTGGCCGCCGTGCCGTCGATCATCTACGGCCTCTGGGGCATCGCGGTGCTCGCGCCGGCGCTGCTGCCGATCGCGACGTGGCTGCAGGGCAACCTCGGCTGGATCTTCCTGTTCGCGCCGGGGAACCTGCCGGTGCTCACCGGCACGATCTTCACCGGCGGCGTCGTCCTCGCGGTGATGATCCTGCCGATCATCACCGCCGTGACCCGCGAGGTCTTCTCCCAGACCCCGCGCTTCCACATCGAGGCGGCGCAGGCGCTCGGCGCCACGCGCTGGGAGGTCATCCGCATGGCCGTGCTGCCCTACGGGCGCAGCGGCTACATCGCCGGCTCGATGCTCGGCCTCGGCCGGGCGCTCGGCGAGACGATCGCGGTCCTCATCGTCATCCGGGCGGCGACCACGCCGTCGGGCTTCAGCCTCTTCGACGGCGGCTACACGTTCGCCTCGCTCATCGCGTCGGCGGCCTCGGAGTTCAGCCAGCCGCTGCCGACCGGCGCCTACATCGCGGCCGGCCTGGTCCTGTTCGTCCTGACCTTCGTGGTCAACGCGATCGCCCGCGTGGTCGCCGGCGGGAAGGTGAACGGCTGATGAGCACGACGACGGGGCTCGACGCCCCCGACCGTCCGGCCAACGGCCCGACGTTCCAGCCCCTCAGCACCGGCCGCAAGGTCAAGGACGGCCTCGCCACCGTGCTGGTGGTGCTGGCGTTCGTCATCGCCCTGGTGCCCCTGGTGTGGGTGCTGGTCACCGTGGTGGGCCGCGGGATCGGCGCGATCCTGTCCTCGGACTGGTGGGGCAAGTCGCTCTCGGGCGTCCTGCCCGAGTCGTTCGCCGGCGGCGTCTACCACGCGATCTACGGCACGCTGATCCAGGCGCTGCTCGCCGCGGTGATCGCCGTCCCGATCGGCATCCTCGCCGCGGTCTACCTCGTCGAGTACGGCCGCGGGCGCCTCGCCACCACCACGAGCTTCATGGTCGACATCCTCGCCGGCGTGCCGTCGATCGTCGCCGCGCTGTTCGTCTTCGCGGCCTTCATCTCGATCCTCGGCGGCACCCAGAGCGCCTTCATGGTGTCGCTGGCCCTGGTGCTGCTCATGCTCCCGGTGGTCATCCGCAACACCGAGGAGATGCTGCGGCTGGTGCCCGACGAGCTCCGCGAGGCGGCCTACGCGCTCGGCATCCCGAAGTGGAAGACGATCCTGCGGATCGTCCTGCCCACCGCCCTGTCGGGCACGGTGACCGGCGTGATGCTGGCGCTGGCCCGCGTCATGGGCGAGACGGCACCGGTGCTCGTGCTGGTCGGCTACTCGCAGTCCATCAACTTCGACCCGTTCTCCGGGAACATGGCCTCGCTGCCCCTGTTGATGTTCTCGGAACTGTCGAACCCGGAGCCCTCGGGCCAGTTCCGCATCTGGGGCGCGGCCCTGACGCTCATCCTCATCATCATGATCCTGCAGCTCGGGGCGAGCGTCGTCTCGCGCTTCTCCGCCATCTCGAAGTAGAGGGAATCCCCGTGGCCAAGCGACTGGACCTGAAGGCCGTCGACATCTTCTACGGCGACTTCCACGCCGTGCAGGACGTCAACCTCTCGGTGTCGCCGCGCAGCGTCACCTCGTTCATCGGCCCGTCGGGCTGCGGCAAGTCGACGGTGCTGCGCACGCTCAACCGCATGCACGAGGAGATCCCGGGCGCCCGGGTGGACGGCGAGGTGCTCCTCGACGGCGAGGACATCTACGCGCGCGGCTCGGACGCCGTGTCGGTGCGCAAGACGATCGGCATGGTGTTCCAGCGCCCGAACCCGTTCCCGACGATGTCGATCCGCGACAACGTCGTGGCCGGGCTCAAGCTCGCCGGCGTGCGGGACAAGAAGAAGCTCGACGAGGTCTGCGAGGCGTCCCTGCGCGGCGCCAACCTCTGGAAGGAGGTCAAGGACCGGCTCGACAAGCCCGGCGGCGGCCTCTCCGGCGGTCAGCAGCAGCGTCTGTGCATCGCCCGCGCGATCGCCGTGCAGCCCGACGTTCTGCTCATGGACGAGCCCTGCTCGGCGCTCGACCCGATCTCGACGCTGGCGATCGAGGACCTGATCGACGACCTCAAGAAGGACTACACGATCGTCATCGTCACCCACAACATGCAGCAGGCGGCACGGGTGAGCGACCAGACGGCGTTCTTCAACCTCGAGGCCACCGGCAAGCCGGGCAAGCTCGTGGAGATCGACGACACCTCGACGATCTTCTCGAACCCCAAGGAGCAGGCCACCGAGGACTACATCTCGGGCCGCTTCGGTTAGTCGCGCCAACGCACGAGAGCCCCTCCCGCAGGCTGCGGGAGGGGCTCTTTCGCGTGCGTGGAGGCTCAGGCCTCGGGCGTGTTCGGCATCTTGCCCGTGACCATGAAGACCACGCGGCGGGCGACGGCGACGGCGTGGTCGGCGAAGCGCTCGTAGAAGCGCCCGAGCAGCGTCACGTCGATGGCCGGGGCGACGCCGCCGGGCCACTCCTTGCTCAGCAGCACCGTGAACAGGTGGCGGTGCAGGTCGTCCATGGCGTCGTCGTCGGACTCCATGGTGAAGGCGAGCTCGATGTCGCGGGTGAGGATCACCTGGCGCGCGTCCTGCGCGAGGTCGAGCGCGACGCGGCCCATCTCGGCGAAGTAGGGGGCGACGTCGTCGGGCAGCACCTTCACCGGGTGCCGGCGCCGGGCCGCCTTGGCGACGTGCAGGGCGAGGTCGCCCATGCGCTCGAGGTCGCCCGCGGAGTGGATCGCGGCGATGACGGAGCGGAGGTCGCCGGCGACGGGCGCCTGCAGGGCCAGCAGGCCGAACGCCTGCTCCTCGGCCTGGCTGCGCAGGGCGTCGATCTTCGTGTCGGACGAGATGACGTCCTCGGCGAGGTCGAGGTCGCCCTCGAGCAGCGCCGTGGTCGCCTTCTTCATGGCTTCGCCGGCCAGCAGGGACATGTCGGCGAGCTCGCCACTGAGGGCATCGAGCTTCTCGTGATAGGCCGTGCGCATAGGGCGGAACCTACGTGGTCGCCCGGTCGGGGACCCGACCACGGCGTGAACCGGGGATGAACGCGATCTCGGTGTCGATCTAGGTGCAGGACGCGTCGGCGGCGGTGATGGTCGGGTTGACCGGCGCGCTGCTCCCGGCGCCCGCCGGCGCGGAGTCCGCGCGCACGCTGCCGTCGAAGTCGTCGCCCAGGGTCAGCACGAGCGTCCCCGGCGCGGAGGCGATCGGCTCCAGCGCGGCCCCGGGGACCGTGGTCGACAGCGCCGACGCGGCCGCGGCCTGGTCGGGGGAGTAGCGGATGGTCGTGCCGCGCCCCGCGCCCGCCGCGGTGCCCTCGCTGACCACGGTGAACCCCGCGGAGCGCAGGCGCTCGGCGACGGCGTCCGCGGACGGGCCCTCGGAACGGTCGGCGCGGGGCAGGGCGGGCGCGGCGAAGCGCCGCTCCTCGTCCCCGCCGTCGTCCCCGTCCCCGTCGCCGGCGTCGTCGCCGCGGTCCTCGTCACCGCCGTCGTTCCCGCCGTCGGACGACCGGTCCGAGGACTCCTCGCCGTCTCGGGAGCCCCCGTCGGAGCCCTCCCCGGCGGGGGAGCGGGCGTCGACGAGCCGCACCTGGGCGGGCGCCGGCGCCGGGGCGGCGGGCGCGGCCGGAGCGGTCGCGCCGGCCCCGGGCAGCGGCCGGTCGTCGATGAGCGCGGAGAACAGCGCGCGCTCCTCGCCACGGCGGAGCACCTCGTTGCCCCGGTCGTTGGCGACGCCGGTGGTCGGCACGGTCACGAAGCTGACGGTGCGCGGGTCGAGGCTGCCGAGGGACTGCGAGAGCGCGAGCAGCTGGTCGGAGCCGATGTTCTCGCCGAACGTCGACCGCGAGATCGCCGTGACCAGGCCCTCGAGCCGCGACGGGTCGAGCAGCGTGCCGGCCGAGAGCACCGAGCGCAGCAGCGCGCCGAGGAACCGCTGCTGGCGCTGGATGCGGCCGTAGTCGCTGGACGGGTCGCCCTCGACGTGCCGCGCCCGGACGAAGTCGAGCGCCTGGCGTCCGTTGAGGACGGTCGGGCCGGCCTGCGGGACGATCGGTCCGAGGATCGAGTCGCGCACGGGCTGCTCCACGCAGATCGGCACCCCGCGCACGGCGTCGACCATGCCCTCGAAGCCCTGGAAGTCGACGCCGAGGAAGCGGTTGACCGCCAGCCCGGAGAGCTCCTGCACCGCGCGGGTCACGCAGCGCGGACCGCCGGCGGCGTACGCGGAGTTCAGCTTCACCCGCGGCGTGGGCGGCAGCATCTGCGGCGAGTACGCGCCGCTCACCGGGTCCCAGCGCTCGCACGCGGGCCGGGTGATCTCCAGGTCGCGGGGGAACGACACCACGGTCACCGCGGAGCGGTCCTCGGGCACGTGGACGATCATGATCGTGTCGGTGCGCGCGCCGGGGACGTCGGCGGTGTCGCCCGCGTCCTCCGACGGCGGGGCGCCGGCGCGGCTGTCGGAGCCGACGACGAGGAAGTTCTGGTCGCCGACCTGCGCCGCGGCGTCCTGGATGGCGGACGAGTCGGGGTCGAGCGCGCCGATCTGCCGCACGGCCGCCTCGACCCACGACGCGGCGCCCCACGCCAGGCCGCAGACCACGACGACGAGCACCGCGCACGTCGCGGTGAACACCCGCAGGGTTCGGGGCCACGTCCAGCCCCGCCGCCACCGGGTCACCCGCGCGCCGGCCGAGGCGAGGACCGCCGACGTCGCCGCCCAGTCCGTCGCGTCGGCGCGCGTCGCGGTCGCGCGGCGGGGCGCCGCGGTGGTCGCGGCGCTCGTCGCGCCGGCGGTGGTGGTCGCCGCGGCCGTCGTGACCGGCGGCGGTTCGGCGGGCGCGTGCGGGACCGGCGGCGGCCCGAGGACCGGGCGGGCGGCGGCCGCGGCCGACGCGGCGCGGACGTGGCGGACGGCCGGGGACTCGACGGGATCGCCCGGCTCGGGGTCGTGCGGCTCGTGCGCCTCGTCCTGGTCGGGCTGCTCGTCGGCCGGCTGGTCGAGATCCTCGGGCTCCGGGTCGTCCTCGACGTCGTCGGGCGGCGGAGGGACGCGGGGCGCGGCCGGACGCAGCACCAGCGGCGCGCGCGCCGGGTGCGCCGTCACGACGGTCGGCGGCTCCTCCGGGCGCGGCGCCGACGGGAGCACCGGGTGCCGGCCCGCGGGCAGGGTCACGGCGTCGACGGGCGAGCGCTTCGACGGCGGCGGCGGGACCCCGCCGTCGGCCTCCGTGGCCAGCGGCGTCGGCGCGGTGACGAGCGCGGCCCCGGGCGGGCGCAGGCCCAGGCGCGGTCCCCGCTTGCGGGTCAGCGGCACCATCGTGGGCGCCCGGCCCACGCGGACCGGGGTGTTGACCGGGATCCGGAACGGCACCGACGGGGGCGGCCCGGAGCGGGCGGACCCGTCCGCGCGACCGGCGTCGGCCCCGTCGGCACCGGGGCCGGAGCCCCGGGCCGGGTCGCCGGCGCGGTCGTCGGTCACGGATCTCCTCGCGGCTCGTGACGTCGAACCGCGGGCGCGCGGTCCGGGGAGGTCAGCAGCCGGATCGTACGGCCCGTGACGGCCCTCTCACCGCCGGGGCCACTACGCCACGCGGGGCTCCGGACACAACGGACACCACCCGACCGGGCGACGCCCGGGACCCGTTCGGCGACCCGATCGTTCAGGTCCGGCTCAGGAGACGGGGAACGCGCCCCGCGCCGCGGCCTCGATGCCCCGGCGGCGGGCGGCGGGCCCCGCGAGCCGGACCGTGCCGTCGGCGCCGTCCCGGTAGGCGACGGCGTTGCGCCCGGCGCGCTTGGCGACGTAGAGCAGGGAGTCGGCGGCGTCGAGGCCCGGCGCGCCGGGACGCGTGGCGTCTCCCAGGCACGCGACGCCCACGCTGACCGTGACGCGCAGGTCGGCGGCGACCTCGTGCCACGGGTGGGCGTCCACCCGCGCCCGGGCCTCCTCGCACACGCGCACCGCCTCGGCGGGGGCGAGCCCGGGCAGGACGAGCGCGAACTCCTCGCCGCCGTACCGGGCGCAGAAGCCGTCCTCGGGCAGGTCCTCGCTCATGACGTCGACCAGGCGCCGCAGCACCTCGTCGCCCAGGACGTGCCCGTGGGTGTCGTTGACGGCCTTGAAGTGGTCGACGTCGGCGAGGGCCACGCAGACCGGCGCGGCCGAGGCCGACCCGTCACCACGCAGCGTGCTGAGCCGCTCGTCGAGGTAGCGCCGGTTCCACGTGGCCGTCACGGTGTCACGGCGGCTCTGCTCGCGCGCCTCGGCCCGCTCGCGGCGGAGACGATCGACCTCGAGGCGTAACTGATCGGGCACATCGGCCGGGATCGTCCGCTCGTCCCGGACGAGGGACACGGCGGCCTTGAGGTGCTGGTACGCGCGGCGCCAGTCGCCGCGGTCGGCGAGGACCTCGGCGGCGGCCTCGTGGGCGCGGGCCTGGTCGACGCGGCCGTCGGGCGTGGGCGCACCGACGGGCACGGCGTCGAGGCCGATGATGGGCGAGGTGGGGAAACCGCAGGTGACGGACGTCTCGATCGCCGCGCTCGCGACGACCGGCGCGTCGGGGGTGGCGTCGCGCTCCGGTGGCGCGGTCGCCACCGCCGTGCTCCCGCGCCCTGGGCGCAACCCGGCCAGCCGCACGCACACCACCTCCGTCCTGCCTCCAGTGTCGCCCCCGGAGCCCGCGCTGTAACGGTCATTCGCCACCTCGCGGGCAACTTCAGTCGTCCGGCGCAGGTGACGCTGCGTAGATGTACGACATTTCGACCCGTTCGGCCCACCTTGAGTCGCCCGCGACGGTGGTCCTGCGGCGGGGGGAGATCGCGGCCGGTGACGGGACGTCGGGGTCCCGGTCCGACGAGTACGAAGCGTAGCGGTCAGCCGCCGGAGTGCATGACGTCCGCGCCGGCGGGCACGGTGTCGTCCTCGGGGTCGTCGAGCCAGCCCTCGGGCAGGGTCACGTGGCCCGGCGAGCCCTGGCGGCCGCGGGGGCCGTCGGCGTCGGCGGGGAACGGCAGATCGTGGTCGAGTTGGGCGAGCAGCTCGTCGAGGCGCTCGAGCCCGTCGATCATCCCGAGCTCGCGGCGCAGCTCCGAGCCCACCGCGAAGCCGTGCAGGTACCAGGACATGTGCTTGCGGGAGTCGCGGACGCCCTTGCGCTCGCCGTGGTGGGCGATGAGCAGCTCCACGTGGCGGCGCATCACGCCGGCGACCTCGCCGAGCGTGGGCGGCGTCGGGATCGGCCGGCCCGCGAGCGCGGCCTCCAGCTCGCCGAACAGCCACGGCCGGCCCAGGCACCCGCGCCCGACGACGACGCCGTCGCAGCCGGTCTTCTCCATCATGGCGACGGCGTCGGTCGCGGCGAAGATGTCGCCGTTCCCGAGCACCGGGACCCCCGCGGGCACGGCGTCGCGCAGCGCGGCGATGCGGTCCCAGTCGGCGTGTCCCGAGTAGCGCTGCGCTGCCGTGCGCGCGTGCAGGGCCACCGCCGCCGCGCCCTCCTCGGCGGCGAGGCGCCCGGCGTCGAGGAACGTCACGTGGTCGTCGTCGATGCCGATGCGCATCTTCACCGTCAGCGGCAGCTGCCTCCCGTTGCGCCCGGCCGCGGTGACGGCGGCCCGGACGATCGAGGCGAAGAGCCGCCGCTTGTAGGGCAGCGCCGCGCCCCCGCCCCGGCGCGTCACCTTGGGGACCGGGCAGCCGAAGTTGAGGTCGACGTGGTCCGCGAGGTCCTCGTCGACGATGCGGTCCACCGCGCGCCCGATCGTCACGGGGTCGACGCCGTAGAGCTGCATCGAGCGCGGCGACTCGTCGGCGTCGAAGGCGATCATCTCGGCGGTGCCGGGGTGCTTCTCCACCAGCGCCCGCGCCGTGATCATCTCGCAGACGTAGAGCCCCGCGCCCTGCTCGCGGCACAGGCGGCGGAAGGCGACGTTGGTGATGCCCGCCATCGGGGCGAGCACGACCGGCGTCGGCAGCTCGAGGGGACCGATGCGCAGCACGATCCCTACTCTCCCAGCTTCTCGGCCCGGATCTCGTGGCCTGCCGACGTCAGGCACCGGCCGGTGGCGAGGTTGAACTTCCAGTTGTGCAGCGTGCAGGTGAGCACGTCGCCGTCGACGGCGCCGAACTTCGACAGGTCCGCCGACAGGTGCGGGCAGCGGGCCTGGACGCGCCAGCCGTCGAGCTCGATGTCGCGGCCGTCGTCGTTCTGCGCGTCGTACCAGTTCTCCACGTAGTCCATCCGCTCCTCGGACAGACACTTGAAGAACGTGTAGAGGTACTCGTTGTACTGGCCGACGCGCGTCGCGGTGAAGCGCACCGACAGGAACAGCGAGTTCGACCAGTCGACCTCGCCGGTGGCGATGTTGGTCTGCACCAGCGTCGCCGGCACGCCCCAGCGGTAGCGGGCCTGCTCACCGTTGTAGACGCGGATCTCGCGGGCGGCGAAGTCGAACGCCAGCGACAGCGTGCCGTCCTCGTCGACGCCCGGGGTGTCCGCCGGCATGCCGTGCAGGTCCATGCGGACCGCGCCCCCGATGCCGTCGCACATGTGGTCGGCGCGCTTCATCAGCGGCTCGATCCACTCCTTGAGCTGGCGCAGGATGTCCGGCTGCGGCGCGGCCCAGCGCGCCTTCTGCGCCTCGATCGCCGGCCGGGCGCGCTCGGCGAAGTCGCGCAGGTAGCGCTCCTTGTCCCCGAAGATCGTCTCGATGTCGGCGTCGGACATCGGGTGCGTCAGGTCCTCGACGGTGCCGTGGCCGATCTCCGCGGTGGTCCCGGGCAGCAGCAGGTGGCCGCCGTCGTGGCCGAGCTCCCGCATCCGCCCCAGGAACTCCCACTGGTCGGTGAAGATCGACTCGCCCTCGACGCCCTCGTAGCCCAGGCCGTTCCACTTGAACAGCTCGTCGTCGAGGAAGCAGGGCGGGCCCGCGGTCGGGAACACGTGCGGCGCCCCGACCTCGCGGATGTAGCGCATCGCCCGGTCCTCCTGGCCGACGCGCTTGCGGCGGGCGAACTCCCGCTTCGCGGCCTTGGGCAGGTCGTAGACCATCGGCCACCAGATCGCGCCCGAGAACTGCGTGAAGTGCGCGTCGTAGGCGCCGAACTCCAGCAGCTGCGGGATGTCCAGCGGGTGCGCGTCGTTCTGGTTGACGATGCGCGCCGTGCCGTCGTCCAGCGAGATCGCCGAATCGCCGATGGGCCCGTCGCCCGGGCCCTTCAGCGACGTGATCATGAATCGCAGGCCGCCGTCAAGCTCCTGCGGCACGCCGCTCTCGGTGCGCACGAAGTGCCGGAACCCCAGCTCGCGCAGCTCCTGCTCGAGCTCGTCGGTGGGGTAGTCCGGCAGCAGGACCCGCGCGTCCTTCGAGACGTGGACGCGCAGGTGCTCCGCGTCGAAGTGGTCGCGGTGCAGGTGCGACACGTAGAGGTAGTCGCAGTCGCCCAGGGCGTCCCAGTCCAGCTGCGTGTTGTCCGGGAACGGCACCCACGACGCGAAGAACGTGGGGTTGACCCACGGGTCGCACAGGACGCTCCCGCCGGTCGTCTCGAACCGCATCCCCGCGTGCCCGACTCCGGTCACCCGCACGAGCAGACCACCTCCATCACAGTGCTCGCCGTCGATTGTCCGTCGTGGTGCGGCCCACGGCCGCCTCGGGTGGGGTATCCCTGACCACGTGACCGTGCTCCCCGTCGACGGTGACCCGATCGCCGCACTGCGTGCCGTGGCCTTCTACCTCGAGCGTGAGCGCGCCGAGACCTATCGGGTGAAGGCCTACCGCTCGGCCGCCGACCGCCTGGCCGAGCTGGACCCCGACGAGGTCGCGAGCCGCGCCCGCGCCGGCACGCTGACCAACCTCAAGGGCGTCGGGAAGAAGACGGCCGCGGTGGTGACGGAGGTCCTCGACGGCGGCACGTCGACCACGCTCGCCGACCTCGAGGGCCGCCACACCGAGCCCGTCGCCGGCGGCACGGGGATCCGCGCCGCCCTGCGCGGCGACTGCCACACCCACTCGACGTGGTCCGACGGCGGCAGCGACATCCTCGAGATGGCGCGCACCGCCCGCGACCTCGGTCACGAGTGGATGGTGCTCACCGACCACTCCGAGAACCTGACCGTCGCCAACGGCCTCACCCCGGAGCGCCGGCGCCGGCAGTTCGACGTCATCGCGGCGGTGAACGAGGAGCTGGCACCGTTCCGCCTGCTGCGCGGCATCGAGGTCGACATCCTCGAGGACGGCGACATCGACGCCCCCGACGACCTGCTCGAGGAGCTCGACCTCGTCGTCGCCAGCGTGCACTCGAAGCTCCGGGCGCCGAGCGACGTGATGACCGCGCGCATGGTGGCGGGCGTGTCGCACCCGCTGGTCGACGTGCTCGGGCACTGCACGGGCCGGCTCGTCACGGGCGGCCGCGGGACCCGCCCGCCGTCGACCTTCGACGCCGAGGCGGTGTTCGACGCCTGCATCGAGAACGGGGTCGCCGTCGAGATCAACTCGCGCCCGGAGCGCCTCGATCCCCCGCGTTCACTGCTGCGCCAGGCCCTGGCCTCGGGCTGCGAGTTCGTCGTCGACACCGACGCCCACGCGCCGGGCCAGCTCGACTGGCAGCCGTTCGGCTGCGAGCGCGCCGAGGAGTGCGAGGTGCCGGTAGAGCGGATCGTCAACACCCGCGGCGCCGACGACCTCGCCGCCTGGCGCACCCGCGGCTGAGCCAGCGTGGGGGCCACGCTGGCGTTCACCGCTTGGAAATCCGCCACGATCATCCCTCGACCGCGACCTCGCCGGTCTCCA
This sequence comes from Actinomycetospora sp. CA-101289, assembly GCF_050955895.1. Classification (NCBI taxonomy): domain Bacteria; kingdom Bacillati; phylum Actinomycetota; class Actinomycetes; order Pseudonocardiales; family Pseudonocardiaceae; genus Actinomycetospora; species Actinomycetospora sp. CA-101289. The sequence continues at coordinate 5,751,348 of NZ_CP192093.1, read as the reverse complement.
GCAGCGACTTGAGGTTCGACAGGATTCCGGGCCAGCCCTGCGAGACGCCCTCGCGCATCACGCTGTCGGGCGCGAAGTCGTCGTGGGTGACGGTCAGCTTCACCGCGCTGCCCGCCGGCTCGATGTCGAACGTGACCTTCGAGCGCTTCTCCTGCTGCATCTCGGCCAACTGCTCGTCGCTCCAGCCGAACATCTCCTGCATCTCGGGCTGGTAGTTGTGCCAGGTGTACGACAGACGCCGCGGCGGGTCGGCCTCCAGGACGTGCTGGTCCCAGTCGTGCGGCTCCTCGCCGCCCATCGACCAGTACACCGGCGACCCCTCACCCCAGTCCGACGTCGGCCCCCCGCCGCCGTAGTAGCGGGTGATGAACGCGGGGTCGGTGAGCGCCTGCCACAGCTTCTCCGAGGTCGTACGGATGTAGCTGACGTAGACGAAGTCGTCGGACACGTCGTTCTCCTCGAGAGCCTGTCGGAGGTCGGCGAGGGTCTGCGCCCGCGCCCGGTCGTACCGCCGGATCCACCGGTCGGCGACGTCGTTGATCGGGGCGGCGTTGAGGTGGTGGTGCTTCTCGCGCCCGTGCCAGGACGTGACGACGAGCCCCGCCACCTCGAGCACGCCGAGGTGCTTGGCGACGGCCTGGCGCGTCATCGCCAGCCCCTCCCCGAGCTCGCGCAGTGACTGCCCGCCGCGGGCGTGCAGCGCGTCGAGCAGGGCCCGCCGACTGGGGTCGGCGAGCGCGCGGAACACCTCGTCCATCACCGCTCCGATCACGCAACCATCTGGTTACCTGTCCGACGATAGGGAACCATCGGGTTGCGCGTCAAGCGGTGTGACGGAAGCCGTTTGCGGGGTGATCGCCGCGCGCTTAGCGTGGAGGTACACGGGAGAGGAGGTGGTCCAGCGTTGATGAACGACAGGACTCGTGAGGTGTCCGTCAGCTAGCTGCTCGAAGGCCGTGGAATGGCCGGTCCGCGGGCGGAGAGCCCGCGGCAGGGCGGCCAGCGAATCCAGGCAGGACACCAGCCCCCGGAGCCCCTGACCCTCGTCCAGTCGGGGCCCGACCAACCGGCAGCGCCGGATGGTCGGGAGATCGCTCCGGGGGCCTTCCTGTCTCTACGACAGGGTGGTCACCGGCGGGCGTAGGGCCGGTCGTCGACGCCGAACGAGGCGCCGTACGGCGCGTCGAAGGTCGAGCCGTAGGGCCGCTCGCCCGTGCTCGTGGGGGCGTGGCCGACGTGGTCGGCGCGCGGGTCGCCGGCCAGCGGGCGCTCGTCGAGGTCGAAGCCCGCGGGCACCGACGACGACGCCCAGCCACCGGTGCTCGGGTGGCTCGGCGGCAGGGGCCCGCCCAGGGGGTCGGGGTCGCCCAGCGGGTCGCTGTGGCGCCTCGCGAAGCCGTCCGGTGCGGCGTGCCCGCTGACGGGTAGCGGCTCCGGGGGGCTGAGGCGCGTGCGGCTCGGGCCGGGACCGTGGGGCCCGGTACCGGGCAGGCCGCCCTCCGCGACCCACTTCGCCTCCTGGGCGATGCGGTAGGTCTGGCACGGCCAGCTCGCGCGGCCACCGGCGTGGAAGCAGGCGCGGCAGTTCTGGTACCCGTCGGGCACGTGCTCGGCGAGCACCCTGCGCCAGACGTCGGGCATCTCGGACATGACGACGGCCATCGACACGTCGAGGCCTCCTCTCCCTGCGGTCGGGGCCCACGGGGGAACCGTGCGGCGCGCGGTGGGGAGGAGCTGTGTTGCCGGGGAGCGCTCGATCCCGCCGCACCGGTCGTGCCCGCCGGCGGGGGCTCCCTCCGGCGTTGTGTGTTTGGTACTCGTTTCCCGGCCGGAGCACGACAGTGACTCGACGGTGACGGGCGAGTACCCACCGTCATCGGCATTGACTGCGCGTCGTCCCGGCGTGTCGCGCCCGGCCCGTTCGGGTGGCGACGGCGCGAGCCGCTGACCAGCGACGATGTTCCGACGGGCCGTGGCGCGGTGACCGCGCCTCACCCGTTCGGGGACGTCGGGCTGCGCCGGGCGGGGTGTCGACGGCTCTCCGACCGCCTGTCGTTCTCCGCGCGTGGCGGTCGCCGAGCGGAGCAGTGGTTGCGCCGGACGGACCAACGAGAGGGGTGACGAGTCGCGAGATGCCGTAGGGCACTACGGCAGACCGGGGCGGTCGCGGGGCGGACGCTCCGGGTGGACGGCGGGTCACCGGGCCCGTCGATCGAGAGAGGAACGCCATGCGCCAGCGCACCGCCGACATCGGCGCCGTCGTCCTCGGGGTGCTCGGCCTGCTGGACGCCCTGAGCCCGTGGCTCCTGCCCGCGCCGCCCGGCGCGCCGGCCTTCGCCGACCCTCTCGCGCTCGTCTTCGGCCTCGCGACCCTCGTCGCCCTCGCCGTCTGGGCCGCGCGGGGTTCGCGCGCAGCGATGTGGGTGGCCGTCGTGCTCCGGGTGATCTCCGCCCTCTTCGCCGTCCCGGCCTTCATCGACGGGGTGTCGGCGGGCGTCCAGATCGTGCTCGTGGTGGTGATCGTGGCGACGATCGTCGGCGTCGTGCTCGTCCGCCCGGCCCTCGCCCGCCCCCGGACCGCCGCCCGCCTCTGAGGTCCGGCTCGCTGCCGAGCCCTAGGATCGTCCCCGGCCACACCGGCCGGGCCTCTAGCTCAATGGGCAGAGCATCGGACTTTTAATCCGTTGGTTGTGGGTTCGAGTCCCACGGGGCCCACCCATCCTGAGTAGGGAATATGTGGTGCAGGACAGCTCCGGAGTCGACCAATGACTGCGGGTTTGACTGCGAGTACGATCCTGGCTCGTGGCTAAGACCGGGGAGCGTCGCCAACGCGGCACGATCCGCAAGCGTGGCAACTCGTACCAGGTCAGCGTCTACGCAGGTGTCGACCCGCTCACCGGTCGGAGGCACTACCTCACCGACAGCGCGAGAGATGCACGCGAGGCCGAGCGCCTCCGGAAGCAGCTCGTTGCCCAAGTCGACAGCGAGAGCAACGCCAGGACACGGGCCACCCTCGGGACTGCCCTCGAGGCCTGGCTACGGACGCACGAGGCCGAGGAGACGACCCTCGAGGGCTATCGCGGATACGTCCGCCGCACGATCGCGCCCGCCCTCGGTGAGGTTCCGATCGGCAACGTCAGCGCCCAGGTGCTGGAAGAGTTCTACGCCGAGCTTCGTCGTTGCCGGCGGCGTTGCCGGGATGGCTTGCCGTCGGTCGACCACCGGACGACTGCCGCTCACGAGTGCAAGTCCGTCCGCCACAAGCGCCGGCCGGACCGCCCGGGAAAGGAGCCGCACGACTGCTCGACGGCCGGTTGCACCGTGATCGAGTGCCCTGCGCATCGCTGCACGCCGATGGCCTCGTCCTCCATTCGTCAGGTGCACTGGATTCTCAGCGCCGCACTGGCGGCGGCTGTCCGATGGGGGTGGATTCGCTCTAATCCTGCAGAGATCGCCCGCAAGCCCAAGCAGCGGGCGCCGCAGCCCCAGCCGCCGAGCGTCGATGAAGCCGGACGCATCCTCGAAGCAGCCTGGTCGGAGGACGCTGACTGGGCGACACTGGTGTGGTTGGTCATGGTGACCGGGATGCGGCGAGCAGAGGTTCTCGCACTTCGCTGGTCGGACGTCGACCTGGTGTCGGGACTGGTCGCTATTCGACGGAACTACGTTCGATCCGGAGGGCGAGGGTTCGAGAAAGACACCAAGACACATCAGATGCGGCGCCTCGCGCTCGACGCCGAGACCGTCGTCGTTCTGTTGGAACATCGCCAGCGCTATGAGGAGCGGTCTGCGGAGCTTGCCGCCGAGCCGTCGGCCAGTGCCTTCGTATTCTCGCATCGTCCGTTGCACGACGCGCCTGCGGACCCCGACCGGGTCAGCCATCGGTACAGCGATATGTGCCGCAGACTAGGGATCGACAGCCATTTCCACGCGCTTCGGCACTACTCGGCCACCGAGCTCTTGACCGCTGGCGTCGACCTGAGAACGGTCGCGGGCCGTCTCGGACACGGCGGGGGTGGCGCGACAACGCTGCGCGTCTACGCGGCTTGGGTCGGCGAAGCGGATCGGCGCGCCGCCGAAGTTCTCGGAAACCGCATGCGGTGGAGAACTGGACCGCGGACATGGGCGGGCGCGGGGTCACGATCATCGCCCCCTTCCAATCGCGACGCACCAGTGACGGCAGCGACGGACGAACCGTGGACGCCCGGCGCCTGTGGCGCCGCTGTGCGGGAACACTGAGCAATATTGGGAGGGCCTTTCGTGCAGCTCGAGGCGGAGGCTAACCAGGTCCAGGCGAACGAGCGCCGCTACCCGCCGGGGTGAACCTCGTCGTCGGCATGCCGATGCGACTGTGGCGCCACCCGCCCTCGCTCGGCGGGTAAGCAGAGCTTCGAACTCACGCGGGCCGCCCAGCTTGCGGCCGAGTACGTCGCGGAGCCCGAGGTCCGCCACGGGACCGGCTCAGCACGGTGGTCTGGGGTGGCGGGCTGCTGCTCGAGTCGATCGTGCGGGTGCCGTTGGTGTCCCTGCTGTTGGTCCCGGTGATGGTCGGCGTGTCCGAGGCGATGATGCTCGCGACGTTCGCCGGGCTGATCACCTGGGACCTCTGGTGCATCCGCTGCGCCGAGCCCGGCCGGCCTGAGCCCGCCGTCCAGAAGGCCCGCCAATGCGCCCGGGCCCACCCTGTGGGTCCGCGGCGGGGACCCGGTCGGGGGAGTCGCTGTGGGTGGGGATCAGTACCCCGCGCCGCCAGGGGGTCCGACTGCAGCTGTACGAGGTCGCCGAGCAGTAGACGGCTGCCTGTCGGCGGGCCGGAAAGGCCCGGGTCGAGGGTGCGCCGCGCCGGCTTCACCCCTCCGACGCGGTGGGAGAGGTGGGGGGCTGCTCGGGCGGTGGCCCGTCGAGGCGCAGCCGGTGGGCCAGGATGTCGGCAGCGACGTCGATGAGCAGTCGGCTCTGCACGAAGGCGTGCCCGCGCATCCGGTCGAACGCCGCGTCTGGAGGTAGGCCGAGCTGTTCGGCGACCACGCCGGCGGCGATGTGGACCTGCTCGTGCGGGGACACCCGCACCCCGAGGGATCCGGTCGAGGCCTCGCGTTGGAGCCGGGCTGCGGTACCGACCGGGTCCTGGAGACTCAGAAGGACCAGGGTTGCGGTTGCGGCCAGCTCGCCTGCCGCTGCGAGGGTTTCGGTGTCGAGCGGTCCTGGCGCGGTGCGGTAGGTGCTCATGGTGCCGACGCGCAGCGACCCGAAGATCAGCGGGAACACGAACACCGCACGCGCGCGAGATTGCTCCACCACGCGTGAGGCGTAGATCGGCCAGCGGGATCCGGATGCGGTGTCGAGATCGGGGACCAGGACGGGCACCCCGGCGTCAAACGCCTCGAAGCAGGGTCCCTCCCCCAGAGTGAACTGGATCTCCTCGAGCCCGTCGGCGGCCTGGTCACTCGCGCACAGCGTCTCCCGGTGCTGCGTGCCGGTCATCGTGGAGATCGCGGCGCCGTCGACCGGCAACGCCTCCGCCGTCGAGCGACAGACGACGCGCAGCGCCTCGACGGGATCGGGCCCGCGCAGCGCGAGCGCCACGGCCTCGCGCAGTTCGCCCAGGTCAGCCAACGTGTCCTCGCATCCCGGTGACGAGCTTCCCTCCGGAAGACGGATCGTCCTTCGCGGGAGCTGCTCACGACGGCGCCAGTTGGTGGACCACGTCGGAGCTCGACGACCGCGGGGATCGTCAAGGTCGCTCACCCGTAAACCACCCCGTACAGCCCACGTCCTGGCACTTTGGACCGCCAGGCCCTCCGCGCGACGCTCACGACGTCAGGGGCGCCGCTTCCGATTCTTCTCCTTCTCCTCGGCGAGCCACGTCGCGACGTCCACCAGCTTCATGTTCGTGTGCTGGGAGGACCTGACGAGCATGGCGAACGCCTGGTCTTGGCCGAGGTCGAAGCGCTCCATGAGGATGCCCTTGGCCTGACCGATGACGTCCCGGCTCGACAGCGCGATGTTCAACCCGGCCATGCGCTGGGCGCCGTGCAGCACGAGCGCGGCCTGGGAGGCGAACAGCGCCCCGATCTCGGCCGTGTCATCGTCGAACACCTTCGCCGTGCCGGAGTACATGTTCAGCGCGCCGGCGCTGCCCGTGTTGGCGAAGAGCTGGAACGAGATCAGGGACTGGATCCCGCGCTCCGCGGCGGCCGGGGCCCAGCGCGACCACCGCTCACTTGCCGCAGCCATGTCCTGGATGAGCGTCCGCTGCTCGTGCCAGATCGCGTCGAGGCATGGGCCTTCCTGCAGCTCGCTCTGCAACCGGTCGAGATCACGCACCACCTCGGAGCTCGGCGCGTGCGACTCCACGGTTCCACGGCGCTCGACGAGCGAGACGCCGGCCTGCTCGACATGGGGAACCGTGTCGATCGCGCCCCGCACGATCAGCTCGAGCGTGTGCTCGACGCCCTCCTCGCCGCGTTCGATCAAGCCCCGCGCGGCCTCGTCAAGCGTCCGTGCCAGATCGCCTGCGACCTGGTCCCCGATGCCGTCGGCTTCCTGCTTGGGCTGCGAGTTGGCCATCACCTACCGTGCCTACTCGCTCACCGACCGACGGACAAGAAACCGCGCCACCTCGTGGGAAGCACAGCACCTCCGCCCCGCTGTCGCCACGAGCCGCCTGCGTCACATGGCGCTCGCCGCTTCCAGTCCTGGTCCGGCGACGGGGTCTTGCCCGCTCCTCCTGGCGGGGGCTGCGCCCCGACCGCCGCCCCGACGACCTGGCCGCTGATCCTCCGGCCGCTGATCGAGGGGAAGCCGCTCCTCGAGGGCACCGCTGCACAACAGCCGGCTCTGGAGCGGGTGGTCGGTGACGTCGGGGCGGCTCACCGAGCTCTCGTAGCCCGGGGGTAGCGGGCCGGGGAACTGCGGCGCCGGATCGCGGATCGGGTCGTGCACAAGCGCTGCGCGGCGCGGGCCGCCTGTTCCCACATCCGCGGCGATCGCGGGCGCTCGCCCCCGTCGCCCTCCGCGTCGCGGCCGCCGTCGCCGCCCACTTCGCCCTCACCCCACGCGCTGACCGGTAGCCGGTTTCTATGTCGACGGGCCGCGCTCTGTCTCCTGGGTCTGTCTCGGCGGCCGGGCTTGATCTGGAGCGGCGGATCGCCACCGAACGATCGATTCCGCGTGGGCGACGAGTTCGTCGAGATCGATGGACGAGACCGCTGTGCACGTCGTGGCGCTGGTGAGTCTCGCGGATATGCCTTCGGCTACGAGCTCGCCAACGTCGTATTCCACGACTCGTACTTCTTCCGGTAGGGCACGGCCGGGCTCACTCCATCCGACCGCGAGCATGCCGGTGAGCGCGTGGACCGACACCGACAGCTGCATCGTGACCTGCCTCTCGCGCCCGTACCGCGCCCTCGCTCGCTGCGGCGGGCCCCGAGATGTCGTCGGCGACGGCGCACTTCTTGTTACGGGCCATCTCAGCTTCGCTCCGGTCCTTGTTGGCGAGCAGCTGGGGCGGTCTCGCGGTAGCAGCAGTGCCCCGTCGGGGACCGTGAGGGGCGAGTTGGTCTAGGCGGTCGATGGGTCACGCGATGGCACGCGTTGTTGGTGCTGGTGCCCTTGTACCGACCGCTGGTGCCGGTGGCGTCCGTTGATCTCGTTGTTTGAACCGGGGGTGGTCTTCCGCCTGGCGCACACGCACCACGCGGACCGGCGGGACCTCGCGCCTGTTCGCGGTGGCGTGAGCACCATCGGACACCGCGGAGTGGCACGTCACGGCACTTGATCTGCCGGCATCATCTATTCGGGGCGGCGCGCGGCCAGACCGGCGATGTCAAGCGCACCGGGGTCCGGTGGAGGCTCCGGGGGCATGACACGTCGGTCCCCGCGCCCTATCGGGCAGAGCGCCGTGAGCGGGCCGGTGCGCAAGTGGGTTCGGCTAAAGGGGCTGAGACACAACAGCGCCCCGGCCTCGCGAGGAGGTGCCGGGGCGCTGTCGACCTCCCCCTGCTCGGGCAGGGAGGAGGCTTGGTGATCAGCGCTGCCGGTTGCCCCGCGGGGTTGTGCCGGGCTGGCTGTAGGAGTCGTCGGGCTGGGTCACTCGGATGGTCTTCTGCTCGGCGTTGCCCGCGGCGTGGGCCCCGCCGCCGTCAGCGCCCGATCCATCGCTGGGCGAGTACTGCTGGGTGTACTGCTGCGCCTCGGCCCGGGCGCGTTGCTGGCCGGCCTGCATGTCGGCGCGGACCTGGTCGGACTGGTCCTGGGCCTTGCGGTACCCGGAGTTGATCAGGTCGGCGGCGGCGTCGCGGCCACCGAGACCGAAGGCCAGCGCCGAGCCGAGCGCGACCGCCCCGATGAGGGCGATATAGGTCGCGGTGACGATCGTCTCCGCGATCCCGAGCTGGTTGAGGATCATGAACACGGCGATCGCCATGACCAGCGTCGGGGCCGCGGACCGGACAACGCGCCCGGTCGGGGTGTCGCCCATGGTGCGGTGCACCAGGCCGCCGACGGCGGCGGCGATCGCGGCGGCGACCAGGAAGATCAGCAGCGCGGCGATGACGTTGGGCAGGTACGACAGCACCAGCGTCATGAACGCCGACACCGCGGGGATGTTCAGCGTGCCGACCGCGGAGACGATCACGAAGACCATCAGCACGTACTGCACGACCAGCCCGACGAGCTGGGAGGGCTTGCCCCGCGGGGAGAACCGGGCGACGTACTCGCCGCCGGAGCCGTGGGTGAGCTTGTCGTCGACGCGGACCTTGCGCAGCAGACGGCTGATCCCGGCTCGGATGAGCCGGGCGATGATGTAGCCGATGATCAGGACGAGCAGGGCGCCGATCACGTTCGGCACGTAGTTCAGCAGGGTGGTGAACGCGCCCTGCAGGCTCTGGAGGATGTTGAACCCGCCACCGCCGGGGGCGGCCTGGTTGACGATCATTTGTTCTCTACTCCTTGACGAACTTCTCGGCTGGGGGGATGGCGGCGTCGGGAAGACGCCGCCATCCCGCGTCGGTCTCAGCGACGGGTCTGTCCGGACCCGGAGTCGCGGCCTGCGCTGCTGTCGTCGGCCTCGATCTGTTCCTTGCGGACCTCGTCGGAGACCTGCTCCTCGGACCGCTGGGTCTCCGTGTCGAGACGGACGCGCTCCTTGGCCACGGCCTCCTTGGCGACCACGGGGCGTTCCTCGTGCAGGACGACCTCGTGCTCCTCCTCGGAGATGGCCGGCCCGTCGTGCGCGGCGGGTGCGTTCTGCTCGGTGATCGGCTCCCGCTCAACGCGGACCTCTTCACGGGACACCGGCACGGTCTGGGTCTGCTGCTCGGTGACCACGTACTTGCGCAGGCGGGCGCGGCCACGTTCCCGGGTCTCGGTGCCGACGCGCAGCTCCTCCTCGGAGCGCGTCATCGCCTCGTCGGTGGTCGGTCCTGACGTGTCGTGGCCGACGGCGCCTGGGTGCTCCTGCTGCCCAGATCGCTCGCCCTGGGTCTGCCGGGACTGGTCGTGGGTCTCAGGTCCGGTGGCGCTGACGGTCGATGCGGACGAGTCGCCGTCCTGCTCGCCACCGGTCGGGGTGGCCTCGGTGCGCGCGGTGGCGGTGTCGCCGGCGTACTCGATGCCGTAGTGGTCGAACAGCTCCTTCTCCTGCTCGACCGACAGCTCCTGACCCGGGTCGTGATGCGGGGCGTGCTGGACGTCGTCCTTGGTGAAGGGCACCTGCAGCGACCCGCCCTGGTACTGGGCGGAGGCCAGGGGGACCAGCGAGACGTGGCTACCGAACAGGCCGGTCTTCACCGCGGCCCACTCGGGGCGCTCGGTCTCGTTGTCGAGGTACACCGTGTCGACCTTGCCGAGCTTCTCCCCGTGGCTGCCGGTGACAGTGGCGCCGCTGAGTTCACGAGGGTCGCTGACGTTGACGGCCATAGCCGAACCAACTCCTAGATATCCGCATGGCCCGTGCGAGGACGGCGGCCGTGCGGTCGATGCATCTGGGCTCCGCAACCCTGGCCGGCACAGCGGTGGGGTCACGGCGCGGCTCGCCTGAGGCTGGACGAGGACACAGCGCGACGTTGAACGGTCGGCTGCCGCGGCGGTCCGCATGCGGCGGACACGAACGTTGGACGTCGTCAGCGAAGGGGGCTCACGCGCGAAGAGTGTGCGCTGCGCCACAACCCTTCGGGGCCTGCTGCAATAGCGGCGCGGGCACTGGCCTTGCGCAGGACCTCTTGCGCCTGCAGGGCAGCTAGAGGGCGCCGGCTGGGTCGCATCAGCTCGATCTCGTGGCACGGACGAGCGGAAGGGCTCCTCGGTCGATGAACGACGGTCCGTCCTCGCCGTCCGGGTCCTCGCTCTCGAGCCTCACCCGCCCCACGGGCTCGTCGGACGCGGACGACCAGTTGATCGGGGCCACCGGTAGCTCGGAGCAGATGTCCCCCGACGGCGTCGGAGGCCTCGACACGCAAGCCGACCAGTGGTTGGTCGACAAGGCGAGCAGCGGTGATCCGCAGGCTATGGAGGTCCTGATCCGGCGCCACCGCGACCGGATCTACCGGATTGCGCTGCGGATGCTCGGCAGTCGCGAAGATGCCGAGGACGTGACCCAGGAGGTCGTGATCCAGGTGTGGAGCGTGATTGCCGGGTTCTCCGGAGCGTCGGCCTTCACGACGTGGCTCTACCGGATCGTGGTCAACCGCTGCATCAGCCATCAGCGCCGACATCGGCCAACGCGTCCTCTGAGCGAGGGCGACGACCCCAGCACCCCGGGCCCAGAAAACGCTGTGCTCGCCCGCCAGCGGGTCGAGGCCACCGCTGACGCACTGGCTCGTCTACCGGGTCCGTTGCGCTCGCCGCTGGTGCTCCACGAAATGGAAGGATTGAGCTATCGGGAGGTGGCGGCCATCCTCAACCTTTCCGAACCCAAGGTGCGCGGCCGCATCTACCGGGCGCGCCGCCAGCTCGTCGACGATCTGCAGGACTGGTCATGACCACGCCGCCCGCGCGCCCCTACGAGGGCGACGAACAGCCGGACACCGACCGGCTGCCGTGCGGCGCGCCGATCGACCGGCTGCTCGACCAGGTCTCGGCGGGAACCGCATCCGACCGCACCACTCACCAAGAACAGTGTCCGCACTGCCAGGCCGCGCTGGCCGAGTATGACCGGCTCTGGACCCCGGTCCGGGAGCTGGCCGCCGACGACGTGAAGGCCCCGGACACGTTGCTCGACGAGACCCTCCGCGGCCTCCGCGGCACCACGTCCGACCCCACCTTCGCCAGCATCCCCGGACCTGACGGCACCACGCGCATCTCCGCCCGCGTCGTCGTCGTGACCGCCCGCGAGACCGCCGAGGACGCCGAGGGCGTGCGGGTCGCCCTTGGCAAGATCGTCGACCCCGGGGCAGTCGCTCCCGGCGACCCCGAGGCTGACGACGAGGATCGGTCGGACGATCCGATGACCGATGCGCGCGTCGAAGGTCCGGCTCGAGACGACAAGCCCCGGGTCGTGGCCGGGGTGGCAGGCCGCAGCACCGCCGTCGAGATCACCCTCGCAGCCCAATACGGGGTCGATCTTGTGACCCTCGGCGAACGTATCCGTGCCGATGTCGCCCGCCAGATCGCGACGGTGACCGGGCTCCGTCCCGTCACCGTCTCCGTGGTCATCGACGACGTCTTCATTTGATCTCGACGCCGCCCATGCCCGTCGGCGCTGGGGGTGTGTGAGAGGAGCTCGACCGCGCGGCGTCCAACTCCCGTGGCCACCGGCCGAACTCCGACGGCCCGGCGCCGGACGCCGGGGAGTGGCATGCGGATCGCGGTCGGAGAGCACGAGACGATGTCCGGCGACAGTGCGGGTCGCGGTGACCGGCGACGTCGACGCGTTCACCGCGCCGGGCCTGGAGGCGGCGCTACGCGCGGTGCTGGACCGTCGTCCCGGACGCATCCGGCTCGATGTCGCTGTCGTCGGGGTCATGAGTGCCGCGGGGCTCACCGTCCTGCTGCGGCTCTGGAGCGCGACGGTCGGTGTTTCCCTCGACGTCGTAGCCCTTGTCGCCCTGCACGTAGTCAGGGCGGGTCCGCGGGCGACGTGGACCGGCGGGGCAGCTCACGGGCCAACCGCGAGCTGCTGCGCCGCCGCGGCATCGCCCACACCATCCCCGAACCCCGCGACCAGCCGCCAACCGTGCCCGCCGCGGCTCCCGCGGTGGACGACCGGTCGGCTTCAACTCAGCGCGCTACCGGCGCCGCAACGTCGTCGAACGAGGCTTCAACCAGCTCAATGAACTGAACCGCCCCGGCGTGTCCGGAGACCTGATCGTCTGAGGAGATCTGGTCATGACACGTCGGTCCCAGCCGCCCTATCCGCCGGAGTTGCGGGAGCGGGCGGTGCGCATGGTCGCCGAGGTTCGGGCGGACTACGAGTCGCCGTGGGCGGCGATGAACGCGGTCGCCGAGAAGCTCGGGGTGGGCACCGGGGAGACGGTGCGCAAGTGGGTCCGTCAGGCTGAGATCGACGGTGGTGTGCGCCCAGGCGCGACGAGCGAGGAGTCTGACGAGCTCAAGCGGCTGCGCCGGGAGAACGCCGAGCTCAAGCGGGCCAACGACATCCTGAAGGCGGCCTCGGCTTTCTTCGCGGCCGAGATCGACCGGCCACCGCGACGCTCGTGAAGTTCATTGACGAGCACGCCGCCCGCAGCAGTGCGGGCCGGCGGTGGGGCGTCGAGTCGATCTGCACCGTGCTCGGCGAGCTCGGTGTGTCCATCGCCCCGTCCACCTACTACGAGGCCCGCAAGGCTCTTGCGGCCGAGCCCACCGCCCAGGCATGTCGCGACGAGCAGCTGAGCGTCGAGGTGGCCCGGGTGCACGCCGAGAACTACGGCGTCTATGGCGCCCGCAAGGTCTGGGCCCAGCTCAACCGCGAGGACATCCCGGTCGCCCGCTGCACCGTGGAGCGGCTGATGCGCGCCCAGGGCCTGGCCGGAGTCCGCCGCGGCCGCCGGATCCGCACCACCATCCCCGGCGATCAAGCCCGAGCCCGCGACCTGGTGGGCCGGCGCTTCAACCCGGCCGCACCGGACCGGTTGTGGGTCGCGGACTTCACCTACGTCCCGACCTGGTCCGGGATGGTCTACGTCGCCTTCGTCCTCGACGCCTACTCCCGGCGCATCCTCGGCTGGCGCGCCGCCACCACGATGCGCACCAGCCTCGTGCTCGACGCCCTCGAGCAAGCCGTCTGGACCCGCCGGCAGGAAGGCATCACCGAGCTCGGAGGCCTGGTGCACCACTCCGACGCCGGCTCCCAGTACACCTCGATCGCCTTCACCGAACGCCTCGCCGAGGCCGGTGCCGCACCCTCGGTCGGCTCGGTCGGCGACGCCTACGACAACGCGCTGGCCGAGTCCACCATCGGACTGTTCAAGACCGAGCTGATCAAGCCGCGGGCGCCCTGGCGCACCGTCGAGCAAGTCGAGATCGCCACCCTCGAGTACGTCGACTGGTTCAACCACCGCCGACTACACAGCACCGCCGGCGACATCCCACCCGTCGAGCTCGAGCACGCCCACTACCGTCAACACCACGCCCAACCCGAGCCCGAGCACTCAATCCCATAGCTCTCCGGACACGCCGGGGCGGTTCAGTGAGACCGGAACTGATGCTGTTGTCGGTGGTAGAGGTCGTAGGCGTCGGGGTGCGGCGATCTTCTGATCCGTTGGTTGTGGGTCGAGTCCCACGGGGCCCACCACGTCTGGCCGGAATGAACAGGCACAGCTGAGCTGTTGTACTTTCCGGCGGATACGCCGAGCACGCGGGCTGCCTAGGCTGACCAGGTGGCCACCCACGCACTCCGCTCGCTGTGGGCCGAACCTCGACCCACGAATGCCCCGAATCGGGGGCCGCGGGACTGGGCCTTGGTCGCAGCACTGACCTGCTGGTCGGTGGCGGAAGTGGTGCTTCGCCAGGACCTGGCGCCGCGCCCGCTGCTGCTGCTCGCGGTGCTCGCGGTCCTCGGCCCCCTGCCGTGGCGACGCACGCACCCGCTCGTCGCGGTCGCGGTCTCCTTCGGCACGTTGACGATCGTCGACATCGTCAGAATCCTCACCGAGTCACGCGGCGCCCTGCTGAACAGCATCTCCGCGACGCTGATCCTGGCCTACGCCCTGTTCCGGTGGGGCTCCGGTAGGGAAGCCGCCAGCGGCCTCGGCCTCATCCTGCTCTGGCTGCCCATCACCACCGTCGCCGACCCCATGAGCCTGGCGGAGACGGTCGCGGGGTATGCGTTCTTCCTGTTCGCCGCCGCGCTCGGCGCCGCGATCCGCTATCGGACGAAGATCCGCTTCCGAGACATCGACCACGCCAAGGCCCGCGAACGCGAACAGCTCGCTCGCGAGCTCCACGACATCGTCGCCCACCACGTCTCGGGCATCGCCATCCAGGCCCAAGCAGGTCGTGCCATCGCGGCCTCCCACCCCGAGCGTGCCGTCGAGGCCCTGGTCGTCATCGAGGACGCAGCGACCCGCACCCTCACCGAGCTGCGCGCCATCGTCGGCGTGCTCCGCGCCACACAGGACACCGAGTTCGCGCCCCAGCCCGGCGTGGCCGAGGTCGAGCAGCTCGCCACCGATGGCCAGACGCGTCCCTGCGTCGAGGTGAACCTCTCCGGCGAGTTCGACGGTCTCAGCCCGGCGGTCGGGGCCGCGATCTACCGCCTCGCCCAGGAGTCCATCACCAACGCTCGGCGGCACGCCCGCCACGCGACCCAGGTCACCGTCGCCGTCACAGGCGACCCCGACCAGGTACGGCTGACCATCGACGACGACGGCTCCGCCGCTGGCGGCCGCGCCCCAGCAGGCTACGGCCTGGTGGGCATGCGGGAACGCGCCTCACTGCTCGGCGGCACCTTTCACGCCGGCCCCGCCGCCGAGCGGGGCTGGCGGGTGGAGGCGGTCCTGCCCAGAACCGGGACGCCACGATGAGCATCAAGGTCCTCATCGCCGACGACCAGCCCATCGTGCGCACCGGGCTGACGATGCTGCTCGACGCCCAACCCGACATCGACGTGGTCGGCGCGGCCGCCGACGGGCGCGAGGCAGTCCGCCTGGCGCTCCAGCTGCGCCCCGACGTCGGCCTGTTCGACATCCGCATGCCGCTGATGGACGGCATCGAAGCCACCCGACGCCTCGCCGGCCCCGACGTCACCGACCCCCTGCCGATCGTGGTCATCACCACCTTCGACCTCGACGAGTATGTCCACGGGGCGCTCAAAGCCGGCGCCCGCGGGTTCCTGCTCAAGGACGCCGGACCCGCCCTGCTGACCCAGGCCATCCACGCCGCCGCCGACGGCGACGCACTGATCGCACCCAGCGTGACTGTCCGACTGCTCGCAGCCTTCGCCCACGCACAGACCTCACCACCGAGGCAGCCGATAGAACCGCTCACCGCCCGCGAGGAGGAAGTCCTCGTGCCGGTAGCCCAAGGCCGCACCAACAATGAGATCGCCAGCGAGCTCTACATCACCCCGAGCACCGTCAAAGCCCACCTCGCCAGCCTCATGCGAAAGCTCGGCGCCCGAAACCGCGTCGAGGTCGCCATGTGGGCCCACGAGACCGGCCGCATCTGACGCCGCAAAGGCTCCCGCCGCCGTTCGCCGCAACCCCCCACAGCGTCGCAAAGCGGCGTGTACCCCTCGGAGGGACGCTGCGTCCTCTCACCGGATGACGGGCTATACAGCGCGCGGTTCTGAGGGCTAGCGTCGGACACTTCGGGTGCCCCTATGTGTCAGGGTGAGTTGGGTCAAGGCACACACAACAATCTGCTGGCGCTGGGACCGACAAGGTACCTAGAGATCATCGCGCAGGACCCGACGCAGCCCGAGCCGCTCGGACCGCCCCCGGTACGGCAGATCGACGTCGAGGTACGCCTGGTCGCACCGCTGTCCTCGACGGGATCGGGCTTCAGTGGCTCCTCGATCCTCCACCGACGTTGTCGAGAGCATCAGCACCTACGTCGATCGCGCGGTCCTGGGCTGGCGCCGTAGCCGATAGGCCTCGAATGCTGCGTGACTAGCAAGATATCCGCCGAAAGTACAAGAGCTCGGCTGGGCCAACGGCCAGGTTGAATGAGGCTCCCGGGGCTGATGTGCCCGCCGCTGGCATCCGTGAAGGTGGAGCACCCACCCGATCAAGCCAAGGAGCATTGTGATGAGAACACCTCAGACCCACTCCGCGCGAGGAGTCGCGATGAGCGTGGAAGGGGCAACCAGGGAGAACGCCCGCAGTCGGTTCGTTCGAGGCCGGCTCGTCGGCGCCGCGGCGATCGCGTTCGCGGTGTCGGTGGCGGTAGAGAACGCGGTGCTGGCGGGAACGGGCGCGCCGGCCTTCGGCTATCCGATCGAGGAAGTGCTGGCCTACTATGCGGCCAACCGCGTCTCGGTCGCGATCGCGTCCAGTGCGATCGGCCTGAGCCTGCCGCTGCTGCTCGTGTTCGTGACGGGCCTGCACGGCCTCGTGGAGCGGCGCGGTGGGGCGGGCGCCGACTGGTCGCGCCTCGTCTTGGCTGCTGGCGCGACGCTGTCGGCCATTTTTGCGCTTGGCGACGCCCTGCAGATCGGGCTCGCGCTCTCCGCCGACGGGCTCGCCGAGCCGACGCCCACGTTCGAGCTCGTCTGGCAGGTTCACGCGGCGGCGTTCGCGCTGGCGCTGCCGACGCTCGGCACCACCTTCATCGGCGCGGCCCTCGCCGCGCACGCGAGCGGGCTGACTCCGGCTTGGCAGCGCCTGCTGGGCCTGGTGGGCGGGAGCCTGCTGCTCGCCGCGGGGCTCGGCAACCTCGCGATCGCCGACGGCTCGGCGCTGATCTTCGTCGGGCTCCTCGGGCTAGCCGCCTGGCTCGTCTGGCTGCTCGCGACCGGCGTGCGCCTCGTCCGTAGCGACGTCGATTGACCCGTCCGAAAACACGAACCGACTCACGACCAGAGGAGGAACGAATGACGACCGGAGTGAAGGCAGCCGCGATCGCAGCGGCACTGGGGAGCGTTCGCCGGGTGCGCGATCGCCGACGCGGCGCTCGGGCTCGAGGTCAGCGGGACACCGCGGAGCACGTCGGCGAGGTCGCCTCAGAATCAGGCTGCTGTGAGTCATGTCGCCGCCGGTGTCTACATCGGGTTCGCCGCCAACGCCGGCGGCGGCTGAATCACCGCTGAGGCGGCTGGCGTGATCGTGTACGGGGACTGGGCGCGTCGCGGCTCGCGGTGGCGGCTCGTCGCGGGCTGGGCGGCGCATCCGCTATGGGACGTGTTTCGCTTGAAGATGTGGAGCGGTGGGCCATCGCCTCCGCACGTGACGACGCGTCGGGGCCCGACCGGTACCCCGAGCACCGGAGGTGCTCTGTGCTCTGGGACTCGGCAGTCGTGGCCAGGACCCCGCTGGTTAGGGTCGACTACGATCCGGCACCCCGTGCGACGGGTCCGCTGGCCCCAGCCGGCACCGGGGCTGGCTTGAATCCCTTGACGATGAGGTAGATCCCGAATGACAGCTCCCAGATGAACTCCGGGATCGTTGCGAGGCCCTGCCATATGGACCCACGCTCGATGACGCCGAACATGATGGGGATTGCCGAGGCGACGAGTAGTGGTCCTCCGATGAGGCCCAGGATCGCCAGGCCTCGTGGCACCAAGCCGGTGCGATACATCAGGAAGCCCAGGATCATTCCGTTCGCGACGCCGGCGAAGATGCCTGGCCCGATCAGGAACGCCCGATCGTAGATCGCGACGAAAGCCTCGCCGAGAGCGGGGTCAGTGGCAGCCGTGGCTTCCTGTCGCATGAACAGGAACGTGAGGAGGCTGATGATCCCGATGGCGATGAAGGTGCCCTCGACGAGGCGCGCGGCGACGTAGCCCAGAGCGAGACCTTCGCTATACCGCCTGAAGACCACGTACGGCACGACGGCCGTGCCGACGCCGGCGACGATGAGGATGAGTTCGAGGACAGCACCCAGAGCCACGCTCGCGGTGGGGTCGGCTCCAGCTCCGGTGATGAGCCCGGGGTCATCCCGCACTGGGGCGTAGAGGATGAAGTACGCGGGGATCGAGGTCACGAAGGTGACCACCATCAACCAACCCGTCAGCGTGGCGATCTTCCTCGTGTTCAGCGGGGGTCGCTCCGTCGTGTCCACTGGAGCAGTCGTCATACGTCCTCCTGGTGCGAGTTTCGGTTGAAGGCAACGAATGGAGATGTGGTGATCTTTGGATCCTCGCTTGGCAAATAGGGCTGATTAGTTCGAAGATGGCTTCCGTTCGTTCAGGTGAGTCAACCAAGGTCTCGCTCGGCGCTGTCAACGCCTATCCGCCGTTCGACTCAACTCTCGACACGAGACGGTCAAGACGCCGACAGCGTGAGTTAGCGCAATGGATCAGTTGCAATCTGTCTGGAGGCTGCCGAGCTTGGGTCCTACATGGAAGAGGACCTGGACCCGCGGCCTGTGCACGTGTAGCCCGAGGAGGGCGACTCGCAGGACCGCTTGCGGTGGCCCGGCGGTGCACCCGCGAGTCGGAGGCCATGCTGACCGGCCAGTCACATCCGGCTGAGGGCGTCGGCTTCGGCTGCAGCACGCCACGACGTGGCCACGAACGGCTCGGGTAGGTCCCGCCACGAGCCCGCGCGTTCGCGATCACGATCCCTTGATCACCTGTCGTGGCCACGAAACGGCCTGCCCTTGCCGTCTGCGCTCAGAAACGGCTGATCTGGGCCCACACGACCTCATCCGGGATCGGCGGCCCACGATTCGCCAGGGGATCGTGGGCCGGCGCAACCGACACGTGCTGGACGCCTCAGGTGAGTGTCGGGGTGACGCGTCCGGCGGGGCCGGTGGGGAAGGTGAAGCCCTTGACGATGAGCCAGATCGGGAGGATGAGCTCGAACAGGGCGCCAGGGAGCAGCGCCACGAGGCCGACGCCCTGGGTCACGTCGACGAGGCCGTACAGGTCGAGGACGCAGCCCGCCAGCAACGTCGGGTAGCTGATCAAGCCGAGGACCGCGAGCCAGCGCGGGATCACCCTCGAGCGGTACAGCAGCGTCGCCATGCACATCCCGGCCGCGGTGTTGACCAGGTAGATCATGATCAGCGCCACGCTGTACTGCGCCTGCAACAGCGCCTCGAGTGAGGTCGAGATCGAGGGGTCGATGCTGCCGTCGCGGAGTCCGGCTCCGAGCTCGATCACCAGCAGCGGGACGGCCAGGTAGAACAGGCTCGCCGCGAGCTCGGCGACCCGGAAGCCGATGTGGGCCTGGGCCAGCGACGCGCCGTAGGGCTTCAGCAGGGGGAACAGCAGGACAGCGATGCCGACGACGCCGAACTGTCCGGCCACGAGCAGTGCGCCGGTGGCCAGGGCGGGCGTGTCGGCGGAGGCGCCGAGCAGGAAATCGGGTCGGCCCAGGACCCCGCCGGTGAGCGTGCCGGCGCCGATGAACGCGGCGGTGGCGGTGAGGAAGAGCAGTCCGACCAGAATCGCGGTCCTTCTCGTGGATGCTCTCGTCGGCCCGCCCAGGGGCATCGGGCCGCCGGATTCCGGCGCAGCCGAGGTCGTCGCCCCGTCAGCTGCCGATCGGGTGGGGCGAGTGGTGGGGTCGTTCGCGGGTGGGATGTTCAACGTGGCCATGTCCGGGTTTCTCCTCGGTGTGGTGGACCTCCGACATCTGTTCGGTGCCGAACGGGTGGGATCAGGACGTGAGTGGAGGTTCGGCGCCCGAGCGGGGAGGGATGCGGATCACCAGGAGCCCCGCCAGGGCGCTGTAGGTGATCGCGCCGTACGCACCGAAGACGGTGTACTGCGCCTCGACGTCGATGCCGCCCACGGTGGTGACCGCCCAACCCAGTGCCCACAGCAGCGGTGCCGCGGCCGCCCACGTCCAGCGGAGTCGTCGTCCGGTGCGGCCGTGGAGGGCGAGGGCCTGGGCCGGGCCGACGACCAGACCGGTCAGCGCGCCCTGGACGGCGAGCTCACGCAGCGTGGTGCCGTAGCTGACCGCCGTGGCACCCAGCAGCAAGCCCACCCCCATCCCGACTGCGGTCGCGGTGATCCAGCGCAGCGCGGGCAGCCGCCGTCGCGCCATGAGGGCCTGGCCGGCACCGACGACGAGTCCCGTGACGGTCCCGCCGAGCAGGGCGGCGACGGGGCCGTCGACGCGGCCCACGACGCCCGTTCCCGCCAGTCCGGCGAGGGGGAACGCCAGGAAGCCCGCGGTCCACAGCGCCCAGCTCAGGGTCATCGAGCGCGCGCCGCCGGGGCGGGAGCCGGCCAAGCGGGGTGGAGCGGTCGAGGTCATGGGTTGTCCGTCCGAAGCGCAGCGATGAGGAGGCTCCCCGACCTGGGCGCCCGTATGGTTCGGCGGCGCCGCGCCGGTGCCCGTCCCACGATCTGAGGGTGGTCGGTGTCGAGGTCCACGATTCAGACCCCGGCGTCGACTTCAGGCTGAGCGCCTCGGGACCGTGGGGGGCCGTCCTCGTCGATCGAGCGCGACGGCGTCGAGCGCCACCGGTCCCCGCGGTTCGTCACGTATTGCCGGAACACGTAACCCCAGGGAATGACGACGACGACGATCAGGACCCAGGGGAAGGTAGAGACCACCCTGAGAGTGGCCGGGTCGATCTGGTCGGCGGTCCACAGCGGTAGCACTACGGCAAGCAGCCAGACCAGCTTCCAGCCGCACTCGAACAACAGCACGGGCAGCATCTTCAGGGGATATCGAATTCCCAGGAACGCGAGCAGGGACAACGCCACCAGCATGGAGGTCTCGACGCCGTCCATCAGGGGCCAGGGCTGGGCGTGGTTGAACAACAGCGGCCATTTCGTCAGGGCGAGCCCGACGGCGAAGATAAGATACCCAACCCGCAGGAAGTACAGGCGAACGAGCGACACCTGATCGCCGGCGCTGGGCCGGTGCTCCTCGCGGCGCGCTGCCCCGACGATTCGAGAACCCATCATCACAACACTCCTTCATGGATCGTGGTGGGACCAACCGCGACGGTCGTGCGATCTCGCATCGCGGTGCAGGGTGAGAGGTGACCGGGCGGGGCGCTCCATGAGGCCGGCAGCGGCTGTCTCCGCGTCCCCGGTGGATCGACGAGTGCGTCACGTGGTGTCGGCGTGCGCGAGGGCTGAGGGCGTCCTCCTGCCGACGATCGCAGGGGTCTCGTGGACGAGCTCGTCGTTCTCGAGGGCGTCCACCATGAACAGGGCGAAGTCGACACGGCGCGTGCGGTTGCTCGCCAGCACCGGGTCGCCGACGTGGCGGCTCCACACCGGCGGGCCCTCACTCTCGCCCTCCTCGAGGTCGCTACCGCGGACGACGGTCCAGCGCGTGTCACTGTCGAACACCCGCCGGCACGCCTCGACCTGATCGTCGAGGTCAGCGAAACGCGCGAGACGGGCGAGCGGGCCGGCGATGCGCACCAGAGCCCGGAGCTTCCAGGAGTAGACGTCCTGGCCGTCGCGGGTGATGTGCCACCCGCAGGAGAAGATCAATCGAGCCCCGGCCGGCGCGTGGTCGAGAACGGCTTGGGCCGTCCCCGACGCGTAGCCGTGGACACCTCGCGGCACCAGCACGACCAGCACCCCGGCGCATCCGGCCACCGCTCGCGCGATGACCGCGGGGTCGTCGGTGGGTCCCGGGACGATCGTGATGCGATCTCGGAACGCGTCGAGCTTCGGCACGCTCTGCTCGCGGCACACGCCGACCACGTCGTGGCCGCGGTCCAGCGCATGTCGGATCATGTACTGGCCGAGCTTCCCCGAGGCGCCGACGACACAGACCTTCATGACAGGCGCTCCGTCATGCTCCGGGCGCCGGGGCCGGTCACGTCATGGCTGTCCAGGGAACGAGATCCCTCGCGGCGCCGCGGTCGGTCCACAAGCAGGCGTCGCCCGAAGATCACGAGCCACAGCGCCAACAGGAACTCGCCGAGGAACGTGAAGTTCGAGACGTCGGTCCAGGACTCGCCGTAGAGGACGGCGGCGAAACTGTCGACGACGTAGCCGAGACCGGCAATGGCGAGCAGGACACCCAGGAGCTTGGGAACGGAGCCCGACCGGTAGGCCAGGTAGCCGAGGAGCAGCAGGTGAAGGCCGAACAGGAACAGTCCAGCGCCCCAGACGTCGGTGAAGGTGTTGATCTGCAGGAGCGCCTGCGCCTGCAACTGGTCAGTGCCGAACACACTGCGGTACTCCTCGCCGGTGAGGAGGCGAAGCGCCCCGGTGAGATGGCCGACGGCGGCCAGGAAGACCGCGGCGAAGACGATCCTCATCCACGCGGCGAGCAGCGAAATGCTTCTGCTGACCGGGCTGAAGACGCGGTACAGCGCCCACGCGACGACCACGTCGAGGGCGATCACCAAGAACAGGCTCAGGATGCTGAGCCGGAACCGACCGTCGGACGCCGTGATGTCCCGGGCTGTTGCGCCTCCGTCTCCCGGGGTGACCAGACCATCCAGGACAACGACTTTGCCGAAGGCCGCGAGGGCGGACATCACGAGGAGCCCGACGCCCGCGATGATGCTGGCCATGCGCATCGAATCGTGCGCCCCCGATCCTGGTGCGTCCGACATCCCCTCCGGTCTGTCGTCGCGGTGCATCGGCTGTCTCTGGATGCGGTCCGTCATCGGGTTCCCCTCGACAGAAAGCGCTGGCGTCGCCGCGCAGAGCGCAGGACGTGGCGGTGGTCGTTGGTCCTGCCTCGGAGCCCTGGGCCCCGCACCGGGAACCCTGGGGCCGTGGGCGCCGACGGAATCATGTCCGGCGAGACATGTGGGCTGGTGGAGCAAGAGCCAGGACCAAGCGGAGAAGTCGGCGGCTTCGGAAGGCGAGGCACGCAGGGGTAACGCACTGGTCCTGGCGCCGCCGCGCACCGACCAGGTCGGCGCGCGGACCGCGAAGCATCGATGGCCACGATCGCCAACCGCCGGCGAGGGGGTCGCGACGTCTCCCGATGGGCCACCATGACTCCCCGCCGCCGCAGAAGGCGCCGGCGGAGGTCTGGGTCGACGTCGGCTCGTATCGGGTCTAACGACCTCGAACCACTAATTACTCTCCGCTCATTGCTCACGGCCTGTCAAGGCCAGAGAGGGCCGAACGGATGAGTGCAGCGAACGTATCGCCTGCCCGGCTCGGGGAGTCCAGCCATCCATCGGGACCCTTTCAACCCGAGCAGAGATCGATCCCGGCCTGGGCGGCTAGATCGCTCGCTCTTGCGTGTTCGGTTCGAGCGATCCCCTGGCTCTCGAGGCGACCACGACGAGCAAGACCGTCCACGCCAGGAGGAGGGCATAGCCGACGAGGATTGCGACCGTGTTGCTGTCGGGGAAGCCCTCGGCGCCGAGCACCCAACCTTGCACGAGATAAGCAAGACCGGACAGTGCCATTAAGTACCCGAGGGCTTTCGGCAACCTTGCCGAAATGGCCACTGCGGCGCCGAGGAGGATCAAGGCGATGCCGAACGTGAAGCAGTGATAGCTCCTCGTGCCCCACTCCAGCCAGCGGATCGTCTCGGCGCTCGCGAAGCGTGCAGCCTTCTCTGCCTCCGGCGCCGTCGCCCACGCATTAACGGCTTGCTTCAGGGCGACTCCGTCCACGCCCTGCAGGACGCCGTAGAGCCCCAGTGCCATGGCCGCGAAGACAGCTCCCAGCCGTGCCACCAATGCTGCACCACCTCCCTGCACGCCGAGGGCGACTCGTAGGACGATAAGTCCCACGATGAGCGCGGACATGCCAGCGAACTGGCCGAGGTGCACCACGGTCCAGCTGGGACTGCTGGCGTACTCGAGGAACACCACGGGGTGGTCGTTGGCCGGACCGTCGGGATGGAAGAGGCCCACCACCACGTAGAGAACGAAGCCGACGACGAGGAGCGCGGCCGAGAGTCGAAGCGTGCTGCGATCGATCACGGGTCATCCCCTCTGTCGCACGTGGGGCCCTTCGCAGTCCCCATGGTGACTCTTCGCGGTGCCAGGGTGGAAGGGCGCCAGACGCGACTAACTGCCCTCCCTCGCGGGCGCGCGCAGCGTCGCCGGGGCCGGCGAGGCGACCGATCCCGGGCTGCGGTGTAGTGCCGCGGCCGCACGGCGGTTGAGCGGGGCGACGATGGGGGTGTTCGATGAGGTGCGTCGCGCGCTCTGAGCCCTTTCCGGCACTGTCGCTGCTGGACCCATCGCGCTCCGGACCTCGGCGAGGGCGGTGATCGATGGCGGCCTCGACAGCCAGCTACGTGGTGACCGTGGTCATCGGCATCATCGTCGTCCTGGTGGTGGGTCAGCTCCTGCGCCGGCTCGGACGCGACTTCCTCCGCGAGGTCTACGGCGACCGAACGATGGCGACCTCGCTGAACGCCCTGCTGGTCACCCTGTTTTATCTGTTCGCGCTGGGTCTGCTGACCCTGGTGTCCGCCGCGGACCTCGGACTCGGCGGCGTCCAGCTGGTCATCACGAAGACAGGGATCTTCCTGTTGATCCTCGGGGCCGTGTACGCGCTGACCGTGCTGGGGCTGGAAGCCGCGCGGAAGCGCCGGCGGGAGGAGGCTTTGGAGGACAGCATTCGTCCGCGAAGAACAAGCCGAAGGCCGCCGGGGAACTAAAAGGGCCTGCGCGACAATGGCGACGTCCGGACCGGGGCGCGCGTTGTTGGCGAGGTGTACGCGGTATTCGACTTCCGCGAGCCTGCCCGCGAGGGGCTCCCCGGCTGGCTGGACTTCGACGTCCCCGATGACCGCTTCGTCGCCGCCGCGATGCGCCTGCAGTCCGACCATCCCGGCTTGGCGCGCTACGTCGCCACCCAGTGACCTCCACCTGCAGAACAAGCTCGCCGCGGTGGGCCTGCCCTTCATCGAGCTTCCCTGACGGGGCCGAGGACGCCCGCGGGGCGCCGCCGCCCGGCATGATTAACTGAGTGACTGCGAGTTTGACTGCGAGTCACACTCGACTGTGGGCAGCGCAGGCAGCACCGCCGTCGTGTGGGTCAGCCTGAGCAGGCACAACCACCGCAGTTGCCACGAAGCCGCGCTCTTTTAATCCGTTGGTTGTGGGTTCGAGTCCCACGGGGCCCACCCATCATGAGCAGGGGCTTATGTCGCTCAGTGTTCTCGGGCACGGGGTTTGATCCGCCCGTCGCTCACCAGCGTGGGCCGCAGAACATCTTCCGGCTGCGCCGCGTCGACGGCCCTGCGGGCGGGCTGTGCCGGACCACCGGGCGCGGCCCGAGAGATCGCCGAGCAATGATGACTTCTCGCTCAGCGGGGTCGTCCTTTGCTTGGGTGTGCCGAGTCCTCAAGAGCGAACGCGGATGATCGTCTTTCCCTTCACCCGCTCGGTGGGATTGAACGCCGCAACGGCATCGTCGAGGGTCGCGACGTTGCCGAGGACCGTTCGCAGGCGTCCGTCCCGCACCCGCTGGACGACCTCAACCAGTTGGGCCCGATCGGACACGACGACGAAGTCGATCGCCAGGGCGCCCGCGGGCCGCACCTCCGGCGGGCCGGCGATGGTCACCAGTGTTCCTCCGGCTCGGACCAGCCCCGCCGAGCGCTTCCCGATGTCTCCACCGATGACGTCGAACACCAGATCGACTTTGCCGACGTCTTCCAGCGGGTCGTTGTCGAGGTCGACGAACTCCGCCGCGCCGGAGTCGAGTGCGGTCTGACGGTCGGCAGCCCGGCCGGTACCGATGACGTAGGCACCGGCTTCTCGCGCGAGCTGGGTCACCATCGAGCCGACGCCTCCGCTCGCACCGTGCACAAGCACGCTCTGGCCCGACTGAAGACGGCCGTGCTCGAATAGTCCCTGCCATGCCGTCAAACCCGAGATCGGCAGGCTCGCCCCCACCGTGGATTCGACGTCGCCCGGCAGCGGCGCGAGGTTGCGCGCCTCGACAGCCGCGTACTCCGCGAGGGTGCCGTCGCGAGTCCAGTCGGTGAGGCCGAACACCCGCTGCCCCACCGACAGCCCCGTCGTTCCATAGCCGAGGCGGCTGACCGTCCCGGCCAGCTCGTGCCCTGGGATCGACGGTGTCCGGTCACGGCCGAGGCGATCCGTCCAGCTCGACGGCCACGACAGCTCACCCGGGGTGAATCCCGACGCGTGAACCTCGACGAGGACGTCGTTCCCTGCAGCCTCCGGCTCAGGACGCTCGGCCAGCGTCATCCCAGCCGTTCCCGCGGCCTGATCCGTCACCACGATCGCCCTCATCCGGCATCTCCCCGTATCCGGTCTTGGCACCTCGGCTCACGCCTCGAGCACCGCGTCTTCCGCGGCCGTCACCGATGGGCCGCTCAAGTCAGGTACCTCAGCAACCGGACGCCGCCGGCGCCAGGGGCGGCGGTCGTTCGCGGGCAGGACCCGCGCCCGCACGCGCGCACGGCGCCGGTGGGCGTGTGTGTGCGTGACGCGCGGATGGCGCCGGTGGGCGTGTGTGTGCGTGGTGGCCCCGCGGGAGATGACTCGGGCAGCGCCGGTCGTGGGGGCTCTCGGCTGCCACGAGGTCCCCGCCCCTTGTCGCCCACTGGCTCCGAGCCGTCCTGAACCAGGGACGCGGGCGTGGAGGCCGAGAGGCAGCACCGAGCGTCTCCTCCCGCCACCGGGGCCCGCCCGAGGTAGCCCGACGACCACCCATCACGCGAGCGGGCCCGATAACCGGCTTCTATGTCTCGATGTCGGCGAGGACGCGGGTCGAGACCCTGTCGATCGCGGTGCGCAAGCGCGCGCCGTGGTCGACGAACCAGGCGATGAGAAAATCGTGTGAGGCGGTGTCGGTGATGTCGCCATCGGTGTAATCGGCGATGCGGCTGGCTCGGCGGTGGGGTAGTTCCTCCCAGTTCAGCGGGCCGCCGTAGTCGCCTTCGATTTCCGCGCGGTGATGGTGCAGCGCGGCGTAGAGATCGGCGACGCGGGTCGGGTCGCCGGCGGCGTCCAGGTAGAGCTCGGCGCGCACACGGCGCTGGGCGACGAAGGTGAAGGCGTAATAGGACTCGCCTCGGAACGGGCTGGGCAGCTGCAGCCAGTTAGCGGCGCCGGGTCGTCGGTTCCTGGTCCAACCCGGGTGGCGCTGGTGGACCTGCTCGAGGCAGCGGACCCAGAAGCGTTGATATAGATCTGCGCGGGCGGAGGACGGGGCGGCGGCGCGGGCCGCGGTCGCGACTCGGGCGTGCCAGCCGTTGGGCTGAGCCCGCAGTCGCAGCAGCGGGGCGGGCGCCGAGTCCCCGATCGCGACCACGGCGAGCTCGATGCCGAAGAAGCGAGCCCGGTCACCGGCGAGGTCGTTGAGCAAGTCGAGGGCCTGCCGGTGCTCGTCGCGGAACGTCGGCGCGATCCAGACGACGGTTTTGGCGTCGGTCCCGGCCGCGTACGTCACCAACTTCCCGAGGTGATCGTGATCGGTGGGGGTCAGTTGGTTCTCTACGATCAAGACGCAGTCATGTGTCTGGTCCCGCCCGACGAGGTCCACGGCGAACGAGCCGACTGGGTGCTCCGACCCGGAGAGCTCGAGATCGATGCCGAGCACGTCCATGAGGGTGTCCGCGTGGGTGAGCAGCCAGGGCGTCAGGTCCAGCGCCTCGTGGTTCCAGACCTCCCGCAGCGGGACCTCCCGCAGCCGGCCGAGCTCCATCGAGGGCTCCCTTCCAGGCCGCGAACACGCGCAGCCTCATCTTCAGCTCACTGATCGTCGCGCCCTGGTGACGTGCTCGACATCCTCGACCGTCCACGACTGACGCGGGTGAGCAGGTGCCCAGCCCATGCGACCCACCGAAATCCACCGCAGTCGAAAGAAGCCGACAGGCGCCGCGGATGCGCGACGGCTCGTGGTGCGGGTCGTGGTGCGAACCGGCGGCTAACGATGCTCCGTGGTCCGGTCGGTGAGGCCGACGCCAGTGTTGTTGCTGGTAGAGGTTGCAGTAGCCGAACTCCTGCGATCTATTAATTCGCAGGTCCTACCTCCGAGGTGCGCAGCGTCGGCCCCTCATCCGACCTCGCCGCCGTTGGTGCGGCCCGCTCCATGACCGGCACTTCATGCGAGCTGGCGGACGTTCCGCACCAAGAACCGTTGCTCTACATGCCGCTGCTGAGGACACCAGGCCGAAGCGCTTGCGGCTCGCCTTCCTCTCGTCCTCGATCTCCGACCGCCCGGCTGAATGCGGAAGCAGGAAGCTTGACAACTCCATCTTCACGCGGATGATCTCGGTTATGGCGCAGAAGACGGTCGTTTCGCTGATTGACGACTTGGACGGGCAGTCCGAAGCTGATGAGACCGTGGAGTACGCGCTCGACGGGGTGACCTACGAGATCGACCTTGCCAAGGACAACGCCGAGGCGTTGCGCGAGGTCTTCGCCCCCTACGTCGCTGCCGCCCGCCGCACGGGCGGTCGCGCTCGCTCCGGCACAGGCAGCCGAGGCCGCTCCTCGGCGTCGAGCGGTGCCGTGTCGAACGCTGCGGGCCGCGGTCGCGAAGCGATGAAGGCCATCCGTGACTGGGCCAAGAGCAGTGGCTGGGCGGTCAGCGACCGCGGCCGCCTGCCGAGCAACGTCGTCGAGGCCTACGACGCCGCCCACAAGTAGCAGCTAATCGCATCGCTGGCCCCCGGTTCATGGAAGCGGCGGCGAGAGTCCGATTCGCTGGCGGCTGAGCGTCGCTGGCCGACCCCCGGGGTCGTGACACGGCTCGTGACACGAAACGTGGTGTAGCGGTGTTGCCCAGGAGGACGGTGTGCCGCTGTTCGAGGACGTCGTTGCTGGTAGAGGCCTCCGTCAAGGCGATCGGCCACCTTTGCAAGGTGGTGCCCGTCGGCTCGGTCTCACAAGGGCTCATGTCAACGGGGTCGAGGTCGCGTGCGGCCTGCGCGCGCACGCCGCTGATGTTCATTCGAAACCGCACCATGTCCTGCTCACCGAGCAGGCGGCCACCCAGATCGCCGATCACCTAGGTCGAGGGTCGTCTCCCTCAGGCAGCTCCCCCTCAGGACCTGCTTCCGGCGCGCGTGGTTATAGCCCGTGCACCGACCGCTCGCACGCGCGCGGCGTCGGGTCAGAGGTCTGCCAAGGTGAAGCCTAAGCTGCCGCTTGGCAGCAAGTAGCTGTAGTTGAGGACCAGGCGGACCTCCGTTGCCTCGATGCCTTCCTCGGCGAACCGGTCCCACTCCGGGTCCACGCCCTTCGCGAGCGCGGCGACGTGCAGGTCCAGCGAGTAGAGGTCTTCCAGCGCCTCAATCGTCGCGCGCACCGCGACGAGGGCCGCCTGCCGGTTCTCCTCGGTCGGGTCGTTGAGGTACCGGGCCGTCGCGTTCTCCCGCGCTTCGCGCATCTCCTCATACCTGTGATCCGCCGCGAACTGTTGCGCCCTGATGCGGTCGAAGCGGAACTGCCGGACCTCATCCATTCGTGCCCCCCGATGCGCCGTCGTGGTCGAACGATCGAGCGTCGCAGGCCGTGCGTCAACACCTCGGGCGGCCACGCTGCCAGGAGGCTCTGCTTCCGTCCGGCCTCAGCCGTGCTCCATCGGGAAGGCGCGGCGGGCGCAGGTCGACAGCCTCGCCGTCGTCGGGGGGCATGGTGGTCCTGCGCCTGAGAAGCAGGAAGTAACACAGCGAGCCTTAGTAGAGACAGGGCGTGCGTGTCGTTTCCTCCTGGTCGCCTCGTCTCCGTCCTGTTTGTAGCGATGGCCTTCCTCCTGGCTGGCTGCTCGTCCTCGGAGGCTCCGCCGCGCACCGCAGAGCAGGTAGTCGCCGACCTGGTTGCGAGGGTGCCGCCCGCGGCTCCTGGTCCGGTGGGGACTGCTGAGAACGACCCAAACAAGCTCCTGGGCCGTCCCGGCCAGTACACCTCGGCCGCATACTTCACCGACTCGCGTGTCCCGGGCGAGGACAGGAACCCCGACCCGCTCTCGGCCGACAACGGCGGCAGGGTCGAGATCTTTCCGAGCGAAGAAGAGGCCAGCGCTCGCCGGGACCGCATCCAGGAGCTCGCGACGACACTGCCAATCGCGGTTGAGTACGACTATGTGTCCGGCCCGGTACTCGTGCGCGTCACGAAGACCCTGACCCCGGACCAGGCCAAGCAGTACGGGGACGCGCTCGACGGGAGCTGACTATCCAACTGGCGTGTTGGGGCGGCGCCTTCGTAGGACCGCTCGTCGTCATTGGAACTGGCGCGTCTCGACGTCGCGGATAGATCCGCCGCCGTCTGGCAGGTCGAAGGCCAGGTCAAGGACAGGACGAGGCCGGCCGATAACCCGGTTCTATGTCGGTGATCGTGCGGCTTGACCTTCCGACCGCGATCGCGTATAGGTCGGTGGGATACCGCCGGTTAGTGATCGCCACTTCGTGGGGTGGCGTCCCATGGCAGCTGATCAGGCTTGAACGAATGCTGAGGTCGAGTTCGTGGTGGTGCGCTGCCACGAGGGGCGCCGAGGTGCTGATTGGGGCTGCCCGTGTGAGCTCACTGAGCTGTCGGTGTCCGCCCAGGCTCGATGGAGTTCTCCGCGCGTGTTCCACGACCCGGCCACACCGTCGAGCGCGGCCTACTTCTGGTTTCCGCTGAGGGCGCGCGCGCCTCCGCATCGGGAACCGGGCGTCCGGTCATAACCTGGGACTAATCGGCCGTTCTGCCGTCGATCACGAAGAGAGCCCGGACCGCGGGCCCTGTCGTTGCCCCAGCCTCGGGAGCAGACTCCCGTGGATGGGGGGCATGCAGGCCGCGCCAGAGGTGCCGTCGTCTTTTGTGGGGCGTGCTTCTGAGCTGAAGGTTCTCGTTGACCTGATTGAGCGCGAGCGGTGGGTGACGCTGCTCGGTCCGGGCGGGAGTGGCAAGACGCGGCTGGCGGTCGAGGCCGCACGGCGGGGCGTGCTGGTGCCGTGCGGCTTCGTGGAACTCGCGGGCGTCGACGCCGGCGATGACTTGGCGGCCACGGTGCTCGCCGAGTGCGGCATTTGGGAAGATCCGGAGCGCGGGCCTCTCGACCGGCTTGCCGACCGCTGGCGCGACTGCGAGGACGTGCTGGTCCTGGACAACTGCGAGCAGGTGCGTGACGAGGTCGCCGATCTGGTCGGCCAGCTGTTGCGCCGCTGTCCCCGGCTGCGGGTGGTGCTGACCAGCCGGGTGGCGACAGGTGGGACGGCGGAGACGATCCTCGCGGTTGGCGGTCTCCCGGTCGCCGACATCGACGCCGACGGGGTCGTCCTGTTCCTCGACCGTGCTCGGCGGGTTCAGCCGGGCCTGCCGGCGGGCCCGGCGAGCCGGGACACCGCTTGGGCGATCTGCCGGCTCACCGACGGGCTGCCGCTGGCCATCGAGCTTGCCGCGGCGCACGCCCTCGCTCTGTCGCTGCCCGAGATCGAGGCGGGGATGGCCGACCGGACGCGCTTCCTGGTCTCGCGGGATCCCGGGGCGATCCCTCAGCACAGGTCGCTGCAGGCGTGCGTTGCCTGGAGCGTGGACCTGGCCGGCGCCCGGGCCGGGCGGGCCCTGGCGGCGCTGTCGGTGCTGGGCGGGCGCTTCAGCCTCGGGGCGGCGCTGGCCGTCACCGCCGACGAGCGCGCGGTGCTCGAGACGCTGGTGGCCCACTCGCTGGTCGTCTTCACCGCCGACGACGGGCGGTACCTCCTGCTTGACACCATCCGGGAGCATGCGCGGCGGACGTTGGCCGGCTCGCCCGAGGTCGACGCGGTGCACGACCGGCTCGTTGACTGGGCCGCCGACCTTGCCCAGGGGGTGAGCAACGGTCTCGATCACGCCGATCCCGAGGCCCTCCACCGTGTGGACCGGGACGAGTCCGGGCTGCGGGCCGCCCTTGAGCATGCCGCCGTGGCGCGCCCCGAGACCGCCGCGGGAATCGTGGTTGACCTCGCGTTCGCCTGGTCGCTGCGTGGGCGCTGCGCGGTCGGTCGCGACCACGCGCGGCGAGTCGGCGACCACCTCGCCGATCCGCCGCACCGGCTCGCGTGGGCCACGGCCTTCCTCACTGCGTACGCGGGTGACATGGAGGCGGGCGTGGAGCTTGCCCTCGCCGCCGCCGACCTCGCCGCCGAGCAGGACGATCCCGGCACCCGCGGGCGCTGCCTAATCCTCGTCGGCATGATCGTCATGTTTGTGGATCCCGCGGGGGCGCACCCCGTTCTGACCGAGGCGGTCGCCCTCGCCGACGCAGCCTGCGACGACTGGGGCCGTGTCGAGGGCCGCCAGATGCTCGCGTACTGCCACCTCTTTCGGTCCGAGGCCACTGAGGCCCTCTCCTGCGTCGACGCCTCGGCAGCCGCCCTGGAACGACTAGGACATGACCAGCTGTGGGCTTGGGATGACGCCATCCGCGCGGAGCTGGCCGTGCGGGACGGGCGCCTTACCGCCGCCCGCGATCACGCTCGTCGCGGGCTCGATCGGGCGCTGGCCGTTCAGGAGCCGGTGAGCACGGGTGGCGCGCTGATGCCGCTGGTCCGGGCCCTCGTCCGTTTGGGCCGGGCTGGCGAGGCGAGCGAGCTCGTCGAGAGCCTGCGACCGTTCTTCGCCGAGCGGCCCGCCGCCGCGACCGAGGCCTCCCTCTGCCTCGCCACCGCGATCACCGCGTGCTGGGCGGACCCCGCGGCCTCCCACGACGACCTCAAGGCACTGCGCGACGGCACGCGCGAGCTGCCGTCGACGGCCGCTGAGATCGGCACGCTGCTCGCGGTATCCGCGCTGGCCCGCGGCGACCGAGCGGGCGCGGTCCGGGCCGCAGGGGAGGCGGCGAACACCGCGGCGGCGATCGGTGACCGCGGAGCCGTCGCGGCCGCGGAGCTGGTGCGCTGTGCTGCGGAACGACCGCACGCAGGCGATCAGGTTCACGTCGCGCTGGCCGACCTCGCCGCGCTCGGCCTGCGCGTAGTCGTGCCCGACGCCCTCGACCTCATCGCGGGCAAGGCCCTCGACGCCGGCCGGCCAGGGCACGCCGCCCGCCTGCACACCGCCGCCGACCGCATCCGACAGGAAGACGGTGCCGAGCGGTCGCCCCTGGTGCTGCTCGTCCGCCCCGAGGACGAGCGTGCCGTCGCCGAGGCCCTCGACACTAGGGAGGCGGCCTGCGCCCGTATCGAAGGTGCCCGACTCGACCTTCCGGCCGCGGTCGCCTACGCCGCCCGCGCCCGGGGCCGGCGGCAACGTCCCCGCGTGGGATGGGACAGCCTCACCCCGACCGAACAGGCCGTCGCCGAACTCGTCGGGCGGGGGCTGAGCAACAGGGTCGTCGGCGAGCACCTCCTGATCGCTGTGGGGACCGTGCGGACCCATCTGCGCAGCGTGTTCGGCAAGCTCGGAGTCACTGGGCGGACCGAACTTGCCGCGCGCCTCGCCCGGCTCGACCGGTGAACTCCCTCTGCCGATCGGCAGATGTTCCACCCGGGCGGTCTTCCTAGCCTGGGTCTCGACCCACCGAGGCCGAGGAGACCACCATGGAACACCCGAACGCCGACCTGGTGCGAGGCGACTTCGCCGCCCTGTCCGCGGGGAACATCGAGCCGGTGTTCGCCCGGATGACCGACGACTTCCTGATGGTCAACGACGAGGGCGCAGGACCCTGGCGAGAGCTGCATGGCAAGGCGGCGGTCCTCGACTTCTGGACCCGCTGGATGGAGCTGTTCGACAACACCTTCCGCCAGGACATCACCAACGTCTTCGCCGAGGACGACCGCGTCGTGCTGTTCATCCACGAGCACGGGAGCGCACGCGGGCAACATTACGACAACCGCGCGATCTACCTCATGCGGATCCGCGACGCCCGCTACACCGAGCTGCGGACCCTCGACACCGACCGCGAGAACGTCACCCGATTCTGGTCGGCGGTCGGCGTGCCGGCCACAGCCTGACGCTTACCCCGCAACGGCTCCGCCGAGCGACAGCGCTCTTTGAAAGAGGGGCATACAGGACCCCGGGCGGGCACCATTCGCCCTACGAAAAGCTGCAACGGGCTCGAATCTGGGCCGAGGACCAGCGTTCTGAGTCAGCTAGCGCGACGGCCCTCACGGCCCTCACGGCCCTCACGGCTCTCCACGGCGCTGCACACGCGCGATCCAGGGACCGTCGATCGTGGGGCGACGTACTCCGACAGCCGCAGAATCCGCTCACGGTGGTCGGTTGGGCTGGTTGACATTCGCGCACGCCGAACCTGACAGCCCTCATGGAGGCGGAGGAGCACCACGAGCGATAGTCCGACTACCTCCGACGAACAAGCACTACGACCAGTGACGGGGTTGGCGAAGATGCCGGCGCGGTGAACCGCTAGCAATCTTTGGAACGATCCAG
Source organism: Actinomycetospora sp. CA-101289 (assembly GCF_050955895.1). Classification (NCBI taxonomy): domain Bacteria; kingdom Bacillati; phylum Actinomycetota; class Actinomycetes; order Pseudonocardiales; family Pseudonocardiaceae; genus Actinomycetospora; species Actinomycetospora sp. CA-101289. Next base: position 5,717,061 of record NZ_CP192093.1, on the reverse strand, counting down.
ATTTGACGGGAGAGGACTCATGAGCCAGCGGTGGAACGGTGACTGGACCGTGCTGCCCGGCGGGGCGGTGTTCGATCGGGACAAGCAGCAGGTGGCGGCGGTGTCGCGGGCCGAGGGCAATCTCGACCTGTTTGTGGTCGGCTTCGACAACCGCGTCTGGACCCAGTACTGGACCGACGCCGGCGGTTGGAACACGGACTGGACCGTGCTGCCCGGCGGGGCGGTGTTCGATCGGGACAAGCAGCAGGTGGCGGCGGTGTCGCGGGCCGAGGGCAATCTCGACCTGTTTGTGGTCGGCTTCGACAACCGCGTCTGGACCCAGTACTGGACCGACGCCGGCGGTTGGAACACGGACTGGACCGTGCTGCCCGGCGGGGCGGTGTTCGATCGGGACAAGCAGCAGGTGGCGGCGGTGTCGCGGGCCGAGGGCAATCTCGACCTGTTTGTGGTCGGCTTCGACAACCGCGTCTGGACCCAGTACTGGACCGACGCCGGCGGTTGGAACACGGACTGGACCGTGCTGCCCGGCGGGGCGGTGTTCGATCGGGACAAGCAGCAGGTGGCGGCGGTGTCGCGGGCCGAGGGCAATCTCGACCTGTTTGTGGTCGGCTTCGACAACCGCGTCTGGACCCAGTACTGGACCGACGCCGGCGGTTGGAACACGGACTGGACCGTGCTGCCCGGCGGGGCGGTGTTCGATCGGGACAAGCAGCAGGTGGCGGCGGTGTCGCGGGCCGAGGGCAATCTCGACCTGTTTGTGGTCGGCTTCGACAACCGCGTCTGGACCCAGTACTGGACCGACGCCGGCGGTTGGAACACGGACTGGACCGTGCTGCCCGGCGGGGCGGTGTTCGATCGGGACAAGCAGCAGGTGGCGGCGGTGTCGCGGGCCGAGGGCAATCTCGACCTGTTTGTGGTCGGCTTCGACAACCACATCTGGACCCAGTACTGGGGCCAACATCGGGCTGACCGACCGTGGTCCATTATACTCTGCCGATTCCAGGGCGAGGCGCCGGACGCCACGCGGGAGGCTCCCGTAGCAAACTTCTTCCGAGAGGCGTTCACGCCGGGGGCCGGTGGGCTCGTGGAGTACTGGCGCGATGTCTCCCTAGGGTCGATTGATGTCACTGGTAGTCGGGTCATCGATTGGGTCGAGATCGACATCCCGAGAATCAAGGCTGGAGGCATCGGCAGAACTGCGTTGATCGATGCCGCGATACGGGCAGTTCGACTCGGTGGTGATGACCCGCTCTCGGGATTCCACAGCCAAATGGCGGTCTATCCCCACAACTGGGCGAAAGACGGGCACCCTCGGGCGCCGACTGGAGGAATCCGGAATGGGCGCCATACTGGATCGACGGTAGTGCCGACTCACGGGGAAAGGTCTGCCTCACCCCACCTTTCAACGGGAACATCACGGCTCACGAGATGGGCCACGGCTTCGGGATGAACCACGATGTCGGCCCCGACCTCACGACTGCATCAGACTACTCGGACCCTGCTTGCATCATGAGCCAGAACGGCCCCTTCAGTAGACCCCCGTGGAACGTAGCGTTCGGTCCAGCCGTATGTCTGCCTCATCTCGTCGAGAAGGATTGGTTGTTACCGGGCCGCCTCTATGTGGATGACGGTCACTGGATGAGCGTCGGCGCTACAATCCCGCTAGCTCCTATCGCACACCCGGAAGCGGCCGCCAATCTCGGAATACGTCTTTCGAACGTGCGGGCAAGCCCGCCCTGGGACTACTACCTCGAGTTCTGCGCCCCAACCGGATGGAATCAAGGTGTCCCGGGCAGCCCCTACCTCCTGATCCGTCGGATGGTCGACATACCCGGCACCGGCGAGCGCCCGGCCTACCTTATGGCGCTGCAGTTCAAGCAAAAAGTCGGGGCCGGCGCGACCGGCGTTGAACCTGCCGGGAACGTCCGCTTCACGGTCGAGGTGACCGATCTTCCGGGTCCCATCCTAAAGGTGGAGGCCGAGGCCTTGTAGCTGAGCACTCCGCTAGATGACAGGACCCACCTTTCGGCCAGCACGTCTGCCACCGATCAGGAGGGCCTGTATGCCTCCTCAAGAGTGGCAGACCTTGTTCTCGGCAACTTGAGCCGCACAGCTAATGGACGATTGGTAACAGGTGAGTGAAGAGCTTGCTCGTTCTCCGCGTTAACGAAATAGTTGCACTAAAGCTACCGATGGAGGACCCATGCCGTGGAAGGCTTCACTATCTGTGACGGACTGCGCATCCAGCAAGAAGGTGGTTGCACTGGTGACCGATGGGCAAACGACGTGGGCGTCAGATTCCTCCGGTCAATTCACGGTTGTCGTGCCAGACATCTTTAGTCAGTACACGGTGTTCGTTGAAGGCGGCGGCTATGTCAACAAAACGTTCACCTTCGAGCGAGCGAGTGCTGAGAATAAGGTTCAATCTCTGTGTTTGGACAAAGCCCGACCTGCAACACCAGCCGCACAAGTAGCCGCTCCCCGCATCACTGGCACGAAGGTGGATACTGGCAGAGTTACCATCACCTGGGATGCATTTGAGACGAATCAATTCAATGTAAGACTCACACCTATTGGAGGCTCTTTCCCTGGAGAGCCATTCGAGGGACAGAGGGAGCTAGACGGCGGGGACCGGTCGTTCACGGAGCGGAAGGTTCAGGGCGGTCGAACCTACAGATTCTCCATCCAAAGGTGCAGGAAGGGCCTCATCGATTTTCACTCGAACTGCTCGGAGTGGGCGTCAATAGATATCCCGGTTACCCCGGAGCAAGGATATCAGCCGTGGCGTCGGTGGTTCCAGCTGCACCCGGAGACTCAGTTCGACCACGCCTCCCAGCAGGTGGCCGTGGTGTCGCGGGCGCCGGGCAACATCGATCTGTTCGCCTTCGGGTTCGACAACGCCCTCTATACGACCTTCTGGAACGAGGCCGGTGGCGGTTGGAATCCTGAGGGGTGGATTCGGTTGCACCCGGAGACTCAGTTCGACCACGCCTCCCAGCAGGTGGCCGTGGTGTCGCGGGCGCCGGGCAACATCGATCTGTTCGCCTTCGGGTTCGACAACGCCCTCTATACGACCTTCTGGAACGAGGCCGGTGGCGGTTGGAATCCTGAGGGGTGGATTCGGTTGCACCCGGAGACTCAGTTCGACCACGCCTCCCAGCAGGTGGCCGTGGTGTCGCGGGCGCCGGGCAACATCGATCTGTTCGCCTTCGGGTTCGACAACTCGGTCTGGACTTCCTGGTGGGCCGAGGAATGAGGTGAGATATTTGGCGGTGATGGTCTGGTGCCGCGCCCAGCAGCGGACATGGTTGGCGACCCGGGCCCCGTCGAGGGTGCCCACGACCTGCTCGAGGTCGGCGCTGACCAGCACGCGGCGACCGACCGCGGCCGGGTCCACGGAGTAGTCGTTGCCGTCGAGACGGACGTAGTGGTCCCGCGGCAGCCGCAGACTGGTGGTCCACCCCGAGCTCGGCGCGACCGGCGGCAGGGCCAGCATCCCGGCGTGATCGGTACAGCGAGCTGCGGTAATCCTTGTTCGTCGGCCGCAGCCGGGGGTCGGCGCCGAGGTAGACGTGCTTGGACATGTCCGGGGAGTACCTGCTCGCCGGTGGGATGCGGCCCAACGTCTCGGTCATCGCCCGCAGGTGGTGCGGGGCCGCGCCGCAGCACAGGCCGACGCGATCGGCGCCGGGAGCGACGCCTCGACGAGCCGGAGCCCGCCGTAGACGACGGCGAGCACGGCCGGCACCGCAGGTCGGGCGGACGTTGAGCTGGTGCCGGCGCCGGGCCGGCGGCGGCCCGGTCGCTCACTCGACGCCGGCGACGCCGCAACGGCCCGTCAAAAGTCCCGGGCGACCTCGTTGGGCGTGCCCTGTGTCAACCCGCGCAGCTGGATGCGGCGGGACAGCCGCATGATCGGCCGGAAGCCGAGCATCACGCTGCCGATCACGAACAGCGTCACGCCCACATTGAACAGCTCCGTCCAGAAGAAGGCGACACTGCCGATGGTGAAGGCCAGGAAGATGCCGATGTCGTTGACGACGCTGAGCAGCTCGTAGCGCTGGCGCAGCACGAGCTCCTGGTTCCCGAGGGCGAGGGTCATCGATTCGCCCTCGTGGCCGGAGTCCGGGTCCTGGTCTTGGGTGTCGTCGGTGTCCTGGCTCGATTCCTGGCTCATCGATCCTCCACGGGGTCGAGGGGTGCGTTCACGACCGGTGGACAAGGTGGGTGATTCGCGAGCGGGACAAACCTGCCGGGTCACCCGAGGATCGGCAGGACGACGACGGCGCGGCCCTTGTTCGGCGCGCGAACATGCTGCCGGTGGGGACGCTCGGCGGCACGCTGTCGGTCGCCGGCTCCTGCGCCGATCGTCCCGTCGTCGGTGCCGCTCTCGACGTTGCGCGTGGTGGCGATCGTGCCGGCGCTGAAGTCACCGAAGGCCATCCGCTCGTCAACTCCGGCTGGTCGGCGAGCACCGCGCGCATCCCGCGGGCCACGACGTCTGCGGCCTTCGCGGCCGGCCCGCCGCCCTCGAACTCGGCGCCACGGTCGAGCTCGAGGGCTCAGCGGCGCAGCATTCCGCGGGTCACGACCACCTCGACGGTGTTGTCGTCGCTCTGCTGCTCGCCGGCGACCTCGGCGGCCAGCTGCTCGAGCGCCATCCGCTCGAGGTCGCTCGGGTTCACCGTGCGGCCGTCGAAGCCCAGCGTCGGGCGCTTGTCGTCGTTGCTCATCGGGCGTTCCTCCGAACTCGCTGCACGGTGCCGGCGACCGCGCCGAGGGCGGCCACGGTCAGACCCCCGGGTGCGCGGTCGGGCGGTGTTGATGTCGCCACTGGTGTGGTGGAGGGGTGGGCCCACCGCTCGATCCTCGCCGCGGCGAGGTCGGTGACATGGGCGGCGGCACGGACCGGGTCGGGCACCGGGTCGGGGTCTGTGGTGGCGGCGCGCAGGGGCCAGGTCGCCACCCGGACGGTGGTCTGCACCGGCGAAGCGAGGGCGGCGGCGGCGCCCACCGCGAGCGCGGCGGCGTGCAGGACGATCGCGGCGACCGTCTCGGCGCCACGCTCGCGCGTAGGCCCCGGCCGGCGGGGCGGGCGCGTCGGGACACGGGACGGCATGGCGAGGATGTCTTCTCCGGGGCGGGACGGGTGTCGGTCCAAGCCGCCCGCCAGGTCCGGCACCCCTGTGAGGGTGGTGTGGTTCGGGGGTGCCAGGAGCGCGGTCAGCGCGGTGGCGGTGAGGGTGGCGAGCGCGGTGCTGGCTTCGGCCCCGACGTCGAGCACGTCGGCCGTCACCCGCCACGAGGTGTTCAGCCCGGTCACTGCGTCCGACCCGGATCGGCCTGCTGACCTCCTGCGACGATGGAGGTGTCGCTGCGTCGCGCGGTCAGGGCCTGCTCGGGGCCGTCGACTTCAGGCCCGACGAGGCCCGTGACGGCGAGTCGGCTGTGCGTCGGGTGTTGGTGTCTCAAAAGATCTCCCCAGGACCCCACCCCGAGGGTGGGCGGGTCGCCGGGGACCGGGGCGACACCGTGATGTCGAAGGCTCGACGGTACCTAACGTGCAGCGATCGGTCGAACACGCACCGTGCGATCCTGCCCCTCGGCCGGGGCGTCGCCCCACCCCTCCCAGCCGTCCGGGCGGGCGGCGACCACCACCGAACGGGTGACGGTCACGAGCCCGCGAGACGTCGGCATCGTGCGGAAGAGCGACTGTTCGGGCCTCGCGGACCGGTCAGGGACCGGGGACAGTGATGGTGAGTCGGCCCCAGCCCCTGGCCTCTCAGTACCCCCACCGGGAGCCCGACCGGCGGGGCCGGCTCGACCATCCCGGCGCGGCGAACTCACGGCCTGTCGCCACTCGTCGGGCCGCGAGATCATCCGCCTGGCGCCGCCGAACAGCGGGTCTCATGCCTTCGCGGGACCCGGCACGTCTGCCCCAGCGTCTCCAGTGGCCGGTCTGGTTGAGGACCTCGGTCCCCGCCTCGCGGGCGCCGTGTCCTTGTCCTGGGGGCCGTCTGACGGTCGAGTGCCGAACCTCCCGGCTTCCGGTGCCCGTCCCGGACCCGTCGGCAATCGACGGCGACGACGACGGCGCGCCAAGTGCCGGTGACGGTCCTGCGCGGGTGGTGTCGGAGGACGTGGCCCTGTCGGATGGCACCACGTTGGTGCGCAGTGTCGAGCCCTGTGACGCGGAGGAACTGGCGGCCCGCTATCAGTTGCTGAGCGAGACAAGCGGTGCCCGGTGCCGAGGGTCGGTGCTAGACGCGGGGGAGTCCGGCACCTGCGGCGAGCGCGACGAGTTCCTGGTGGAGACGGTCGGGCTGTTCGAGGGGCAGGAAGTGGGTTCCGACGAGGGGCACAAACCGGGCGTGCGGGATGGTCGTGGTCGCCGCGCGGATGTCGGGGGCCGCGGCGGCGACGTCGAAGGTGCCGCCCACCAGGGTGACCGGGAAGGACACGAAGCCGGTGTCCATCGCGGGGTGATCTCCGGCGGCGAGCAGGAGTTCGGAGTACCAGGTCCACGGGTGTGCCGCGAACTGCCGCGCAACCGCTGCCGAGGTGGCCGGGTCGGGCAGCGGGGGGACGTGGCCGGCCCCGAGCGCGCGTGCGGAGTCCACCGTCGGGCAGGCCAGCGCCGCGGCGGGCGGCCCCACCAGGCGCAGCAGCCACGCGGCGGCCCGGCCGGCCCCTTCACGCAGGACCCCGGGCGCCACCGGTGCGCCGAACGCCCGGAACGACCCGCCGGGCACACCGCCCACCCCCAGGATGCCCGCCACTCGTTCGGGATGGGCGCGGGCGAACTCGAAGGCCACGTTGACCCCGAACGACCACCCGAGCAACACCGCGCGCTCGAAGCCCGCGCCGTCCATGGTCGCTTCGAGGTCAGCGACGTGGTCCTCGACGAGGATACGTTTCGGGTCCTGGGGGCGCTCGGATCCACCGAGGCCGCGGTGCCACCAGGACACGGCCGCGAAACCGCAGTCGGCCTCGGCCAGCCGCGGCCACGCCGCCGGAGGCGCCCCGAACCCGTTGCTGATCACGAGCGGCACGCCGTCGGCGCCGTTGCTCCAGGTGCGCAGACCGGTGCCGTCACGGCTGATCACGTCACCGATCGACGTGTCTCGGGCGGAGCGCGACGGAGGACGCAAGCGACTCCTTCTTCGGGGCCGGTTGTCGCTGGATAGCTACGGGGCGCGAGGCTAGCGATCGCGGGGCCGGAACGAAGACGTGCGCCCGACCGGCGGACGGCCATCGCCGGCTGCACAGCCGAGTCCGCCCCTCCGGTGTTGAAGACCAGACGGCAGGGTGCCGGCGTCACCCGTACCGGTGACGGCCAGGGCTGTGTGTCATCGGTGGAACCATGCCCGTCCAAGCGAGTCCGTCACGGCGTGCCCGTAACGCGCCTCCGTCGCGGGGCAGCACGGTCACCGTCGTGGTTCACGAGCGCCCGCGCCGAAGCATGATCGATTTGATGACTGCGAAACTGACTGCGAGTCAGATGCGTCTGTGGGCAGCACAGGCAGCATCGCCAGCGCGTAGGTCAGCGTGAGCAGCAACGACCGCCGCAGCGTGCACCGGACTGCGCTCTTTTAATCCGTTGGTTGTGGGTTCGAGTCCCACGGGGCCCACTCGCAGCACCGATAACCGGCTTCAATGCCAGTGGGCTACCAGGTGATTGAGCGAGATTGGGTCGCTCGGATGTCATGACGCGAAGATGGCGACAGTGCTGGGTCGATACGAGGTTTCGCGGAACTCAGGCTCCATGTCAGACCCGCCGGGCCACCCGGACCAGGAGGTTGCGCAGCGCGATACCGCGCGCGGTCTTCGGTACCAGCATCGATGCGCCGTAGCCCGCGCCGCGCTGTGCAGCGGTGACGCGCGGCCGGTGTTCGCGTTCGTAAGCGGCGACAGCGTCGTCGACGTCGTGCGTCTCGGCAATCGCGTCGGCGAGGGCGTTGGCCCCGGCGAGGGCCATGCTGGCGCCCTCACCGAGGATCGTGATGCTCGACGCCGCGTCCCCCAACAGCACGATCCGCCCGCGCGACCAGGACGGCACCGACACCCTGTTGACAGCGTCGAAGTAGAGGTCCTCGGCCTCGCGCGCGGCGGCAAGCAGCTCGGTTGAGAGCCAGCCGCCGGCGTAGCGCTGCTCCAGCTCGCGTTGCTGCCCTTCGCGGTCGCGTGGCCGGCTGGTGCCGGCGCGGAAGATGAACGCCGCGACGGGGTGGCCGCCGGCGGGGTGGACGCTCAGGGACGCGCCCGGCATGTTGCACATCTGCACCGCGTCCCGCTCCGGCACCAGGGTGTCGTTGACCGGGGTGGTGGCGATGAGGAGCCCCACCGGGCTCGCGTACTGCGACTCCGGGCCGAAGGCCAGGCGGCGGATTGTCGAGTGTTGGCCGTCCGCGCCGACGACGAGGTCGAACCGGGATCGGCGCCCGCTCTCGAACGCCACGTCGACGCCGGCCGCGCTGGCCTCCAGACCCGCCGGGCCATCGCCGTAGACGAGATCCGCGACGTCGGCGGCAGCGTCGGAGAGGACCCGGTTCAGCGCGCTGCGACTGATCTCGACGTCCATGGCCGAGTTCCGCCGCATGGCCGCGCGAGCCCGCCGGCGGCCGCGCTCGTCGACGAACTCGACGTAGGCGACGCCGGTGTCGGCCTTGCGCAGCGCGTCGGTGATACCGAGCCGATCCACCACCGGAAGCGCGGCGCCCCGGACGTCGACCGGGCTGCCGCTGGAACGCTGCCGGCTGTCCCGCTCGACGAGCGTGACCCGGTGCCCGGCGCGGCCGAGCAGGGCGGCGAGGGCCGAGCCGGCGATGCCAGCGCCGACGACGAGGACGCTCCGTGGCACGGGCCGGATCGTAGTGCCGGGCCGCCAGCCAGAGACGCCTTCAGCGGCGTCTGCGCCGCACGGGCGTAGACGATCTTAACGACCGGCTGATCGACGCAATGGTCGTCGCCGGCGGCGCCCACCGGTCCGGGAACACCACCACGCCGGGCCCGACCGTGTCGTTGTCCCGCGACCCTCACGGGCGGCAGGAACCTGCTTCATCGGAGGGGTTTTCAGGCTCGCGAAGGTCGACGGGTCAGTGCGGAGCACCGGGAACAGGCGCGGATGGGTGGGGGGTGGGCGCGCTTCCGGCAAACCCGAAGGCGAAGGCCGCGACGATGAGCGCGACCGCGGTACCGCGCCGGCGGCGGGACGAGCGGCCGGCTGCGGCGCGCCGCGGTCGGCCTGCGGGGGCAGCCTTGACAGGTCGATCGGGCGGCGGATCGGAGCCGGCGGGACCGGTCGTTGGGTGTCCCGGGCCGCCGCCGGGTGCCGTCTGGTCGGGGTCGGGCGTTCCTGTGGCCGGTGGGTCGTCGTGGGAGGTCGTTGATTCCGAACGGGCGGTGAGTCGGGCCTGGGCCAGGGCGTCGAGCTCCGCGGCGGCTTCGGCGGCCGTGGGCCGTTCCGCGGGGTCGGCGGCGGTCATGGCCGCCAGCAGCGCGGCGACCGGGGCCGGCACCGGCGTGGAGGGAACGCACCAGGGGCGGGCCCGTCGGGTGGGCGCGGGGTGCTCGAGCTCGCCCGGCTCGTGGTGCAGGCATGCGAGGAGCACCTGGCCGAGGGCGTAGATGTCGGCGGGGGCTCCGACATGGCCGCCGGCGGTCTGTTCGGGGGCCAGATACCGGGCCTGGAAGCGCAGGGGCCCCTCGAGAGTCACGGCGTCGGTGTCACTGCGCGCGGCGCCGCGCAGGTCGTGCAGGACCGGGCGGTCGGCGCCTTGGAGGCGGACCGCTGCGGGGGTGACCTCCCGGTGGATCAGGCCCGCGGCGTGCACGTGCGCGAGGGCGTCGGCCAGAGCGGCGCCGATGCCGAGGACCCGAGGCAGCGGCTGGGGCCCGAGCGCGATCCGCTCCGCGAGGGTCAGCCCCTCGACGAGCTGCCAGACGACGTAGTCGCGGCCGTCCTCGTCCTGGCCGACGTCGTGGACCGACAGCAGAGCGGGGTGGTCGAATCCGGCCAGGAGCTGGACGTGTCGTCGGCGCCGGTAGCGGACCACGCCGGTCTCGGGGACGGTGAACAATTCGATGGCCACCGCCCGTTGCCGGAGGTGGTCGTAGCCGGCGTACACCTCCCCGGCCGGGTTCCGCTCAAGCCTCCGACCGAGCTCGTACCGTTCGAGGAACGTCGGGCGCACGCTCGCACCCTGGCCCGGGAACGTCCGCGTCGACGTACGCGGCGACGACACTGCCTCGACCACGCTCACCCCCTCGTGCTGACCGGTCACGCACCGCTGACGTGCGCCCCCAGTGCCGTCGCCGACGCCTCACCGTCAGGGTGATGGACGGGGCGGTGGCGTCGCGCTGGAAGAGGTTACGGGCAAGGAACGATCGGTCAACAGATGATCTTCGATGTCGTGGTTGTAGGCAACCGTGGACGAGGCCGCCCGGTCCATTCCCGCCTTGTCCCGAGAAAAGTGGGAGGGATGGATACAGCGACGTGACCGCTTGCCCAAGTCGGAGAACTGCGTGCCGGCTTCGTCGACTGCACCTGGCCCGGCGCTCCGCGTGAGGCCAGAACTCCGCGGAGGGCGCTCCGGCGCAAATCTGTCTGTCGTCGACGGTCGGCGCCTACCCGATCGTGTCGGGAGACATTGACGCGTTCTACGAGCCCTCCTGCACAACGCCGGGACGCGTTGGAGGCGTTGTGCGACGACCCTGCGAAATGCGAGCCCGAGGTCGCGTCGGTGGGGCTCACCGAGGCCCAGGCCAAGGAGGTCCACGGCGAGGTCGAGACCCTCACCCACTACCTCGCCGGCAACGGCAAGTCCCAGATCCTCAAGACCGCCGGCGCGGTCAAGCTCGTCAAGGGCGGCACCGGCGCCGACGCGCCCGTCGTCGGCGTGCACATCACGCCGCCCAGCCGGACGCGGCGGAAGGGGTTGCACGGTAGCAGGGAGTAGCCAGCTGACAGCCAGCTGCTATCGGGCGATTTCGATTGCGCTGCAGCCCTTCCTGGCACGGGCCGACCGCGAGGACCATGTGCTGGATCAGTGCCGATGGGAGAGGTGATCGAATTGACGTCCGATGTGGCCCCTTCGCTCACAGTTGTGCCGCCGGGCGAAGGGCGGGAGGGAAGCCTCGGAACGATCGGCGTCGTGTTCAAGCTGTGGGCCCAGGATACGGGTGGCGCCGTATCGGTGGTCGAGCACCCCTTCGCGGTCGGCGCGTTAGTACCCCCACACCTTCACACCCGCGAGGACGAGTACTCCATCGTTACTGAGGGCGAGATCGGGTTCCGGTCCGGCGATCGTGAGGTCGTCCTACCCGCTGGCGGCTACATCACCAAGCCGCGCGGAGAGATGCACACGATGTGGAATGCCGGCGCAGTACCGGCACGCATGATCGAGATCATCAGCCCGGCGGGGTTCGAGGACTTCTTCCGCGAGATGGCCGACATCGTTGAGTCTGGTCCCCCGACACCTGAGATCATGGGCGAACTCGCCACGCGTTACGGGCTGGAGTTCGGGAACCCTCCGTGGCTGCCGGACATCGTCGCCCGCTTCGGCCTGACCCCGCCGTCGGGACCGTGATCCTCTCCCCGGTGCGGCCCGCCAGCCCAAGGACGTTGTCGAAGCGGTAACCGTACGTGCGCTCGCCCAACAAGAAGAGCCGTCGGGTGGGTTACGACCGATCACCCGGTTCCATGACATCAACGAGCGCGAGCAAGACCGACCGGCTCGATCCCTGTCAGCCGTAGATGGCGCCCGATGACCTCGGTCATCGCGCTCGCCGTTCAGTTGCGATGCCGGCCTCACGCCTTGCCTTCCCCTTCGGGGCAGGTGATGCCAGCGCTCGGCCCGCAGGCCGGAGCTGGACTTCTGGGCGTCAGGACCTGTATTTGATCAGGCGTATGCGGGTAGAGAGCGAACGTCGCACATATCGTGGCGGCGATGCCGCACGCGATGGCGAGCACTGCGCTACGGATGCCCTCGGCGGTCGCGACGCGAACAGCTTCGGGATCGACGAACTCGTTGCCCGGGTTGGCCACCATCATCAACAGCGCCAGCCCGATCGCCGCGCCCGTACCGGCGCCAGTCGATGAGATCGCGGAGGCCACCCCTTGCGAGGAGGGCGCCACGCCGATAGCCGCGGCGATGAACATCGCTGTGAACATCAAGCCGTCGCCGATACTGATCAGTAGCAGGCCGGGTAGCAGATCCACGTAGCGACTGTCCGCTCTCATGGCCAGCCACAGCGCGAGCGCGCCCAGGGCTCCAACCGACAGGGCGCCGATACACACCACCTTCAGGCCGACTCGCGTGGAGATCGGGCCTGCCAGCGCGGAGGCGACGACCACGGCGACGGTGGGCGCGAGGAAGCCGAGCCCAGTTTGCAGCGCGTCATAGTTCAAGACGTCCTGCAGGTAGATCGAGACGAAGTACAACAGCGACCCGAAGGTCGCCATGAACATGAACGCCAACATCACCGACAAGCGCACAAAGGCGTTGGTCACCAGGACGGTGGGAAGCAGCGGATCGATGGCTCGGTGCTCGACGGCGGCGAACAGCGCCGCGAAGGCCACTCCACCCACCACTGGCCCGAGTACCGTCGGGGTGCTCCACCCGAATTCGGGGCCCCGGACCAGGGCCCATACGACACACACCACCGCTGCGGTCGCTGTGAGCGCTCCGGCCAGGTCAAAACGTCGTGCCGTCTCACGCGCGGGGTCCTTCGGCGCCACCACGAGCAGACCCAACAAGACGGCCGCAGCGAGGGGGACATTGACATAGAACACCGACGACCAACCGAAAGCCCTCGTCAGCAGCCCACCGAACAAGACACCGACGACCAGCCCCGCCGCACCAGAGGCGCCCCAGATGCTCAGAGCCCGGTTGCGGTCCTGGCCCTGTTCGTAGGTCGTGTTGATGACAGCGAGGGTCGCAGGGAATACCAGCGCCCCACCGACCCCCTGGACGAACCTCGCAGCGAGCTGAGCCGCCGGACTGGTTGCGGCACCGCCGGCGAAGGAGGCCAGCCCGTACAGGACGAGTCCGGCCGCGAGTACCCGCCGTCGCCCAAGCAGATCGGTGGCACGCCCCCCGAACAGGAGAAATCCACTCGATGCGATGGCGTAAGCGGACACCACCAACTGCAACGTCTGAACAGAGTAGCCGAGGGCGCGCCCGATATCCGGCAGTGCGACGATCACGATGTACTGGTCGAGCGATACGATCAGCATGGCGAGACACGTAAGGAAAAGTATCCAGCTGCGGCTCGGTGAGGATCGACTGGAGTTCGTTTGGTCGGATCGCCTGGTAGCCATCACTCGTTGGCCTCCTTCAGTTGACCTCGTCTCGCATCGTTGTACCGCGGACCCTGAAAGAAAGCCGGATCGGAACCGTCGTCGTCGAGGAAGATCTGATCTCGACGATTCGCGGGCGGCGCCGACATTCGCGGCGGCGCGAGGGCAGAAGAGCGTCGTGCTGCGCATCGAGTCACGACAGTGCACGACGTCCGGTTTCGAGAACCAGCTTGCCGGTGGTCCTACCCCGCTCGAGCTCGCGGTGGGCGGTCTCAGCCCTGTCGAGCGGCAGGTGAGAGGTGACGTCGACGATGATCTCGCCCGCGGCAACCGCAGCGACGGCTCGGGCGAGGGCTGCGCCGACGTCGCTGGGGCGCCCGGCCGCCCAGGCACCGGTCTGGTGGCCGAGAACCCCAGAGCTGGCGAACCACAGGTCGTTGGTGCCCACGCGGGTGTCCTCGGCGTCCGACGCGTTCCCCACAGCGAGAAGCCGTCCACCCAGGTGCAGCAGCCGAAGGCTCTGGGCACGCGCTGTGCCGCCGACGGGGTCGACGATGACGTCGTATCGGTCGTGATGGCCGGCGAGCTCGCCGCGGAGCAGAACCTCGTCGCAGGCACGGGTCGCGCCGCTCTTAGCCAGGCTGCCGACCGTGCCGACCACCCGGCCGGCCCCGAGACGGCGAGCGACCTGGGTGACCTGGCTGCCTAGCCCACCTGCCGCGGCGTGCACGAGAACGTGCTCGCCGAGCCGCAGCTGGGCGACCTGCTCGAGGGCGAGGAACGCGGTGGTGGTGTTGGAGCCGGTCGCGGCGTATTCCGCACGCTGCTGGTCGGTCGGCTCTCCGGGGAGGCGAGCGACCAAACGAGCATCGGTGACCGCAACCTCGGCATAGCCCCCGCCGTCGACCATGGTCAACGCGGCCACGGGTTCACCCACGGCGAGGCCGGTGACACCGTCGCCGAGTTCCCATACGTATCCCGCGATCTCGATGCCGGGGACGTAGGGCAGGTCGACCGGGACGACGCCGCGGCGGAAGATGATCTCGGCGTAGTTCACTCCGGCGTGGGTGACATCAACGGCGACCTGACCGGGAGCGGGGCTCGGGGCGGGGAGGTCGGTGACGGTGAGTACGTCGGCACCACCGAAAGTCGGGATGATGACTGCACGCATTCTGGACAATCTCCTGTTTGGGCATGAGCCGTCGGTCGCCTTGATGCCGGAAGCGCGGAAGCGGGAACCGCAATCGAGAGGCCCGCGCGGCGCTTACCGTTGTTGCGCCTGGACGCCCCGGCGAATCTGGACCAGGTACTCCTCGGAGGGCTCCGAGCCGTTGGCGGTGTACTCGTCGTGCCAGTTCCACCACTCGTAGGCGGGGCCCTGAGGATAGCCTTCCGGGGAGTCTTCCCAGAGTTCCTGGCGCCCGAGCGGGGTGATGTCGAGGTAGCTGAAGGTGTTGCTCAGAGCCTCGTCCCCTCGGCCATTAACGAAGTAGGTTCGGTACACCCGGCCGTCGTGGTGGATGAAGACGTTCGTTCCATGCCATTCGTCGACCCCGAAGTGGGTGTCGAACCCGTTGAGCATCGTGTACCAGGGCATCGTCCAGCCCATTCGCGCCTTCAGTCTCTCGATGTCGGGTTGGGGAGCGCGCGAAACGAAGGCCAATGTTGTGTCGCGAGCGTTGAGGTGCGCGAGATTGCCGATCTGGTCGGCGGTGACGAAAGAGCATCCCATGCAGGCGTGCTCGGGCCAGCCGTGCACGTCGGGTTCAAAGAAGGCGCGGTAGACGATCAGCTGACGGCGCCCCTCGAACAGGTCGATCAGTCGCATGGTTCCCTGGGGCCCGGCGAACTGGTAGTCCTTCTCCACCTCCATCCAGGGCATCCGGCGACGCTCGGCGGCGAGCGCGTCGCGGGCCCGCGTCATCTCCTTCTCCTTGACCAGCAGTTGCTGATGCGCGTGCTCCCACGTCAGCGGGGAAACGGCAGGCGGCGTGTTCATCTGTTCCCTTTCCGTCGCATTGGACGTTCACGTGCCATCGGAGTCTGCATAACATCGCGCGGCCGGGCACTGTCCGCGGTCGCTCCCGTCCGAGGTCCTGTGGATGCAGTCCGAAATCCGGCGCCTATCCGAGGCGTTCCTGTGAGGTCCTGGGGCCGGCGGGGCCGCTTCGGTGTAGCTCACCGGCCGGCGTCGGGCCGGGCCGGGACTCCCGGCCGACGATCAGCTTGCCGTCTTGGCGAACGTGCCGGGTTCGTAAGAACCGCCCTTGGTGTGGGTGATCACGAGGAGCCGGTTGGCTGCGTTGATCACAGCGACCAGGTAGACCAGCGCGGCGATCTGGTCGTCGTCGTAGTGCTTGCGCACCTGGGACCAGGTCTCGTCGGACACACCCAGGTGGGCGTCGGCGAGCCGGGACCCCTCTTCGGCCAACGCCAGCGCCGCCTGCTCGGCCTTGGTGAACACGGTGGACTCGCGCCACGCGGCGACCAGGTTGATCCGGAGCGCGGGTTCACCGGCGGCCGCCAGCTCCTTGGCGTGGGCGTCGACGCAGAAGCCACAGCCGTTGATCTGGCTGGCGCGCAGCTCCACCAATTTTTGCGTGGACTTCGGCAGCGTCGACTCCATGATCGCCGTACTGACGTTGGCGAACCTCTTGCCGATCTTGGCGCCGAGCTCGTTGTCGTTCAGGTCGAGACGGGTGTCCATGACATGTCCTAACTCGTTGTGGCGCGTGCTGAAGCGGACGACAAGAGATGCCGACGACCCGAACCTTCTGACAGCCAGGCCACGTGACGCGCGCCACAACCGCGCAGTGTCAGGGAACGATGCGGACCGGCGTCTGCTGGGCAACACCGTCGAGAACGAGCAGGAGCCACCGATGCCCAACGAGCGCGGAGCGAGCCGCGACGGGGGCCCGGACCCCGCAACCGGCGTGTTCGTTGCCCACCGCAACCTGCTGTTCACCGTCGCCTACGAGATGCTCGGCTCGGCCGCCGACGCCGAAGACGTCCTACAGGAGACCTGGATGCGGTGGATCGGCGTTGATCTCGCTGCGGTTCGCGACGCGCGCGCATACCTGGTCCGGACCACCACCCGCCAGGCGCTCACCCGACTGCGCACGCTCGGCCGTCGCAAGGAGTCCTACGTCGGGCCCTGGTTGCCCGAACCGCTGCTCATCGCGCCCGACGTGGCCGAGGACGTCGAACTCGCCGACAGCGTTTCGATGGCGATGTTGCTGGTGCTCGAGACACTCACGCCGACCGAGCGGGCGGTGTTCGTGCTGCGCGAGGTGTTCGACCTCGATTACGACGAGATCGCCGAGGCCGTCGACAAGACCCCGGCCGCCGTCTACCAGGTCGCCCACCGGGCACGGACCCACGTGGCCGCTCGCCGTCCGCGCGGGGCCACTTCTCCGGCCGAGACCCGAGACGCGATCGAGGCTTTCCGGCGAGCGGTCGAAACAGGCGATCTGCAGGGACTGCTCGACATCCTCGCGCCGGATGTCGTCTTCTTGGGTGACGGTGGCGGAGTGGTGCAAGCGGCGCTGTCGCCCATTGTGGGGGCCGACCGGGTGGCCCCTCTGTTGGTCACCAGCCGGCTCAGCGGGGAGGGCGCCGTCGCGGCGCCACTGCAGCCGACACAGGTCAACGGTCACCCGGCGCTGGTCATCCGGCTCGCCGGCAGGATCGACACCGTGCTGGCGGTACGCATCGACAACGGCCTCATCACCGGGCTCTACGCCGTGCGCAATCCCGAGAAGCTGTCGCATCTGGAGCGGGAGACCACTCTGCGCCGCTGAGTTCGGACGACGTCGGCAGCACTTCCCGTGGCCCACTCCCACCCGGCGAGGGACACGCGGCGTGCGCTCGGCCCGACTGAGGCGTGCCCGCTCCCGGACGATCCTGAGGACGCGTCCCTACTGGAGCAGCCCACGTGGTGATGATCGGAGCCACTCCCATAAGCGCACCCCAAACCGTCGTCGCGCTCGACGACGTCGGAGATCGGCTCGGAGAGCTGACGGTCCCAGCGAACGCGGAGGGGATCCTGAAGCTGCTCGCGTGGTCCGGACAGTGGGACCAGGTCAGCTTCGCGCTCGAGGGCTGCCGGCGCCTGACCCGTCGCCTCGAGCGTGACCTGCTCGGCGCCGGCGCGAGGGTGGTGAGCGTCCCGACGCGGCTGTTGGCCGGCGCCCGCCGCGACGGACGCGAGCCAGGCAGGTACGACCCGATCGACGCCCAAGCGGTCGCGCTGGCGGCCCTGCGCCACGACGGGCTGCCGGTGGCCGAGCTCGACGATCACGCCCGCGAAGTGCGGCTGCCG
This sequence comes from Actinomycetospora sp. CA-101289, assembly GCF_050955895.1. Taxonomy (NCBI): domain Bacteria; kingdom Bacillati; phylum Actinomycetota; class Actinomycetes; order Pseudonocardiales; family Pseudonocardiaceae; genus Actinomycetospora; species Actinomycetospora sp. CA-101289. The sequence continues at coordinate 5,699,440 of NZ_CP192093.1, read as the reverse complement.
GTCTTGCAGTAGGGCGTTCTCAGAACCGGGCCAGTCGGGGGTCTTTGACGTGGTGGAAGTAGGCCCGGTGATGTCGTCCGGATCGGTCGCGAACAGGGTGACTGTCGCCGCCTGCCAGACGGCTCGCGGCGTGGTGGGTGCGCCGAGGAGTCGGCGAGTCGGGGTGGCAGGGTCGCGCATTGGTATCGAGGCCAACAGTCCAGAGGGATAGCACCATGTGGGTGCTCCCACCGCGGACTGCACGCTGCTTTGGGTGGCAGTTCCACGGGCCGGCCCTCGCTGCATGATCGATTAGATGACTGCGAATCTGACTGCGAGTCAGGCGCAGCTGTGTTCTCGCTCTCAGGGGGAGCTCGGCGCGCTCGAACTCTGCGCCGAGAACGCGTGGTGCGGGCTGCGGTGCCCGCGGGCGAGGAACCGCTGGCGCGTGAGGGTGACCCCGGACTACGGCCGTCGTGGGTCCGGCTTCGCCGACCTTGGTTGTGGCGGGGGTGCTGGCGGGCCACAGTCCGAGGACGTCGGATGTGTGGTCGGTCCGACGCCGGGGAGCGGACGAGGACAGGGGCCGGAGCGATGGTGGCGGTCAGGGTCGCGGGCAGATCGGTCGCCTATCATCGCGCCGGTGACGGGCCGCCGCTCGTGCTGCTGCACGGGGGCTGGAGCGACGGCCGTGCGTGGCGACCGCAGCTTGCGGGGCTGTCCGATGCCTTCGATGTGATCGCGTGGGACGCCCCTGGTTGCGGCGGCTCGGACGAGCTCCCCGGTCGGCCGACGATCGCCGACTACGCCGACGCTGTGGCCGATCTGATCGTCGCCCTCGACGTGGATCGGCCGCACCTGGGCGGGCTCTCCTTCGGCGGTGGCCTCGCGTTGGCCGTGTACCAGCGCCACCCGGAGCTGATTCGGTCGCTCATCGCTGCGGGGGCGTACGCCGGCTGGAAGGGTTCTCTAGCTCCCGAGGAGGTCGAGGCCCGCCTGCGGCGGGCGCAGGTCGAGTGCGAGCGGCCGCCGGCGGAATGGATCGACGGCTACCTGCCTGGGTTCTTCGCCCGCACGATGCCCGCCGAGGTGATCGACGATGTTCGCTCGATGATGTCGGATGTCCGACCGGCTGGGCTGCTGGCGATGCTGACCGCGTTCGCCGAGGCCGATCTCACGGCGGTGTTGCCGACCATCGCCGTTCCCACCCTTCTGCTCTACGGAGAGTCCGACGTTCGCGCGCCTCGCCGTGTCGCGGAGGCGCTGCACGCCGGCATCCCCGGTTCCGAGCTCGTCGTGCTCCCTGGGGTGGGTCACTACGTCAACCTCGAGGTGCCCGAGGCATTCAACGCCGAAGTCCGGCGCTTTCTCGGCCCCGGGAGCTGACCACCGGATCCGTCCTGAAGATGCCGGTTTCGTGGGCGGCGGTAGTTGGAGGCGTCGGGCCGACCACTGCCGGACACGGGTGGCGAAGGCTCCAGTAGGACCGGCTCAGCCCGATGACCGGCTTGTATGTCCGCTGCCGAAGGCGATGTGCTCGTGCGCGAGACGAGGTGCTCTCGGTCTGCCCTGTAGCACCTCGCGAGGTGATGGCGTTCGGATATCACCGAATGGGCGAGGACGGCCAGTCATCTGAGTGGACTAGGCCTCGCCAGGGAGGAGGACAGCTGCGGGTGCGGTCTTCTCGATGACCGGATCAGCGTGCCGATGGACGATTCCCCAGCCACCGCCGCCTCGACGGAAGATGTGCGTGACTCGCAAGACGCTCGGCGACGGCTCGGCGCGTCCGACCACAGTTTGCTCGCCCCGTTCCAGGCTGACGGTGTAGCCGAAATCAGGCCCGAAGTCACTTGCGATCACCTCCTGCACGGTCCAGCCGCTCTTGAACCCGGACGCGGCCCATTCCAAGCGGGCACTGACCTGCTCCCACCCCACTTCGTGAGCGCCTCGCCCCCCGAAAATGCTCACCTGCGCCTCACGGAGCCAGCACGCCTTGTAGGGCTCAGCGTCTCCGTTGACGAACCGATTTATCGCTTGATCAACCTTGCTGATCAGTTCGCGAGTCTCGTCCTCAGCCAATTCACACCTCCCAGGGATACCTCAGTTTCCATTGTTTCTTGGCCTACGTAGCCGGCAATCCTGCCGATAGGAATCTACTGTGTCTACAGCCGTGGGGGCGGCGAAGGCTGACGAGTCGGCCACCCTGGTAGCGGCAATGGGTGCCGCTGAGAGGGGCCCGGGCACCCGCCTTCATCGTGAGGGCTACGTCGCATGGTCAAGTCGGCCCAGACGGGCCGTCGTGGGTGGCACCGCGCGCGTGGAGAACAGCGGTGTCAACTGGTGTGCGTGGAGGAGGTCAGCGAGGCTCGCGCGGCAACCAGAGTTGCTGGTAGAGGCTGTGTGTGGCCGAGCACGGGAATCTCTCGATCTGTTGGTTGTGGGTTCGAGTCCCACGGGGCCCACACTCTCGTCGTGACCATCGGGCGGACTCCACGTTCGGCCGTCGGCGCCCGCCCGCACCTCGGCGGCGACGCTCGGGTCAGCTGTGGAGACCCTTGCGGGCCACGACCCGCTCGACGTCCCGGGGCAGGGTGGTCTCGAAGTCGTTGAGGCGGGCCCAGGTGGGCTTGATCGTGATCCGCGCCATCTGGTCGTAGAGCGCACGGACGCCGCCGGCGAAGTCCTCGGCGCCGCGGGCGCTCTGTGTCTTGAGGCTGGCGTCGAGGTAGTCCTGCGGGACGCCGTCGACGATCTCGATGTCGGCCCGGCCCCGCAGCAGGAGCGCTCGCGGCGGTTGACCGTCGGTGTCGATGGTGATCGCGACAGAGGGGTTGACGCGGAGCGCCCGGACCTTCGCGCTGGTCGGGATCGTGCAGACCACGATGCGGCGGTCTCGCCACACGAATCCGATGGGGACGACGCGGGGCGCGGCGTCGAGGCCCACGTAGGCCAGGCGCATCAGGGGCGAGCCGCGCAGGAGCTGCCCGGCCAGGGGCTTGTCGAGCTCGGCGGCGACGGCGTCGGCACTCATCGTCATGGCGGTCTCCTCGTCCTGGCGCGGCCGGCGTGGCCGCTGTGTGCCGGGGACGGAGCCGGCGTCACGTTCTCGACACCGCCCGCGTCGGGTTCCAGGACGCCTCAGCCGAAGAAGACCGCGGCCTCGGCGTAGAGGGCCGGGTCGACGAGCTTGAGCTGCTGCGTCGCCTCGTGCAGCGGGACCGTGACGATGTCGGTGCCGCGCAGGGCGGTCATCTGGCCCCACTGCCCGGCCGCGACCGCGTCGATCGCGTGCAGGCCGAACCGGGTGGCGAGCCACCGGTCGCGCGCGGTGGGGGTGCCGCCGCGCTGGACGTGCCCGAGCACGGTCGTGCGGGCCTCCTTGCCCGTCCGGGCCTCGATCTCGCGGCCCAACCACTCGCCGACACCGCCGAGCCGGACGTGGCCGAAGGCGTCCTTCTCCCCGGTGAGCAGCCTTTCCTCACCGTCCTGGGGCATCGCGCCCTCGGAGACGACGATGATCGGCGCGTAGTCGAGCCGGAAGCGGTTCTGGACCCACTCGCAGACCTGGTCGATGTCGAAGCGGACCTCGGGGATGAGGATGGCGTTGGCGCCGCCCGCCATGCCGGAGTGCAGCGCGATCCAGCCGGCGTGGCGGCCCATGACCTCCACGATGAGCGTGCGGTGGTGGGACTCGGCGGTGGTGTGCAGGCGGTCGATCGCCTCGGTCGCGATGTTGACCGCGGTGTCGAAGCCGAAGGTGTAGTCGGTGCCCGAGAGGTCGTTGTCGATCGTCTTCGGCACCCCGACGACGTTGACGCCCGCGTCGTGGAGCTCGCTGGCGACGCCGAGGGTGTCCTCCCCGCCGATGGCCACCAGCGCGTTGACCCCGAGGTCCTGGAGGTTCTTCTTGATGCGTCCGACCCCGTCCTCGATCGCGAAGGGGTTGGTCCGCGACGACCCGAGGATCGTGCCCCCGCGCGGGAGCAGACCACGCACGGCCGGGATGTCCAGCGGCCGGGCGACGGCCTCCAGGGGCCCGCGCCAGCCGTCCCGGAAACCCAGGAACTCATAGCCGTACTCCGGGACCCCGCGGCGCACGATCGCCCGGATGACGGCGTTGAGACCCGGGCAGTCGCCGCCGCCGGTGAGGATGCCCACGCGCATGACCGGAGGTTCCCACGCCGTCCGGGCCGGCCCGTGGCGGGCCCTGATCGCACGGTCGGTGACGGCCACCCGTCGCGCGGCCGATCAGGGGTCGGCATCGCCCGAGCCCGCTACAGCAAGCTGCGGTACTCCTGGTTCGCTGCCCGCAGCCGGGGGTCGGCGCCGAGGTAGACGTGCTTGGACATGTCCGGGGAGTACCTGCTCGCCGGTGGGGTGCGACCCAACGTCTCGGCCATCGCCCGCAGGTGGTGCGGGGCTGCCCCGCAGCACAGGCCGAAATAGCGCACACCGGCGGCCCGGGCTCGGCGGGTGAAGTCGGCGATCTCGTACCGGTGGCAGGTGAACGGGTCGAGCGCGGTCGGGAACGGGAGCCCCTCGGGCGGCGGTGTCGGACCCGGGTCGCGCAGCGCGTGGAAGGTCAGTTGCTCGGGGTGGGTGCGGTAGGGCACCGGCAGCGCGGCGACCGGGACGTCCACCGCGGCGACGATCGGCGCCAGCAACGGCAGCATCGTGGCCGGGCCGCGCACGCAGTTGAGGCCGACGACGTCCGCGCCCCGGGAGGCCAGCTCGCGGCAGGCCTGCGAGACCGGCACGTCGTCACGGGTCACCGGCTCGTGCCCGGCGACCAGCAGCACCGCCGAGGGCAGCCCCGCTTCGCGGATCACCTCGAGGGCGATGCGGGCCTCCCCGAGGAAGCGAAACGTCTCGGCGATGACGAAGTCCACGCCGGCTTCGGCGGCCCAGCCGACCTGCTCGGTGAACATCTCACGGACGGCGGTGTGCGTCGCCGGGTCGGCCGGGTCGTAGACCCCGGTGTTGCAGATGTTGCCCGCCAGCAGCGTGCCGCTGCCGTCGGCCACCTCCCGGGCGATCTCGAGCGCCTGGCGGTTGAGGGGTTCGAGAATCCCGTCCTTGCCGATCACACGCAGCTTCTCGCGGTGCGCGTAGTACGTGAACGCCTCGACGACGTCGGAGCCGGCGTGCACGAACTGCCGGTGCAGCGCGGCGACCTCCTCGGGATGGTCGAGGACCACTTCCGGGACGAAGGCCCCGGCCTGCAGGTAGCCCCGCCGCTCGAGCTCGAACAGGTAGCCCTCGCCGCACACCACCGGCCCGGCCGCCAGTCGCGCGCTCAGGCCGGGACCGCGGTGGGACTCCGGCATCGCCTGGGGAACGGTCATCACGGTCTCGCTTCCGCGTCAGCAACGGCCCCAGGATCGCCCTCGGCGGGCCGGCACGGCGGCACGCGGCCGATGCGCAACGCCACTGGTTGGAGAAGGTCGGCCTTATGACCCTCCGGCGGGACGGTCCGGAGCCGGTGGGTCGAACTCGCGCCCGCGTTCTACCTCGTCCCCTGCGCACGCGGTGACGGCAGCGAGTTCCCGCCCGCAGCATGACCCGCGGCCCGCGCCTTCGAGACCTGACGGGCATTCAGTGCCCGCCGGCCTGCCGCCGAGCGCGATCAGCTGGTGTGGCTCCCAGGGCTCCAGGCCCGAGCGCGCCAGAAGGCGGTGAGCACGCGCGCGCCGCGGGCCGGGTCTTCGGCCATCCACCAGTGGCCCAGCCCGTCGAGCACCGAGACCTCGGCGCCTGCACGCTCCGCAGCGCGTCGACGGAGCTCCTCGGTGCCGCCGAAGGGGTCCGCGGTGGCGACGAGCGCGAGGCCCGGGCGAGCCGCCAGGGCCGACAATCCCTTGCCGAGCTCGGCCATCGCCGGTTGGGCGGCGGAGCGGTAGAGCGCGAGGATCGCCTGCTTCATCTCCTCGCCCTGCACCCCGGCGATCTGCAGGGCCTCGGCCCGACCGATGCCGAAGGCCTGCATCTGCTCGGCCCGCTGCTCGATGGTCCCGCCGAGCATCTCGTCGAGGCTGGCCTCACCGTCGCCGGGCGTCTGCCAGGTCTGGGCGAGGTCGTGCCACACGTAGTCGGGCTCGAAGAGGCTCAGGGCGTCGCTGGCCCAGCTGCGCACCAGCTCCGGGCGCTGCATGAGAGCGGTCACGACGTGGGCACCGCCCCAGTCGTGGCCCAGGAGGTCGACAGGCCCGTCGAAGCGCTCCAGCTCGCTGATCAGCCAGTCGCGGTACGCCGTCACGGTCGCGGGGAAGCCGGCCGGCAGCGGCACGCCGAAACCGGGCGGGGAGAGCCGGACGATGTCGTCGACGCCTGCGCGGGCCAACTCGGCGACGAGCGGGTCCCACACGGCCGCGCTCTCCGGATTGCCGTGCACCAGTGCCACCGTCATGGCGCCGCATCCTGCTCCGTCGGCGTGGGGTGCGCGACGCCGACACCGTCCCGCCCAGCGACACCACGGCCCTCGGTGAGGGCGCGGGCACAGGCCGCGAGGTCGTGGCACAGGCGCCGCCGTCGCTCCTCGTCGAGAGACGTGAGCATCCGCTGCTCGACGTCGGCGACGGCGCTGCTCGCGGTGCGCAGCGCGGCTCGGCCGGCGCTCGTGAGCTCGGTGGGCAGCGCCCGACCGTGGGCGGCGGTGGGCGGCCGCGCGAGCAGGCCGCGGTCCTCGAGCCCGCGCAGGACCTGGTTCATGGACTGGCGGCTGACGAACGCGCCGCGAGCGAGCTCCGAGCCGGACAGGCCCGGGCGCTGCCCGAGCAGTTCGAGACACGAGTACTGGGACACGGTCAGCCCTACGGGCCCCAGCGCTTCGTCCATCGCGACGCGGAGAGCGGCCTGGGCCTGCTTGAGGACGTAGCCCACCGACACCTCGAGGTCTCCGACAGCCTCCCCTTGACGCATGTCAACATCCTGACACACTCATGCATGTCAACAAACTGACATAAGGAGGCTCCGATGACCGTGACGGGACCGTCTTTCGTCGCCCTGCAGGTGCGAGACCTCGAACGCGCCGCCACCTTCTACGAGACCCACCTCGGCCTGACGCGGGCTGCCGGCCCGCCCGGTGCCGTCGTGTTCGCCACCGCCCCGATCGCGTTCGCCGTGCGCGAGCCGCTGCCCGGTGTCGACCTGGACGCGGCCTCGCCCCGCCCCGGTCTCGGTGTCGCGCTGTGGCTGCGCACCGACGACGCCCAGGCCCTGCACGACCGACTCAGCGAGGCCGACGTCCCGATCGTGGCCGCGCCCGTCGACGGCCCGTTCGGTCGTCAATTCACCTTCACCGACCCCGACGGCTACGCCATCACCCTCCACGGCGAGCCGTGACACCGTGAACCAGTACGAGACCCGCGTCGAGGTCCTCGGGCCGTGGTCGCTGGCGACGAGCCGGGCGTTCTGGGAGGGCTTCGCGCCCTCCGCGCTCATGGCCCAGCCCGCCTCCACCACCGGGTTGCGGTCGGTGTTCTGCGTCGAGGGCGACTGGCGGCGCGCCGAGGTCGTCGTGACCCAGCAGGACGACCAGGCCCACATCGCGGTCCGCGGCGACGGGGACCCTGACGCCGCCGTGGCCCAGGTCCGCCGGTTCCTCTCCCTCGACGTCGACGCCCGCGGGTGGCCGGAGGTCGCCCGACGCGACCCCGTCATCGCCGACGCCCAGCGCCGGCTCCCCGGCCTGCGGCCGTGCGGCTTCCACTCCCCCTACGAGGCCGCGGCCTGGGCGGTGCTCTCCCAGCGGGTGCGCATCGTGCAGGCCGCCGCCCTGCGCGCCGACCTCGTCGCACGGTTCGGCGCTGATGGCGCGTTCCCGGCGCCGGCGGCGCTGCGCGGCGCCGACCTCGACCTGCCCGGGCGCAAGCCCGAGTACCTGCGCGCCGTCGCCGACGCCGCCCTCGAAGGACGGCTCGACGCCGCGGCCCTGCGCTTGTCCGACCCGGACGTGGCCGTCCGCAGCGTCCGGGAGATCCAGGGCCTGGGACCGTTCGCCGCCGAGCTCGTCGTGCTGCGCGGCGCCAACGCTCCCGACGCCCTGCCCCGTCACGAACGCCGCGTCGAGGCCGAGATCGCCGAACGCTACGGACCCGGACGCGACCTCACGGAGGTCGCCGAGGCGTGGCGCCCGTTCCGCACCTGGGCCGTCGTCCACCTCCGGGCCCTCCGCGAGCAGCGCACCCACGAGATCGCGGGGCCCGGCACGGACGGCTGAGCGCGGCGTGTGCCCGACCCGCTTGTCGCGAGCCGCGGCGGCATCGATGCTGCTCAGACCGTGGTGGGGCGGAGGTGGGCCGGATGGAGCTCGGGGTCCACCTGCCGCTCGCCGACCTGGGTGAAGGTCTGCCCACTGGGCCGGAGCTGCGGACCTACGCCGCGGCGGCCGTCGAGCTGGGCTTCACCGCGGTCGCCGCCAACGACCACCTCGTCTGGCGCACGCCGTGGCTCGACGGGCTCACCGCCCTCGCGGTGGTCAGTGGCCACACCGCGGATGCGCGGCTGGTGACGAGCGTGGCTCTCCCGGTGATCCGGCACCCGGTGGTGCTCGCCAAGGCGCTGGCGTCGCTGGCGACACTCGCGCAGGGACCGGTCGTGGCCGGGCTGGGCGCGGGATCGTCGCGGGAGGACCACCAGCTGGTCGGGGTCCCGTTCGAGCAGCGGTGGGCGCGGTTCGACGAGGCCTTCCGCGTGGTCCGGGCGCTGATCGCGGGCGAGGCCGTGGCCGAGGGGCACTTCTACAGCAGCACGGAGGCCCGACTCGAGCCCGTCACGGGTGCCGTCTCGGTCTGGTCGGCCAGCTGGGGGTCCCCGGTGCGCCTGCGGACGCTGGCCCGCGAGGCCGACGGCTGGGTCGCCTCGGCCTACAACACCGATCCCATCCGGTTCCGGGCAACACGGGCGGAGCTGGATACCCATCTGCGTGCGGCCGGCCGCGACCCGACCGTCTTCGGCGACCTGGTCGCGACCACGTGGCTGTACGTCACCGACGACCCCGCCGCCGCCCACCACATGGTCGAGGACCTGCTCGCGCCACTGCTCCGGCGCGACGCCGAGGGCCTCGCCGCGCACCTACCGATCGGCTCCGTCGAGCACTGCGCGTCCGTACTGTCGGAGTACGCCGCCGCGGGGGCCGGGGCGGTCCTGCTCTGGCCCCTGCGCGACCCCCTCGGGCAGCTCGAGGTCGTCGCCGAGCGCGTCCGCCCCCTCGTCGCCGGATGAGCCGCCACACCGATGCCCGGCCCTACCGGAGTGCGGGTGCCCGACGTCGTCCGGCGCGGCGGCTGTCGACGGCGGAGAGAACGATCATGACCGCGGTGAGTGCGAGCGTCCCGACGGCGATGGTCGCCAGCGCCGTGTCGAGGGGGAGTGCGTTCGTGAGGAGGCCGACCAGCAGGGCCGGGAGCCCGGCGCCCAGGAAGAAGGCGGAGTAGACGGCGGCGGCGGTGCCACTGGCTCGCTGGGGCGGGGCCATCGTGGCGACGATGGTGGTCGCCCCGCTGTAGAGCAGGCCGTTGGCCAGACCCGCGATGACGCAGGCGATCACGACCGCGAGGAGGGAGTTCACGCCGGGCGCGAGGACCACGAGCGACACTGCCAGGGCGACCAGGCCCACGAGCTGGGCGCGGCGAGGTCCGAGTCGGGTGACCGCGGGGACGGTCAGCGTCGAACAGACCAGGAGCGCCCCGGCGAGACCTCCGGCCACGAGCGGGTCACGCAGACCGAGGAAGCGTTCGGCGACGGAGGAGATCAGCCCGAGGAAGAGGCCGACCACGGCCCAGCCGAGGAATCCGTTGACGGCGGCGACGACGAGGGCCCGCCGGACGGTGCGGGTCATCCCGGGTTCGTCGTCGCCGGCGGGCGCCGCGCCGTCGCTCGAGGGCCGGGACTCGGGGTCGCGCACGGTGCCGAGCCCGAGGAACACGATGGCGAGCAGCACCAGGTTCACGCCGAAGGGCAGGACGCCGGGACCCGGGCCGTACCGGGTGAGCGCGCCCCCGAGGACGGGGCCCAGGCCCGTGCCGAGGATGAACACCGTCGCCGACACCAGGCCTGCGCGCACCTTGTCCGCCCCGCTGGTCGCGACCGCGACGCCGGCACCGGTCATGACGGCGAGCGCGACGCCGTAGGCGACACGACCGGTGATCAGCCAGCCGGTGCTCGTCGCGAGGGCGAGAGCGACCGATCCGGCGGCGGCGATGGCGATGCCCCAGCGCATGACCCGGCGCGGGGGCAGTCGGTCGCCCAGGGGGCCGAGCAGGTACACCGCGGGCACGCTGACCAGCGGGTACACGGCGTAGACGGCCGTCAGCGTCGCGTCGCTGAAGCCGAGCTGCGCCTGGTAGGCGGGGTAGAGCGGGCTCGGGATGCCGGCGCCGGCGGCGCCCAGGGCGAGCAGCGCGAGTGCCCACGCCCGCGCGGCGCGTGACGGTGTCCACGACGGACTTCGCGAAGCATCCGTCGTGACCGGGTGGGACGCAGCGGCGCTCATGACCCCGACGATGCGTGCCGCGATCGTTCAGCACCAGCGCACGCTTCTTCACCGAGCGCGTAGCATCACTTCATGATCGATCCGCGGTTGAGGACGCTGCAGCTCGTGGCCCACCACGGCTCGGTGAGCGCGGCGGCCAGGGCGTTGCACTTCACCTCGTCCGCGGTGTCCCAGCAGTTGCGCGGGCTCTCCGACGAGCTCGGGGTGGCGCTGGTGCGACAGGTCGGGCGGCGCATGGAACCCACGGCGGCCGGCCACATCCTGCTGCGTCACGCCGAGGCGCTGCACGCCCGCGCCGAGGTCGCGCGCGCGGAGCTGGCCGGCGCCGAGGACTCGCCGGGCATGATCGGTCTGTGCGGGTTCTCCACCGCCGCGGCGAGGTTCCTCGTCCCCACGGCCTCTGTGCTGCGCGAGCGCTATCCCGGACTGGTGATCCAGGTCGTGGAGGCGGAGCCGGCGCGCTGCATCGACCTGTTGCTCGCCGGCGACTGCGACCTCGCGCTGCTCGTGGTCGACGACCGCGTCCCGCCCGAGACCGACCAGCGCTTCGAGCAGCACCCCGTGCTCGACGACCCGATCGACCTCGCCGTCCCCGTGGGGCACCACCTGACCACGCAGCCCGAGGTGACGCTGCGCGACGCCGCGTCCGAATCGTGGATCACCTGCCGTCCCGACAGCGCGTACCACCGCCTCACCCTGTCCGCGTGCCAGGCGGCCGGCTTCCGCCCGCACGTCGCCCACTACGCCGACGAGTGGGACGCCGGCACGGCGCTGGTCGCGCACGGCTTCGGGATCTTCATGCTCCCCCGGCTGGCCCCGGTGCACCCCGGCACCGACGTGGTGCGCCTGCGCCTGAGCGGGACGGCGGCCCCGGTCCGGCGGATCGTGGCCATGACCCGCGCGGGCGGCGCCGCGCAGCCCGTGATCGGCCACGCGTTGGATTCGATCAGGAGGGCCGCCGAGTCGATCTTGGTTTAGGTCGCGCCGACGACGCTTGCGCCCGAGATCACCGGTGGTGAGGATCAGCTCGCCGGGACCCCGTGGCGGCGTCCCCTGCGGAGGGGGCGATGTGGCGGGAGTCGAGGGTCGCGCGGTGCTGGTGACCGGGGGTGCGACGGCCGTCGGCCGTGCCCTGGCCATCGACCTCGCCGCGCACGGGGCGTCGGTCGGCGTGATCGACGTGGACGACGCGCACGGCGACGAGACCGTCGCCCACATCGCCGACGCGGGCGGGCAGGCCTTCTACCGGCACGCCGACGTGCGGGTCGAGTCCGAGGTCGCCGCCGCCGTCGACGAGGTGGTGCAGCGCTTCGGGCGCCTCGACGGCGCGGTCAACAACGCGGGCACCGAGGCGCCGATGGCCCTGCTCGACGCCGACGTCGCGACGTTCCAGGAGGTGCTCGACGTCAACCTGATCGGCGTCTTCCGTTGCCTCAAGCACGAGGCGCTGGCGATGCGGCGCCAGGGCGACGGCGGGGCGATCGTCAACGTCTCGTCGGTGACCAGCGGGCTGACCGCCGCGGTCGGCAACGGCCTCTACGGGACGTCGAAGGGCGGCGTGGACGCGCTGACGAAGTCGGCCGGCATCGAGCTCGCCGCCGAGGGGATCAGCGTCAACTCGCTGGCGTTCATCGCCGCCGACGTGCCGGGCGGGATGTTCCAGCGCTTCTTCGAGCACGTCGACGCGACGCCGGAGCAGGCGCTCGCGTCCATCCCCGCCCGGAGGATGCTGCCGATGCCCGAGCTCGCCACCGCGGTCCGGTTCCTGCTCGACCCCGCGGCGCGCTACATGGTGGCGACCACGCTCGTCATGGACGGCGGCTTCTCCAGCCAGTGACCGTGGTCAGAAGCCCTCGCCGGTCTCGATGGTCTTGTTCTTGCGCTTGTCGATCCCGTCCTCGATCGCTCCCCACGCGAGGACGGCGACCACCGGGGCCGCCACCATCGCGGCGACGCGCGAGCCGAAGCCGAGGGCCTTCAGGGCAAGGCCGAGGATGACCATGACGCTCCTCCTGGGGTCGAGGGGAAGGTGAAGATACCGCCGGACGCCGGTGCTGGTGGAGTCACGGGCCCCAAGTCCGCAGCCACACGGTGTGGGGTGAGCGGCGCAGCTCGGCGAGCGCCTCCTCGGGGATCGCGGTCTCGGTGTCGGTGAGGACGTAGCCGCGCTCGCCGCGCGTGGACAGCGCCTGGCTCACGACGTTCACCCCGCTGTCGAGCAGGACCTGGTTGATGCCGGCCAGCACGCCCGGGGTGTTCACGTGCAGGTAGCCCATCCGGAAGGAGGTCGGCACCGCGGGCAGGGCGACCTCCGGGAGGTTCACCGACAGCGCGGTGACGCCGGTGTTCACGAAGCTCAGCAGCTTGGTGGCGACGAAGCCGCCGATCTCCTCCTGCGCCTCCTGCGTGGAGCCGCCGACGTGCGGGGTCAGGATGACGTTGTCGAGCCCGCGCAGCGGTGACTCGAAGGTGTCGCCCTGCGCCTTGGGCTCGACCGGGAAGACGTCGATTGCGGCGCCGGCGAGGTGTCCGGACAGGATGTTCTCCCGCAGCGACTCGTCGTCGATCACCATGCCGCGCGAGGCGTTGATGAAGATCGAGCGCGGCTTCATCAGCGCGAACTGTTCGGCGCCGAAGAGCCCCGCGTTCCCGGGCCGGCCGTCGACGTGCAGGCTCACGACGTCGGCCTCGGCCAGCAGCTCCTCGAGGGAGCCGACCTTGCGCGCGTTGCCGTGGGCGAGGCGGTCGGCGGTGTCGTAGAAGATCACCCGCAGGCCGACGGCCTCGGCGATGTTGGACAGCTGGGTCCCGATGTTGCCGTAGCCGACGATGCCGAGGGTCCGCCCGCGGAACTCGTGGCTGCCGCGCGCCGACTTGTCCCAGACGCCCTCGTGCATGCGCTGGGTCTTCTCCGGCAGCCGCCGCACCAGCGCGATGATCTCGCCGAGCACCAGCTCGACGACGCTGCGCGTGTTCGAGAACGGCGCGTTGAACACCGCGACCCCGCGCTCGGCGGCGGCGGCGAGGTCGACCTGGTTGGTGCCGATGCAGAAGCACCCCACCGCGAGGAGGTCCTTGCCGGCCTCGAGCACCTCGGGCGTGATCGTGGTGTTGGACCGGATCCCGAGCAGCGAGACCCCGGACAGCGCGTCGGCGAGCTCGGGCCCGCTCATCGAGGCCGCGCGCGCGTCGACCTCGAGACCCTGGCCACCTAGGGCTTCGGCGGCGACGGGGTGGATGTTCTCCAGCAGCAGGGCCTTCACGTCGGGAAGCGTAGGCGCTCGGGCGGTGCCACCGGCTCTCCCCGTGGTCGTCGTCGCCCCCTGACTCCGTGTGCTGCACGGATTCGCGCGCCTCGTCGCGTGGCGACGCTCGACGAATGGACACCACACGCGAGATCCCCACCGCCACGCCCCGCGGGCCGGGGCAGCCCGTGCCCGACCTGGTCGACTACCGGGTGGTGCACCGCGCGATGACCCGCGACCTCGCCCGGCTCGCCACCGTCGCCGACGAGCTCGTCCGGTCCCCGGACCGGCGGCGTCTGCGGCTGCTGCGCCGCTACCTGCGCGGGGTGACCGCCGAGATCGTCAACCACCACCGCGTCGAGGACGACGACGTCTGGCCCCTGCTCGAGGCGGTCGCCGGCGACCTGACCGCGCTGGTCGCGCTGACCGAGGACCACGAGCGCCTCGACCCCCTGCTCGCCCGCGCCGGCGATCTCGCCGGCGGCACCGCGACCCCGGAGCTCGCCGCGGTCCTGCACGAGCTCGCCGACCTGCTCGCCCGCCACATCGCCGACGAGGAACGCGACGTCTTCCCGATCATCGCCGAGCGGGTCACCGTCGAGGACTACGCCCGCTTGCAGGAACGGTTCCGCGGCACCCTCGGACTCGCGGTGCTGACGTTCGTCGTGCCGTGGGTCGTCGGCCACGCCACCCCGGACGAGCGCCGGGCGCTGGTCGCCGACGCCCCGCCGCCGCTGCGGGGGATCCTCGCGGTCACCGAGCGCCGATTCCAGGCACGGTCGACGCGCCTGTTCGGCACGGCGGACCCGCGGCCCTGACTCCTACTGCGTCGCGAAACCCCGACGCCGTCCGGCCGCGAAGTCGTCGGCATCAGGACCATCTGCTTCACCTGAACGGCGGCTAACAGCCGGCGCCTGCGGGGCGACTCCCGGAGCAGTTCCGCCGTGTCGCGGCGGACACCGAACGGGCTGACGGGCCGCACCGGGCAGGGTGCGGCCCGTCGGTGCGTCTCGCGAGGTGGGGGGCGGTCCCGCCGGCACGTGAAGGAGAACCGGCGGGACCTGGATCGACGTTGCACCCGCGGGTCCTAGCCGACCTGCGCGCGGTGGTACCCGCGCAGGGAAGCCTCACTAACGTGCCGGGACGCGCTTGCTGCCGCGGTGCTCGGCCTCCGTCGCGAGCCACGAAGCGACGTCCACGAGCTTCATGTTCGTGTGCTGCGACGACTCGACGAGCATCGCGAACGCCGCGGACTGCCCGACGCCGAAGCGCTCCATGAGGATGCCCTTGGCCTGCCCGATCACGTCGCGGTTCTCGAGGGCGACCAGCAGGCCGGCGGCGCGCTGGGCGCCCTGGAGCACGAGGGCGGCCTGGGCGGCGAACAGGGCGCCCGTGTCCGCCGTGTCGTCGTCGAACACGTGCGGGCGGGCGGCGTAGAGGTTGAGCGCGCCGGCGCTGCCCGCCGTCGCGAACAGCTGGAACGCGATCAGCGACCCGACCCCGCGCTCCCGGGCGGCGACGGCCCAGCGGGGCCAGCGGTCGTGGGCGGCGGCCATGTCGTGGACGACGGTGCGGCGCTCGTTCCAGATCGCGTCGAGGCACGGTCCCTCGCGCAGCGAGCTCTGCAGCTCGTCCAGGTCGCGCACGACCTGGCTGCTCGGCGCGGTGGACTGCACGCCACCGCGGCGCTCGACGAGCGAGATGCCGGCCTGCTCGGCGTGCGGCACGGTGCGGATGGCGCCGCGCACGATGACGTCCAGCGTGTGCTCGACGTCGTCGTCGCCGCGGGCCATGAGGTCGCGGGCCGACCGGTCGAGGACCCGGGCCAGGGCGGCGCCGATCCGCTCGCCGGAGTCGGAGGTGTCGCCGGCGGGATCGAGGGTCATCGTTGAAGTACACACCCGGTGCGTTCCGCGATCCCAGTGCCGGGACCGCCGGTCGCGGATCAGCAGGCGCTGCGCACCTGCCAGTCGGCGCGGTCGGCGACGCCGGTGCGCTCGTCGTCGGGTTCCTGGCGCCAGGTCAGGTCGAGGCCGGAGGGGCCCTGCTCGGCGACGACGCGGCGGAAGTCGGCGTAGCGGCGGCGGCCCGGGGAATCGACACCCTCGACCGCGTCGACGGCGCGCACCATCAGCCAGAGGGCGACGAAGCGCAGCTCCCAGGCCAGGGCGAGCCCCACCGCCACCGCACCCAGCACGACGAGCACCAGCACCGTTGCCCCTTCGACGACCCGACGTGACGGGTCGCCTCATCGGGGTGAAGGAGGTTTCGTTATCGCGCGTGCCCGTGATGGGCGGAACGGTGCCGGGTCGCCCCCGCGGACGGCCCGGCACCCGTGCCGGCCTACTGCTGCTTGCGCTGGTCGGCTTCCTTCTTGTCCGCCTCGGCGCGGGCCTTCTGGGCCTCCGCCTCCTTGTCGCGGGCGGTGTCCTCGGCGTCGGCCTTCTTCTGCTGCTCCTTGCCCTCGCGGGCCCAGTCGTCCTGGCCCGTGACGGCGCCGACGGCCTCCTTGGCGCGACCCTTCAGGTCCTCGGCAGCGGTGTCCTCGGCCATGGTTGGCTCCCTCGGTCGGGGTGTTCGACGGTCGTGCCGTACCTACCCGTTGGTAGGGGCGGCCCACACCGCGGCTGAGAACCGGGGCTGGTCCGTTCGGCGGCGCCCGGCCACCCGTCCGGCGTGTCGGACGACCGCTCGTCGTGCCCGATCACGGCGGTCGGCGGACGGGCCGTGGGCGGTTCTCAGCTCCGGGTGCGCGCGCTGAGGCGACCCCTAGCGTCGCGCCGTCGAATCCGGACACCGAGGAGATGGTGGCGTGGCGACGGACGTCGCGGAGAGTGCGGGACCGGCCGTCGGCGGTGCGGACACCGCGCTGACGACCGAGCTGGCCGTGAGCGGCATGACGTGCGGGACCTGCGCGGCGCGCATCCAGCGGCGCCTGGGCCGCCTGCCCGGTGTCGAGGCCAGCGTCAACTACGCCACCGGCCGTGCCCGCGTGACGCACCCCGCCGAGCAGGACCCCGCCGAGCTCGTCGCGGCCGTCACCGCCCTGGGCTTCGGGGCCGCGCCCGTCGCGCCCCTCGTCCCCGCGGCCGGCGCGGCCGGCGCGGCCGGCGCGGCGAGCGTGCCGGCGCCGCGTCGCGCGCCCGAGGCGGCGACGGCGAACCCGGCTCCGGCGGCCGAGGACCCCGAGATCGGCGAGCTGCGCCACCGCGCGCTGGTCTGCCTCGCGCTGACGCTGCCGGTCATCGCGGTCGCGATGAACCCCGACTGGCAGTTCCGGTACTGGCAGTGGTTCTCGCTCGTGCTCGCCGCGCCCGTGGTGGTCTGGGGCGGCTGGCGGTTCCACCGCAACGCCGCGCGCCACCTGCGTCACTTCTCGGCGACGATGGACACGCTCGTCTCGGTGGGCACGCTCGCGGCCTTCGGCTGGTCGTTGTGGACGCTGTTCTTCGGCGGCGCGGGGCTCGGCGGGATGCGTCACGGGCTCTACCTCCTGCCGACCCCCGACCAGTTCGACGGGGCGCGCACCGTCTACCTCGAGACCGCGGCCGCGATCACCACCGCGGCGCTGCTCGGGCGCTGGATCGAGCGCCGGGGCCGGCGGCGCGCGCTCGGGGTCTCGGCGGCGATGCTCGCGCCCCCGGCCACCGAGGCGCGGGTCGTGGTCGGCGACCGCGAGCTGCCGGTGCCGGTCGATCGCGTGCAGCCCGGCGACCACATCGCGGTCGAGGCGGGCGAGCCCTTCCCGCTCGACGGCCGGGTCGTCGCGGGCCGCTCGAGCGTCGACGCCGGGTCGATGACCGGCGAGTCGGCGCCCGTCGACGTCGAGCCCGGCGCCGAGGTCCTCGCCGGCACCCGCAACGAGACCGCCCGCGTCGTCGTCGAGACCACGCGGGCCTCGGGCGACACGCAGTGGGCCCGCATGGCCCGCCGCGTCCAGGACGCCCAGGCCGGCAAGACCGCGATCCAGCGCCTCGCCGACCGCATCTCGGCGTGGTTCGTGCCCGTCGTCATGCTCGTCGCGCTCAACACCCTGCTGTTCTGGGGCGTCTCGGGCGCGGGCTGGGGCTTCGCGATCGCCGCCGGCATGGCCGTGCTCGTCGTCGCCTGCCCGTGCGCGCTGGGGCTCGCCACGCCGACCGCGCTGGCGGTGGCCACCGGGCGCGGCGCCCAGCTCGGCATCCTGCTGCGCGGGCCCGAGGTGCTCGAGTCCACGCGCCGCGTCGACACGATCGTGCTGGACAAGACGGGCACGGTCACCACCGGGCGCATGGCGCTGCAGACCGTCCGCACCACCGGCGGCGTCGGGCGCGACGAGGTGCTCGCCCGCGCCGGCGCGCTCGAGGCGCGCCTCGAGCACCCGGTGGCCCGCGCGATCGCGGCCGCCGCGCGCGAGGAGCTGTCCGCCCCGCTCGCCGAGGCCCGCGAGGTGCGGACGCTCGACGGGCTCGGCGTCGTCGGCACCGTCGACGGGACGCGCGTGCTCGCCGGCCGCCGCCGCCTGCTCGACGAGCAGGGTGTCGAGGTGCCCGACGAGCTACAGGGCGCGCTCGACGACGCCGCCGAGCGGGGCGCGACGACGGTGCTGGTGGCGTGGGACGACGGCGACGGAGAGCTCCGGGCCCGCGCGGTCCTGGCCGTCGCCGACGCCGTGCGCGAGGGATCGGCGGAGGCCGTCGCCCGGATGCGGGCGCGCGGGCTTCGCCCGGTGCTGCTGACCGGCGACAACCCCGCCGCCGCCGGGGCCGCGGCCGCCGAGGTGGGCATCGACGCGGACGACGTCGTCGCCGAGGTGCTGCCCACCGAGAAGGCCGACGAGGTCCGTCGCCTCCAGGAGGGCGGGGCGGTCGTCGCCATGGTCGGCGACGGCGTGAACGACGCCGCCGCTCTCGCCCAGGCCGACCTGGGGGTCGCGATGGGCACGGGGACGGCGATGGCCATCGAGGCCGGCGACGTCACCCTCGTCCGCGACGACCTGCGCGCCGTCCCCGACGCGCTGGCGCTCGCCCGGCGGACCCTGGGCACCATCCGCGGGAACCTGTTCTGGGCCTTCGCCTACAACGTGCTGGCGCTGCCGCTGGCCGTCGCGGGGCTGCTGAACCCGATGATCGCCGGCGTGACCATGGCGCTGTCGAGCGTGTTCGTCGTCGGCAACAGCCTGCGGCTGCGGCGCTTCCGCCCCTGACGGCGTTTCCGCGCGCCCCCGATCGGCAACGCCCCAGGGTCGCACCGAAGCTGAGGGGAAGGTCCGCGTGGAGGATCCGGAAGAGCTCGCCAAGGCCGTGTCCGAGGTGGCGTCGAAGGAGGGTCGCCGGCTGGCGATCGTCGAGTCGCTCACCGGCGGTCTGGTCTGCAGCGACCTGGCCGCGTCGCCGGGATCGAGCGAGTGGTTCCGCGGTGGTGTCGTCGCCTACGACCGCTCCACCAAGCACGGCGCCCTCGGGGTGCCCGACGGCCCGGTGGTCTCCGAGCCCGCGGTGCGGGCGATGGCCGACAAGGCCGCGGACCTGCTCGGGGCCGACCTGACGCTGGCCGTCAGCGGCGCCGGCGGCCCGGAGCCGCAGGACGACCAGCCCCCGGGCACGATCTGGTTCGCCATCAACGACCGGGGCGACACCGAGGCGTGGATGGAGCAGACCGAGTCCGACGACCCGCAGGACGTCCTGCGCCACACGCGCGAGCGCTCG
Organism: Actinomycetospora sp. CA-101289; assembly: GCF_050955895.1. NCBI lineage: Bacteria > Bacillati > Actinomycetota > Actinomycetes > Pseudonocardiales > Pseudonocardiaceae > Actinomycetospora > Actinomycetospora sp. CA-101289. The sequence goes on along the minus strand of NZ_CP192093.1, from coordinate 5,680,037 downwards.
CTGCAGGCCCTGCTGAAGCACCTGGGCGGGTAGCGGACCATGGCGGCGTGATCGACCACGTCGTCTGGGACTGGAACGGCACGCTGCTCGCCGACGTGCACGCCGTCGTCGACGCCACGTCCGCGAGCCTCGCGGAGGTCGGCGTCGACGGCCGGCTCGACCTCGACGCCTACCGATCGCGCTTCCGCCGCCCGCTGCGCGACTTCTACTCCGACGTCGTCGGCCGCGCGGTGGACGACGACGAGTGGGCGCGGGTGAACGCCGTCTTCGGCGCGCACTACCTCGACGCGGAACCCGCCCTGCCGCTGGCGGACGGGGCGGACGAGGCGCTCGAGCGCTTCGCCGCCGTGGGGCTCGGGCAGTCGGTGCTGAGCATGCTCGCCCACGACGTGCTGCACGCGACCCTGGAACGCCGCGGGCTGCACGCGTGGTTCGCGCGCGTCGACGGCGACCACCACCACGACGGGCGCAGCAAGGCCGCCGCGCTCGCGGAGCACCTCGCGGTGCTGGACCTCGCCCCCGCCCGCGTGGTGCTCGTCGGTGACACCCTCGACGACGCCGCGGCGACCGCGTCCGTGGGCTGCGCGTGCGTCCTGGTCGGCGAGCACTCCACCCACCACCTGGCCGACCTGCGCACCGTCGCCCCGGCCGTCGCCACCCTGCCCGATGCCGTCGAGCACGTCCTGGCGCTGGTCAGCGGCTCGCCCGGCGCACCCGCCAGGCCGTGACGGCGACGACGACCAGCGCGAGGACGGCCAGCACCAGCCCGTCGGGGAGCCGCGCGCCCAGCCCACTGACCGCGTCCTCGGCACGGGCGGCCGTCGCCGGGTCCGCGCCGACCAGCCCCGCGGTGCCGTCGGCGACGAGGAAGAGCACGCCGATCCCGACGAACAGCAGCCCCGAGAGCGTCGACGTGGTGTGCAGGTGCAGCGGGCCGAGGCGGAACGCCCGCCCGCGCAGCCACGAGCGCCGGCCGAGGTCGAAGCGCTGCCAGAGGGCGGCGAGCAGGAACGCGGGCACGACCATGCCGAGCGCGTAGACCGCGAGCAGGCCCGCGCCGCGCAGGGGCTGCCCGCTCGCGGCGGCCACCGTGAGCACGGCGCCCAGGATCGGGCCGGAGCAGAACCCGGCGAGCCCGTAGACGGCGCCGAGCGCGCCCGTCGCCACCCAGGTGCCGCGGCGCGCGAGGTCCGGCTGGGCGCGGGCCGCCGACGCGAGGGCCCAGCCGCCGCCGAGGATCTGCACGACGCCCAGCGCGATGACGACGAGCCCGGCGACGAGCACGACCGTGGCCCGCTGACCGGTGAGCAGGCCGGTCAGCGCGGAGGCGCCGGCCCCGAGCGGCACGAGCACGACGAGCAGGCCGATCAGGAAGACCCCGGTCCGCGCGACGAGCTCGGTGCGCCCGGCGACGGCGTAGGCGAGGAACGACGGCAGCAGCAGCGCGCTGCACGGGCTGACCAGGGCGAGCACCCCGCCGGCGAACGCGGCGAGGTAGCCGACGTCGAGCACCTCAGCGGGCCCGGGCCAGGGCGGCGTCGATCGCGGAGGTGAAGGTGGGCAGGGGCTGCGCGCCGAAGATCAGCTGGTCGTCGACGACGAAGCTCGGGACGCCGCCGACGCCCAGGCGCGCGCCGAGCTCCTGGTCGGCGCGGACCGCCGCGGCGACCGCCGGGTCGGCGGCGTCGCGCCGGAAACGGTCGACGTCGAGCCCCAGGCCGCCCGCGGTGGCGGCGAGCGTCTCCTCGGTGACCGCGCCCCGGCCGGCGCGCAGGTCCGCGTAGAGCGCGCCGTGGAACTCCCAGAACCGTCCCTGGGCCGCCGCCGCGCGGGCGGCGTGGGCGGCGAGCACGGACTGCGGGCCGAGGTAGGCGAAGTCGTGCCACTCGATCCGCACGAGGCCGGCGTCGACGTAGCGGCGGACGAGCTCGGGCTCGGTCGTGGTCGCGTAGAGCGAGCAGAACGGGCACCGGAAGTCGCCCCACTCGGCCACGACGACCGGGGCGTCGGGGCGGCCGAGCGCGAGCGGGTCGGCGGGGTCGCGGCGCGGGACCTCGAGACGGGCCGCGACGATCGGGTCGGCGGCCGCGGTGTCCCTCGGCGCGGGCGTCGCGGACCCCAGCAGCAGCGGCACCCCGAGCGCCGCGAGCGCGACGAGGGCGACCAGGCCGCCGAGCAGGGCACGGCGCCGTGCGGTGGGGGCGGTCACCGCCTGACCGTCGCACGGTCGGCGCCCGGCCGCGCGCGCTGCACCACCCGGCCCGCACCGCGTCGTACGCTCGCTCCCGTGGCCCTGCCGTCCGAACCGTCCCCGGTGCCCGCCTACGAGCGGGTCGTGCTCGTCTACAACCCCGAGAGCACGGGCGACGGGCCGCAGCGCGCGGTGCGGGCGAAGGCGGAGCTGGCGGACGCCGCACCGCACCTCGAGGTGGTCGCCGTGCCCACCGAGTACGCGGGCCACGCGCGGGTCATCGCCGAGCAGGAGGCCCGCGCGGGCCGGGCGCTCGTGGTCTCGGTCAGCGGCGACGGCGGCTACCACGAGGTCGTCGAGGGCGTCATGGCCGCGGGTGACGGCACCACGTCGGCGGCCGTGGCCGCGGTGCACGCGGCGGGCAACGCCAACGACCACCGGCGCGCCACACGCGAGCGCCCGCTGGTGGAGGCGATCGCGGCGGGCGAGGTGCGGCGGCTCGACCTCATGCGCATCGAGGTGGCGGGCGAGGAGCGGGCGCGCTGGGCGCACTCCTACTTCGGCCTCGGGATCACGCCGACCGTGGCGCTCGAGATCGAGCGCGGCGGCAAGGGGTCGATCCGCGAGGTGATCACCACGCTGCGGGCGTTCTCCCGCTTCAAGCCCTTCGCGGTCGACGTCGAGGGGGAGGGTCCGCGGCGCTTCGACAGCCTGATCCTCGCCAACATCCCCGAGATGGCGAAGTACGCGAAGCTCTCCGACGGCGACCCGGCGGACGGGCAGTTCGAGGTGATCACGCTGCCGCACCGGTCCCGGCTGCGCCTGCTGGCGTTCGCGGTGCGGGCGGCCGTGCGCGGGCTGGGCCCCCAGCCGCACACCGACCGGTTCGCGTTCACCACGCTCAAGCCGATGCCGGTGCAGGTCGACGGGGAGGTGCTCGACCTCGAGGCCGACCGCGCCGTCACCGTCACCATCGCGCCGCGGGCGCTCGTGACCGTGGTGTGAGCGATCCGCCGGCCGACCCGCTCGCCGCCGCCGAGGACGAGGCCCGGGCGCGGGTGGCGGCGCTGACCGCGCAGCTCGCGGGCATCGTCGAGACCGCGTCGGCGAGCTCGGGCGACGACGAGCACGACCCCGAGGGCCAGACGATCGCCTTCGACCGGGCGCAGGTGGCGGCCCTGCTCGCGGCGGCGCGCCACGAGCTGGCGGAGATCGAGGCGGCGCGCGGGCGCGTGGCGGCGGGGACGTACGGGGTGTGCGCACGCTGCGGGCGCCCGATCGCCCCCGAGCGCCTCGAGGCCCGCCCGGCCGCGCGCACGTGCGTCACCTGTGCGTGATCTTCTGAGCTATAGCTCAGAAGATCACGCACGTACTACGGACGGCGGAACGGCACCGACGGGTCGCGGACGGGGCGCTCGCCGGCCGCGGCGGTGAAGCGCGCGCAGGCCGCGCGGGCGGTGGCACCGTCCTCGCGCAGCCCCGGGCCCATCGCGTCGCGCACCGGGCCGAGCAGCACCTTGCGGTCCTCGCGCACCGTCCACGACAGCCGCAGGTGCGCGCGCATCCACGCGTCCAGCCGGTCCTCGTGGGCGCGGGGCAGGATGACGTCGGCGGCCCAGGTCGGCGCGAGCTCCAGGTCGTCGAGCAGCAGCCCGGCCAGCGCGCGCCGCAGCGGCGAGACGCCCGTGCGGTAGAGGTCCTGGCGGGTCACGCGGTTGCGCAGCATCGTCGCGTCGCCCACCTCGAGCAGCACCCAGCTCGCGTCGACGGGGTGCTCGGGACCGGTGGCCGGGACCTCGCCGTCCCCCCACCAGGCCACGAGCCCCGGGTCGCGGCCCAGGGCGGCGACCGCCTCGTCCAGCGGCGCCAGCGGGGCGGTCAGCGCGGCGACGACCTCGCCCACGGGCCCGGTCACGACCGCGCTCCCCGCGGCCGCAGCGCCCCGGCCAGCACGATCGCGGCGACCGCCGAGAGCGGCACGAGCACCAGCCCGGCGCCCACCGAGACGCGGTCGGCGACGGCTCCGATGATCGGCGGGAACGCGAGGAAGCCCAGCCGCGCGAGGAAGCCGACCACCGCGATCCCGTCGCCGGGGCGCACGCCCGGGATGCGGCCGGCGGCGGCGAACCCGAGCGGGAAGATCGTCGCGACCCCGAGGCCCGTCAGCGCGAAGCCGAGCACCGCCGCGACGGGGTGGGCCACGAGCAGCGCGGTGCTCATCGCGACCGCGGCCAGCACCGCCCCGCCCCGCGCCACGGCAACGGGCCCGAAGCGGTCGACGACGCGGTCGCCCAGCAGGCGCCCCACCGTCATCGCCGCCTGGAACGCCACGAACGGCAGGCCGGCGACGAACGCCGCGCCCGCGAGGTCGTCGCGCACGTAGAGCGCGCCCCACGACGCGGCGGAGTCCTCGATCCCGCCCGACGCGACGAGCAGCGCCGCCACCGCCAGCAGCGGGCCCGCCGCCACGACGACCGCGCGCAGCGGCCCGGCCCCGGGCGCGCTCCCCTCGCCCGGTTCCGCCTCCGGCTCGGGCCCGCCCAGCGCCCAGCGCCACGCCAGCACCGACACCACGACGAGCACCGCCCCCACGACCCCGAGGTGCAGGAGCAGCGGCACCCCGAGCCCGGCGGCCGCGGCGCCGAGCAGGCCCGCGCCCACCGCCGCCATGCTCCACACCGCGTGCAGGCCGTTGACGATCGAGCGCCCGTAGCCGGTCTGGACCCGCAGGCCGTGCGCATTCATCGCCGCGTCCGCCCAGGCGTCGGTGAGCCCCAGGACGAACAGGGCCGCGGCCAGTGCGAGCCACGACGGCGCGAGCGCCACCGCGGGCAGCAGCACCGCGCCCGCGAGCCCGACGCCCGCGCCCGCGCGCCCGCTGCCGACCCGCGCGATCAGCGGCCCGGCCAGCACCCCGAACAGCAGCGCGGCGGCGGGGAAGGCGGCGATCGCCGCGCCGAGCGCCGCGTTGGACAGGCCCAGCTCGTCGCGCAGGGTCGGCAGGCGCGGGACGATGCTGTTGTAGGTCGCGCCGTTGACCACGAACATGCCGACCACCGCGAGCCGCGCCCGGCGCAGGGTCCGGGTCGGTGCGGGGGCCGGCGCGCTCACGGCGTCCACGTCGTCGAGCGGCGCGCGACCTCGTGGATCTGCGCGACCGCGAGGTCCGACAGCGGCGCCCCGAACGCCGTCAACAGCCGCGGCAGCTGCCCGACGCGCGTGACCGTCACCCCGCGCGGGCGCCCCTGGCCGACGAGGATCGCGCCGACGACGGCGACGACGGGGTGCACGGCCGGCGGGTCGAGCGTCTCGGTCGCCCCTGCCGCCCGGGCCAGCGCCACCGACACGCGGTCGGCGGCCTCCAGCCCGATGCGGCGCCGGCGCCCCAGGTCGAGCGTGCTCGAACCGCCGAGGTCGAGCTGGTGGTCGCCGAGCCCGACGCGCCCGCCGGGGATGTTGACGACCTCGACGACGAAGACGCCGGGCGGCCCGACGACGAGGTGGTCGAGCACCACCGAGCCCTCGGGCACCTCGTCGAACGCCATCGTGATCGTGTGCAGGATGCGCCAGCGCGGGCCTCGCCCCCGGCGCAGCGACGGCGCGCGGGTGAGCTTGCCCAGCGCCTCGGCCACCGCGTGCTGCCCGTCGGCGCGCAGCCGGTAGGGCCGGTCGGCCTCGGGGCCGCGCGCGAGGCGGGCCTCGGCGGCCTGCTCCAGCAGCCCGTGCCCGGGGCGGTGCAGGGCGAGGTCCTCCCAGCCCGCGCTCCAGCCGCCCTCGGGCGCCTCGACCCCGGCACCGAGTGCGGCGGGCTCGGCGACCTCGGCCTGGCTGCCCATCGGCGGCATGTTGTTCGACCAGAGCCAGGCGTTGGCCTCCTGGAGGAAGCGCTCCCGGTACCCGGCGGGCACGTCGTGCGCGACGCGCGTGATCAGGTCGAGGTGGCCCAGGGGCAGCCCGTCGGCGGAGGTGACGTACAGCCGGTCGGAGCCGGGACGACGGCGGCGGCGCGCGGGCATCAGCCGGCCTCCTCCGCGGCGAGCCAGCGCGAGATCCGGTCGTGCTCGCTGCCGGTCAGCCCGCGGATGCCGGTGACGACCTGCCGTTCGATCCCGCCGCCGAGCAGCGGGACGGCCGCGGTGATGGCGAGGTCCACCGAGAGCCGGCTGCCGTCACCGTCGGGCACGACGGACATGGTGCCCCCGGCGCTGATCGGCGTCCCGGGCACCACCACCCGCGCCCGTCCGTCGCAGCGCTGAGGCGTGAGCGTCCACTCCTCGGTGCGCTCGATGACGAGCACGCCCGCGAGCAGCCGCTCGACGACGGCCGGGATCTGGCCGGGCGGCACGGGCTGGCGCAGCACGACGCGCACGCGGCCGGCGTCCCGGCGCTCGAACGCGACCACCTCGATGCGGCCGGTGCCGTCGACGTCGAGCTTAACGCGGTGGAAGTCGGGGTCGGCGAGCGCGGCGGCGAAGGCGGGGACGCCGTGGGGATAGGCGCGGCTCAGCGCCAGCCGGGTGCTCACGTGGATCGAGCGTAGTAGTCGCTCAGAACGCGTACCTGATCGTCAGCCACGGGGCGTGGCGGGCGACGAGCTCGCGGAACCGGGCGACGGCGCGGCGCTTCACGTCGACGCGGTAACGCACGACCGCGCCGCCGTGGTCGGTGCGCTTGACCTCCTGCGCCGCCGGCCGCCACAGCACGTCCTCGGCCTTCGGGTGCCAGCCGAGGTTCACCTCGTGCAGGCCCTCGTGGTGGGTCAGCAGGATGACCTCGCACGCCGCCTGCGCCTTCGCGCGCGCGGACAGGCGCTCGGTCAGCTCGTCGAGCAGCAGCGCCCACTCGGACTGCCAGCGCTCGCGCAGGACGACCGGCGAGAAGTTGAGGTGCACCTCGTAGCCGGCGGCGACGAAGTCGTCGACCGCGGCGATCCGCTCGTCGATCGAGCTGGTGCGGATGTCGAGCAGCTGGGCGTCGCGGCGCGGCATGAGCGAGAAGCGCACGCGGGTGCCGCCGCGCGGGTCGAGGGCGAGCAGGTCGCGGTTGACGTGCTTGGTCGCGAAGGACGCCTTGGCCCCGTCGAGGCGGGCGAACTGGGCGACGAGGTCGGCGACGTTGTCGCTGACACGGGCGTCGACGGAGCAGTCGGAGTTCTCGCCGAGGTCGTAGACCCAATCGGCCGGGTCGCACTGGTTGGGTTCGGGCTTGGGGCCCTGGCGGGCGAGGTGGCGGGCGATCGCGCGGCTGATCGCGTCGATGTTGGTGAACACCGTGATCGGGTTGGCGTAGCCCTTGCGCCGCGGGACGTAGCAGTAGGCGCAGGCCATGGCGCAGCCGTTGGCGGTGGACGGCGCGATGAAGTCCGCCGAGCGCCCGTTGGGCCGCACCGTCAGCGACTTCTTCTCCCCGAGCACGAGGTGCTCGGCCTTGACCCGCACCCAGCGCGCGACGTTGGCCTCGTCGCCGTGCAGGTCGGGGATCGCCCAGTGCGACGCGATCTCGACGACCTCGGCGTCGGGGAAGCGCGCGAGCACCTCCTGCCCGCGCGCCGACGCGAGCGACGCGGGCTCGGCGTGGATCGTCGCCACCTCGAGCAGGCTCACGTGCCCAGCGTGCCGATCAGCGCGCGGGCCCCGCCACCGGCCCGGTGGACCTCGACCGGCGTGCCGTGTCCCTCCCGGCGCGCCAGGTCGGCCAGCACCGGTGCGACGTGCTCGGGCCCGCCGAACTGGAAGCCGACCTGGGTGGCGTACGCGGCGGCGGCCTCGGCCTTGACGTCGAGCACGTCGTCGAGGGCGACCGCGACCTCGGTGCCGGCGACCTCGGGCGCGCCGGGGGCGTCGGGGTGGCGTACGGCGTACGGGGTGTCGCGCCACCAGGCCGTGCGGTCGGGGTCGGCGAGCGCGGCGACGACGGACGTGACGACCTGGTGGTCGACGTGGTCGCCGACCGACTGGGGCGCGAGGACGAGGTCGGCGCCCGCGATCCACGGGGCGACGGCCTCGCCCACCGCGCCGGCCACGTCGTCGTCGGCGCGGCGCCCGGCGAACAGGGCGGCGGGGGAGTCGTAGCCGCGGTGCGGGGCCTCGAGCAGGCCCAGGTGCTCGCCGCGGACCCCGAGCCGGGCGAGCGCCGCGGCGTCCTCGCCGCGGCGCAGGGCCATGTAGTCGACGTCCGGCGCGAGGCCCTTGTCGGTCTGGCAGGCGAGTGCGAACCCGGTCGGCGCGGCGACGGAGCCGGTGAACACGGTGACGACCAGGACCTCGTGCCCGGCGGCGGCCAGGCGCGCGAGCGTCCCGCCGGCGGAGAACACGGCGTCGTCGAGGTGCGGGCTGACGGCGACGATCCGGCTCACGCGCGTCCCTTGATCGGAGTGGAGTTGCGGACACTGAACGTCAGCGGAGCCGCTCCGCTGGCACTCAATGTCAGCGACGCCACTCCGCTGACACTCACAACAGGTGCGGCGCCGCGCGGAATCGGCAGTCGGGGTCGACGGGCGGGTCGTCGATCGCCGGCACCGGGACGTCGCGGACGCGGTCGTAGACGTCGGTGAGCTCGTGCGCGATCACCGGCCAGGACCAGCGCGCCCGGACCTCGTCGAGGGCCCGGCGCGCCATCCCCACGCGCAGGTCGGTGTCGTCGAGCACGCGGGCGATGCCGTCGGCGAGGGCCGCGGGGTCCTTCGGCGCGACGAGCAGCCCGTTGTCCTCGTGGCGGACGCAGTCGCGCACGCCGACGACGTCGGTGGACACCACGGGTAGACCGGTGGACATGGCCTCGAGCACGGTGTTCGAAAAGCCCTCGGCGTAGGTCGGGCTGACGAACACGTCGCCGCGGCGGTAGACCTCGTGGGCCTGCTCGTAGGCGGTGTAGCCCAGCTGGGTCACGACGTCGTCGAGCCCGAGCTCGGTGACGCGGTCGGCGACCGTGCCGGTGTCGGGGCCGATGCCCGAGACCACGAGGCGCAGCCGGCGGCCGCGTCCGAGCAGGTCGGCGACGGCGTCGAGCAGGTCGAGCACGCCCTTCCGGGCGTCGACGCGACCGTGGTAGAGCAGCACCGGGGGGTCGGACAGCGCCCCCGGCTCGCGGGCCGGGGTGAAGCGCTCGGTGTCGGTGGCGCCGGAGACGACCGTCCACCGGTCGGGGTCGACGCCGTGGCGCTGCGACACCTCGGCGGCGAACGACGACGAGCCGATCACCAGCGCCGGCGCGTGGGCGAACACCGCGCGCACCAGCGTCTCGTGGGTGGCGCAGCACGTGCCCACCCAGTGCCCGTCGCCGCCCTGCACGCTGACCACGGCGGGCAGGCCCAGGTCGTGCGCGGCGCGCAGCACGGCCAGGCCGTTCGGGTAGGCGTACTGCGCGTGGAGCATGTCGAACGGCGCCCGCGCGTGCTCCTCGGCGATCGTGCGCCGCATCGTCTCGACGTCGGCCTCGAAGTCGGCGGGCCGCCCCTGCGCGACCTCCTGCTCGCCGTGCGCCTCCAGCGCTACGCCGTGCACGCCCGCGGGCACGCGCTCGGGCGGGGGCGGGCCGCCGCCGTAGACCGCGCGGCCCTGGGGGTCGCCGCGGTACTGCGACACGAGCACCACGTCGTGGCCCTCGCGCACGAGGTGGCGCAGCAGGTTCTCGGCGTAGGCGCTCATGCCCGACACGGCGGGCCAGTACCGGCGCGAGACGAAGCAGATCCTCACCCGCGATCGAACTCCCTTCTGGCTTCCATCTGACGGATCGTCTCCAGGGCCGCCGGCACGAGCGTGTCCGCGCGGTGGGAGTCGCGGGACAGCTCGAACGACACGAGCCCGGGGTGCCCGACCTCGCGGAGCGCGGCGAGCACCGCGGGCAGGTCCATGTCGCCCTCGCCCGGCGCGCGGTGCTCGTGCACCCCGCGGGGCATGTCCTCGACCGCGACCGCCCCGAGCAGCGGCGCGAACTCGCGCACCGCGCCCTCCGGGGTCCAGCGCCCCGAGACGATGCAGTGCCCGGTGTCGAGCGCGAGCGTGACCTCGGGGACGTCGAGGGCCAGGCGCATCCAGTCGTCGCAGTCCTCGACGAGCATCCCGGGCTCGGGCTCCACCGCGCACACGACGCCCCGCTCGCGGGCGTGCGCGACGACCTCGCGCACCCCGTCGGCGAGCCACCGCCACGCCTCGTCGCGGTCCTGGGCGGCCGCGGGCACCCCCGCCCAGAACGACACGGCCTCGCTGCCGAGGTCGGCGGCTACGTCGACGCAGGTCTGCAGGAAGGCGACGCGGCGCCGACGGCCGTCCGGGTCCGGCGTGATCAGCGTGGGCTGGTGCTTGCGGCGCGGGTCGAGCAGGAAGCGCGCGCCGGTCTCGACGACGCTGCCCAGCCCCAGCCCGCGCAGCCGGTCGGCCAGCGCGGCGGTGCGCCGGCCCAGCTCGGGGGCGAACGGGTCGTGGTGGGCGACGTCGAGGGTCAGCGCGACGCCGTCGTAGCCGCAGTCGGCGAGCAGCGCGAGCGCGTCGTCGAGGCGGTGCGACGTGAGGCCGTTGGTGTTGTAGGCGTAGCGCAACCGGTGCGGCTCGGGGGCGGTCATCGAGCCCGAGGTACCACTCGGCCTTCCGATGGAACCGCCGGAAACCCGACCGCTCGCCCCGCCGCTCGGCGCGACCCCCGCGAGGACCCTCCGGGACACGGTCCGGCGTGAGCGGTCCGCCCCCTGCGGCCAGCGGCGGGTGCAGCATCTGCACGCGATAACCGTGATGTTGACCACAAGGTCCGGGGCCGCGTTCAGTGGCCCCCGCACGACGGCGAGCGAGCGGCCGCTCGGAGCAGCCACATCCGACGACGGGGAGGAGGGCACATGACGGAACCGCGCCACAGCCGCGGCACCACCGGTGGCCGCTCCCTGAAGACCGCGGCCGAGGCGCTGGCGGCGCTGCGCATCCTCGGCGCCGCCCCGGACGGGGTCACGCCCGAGGCGCTCGCCGCCGAGCTCGGCAAGAGCACCGCGACGGCCCGGTACCTGCTCAACACCCTGTGCCAGGAGGGCTACGCGGTCCGCGACCGGCAGGCCGGCACGGTCCGCCTGCACGAGACCCCGCCCTGGGGCGAGACCTGGGGCGAACGTGAGGTCCCCGACGACCTCACCCGCTACGAGCTCCCCGAGCGCCTCTCCGACGCCGTCACCGAGCTCTACTGGCGCACCCGCCAGCGCACGTACCTCGCCCGCTGGGAGGACGACGACGCGACCGTCATCGTCGACGCCCGCGGCCACCAGGGCCTCGCCCGCATCCCCGACCTCGCCGAGCGCATCCCGCTCGCGTCGGCGCACGCGCTGGCCGTCACCAAGGCCCTCATCGCCTCGTCCGGGACGCGCTCGGAGCGGCTGCGCGCGCAGTCCGACCGCGCGTCGTTCACCGGCACCACGATCACGAGCACCCCGGCCATCGAGCTCGAGCTCGCCCGGGTCCGCCGGCGCGGCTACGCCGTGGACCGCGAGGAGTACGCCGAGGGCTTCTGCTGCATCGGCGCCCCGATCTTCGACCCCGACGGCCGGGTCGCCGCGAGCATCGCCATCTCCACCCCGGCGCGCCGTTTCGCGACCCACGGCGAGGAGCTCACCGGCGCCGTCCGCGACGTCGCCGCCACCGCCACCGAGGGCTGGTCCGCGGCCGAATCGGGGGTCCCGCCCCCCGACGACCCGGACCCCCTGGCGGCGAGATCGGTCCCCGGCCGGGCCTGAGCCCGGCCACTCCCCGCGCCCACCGCGATCCGGCGGGTGCACCACCACAGTCCACGGCTGCGGAACCCCGCAGGCCGAGCCAAGAACTCCACGAGGAGAGAAAGATGAGCCGTCAGAGTTTGGCGAAGGCTCACCAGAAAATCCAGGAACTTTCCTGGGAGCCGCAGTACCACGAGCCGTACATGAAGTACGGGACGGACTACACGTTCCGGAAGGCGGCGAAGAAGGACCCGCTCAAGCAGGTCCTCCGTTCCTACTTCCCCATGCAGGAGGAGAAGGACAACCGCGTCTACGGCGCGTCGGACGGCGCGATCCGCGGGAACATGTTCCGCCAGGTCCAGGAGCGTTGGCTGGAGTGGCAGAAGCTGTTCCTGTCGATCATCCCGCTGCCGGAGATCTCGGCCGCACGGTCGATGCCGATGCTGTTCCAGGCGGTTCCGAACCCGGAGCTGCACAACGGCCAGGCGATCCAGATGATCGACGAGGTCCGGCACAGCACGATCCAGCAGAACCTCAAGCGGCTGTACATGAACAACTACATCGACCCGGCGGGCTTCAACAACACGCTCCGGAACTTCCACTCGGACTACTGCGGCACCATCGGCCGCCAGTTCGCCGAGGGGTTCATCACCGGTGACGCGATCACCGCGGCCAGCATCTACCTGACGATCGTCGCCGAGACGGCGTTCACGAACACCCTGTTCGTGGCCATGCCGGCCGAGGCCGCGGCGAACGGTGACTACCTGCTGCCGACGGTGTTCCACTCGGTGCAGTCCGACGAGTCGCGGCACATCTCCAACGGCTACGCCACCCTGCTGATGGCGCTGTCGGACGAGGACAACCGCCAGCTGCTCGAGCGGGACCTGCGCTACGCGTGGTGGAACAACCACCGCGTGGTGGACGCCGCCATCGGCACGTTCATCGAGTACGGCACGAAGGACCGCCGCAAGGACCGTGAGTCCTACGCGGAGATGTGGCGTCGCTGGATCTACGACGACTACTACCGGGCCTACCTGCTGCCGCTCGAGAAGTACGGCCTGGTGATCCCCCACGACCTCATCGAGGAGTCGTGGAACCAGATCTGGAACAAGGGCTACGTGCACGAGGTGGCCCAGTTCTTCGCCACCGGGTGGCTCGCCAACTACTGGCGCATCGACGGCATGACCGACGATGACTTCGAGTGGTTCGAGTACAAGTACCCGGGTTGGTACGACAAGTACGGCAAGTGGTGGGAGAACTACAACCGCCTCGCCAAGCCGAACGGGCACCACCCGATCGTCGCCGAGGACGTCGACTACGTGTACCCGCACCGCTGCTGGACCTGCATGGTCCCGTGTCTGGTGCGCGAGGACATGGTGGTCGACAAGGTGGACGGCCAGTGGCGCACGTACTGCCACGAGGCCTGCCGCTGGACCGACGCCGAGGCCTTCCGGCCCACGTACCAGGGTCGCGAGACCCCGAACATGGGCAAGCTCGTGGGTCACCGCGAGTGGGAGACGCTCTACCACGGCTGGAACTGGGCCGACGTGGTCGAGGACATGGGCTTCGTCCGCGACGACGGCAAGACCATGACGGCGCAGCCGCACCTGGATCTCGACCCGAAGAAGATGTGGACCACTGACCACCTGCGGCGCATGCCGCACGTGGCCAGCCCCAACGTCATCCTCAACGAGATGAGCGACTCGGACCGCGAGGCGTTCGTGGCGGACTACAACCGCCAGGGTCCTGCCGGACGGCCGGCGGACGCGACCAGCTAGCGGACGCTGCTGATCGACGCAGCACGGTGAGGTGAGAGGGAGGGTCGGGTCCGCCCGGCCCTCCCTCGATCCTCACGGCCTCGTCCGGCCGAGCGCGTCCGTTTCGTCCGGATTCCGGCAACCCCCTCCCGAACGGAGAGCCATCGAATGGGTGAGAAGCACCGGGTCCGGTTCGAACCGGTGGGCATCGAGATCGAGGTCGACGAGGACCAGACGATCCTGCGTGCCGCGTTCGAGCAGGGCGTGCAACTCATGCACGGGTGCAAGGAAGGCCAGTGTGCGGCCTGCAAGTCGTTCGTCCTCGAGGGCGAGATGGACGACATCGAGCTCGACAAGTACTCGACCTTCGCCCTCCCCGACATGGAGCGCGAGGAGGGGCAGACGCTCCTCTGCCGCGCCCACCCCTACGACGACCTGGTGATCGAGCTCCTCAACTACGACGAGGAGATCCTCCGCAGTGGCCTGCCCGTCCGGAAGGGCACCGTCGAGGTGCTCGCCAACGACGAGGTCACCCACGACATGCGCCACCTCGTCGTGAAGCAGGTCGCCGGCGAGGACATCAAGTTCTTCCCCGGCCAGTACATGGACCTCACCGTCCCGGACACCGGCGAAGTCCGCTCGTTCTCGATGGCGAACACCCCGAACCGCGAGGGCGTCTTCGAGTTCGTCATCAAGATCTACCCCGACGGCGCGTTCTCGCAGTTCCTCAAGCACAAGGTGTCGATCGGCGATCGGCTCGAGGTCGAGGCGCCCTTCGGCACCTGCACGCTGCGCGAGAACCGCACCTCCGACATCGTCTTCATCGGTGGCGGCGCGGGGATGGCGCCCCTGCTCGGACTGCTGCGCGCGCTCGTCGAGAAGGGCACGGAGCGCAAGGCCCGGCTCTACTACGGCGCCCGCACGCAGGCCGATCTCTGCTTCGAGGACGAACTGCGGGCGTTCGAGGGGAAGATTCCCGGCTTCCGCTACGTCCCCGCCCTCTCCGAGCAGGGCGACGACTGGGACGGCGAGACCGGCCTGATCACCGAGGTGGTCCGGCAGCACGAGCCGAGCCTGGAAGGGATGGATGCCTATGTGTGCGGTCCGCCGCCGATGGTCGACGCCGCGATCGCCCTCCTGAGCCAACGAGGGATGAGCACGCAGAACATCTTCTACGACAAGTTCACCACCACTGGAGAGCCGGAGGACGAGGGCACCTCATGACCAGCACCGAAGAACGTCCGGAGCGGAGCGTTCCGAAGCCCGTCTTCACCGACGCGGAGGCGGGCGCCAAGGAGTTCCCCGATTCGGGGCCCTCGGCACGGCGCTACAACTACTTCAAGCCGGCGAAGCGGAAGCAGACCCACTACGAGGACGTCACCGTCGAGGTCCAGCCGGACCCGCGGCACTACCTCTCCCAGGGCTGGATCTACGGCTTCGCCGACGGGTCCCGTGGCTACCCGCTGACCTGGACCAAGCTGAAGGCGTGGGGTGTCGACAACCCCGAGCCCGAGCGCGGCCCGGGCTCCGGCGGCCGGCACGTCGCCGACTGGCCCGCCCACGGCTGGCACGAGTTCCGTGATCCCAACGAGGAGTGGGAACTCACGATGTACCGGTACAACGCCAACGTTGTCCGGCAGGTGACCCAGAACGTCGAGAACGCCCGCCAGTCCAAGGCCTTCGAGCAGTGGACCCCGAACTGGGTGCGCTTCGTCGAGCGCAACGTCGGCGCCTGGATGCACATCGAGCACATCCTCGGCCTCTACGTGTTCGCCGCCTGCAACCGCTCCGGGCCGACGAACATGCACAACACGGTCATGGCCGTGAACAGCGAGCACAAGATCCGCTTCGCGCAGGACCTCGCGCTCTACAACCTCACCCTCACCGAGGAGATCGAGGGCTTCGACGGCACCGCGCACCTCGAGGCCTGGAACTCCGACCCCGAGTGGCAGGGCATCCGCCGGGTCACCGAGGCGCTGACCGCGGTCAACGACGACTGGGGCGAGATGATCTTCGCCACCAACATCGTCTTCGAGCCGCTGCTCGGCGAGCTCTTCCGGTCGAACCTGGTCATGCAGTCGGCCGCCGGCAACGGCGACTACGTGACACCGACGGTGATGGGCTCCGGCGAGTACGACTTCTCCAACCGCGACCTGCGCTGGACCGTCGCCGCCTTCGCGCCCCTGACCCAGGACCGCGAGTTCGCCGACCACAACAAGGACGTCTTCAACGGCTGGCTGGAGCACTGGGTGCCGATGGCGCTCGACGCGGCCCGCACGATGCAGCCCCTGTGGTCGCAGCCCGATGCGAAGCCCCCGCGGTTCGAGGACAGCCTCGACCGGGTGAAGAACCGATTCTCCGCGATCCTCACCGATCTCGGGCTCGAGACCCCGAAGGAGCTGAACCGGTGACCAAGAGCTTCAAGACGGCCGAGAGCCCGTTCAAGCAGGACAACACCGAGTCCGGCATGGCCGGCGTGACGCTGATGAACAACCAGGTCGGCGCCGTCGTGGCGGAGGTGATGGACCGCCAGGAGAACGTGACGGTCAAGCAGCTGCCCTCGATGATCCGCGTCGACTGCGTGGGTCGCATGGACTTCGTGTACGCGGACATCTCCGAGGCGCTCGGCGAGGAGCCCGACTTCTACAACGCCGCCGAGTTCGAGGAGAACATGTCGACCCACTACGGGAAGATGATCCACATGGATGACCGGACGATCATGTTCGGCAACCTCGAGGAGGCCGCCGAGTTCATCGGCGACATGTTGCCCCCGGTGGTCAACAAGTAGCACGTCCCGCGGCCCGGGTCGTCGCACGTCCGCGCGGGGCGGACGTGCGACGGCCCGGTGCCGTTCCCGGAGAACGACCGTTGACTCCCCGTTCGCGCCCCAGAGCACCGGAGAAGTGAGGACATGGCCAAGGAACTGCGATTCGGCGCCGACGCGCGCAGGGCACTCCAGGCAGGAGTCGACCAGCTCGCCGAGGCGGTCAAATCCACGCTGGGACCCAAGGGGCGCAACGTCATCCTCGAGAAGATCACGGGCACCCCCGAGGTCACGAACGACGGCGTGACGATCGCGCGGGAGATCTACCTGCGCGACCAGTTCGAGAACATGGGCGCCCAGGTCCTCAAGGAAGCCGCGGTCAAGACGAACGACGTGGTCGGTGACGGCACCACGACGTCGACGGTGCTCGCCCAGGCGATCGTCCGCGAGGGCCTCAAGGCCATCGGCCAGGGCGGCAACCCGGTGCTGGTGAAGCGCGGCATCGACGCCGCCGTGGCGCGCGTGGTCGCCCACCTGGCCTCCGTCGCGCACCCGGTGGACGACGTCGAGGCGCTCTCCCGCGTCGCGGCGATCTCGGCCAACGACGACGACGTGATCGGCCGCGTGGTGGCGGAGACCCTGCACGCCGTGGGCGACGACGGCGTCATCACCGTCGACGACGGCCCGCTGCTGGGCCTGCACGTGAACCTCGTCGAGGACTTCGAGTTCGAAAACGGCTACGTCTCGCCGTACCTGGTCACCGACCCGGGCTCGATGCTCGCCGTGCTCGACGACCCCTACATCCTGTTCTCCGCCGAGAAGATCTCCGACGTCCGCACGCTCATGCCGATGCTCGAGCGGATCATGCGAAACCCCGCGCCGCTCGTGATCATCGCCGAGAAGGTCGACGGCTCCGCGCTCCAGATGCTCGTGCACAACCACGTCAACGGGCACCTCAAGACCACCGCCATCCAGGCCCCGGGCTTCGGCGAGAAGCGCGTGCACCTCCTCGAGGACATGGCCGCGCTCTGCGGCGGCCAGGTGTTCTCCCGGGCCTCGGCGTTCTCGATCGAGCAGATGGGCGTCGAGCACCTCGGACGGGCGCGGCAGGTCCGCGCGACGAGCGACCAGACGGCGATCATCGGTGGCGGCGGCGACCCCGCGGCCCGCGAGACGCGGCTGTCCCAGCTGCGCGCCGAGATGGACCGCACGACGATCGGCACCGACGAGGACTGGTTCTCCGAGCGCATCGCGCGGCTCTCCGGCAAGGCCGCGATCCTGCAGGTCGGCGCGCCGACCAACGCGGAGCTCAAGGAGGTCCGCCACCGCGTGGACGACTCCCTGCAGGCCACCCGCGCGGCGATGGCCGAGGGCATCGTGGCCGGCGGCGGCGCCGCGCTGCTGCACGCCGAGGCGGCGCTCGACGACCTCGAGGGCCTGACCGGCGACGGCCGGATCGGCGCCGAGATCGTGCGCGCCGCCCTCTCCGAGCCGGCCAACCTCATCGCGTCCAACGCGGGCTACGAGGGCGCCGACATCGTCAAGCAGGCGCGCGACATGGCCGTCGACGAGGGCTTCGACGCCCTCGAGGGCCGCTTCGGCAACATGCTCGAGCTCGGCATCATCGACCCGCTGCGGGTCGTGCGCTCGGCGCTGCAGAACGGCGCCTCGGTGGCCGGCCTGATCCTCACCACGAACTCGCTCGTGGCCGAGGAGCAGACGCCCTGGAACAAGTCGCTCATGACCGAGTTCGGTCAGCTCGACGAAGGCATCCCGCAGCCGGCGCCGGACGCGAGCACGCCGCAGTCCATGGGCCTCGGCCCGTCGATGGGCTGACGGGCGTGGCAAGGCAAGAGACCGACTCGGAGAGGAGCGCGGTGTGAAGGCCGTGCGGGTGCACGATTACAAGGTCGACCCGTCGATCGACGACATCCCGGAGCCCGAGCTCCAGGGGCCGCTCGACGTCATCATCAAGATCGGCGGCGCCGGGGTGTGCCGCACCGACCTGCACATCATCGACGGCGACTGGGCGGCGATCCAGGACCCGACGCTGCCCTACGTCATCGGCCACGAGAACGCCGGCTGGGTGCACGCGATCGGCGACGCCGTCACCAACGTCGCGGTCGGCGACACGGTGATCCTGCACCCGCAGCCGTCCTGCGGGCTGTGCCTGTCCTGCCGGGCAGGCCGCGACATGCAGTGCACCGGCGACGCGTTCTTCCCCGGGCTGTCGAACAACGACGGCGGCATGGCGGAGTACCTGCGCACCACCGCCCGGGCCTGCGTGAAGCTCAACGCGGACACCAACCCGGCCGACGTCGCCGCGCTGGCCGACGCCGGTATCACCGCGTACCACGCCGTGCGCAAGGCCGTGCCGATGCTCTGGCCGGGCACCTCGGCGGTGGTCATCGGGGCCGGCGGCCTCGGGCACATCGGTGTCCAGGCGCTGGCGGCCCTCACCGCCACGAAGATCATCGTGGTGGACAAGAACCCGGACGCGCTCGAGCTCGCCAAGCAGATCGGCGCGGACGAGACGGTCGTCGCGGACGGGAACCAGGTCGGCGAGGTGCAGGAGCTCACCGGTGGCGGCGCCACCGTGGTCTTCGACTTCGTCGCCGAGCAGGGCGTCGAGCTCGAGGCCTGGCAGATGACCGGGCCGGCCGGCTACCAGTTCGTCCTCGGGTACGGCGGCCAGTTCCAGGCCCCCACGCTCGACTTCGTGGCCGGCGAGAAGAACGTGATCGGCAACATCGTCGGGACGTACAACGACCTCGCCGAGCTCATGGTGCTGGCGCAGGCCGGGAAGGTCACGCTGCACACCAAGCAGTACGCGCTCGATGCGGCGCTGGACGCCCTGCACGACCTGGACGCGGGCAAGGTCCGCGGTCGGGCCATCCTCGTCCCGTAGGGAAAGGAAACCACCACATGTACGAGAAGGACGGCGAGAAGTACTTCATCGTCGACAGCCACATGCACTTCTGGGACGCGTCCCCGGAGAACTGGGTCGAGGGCGCCGAGCAGTACGCCAAGGGCTGGATCGAGTGCTTCCACGCCTACCAGGGCCTCGGCCCGGCCGAGACGCACCAGCCCATCGAGGAGTTCCAGAAGGTCTCCGAAGAGCAGCTGATGCGCGAGGAGTTCGAGGAAGGCCACGTCGACGTCGCGATCCTGCAGTCGACGTACCTGCGTGAGTGGTACAAGGAGGGCTTCAACACCGCGGCGCAGAACGGCCACCTCGTCGAGCAGCACCCCGACAAGTTCATCGTCAACTGCCGGTTCGACCCGCGTGACGGCGACGCCGGCATGCGCGAGTTCGAGGCCGAGGTCGAGAAGTGGCACCCCAAGGGCATCAAGCTCTACACCGCGGAGTGGAACGGTGAGTCCCGCGGCTACAAGCTGACCGACCCCGAGGCCTACCGGTTCCTCGAGCGGGCCCAGGAGCTGGGCATCAAGAACGTGCACGTCCACAAGGGCCCGACGATCTGGCCGCTGGACAAGGACGCGTTCGACGTCTCCGACGTCGACCACGCGGCCACCGACTTCCAGGGCCTGAACTTCATCGTCGAGCACGTGGGTCTGCCGCGCATCGAGGACTTCTGCTTCATGGCGACGCAGGAGCCGAACGTCTACGCCGGCCTGTCCGTGGTCACCGGCGGCCTCATGCACGCCCGCCCGCGGTTCCACGCGAAGGTGATGGGCGAGCTGCTGTTCTGGGTCGGCGAGGACAAGATGCTCTTCGGCTCGGACTACAACATCTGGACCCCGAAGTGGCAGGTCGAGGGTCTCGCGGACTGGGACTACCCCGAGGGCCACGAGTACGACGACTACCCGCGCCTCGGCGTGGACGGGAAGAAGAAGATCCTCGGACTGAACGCGGCCCGCCTCTACGACATCGAGGTCCCGGCCGAGTACCAGGTCTCCGCGGAGAGCACGGCCCCCGCATCCCCCGACGACGCCGAGCTCGTCGAGGACCGGGCGGTGGCCCAGGCATGACGGTCACCTCCGACACCCCGTCCACCGCCGCCGCGGTGGACGGGGTGTGGGAGGCGCTGCGCACCGTGCGCGACCCCGAGCTGGACACCGACGTCGTCTCGCTGGACTTCGTCGCGTCCTGCTCGATCTCGGACGACGGGGTCGCGCACGTCCGGCTGCGCCTGCCCACCTACTTCTGCGCCCCCAACTTCGCGTTCCTCATGGTCGCCGACGCGTGGGACGCCGTGTCCCAGGTGCCGGGCCTGCAGGACGTCGACGTCGAGCTGATCGACCACTTCGCGTCCGACGCCATCAACGCCGGCGTCGCCGCCCGGGCCGGGTTCGTGACCTCGATGGCCGGCTCCGAGGTCGGCGAGGCGGTGGACGAGCTCCACGACCTGCGCCGCAACTTCACCGAGCGCGCGCTCATGGCCGGCACCGACCTCGTCGTCCGCCCGCTGATGGCGGCCGGCGCCACCCCGGAGCAGGTCGTGGCGATGACGCTGGGCGACGCCCCGGCCACGCCCGACCTGCGGCGGCTGCGCGAGCGGCGCCGCGAGCTCGACATCCCGGCCGACGACGACGCCCCGCTGGTGGTCGACCCGGTGGGCCGCACCGTCGGCCTCGAGGCGCTCCCGCTGCACCTGCGCAAGGCGCGCAGCTACCAGGTGGGCGTCGACGCCAACACCAGCATCTGCCGCGGCCAGCTCGCGGCGCGCTACGGGCTCTGAGGAGTCCCTCGAGAGGAGCCGCATGACCGCCCCCAGCGAGACCCCGCGCACCGTCCGGCGGGTGGGGTCCCCGGCCGCCGCCGCGCTGGCCGACCTCGCCGCGATCTTCGACGACCTGCAGACCGTGCTGCTGTGCTGCGAGCGCCTCATCACCCAGCTCAGCGTCCCGGAGCCCGACCCGGTGGTGGTCGAGTCGTTGTGGACGACCGCGCTGCTGTCGTACTCCCGGTGCTTCGCCCCCGGCGGGCGCGGCATGGGCCTGACCGAGGCCGACGTCGAGGGCCTCGAGATCGAGGGCGAGGTGCTGGCCTGGCACAAGATGGTGCGCCAGATCCGCAAGCACTACGCGGACCCGGCGGTGAACCCGCGCGAGGTCTTCGAGGTCGGGGTCGCCGTGTCCGACGGGACGCCGCGGGGCGTGGCGATCACGTCGACC
The DNA here is from genome assembly GCF_050955895.1 of Actinomycetospora sp. CA-101289. Classification (NCBI taxonomy): domain Bacteria; kingdom Bacillati; phylum Actinomycetota; class Actinomycetes; order Pseudonocardiales; family Pseudonocardiaceae; genus Actinomycetospora; species Actinomycetospora sp. CA-101289. The sequence goes on along the minus strand of NZ_CP192093.1, from coordinate 5,658,498 downwards.
CGCCAGGCGCTGCCCGACACGGTGTCGGTGCACCAGACCGGCGCCATCGCCTACCACCTCAGCCAGCTGGTCGACGCCCGCATCGGCGAGCACCAGGCCACCGTCCTCGAGGGCGTGCGGGCGCTGAGCCCGACCGAGCTGGAGACACTGGACGAGGTCGAGCTGACCGAGGGGAGCGAGCAGTGACCGAGAAGTACAACCCGTGGACCGTGGTCAACCTGGTGTTCCGCCACCTCGCCGACCAGGGCCTGCACCCGGTGCTCGGGGAGGCGGGCGACCCGTCGGCGGCGGCGGCGGAGCTGCTGCGCACCCTCGGCATCACGCCCGGCGACCCGTCCTGGGGCGACGGCCAGGACGCCGAGCGGGTGCGCAACGACCTCGCCGCGGTGCGGGCCGCGTTCGACCCGGTCGACGAGCCGGCCACGAGGGACTGACCGTGGCCGAGGTGGGAGACGAAGCGCAGCGGAGCTCGACCACTGAGGTCCGCTTCGCGCGGCTCGCGGTGCACCGCATGACGCGCGAGCCGCTCGCCCTGCTGGTCGAGACGGGGGGTGATCGCTGCGTGGTGGTGTCGGTGCGCGGGCCGCAGGCGGAGGTGATCGACCGCGGCGCCCGGCCGGACGGGGAGGACGCGGACGGCGTGCTGACCCAGGACCTCGTCGCGGACCTCGCGGTGCTCCTCGGCCGGCGGCTCGAGCGGGCCGAGATCACCGAGCTCGTCGAGGACCGCTTCCGGGCCGAGCTGGTGCTCGACGACGGCGCGCGCCTGCCGGGGCGGCCCAGCGACGTGCTGGCGGTCGGCGTGCGCGAGGGCCTGCGCCTCGAGGTCGCCGACGCGGTGCTCGACGCCGTCGGCCAGTCGTTCAGCGCGCTGGGCGGCGACCGGCCCGAGCCGGCCCGCGAGGCGGCCGAGGAGGTGCAGCGGATGCGCGCGTTCCTGGAGGAGGCCACGGTCGAGGACTTCGAGCGCCCGCCCGCCGACGATCCGCAGGACCCAGCCTAGGAGGTTCCTGACCTGCGCGGCCGTCTCGATCCGAGACGGTCGAGCACTCCTGCGCGGCCCGTCCGCGCCGTACCATCCCGTGTTGCGCATCACCACGACGTGGCGCGCGGATGGCGAGGTGGCCCATGGATCGACGCGCCGACGGTGCCCTCGGTCGCGCCCGCGAGCACTTCGTGGACGCGGGCGCGGTGAACACGCGCGGCGTCGTCCGTCCCGAGATCGTCGACTCCTGGGAGCGCTCCCGGCGCGCCGGGGTCGACGCCACCCAGCTCGCGCTGCCGTACGAGGCCGACCTCGACTTCGACGGCAGCCTGGCCAACTGCGCGCGCCCGGTGCTCGACGACCTCGCCGAGCGGCTCTCAGGCATGTCGGTGGCCGTGGTGCTCACCGACGCCGACGGGCGCGTCCTCGAGCGCCGCGTCGGCGAGGGCGAGCTGCAGCGCCGCCTCGACGCGATCTCGCTGGCCCCCGGCTTCAGCTACGCCGAGGAGTTCGCCGGCACGAACGGTGTGGGCACCGCGCTCGAGGGCGCCATGCCCGCCCTCGTCGTCGGCGCCGAGCACTTCAGCGAGCGGCTCCAGGCCTTCGCCTGCGCCGGGGCCCCGGTGTGCGGGCCCGACGGCACGCTCGCCGGGATCCTCGACGTCACCTGCCTGCGCGCGGAGGCCAACGACCTCATGCGCTTCCTGGCCCAGCAGGCGGCCACCGACATCGAGGACGTGATGCGCGAGCGCGGCGGCACCGGCGTGCGCCGGCTCATGGCCGCGTTCCGCTCGACGTGTGCGCGCTCCCGCGGCCCGGTGCTCGCGCTCACCGAGGACCTCGTCATGGCCAACCGGGCCGCCCGCGCGCTGTCGGGCGCCGACCAGGACCGGGTCGCCCGCCGCGCCGCGGAACGGGGCCACGCGGCCCGCCCGCGCCAGGACCGGGTGCTGCTCACCGACGGGCCCGCGCGCCTGGTGATCACCCCGGTGCCGGCGGGCCGTCCCGCGGGCGTGGTCGTCGAGGTCGTGCCGAGCCGCAGCAGCCTGCGCCTCCTCGGCCGGGAGGACCCGCCGTCGCCGACGCTGCTGTCGGTCCCCTCGCCGGACCGGGGGCCGGGTCACGAGCCGCCCGCGGCCCCGTCGTCCCCGATCGCGATCTCCGAGCGCCCGCTGCCCGGCCTCGCCGGCGCCTCGCGCCCGTGGCGCACCGTGGCCGCGGCGCTGCGCGGGGCCGCCGGGTCGGCGCGCAGCACGGTCGTCGTCGGCGAGCCGGGCACCGGGAAGGCGGCCGCGGTCCGGGCCGTGCACGGCGAGATCCGCCCGGGGGCCCGCTGGATCACGATCGACGGGTCCGACCCCGACGCCGCCGTCGTCCTCGCCGGCTACGCGGCGGAGGCCTCGACGGCCCGGGCGCCGGGCGCGCCCGGCGGGCCGCGGTCGGCCACCGTGGTCGTCCGGCACACCGAGGCGCTCGACCACGCCGGGACGGGCGCGCTCACCGCGCTGCTCGGGGAGGTGCCGCCATCGTGGTGGATCGTCGCCCTGGTCAGCGCCGAGCGTGCGCCCGAGGAGGGCGCGGTGGGCCGGGTGCTCGCGGGGTTCGCGCGGTCGGTGGTCGTCGAGCCGCTGCGCCGCCGCCCCGACGACGTCCCGCTGCTCGTGACGGCCCTGCTCGCCCGGCTCGCGCCGTCGCGCCGCGCGCGGTGCACGCCCGAGACCACCGCGCTGCTCGCCGGGGCCCGCTGGCCGGGCAACGTCACCCAGCTCGCCGACGTGCTGCGCCGCGCGCTGGCCGCGCGGCCCGCGGGCGACGTCGAGCCGGCCGACCTGCCCGTCGAGCTCGTCGTGCACGGCACCCGGCGGCGCCTCACGCCGCTGGAGACCGCCGAGCGCGACCTGATCGTCTCCGCGCTGCTCGAGGCCGGTGGCAACCGGTCGGCGGCCGCGGCGGCGCTCGGCATGGGCCGGGCGACGCTCTACCGGCGCCTGCGCGCCTTCGGCATCACCGACGTGGGCCGCTGACCAGGTCCTCGTCGCGCCCGACGACGGTCGCTTCGCCGGGCACGCCGGGCACGCCGGGCACGCCGGGCACTGCGGGCATCGGCTCGGCGACGAGCTCGCCGGCCCACTGCGCGGTGGCCCGGGCGGCCACGGCGCGCACGGCCTCGGCCAGCTCGTCGCCGTCGACGGCGAGGCGCCGGGCCGAACAGGACAGGCCCAGCGCGACGGTCGCGGCGCCCGAGGGCGCGACGACCGGGGCGGCGAGGGTGACGAAGCCCTCGGCGTACTCCTCGCGGTCGAGCGCGAGGCCGTCGCGGTGCACGCCCTCGAGCTCGCGGCGCAGGGCAGCGGGGTCGACGAGTGTGGTGGGCGTGAGCCGGGTCAGGGGCTCGTTCTCCACGGCCTCGCGGTACGCCGGCGACGTCGCCAGCAGCACCTTGGTGAGCGCGAGGGCGTGCGCGTGGTGCGGCGGGATGTGGTGGCCCAGGCCCGGGAGCTTCGCGAGGCCCTGGTGGCCGCGCGAGTCGGTGACCGTGGCGACGACCGTGCCGGTGCGGCGCACGAGGTAGGAGCGCTGGCGCGTGCGGCGGTAGAGCTCGGTGGCGGCCTCGGCCAGTACGGCGCCGGGGTCGGGATCGCCGGGGACGGGGCCCGACGACACGCCCCACTGGCCCCAGGGCGGGGCCTCGGTCAGGCGGCAGCGGCCCGAGCCGTCGCGCTCGGCGTAGCCCGCCTCGCACAAGGTGTTGATCATGTATCGGGCGGTGGCGGCGCTCTTGCCGAGACGCTCGGCGAGGTCGCTCGCGCACAGCCCCGCGGGGTGGTCGCCGAGCAGGCGCAGCGCGCGCAGGACCGTCGCCGCGGTCTTCAGCGACCGCGACCCCCCGCTCGGCACCACTACGTCGTCGTCCACGTCACCGACGCTAGGCCGTCCCGCCCGTGGCGCCTGTCTCAATGTGGGTCACAGGAGCCGTGTGGGTCACAGCAGCTCGACGGGTTCCCCCCGTTCGGCGCGGGTGAGGGCGTGGCGCCCGGGCTCGCGGTAGAGCGGGTACAGCGCGCCGACGGTGCGGTCGACCGCGGCGCGGTCGAGCCACGCCGGGCCGCCGAGGCGCTCGCGGCCCTCGGCGGTCAGCGCGACCGGGGCGGCGCCGGCGTGGGGCGGGGCGCCGAGCCCGACGAGCTCGCTGCCCCGGGCGAGCAGGCGCTCCACCCCGCGGGCCGCGATCCGGCCGTAGGACATCGTCTCGGCCTCCAGGCCCGGGACGATCACCTTCACCGCGGCGGCCGAGCCCGAGTCGGCGACCACGGTGAGCACGTCGAAGCCGTCGAGGCGGGCGAGGAGGTCATCGAGCACGGCCTGCGGGTCGTCGAGCCCGGGCGTGTGCGGGAGGTCGGTGAACGCCACCGTCTCCCGGTGCGCCAGCACGGTCGGGGCGAGCAGGTCGCGGAGCTCGGCGCCCGAGCGCCGCGACCAGTCGGCCATCGCCTCGAACGCCCGGCGCTCCTCGGCGTGCGGCGGGTGCGCCAGCTCGCGCTCCCAGTAGCCGGCGTCCATCAGCGGCTGCACCGTGTCGAGGTCCCCGTGGGCCACGAACTTGCGCACCCGCGCCGCACAGAACTCCAGCAGCGCCTTCTGCAGCGCCGCCTCCCGGTCGGCGTGGGCGGCCTCGCCGCACGCGGTGATCGCGATGGGGTGCGGGGCGCCGGCCGGGTCGGTGTCGTACCCGACGACGTGCAGGACGGTCACACCGAAGTCGGTCGACGCGAGCTTCGGGACCACCGTGATGCCGACGTCGGCGAGGTGGTCGAGCAGGCGCCGGGTGTCCGGGTCGGTGACGCCGTCGGTGTCGATGACGATGCCGCGGTCCATCGCGCGGAACGCGGTGGCGTTGCCGTCGCGCTGCAGCAGCTCGCCGAGCGCGTGGCCGACGGCCCGCTCGACGGTGTCGCCGGCGCCGCAGCCGTTGGTGATCACGGTGATGAGCTGCTCGTCGGCGGGCTGCCAGTCGATGTCGACGCCGTAGGGCGCGGCGAACTCGGCGGGCACCAGCACCTCCTCGCCGGTGCGCCAGCGCGTGGTCGGCAGCCACCAGCGGGCGCGGTCGGGGTCGTAGTCGGTGCCCGCGGGCAGCACGAGCGAGACCGGGTCGACGACGCGGTCGGCGCCGCGGGCGGCCCGGAGCTCGGTGTACGAGCCCCGCACGGGCTCCAGCTCGCGCAGCCGGCGGGAGAGCATCATCTCCTCGGCCAGCTCCGCGTGGGCGGCCACGCGGGCCCGGGCGACGGACAGGCCGTAGCCGAAGGCGGCGCTGCGCGGCCACTGCCCGGACGGGTCGGCGAAGTCGGCGCTGACCACGGCGACCCCGGTGCGGTCGGCACCGTCGACCACGACGTCGCCGACGTCGCCGGGAGGCAGCGCGGTGTCGAGGGCCGCGGTGACGCGGTCGTGGGTGTCGGCGGCGGTCGTCACGACAGTTCCTCCAGCGGGATCGGCCCGGCCAGCGGCTGCGCGGACAGCAGCCGGTCGTAGAGCGCCAGGACCTGCTTGGTCGAGATGCCCGCGGCGTACTCGAACGGGGTGGCGACGGCGTCGAAGTCGAGCCGCTCGATCACCGCGTAGGCGTCGCGGATCTCCTGGTGCGACAGCGGGATCTGGGCGTGGAAGGCCTTGTGCGCGCTCAGGCCCACGGGGCGCCCGTCGGCGTCGAAGCTGGCCTTGAGCATGTCGCCGCAGAACAGGACGCCGCGGTGCTCGTCGTGCAGCACCATGTGGCCGTCGAAGTGCCCGCCCGTGCGGTGGGCGACGAGGCCGGGTGCGAACTCGTGGCGGTCGTCCAGCGGCCAGGTGACGCGGAACGCCTTGGTCCACTCGAGGTCGCGCACGCCGATGGCGAGCACCGGCGGGTCCAGCTCGTCCTGCAGCTGGAACAGCGCGCCGTAGCCGTGCACGTGGCTGGACGCGAGTGCGGCGAGGCCGCCGCGGCGGCGCAGCTCCTCGATCGCGGCCGGCGGGTAGAGGCCCGCGGCCTCCCACCCGACGAGACCTCGCTCGGTCTCGATCACCCAGCCGCACGTACCCAGCCCGACCTGCGGCTCGCACCAGAACCCGGTGACGCCCGGCGTCACCTCCGCCCAGCGGGCCTCGCGGCCGGCGGCGAGGTCGTCGAACGACCGGATCTCCCAGCCGTCCTCGGGCAGGGCGTTGCGGACGTCGACGCACACCGGGCACTGCGGGGGCACGGCGAACCAGCGCTGCCAGTGGCCGCAGTTCGTGCAGGACCAGGGGCTCAGGGGCATGCCGCCTCCATCAGCAGGGCGTGCAGGGCGAGGTCGCGGTCGAGCGGGTAGGGCCAGGGCGCCTCGCCGCGCACGGCGGCGCCGAAGGCGGCGAGCTGGCGGGTGAACGGCCCGGCTGCGGCGTCGAAGGGGACGGGCTCGGCGACGCCGGTCGTCGCGTCGATGCGGGTGAGCCGGCCGCCCGGGTCCTGGCCGAGGGTGTCCTCGGCGACCAGCTGGGCGCGGGTGCCGACGACCTCGAGCCGGCGTCGCGGCAGGGGGTCGGCCGTGGAGAAGCTGACGTGGTGTGACAGCAACGTCCCGCTCGCGGTGCGGCCGGCGAGGACAGCCGTGTCGTCGGCGGTGGGGTCGACGTAGTCGTGGACGCGGGTGGCGGTGAGCGCGACGAGGTCGACGACGTCCTCGCCGAGCAGCCGGCCGGTGAGGTCGACGCCGTGCGGGGCGAGGTCGATCATCGCGCCGCCCCCGGCCCGCGCGGGGTCCACGCGCCAGTTGTCGCGCCCGCCGACGGGGGTGGCCCAGTCCGGCGGGAGCCAGCAGCCGTAGACGATGCGCACGGTGGTGACGACGCCCAGCTCGTCGCCCGCGACCATCGCGGCGATCGCCTCGTGGGCGGGGTGGAAGCGCTGGTCGAACGCCGTGCCCGCGAGCAGCCCGGCCGTCGCCGCCACCATCTCCTCGGCGGTGGGCACGTCGTGGGCCAGCGGCTTCTCGCAGAGCACCGGGATCCCGGCGGTCGCGGCGGCCAGGACGACGGGGGCGTGCGCGTGGTTGGGCGTCGCGACGTAGACGGCGTCGAGGCCCGGCGCGGCGAGGAGGTCGTCGAGGTCGTCGAACGCCGGCGCACCGTCGTCGAGGCCCTCGAGCGCGGCGGGGTCGCGGTCGTGCACGCCGACGAGGTGGGCGTGCGGGTCGGCGGCGATCGCGGGGAGCACGAAGTCGCGCGCCACCCACCCGGCGCCGACCACTCCCCAGCCACATCCCTCTCGGCGTGTGCTCACCAGCCCTCCGGCAGGTCGACCAGCAGTCGCCGGGCGACGGCGTCGTCGGGCATCGGGTCGGGCCGGCGCTCGGGCAGGTACGTCGCGGCGCGCGGGCCGTACTCGGCGCCCCACACCTCGTTGGGCCAGCGGCGCGTCCCGTCGGCGTAGAGCGGGTTGGGTCGCAGGTCGGCGCCGGGTGCGGGGTCGAGCAGGGCGGTCTCGGGCGCCGCGGCCCCGCCGTCGCGGGCCAGCGCGACGGCCTCGGTGTCGCCGAGGTCCTGGGCGTCCGCGGACCGGGGCAGGCGGCGCTCGAGCGTCGCCGACGTCAGCTCCTCCTCGCCGTAGGTCAGCGCGCCGGGCAGCAGCGCGGCCCACGCCTCGGGCGGGCGCGGGTGCCCGGGTTGCCCGGTGTTGTGGCAGTGCGCGGCGACCACGGCGCCGCCCTCGCCGGCGTGCTCGGCGGCGGTGGCCAGGACCGCGGCGGGGTCGTCGAGGAAGTAGAGGACGTCGTGCACGGCGACGTAGGTGTCCCCGGCGGGGTGCACCGGCCACGGGTGGGCGAGGTCCGCGCAGACGAGCGCGACGTCCCCGGGGACGACGAACCGGCGCGCCAGCCAGAGCTTGCTGAACACGACGTCGACGCCGGTGAGGTCCTGCTCGCCGTGCTGGGCGAGCCGGCGCAGCAGGTGCCCGGCCCCGCAGGCGAGGTCGAGCACCGGGCGCCCGGCGGGCGGGTGCGCCGCGGTCAGCGCGAGCACGGCGAGGCCGGAGGGGTCGTGGTCGCGGTGCAGGAAGTAGTCGCCGACCCGGCCGAGCCCCAGGCCGGCGACGGCCTCGCGCAGGGTGGTGGCGTCGAGGACGGCGCGCAGCTGCTCGGCCGGCGGCGGGGGCTGGTCCCACCAGTCGTCGTTGTCGGCGAGCAGCACCGCCGCGGCATCCCGGTCGCGGCCGTCGTCCAGGGCGGCGAGGGCCTGCTCGCGGACCTCGTCGCGCCCGGCCCGCAGGTACGGGATGCCCTCGAGCACCGGCCAGCGCGTGGTGCCGTCGGACAGGCTGTGCGGGGTGTCGGCGTGGAGCTCGCCGCCGCTCACCGGGTCGACGAGAGCAGCGAACGGCCTGTTCGCTGCTTCTACGCGCGCGGAGTCCGCGCTCGCGGCGCCAGGACCGGCGCTCACGGCAGCAGCCCCGCCGCGTCGAGGACGGCGTTCTGGTGCGCCTGGACCGGGGAGGCGTGCACCAGCTCCAGGTCGACCAGCGCCTCGCGGGCGGTGAACGCCGCCGCGCGGGCGTGGTGGTGCACCTGGAGCACGCGGTCGAGCACGTCCGCCGCGTGGAACGTCGCCCCGAGCGGGGTGTCGGCGTCGGCGCGGGCGGCGAGCAGGCCCCGCACCCGGTCGGCGAGCGCGCCCGGCAGCGTCGCCAGCTCGCGCTCGGTGAGCCGCTCCACGACGGCGTGGAGGTGCTCGCCGAGCAGCATCTCGCCGGCGAAGCCCGCGTCGGGCATCACGGCGTTGTGCAGGTGGTGGGCGAGCCCGAGCAGGAACGCCTCGCCCCGGTCGGCGCCGTGGTCCTCGGCCAGCAGCGCCCCGTAGACGGCGACCGCCCAGCAGTGCTCGCCGTGGTCCTCGGGCGGCTCGGTGATCAGCCGCGCCCGGCCCGGCGCCGTCGCCCCGGCCCGGGGCTGGCGGCACAGCGCCGCGACGAACGCGGGCGGCGGGGTCGCCCCCGGCGTGGGCGGGGGCGCGGCGTGCAGCCGCGCCAGCGTCGCCGGGTGCAGCACGCCGTCGGCCACCTCGTCGATCGCCCGGTGCCGCACCGCGCGGGCCTCGTCCTCGCCGAGGCCCATCGCGGTGAGCACGTCGGCGTCGATCCCGGCCAGCCGGGCGCCGGCCACCGCGGCCGCGGTCTCGGCGTCGGCCACGGCGACCGGGTCCGCGCCGTCGACGAGGGCCGCCCAGGCGCGGACGAACGCCCGGGAGGCCATCGACCCGTCGGCGTCCGCGGTCCGGACCCGCTTGAGGTCGCCGACCTCGCGCAACAGGCCCGGGACCGCGGCGTAGCGCCCGGTCGGCGCCGCGAGCAGGGACGTCACCGCGCGCCCGCCGCGAGCCAGTCGCGCAGCACCTGCTCCTGCCGGTACAGGGCGTGCTCGGGGCGCCCGCCGTCGCGGGTCACCGGGGCCTTGAAGAAGTAGCCGAGCTGCTCCTGCGCCCCGCCCTCGCCGCGGCGCTGGGCCTCGACGACGAGCCGCACGAGCTCGAGCACCAGCGGCGCCGCCAGCACCGAGTCGCGGCACATGAAGTCGACCTTGACCTGCATCCGCTGGCCGAGGAAGCCGACGAGGTCGATGTTGTCCCAGGCCTCCTTCTCGTCGCCGCGCGGGCGGTAGTAGTCGATGCGCACGACGTGGTCCTCGACCTTGTAGCCGAGGATGTCGTCGAGCACCCGGCCCTTGGTGGCGACCTTGCTCGACAGGGAGTCCGGGTCGTCGAGGATCTCGCCGTCGCGGTTGCCGAGGATGTTGGTGGAGTACCAGCCGTCGACGGTCAGGGCGCGCGAGCGGAACGCCGGCGCCAGCACCGTCTTCATCATCGTCTGGCCGGTCTTGCCGTCCTTGCCGGCCACCGGGACGCCGCGCCGCAGGGCGAGCTCCTGGAGGGCGGGCACGTCGGCCGACGCGCTCGGCGTGAAGTTGACGTACGGGCAGCCCTCGGTGATGGCCGCGTAGGCGTACAGCATGCCCGGCGTGATCGCGGGGTCGTCCCCGTCGAGCGCGGCCTCGAAGCCGTCGACGGTGGCCAGCGCCGGCAGCGTCAGGTCCGGCCAGCGCTCGGTGGAGGCCAGGTTGACGACGACGAGGTCGGTCAGGTCCTGCTCGCTGCGGAAGCGCCGGACATCCTCGGCGATGTGCGCGACGCGGTCGCGCAGCGCCGGCACCGCGACGAGGTTGCTGCCGCGGGCGTTGCGGCAGTACTCCGGGTCGGCGACGGCCGGCCACGGCTCGATCCCGGCGAGCGCCGGCCCGGCGACCTCGATCTGCCGCGCGTCGAGCACCCGGTGCCCGTGCGCGGCCTTGGCGAGGTCGTCGCCGTCGACGTCCCATCCGGCGAAGACCAACGACTCGTAGGGCACCAGGCCCTCGGCGTCGGCGAAGGGCAGTCCGTCCCGCCCCATCGCGCCGAGCCTCATCATCTCGACGCCTGCCACCGCGGTGGTCGCGACCGCGCCACCGAGCCCGACGATCGCCACTCCTGTACGTGTTGCCTCGGCCACGCGGTCCTCCTCGACCCGAACTGTCCGGCCCGGTGCGGACCCCGGCCGAGGTACCAACGGTTGCTGTCCATCGAAACGGTGATTCAGCAACGAGCGGTGCGCCCGCCACGGTGAGCGGCGTCACGGGGTTCCCCCCGGAAAGCCCGGGGTCGGACACTGACACCGCCGCCCGCACGTTGCGGGAGTGTCGAGTGAGAGCGCCGGGACGGTCCCGGTGACGAGGATCGGAGACGTCATGGCCACCCTGACCAGGCCGCAGCACGACAAGGTGATCGCGGGGGTGTGTGCCGGACTCGCCGAGCGGTTCGGGATGTCGGCCGGCGTCGTGCGCCTGCTGTTCGTGCTGTCCTGCCTGCTGCCGGGCCCGCAGTTCGTGATCTACATCGCGCTCTGGGTGATCATGCCGAAGCGCTGACGTCCGTCACCTCGCCGTGCGTGGGCTGCGCGACCCGGCCGAAGCGGGAGTCGGCCGGGTCGGCGAAGACGTGGAGCCCGAACGTGGCGGACAGCTCGCGGCAGAGGCTGACCCCCCGCACCGAGTTGCCGTGCACGTCGAGCCCGGGGGAGTACACGCCGAACCCGAAGTACCGGGGCAGCACGCACACGATGTCGCCGGAGACGCCGCTCTTGGCCGGGATGCCGACCTCGCTGGCCCACTGGCCCGCCGCGTCGTACATCCCGCAGCTCATCATCACGCTGACGATGTCGCGGACGTGCGCCCGGGCCACGGCGCGCTCGCCGCTGAACGGGTTGAGCCCCCCGTTGGCCAGGGTGGCGCCCATGACGCTGAGGTCGGCGGCGGTCACCGTGATCGAGCACGCCGACAGGTAGGTCTCGACGACCTCGTCGATGTCGCCGCTGATCATGCCGAGCGAGCGCATGACGTAGCAGAGCCCGAGGTTGCGGTCGTTGCTCCGCAGCTGCGCGCGCAGGATCCGCTGGTCGACGGCGAGGTCCGGGTTGCCCGCGTAGACGCGGTAGCGCTCCAGGATGCGGTCGACCTTCTCGTCGACGTCACGTCCCGCCACGAGGCTCGCCGCGACGAGCGCGCCCGAGTTGATCATCGGGTTGTGGGGACGGTGGTGGACCTCGTCGAAGGTGATCGAGTTGAACGGGTCGCCGGAGGGCTCGACACCGATGCGGCGCAGGGTCTCCTCGGCGCCGTTGTCCTCCAGGGCGAGCCCGTAGGTGAACACCTTCGACACCGAGTGCAGCGGGAAGGGCACCGTGCAGTCGCCCGCCTGCCACTGCGTGCCGTCGATGTTCGTGCCGGCCAGCCCGAACAGGTGCGCGTCGGCCTCCGCCTCGGGCGGGTAGTAGCTCACGACCTCGTCGTCGCCGACCTGCCGGTACTTCTCGTGCAGCTCGTCGAGCTGCTGGCGGACGAGCTCGCGTTCTCCGACGGCGACCATCTCGGCGATTCTGCCGGGATGTGGGCGCCGGGGGGAGGCCCGTCAGGCTCGGGTCAGGCCCGCGTCAGCCGGGGTCCGCCGGTGCGTCCGAGGCGGCCGAAGCGGGTCTGGTCGGGCGAGGCGAACATGTGCAGCCCGTAGCGGGCGGACAGCTCGCGGAACACCGCCTGGCCGCGCACCGAGTTGCCGTGGGCGTCGAGGCCGGGCGAGAACGTCGCGATGCCCAGACGTCCGGGCATGACCGCGACGATGCCGCCGGACACACCGCTCTTGGCGGGGATGCCGACGTCGGTGGTCCACTCGCCGACGGCGTCGTACATGCCGCAGGTCATCATCACGCTGACGACGTCGCGGACGTGGCGCCCGTCGAGCGCCCGCTCGCCGGTCAGCGGGTTGACCCCGCCGTTGGCCAGGGTCGCGCCGAGGGCCGAGAGCTCGCAGGTGTTGACCCGCACCGAGCACATCGACAGGTACACCGCGAGGTTGTCCTCGATGCTGCCGGTGATCATGCCGAGCGAGCGCATGAGGTAGCTGATGGCGAGGTTGCGGTCGGCCGAGGCGAGCTGGTCGGCGAGGAGCTCGCCGTCGACCTCCAGCTCGGGGACGCCGGTGAACGCGCGCAGCCGGGCCAGGATGCGCTCGACCTTCTGGCCGGGGGTGTCGCCGTGCACGAGGTAGGCGGCGACGAGCGCGCCCGCGTTGATCATGGGGTTGTGCGGGCGCTGGTGCTCCTCGTCGAAGACGATGGCGGTGAACGGGTCGCCCGAGGGCTCGACCCCGACGTGGCGCAGCGTCGCCTCGCGGCCGTTGTCCTCGAGCGCGAGCGCGTAGGTGACCACCTTGGAGATCGACTGCAGCGGGAAGCGGTGCTCGCAGTCGCCGACGGTCCACTGGGTGCCGTCCACCGCGGTGCCGGCCAGCCCGAAGACGTCCTCCTCGTCCTGCGCGGCGGGCAGCGCGATCGACACGATGTCTTCCTCGTGCTGGTCGGCGTGGTGGTCGTGCAGCTGCTCGAGCTGCTCCTGGACCAGTGCCTCCTCGGCGTCGCTCACCACGGGCGCGGATTCTCCATCCCGGTCGGTCGTCTCCCGTCAGGGGCTCAGAGCGTGGCGAGCGCTCGCGTGATGCGTTGCTCGGACACCGGACCGGCGGTGCCGATCTCCTGCGCGAACACGCTGACGCGCAGCTCCTGGAGCATCCAGGCGACGGCGTCGAAGGCGTCGCGGTCGAACGTGCGCGGCTCGGCGGACGCCCGCGCGCGGCGCTCGCGGTAGGCCGACTCGACGCGGTGCACGCCCTCGAGCGCCTCGGCGTCGCGCCGGGGCGCGGTGGGCAGCTTCTCCAGCCGCCGGCGCGCCGCCCGCAGGTAGCGCGCGACGTCGGGCAGGCGCGCCACCGGCGTGCGGGCGACGAAGCGGTCGCCCACCAGCGTGTGCAGCTGGCCGCGGACGTCGTCGACGGCGCCGGTGAGCAGGCCGCCGGGGCGCGCGGCGACCTCGTCGAGCGCGAGCTCGGTGCGCCCGGCCTCGCCGAGCACGGTCTCGGCCCGCGAGAGCACCTCGGCCGCGGCCGCCGCGAGGCGCGCCGCGACGTGGGCGCGCAGCTCCTCGAACGCCGCGGGGTCCCAGGCGGGCCCGCCGCCGGTGGCCACGAGGGCGTCGAGCGCGGCGTCGACGCAGTCCTCGGCCAGCGCCGTGGTGTCCCGGTAGCCGCCGGCCGCCATCGCCCCGCGCAGTCGCAGCACGGCGGTGTTGTCCAGCGAGCGCACCAGCGACTTGGCCGGCGACGCGACGGCGAGGCGCAGCAGCCGCCGGGTGCCGGCGCGCATGGCGTCGCGGGCCTCCAGCGGCGAGTCGAACACCCGCACGTCGACCGACGACCCGCGGTCGACCAGCGCGAGGTGCGCGGTGACCGTGCCGCCGGGACGCTGCTGCTCGCGGGTGCGCGGCAGCGGGCCGATCTCGGCGAACGAGGTGACCCCGCGCCGTTCCACCCCGTCGGCGACCGCGGCCACCGCGGCGCGCGTCGCCGCGGCGTGCCGGCGGCGCAGGGCGCCCAGGTCGGGTCCCTCGGCGACGGTCGCGCCCTCGTCGTCGACCACCCGGAACGTCAGCCGCAGGTGCGACGGGAGGCCGCCGACGTTCCACGCGTCGACCGGCACGTCGAGCCCCGACAGGCGCCGCACCGCGTCGGACAGCGCCGGCAGCAGGGTCTCGTCGCCGCGGGGGCGCCCGTCGTGGGCGAGGCGCGCGTGCAGCGCCCGCGCGGTGTCCGGGGCGGGCACGAGCGAGCGGCGCAGGTTCTTGGGCAGCGAGCGGACCAGCGCGGTGAGCATCTCCTCGCGCAGGCCCGGTACCTGCCACGCGAGGTCCTCGGCGCGCACCTGCCCGAGCACCGCGAGCGGCACGCTGACGGTGACGCCGTCGCTCTCGGCCCCGGGCTCGAAGGCGTAGGACAGCGGCAGCGTCAGCCCGCCCGCGGTCCAGGTGTCGGGGAACTGCTCGGCGCTCGGCGCCTCGCCGGCGAGCACCGTCGCCTCGTCGAGGTCGAGCAGGTGCGGGTCGCGGCGGGAGGCCTTCTGCCACCAGCGGTCGAACTGGCGCACGGTGGCGACGTCGGCGGGCACCCGGGCGTCGAAGAAGGCCTGGATCGTGTCGTCGTCGACGACGAGCTCGCGGCGGGCCCGGCGCTCCATCTCGGCGACCTGCTCGAGACGCTCACGGTTGCGCGTCACGAACGCGTGGCGGGTGTTCCACTCGCCCTGCACCAGGGCGTGGCGCACGAACAGGTCGCGCGCGGTCTCGGGGTCGACGCGGTGGTAGTCGACCGTGCGGTCCATCGCCAGCGGGACACCGAACAGCGACACGCGCTCCGTGGCCACGGCGGCCCCGCGGCGCTTCGACCAGTGCGGCTCGGAGTACGTGCGGGTGACGAGGTCGCCGGCCGCGGCCTCGACCCACGCCGGGTCCACGCCGGCGACGGTGCGCGCCCACAACCGCGAGGTCTCGACCAGCTCGGCGGCCATGACCATCGTCGGTGGGCGCTTGGCCACCGTGGAGCCGGGCCAGAGCGCGAACCGCGCGCCGCGCGATCCCTCGTACTCGATGAGCGCGCGGCGCCGCGGCTTGCCGGTCTTCGGGTCCTTCGGCGGCTCCTGCGCGAGCCCGATCTGCGAGAGCAGCCCGGTGAGCAGGGCCTGGTGGACGCGGGCGGCGAGGTCCTTGGTGATCTCCGCGCCCGGCTCGTTGCGCGTGAGCCCCAGCTCGTCCTCGATCTGGCGCAGCTGCGCGGCGAGGTCCTGCCACTCGCGGATGCGCAGGAAGTTGAGGAACTCGGCCTGGCACCGCTTGCGGAACTGGTTCGACGACAGCTCGCGGCGCCCCGAGCGCACGTGCTCCCACAGGTGCACCCACGACAGGAAGTCCGAGCGCGCGTCGGTGAAGCGGGCGTGGGCGGCGTCGGCCTCGTCGGCCTTGTCCGCGGGGCGCTCGCGGGGGTCCTGCGCGGACAGCCCCGCGGCGATCACCGTGACCTCGTGCAGGCAGCCCAGCTCGTCGGCGGCGAGCACCATCCGCCCGATGCGGGGGTCGACGGGGAGCCGCGCCAGCCGCCGGCCGATCTCCGAGAGGCGGGTGGCGTCGCCGTCGACGATCGCGCCCAGCTCGGCGAGCAGGCGCACGCCGTCGCGGACCGCGAGCCGCTCGGGCGGGTCGACGAACGGGAACTCCTCGACCGGCCCGAGCTTGGCGCCCGCCATCTGCAGGATCACCGAGGCGAGGTTGGTGCGCTGGATCTCCGGGTCGGTGAACTCCGGGCGGCCGTCGAGGTCGTCCTCGGCGTAGAGGCGGATGCAGATGCCGTCGGCGACACGTCCGCAGCGCCCGGCCCGCTGGGTGGCGGAGGCCTGCGAGATCGGCTCGATGGGCAGGCGCTGCACCTTGGTGCGCCGCGAGTAGCGCGAGATGCGCGCGAGCCCGGGGTCGACGACGTAGCGGATGCCCGGGACGGTCAGCGAGGTCTCGGCGACGTTGGTGGCCAGGACGACGCGGCGCCGCCCGCCCGCACTCGGCTCGAAGACGCGGTGCTGCTCGGCGGACGAGAGGCGCGCGTAGAGCGGCAGCACGTCGAGGTCGTCGGCGTGCTCGCGCAGGGCGTCGGCCGCGTCGCGGATCTCGCGCTCGCCGGAGAGGAAGACGAGCACGTCGCCCTCCGGGCCCTCGCGGCGCAGCTCGTCGACGGCGTCGACGATGCCGTCGACCTGGTCGCGCTGGCCGCCTTCCTCGTCCACCAGCGGCCGGTAGCGGACCTCGACCGGGAACGTCCGGCCCGACACCTCGATGATGGGCGCGTCGCCGAAGTGCTTGCTGAAGCGCTCGGGGTCGATCGTCGCCGAGGTGATGACGACCTTGAGGTCCGGGCGGCGCGGCAGCAGCTGGGCGAGGTAGCCGAGCAGGAAGTCGATGTTGAGGCTGCGCTCGTGGGCCTCGTCGATGATGAGGGTGTCGTAGCGGCGCAGCAGCCGGTCCTGCTGGATCTCGGCGAGCAGGATGCCGTCGGTCATGAGCTTGACCAGCGTGTCCTCGCTCGCGCGGCTGGTGAAGCGCACCTGGTAGCCGACGGTGTCGGTGCCGGTGGTGCCCAGCTCCTCGGCCACCCGCTCGGCGACCGTGCGGGCGGCGATGCGGCGGGGCTGGGTGTGGCCGATCGTGCCGCGGACCCCGCGGCCCAGCTCGAGCGCGATCTTGGGCAACTGTGTCGTCTTGCCCGAGCCGGTCTCGCCGGCGACGACGACCACCTGGTGCTGCTCCAGCGCGGCGCGGATGTCGTCGACGCGCTCGCTGATCGGCAGCTGCGGGGGGTAGGAGACGGCCGGCACCGAGGCCGCCCGGCGCGCGAGGCGCTCCTCGGCGGCGGTGACGTCGCCGGCGATCTTCTCCAGCGTGCTCGCCCGGCGCTCCTCGTCGCCGATGCGCTCCGCGCCGGCGACCCGGCGCCGCAGGCGGTGCTCGTCGGCGGGGCCGAGGGCGGCGACGCGCGCGGCGAGGTCCGCGCCGACGGCGGCACGGTCGGTCGCTGCGGGCACCGGGGAACTCCTCGGGGGACGGGACGGGGTGACGGAGGGTCGGGACGCGGGTCGGGACAGCGGTCCCTGGTCCTCGACGCGCGCGACCACCATTGTCAGCGCTGGGAGCCGCTGGCCTGTTCCCGACCTGTCCGGTGACGGAGCGGAGCCAACACTAGGCTGAAGGAGTGAGTCTGGTGGCCGCGGTGGTGGACCGAACGTAACGTCTGGGCCGGGCGGGCCGAGTCATGGTCACCGCGCGTGAAGCGGTGCTCGACGAGGTGGGGTGGGAGGGACCGTGGGGGCAGGCGTGACGGACGGGCGTCCGGACACCGAGCTCGTGGTGCTCGCGGCGGGCGGCGACCAGGCGGCCTTCGCGGAGCTCATGACGCGCCACCGCCCCCGCCTCTACGCGGTGTGCCGACGCGTGACGTGCCACGACCAGGACGCGCAGGAGGCCCTGCAGGAGACCATGATCCTGGCCTGGAAGCGGCTCGGGGAGTTCGACGGCCGGTCGGCGGTCGGCACCTGGCTCTACCGCGTGGCCACCAACGCCGCGATCGACGAGGTCCGCCGCCGCAAGCGCACCCCGGAGCCCACCGAGTCCGAGACGATGCCCGAGCCCCCGCCCTCGCGCGCCGCCGACGGCTCCGTGATCGCCCGCATGGACGTCGACCGGGCGCTGGCCCAGCTGCCCCCGCAGTACCGCGCCGTGGTCGTGCTGCGCGAGCTCTGCGACCTGTCGTACACCGAGATCGCCGAGCTGCGCGACATCCCGGTCGACACCGTGAAGTCCCAGCTCTCCCGCGGCCGCCGGGCCCTCGTCGAGCTGCTCACCGAGCAGCCGGCCGCGCGCACGGCATGACGGCTCCGAGCACGGGGCCCGTCGGTCCCGTCACCGCCCGCCTCATCGACCTCTGCACGCGCACCCGCGATCGGCTGCGCACCCCCGAGCTGCGCGACCGGTTCGACGAGCTGATCACGCGTCTGGGCGAGCCGCGGATCCGCGTCGCGGTCGGCGGCCGGATGAACGCCGGCAAGTCGACGCTGGTCAACGCCCTGCTCCAGGAGCGCCTCGCCGCCACCGGCGCCACCGAGACGACGCGGCTGGTGACGTGGTTCCGCCACGGCCACCAGGCGCGCGTCCGCGTGCACCGCCGCGACGGCGGCGAGCGGGTCCTGCCGCTGGCGCCGGGCGGCGGGGTCGGGGCGTCGGTCGGGGACGCGGACACCGAGGGCGTCGGCCACCTCACCGTCGAGACCCCCAACGACGCGCTGACCCGGCACACGCTCGTCGACACGCCGGGCATGGACTCGCTGTCGAAGCTCGACCCGGACTCGCTCGCGGCCCTCGGCGACGCCGACGCGGTCGTCTACCTCATGCCGCACCCGGGGGCGAACGACGTCGAGGCCCTCGACGCCGTGCGCGGCTGGGCGGGCGGGCTGCGGCTCGGCGCGGCGAACATGCTCGGGGTCCTCAGCCGCGTCGACACGCTCTCCGACGACGACGACCCGTGGCCCACCGCGCGGCAGGTGGCCGACCGCTACGCCCGCGACCTGCGCGCGGTGCTCTCCGACGTGGTGCCCGTGGCGGGACTGCTCGCCGAGACCGCCCGCGGCCCGGACTTCACCGAGACCGACGCGCGGTGCCTGCGGACCCTCGCCGAGGCCGACCGGGGACGGGTCACCCGCGCCCTGCGCAGCGTGCAGCGGCTGCGCCGGTGGGAGGACGCGCCGATCGAGCACGCCGACCTCGAGCGGCTGCTCGAGATGCTCGGCCTGCACGGCATCCGCGTCGGCCTGTCGCTGCTCGACGAGGGCCGGCGCTCGACGCCCGCGCTGCTCGAGGGCTTCGCGCAGCGCTCCGGCGTCGCCACGGTGCTCGAGCGCATCGACACAGTGTTCGTCGCCGGCGCCGACCGGCTGCGGGCGAGCGCGGGCATCGCCGCGCTGGAGCACCTCTGGGACGCCCCCGACGAGGTCGACCGCCGCGCCCTGCTCGCGCTGCAGTCCGACCTCGACCGGCTGCGCCTCGAGCCCGCCCTGCGCCAGGTGGAGCTGGCCGCCGCGCTGGTGGACCTCGAGGCCGGCCGGATGCGCCTGGGCGCCGAGGACGTCGCCCGCCTGCGCGACCTCGCCACCGGTGCCGACGACGCCCGCCGGCTCGGGCTCGAGGCGGGCGCCACGCCTGAGGCCGTCGCCGCCGCGGCCACCGCGCAGATCCCGCAGTGGCGCCGCCTGGAGGCCCGCCCGTCGCGGGTCCTGGCGCGCCACGTCCGCACGGCCCGCGAGCTCTGCGAGCACATCCTGTTCGCCGGGCCCGACGGGTCCGGCGCGCCGACGCCCCCGACCTGGCAGGCTCCGACACCGAGCCGGTGATGCCGGCGCCGCAGGTGTCGTCCGCAGATGTCGTCGGGGCGAGGGGAGGAGGCCGTGGTGGGCGTGCCGCCCCGTGCCGGGCCCCCGCAGGCCTCCCTCGGGCCGTACCTGCTCCAGGAACTCGTCCACCGCGGGCGCTCCGGGAAGGTCGTGCGCGCGTACGACACCGCCCACGACCGCGTCGTCGCCCTGCGCCTGCTCGCGCCCGACGGCGTCGACCGCGAGTTCCGCGCCCGGTTCGACCGCGCGTGCGGCACCGTCCGGATGCTGCACGAGCCGCACGTGCTGCCCGTGCTCGACCACGGCGAGGTGAACGGCCAGCTCTACGTCGCGACGCCCCTGCTCGCCGGGCCCGACCTGCGCACGGTGCTCCGCCGGGAGGAGGTCCTCGCCCCGGAGCGCGCCGTCGCCGTCGTCGAGCAGGCCGCGCGCGCGCTCGCCGCGGCCCACGCGCGCGGGCTGGCCCACCGCAACGTCAAGCCGTCCAACGTGCTGTTCGCCGACGCCGCGGCCACCGAGGTCCGCGTCGGCGACTTCGGCCTGGTCTCGCGCAACGGGCTCTCGCTGGACCACACCGCGCCCGAGCGCTTCCGCGGCGGCGCCACCGACCACCGCGAGGACGTCTACGCGCTGGGCTGCGTGCTCTACACCTGCCTGACCGGCGCCCGGCCCTACCCGGGCCGCAGCCTCCCCGAGCGGATGCGCGGGCACCTCGAGAGCCCGGTCCCGCGGCCCTCGGAGCAGCGCCCGGGCGTGCCCGCGGCGTTCGACGAGGTGATCGCGGGGGCGCTCGCCAAGGCGCCCGATGCGCGCACCGTCACCGTCGGCACCCTCGCCGCCGCCGCCCGCGCCGCCCTCCGGTAGGCGGGCCGGGAGAACTCCGCAGGTTTTTCCTCCGGCGCCGGAACATCCGCGCCCCCTCGGTCCGTCACAGGCACGAGAGGTCCGCCGACGGCGGCGGACCACGACCCGAGGCGGGACACGATGAGCGGGACCACGGGCGCCACCGACGGCATGTACTTCAGCGCCGACGGCGGGGTCTACGACGCCTCGGGCACCATGATCGGCACCTACGAGACCGACGCCGCCGGGCGCGTGGACGCCGTCGCGACCGACACCGACGCCGACGGGGTGCTCGACACGACGGTGTCCGACACCGACGGCGACGGGACCTTCGAGACCGGCGTCGTGGACACCGACGGCGACGGCTACTACGACACGATGATCGTGGACACCGACGGCGACGGCGACTACGACACCGCCGCGGTCGACACCGACCACGACGGCCAGGCCGACACCACCGCGTACGACCCGGCCGGCTTCTGAGCCCGGCGAGCACGGAGATGACGACGACCCCGCGGCCCGGTCCCGGCGCCTCCGCCCCCGCTCCCGACGAGCGGGCGACGGGGCCGGTGACGCTCCCGGCCGGACACGCAGCGGAGCGGAGCTGGACCCGTGACGCAGAGGCGGACCCGGCGGGGGACCGGGCCGCGCTGGTCGCGCTGTGCATCGACCTCGCCGACCGGCTGCGCACTGCGGCACCCGGCCTGCACGCCCGCGTGCACCGGGGGCTCGCCGAGGTCGGCGTCGTCCCCCTCGCGCCCGACGGCCACCCGTTCGACCGGGCCCGCCACGACGCCGTCGACCGCGAACCCACCACCGACCCCGCCCGCGACCGCACGGTCGCGAGCACCGAACGGACCGGCTACGCCGACCGCGGCCGTGTCCTGCGCCGGCCCGAGGTCGTCGTCTACGCGCTGGAGACCACCGATGAGCACCGCGACTGACGCCCCTCCCACCGGCCGGCGTCCCCACCCGATGACCGACGAGGTCGTGGCGGTGGTGGCCGCCGTGCGCGCCGTCGCGATCGAGGACGGCGAGACGGCCGCGGCCGAGGCGCTCGACAGCGACGTCGCCCGCGTCCGCGCCGCCCAGGCCGCCGTCGTCGTGGTCGGGGAGAAGAAGCGCGGCAAGAGCTCGCTGATCAACGCGCTGATCGGGCGCCCGGGCCTGCTGCCCGTCGACGCCGACGTCGCCACCTGCGTGCACATCGTCGTCTCGCACGGCCCCGACGGCGCCACCGTGGTGCTCGGCGGCGGGTCCACCGGGCGCGAGGTGGGCCTCGACGCCCTCGCCGAGTACGCCGCCCTCGACCCCGGCGCCCGCGCCCCGGAGCACGAGGACGTCAGCCAGGTGCAGGTCCGCGTACCCGCCCCCGTGCTCGCCGGCGGGCTCGAGCTCATCGACACCCCCGGGGTCGGCGGGCTCGTCGCCGGCCACGCCGCCCTGACGCTCGCGACGCTGAACCGCGCCGACGCGCTGGTGTTCGTCCTCGACGGCTCCAGCGAGATCACGGCCTCGGAGCTCGCGTTCCTCGAGCGCGCCACCGAGCGCATCGCCACCGTCGTCTTCGTGCTCACCAAGATCGACCAGTTCCCGGCGTGGGAGGAGGTGCGCGCCCGCGACGTCGAGCTGATCGCCCGTCACGCGCCCCGCTACGCCGACGCGCCGTGGTTCGGGGTCTCGAGCCGCGCCGCCGCCGACGCGCTGGAGGCCGAGGCGGACGGGGAGCTCGAGGAGGCCGCCGAGGAGCGCGCGGCGAGCGGCATGGACCCGCTGTCGGACCACCTCGCCGGGCTCGCCGAGGGCGCCGACGGGCTGCGCCTGTCCAACCTCCTGCACCAGGCGACCGCGACGGCCAAGCGCCTGGCCGGCCTGCAGGTGCGCCGGGCCCTGTCGCTGTCGCTGAGCCCGGAGTTCGGCGAGCTCGTCAAGAAGGAGCGGGCGGCGCTGACCGCGCTGCAGAGCCAGAACGCGACGTGGCGCCACACGCTCGGCGAGCGCTCGGCGCGCCTCGAGCAGCGGATGCGCACCGAGCTGGCGCGCCGGCTCGAGGACCTGCGCAAGGAGGTCGGCGACCGCATCGCCACCGGCGGCGGCAAGGTCTTCGACGAGGTCGCCACCGACCTGCCGCCGCGGGCGCAGGCGCTGTGGATCGAGCTGGACACGCTGCTGCGCCGGGAGCTCGCCGAGCTGGCCGAGGCGCTGCTGGCTGACCTGGAGGGGGTCGAGGCCGATCTCTCCGGTGTGGTCCCCGAGCCGCACGAGCGCATGCTCCAGCTCCCCGGCGCGCAACGCGGTCAGGGCAGCACGAGCTTCGCCGAGCAGGGGATCATGGCGGCCGGCCTGGGCATGGGGCTCGGG
This sequence comes from Actinomycetospora sp. CA-101289, assembly GCF_050955895.1. Lineage (NCBI taxonomy): Bacteria > Bacillati > Actinomycetota > Actinomycetes > Pseudonocardiales > Pseudonocardiaceae > Actinomycetospora > Actinomycetospora sp. CA-101289. The sequence goes on along the minus strand of NZ_CP192093.1, from coordinate 5,635,897 downwards.
CACCTCGTGGCGCTGGTCGTCGCGCCGCCGATCGGCATCCTCGCCGGCGTCGGCGCCGTCGGGTTCTTCTCCTGGCGGCGTTGGAGCAAGGAGCGCGGGGCCCGCAGCCGGGAGGACGCCCGCCGCTACCTGGGCGAGGTGGCCACGCGGCTGAACAACGAGATCCCTCCGGTGGTGGCCCAGGCGGTCACCGGGGCCCGCGAGGTCCTGGGCCGTCAGATCACCACGGCGCTGGCCGAGGAGAAGGACCGGCTCACGGCGAGCATCGCCGAGCACGAGAAGGACATGACCGTCGAGAAGAACGCGCTGAACCGCCGCAAGGTCGAGGTCGACGCGAAGCTGAAGAAGCGCAACGAGTTGAGGGAGTCCGCCGAGCAGCTCGGGAAGAAGCTGCCGGTCCACCGAGGGGAGTCGTCGTGACCGCGCCGTACGAGGCCGGGGCCGGCCCGGAGATGTGGCTGGACATGTCGCGGTACCCGGACACCGACCCGGACGCGGCGCTCACCGGCGAGGAGCAGGACCTGCTGAGCAGCTCGCTCGCGGTCGACGACGCGGAGCTGCCCGACGCCGTGTGGGAGCACATGCTGGCCGTCGTCACGGGCGCCGACGACACCGACCCCGACGCCGGGACCGACGCCGCCGACGACCCCGCCGACACGGCGACCGACGACTGGGCCGCCGGCGGCTGGGACGCCGACCCGGCGGTGCACGACCACGGCGACGACCCCGTCGGCGATCCCGGGTTCGACGCCGCCGGCGACGACCCGGCGGGCCACGTCGACGGGGCCTGGGACGGCGGGGCGGTGTGAGCGGACCGGGACAGCCCTGGGATCTCGCGATCGACTTCGGGACCTCGTTCACCACCACGGCCACGCTGGCCGGGGGGCGCGCGGAGGTCCTCGAGATCGACGGGTCGAAGTACGTGCCGTCGTTGGTGTGCCTCGACGAGGACGGCACGATCCTGGTGGGCCGCGACGCGGTCACCGAGTCCGCGATGGCGCCCGACCGCACCGAGCGGGTGCCCAAGCGGGCGCTCGTGGCCCACGAGCAGGTGCTGCTGGGCGAGCGGACGGTGGCGACGGTCGACCTCGTCGCCGCGGTGCTCGAGCGGGTCGCCGGCGAGGCGGTGCGTCGCTTCTCGGGTCGGCGGCCGGCGCGCGTCGTGCTGACGCACCCGGCGCGCTGGCAGGCCGGCGGGCTGGAGCTGCGCCGGCTCACCGAGGCCGCGGACCGGGCGGGCCTCGGGGTGCCCGACCTCGTCGCCGAGCCCGTCGCCGCCGCGCACCACTACGTGCGCTCGGGCTCCGGCGACCAGGCCGTGCCCGACGGCGGGATGATCGGCGTCTACGACTTCGGCGGCGGCACCTTCGACACCGCCGTGCTGCTGCGGCGCGGCGTCGGGTTCGAGCTGGCCGGGTCGCCCGGCGGCGACGTCGCCCTGGGCGGCGAGGACCTCGACGTCGCGTTCATGGAGATCCTCGCCGAGCACGCCGAGGCGCTCGACCCCGACCCCTGGAACGAGCTGTGGGAGGCCGAGGGGCGGGTCGCCGAGCGGCACCGCACGCTGCTGCGCCGCGACGTCACCCAGGCCAAGGAGGCGCTCTCGCGCCTGCCCGCGTTCAACCTGTGGGTGCCGGGCTACGACGACGAGATCCGGGTGACGCGCCGCGAGTACGAGCGCGCCATCGAGCCGCTGCTCGCCCGCAGCGTCGTCGAGCTCCAGGACACGATCGCGCGGGCGGGCACCACGCCGGACGCCCTGGTCGACGTCTACCTCACCGGCAGCACCAGCCGGACCCCGCGGATCAGCACGCTGCTGGGCGACCTGCTCGGGCACGTCCCGGGCATGCGCGACGACCCGAAGGCGGTGGTCGTGCTCGGGGCGCTCGCCACCGTCCCGGGGTCGGTGAGCGCGACGATCCACGTCTCGCTGCCCGGGGCGCACCGGCGCCGGCGGGGCTCGGGCGGGACGCCGGGGCGTGTCGTGACGCCGCCGGCGCTGCCCACGCCGCCGTTGACGCCGACGGGCTTCGCCGTGCCCGAGCCGCCCGCCGACCTGTCCGCGACGGTGCGCCGGCCGACGAGCGGCCCGGTGGGGCGCCCGACCGGCGGGGGACGGCACGCCACGGGGACGTCGGGTCGCGACGCCGCCGACGAGCTGGCCCGCGAGCTCGCCGCCGTCGCCGAGGCGGCCGGGGTGGCCGACCGCGTCACGGTGGCGCCGGTGCGCGCCGGGGACACGGGTGACACCGTGCGGCGGCGCCTGGAGGGGGCGCTGGAGGAGGTCGGCGCCGCCATCGGCGCCCGCTTCAGCCCGTTCCCGGGGCTGACGCCCCCGATCGCGCTCAAGGTCCTGCGCGAGGGTCGCGACGAGCTGGGCGGGCTGGGCCACAGCCTGACCCGCCTCGACCGGGTGGCGGAGCGCCTCGCGGCGTGGTGATCGGCACCGGCCGCGTGGACCGACACCGGCGAGGGTAGATCCCGGCTGACCACCCCGAGGAGGACGTCATGAGCCACACCGCGACCGGACGCCGCACCGCCGCGCCCGCCGTCGTCACCGCGCTGCGCGTCCTGTCGGTGCTCACCGTGGTCGCCATCGTCTGGCAGTTCGTCACGGCCGGCTCGCTGGTCGCCGGCGGACCGGGCGGCGAGTCCGCGGAGGGCCTGCACGCGGCCGGCGCGATCGTGCTGCACGTCGTGTCCGGGCTGTCGATGGTCGCCGCCGCCCTCGTGTGGCGGGGCGGGGCCGCGCTGTGGCCGCTGATCGTGGCCGCGCTGGTCTTCGTCCTGAGCTTCCTGCAGGCCTACCTCGGCAGTCACGGACCCATCAACGTCCACGTGCCCGGGGCGATGGTGCTGACCGTCGGCGCCGTGCTCGTCGCCGCCTGGTCGTTCACCGGCGCGGTGCGCCGCTGATCGGGGCGGTCCTCAGCGCTTGCGCGAGCTGATCACGCCGGTGTCGAAGCCCGCGAGGTGCAGCCCGCCGTGGAACCGGGCGTGCTCGACCTTGAGGCAGCGGTCCATCACCACGGTCAGCCCGGCGTCGACGCCGCGCTGCGCCAGCGCCTCGTCGTAGAGCCCGAACTGGGTCCAGAACGTCGACGCCCCGGCCGCGATCGTCGCGTCGAGGACGTCGGGCAGGTCCTCGGGGCGGCGGAAGACGTCGACGAGGTCGGGCGTCACCGGCAGCGCGTCCAGCGACGGGTACACCGGGCGGCCGAGGATCTCGTCGGCGTTCGGGTTGACCAGGTAGAGGTCGTAGTCGCCGACGCCCAGCAGGTAGGTCGCGACGAAGTTCGACGCGCGCGCCGGGTTGGGCGAGGCGCCGACCATCGCGACGCTGCGCGTGCGACGCAGGATGGCCTGGCGCTCCTGCGCGCTCGGCGGGGTCCAGCTCATCGCGTCGCCACCTTCGTCGCCTCCGTCAGGGCCTGGTCGAGGTCCCAGAGGATGTCCTCGGGGTCCTCGATGCCGACGCTGATGCGGATGAGGTCGGGGCGCACGCCGCCCTCGCGCAGCTGGTCGGCGCTCAGCTGCTGGTGGGTGGTCGACGCCGGGTGCAGCACGAGCGTGCGGGCGTCGCCGATGTTCGCGAGGTGGCTGCACAGCTGCACCGCCTCGATGAACCGCCGGCCGGCGTCGCGTGCGGCGTCCTCGTCGTCGCCGCGGACCCCGAAGCTGAACACCGCGCCCGGGCCCTGCGGGAGGTAGTGCTGCGCGCGCGCGTGGTGGGGGTGGCCGGGCAGGCCGGCGTAGCTGACCCACGCGACGCGCTCGTCGGCCTCGAGCCACTCGGCGACGCGCTGCGCGTTGGCGACGTGGCACTCCATCCGCTGCGGCAGCGTCTCGACGCCCTGCAGCAGCAGGAACGCCGCGTGCGCCGACAGCGTCGCACCGACGTCGCGCAGCTGCTCGGAGCGGACCTTGGTGAGGAAGCCGTACTCCTGGAAGTTTCCCCACCAGGTCAGGCCGCCGTAGGAGGGTATCGGGTCGGTCATCTGCGGGAAGTTGCCGTTGCCCCAGTCGAACCGGCCGGACTCGAGGATCACCCCGCCGAGCGTGGTCCCGTGGCCGCCGAGGAACTTCGTCGCCGAGTGGATGACGATGTCGGCACCGTGCTCCATCGGCCGGCACAGGTACGGCGTGGCCATGGTCGCGTCGATGATCAGCGGCAGGCCGCGCTCGTGGGCGACCTCGGCCAGGGCGGCGACGTCGGTGACCTCGCCCGAGGGGTTGGCGATGATCTCGGCGAAGACGCAGCGCGTGCGGTCGGTGATCGCCGCGCGGAACGCCTCGGGGTCGTCGCCGGCGACGAACGTCGTGTCCACCCCGAAGCGGCGCAGGGTGACGTCGAGCTGGGTGACCGTGCCGCCGTAGAGGGCGGCGGCCGCGACGATGTGGTCGCCCGCGCCGGCGAGGGTGGCGAACGTCAGGAACTCCGCGGCCTGCCCGGAGCTGGTGGCCACCGCGCCGAGCGCGCCCTCGAGGCTGGCCAGGCGCTCCTCGAGCACGGCGACCGTCGGGTTGGCGATCCGGCTGTAGATGTTGCCGTACTTCTGCAGCGCGAAGAGGTTCGCGGCGTCGGCGGTGTCGTCAAAGACGAAGCTCGTCGACTGGTAAATCGGCACCGCGCGGGCCCCGGTGGCGGCGTCGGGCACCGCACCCGCGTGCACGGCGCGGGTGCGGAAGCCCCAGGGGCGGTCGTCGTCTGCCACCCCGCCGTTCTACCGCAGCCCGCCCGCGCCGGCCTCGCTCAGAACGGGAGCCGGCCGAACCAGGCGTTCGACGAGGCGTGCCACGCATTGATCAGCGCCAGGGTGCCGCCCGCGAGGAACACCACGCTGGTCGCGAGGGACACGAGCCCCACGAACGGTGCGAACCCGAAGAGCACGAAGGAGGCGAAGAACGACAGGAGGCTCGACAGCATGCCGAGCCCGGTCAGGACGGTGAGCACGATGCGCGCCCACTGCGCCCGCCCGCGGAAGTGCAGGGCGAGGAACACGCCGATGGCGGCGCCGAGGAGCGCGAAGACGATGCCGACGCCGGAGAAGTAGTCCCCGAGCCCGACCGACGAGATGATCGTGCCGAGGACGTTCACCCCGATGATCACGAGCCAGACGAGGAACGCGCGCTGCACGGCCTGGGGGATGTCCGGGGGCAGCGGCACGCCGCCGAAGCCCGGCGGGATCAGCGCGTTGGCCCCGCCGCCCGGGCCCCCGGGACGCTGCTGGCCGAAGGGCTGGCCGGGCGGGGGCTGCTGGCCGTAGGGCTGCTGCCCGTACTGCTGCTGCCCGTACTGCTGGCCGTAGGGCTGCTGCTGCCCGTACTGGCCGTAGGGCTGCTGCTGCCCGTACTGCTGACCGTAGGGCTGCTGGCCGTACTGCTGACCGTAGGGCTGCTGTTGCCCGTACGGGGGCTGACCGTACTGCTGTTGCCCGTACTGATCCTGCTGGCCGTGCGGCTGCTGGCCGTACGGCTGGCCGGAGGAGGGCGGGCCGTAGCCCGATCCGCCGGCATCGGGTCGCTCGCCGTGCGGCGGGTTCGGTGCGCTCATGGCGGGAACCTATGGCGCTGCCCGTCGGCCGTACAGATGAGTCGACTACTCAACTCCCCCGCCGTCACGAGGACGGGTTACTCATGCGCCCCGGTTCACGCGACGGGCCGTCGGGCACCCGTCGCCTCCCGGCGGCGCACCCCGCGCCGCCGCACGAGGCGAGGAGCACCGGCATGGCCGTCTGCGAGACCTGCGGCAACGACTACGAGATGGCGTTCGAGATCACGGCGGCGGGCACGACGCACACCTTCGACAGCTTCGAGTGCGCGATGCACAAGATGGCGCCGCGCTGCGAGCACTGTGGCGTCATGATCATGGGTCACGGCCACCAGGTCGACGGGCGCTTCTTCTGCTGCGCCCACTGCGCGTCCGCCGCCGTCGGGGCGTCGACGGTCGACCACGCCTGATCAGCGGAAGTACGCGTTCGCCGGCGCCTGGAACGAGAAGAGGATCGCGGCGACGATCAGGGCGGCCTGGACGAAGCCGACGACGGTCGACAGCGCGCTGAAGCCGACGCCCAGCCCGGCGCCGGCGAGCAGGCCGAGGACGGTGATCACCGCCGAGAGCCCGCCCAGCACGGCCAGGGTCAGGCGCGCCCAGCCGTCGCCCTGGCGCAGCCGCAGGGCGAGGAAGACGACGATGGCGAGGAAGAGCACGCCGACGACGAGCCCGACGATGCTGCTCAGGGCCGAGACGGGCGGGGTCGTCACCAAGGAGACGAGGCTGCCGACCAGGTTGACGACGACCGCGGCGATCCAGAGCCAGAAGGAGCGCTCCACGGCGGCGGGAGGGGTCACGCGGGCACGGTATCGGGCCCGGCGCCCGGTGATCACTCGGCGAGGTCCCGCACCCAGCGCCACACCGTGCCCTCGTCGGGGTCGTGCGCCTCGCCGTCGCGGACGAAGCCGTGGCGGCGCAGGACGGTGGTCGAGGCGTTCTCGTCCGCGAGCGTGTGGGCGACGGCGCGGCGCACGCCCGCGGCCGCCGCGCGCTCGAGCCACAGCCCGACCGCGGCCGTCGCGACGCCCCGGCCGCGGCGGGACGGGGCCACCGAGTAGCCGACCTCGACCTCGCCGTCGGTGGGCGGGCCGGTGAAGCCGCCGAGACCGACGACCTCGGTGCCCTCGACGATGAGGTGGGAGAACCACGCCGGGTCGACGCCGCCCTCGAGCGCGGCGATCGTCGGCTCCAGGGCCTCGGGGAACGCGAGGTAGCCCTCGACGGGCGTGAGCCCGAAGCGCTCGCCGAACCGCTCCGGCTCGGTCAGCAGCGTCACCGCCTGTTCCGGGGTCAGCGGCACGATGTGCACTTCGTGCATGTGAGCAGAACTTAGTGCTGACGCACCGAGAAGTGCTCACGAGCGCGCAGCGCACACGGAGCCATGAGCCGGGTGCGTGCGTCGAACAGGACGTGGAGAGCTCGTGGAGAGACCTCGTCCGGGCGCAGGACGGGCTGGTGACGTGGCAGCAGGCGTTGGCGCACGGCTACACGCCCGACGCGGTCGTGGCGCAGATCGAGGGCGGCCGGTGGACCCGGCGGGGGCGTGGGGTGCTGGCGACGTTCACCGGCCCGCTGTTGCCCGACGCCCGGCTGCGCGCCGCGCTGCTGTCCGTCCCGGGGCCCGCGGCGCTGAGCCACCGGTCGGCGGCAGCCCTGCTGGGCCTGCAACGGAGCGCCGACGCCGACCCCGTGCACCTGACCGTGCCCTACGGATCGTCGGCCCGCGGAGGTGCGGACGTCGCCCTGCACCGGTCCCGCGCGTTCGCCCACATCACGGTCGACGCCGACCTGCCCCACGTCGCGAAGGTGCACACCATCCTCGACCTGGCCGTCGACGCGCCCGACGCCCGCCAGGCCATGCGGACGCTGACCGCGCTGGCCGCCGCACACCGCGTCCCGTCGTTCCTGGTCGAGCAGGCGATCGAGCTCCGACGTCCCCGCCGGTACCTCCGACCCCTCCGCGACGCCGCCGGGCTCCTGCGCGACGGCGTCGGTTCCGTCCTCGAGGCCGACTGGGCGCTCGACGTCGAGCGCGCGCACGGGCTGCCCGCACCGCACCGCCAGGCCCCCGTCGTCGTCGAGGGACGGCGCTGTGCCGACGACCTGCTCTACGCGATGCCGGGCGGCGAGCTCGTGGTGCGCCTCGACGGCTGGCGGTACCACGCGGACAGCCGGACGGCCCGCCGCGACCGGGCGCGCGACAACGCCGCGGAGCTCGCCCATCGTGCGCGGATGGTGTTCGGCTGGGAGGAGGTGCACCGGCACCCCTGCACCGCGGCGTCCCTCGTGGCGCGCCGCCTCACCGAGCTGGGCTGGACCGGAGAGCTCACGAGGTGCACTTCGTGCTCGTGAGCAGAAATCGGTGCTCCCACACCGAGAAGTGCTCACGTGAGCGGAGCTCACATGCCGTGCATCTTCGCGATCACCTGGAGCATGACCTCGTCGGCGCCGCCGCCGATCGACGTGATCCGCATGTCGCGCAGGAAGCGCGCGGTCCACGTCTCCTCCATGTAGCCCAGCCCGCCGTGGTACTGCAGGCAGGTGCGGGCGACGTCCTCGCAGAGCCGGCCGATCGCGAGCTTGGCGATCGTCGCGAAGCGCGAGGTGTCCTCGCCGCGCATGTACGCCTCGGCGCAGGCGTAGTTGTAGTGCCGGCACATGTCGAGGCGCGCGTAGAGGTCCGCGAGCTGGTAGCTCAGGTACTGGTTCTTGATCAGCGGCCCGCCGAACGCCTCGCGCGTGCGCAGGTACGCCGCGGTCCGGTCCAGCGCCCGCTCGCACGCGCCGACCCGTCCGTAGCAGGCGACCATCCGCTCGTTCTGGAACTGCGACATCTGCTGCTGGAAGCCGCGGCCCTCGCGGCCGATGGTGTTGGCGATCGGGACCCGGGCGCCGTCGAACGCCAGCTCCGCGGTGTCCGAGCAGCGGTTGCCCAGCTTGTCGAGCTTGCGCGAGACGCTGACCCCGGGCGTGTCCGTGGGCACCACGATCTGGCTGATGCCGCGCGCGCCGCCCTCGTCGGACGTGCGCGCCAGCAGGCACAGCCAGTCGGCCTCCACCCCGTTGGTGATGTAGAGCTTCGACCCGTGGATCACCCAGTGGTCCCCGTCGCGGACGGCGCGGGTCTTGAGCCCCGCGACGTCGGAGCCGGCGTCGGGCTCGGTGACCGCGATCGCGGTCACGATCTCCCCGCGGATCGCCGGGGTGAGGTAGGTCTGCTTGAGCTCCTCGGAGCCGTAGCGGTGCAGCGACGGCGTGGCCATGTCGGTCTGCACGGCGATCGCCATCCCGACGCCCGCCGCGTCCGCGCGCCCGATCTCCTCGGCCAGCACGACGGAGAACAAGTGGTCCGCGCCCCCGCCTCCGTAGGCCGGGTCGTACTCCAGGCCCAGGAACCCGAGCTCGCCGAGCTTGCCGAACAGCTCGTGGGTCGGCATCCGCCCGTCGCGCTCCCACGCGTCGACGTAGGGGTCGATCTCGCGCTCGACGACCGCCCGCACGGTCTTGCGGAACGCCTGGTGCTCCTCGGTGAACGCGACCATCTAGGACACTCCCTGCAGGTGGGCCAGGGCCGGGCCCCAGCGGTCGGTCTGCGAGCCGGACGGGGCGTAGAGCGGGATGCGCTGCGCGATGCCGCCGAAGCGCCGCTCCAGCGCCGGGCCGACCTCGTCGGGCTCGGCGACGATCGCGATCGTGCGCAGCACCTCGTCGTCGAGGGCGTCGCCCATCGCCTCCCACTCGCCGCGCTTGGACAGCGTGTTGAGATCGCGGGCCAGGTCGCCCCAGCCGTGCAGCTCGAGCACCGGGTGGTACGCCGGGGTCGACCCGTAGAACGCGACCTGACGGCGCACCTCGCGGATCGACTCCGCGAACTCCTCCTCGGTCTCCCCGGTCGCGATCAGCGCGGTCCCCGAGAACTCGAAGCCGCTGCCGTCCCGTCCGGCCCTCTCGAAGCCCTGGTGCAGCGCGGGCAGCGTCACCTCGTGCAGGTAGCGCTCGGTGGAGAACGCGTGCGCCATGAACCCGTCGGCGACCTCGCCGGCCACGGCCGTCATGCGCGGGCCGACGCCGGCGAGGTGGATCGGCGGGTTGCCGTGCGGGTTCGGTCCCGGCGAGAAGAACGGCGTCATCAGCGTGTGCGTGTAGAACTCGCCGCGGAAGTCCAGGCGCTCGCCGGTGGCCCAGGCGTCCCAGATCGCCCGGACGGCGCGGATGTACTCGTGCATCCGGTCGGCGGGCCGCGACCACGGCATCGAGAACCGCTTGGTGACGTGCGGCTTGATCTGCGTGCCGAGCCCGAGGACGTAGCGCCCCTCGGTGACGAGGTGCAGGTCGTTGGCGGTCATCGCCGCCGTCATGGGCGTGCGGGCGAAGGCGACGGAGATCGCGGTGCCCAGCGTGATCCGCTCGGTCCGCCGCGCCGCCAACGTGATCATCACGGCGGGGTCGTGCTGGGTCTCCGACGCCCACACCGCGTCGTAGCCCGCCGCCTCGGCGGTCGCGGCGTCGTCGGCGAAGGCGTCGAGCCCGCCGGTTACCACGGTCGCGTCGACCTTCATCGCAGCAGCTCCTCGGGGACGTCGACGTGTCGGGCGCGGACGAACTCGCCGAGCCCCTTGGCCTGCGCGTCGAGCGCGAGGTTGTCGGCCACCCCGCGGCCCAGGAAACCGACGACGGTCACCCCGACCGCGCGCAGCTCCGGCAGCGCCCACAGCCTCAGCGGGCAGCCGGCCGCGTCCTCGCCGAGCAGCCACGCGACGTGCTCGTCGTCCCACCAGGAGGCGAGCCAGGCGTGGGCGGCGTCGTCGCGGGCCCAGAGCCCGAGCGTGGCGTTGCCGCCCTTGTCGCCCGACCGCGCGCCGACGAGTCGGCCGAGGGGAACCGAACGAACGGCGCTCTCGCTGCTTCCTACGCAGCGAACTCGCCGTTCGTTCTCGGGGTCGGCGCGCACCCGGTCGTCGGCGTTGGTCCGGTCGGGCGCGGGCGGCGGCACCGTCCAGGTCCGGTCGCCGAGGCCCACGAGCTGGGGCAGGTCGGCGGCGGGGAGCAGGATCGGCCAGAAGACGCTCGCCGCGCTCCCGGGGCCGGGCGGGGCGGTGGCGAAGAAGCCCGGGTAGCCCGCGAGCGCGGTCTCGACGGCCGCCCGCGACAGCCGTCCCACGGTCTCCTTCGACCCCGCGACGGCCACGGTGAGCAGCGCGACCGCGTCGGTCATGCGCGCCGGGTCGGGGCGGTCGGCGCGCAGCAGACGGGTCTCGACGCGGTCGAACGCCCCGCGCCCTCCGGGCACCCCGGCCCACAGCGCGGCGAGCGCGAGCTCGGCCTTCTCCTCGACGTCGAGGCCGGTCAGCACGAAGGTCATCTCGTTGTGCCACCCGGCGGGCACGACCGCGCCGACCTTGACGGTGGCGGGCGGCGGCTCGCCGCGGGTGCCCGTCATGCGCACGCGGTCCGGCCCCTCGGTGGTGAGCGTGATCGTGTCGAGGCGCGCGACGACGTCGGGGGTGAGGTAGCGGGGCCCGTCGACCTCGTAGAGCAGCTGCGCGGTGACCGTCTCCACCGTGACCGCGCCGCCCGTCCCCGCCGCCTTGGTGATCACCGCGGACCCGTCGGCGGCGATCTCGGCGACGGGGAAGCCGACGTGCTCGGTGCCGTCGAGCTCGCCGACGAACGAGAAGTTGCCGCCGGTGGCCTGGGCGCCGCACTCGATGACGTGCCCGGCGGCGACCGCGCCCGCGAGGGCGTCGAGGTCGTCGGGACCCCAGCCGTGGCGCCACGCCGCGGGCCCCACGACGACGGCGGCGTCGGTGACGCGCCCGGTCACCACGACGTTCGCGCCCGCCTCCAGCGCGGCGACGATGCCGCGGCAACCGAGGTAGGCGTTGGCGACGAGCGGGGTGTCGGGGATCGGCTCGCCGGTCTCGAAGTGGGTGGCCTGCCCGGGCGCCAGGGCGCGCACCTGGTCGGTGACGTCGTCGCCGCCCACCCAGGCGACGACGGCGCGCTCGTCGATCGCCGCGATCTCGGCCGCGCAGCCGGCGGGGTCGAGCCCGCCGGCGTTGGCGACGACGAGGATGCCGGCGTCGAGGCAGTCGCCGAGCACGTCGCGCATCTGGCGCACGAACGTCGACGCCCAGCCGCCGGCGCCGCGCTCGCGCTGCTTGGCGAGCAGCCCCATCGTCAGCTCGGCGAGCCAGTCGCCGGTGAGGACGTCGACGTGCACGCGTCCCTCGCGGTGGGCGTCGACGATCTCCTGGGCGGCGGCGAGGCGGTCGCCGTAGAAGCCGGACACGTTGGCGATCGCGATCACGTCTGCGCCTCCGTGGCTCTGAGCGTGACGAGCGTGGCGTGCGCCTCGACGTACTGGCCGACCGCGACGTGCACGGTGTCGACGACGCCGTCGGCGGCCGCGAGCGCCGGGTGCTCCATCTTCATCGCCTCCAGCACCACGAGCTTCTGGCCCGCGACGACGTGCTCGCCCTCGCGGACCAGCACCTCGACGACCGTGCCCGGCACCTCGCTGACCGGCCCCGCCCCGCCGGCCGCGGCGTCGGGGGCGGGCAGGCGCGGCAGCTCGCGCCAGGTGCTGTGCCCCTCGCCGTCGTCGACGTAGGCGGCACCGGCGTGCTGGGCGACGCGGCAGTGGTGCTCGACGCCGGCGTGGGTGACGCGGACGGTGTCCGGGGTGAGGTCGCGGATCGTGACGGCGTGGTCGGTGCCGTCGACGGTGAGGACGCCGTCGACGAGCCGGTCGACGACGGCGACCTCGCCGTCCGGGCCCTCCCAATGCACGGTCGGGCGGGGAGCGCAATGCAGGGTGCGCCAGCCGGGCGGGGCGAGGTGGGCGCGCGGGTCGTGGGCCCGGCGCGCCGCGCTCGTGCCGGCCACGGCGGCGGCGAGGTGCACGACGCGCGAGGTCGCGGGCTCCGGGGTGCGCAGGTCGGGGTGACGGTCGAGGAAGTCGGTGCGCGTGGCGCCGGCGAGGAAGTCGGGGTCGCGCAGGACGGCGACGAGCAGGTCGCGGTTGGTCGTCGGCCCGTGGATCTCGGCGCGCGCGAGACCGGCGGCGAGGCGTCGCGCCGCGGCGGCACGCGTGAGGGCATGGGCGATGACCTTCGCGATCATGGGGTCGTAGAAGGCGCTGATCTCGCCGTGGGTACCGAGGGCGTCCTCCCAGCGGAGATCGCCGTCGTGGGCATAGCGGTGGAGGGTGCCGGGAGCGGGGCGGTCACCGTGTGCGGGGTCCTCGGCGTAGAGCCGGACCTCGATCGCGTGGCCCCGGGGGCGCACGTCGTCCTGGGTGAACGGCAGTGGCTCGGAGTCGGCGAGAGCGAGCTGGAGTGCGACGAGGTCGACGCCGTAGACCTCTTCGGTGACGGGGTGCTCGACCTGCAGGCGGGTGTTCATCTCGAGGAAGTAGAAGGGCTGTTCTGGGGGCGTCTGTGCCAGCGTGGGGGCCACGCTGGCACTGGGTGCGTGGAAATCCCCCACGTCGTCGACGAGGAACTCGACCGTCCCGACGCCCACGTAGCCCAGCTTCGACGCCAGCGCGACGGCCGTGGCGCCCATCCGCTCGCGCAGATCCGGCGACACGACCGGCGACGGCGCCTCCTCGACGACCTTCTGGTGCCGGCGCTGGATCGAGCACTCCCGCTCGCCGAGGTGCACGACGTGCCCGTGCGCGTCGCCGACGACCTGGATCTCCACGTGCCGCGGCGCGTCGAGCAGGCGCTCGAGGAAGACGGTGTCGTCACCGAAGCTCCGGGCGGCCTCGGCGCGGGCGGAGCAGACGGCGTCGGCCAACTCCGGCGCGGCCCGGACCTCCCGCATCCCGCTGCCCCCGCCGCCCGCCGAGGCCTTGACCAGCAGCGGAAACCCGACGCCCTCGGCCGCGCGCGCCCAGTCGTCGGAGTCGTCGGTCTCGAGCAGCGCGTCGGGCAGCGTGGGCACGCCGGCCTCGCGGGCCAGGGCCTTGGCGGTGTGCTTGACGCCCATCGCCTCGATCGACGCCGGGTCCGGGCCCACCCACGTCAGCCCGGCGTCGGCGCAGGCCCGGGCGAACGACGCGTTCTCCGACAGGAAGCCGTAGCCGGGGTGCACGGCGTCGGCGCCGGTGGCCTGCGCGGCGGCGAGGACCTGGTCGATGTCGAGGTAGGTCTCGGTCGCCGTGGACCCGCGCAGCGCGACGGCCCGGTCGGCCTCCGCGACATGCGGGGCGTCGGCGTCGGGTGCGGAGTAGACGGCCACGGTGCGGACGCCGAGCGACCGGGCCGCGCGGATCACCCGGCGCGCGATCTCCCCGCGGTTGGCCACGAGCAGCGTGCTGATCACCGGCTCACCTCGAGGTGGGGGATTTCCTGGCGTTGAACGCCAGCGTGGCCCCCACGCTGGCAAGAACCCCGCACCCCGCTCACATCCGGAACGGCGCGAAGCGGGTCGCGCCGGTGATCGGGGCCGAGTGCACGGCCGAGAGCGCCAGGCCCAGGACGGTCCGGGTGTCACGGGGGTCGATGACCCCGTCGTCCCACATCCGCCCCGAGGCGTAGACCGCGTTCGACTGCGCCTCGACCGCGTCCTCGATCGCCTTCCGGGTCGCGGCGTCCGCCTCCGCGGAGTACTCCCGGCCCGCGCGCTCGGCCGAGCGGCGCTGCACCATCGACATCACCCCCGCGAGCTGGGTCCCGCCCATCACCGCGATGCGGTGGTTGGGCCACGTGAACACGAACCGCGGGTCGTACGCGCGCCCGGACATGCCGTAGTTCCCCGCGCCGTAGGACGCGCCGACCATCAGCGTCAGGTGCGGGACCTCGGAGTTCGACACCGCGTTGATCAGCTTCGCGCCATCCTTGATGATCCCGCCGCGCTCGTAGGCCGAGCCCACCATGAACCCCGTGATGTTCTGGACGAACAGCAACGGGATCGACCGCGCGTTCGCGAGCTGGACGAACTGCGCGCCCTTCTGCGACTCCTCCGAGAACAGGATCCCGTTGTTCGCCAGCACCCCGACCGGGAATCCGCCGACCGAGCCCCAGCCGCACACGAGCGTCGTGCCGTAGAGCGGCTTGTGCTCGTCGAACCGCGACCCGTCCAGCACGCGCGCCAGGACGTCGCGCACCTCAACCGACCGCTTCGCGTCCGACGCCGCGCACGCGAGCAGCTCCTCGGCCGGGAACCGCGGCGGGTCGGCGGGAAGCGACGGCCCGGGCCCGCCGCGCTGCCAGCCCAGGTCGGCGACGATCCGCCGCCCGATCCGCAGCGCGTCGCGCTCGTCGGCCGCGAGGTGGTCGGCGAGCCCCGACTCGCGCGCGTGCATCTCCGCCCCGCCGAGCGTCTCGTCGTCGACGTCCTCGTTGATCGCCATCTTCACCAGCGGCGGCCCGCCCAGGTACACCGTCGCCTGGCCGCGGACGAACACCGTGTACTCGCTCATCCCCGGCATGTACGCCCCGCCGGCGGTCGACGAGCCGAACACCAGCGCGATGGTCGGGATGCCGGCCGCCGAGAGCCGGGTCATCTCGCGGAACGTGCGCCCGCCGGGGACGAACAGGTCGGCCTGGCGCGGCAGGTCCGCCCCGCCGGACTCGACGAGCGCGATCACCGGCAGCCGGTTGCGCTCGGCGATCTCCAGCGCGCGCAGCTGCTTGGTGACCCCGATCGGCGTGATCGAGCCGCCCTTCACCGTCGGCTCGTTGGCCACGACCAGGCACTCGACGCCGCTGACCGCCCCGATCCCGACGACCAGGCCCGCGCCCGGCGTCGTCAGGTCGGGCTCGTGCGCCCCGGCCAGCGCGCCGATCTCCAGGAACGCCGCGTCCGGGTCGAGCAGCAGGTCGACGCGCTCGCGCGCGGTCAGCCGGCCCCGGGCGTGGTGGCGGTCGACGTACTCGGCCCCGCCGGACGCGAGCACCGTGGCCGCGACCTCGTCGACGCCGGCCAGCGCGGCCAGCATCGCCTCGCGGTCGGCGGCGTACTCCGGCGACGACGGGTCGAGGCGCGAGCCGAGCACGGCGCTGGGCGACACCTCGGGCGGCGCACTCATGCCCGCACCGGGTCCGCACCCGGCGTCCCCGCGAACGCCTGCCCCACGAGCATCCACTCGCGCGCCGCGTCACCCGTGACCACCAGCGCCGTGTCGTCGACGTGCACCCGGCGCACGAGCACCAGGCAGAACTCCTCGGCGTCGCCCCGGACCACGTCGCCGGACTCCTCGCCCCACGTCCACACGTCGCCCGACGGTCCGGTCAGCTCGACGCGCACGGGCGTCGCGGGGACCTCGAGGTCGCGCACCCGGTAGCCCTGCGGTCGGGCGCGCACGGCGATGTCGGCGACGTGGCGCAGCCGGTCGGTCGGCGCGAGCCGGGCACCGAGGGCGTCGGCGACGTCGGCGCCGTGCGCCCAGGTCTCCATGATCCGGCTGGTGATCGCCGAGCGCAGCGACATCGGCGGCCCGTACCAGGGCAGGCGCGCCTTCGGGTCGGTCGCCTCGAGGGCCACCGCGGCCCGGTCGAACGCGAGCGCCGCGTCCTGCCACCACGCGAGCGCCGCCGGACCGTCCGCGGGGACCTGGGCGTTCGCCGCCTCGACGAACGCGCCGACGTCGGCCACCGCGTCGCGCTCGGCCTCGAACTCCACAGGCGTCGAGATCGCGCGGGCGAAGGCGCCGTCGAACCAGCCGAGGTGGGCGATCTGGTCGCGCACCGTCCACGGCACCGCGCGGGTCGGCAACGTCCAGGACGCGCGCGGGAGCTCGCGCACCAGGCCCATGACGGCGGCGCGCTCGTCGTCGAGGTCGCTCAACAGCTGCGCAACGGAAGGGGCCCCGCTCACCCGTCCAGCCCCAGCCGGCCCGCCACGACCTCGTTCATGATCTCGGTCGTGCCACCGCCGATGCCCAGGATCCGCGCGTCGCGGTAGTGGCGTTCGACCTCCACGCCGTGCATGTAGCCCATCCCTCCGTGCAGCTGGACGGCGCGGTCGACGACGGCGTCGCACGCCGCGACCGCGGTGTTCTTGGCCATGGCGAGCTCGGTGACGACGTCGGTGTCCGGGGACCCCGCCTGCCACCGCGCCAGGACGTCCCGGACGTAGGTGCGCGCGACCGTGGCCTCGCGCGCCATCTCGGCGACCTGGTGGCGCACGACCTGGCGCCGGGCCAGCGGTTCGCCGAAGGTCCGCCGGCTGCGCACCCAGTCCAGCGTCAGGTCGACGCAGCGCTGCGCGGTGGCGTAGGCCTGCACCGCGAGCGACAGCCGCTCGGCACCGAAGTTGACCATGATCTGGCGGAAGCCGGTGCCCTCGGCGCCGACGAGGTTCGCCGCCGGCACGCGCACGCCGTCGAAGCGCAGCTCGGCGGTGTCGCTGCAGTGCCAGCCCATCTTGCGCAGGCGTGAGCGCGACACCCCGGGCCGGTCGGTCTCGATCACCAGCAGCGAGACCCCGCGGTGGCCCGGTCCGCCGGTCCGGACGGCCGTGGTGACGAAGTCCGCGCGGGTCCCCGAGGTGATGAACGTCTTGGCCCCGGTGACCACGTAGTCGTCGCCGTCGCGCTCGGCGCGGGTGGTGATCGCGGCGACGTCGGAGCCGGTGTCGGGCTCGGTGATGCCGAGGCTCGCGATCGCCCGGCCCGCGAGCGCCGGGCGCACGAAGCGCGCGATCTGGTCGGGGTCACCGGCAACGGCGATGTGGGGGACGCCGATGCCGTGGGTGAACAGGCCCGCGCACACGCCGCTCGACCCGCCGGAGAGGATCAGCTGCTCGGTGACGAGCAGGGAGTCGACGTGGTCGCCGGCGCCGCCCGCCGCGGCCGGGAAGCCGAGCTCGAGCAGCCCCAGGTCGCCCGCGCGCTCGTGCAGGGACCGGGGCAGCGCGCCCTCGTCCTCCCAGCGATCGAGGTGGGGGACGATCTCGCGCGCGGTGAAGTCGGCGACGAGCCCGCGCAGCGCCCGGCGCTCGGGCGTCGCCCAGGCGTCGTGGGCGCTGACCAGTTCTGAGCGAAGGGCCCCTTCGCTCGATACAGCCGCGCGTGGGCGCCCGTCGTCGGGACGCCCGCCGCCCGGATTCGAGCGAAGGTGCCCTTCGCTCGGGACAGGCGCGGCCGTCACCGCGCGACCGCCTCGGCCTGGCCGGCGTAGCGCTCGCGCAGCACGCGCTTGAGCAGCTTGCCCGTGGCGTTGCGGGGCAGCTCGTCGACGACCTCGACGCGCCGCGGCGCCTTGAAGTGCGCGATCCGCTCGCGGGCGAAGGCGATCACCTCGTCGGGGTCGAGGTCACCGGAGGCGACGACCACCGCCGTCACCGTCTCGCCCCACGTCGGGTCGCCAACGCCGATCACCGCGACGTCGGCGACGTGCGGGTGGCGGTGCAGGACCTGCTCGACCTCGACGGGGTAGACGTTCTCGCCGCCCGTGATGATCATGTCCTTCTTGCGGTCGACGAGCGTCACGAAGCCCTCGGCGTCGCGGACGCCCAGGTCGCCCGAGGAGAACCAGCCGTCGCGCAGCACCGCGGCGGTCTCGTCGGGGCGGTTCCAGTAGCCGGCGAAGACGGTCGGCCCGCGCAGCACGAGCTCGCCGACCTCGCCCACGCCGACGTCCTCGCCGGTCCCGGACACCAGGCGCGCGTCGACGTGCATGAACGGCCGCCCGACCGACCCGGCGTGGGTGAGGACGTCGCCCGCGTCGAGGAACAGCGCCGCGGGGGAGAGCTCGGTCATCCCGAAGCCCTCCGTGAACGTCCAGCCCAGGCCCGTGAAGTGCTCGATCACGGTGACGGGGCACGGCGCGCCGCCCGAGATCGCCCAGCGCAGGGCGGGCAGTGGCGGCAGCGCGGGCAGGCGGGTCAGCGCCGCCCACATCGCGGGGACGAGGAACTGGGTGGTGACGCCCTCGCGGGCGAGCAGGTCGACGAACGCCGCCGGGTCGAACGACGGCACGACGACCACGGTGCCGCCGGCGTAGAGCAGCGGGAGCGCGGAGAGCCCCAGCGCGCCGATGTGGAACAGGGGCGCGGCCGCGATCGTCACGTCGGTGCCGCCGATGCCGGGGCCCGCGGTGACCATGTTGATCGCGTTCCACAGCATGTTGTCGTGCGTGAGCACCGCGCCCTTGGGCACGCCGGTGGTGCCCGAGGTGTACATGATCACGCAGGGGTCGTCGCCGGCGACGGGGCGCGCCTCGACGGCCTGGTCGCCGGGCTCCTCGGCCAGCTCGACCAGGGCGCCGACGGCGTCGCCCGCGAGCGCGGCGAGGGCGTCCTCGGCCAGCCTCGCGAAGGCCGCCGAGCGGACCAGCACCGTCGCCCCCGAGTCGGCGAGGACGTGGCCGACCTCGCCCGGGGCCAGCCGGTGGTTGATCGGCACGGCGATCGCGCCGAGGCGGGCGGCGCCGAAGAGCCACTCGAGGTAGGCCGCGGAGTTCTCGCCGAGCAGCGCCACCCGGTCGCCGGCGCCGACCCCGAGGGCGGCGAGCGCGGCGGCGCGGGCCCCGATACGGCGGTCGAGCTGCGCGTAGGTGTGGCGGGCGCCGGTGGCGACGTCGACGAGCGCCTCGGCCTCGGGGCGGCGCAGGGCGCGCCGGGCCACCCAGTCGGCGATGCCACCGTCCACGGCTGTCCTCCCACGTCGGCGTGACCTGAGCTACTCTGCCCGTACGTGCGGTCAGTTCACAAGGGGGCCCGATGACGGAGCCGGTGGTGGCCCCGGGGCGTGCCCGCGGCGGGCGTCGCGACGAGATCCTGGCGACGTTCACCCGCCACGTCGCCGAGCGCGGCTACGACCGGGCCAACTTCGGCGACGTCGCGAACGAGCTGGGGATGAGCAAGGGGACGATCGTCCACCACTTCGGCACCAAGGACCGCATGCTCGCCGAGGTGCAGGAGCGCTACATGCGCCGCCGCCTCGAGGAGGCCCACGTCCTGCTGGCCCGGCTCACCGCGCCGGAGCAGCGGATCGCGGCGTTCGTGCACGCGGGCGTCCGCTACTCCACCGAGGAGCCGGCGACCACCGTCGCGTTCCAGCGCGAGGTCGTGCGGCTCACCGACGTCCCGGGGATGGCGACGGCGCGGGCCCAGCGCGACGCCTACCGCGACCTCGTCGTGGCGGTCCTGCGCGACGGCGAGGCGGACGGGGTGTTCGTCCCGGGCGACGCCCGCCTGCGCAGCCTGCAGATGTTCGGCTCGCTGCACTGGATGTGGACCTGGTTCGACCCCGCGGGCCGGCTGCCCGCGGCGGACGTGGCGGCGGAGTTCTGCCGGACGCTGCTGCGGGGCCTGGGCGTCGGCGAGGACGCGGTGCTGGCGGCGGCGGACCCCGACGGGCCGGTCGCCCGGTGCGTCGCGGAGGTGTGCGCTCCGCGCACGTGAGCAGAAATCGGGGCTGCAGCACCACTTTCTGCTCACCTGCGCGGAGCGCACCTCACTCCGGCCCGCCGATGTCCTCGATCCACGCCTCGGGGTGCTCGGCGGCGAAGCGCGCCATGAGGGCCGCGCAGTCCGGGTCGTCGAGCACGGTGACCTCGACGCCCTGCTCGGCGAGCCATCCGTGCTGGCCGCCGAAGTTCTCCGCCTCGCCGACGACGAGGCGCGGGATGCGGAACTGGCGGATGAGCCCCGCGCAGAACCAGCACGGCGAGAGCGTCGTGACCATGGTCGTGCCGCGGTAGTGCGGGCGGCGCCCGGCGGCGCGGAAGGCGGCGGTCTCGCCGTGGGTGGCGGGGTCGCCGTCCTGGACGCGGCGGTTGTGGCCGCGCCCGAGCAGCTCGCCGTCGGGGCCGAACAGGGCGGCGCCGACGGGCACGCCGCCCGCCGCGGCCCCGGTCCGGGCCTCCTCGAGGGCGACGGCGAGCATGGCGCGGGGCTCGATCACGCGGGCCAGCTTGGCGCTTCGCACGTGTGCGCGCTCGTCCGTGCCCTGGCACGGGCAAGCGCGCACGAGCGCGAAGCGCCAAGCTGGACCCCGTGCCCGAGCTCCCCGAGGTCGAGAACGCCCGCCAGGTCGTCGAGAAGGCCCTCGACCGCACGATCGCCGGCGTCGACGACCGCGACGAGTTCGTCTGCCGGCCCCACCACCCCGGCGAGATCGACCGGGCGCTCAAGGGCGGCCGGCTCGTCGCCGCGCACCGCCGGGGCAAGACGATGTGGTGCGACACCGTCACCGCCGACGGCGGCGAGGGCCCGCACCTCGGCATCCACCTCGGCATGGGCGGGCGCATCTTCGTCACCGGCCCGAGCGGTGACGCCCACAGCCTCTACGCCGGTGGCGACCCCCACGTCGGCGGCATGCCCCGCAAGCCCGACGAGCGCCCCGACAAGCCCGAGTGGGACCGCGTCCGCATCACCTTCGAGGACGGGGGCGAGCTGCGGCTGTTCGACAAGCGGCGCCTCGGGCGCGTGCACCTCGAGCCCGACGTCGACGCGCTCGGCCCCGACGCCGCCGAGATCTCCCGCGACGACTTCCGCGCCCGCGTCGGGAAGGGCACCGCGCCGATCAAGGCCCGGCTGCTCGACCAGTCGGTGCTCGCCGGCGTCGGCAACCTGCTCGCCGACCAGACGCTGTGGCAGGCGCGCCTGAACCCGTCGCGGCCGGCGGGCGAGCTGTCGACCGAGGACCTCGACGCCCTGCGCCGCGAGCTGCGCAAGGCCACGCGCAGCGCGATCGCCCACGGCGGCGTGCACACCGGCGAGGTCATCCCGTACCGCGGCAAGGACGAGACCTGCCCGCGGTGCGGCGCCCCGATGGTGCGCGACACCGTCGGTGGTCGGACGACGTGGTGGTGCTCGGCCGAACAGGCGGACTGACAGCACCTACCGCCGGGTACCAGGCCGGGCGCACCCAACGACGACGTTGTGGAGGACGGCGATGGCGCGCGACCGGACCGACGAGCCCGAGGACGCGGTGCTGCGGGAGGTGTGGCGTGACGTCCTGCGCCGCGACCCCCACCAGCAGTTCTTCCACTCCGATGTCCGTGGCGTGCTCCGCAGCATCGGACCGGTGCTCGTCGAGCACCCGGAGTACGTCGAGGTCGTCGGACGGCTCTGCGAACCCGAGCGGGTCATCGTCTTCCGGATCCCGTGGACCGACGACGCGGGGCGGGTGCGTGTCCACCGCGGGTTCCGCGTCCAGTTCAACTCCGCGCTCGGCCCCTACAAGGGCGGCCTGAGGTTCGCGCCGTCGGTCGACCTCGACATCATCAAGTTCCTCGGCTTCGAGCAGGTGTTCAAGAACGCCCTGACCGGCCAGGACATCGGCGGCGCCAAGGGCGGGGCGGACGTCGACCCGAAGGCGCTCTCGTCGGGCGAGCTCATGCGGTTCTGCCAGTCGTTCGCCACGGAGCTGGCCTGTCACGTCGGCGCCGCGGTGGACGTCCCCGCCGGTGACATGGGTGTCGGGTCACGCGAGATCGGCTGGATCTACGGGCAGTACCAGCGCCTCATCGGCTACCACGAGCCCGGCGCGTTCACCGGCAAGCCGGCCGTCTTGGGTGGCTCGGCGCTGCGGCCCGAGGCCACCGGCTACGGCGTCGTGTACTTCACCCGACGGATGCTCGCCGAGCAGGACCGCGACCTCGACGGCGCGCGCGTCGTCGTCTCCGGCAGCGGCAACGTCGCGCTCTTCGCGATGGACAAGGTGGTCGCCTCGGGGGGCACCGTCGTCGGCTGCTCGGACTCGCGCGGCTCGATCTCCGAGCCCGACGGCGTCGACGTCGAGCTCCTCCGCGAGGTCAAGGGCCAGGGCGGTTCGGTCGCCGACTACGCCGAGAAGCGCTCGGGCGCCTCCACCGCGGACGGCTCGCCGTTCACGCAGGAGTGCGACGTCGCCCTGCCCTGCGCGACGCAGAACGAGCTCGGCGCGGACGAGGCCCGCGCGCTGGTGCAGAACGGGTGCCGGGTGGTCGCGGAGGGCGCGAACGGCCCGGTCACCCCGGAGGCGCGGGAGATCCTGCGCGACGGCGGCGTCGCCTTCGGGCCCGGGAAGGCGGCGAATTCCGGAGGCGTCGCGGTGTCGGCGCTGGAGATGCAGCAGAACGCCGGGCGCGAGCGCTGGAGCGCCCAGGACGTCGACGAGCGCCTCTCCGTGATCATGAGCGACGCCTACGACCGGGTCCGTGATGCCGCCGAGCGCTACCACGGCGACGGGGCAGACCTCGAGAACGGCGCGAACGCCGCGGGGTTCCTGCGCGTCGCCGAGGCGATGACGAGCCTCGGCGTGGTGTAGGACGAGGGCATGGAGCGCGTCACCCCGGCCCCGTTCAGCTTCACCGAGCTGACCCCCACCGCGTACCTCGACCGAGCGGCGCACGCGTTCGCCGCGCGCGACGCGATCGTCGACGGCGACGCCCGGTTCACCTACGCGGAGTTCGGCGCCCGGTCCCGTCGGCTGGCCGGGGCCCTGCACGAACTGGGCGTCGAGCCCGGCGACCGCGTCGCGGCCCTGTGCACCAACAGCCACGTGATGCTCGAGTGCCACCACGGCGTGCCCTACGCCGGTGCGGTGCTCGTGCCCCTGAACACCCGGCTCTCGGTCGACGAGATCGTCCACATCGTCGAGCACTCCGGCGCCCGGCTGCTGATCGCCACCCGCGAGCTCGTCGAGCAGGCCCGCGCGGTGGCCGAGCGCACCGGCGTCGACCTCGTCGAGGAGGGCGAGCGCTACGAGTCGCTGGTCGCCGACTCCCCGGAGCGCGTCGTGCCCGTCGCCGACGAGCGCGGCCTGCTCGCCATCAACTACACGTCGGGCACGACGGGGCGTCCCAAGGGCGTCATGTACCACCACCGCGGCGCGAACCTCCAGGCGCTGGCCATGGCGTTCCACGTGCGCCTCGAGCCCGCGTCGCGCTACCTGTGGACCCTGCCGATGTTCCACTGCGACGGCTGGTGCTTCCCCTGGGCGGTCACCGCGGCGGGCGGGCTGCACGTGTGCCTGCGCGTCATCGACGCCGAGGAGATCTGGCGGCTCATCCGCACCGAGGGCGTCACGCACTACTGCGCCGCGCCGACGGTGCTGACGATGATCGCGAACGCGCAGGCCGCGCAGGACGGCCCAGCGCCCGAGCCGGTCACGGTCGCCACGGGCGGCGCCCCGCCGTCGCCGACGCTGCTGGCGCAGATGAACGACCTGGGCATGTCGGTGACCCATCTCTACGGGCTCACCGAGACCTACGGCCCGGCCGCCGTGAACGACTGGCACCCCGAGTGGGACCACCTCGACGCGACCGAGCAGTCGCGGCTCAAGGCGCGCCAGGGCGTCGGCAACGTCATCGCCCAGCGCCTGCGCGTGCTCGACGAGCAGACCGGCGCCGAGGTCCCCTCCGACGGCGAGACCATGGGCGAGCTCGTCCTGCGCGGCAACGACGTCATGCTCGGCTACTACCGCGACGCCGAGGCCACCGCCGAGGTGGATGCGGACGGCTGGTTCCGCACCGGCGACCTCGGCGTCGTGCACCCCGACGGCTACGTCGAGATCCGCGACCGCAGCAAGGACGTGATCATCTCCGGCGGCGAGAACATCGCGTCGGTCGAGGTCGAGCGCGTGCTCGACAGCCACCCGGCGGTGATCGAGTCGGCCGTCGTGGGCGCGCCCGACGAGCGGTGGGGCGAGGTGCCCGTCGCGTACGTGTCGGTGCGCGAGGAGGTCGACCCCGACGAGCTCGTCGAGCACGTGCGCACGCACCTCGCGCGGTTCAAGGCGCCGAAGCGGATCGTGTTCGGGGAGCTCCCGAAGACGTCGACGGGGAAGATCCAGAAGAACGTGCTGCGCGACCAGGCCTGACGTCCGGACGCGGTCGATCCGTCCGGCGGACGACCCGCCTGTCCGCTTCCGTCCGGGCCGCGACGGGTGCACAGTGGTGGCAGTCACGGCACGTGAGGAGGGTTGCGCGATGGCGACCTCACGACTGGCCCGCCTGTTCGGGCGCAAGGACGACCGGGAGGCCGACACCGCGCCGCCCGCGTACACCGGCATCGGTGCCCCGCGGCAGTACGAGCCGCCGCCGGGCGCCCCGGGGCACGGCACGGCGGGCTACCGGCCCGGCCCGGCCGCCACCACGACGTACGTGCCGGCGCGTCCGGGTCCGCCCGCGCCGACCGCCCGGCCGCCGGCGCCCGCTCCCCGGCCGTTCTCGCCGCAGGAGCACGCCCCGGTGGTCACGCGCGCCCGGTACGACGAGACCGCGCGGCGGCGCCACGCGGCCGACCAGCAGGTCGGGATCCTCGAGCGCCAGGACGCCAAGCTCACCGCGCAGATCCACACGGCCCAGGAGCAGGAGCGCCACGACTACGTGCGCGAGCTGGTGTCGCGGCGGATCGCGGTGCGCTCGCGGCTGGAGGAGTCCACGCTGCGGCGCAACCGGCTGCAGGAGACCGAGGACGAGCTCGGCGCCGGCCTCGCGAGCTACGACGCGCCGTCCGGGCCGCGCTGGGGCTAGCGGGACGCGGCCGGCACGACGTACACCGCCGTGCCGTACGCGGCGATCTCGCTCGCCGTGCTCGCGATCTCGTTGCAGTCGAAGCGCAGCGCGAGCACGGCGTTGGCGCCGTGCGCCAGCGCCTCCTGCGACAGGCGCGCGAGCGCCTCGTGCCGCGAGTCCGACAGCAGCTTCGACAGGCCCTTGAGCTCGCCGCCGGCCATCGACTTGAAGCCCGCACCCATGGTCGAGAACATGTTGCGGCTGCGGACGGTGAGGCCGAAGACCTCCCCGAACACGCGGACGACCTCGTAGCCGGGCAGGTCGTTCATCGTCGAGAGCAGGATCGGGTACTGCTGCCCGCCCGGCTGCTGGTCCTGCTGCTGAGGCTGCACGGCGCGGAGCGTAGCGGCGCCGGGGCCGATCCCGGGACTACTCGGGACGCGCGTGCAGCGCGGCCCGGGTCATGGCCACGAGCACCGGCGCGGCGACCGCGGCCTGCGTGCGCCCCGTGCTGCGCGGGGTGGAGTTCATCAGGCCGAACGCGGCGTGCGCGCCGACCCGCGCGGTCTCCTCGCCGGCCGCGAGGCCCGCGCGGCGCAGGGCGTCCACCCAGATCTCCACGTACGCCCGCTGCAGGCCGCGCACGCGGCGGCGGGCGGCGTCGGGGAGGTTGGCGAGGTCGCGGTCCTGGACGGTGATGAGCTCGGGCCGGTGCAGCGCGAAGTCGGTGTGGAACGCGATGAGCGCCTCGAGCAGCGCGTCGGGGTCGTCGTGCTCGGTCGCGAGCCGTTCCCCGGCGGCGAGCAGGTGCTCGCTGATGCCCACCAGCAGCTCGGCGAGCAGGCCCTCCTTCGACGGGAAGTGCCGGTAGAGGGCCGGTCCGCTCACGCCGACCGCCGCGCCGATCCCGTCGATGGACACGCCGTGGAAGCCGTGGCGGGCGAAGAGCCTGGCCGCCTCGGTGAGGATCTGCTCGCGGCGCGAGGTCGTGACGGGCACGCTCGCACCCTAGTGCCCCTTGCCAGGGGACGTGAACGGTCACTAACGTGAACGAGCGTTAACGGACGACGAGGAGGTCGAGCGTGGCCGCGGCCAGCACCGACGTACACACCGGGCACCACGCGCTCGTCGCCGACCTGCGCGAACGGCTCGCGGTGGCGCGCCTCGGCGGGCCGGAGCGCTCGCGCCAGCGCCACGTCGAGCGGGGCAAGCTGCTCCCGCGCGATCGGGTGGACGCGCTGCTCGACCCGTCGAGCCCGTTCCTCGAGCTCTCGCCGCTGGCCGCGACGGGCATGTACGACGACGCCGCGCCGGGCGCGGGGATCATCACCGGCGTCGGGCGCATCGCCGGGCGCGAGTGCGTGGTGGTGGCCAACGACGCCACCGTCAAGGGCGGCACGTACTACCCGATGACGGTGAAGAAGCACCTGCGCGCCCAGGAGGTCGCGCTGCAGAACCACCTGCCGTGCGTCTACCTCGTCGACTCGGGCGGGGCGTTCCTGCCGCAGCAGGACCAGGTGTTCCCCGACCGCGAGCACTTCGGGCGCATCTTCTACAACCAGGCCACGATGTCAGGGCTCGGCATCCCGCAGATCGCGGCGGTGCTGGGCAGCTGCACCGCGGGCGGGGCCTACGTCCCGGCGATGAGCGACGAGGCGATCATCGTCCGCGACCAGGGGACGATCTTCCTGGGCGGCCCGCCGCTGGTGAAGGCGGCGACGGGCGAGGAGGTCACGGCCGAGGAGCTCGGCGGCGGGGTGCTGCACGCACGCACCTCCGGGGTCGTCGACCACCTCGCCGACGACGACGCGCACGCGCTGTCGATGGTGCGCGACATCGTCGACACGCTCGGTCCCCGGTGCGCGCCGCCGTGGGAGCGGCGCCCCACCGTCGAGCCCGAGCACGACCCGGCCGAGCTCTACGACGTCGTCCCGGTCGACGGGCGCACCGCCTACGACGTGCACGAGGTGATCACGCGCCTGGTGGACGGGCCCTCGGGATCCTCTGCTGGGTTCACCCCGTTCAAGCCCGACTACGGCACCACGCTCGTCACCGGTTTCGCCCGCCTGCACGGGCACCCGGTGGGCATCGTCGCCAACAACGGCGTGCTGTTCCGCGAGTCGGCGCTCAAGGGCGCGCACTTCGTGCAGCTGTGCGACCAGCGCGGCATCCCGCTGGTCTTCCTGCAGAACATCACGGGGTTCATGGTCGGGCGCGAGTACGAGGCCGGCGGCATCGCGAAGGACGGCGCGAAGATGGTCACCGCCGTCGCGACCACTCGGGTGCCCAAGCTGACCGTGGTCATCGGCGGCTCGTACGGCGCCGGCAACTACGCGATGAGCGGACGGGCCTACTCGCCGCGCTTCCTGTGGATGTGGCCGAACGCCCGCATCAGCGTCATGGGCGCCGAGCAGGCGGCGACCGTGCTCGGCACCGTGGGCTCGAGCGACGCCGAGGGCGTGCGGGAGCAGTACGAGCACCAGGGGCACCCGTACTACTCCACCGCGCGGCTGTGGGACGACGGCGTCATCGACCCCGCCGACACCCGCACGGTCCTCGGCCTGGCCCTCTCGGCCTGCGCCAACGCCCCCCTCGACCCGCCGCACTTCGGCGTGTTCCGGATGTAGCGCGCGCGTGCCAGCGTGGGGGCCACGCTGGCACTCAACGCCAGGAAACCACCCCGCTCGCCCGCCAGAGAGGCCACCGTGTTCACCAGCGTGCTGATCGCCAACCGCGGCGAGATCGCCGTGCGGATCACGCGGACCCTGCACGCGCGGGGCCTGCGCGCGGTGGCCGTCAACACCGACCCCGACGCCGACGCACCGCACGTGCACGCCGCCGACGTCGCGGTGCGCGTGCCCGACTACCTCGACGGCGCGGCGATCATCAAGGCCGGCCGGGCGGTCGGCGCCGACGCCGTGCACCCCGGCTACGGCTTCCTCGCCGAGAACGCCGCGTTCGCCCGCCAGGTCGAGCAGGCCGGCATGACCTGGATCGGCCCGCCCGCCGAGGCCATCGAGGCGATGGGCGACAAGATTCGGGCGAAGGCGACGGTCGGCCCGGCGGGCGTTCCCCTGGTGCCCGGGTCCGACGGCTCCGGCCTCGACGACGACCAGGTCGCCGCCGCCGCGCGCGCCGTCGGCTTCCCCGTGCTGCTCAAGCCCAGCGCGGGCGGCGGCGGCAAGGGCATGCACGTCGTCGAGGGCGACGAGGGTCTGCGCGACGCCATCGCCGCCGCCCGCCGCGAGGCCCGCAGCTCCTTCGGCGACGACACGCTGCTCGTCGAGCGCTACGTCACCGACCCCCGCCACATCGAGATCCAGGTGCTGGCCGACGCGCACGGCACCGTCGTGCACCTCGGCGAGCGCGAGTGCTCGCTGCAGCGCCGGCACCAGAAGGTGGTCGAGGAGGCCCCCTCGGCGGTGCTCGACGGGCGCCAGCGCCACGACATGGGCGCCGCCGCCGTCGAGGCCGCGATCGCCTGCGGCTACGTCGGTGCCGGGACCGTCGAGTTCGTGACGAACGCCGACGCCAGCGAGTTCTTCTTCCTCGAGATGAACACCCGGCTGCAGGTCGAGCACCCGGTCACCGAGGAGGTCGTGACGATCCGCGGCCACCGGCTCGACCTCGTCGCCGAGCAGCTGCGCGTCGCGGCGGGCGAGCCGCTGGGCTACGACCAGGGCGACGTGCGGATCGAGGGCCACGCCGTCGAGGTCCGCCTCTACGCCGAGGACCCCGCCCGCGGCTTCCTGCCGACCGGGGGCACGGTGCTGGACCTCGTCTGGCCCGCCGACGCCCGCGTCGACGCCGGCGTCGCCACCGGCACCGAGGTCGGGTCCCGCTACGACCCGATGCTCGCCAAGGTCATCGCCAGCGGCCCCACCCGCGCCGCCGCCCTCGACCGCCTCGACGCCGCGCTCGGCACGACCACCGTGCTCGGCGTGCGCACCAACCTCGCCTGGCTGCGCACCCTGCTCGCCCACCCCGACGTCCGCGCCGGGCGCCTCGACACCGGGCTCATCGGTCGGCTCGACCCGCCCGACGACACGACCCCCGACGACGTCCTCGTGGCCGCGGCCCTCGCCGGCCTGCTCGACCTCCCCGCCGGCGACGCCCCGTTCGACCGTCTCGGCGGCTGGCGCCTCGGCGCCGACCCCGCGCCCGCGCGCTGGCGCCTCGTCCCCGCGGCGGGGGCGAGCGGCGACCCGGTCGACGTCGCCGTGGCCGGACCCGCTGCACGCGCGATGGTCACCGTCGGCGCCGAGGGCGCCTCACGGAGGGCCTCCGCCGAGAGGGACGGCAGCACCCTCGTCGTCACCCTCGCCGGCACCACGCGCAACTACCGGACGGCGGTGGCGGACGGCGTCCGCTGGCTCGCCCGCGACGGTGACGCCTGGGCTCTGCGCGAGCAGGAGCGCCTGCGCGCCGCGCGCACCGCCGGGGGCCCCGGGGACGGCCCCCTCACCGCGCCGATGCCCGGCACGGTCACCGCCGTCGAGGTCGCCGAGGGCGACCACGTCACCGCCGGCCAGCGACTCGTCGTCGTCGAGGCCATGAAGATGGAGCACGTCGTGTCGGCGCCGAGCGACGGCGTCGTCAAGGACCTGGCCGCGAAGGCCGGCGCCGCCGTCGCCCTCGACGCACCGCTGGTCACCGTCGTGCCCGACCCGGGAGATTGATCATGCAGCTGTCCGAGGAGCACGAGGCCCTGCGGGCCACCGTCGAGGAGTTCGCGCAGAAGGAGATCGCGCCGGTCATCGGCGAGCTCTACATCCAGGAGAAGTTCCCCTACGACATCGTCGCGTCGATGGGCGAGATGGGCCTGTTCGGCCTGCCGGTGCCCGAGGAGCACGGCGGCATGGGCGGCGACTACGTCGCGCTGTGCGTCGCGCTCGAGGAGCTGGGGCGGGTCGACCAGTCGGTGGCGATCACCCTCGAGGCCGGCGTCTCGCTGGGCATCATGCCGATCCTGCGCTTCGGGTCCGACGAGCAGCGGGAGCGCTGGCTGCCCGACCTCGCCGCGGGCCGCACGCTCGGCGCGTTCGGGCTCACCGAGGCCGGCGGCGGTTCCGACGCCGGGGCCACCCGCACCACGGCGAAGGTCGACGGCGGGGAGTGGGTGATCAACGGGACCAAGGCGTTCATCACCAACTCGGGCACCGACATCACCGCGCTGGTCACGGTCACCGCGGTGACCGACCGCGGCGAGGACGGCAAGAAGGAGATCTCGGCGATCCTCGTGCCGTCGGGCACCGACGGGTTCACCGTGGCCCCGAGCTACTCCAAGGTCGGCTGGAACGCCTCCGACACCCACGAGCTCGCGTTCGACGACTGCCGCGTGCCCGAGGAGAACCTCGTCGGTGCGCAGGGCCGGGGCTACGCGCAGTTCCTGTCGATCCTCGACGAGGGCCGCGTCGCGATCGCCGCGCTGTCCACCGGCGCGGCGCAGGGCTGCGTCGACGAGTCGGTGCGCTACGCCCGCGAGCGCGAGGCGTTCGGGGCGGCGATCGGGACCTACCAGGGCATCCAGTTCAAGATCGCCGAGATGGAGGCGCGGACGGTCTGCGCGCGCCTGGCGTGGCACGACGCCGCGGCGAAGATGGCGGCCGGGAAGCCGTTCAAGAAGGAGGCGGCGGTCGCGAAGCTCGTCAGCTCCAACGCCGCGATGGACAACGCCCGCGACGCCACCCAGATCTTCGGCGGCTACGGCTTCATGAACGAGTACCCGGTGGCCCGCCACTACCGCGACTCGAAGATCTTGGAGATCGGCGAGGGCACCAGCGAGGTCCAGAAGATCCTCATCGCGCGGCACCTGGGCCTGTAGTGCCTTCGGCACGTGAGCAGAAATCGGTGCTGGCGCACCGACAGCTGCTCACGTGCGCCGGAGGCGCACCTCCCGCAGGGCCAGGAACAGCGGGAACGTGAACGCCACGGCGATCACGAAGCTCAGGACGACGAGCAGCCCGATCGTCACCGCCCGGAAGCCCAGGCGCCGCCCCTCGACCACGATGAGCACGCAGGCGGCGGCGCCGGCGACGAGGATGTCGACCGCGGCCGAGGAGCTCGCGGCGTTGGCGAACCACCCGCCGAGGTAGTCGTCGCCGCCACCGAGGAAGAACGCGATGTTGAACCACCACGTCCCGACCAGGCCCACCAGCGACAGGACGAGGTAGACGCCGACGAGGACGGGGCTGCCGGCGCGGGTGCGCGGGGCGGCGGTGGTGGTCGGGGTGGTCATCGGGGCTCCAGGGCGGTCGTCGGGGTGGCGGTGCGGTCGTGACGGGCGCCGCCGCGCAGGACGGCGACGGCGCCTGCGAGCGTCGCGACGACGAGCACGGCGGCGGCGACGAGGGTCCCGGCGTCCGGGGCGATGATCGACTGGCCGCGCAGCGCCTGCCACACGAGCAGCACGGTCAGCCCGGTCCAGGCCGTACCGGCGACGCCGATCAGCCGGGCGCGGACGCCGACGCGGCGCAGCACGGGCACTCGCGGCGCGAGCAGGAGCAGCAGGACGCCGAGCAGCGGCAGGCCCTGCAGCGCGTGCAGGCCGACGAAGTGCCCGATGCGCAGGTCGCCGCCGGTGGTGCTCCACCCGACCAGCGGCAGGCCGGCGCCGCCGTCGGGGACGCCCACGGCGTGCGCGCCGACCGTCGGCATCGCGCCGGTGTCCTGCGCCGCCGCGATCTGCGCGCCGGTCGGGCCGGTCATGAGGAAGGCCGCGGCCATGCCGAGCAGGGTGACCCCGAGGCCGAGACGCACCGCCCACGCCGTGTCGGCCGGCAGCGTGCGCTCGCGCAGCAGCACGACGCCGACGGTCGCCGTCGCGACCCAGAGCACGACGATCGTCGTGCCCATCACCGACCAGATCGCGGTGTCCAGGGCCGTCGCGACGTTGAAGTGGCTGGCGCGTCCCCGGACGACCTGCCCGACGATCGCGACCATCTCCACCGTCCCCGCGACGGCGACGACCACCCCGGCGCGGCGGGCCCAGCGGCGGGCCGCCGGCGCCGCGACCAGCGAGATCATCCACGCCAGCGTCGCGCCGTAGAGGGCGAAGCTGACCGAGAACTTCAGCGGCTTGGCCCAGATGGGCTGGCCGCCGAGCAGGCGCGGGTCGAGCGCGACCCCGGCCAGGCACACCACCGCGAGCGCGGCCATGGCCCCGGTGAACACGGCGAGGACGCGGTGGTCCCGGGCCGTCGAACGGATAGTGTCACTGTCCATGAGTGGAGAGTAGAACTATCTGCACGGTGTCGTCCAGAGGGGAGCGGGATGCGGGTCGCCGAGCTGAGCCGCCGGACCGGCGTGAGCGTCGCGTCGATCAAGTACTACCTGCGCGAGGGCCTGCTGCCGCCCGGCGAGCGCACGAGTCCCAACCAGGCCGCCTACGGCGAGGCGCACGTGCGCCGGCTTCGGCTGGTGCGCGCGCTCATCGACGTCGGCGGGCTGTCCGTCGCCGGCACGCGGGACGTCCTCGCCGCGGTCGACGCCGACGAGGTCGCGCTGCACTCGGTGCTCGGGGCCACGCAGGACGCGCTCGTCGGTGGTGCCGTCCTGACCGACGACGACGCCACCGAGCGGGCGACGAAGGTCCTCGACGACCTCGTCGCCCGGCGGGGGTGGCACGTCCACGAGAGCAATCCGGGACGGCGGGCGGCCGTGGAGATCCTGGCCACGAGCGAGCGCCTCGGCACCGAGGTGCTGGTGAACCTCCTCGACACCTACGCCGAGACCCTCGAGGCCCTGGCGCGCCGCGAGGTCGACGCCGTCGTGTCGCGCGGGCGGCGCGAGGACGTCGTCGAGAGCGCGGTGCTGGGCACGGTGCTGGGCGCGGGGCTGATCTCGGCGCTGCGCACGATGGCGCACGAGTCCGCGTCGGCGGGCCTCGCGGGCCAGGGCTAGCGTCGCGGCGTGGCCGCACAGATCGACTTCCCGTCCCGCGTCGGCGTCTGGTGGACCAGCGACAGCTGGGCGATCCGCGACGCGCAGCAGGTCGCCCGCGACCTCGAGGCGATGGGCTACGGCTCGCTGTTCTACGGCGAGGCCTACGGCAAGGAGACGCTGACCCAGGCCGGCGCGTTCCTCGCCGCCACCGACCGCCTGGTCGTCGGCACCGGCATCGCCAACATCCACGCCCGCGACCCGATCGCCGCCGAGAACGGCGGGCGCACGCTGACCGCCCTGCACCCGGGGCGGTTCGTGCTCGGGCTCGGCGTGAGCCACGCGCCGCTGGTCGAGCGCGGGCGGGGCGGGACGTACGCGAAGCCGCTGGCGACGATGCGCGACTACCTGCAGCGGATGGCCGCGGTGCCCGAGCAGATCGAGCCGGGCGCCGGGCGGCCCGCGCGCCTGGTCGCCGCCCTCGGCCCGAAGATGATCGAGCTGGCCGGCGCCGAGACCGACGGCGTGCACCCCTACCTCGTCCTGCCCGACCAGACCCGGGTCACCCGCGAGGCCCTGGGCGTGGACAAGTGGGTCGTGTCCGAGCAGGCCGTGGCCGTCGGCGACGACGCCGAGGACGCGCTGGCCCGCGCGCACCAGCACCTCGAGATCTACTCGGGACTGCCGAACTACCGGAACTCCTGGCTGCGCCAGGGCTTCGAGAAGTCCGACCTCGTGCCCGGCGGCTCGGAACGCCTCGCCCGCGCGCTGGTCGGCATGGGCGACCTCGAGACCGTCGCGGCCTCGGTGACCGCGCACCTCGATGCCGGCGCCGACCACGTGCTGGTCCAGGCCCTGGGCGAGCACCCGATGGCGGACCCCCGCCCGTCGCTGGAGAAGTTGGCGGGCGCCCTGGGCATGTGAGCGATCTTTGGGCCTATAGGCCCAAAGATCGCTCACGTACGGGTGTCGGTCCGGATCGGGTGGCCCGGGGGGATCTCGACGAGGACGATCGCGCGGCCGTCGGGGTCGGCGATCCAGCACTCGTCGAGGCCCCAGAACTCGCGGCGCGGCTCGCGGGTGATCGTCACGCCCCGCTCGCGCAGTTCCTCGACCGCAGAGGTCAGCGAGCGCACCTGCAACCACAGCGCGTCGTCGCCCACGCTCACCGCCCCGGCCTTCGACAGCTCCAGGTAGCCGGTGCCGAGGAAGAACACGACGCCGCCGGGGAACTCGCGCGCCACGGCGAGCCCCAGGGCGTCGGCGTAGAACGCCCGGGAGACCTCCCAGTCGCGCGGGCGCACGAGGATGCGGCTCGACAGGACCTCCACGGGCGTTCCCTTCGTCTCGTCCGGCCGGGCTCGTGGTTGACCGGGGCGCGGCCGGGGGAGCCGTCCTGGTGACGCAACCCGAGCCGGACCCGCGACGCTGGCGCGCCCTGGCGGTGTGCCTCATCGCCGGGTTCATGACGCTGCTCGACGTCAGCATCGTCAACGTCGCCCTGCCCGCCATGCAGCGGGGGGTCGGCGCCTCGGCCGCGGAGCTGTCGTGGGTCGTGTCCGGCTACGCCCTGACCTTCGGCCTCGTGCTCGTCGCGTCCGGGCGCCTGGGCGACGACCGCGGCCGCAAGAAGATGTTCGTCATCGCGCTGGCCCTGTTCACGCTGACCAGCGCCGCGGCCGGGCTCGCGCCGAACGCCGAGACGCTCGTGGCCGCCCGCCTGCTCCAGGGCGCGGCCGGCGGGATGCTCAACCCGCAGGTCATCGGCTTCATCCAGCAGCTGTTCCAGGGTCGCGAGCGCGGCCGGGCGTTCGGCCTGTTCGGCGCCGCGATCGGCATCTCCACCGCGATCGGGCCGCTGCTCGGCGGCCTGCTGCTCGAGTGGGGCGGCGAGGCCGACGGCTGGCGCTGGGTCTTCTACGTCAACGTCCCGATCGGCGTGCTCGCGCTGGTCCTCGGCGCCCGCCTGCTGCCCCGCGACACCGTCGCTGCAGCCGAGCGCCGGCCCCTCGACATCGTCGGGGCGATCCTGCTCGGCGGCGCCGTGGTCGCGCTGATGGTGCCGCTCGTGCTCTCCGAGGGCGATCCGGCGAGCGCCCCCTGGTGGCTGCTCGGGGTGTTCGCCGTCCTGCTCGTCCTCTTCGTGCGGTGGGAGCGCCGCGCGCGCCGCGCCCACGGGCACCCGCTGGTCGACTTCGCCCTGCTGCGCACCCGCAGCTACGCCCTGGGCAGCTCGCTCGGGCTGCTCTACTTCGCCGGCTTCACCGCGATCTTCTTCGTCATCACGCTGTTCCTGCAGAACGGGCGCGGCTACACCCCGCTCGAGGCCGGGCTGGCCCTGACGCCGTTCGCGCTGGGGTCCGCGGTGACCTCGGCGGTCGGCGGCCGTCTCGTCTCCCGCCTGGGCAAGCCGCTCGTGGTCGGCGGCCTGCTCGCCGTGGCGATCGGGCTGGTCGCGGTCGACGTCGTCCTGCGCCTCGACCCGCAGCAGGTCGGCTGGGCGATGGCCGGGCCGCTGCTGGTCGCCGGCATCGGCAGCGGGTTCGTCATCGCGCCCAACCAGACCCTCGCCCTCGAGGAGGTCCCGCCCCGCGAGGGCGGCACCGCCGCGGGCGTCCTGCAGACCGGTCAGCGGGTGGGGTCGGCGATCGGCATCTCCGCGGTCGGCGCCGTCTTCTTCGGCCAGCTCGCCTCCACCGGCGGCGACTGGGCGCGGGCCATCAGCCTCGGGCTCATCGGCGCGGTCGCCTTCGTCGTCCTGGCGCTGGTGCTGGGCGTCGTGGACCTCCTCGCGGACCGCCGACGGGCCGCGCGTCGGGCGCCCGACACCGGAGAGACCGACCAGCAGGCCGCCCTCCAGGGCCACGTCACCGACGGCCGCGGCGACGCCGTCGGGGGCGCGACGCTGACGCTCGTGGGCCGCGACGGGCGCGAGGTCGCCGTCGCCACCGCCGACACCGACGGCGCGTTCCGGCTGCTCCCCGCCGACGCCGGCACGTTCCAGCTCCTCGCGCGCGCCGACGAGCACCACCCCGAGGTCGCGTGGGTCGACCTGCCGTCGGCCGGGGACGTCGTCCGCGACGTCGTCCTGCGCAGCTCGGAGCGGACTCCCGCGCGTTGACCCGTCCGCGCGGGGGTACTGGGCTCTCCGTCAGCACGCCGTCGACGGCGCGCGGTGAGGAGACGATCATGGCGCAGGACGACAAGGTCGACAACAAGGCCCAGGAGCTCAAGGGCAAGGTCAAGGAAGGCATCGGCAAGGCGGTCGGCAACGAGCGCCTCGAGGCCGAGGGCAAGAAGGACCAGACCGTGGGCAACCTCAAGAACGCCGGCGAGAAGGTCAAGGACGCGTTCCGCGACTGAGCCCGCGGCGTCGCCCCGCTACAGCCGCTTGAGCGGCGGCGGGGCGACGCCGTCGTCGCCGGCCAGCGACGCCTGTGCGGGCGAGCGCGCCAGCAGCACGACCCCGCCGAGCGCGAGCACGAGCCCCAGCACGAACGCCGGCGTCCATCCCGGGCGGACGCTGTCGCCCAGCCAGATCAGCCCGATGAACCCGGGCGCGAGGGTCTCGGTCACCGCGAGCACGGCCACCACCGGACCGACCGCGGCGCCCTTGCCGAGCGCGACCGTGTAGGTCCCGAGGCCCAGCACCGCGAAGCCCAGCAGCGCCCACACCGCCGGGTCGGTGAGCGCCTGGCCCGCCATCTCCCCGAGCGTCCCCCCGAGCTCGACCAGCCGCACCGCCACCGCCGTGCCCCCGAACGCCAGCCCGGCGACGAACGAGATCAGCACCGCCCGGTGGCTCTTGACCGCCACCGGGATCCCGACGGCCGCGAGCACCGCGAACGTCGCCAGCAGGGCCACGGTGGTCCCGGTCGACGGGACGGGCGGCTCGTCGTCGACGCTCGCGCTCGCCACCAGCAGCGCGAGCCCCAGCACGTTCGCCCCGGCCGCGAACAGGTCGACGCGGCGCAGCGGCGTGTCGAACACCCAGTGCGACGCCACCACCGTGATCCCGACCTGGCCGGCCACGATCGCCTGCACCGCGACGATCGGCATGAACCGCAGCGCGAGCACGGTGAGCACCCAGCCGCCGATGTCCAGGGCGAGGCCCGAGAGGTACATCGGGTGCAGGACGATCGTCGCCGGCCGGCTCGCGCGCCGGGCGGCGCTCGCCTCGAGCAGGGCCGCGCCGGCGTTGGCCCCCGCCGCCGCGAGGGCGGCGAGGAGCCCCAGGAGGAGCACGACCCCAGTCTGCCCTGGGATGATCGGGGCCCGGCCACGTCGCACCGGCGCGTCGCCCGTTCCGCACGCACAGCACCCGCAGGAGGATCTCCGTGGCCCTCGACGCCACCGCCGTGTCGCTGCTGGTCCTCGGGGTGCTCGTCGTCCTGGCCACGGTGGCCGACCGCGTCGCCGGCGGCGCCCTGTCCGCCGTGCCCGGCGCGCTGCGCGACACCGCCCTCGTGGGCGTGCTCGTCGCCGCCGCCGGCGTGGTGTTCGCGCTGGTCGCCACCGACGAGGCGCTCGCGGCCGCCGACTCCCCGGTGCTCTCGTGGATGCTCGTCCACCGCACGCCGGGGCTGACCACCACGGCCGAGGCGGTCTCCCTGATCGGCGGGACGGTCGGCACCGGGGGCCTCGCCGTCGTCTCCGCCGTCGTGCTGTTCGCCCGCGGCCACCGGCGCACCGCGGTGATCTGGGTCGTCGGCGTGGCGGCGGGCTCGCTGACGGTCCGCCTCGTCAAGCTCGCCGTCGAGCGCCCGCGCCCGCCCGAGGCCCTGCGCCTCGCCGAGGAGGCCACGGCGTCGCTGCCCTCGGGCCACGCCCTGATGTCGGCGCTCGGGCTGACCCTGACCGCGGCGGCGGTGAGCGCGCTGTCCGTCGGCACCCCGCGGGCCCGCGCGATCCGCACGGCCGCGATCGCGCTGGCCGCCCTGGGCGCGCTGGTGGTCGGCGCGAGCCGGGTCTACCTCGGCGTGCACTGGACCACCGACGTCTCCGCGGGCTGGCTGCTCGGCGCCGCGCTGGCCACGACCTGCCTCACGCTCGCCCGCGTCCTCGACGCCCGTGACCGCCTCGGCGACGCGCCCGACCACGCCGCGACCGCCCCGTCGCTCGACCGAGGGACACCCGACCGAGTGGTCGACGGGCCCTGACCTCACCTTCCGGCGCCCGATTGCTCCGTCCGAGATGATCTGCCTACGCTTGTCTCGTCCGCGCGGGTGAACGAGGTGGAGCCGTGGTTGCCGTACCGCTGCTCGTGCTGGGTTCCCGCTTCTCCGGGCTCGTCGCCGCGCTCTTCCTGGCCCACCAGGGCTTCCCCGTGCACGTCCTCGAGCGCGACCGGCCCGAGGACGTCGACCCCGGCCTCGCCGTGCTCACCCCGGACGCGCTGCGCGAGCTCGCCGCCCTGGGCCTCGCCGACGCCCTGACGGCCGCGGCCTGGGAGCCCCGGCGGCTCGTGCACGCGGACGCCGCGAGCGGCACGGTCCTGCGGGTGGCCGAGCTCGGCGCCGCGGTCCGGGCGCGCTACGCGCGGCCCTACGTGCTCGTCCCGCACGCCGTGCTCCGGGCGCTGCTCGTGGCCGCGTGCACGGCCGACGAGATGGTCACCGTCGAGTGGGGACGCCGCGCCGCCGCGGTCGAGGACGTCGGCGACGCCGTGGTGGTCACCGACGAGGCCGGCGCCCGCTACCGCGCCGAGGCGCTCGTCGGCGCCGACGGCCCCGCCAGCCGCGTGCGCGCCCACCTCGGGGGCGGCCACGCCGTCTCCAGCCCCTACCTGCTGCACCGGGCGCCCGGGCCGGCGCCACCCGACGACCTGCTGCGGCTCTGGTCGTCGCCGTCGCTGCACGTCACCCAGGCCCGGGTGCCCGACGGCACGGGCCACGTGTCGGTGACGGTGCGTGTCGACGCCCTCGACGACCTGCACCGCGAGGGCGTGGCCGCGCTGCTCGGGCGGCTGCTGGGCGCCACCGCGCCGGAGGTCCGGGCGGCCGCCGCCGGGGCCGTCGGGACACCGCCGACGCACGTGCACCGCCACCACGCCCCGCTGCTGCGCGACACGCGCCACCGCATGACGGTGGTGGGCGGCGCGGCGCAGCCGATGCTGCCGCACACCGCCCAGGCGGTGGCCCTGGAGGTGCTCGACGCCGCCGCGCTCGGGCGGGCCTTCGACCACGCCGACGGGCGCATCGTGCCCGCGCTCGACGAGTACGCCCGCGTCCGCGCCGCGCCGCGGGGGGCGACGGCCGACCGCGCCCTCGACTTCGCCACCCTCTGCCACGCCGACGGCCTGGTGCGCCGGATGCGCGACCGCCTGTGGCGTGCCGCGGCGGTCGACGCCACGGCGGCCGTCGTCGAGGCCGCCGACCGGGGCGCGGTGTCCGGGCGCCCACCGCGCGCCGGGGGACCCGGCGGCCCGGCCGGTCCGATGGCCTGCTGAGCCCGCCCGCGGGCAGGATGCCGCGGCGTGAGCACCCCCGCGCTGCACCCCGACACGGCCGCCGTGAACGGCGTCCGCCTGCACTTCCGCCGCGGTGGCGAGGGCCCACCGGTGGTGCTGCTGCACGGCTGGCCGCAGACCGGCCACTGCTGGCGCCACGTCGCCGGCCCGCTGGCCGCCGACCACATCGTGATCGTCCCCGACCTGCGCGGCTACGGCGCCAGCGACAAGCCCACGGCCGGGTTCGACAAGCGCACGATGGCCGCCGACGTCTCCGCGCTCGTGCGCCACCTCGGGTTCGACCGCGTCGCCGTCGTCGGCCACGACCGCGGCGGCCGGGTGGCGCACCGATGGGCGCTCGACCGGCCCGACGAGGTGTCGCGGCTGGCCGTCCTCGACATCGCCCCGACGCGCGCGACCTGGCAGCGCATGGACGCCGAGCTCGGCGCCAAGTACTGGCACTGGCTGTTCCACCTGCAGCCCGACCTGCCCGAACGCCTCGCGGGCGCCGACGTCGAGGGCTACCTGCGCTACTTCCTCGAGAGGTGGACCTACGCCCGCGAGGGCCTCGAGCCCGAAGCGATCGCCGAGTACGTGCGCGCGTTCTCCCAGCCCGGGGCGCTGCGCTGCGGCTTCGACGACTACCGCGCCGACCCGGTCGACGCGGAGCACGACGAGGCCGACCACGCCGCCGGCCGGCGCGTCATCCAGCCCCTGCTCGCGCTGTGGGGCGCCGAGGGCGTCATGGGCACGACGCTGCCGCTGCTGGACCTGTGGCGCGAGTACGCCGACGACGTGCACGGGCGGGCGATCGAGCGCTGCGGGCACTTCGTGCCCGAGGAGCGGCCCGACGAGGTCGTCGACGAGTTGCGGGCGTTCTTCACGGGGGCAGACTGACGGTGGTGAGCAGCCCCCTGAAGGTCGAGACCGATCCCGAGGAGCTGGGCTTCGACCCGGCGCGCCTGGCCCGCATCGACGAGCACTTCCAGCGGTACGTCGACGACGGCCGCCTCGCGGGCTGGCACGCCGTCGTGGCCCGCGACGGGCAGGTCGTGCACTC
Organism: Actinomycetospora sp. CA-101289; assembly: GCF_050955895.1. Classification (NCBI taxonomy): domain Bacteria; kingdom Bacillati; phylum Actinomycetota; class Actinomycetes; order Pseudonocardiales; family Pseudonocardiaceae; genus Actinomycetospora; species Actinomycetospora sp. CA-101289. The sequence goes on along the minus strand of NZ_CP192093.1, from coordinate 5,595,554 downwards.
CACGGTCGCCGGCGCCCGCGACGCCGAGGCCGGCGAGCCGGTCACCGACGACACCCGCTGGCGCCTCTACTCGATGTCGAAGCCGATCACCTCGGTGGCGGCGATGGTCCTCTGGGAGCGGGGTCTGTTCGAGCTCACCGACCCGATCAGCCGCTGGCTGCCGGAGTTCGCCGAGCCGAAGGTCTACGTCAAGGGTTCGTCGTCGAAGCCGCTGCTCGAGCCGGCCACCGAGCCGATCCGCGTCTGGCACCTGCTGACCCACACCGCCGGCCTGACCTACGGCTTCCACCACGCGCACGCGATCGACGAGATGTACCGCGCCGCGGGCTTCGAGTGGACCGCGCCGCCGGACCTCGACCTCGCCGGGTGCGTCCAGGCGTGGGCTCGCCTGCCGCTGGTGTTCCAGCCGGGCACGGAGTGGAACTACAGCCAGGCCACGGACGTGCTCGGCCGGCTGATCGAGGTCGTCTCGGGCCAGTCGCTGGACGTGTTCCTCGAGGAGAACGTGCTCGGCCCGCTCGGGATGACGGCGACGGGCTTCGCCGTCGACGACCCGGACCGGCTGGCGACGCTCTACGTCGCCAACCCGGCCACGGGCCGCTTCCTCGCCGCCGATGCCGCGGGCGTCGGCGCGATCGCCCGCGAGGCCGTCGAGCCCACCTGGTTCGGCGGCGGAGGCGGGCTGGTGTCCACCGCCGCGGACTACCACCGCTTCACGCGCATGCTGTTGGGCCGCGGCGAGGTCGACGGCGTGCGCATCCTCGGCAGCCGCACCGTCGACTTCATGTGCGCCAACCACCTGCCGGGCGGGCAGGACCTCGAGCAGGTCGGCCGGCCCCTGTTCGCCGAGGCACCGTTCCACGGCGTCGGGTTCGGGCTCGGCTTCTCGGTCGTGCTCGACCCGGTGGCCTACAAGGTGCCGGTCAGCGTCGGTGAGATCGGCTGGGGTGGTGCGGCGAGCACCGCGTTCTGGGTCGACCCCGTCGAGCGCATCACCGCGATGTTCTTCACCCAGTTGCTGCCGTCGAGCGCCCACCCGATCCGCACCCAGCTGCGCGGTCTCGTCTATCAGGCCCTCGTCGACTGACCAGTCGTCGACGGTGCGTCGTCGACGCGGGCACTGAGCGTGGGCGGCGCGACCGCCCGCCGTCCGGCGGGGTCGGTACGCACCCGAGTGGTCGCCTTCCGTGACCGCTCTGAGGCCCCGTCGTCACCTGACGCACACCCGGTCCGTCACTCGGAGAGGGGGCTGCATCGCCGGGGGCGGCTGGGTAGCGTCGTCGCGACTCGGACGAGGGACGAGATCGGCCACGCGCAGTGACCGGGCGAGCCCCCGAACCGGGTGATCCCGCCGCGCGAGGTGTTGCAGCGGGTCGGGACCAGGCGGCCACCGGGAGCCACGATGAACACGACGTCAGGACCTCGCCGACGACCGAACGCACCCCACCCCGAGCGCGCGTCGCTCGACGAACCGACCGTCCCCACCCAGCGCACCGCGGCCGACGTCTACGGCGTCAGCGAGGACCAGGTGCACCGGGCGCGGATCGCGGTGGCGCGCAACTCACTCGACTCCGACGACTGCCGCGAGCTGCTCGACATGCTCGGGCTGATCGGCGAGGGCGGCGACCCGCCGCCCGTCCGCCGGTGACCGGCGCCGGATCGTCCGTGGTCTGACGAAATCTGATGCGCGCCCCGGGCCGTGACGCGATCGCGCTACCGTGATCCTCGATGTCCGAGCCCGGGGACGCCCCACCGTCCGACCCGTCGCCCGGGTCACGCGTCGGTGCTCCGCAGCGCCAGGCCCGGGCGGTGGCCACCCGCAGCGCGATCCTCGCGGCGGCCGCTGAGGAGTTCGCGGCGGCGTCGTACCACGAGGCCTCGCTGTCGCGGATCCTCGAGCGCAGCAAGGTCACCAAGGGCGCGCTCTACTTCCACTTCATCTCCAAGGAGAGCATCGCCTCCGCGGTCGTGGACGAGATGGAGGCCCTCTGCCGTGACCTCGTGCTCCGCGCGCGGGCCACGGGCCGCGACCCGCTGCGCACCGCGGCGCAGATCGCCCGCGAGGTGCAGGACGCCCTCGCCGGCCCGGTCCTGCGGGCGGGGCAGCGGCTGTGCTCCGAGGGGTTCGCCGGGCCCGAGCGGCCCGGCTGGCCGTTCACGTTCTGGCAGGACGTGTTCGGGGGCCTGTTCGCCGACGCGCGGCGTGACGGGCTCCTCGCCGCGGGCGTGGACGACGTCCCCCTGGCGCGGGCGATCGTCGACATCTCCGCCGGCGCGTTCGTGACCTCGCTGGGGGTCAGCGGGCTGCGCGACCTCGCGATGCGCGTCTGCGAGAACTGGGAGCTCCTGCTCGGCGCCACCGCCGACCCCGACTGGCTGCGGGAGTGGCGCGCCGGCGGAGGCATGGGCGCGGTGCTGGGACCGCACCTCACCGGGGGGTGGGTGGCGGGGCCCTGAGGGCCGTCACCTATGCTTTCGTCGCTCCCAACGGGTTCGCCGTTGCGGGTAAGGTCCTCAGCCAGAGGGTCGCGCCCCCATCGTTCAGCGGCCTAGGACTCCGCCCTTTCAAGGCGGCAACGCGGGTTCGAATCCCGTTGGGGGTACGCTGGAACAGCACGTTCAAGGCCCAGTGGCGCAGTTGGTTAGCGCGTCGCCCTGTCACGGCGAAGGTCGCGGGTTCGAGTCCCGTCTGGGTCGCTCTTCCGGTCGAGGTGTCCCTCGGCCGTCCGGCCAGGTAGCTCAGTCGGTACGAGCGATCGCCTGAAAAGCGATAGGTCGGCGGTTCGACCCCGCCCCTGGCCACCCCTGCCCACCAGCGGAAACGCTCGGTGGGCTTCGTGCTGTCGGGCCCAGCATGAGAATCCGGGCCCCGCGAGTTGCCCCCACGCCCCAGCGTCGGTCACCGTGTCGGGCCTGGCTCCCCAGCGTCGGCGGTTGTCCGCTGGAACGGGCAGCCGGCCGGGCGGGCCCCGCGCCTCTGCGCAGGGGCGGGGTCCGCCTCGTACCACCCGTCCGGCGCGGCTGAACCGATCTACGTCAGCCCGAGCCGTTTCCGCCCGCCAGGCCCGGGGGACGCTCTGGAGGACAGGTCACGTCGGGCTTCGGGGGCTCGAGAGCGGTGACCGTGCGAGAGGCTGGTCCCGTTCCTGGCGCTGGGGAGCCGACCGGGAACGGGACCGAGCCCATCTGATCCGACAAGGAGCCCCGATGCCCGGCGCGTACTGGGTCAACGCCTTCCGCGAGATCCGCGACCCCGCGAAGCTCGAGGCCTACGTCGCCCTCGCGGGCCCCGCGATCGAGGCCGCCGGCGGCCGGTTCCTGGCGCGCGGCAAGGCCGCCGCGGCCTTCGAGTCCGGGCTCACCGAGCGCACCACGCTGATCGCCTTCGACAGCGTCGAGCAGGCCGTCGCGGCGTACGAGAGCCCCGCGTACCAGGAGGCCCTGGCCGCGCTCGCCGACGGCGCGGTGCGCGACATCCGGATCCTCGAGGCGCTCGGCGACTGAAACGGGTTCCGTCTCCGCTCTTGACCCTGGAGTCGGCTCCGGGTTCTAGCGTTCCTCCATGACCGAGGCGCGCCCGCTCACCATCTCCGACCTCGCCGCGCGCACGGGCCTGCGGCCGGACACCGTGCGCTACTACGAGCGCGTCGGTCTCATGCCCGCGCCGCGGCGCACCAGCGGCGACCACCGCCGCTACGACGGGCTCGCCGTCGACCGGCTGCAGTTCATCCGCGGCGCGCAGCGGCTCGGGCTGCGCCTGCACGACATCCGGGACCTGCTCGCCGTCCGCGACACCGGCGAGTGCCCCTGCGAGCCCGCCGAGCCCCTGCTGCGCGGCCGCATCGCCGAGATCGACGCCGAGCTCGACCGACTGCAGCGCCTGCGCGCGGACCTCGTCGCCATGGCCGACCAGCTGCCCAGCGCGACGTGCCCGGACCCCGTGCCCGGGACGTGGTGCCCGCCCGACCACCGCGTGACCGAGGGGAGGTGTGACGCATGCTCGATCTGAGGGCCTGTCCCTGCTGCGAGGACCCCGAGTGCGACTGCAGTACGTGCGACTGCTGCTGACCGCCCGGCCCGTGTCCTGCGCCGGACGGCGAGGGACACGGGCACTCGGCGGAGATCCGTCGACGTCGCGTAACGCCGTCACCTGATCGTGCGACACGGACCCCGAGGTCGGTGGACGCAGGGGGGTCGGTGCGCGTGGAGTGGATCGTGGCGGTGGGGGCGTTCCTGGTCATCTCGGTGGTCGTGATCGGGGTGCCGATGTACCTGGCGACGGTGCGCTGGTCGTCACGGCAGGAACGGCGTGCCGCCGAGGCCCGGCGCCGGGCCGCCGCGGCGCACTTCGCCGTCTCGTCGGCCCCCGCGCCGCCGCAGGCACCCGCGCGCCGGCGGGTCGTCAGCCGCTGACGAGGCGGACGCCGCCCATGCCGTGGGCGCGGGCGTAGTCGAGCATCCTCGCGAGGTCGCTGACGCCGTTGCTCGCGGGCAGCGGGGCGAACTGCAGGGTCGAGAGCACGCCGAGCGCGGAGCCGTCGGGGGAGAGGTACGCGCTGCCCGAGTCGCCGGGGACCCCCGGGGTCGCGGTGACGACGTCGTGGCTCCAGCCGCCGCCCCGCGAGCCCAGGACCGTGCCGACCTTCGGGCTGAGCAGCGTCACGCCGCCCCGGAGCTCGGAGTTGCCGTAGCTGCGCACGACCTCGCCGGGGCGGACGCCGTCGGTGTCGACGCCGCGCGGCCCCCCGAACACCGGGACCGCGGGCGAGACGAGCCGGGCGTCGGCGGGGTCGAGGCGCACGAGGGCGAAGTCGTTGTAGGCGCAGGCGTCGGGGTCGGCCTCGTCGTCGGCCTGCATGGCGAGCCACGAGTTGTAGGCCAGCGTGCCGGAGCGGCTCGCGCCGGCGACCTCGACGGGCGTGCCGAGCGGCAGCGAGCCCGCGGTGCACCCGTCGACGTCGGTGGAGCTCCCGGTGCCCGAGCAGTGCGCGGCCTGGCCGAGGTAGGTGTGCGCGCCGTCGGTGAAGACGAAGTTCGCGGTGCACTGCGCGCCGGCGGTGCGGGTCTGGACGCCGGGGTGCACGCCGGGGGCCGTGGGCACCGGGCCGGCGGCGGGCGCCGCGACGGCGACGGGGCCGCCCAGCCAAGCGGCCGCCGCCAGGGCCACGCCCGCCGCCACCGCGGCCCAACTCCGTCGCGCTGCCGCCATCGATCGCTCCCCCGGGACGGTCGGTCACTCTGCCGGGTGCAACGGCCGGGACACGGACGGGTGACGGGCGGACCATGATCGTGGGGGATCCGCTGGCGTTGAACGCCAGCGTGGCCCCCACGCTTGCATGGGGTCAGCGGGCTTGGAGGGCCGCCCAGGTGGTGGCCGCGGTGACGCCGCCGTCGGCGGCCAGGGTCTGCCCGTTGACCCAGCGGCTCTCGTTCGACATGAGGAACGCGACGACCGACGCGATCTCCGCCGCCTCGGCGTCGCGGCCGGCGGCGGAGCGGAAGCGGGCGATGCGGCGCGGGTCGGTGGAGCGCTCGACCTCGGGCAGCGACGGCGTGCGCACGGTGCCCGGCGCCACGGCGTTCATGCGCACGCCGTCGGCCCAGGTCAGCGTCGACGAGGCCGTCGTGTAGGCGAGGACGGCCTCCTTGGCGACGTCGTACACCGGGCGGTCGGGGCGCTGCTCGCGGCACCAGCGCAGGCCCTCCGCGAACGTGCGGGTCGCCAGCAGCGGGCGCAGCTCGGCGAGGTGGGCGACCCAGTGCCGGCCCTCGGACGACGACACGTTGACCACGGAGCCGCCGCGCCGGATGCGCCCGACGAGGGCCTCGGTGAGGTGGCGCATGCCCAGGAAGTTCACGCCGAGCACCGTCTCGGCGGGTGCGGTGCCCGGGACGCCGGCGACGTTGGCCAGCGCGTCGACCTGGCCGTCGAGCCGCTCGACCGCGGCGTCGATGGACGTCGGGTCGGCGAGGTCGCAGCCGATGTGCGAGACCTCGCGGTCCGGCGGCTCGCGACGGTCGAGTCCGATCACCGACACGTTGTGCCGCGCGAGGAACTGCGCGAGTGCGCGGCCCACCCCCGACGACGCGCCCGTGACGAGGAAGACCGTGCTCATGGCCCAGACGGTAGCGGCGACCCGCGTCACCCCGTCGGGGCAGTCCCCGTGGCGCAGCGATCGACCAGTTCGGCCTCCCGGGTGGCGTCGAACCCGGCGGCGAGCTCGGGCGCCCCGCGCTCGCGGTGCCACGCGAGGACGTCGCGGGCGGTGTCGAGGGCGGGCCGGAAGCGCAGCCCGGCGGCCAGGGCGGCGGAGGAGTCGATCGCGTCCTGGGGGATCTGGTCCTCCGGGAACCACAGCGGGCGGGCCTCCTCCTCGACGTCGCGCAGGGCGGTGCGCAGGGCGTCCTCGCCGGCCCAGGCCCAGGTCACGTCGCCGGGACGCCCACCGACGGCCTCGAGGCACGCGTCGAGGACGGCGGCCAGCGGCTGGGCGCGACCCGGGCCGACGGTGTCGAACGTGCCGTCGTGCCCGGAGGCCAGCGCGTGGACGGCGAAGGCGGCGATGTCGCGGGCGTCGCTGTACTGCACGGCGCGCGACGGGTCGCCGGGGGCGAGCACCGTGCGTGACGCCTCGCCGGCCAGCGCGCGGGCCAGGCGCACCGGCCACCAGGTGAAGCGGTCGGACGGGTCGCGCGGCCCGACCATGATCCCCACGCGCAGCACGCTGACCGGGCCGTCGAACACCCCCAGCGCGTCCTCGGCGGCGAGCTTGGCCAGCGAGCGCTCCTGGAGCGGGTCGTCGTCGGCCGCCTCGCCCTCGCGGCGCACCGGGTCGCCCGCGCGGGGCACCGCCGGGCCGTCGGGGTGGTAGACGCTCATGCCCGACACGTAGCCGTAGGCCCCGACCGCGCCGGAGAGCAGCTCGGCGGCGCGCCCGACGGCGTCGGCGTCGGAGAACGTGTCGAGGGCGGCGTCGAAGGTGCGCCCCTCCAGCGGCGACAGGTCGCCGTAACGGTCGACCGCGAGCGCCTCGACCCCGTCGAGCGGTGCCTCGCCCGACCGGCTCGCGACCGTCACGTCGTGGCCGGCGCGCAGCGCCTCCGCCGCCACGTGGAACCCGAGGAACCCGCCACCGCCGAGCACCAGCAGTCGCATCCGCCCGGCTACCCCGGTCCCGGCGGGTGACACGTCGACCGCGGCGGACCGCACCGGGCACGATGGGGGTGTGCAGCTCCACCTGGTCGACGCGTTCACGTCCTCGCCCTTCACCGGCAACCCGGCCGGGGTGTGCCTCACCGACGCGACCGACGCCGCCTGGATGCAGGCCGTCGCGGCGGAGGTGAACGTCTCCGAGACCGCGTTCGTCGACCTCTCGACGCTGGAGGCGACGGGCGAGGTGGGCCTGCGGTGGTTCACCCCGAAGGTCGAGGTGGAGATCTGCGGGCACGCGACGCTCGCCAGCGCCCACGTGCTGTTCGAGCAGGGCCTGGCCTCGTCGCCGATCGCGTTCCGCACGGCTGCGGGCGTGCTGCGCGCCGAGGGCCTGCCGGGCGGGGGCATCCAGCTCGACTTCCCCGTCGACGAGCCGGTGTCGGCGCTGCCCGACGGGCACCTCGCCGACGAGTTCGCCGACGCGCTGGGCGCCGCGGTGGTCGAGCTCGCGCGCGGCCGCTACGACGTGCTCGTCGAGATCCCGTCGCCGGAGGAGGTGCGCGACCTCGAGCCGGACCTGTCGGCGCTGCGGGCGGCCAGCGGGCGCGGGGTCATCGTCACCGCCCGCGCCGAGGACGACCCGGCGCCCGGCGCGCCCGACTTCGTGTCGCGCTTCTTCGCCCCGGCCGTCGGCATCGACGAGGACCCGGTCACCGGCTCGGCGCACTGCTGCCTCGCGCCGTACTGGGCCAAGCGCCTGGGCCGTGAGCGCCTCGTCGGCGCCCAGCTCTCGCCGCGCGGGGGCGAGGTCGGCGTCGAGCTCGCCGGCGACCGCGTGTACCTGCGCGGCGACGCCGTCACCGTCAGCCGCGGCGAGCTGCTGGCCGAGGCCACCAAGATCTAGCCCTCCGCTCCAAGGCTTGCGTCGTCAGCGCTCCTCCGTCGCGCTGCCGACCCGGCGCCGTCGCGCTCCGGTGGTCGCTAGAGGTCGCCGCCCTCGTCCAGCAGGCGGTCGATCTCGCGGCGCAGCAGGCCCAGGCGCGCCTCGCGCACCAGCGGGATGTCGCGGCGGCGCCGGCGGACGTCGGCGAGGTCGATGTCGACCGTGCAGGTCTCCTCGGCCTCGGCGCCCTCGCCGCACTCGCCGACGACCTCGCCCCACGGGTCGACGATGTGGCTGCCGCCCCAGAACGTCAGGCCGCCCTCGACACCGACGCGGTTCACGAACACCACGAACAGCTGGTAGATGCGGCCGTAGAACGTGGTGATGTTGCGCCAGTACTCCTTGGAGTCGTAGCGCTCGGGCGACATCGACTGCGCCGAGTTCGCCGGCACGAGCAGCAGGTGCGCGCCGTCCTGCACCGACAGGAAGGCGACCTGGGGCTGCCAGGCGTCGTTGCAGATCAGCGTCGCCGCGCGGTGCCGGCCGCCGCGGACGCCGTAGGCGCGGGAGTGCTGGCCGGGCAGGAAGTGCTTGCGCTCCTCGAACGTCGAGTAGGTCGGCAGGTAGAGCTTGCGGTGGGTGTGGACGAGGTGCCCGTCCTCGTAGTAGCCCGCGCTGTTGTAGGTGTGCAGGCCGTGGCTGCCCGCCTCGGGGAAGCCGAGCAGCACGCCCGCCCCGCCGGCGCGCTGCGAGATGCGCAGCAGCCGCGGGTCGTCGGGCGCGAGCGAGAGGTCGTGCGGGACGTCGCCGACCTGGTAGCCCGACAGCGCGAGCTCCGGGAAGACGACGAGGTCCGAGCCGGCGTCGACGGCCTCGGCCACCACGCGTTCGGTGCGCTTGAGGTTGCCGTCGAGGTCGCCGAGCGTGGCGTCGGTCTGGGCGAGCGTGATGCGCACGCGGGCTCCTCGGGGGTCGGCGCCGTACGCGGCGTCGGGGGAATGCGTCCTCCGCGCGCGGTGGCGGACCTCAGCGCGGCCGGCGAGCCCGACGAGCGACGAGGACGGCGAGGCCGACTCCCCCCAGCAGCACCATTGCCCCCGCGGACCCGACCAGCGCCACCGTGCGCGATCCGGAGTGTGCATCCCGGGCGTCGCTCAGGTCGACCCGACCCGCCTCCGCGGGGGACACCGGGGCGGGGGAACCCGTGAACTCGTCGGGTCGCACGTCGGCCACGGCGGCCACCGGGTCGACCGTGCCGGCGCCGACGGCGTCGTCCTGGCCCGCGGTGGCCGACACCCCGGCGGGGCGGTCGGCCGACGAGGTCACGCGGGCCATCACCTGGCGGGCGTCCAGCCCGGGGTAGCGGGCCCGGACCAGCGCGACGACCCCGCTGACGTAGGGCGCGGAGAAGCTGGTGCCCTCCACGGGGACGGCCTGGGCGGCGCCGATGGGCACGATCCGGTCGACGACGCCGGGGCCCGTCGGGTCGAGCGAGACGATCTCCGAGCCCGGCGCGGCGAGCGAGACCCACGGGCCGCGCAGGCTCTGGGGCGCGGGCAGCCCGTCCCGGCGGGTGTAACCGACCGAGAGCACGTCGTCGCCGAACCACGCCGGGGCCACGACCTGCCCCGAGCTCTCGCCCGCCGGGCCCTGGGCACACGCGCCGGTGCCCGCGTTGCCCGCCGCGGCCACCACGACCACGTCGGCGTCGACGGCCGCGCGCACCGCCGCCCGCAGCCCCGCGAGCCCCCGCGCCGCCTCGGCCTCGGGCACGCAGGCGGCCTCGGAGATGTTGATGACTCCTGCGCCGAGGCGGACGGCGCGCAGGATCGCCTCGGCGAGGGTGTCGACGTTGCCGCCGCCGGAGCTCGTCGAGCCGTCCGGGGCCGTGGTGCTCACGGTCGCGCTGGACTGGCGGATCGAGAGCACGCGCGCGTCGGGGGCGACGCCGACGAAGCCGGTGGCGGGGTCGGGGGCGGCGGCGATGATCCCGGCGACGAGGGTGCCGTGGCCGTCGCAGTCGCGCAGGCCGGTGTCGTCGGCCACGAAGTCGCCGCCGTCGACGAGGCGCCCGGCCAGGCGCGGGTGCCGGCTCACCCCCGTGTCGATCACCGCGACGGTCTGGCCGGCGCCGCGGGTGAAGCGCCAGGCGTCGGTGAAGCGCAGCCGTTGCTGGGACCACGGCGCCCCGGGGATGACGGCATCGCCGCCGCCCGCCGAGGTGACGCACGCGACGCGCGGCACCACGCCCGGCAGGGGGCGGGGCTCGGGGTCGAGGCGCGCGAGCGCGGCGGGGTCGGGCGGCGGGGGGACCGGCGCCGCGGCCGCCGGGGCGGGAGCGAGCACCGCGGACACGGCGAGCACGGCCGCGACGACGACCAGCAGCCGCCGCCCGAGGATCTCCCGCACCCCGCGGATGCTAGGCCTCCGGGCGGTCGCCCCGGGGCCGTTCGACGGAACCGCCCTCCTCCACCCTTTCGGCCCAATGTTCCCACTTGTCGTGTCTCTGCGTGACCAGCAAGCTGGTGATCGGGAGGGATGAGGAGTGACGACGGAGGACGGACGGGGCGGCGCGGCGATACCGCGCTGGTCGCCGCGACGCTGGGCGCACCACCGCTACCTGTGGTGGACGGGCGCGCTGGTGGTGGGCGGGGTCGCGGTGGCGATCGCGATCGGCCGCGACACCTCGCCCGGCCCGGGCATCGCCGACACCGGGGCGCTCGCCGTGCTGGTCACGGTCGTCCTGCTCTCCCCGTTCCTGCTGTTCGGGGCGGTGCACAGCCTGTCCTTCGCCATCCGCCGGCGCGTCCACGACGACGTGCGGGTCCACGGGGTCGGCCAGCCCGTGCGCGCCGAGGTGCCCCTGCCCGTCCGCGGCGTCCCGGTGTGGCCCCGGCCGGAAGAGGTGGCCCTGCTGCGCGTCGAGGTCGACCGCGTGCCCGACGCCGCCCGCGTGGTCGACCGTGCCGGGCGCAACGGCCGTCACCGCTTCGTCGAGACCGCCGACGACGCGCTGCGGCTGCGCACCGGGCGGGGCTGGCTCACCGCCACCGACCGCGACGGCGTCGTGCGCCACCGGGCGACCCGCCGGGCGCTCCCGGGGCGCCACCGCGGCCACTGGGACCTCGAGCTCGACGGGCACCGGCTGCGGTGCGAGGTGCGCGGCCTGCAGGACCCGCCCCGGCGCACGCTGGTCGGGCCCGACGGCACCGCCTGGCTGCTGCACATGGGCCTGCCGACGCTGTTCGCGCTGCTCACCGGCCGGCGCACCGGCCGGCCCGCCCCGCACGGGCGGCTGCCCGAGGACCTCGCCCCGGACGCCGGCGCCTTCGTCCTGTTCTGGCTCGGCGAGCTCGAGGAGCACCTCAGCCGGGTGCGCAGCTACGGCCAGGAGATCGGCGCGGCCCGCCAGGACGACGTCGCCGACTCCTGGGCCGGCCACGGGGACCCCGACCCGTCCGAGACCACCACCCACACCACCCCGACCGAGGAGCGAGCGTCCGCATGACCGCCACCCTCGACCCCGTCCGCCCCGCCCACGGCGGACCCGCGCCCCGCTGGTCGCCGCGCCGCCTGGGCCACCACCGCTACCTGTGGTGGCTCGGCGGCCTCGTGCTCGCCGCCGTCGCGGCCGCCATCGCCGTCGGGCTCGACACCTCGCCCGGGCCCGGCGTCCCCGACGACGGCGCGGTCAACGTGCTCACCGTCGTCATCCTCGCGGCGCCGGTGCTGCTCTGGGGCTTCGTGCACCAGCTGGTCTCGGCCGTCAGGCAGCGGGTGCGCGACGACGTCACCGAGTACGGCACCGGGCAGCCGGTGCGGTTCCGCGCGCCCGGACGGGGCGACGCCGCGGCCGGCGTCCGCTACCTGATCGACGTCGACCACGCCCCCGGCGCGGTCCTCGTGCGCGACACCCAGGAGCGCGGCGGGCCGGTGTCCCGGCTCGAGGACGGCCGGCGCCGGCTCCGGCTGCGGATGCGCGCGGCCCTCATGACCGCGAGCGAGGGCGGCGGCCCCGTGTTCACCGCGCGCCGCTCCGGCCCCGCCGGCCGCCGGACCTGGGAGATCACCGCCGACGGCGTCCGGCTGCGCTTCGAGGTCTGCGGCGGCCACCCCGTGCCGCGCCGCACGCTCGTCGACGGCGCGGGCGTCGCCTGGCTGGTGGACGTCGGCCAGGCCCGGCGCCGCCGGGGACAGGGCCGGCGGGTCCACCCGCAGGCCCGCCTGCCCGAGGCCCTGACCCCGGCCGGGGCCGCGTTCTGCGTGCTCGTCGTCGCCGAGCTCGACGCGAAGATCCGTGCCGCCCGCGAGGCCCCGCTCACCCGCGGGCGCGGCGGCGATGGTGACGCGACGTGGTGGGACACCGGGAGCCCGGCCGGCAGCAACGACCCCGTCTCGGACAGCGGGTCCGGCGGCGACTCCGGGGGCGGTGACTCCGGCGGCTGCGGCGGCAGTACGGATTGAGCGGTGACTGAGCGCCCCGCGCCCGTGCCGCTGTGTCACCGTCCGCCGCGATCGGGACGGCCCGGCGCCGCGAGGGCCTAGTCTCGTCCGTGTGACCCGTCCGGTGATCCTGACCGTCGACGACGACCCCGGCGTCTCCCGCGCCGTCGCCCGCGATCTGCGCCGTGAGTACGGCGAGCACCACCGCATCGTGCGCGCCGAGTCCGGGCCCGCCGCCCTCGAGGCGCTGCGCGAGATCGCGCTGCGCGGCGAGCAGGTCGCCGTCATCCTCGCCGACCAGCGCATGCCGCGGATGAGCGGCGTGGAGTTCCTCGAGCAGGCGATGGACCTGTTCCCGCGCGCCCGCCGCGTCCTGCTGACCGCCTACGCCGACACCGACGCCGCGATCACCGCGATCAACGTCGTCGACCTCGACCACTACCTGCTCAAGCCGTGGGACCCGCCGGAGGAGAAGCTCTACCCGGTGGTCGACGGCCTGCTGGCCGCGTGGCGCGAGGCGCCCGACCGGCCGGCGGCCTCGATCCGGATCGTCGGGCACCGCTGGTCGGCGCGCTCCTACGAGCTGCGCGACCTCGTGGCCCGCAACCAGGTCGCCTACGAGTTCCGCCGCGCCGACGAGCCCGAGGGCGCCCGGCTGCTCGCCGCCGCGGGCGTCGGCGCCGAGCGCCTGCCCGTCGTCGTCACCGAGGACGGCACCGCGCTCGTGCAGCCGACCGACGGCGAGGTCGTCGAGGCCGCGGGCCTCGCCACCACCGCGTCGCGAGCCGTCTACGACCTCGTCGTGGTCGGCGGCGGCCCGGCCGGGCTCGGGGCCAGCGTCTACGGCGGCTCCGAGGGGCTGCGCACCGCGCTGATCGAGTCGCGCGCCACCGGCGGCCAGGCCGGCACGTCGAGCCGCATCGAGAACTACCTCGGCTTCCCCAACGGCGTCTCCGGCGACCAGCTCACGACGCGGGCGCGGCTGCAGGCCGAGAAGTTCGGCACCGAGGTCATCACCACCCGCACGGTCACGGGTCTCGAGACCCGCGGGCAGTCGCGCGTGGTGCGGTTCGACGACGGCACCGAGGTCACCGCGCACGCCGTGGTGCTGGCCACCGGCGTCTCGTACCGGATGCTCGACTGCCCCGGGCTCGAGGAGCACACCGGCCAGGGCGTGTTCTACGGCGCCGCGGCCACCGAGGCGAACTCGTGCACGGACCAGGACGTCTACGTCGTCGGCGGCGCGAACTCCGCGGGCCAGGCGGCGATGAACTTCTCCCGGCACGCCAGCCGGGTCGTGATGCTGGTGCGCGGGCCCTCCCTCGAGGCGTCGATGTCGAGCTACCTCATCGAGCAGATCCGGGCCAACCCGCGCATCGAGGTGCGCACGTGCACCGAGGTGGTGGGCGCCGACGGCACCGGCCACCTCGAGAAGCTGACACTGCGCGACAGGAACTCGGGTGCCGAGGAGACCGTCGAGGCGTCGTGGCTGTTCGTCTTCATCGGTGCGGCGCCGCGCACCGACTGGCTGGAGGGCGTGGTGGCCCGCGACGGGCGCGGCTTCGTCCTCACGGGCCCCGACCTGCCGCGCCGCACCGGCGAGACGGGCGAGAAGGGCCCCCCGGGATGGGAACCGGCCCGGGATCCGTTCCACCTGGAGACCTCGGTGCCCGGGGTGTTCGCCGTCGGCGACGTCCGGGCCGAGTCGGTCAAGCGCGTCGCGTCCGCGGTCGGTGAGGGCGCGATGGCCGTGAGTCTGGTGCACCGATGGCTGGAGAACGGATGACCATGACCACGAGCACGCCCGAGAAGATGACCCGCGACGAGCTGCGGGAGCTGTTCCTGTTCGAGGCGCTCTCGGACGACCAGCTCGACTGGCTCGCCCTCCACGGCGACGTGGTCAGCGCGCCCGCCGGCGAGGACGTCTGCCGCGAGGGCGAGCCCGCCAGCTGCTTCTGGGTGCTGCTCAGCGGCGAGATGGCGATGCTGCAGACGATGCGCGGCGACGAGGTCGAGACCACGCGCACCAGCCAGCGCGGGACCTACGGCGGGTCGACGCAGGCCTACATCCCGAACGCCGAGCAGACCTACATGCACACGTTGCGGGCCCTGGTGCCCTCGACGTTCCTCGCGCTGCCCGCCACCGAGTGGGCGGACGCGCTGCGCACCTGGTTCCCGCTGCCGATCCACCTGCTCGAGGGGCTCGTCGTCGGCATGCGCCGCACGTCGACCATCACCAGCGAGCGCGAGCGGCTGCTGGCCCTCGGGTCGCTCTCGGCCGGCCTGACCCACGAGCTGAACAACCCCGCCGCGGCCGCGCAGCGCGCCACCGAGTCGCTGCGCAGCCGCGTCGCCGGCATGCGGCACAAGCTGGGCATGCTCGCCTGCGGCAAGCTCGACAACGAGATCGTCGCGCAGCTCGTCGAGCTGCAGGAGGACGCCGTGAGCCGGGCGGAGACCGCCCCCGAGCTCTCGGCGCTGCAGGCGTCCGACGCCGAGGACGAGCTGGGCGACTGGCTCGACGAGCGCGGCGTCGGGGGGGCCTGGGACGTCGCGCCGGTGCTCGTCGCCGGCGGCCTGGACGCCGAGTGGCTGGACAAGGTCGAGCGCACCGTGCCGCCGGGCTCGATCGAGGCCGCGGTCCGCTGGATCGCCTACGCGGTCGAGACCGAGACGCTCATGGGCGAGATCACCGACGCCACCGGGCGCATCGCCACCCTGGTCGGCGCGGCCCGGCAGTACTCGCAGCTCGACCGGGCACCTTTCCAGGAGGTCGACCTGCGCGACCTGCTGAAGTCGACGCTGGTGATGATGAGCCGCAAGTTCGAGGGCATCCGGATCGTCAAGGAGATCGACCCCGACCTGCCGAAGATCCCGGCCTACGCCGCCGAGCTCAACCAGGTGTGGACCAACATCATCGACAACGCCGTCGGCGCCATGCGCTCGCACGGCGACGATCAAGGGGAGCACGCCGATAGGACGCTGACCATCCGCACCCGCCGCGACGGCCGCAACGCCGTCGTCGAGATCAGCGACACCGGCCCCGGCATCCCCGAGGACGTGCGCCCGCGCATCTTCGAGCCGTTCTTCACGACGAAGGACGTCGGCGAGGGCACCGGCCTGGGGCTGGACATCTCGTGGCGCATCGTGGTCAAGAAGCACCACGGCGACATCCGCGTGCACACCGGCCCGGAGGGCACGACGTTCGAGGTCTGCCTGCCGCTGGACGGGCCGGAGCGCGCGCCGGAGCCGGGCGGACAGGACGACGAGCTCGGCTGATCCACCAGGTTAGTTACGCGAGCTAAGTACCAGGGCACCCTCTCAACGTCACCGTCGACGAGGAGGTCGTGGCCATGTGTGGCATCGCCGGAGCCGTGGACCTGGCGCGCGGAGTGCACCGCGCCGAGGTCGCCCCGATGGTCGAGACGATGAGCTGCCGGGGGCCCGACGACGAGGGCCTGTGGCTGTCGTCCGAAGGCCTCAGGGGCGACGACGGGCCGTCCCGCGCCGCCCTCGGGCACCGGCGCCTCGCCGTGGTGGACGTGCCCGGCGGGACCCAGCCGATGACCCTCGAGCGCGGCGGCGAGACGCTGCTGACGCTGGTGTTCTCGGGCGAGGTCTACAACTTCCGCGAGCTGCGCGCGGAGCTCGAGGGTCGCGGCCACGCGTTCCGCACGGTGTCGGACACCGAGGTCGTGCTGGTCGGCTGGCTCGAGTGGGGCTCGGGCGTCGTCGAGCGCCTCAACGGCATGTTCGCGTTCGCGATCTGGGACACCCGCAGCGAGGAACTCTTCCTCGTCCGCGACCGCATGGGCGTCAAACCCCTGTACTGGTACCCGACACCGGACGGGGTGCTGTTCGGCTCGGAGCCGAAGGCAATCCTGGCCCACCCGCGCAGCGAGGCCGTGCTCGACCTCGACGGGCTGCGCGAGCTGCTCAGCCACGTCAAGACGCCCGAGCACGGCATCTACCGCGGGATGCGCGAGGTGCGCCCCGGGTCGTGGGTGCGCGTGCGCCGCGAGGGCACCGACGTGCACCGCTACTGGCGGCTCGAGGCCCTCGAGCACACCGACGACCGGGACACGACGGTCGCGCACGTCCGCGAGCTGCTCGACGACATCGTCGACCGCCAGCTCATCGCCGACGTGCCGCTGTGCGCGCTGCTCTCCGGCGGCCTGGACTCCTCGGCGATCACCGCGCTCGCCGCGCAGAAGCTGCGCGCGCAGGACGCCGGCCCGGTGCGGTCGTTCTCGGTGGACTTCGTCGGCTACGAGGACGCCTTCGCCGCCGACCCGATGCGCGACACCCCCGACGGCCCGTACGTCCGGGAGCTCGCCGAGCACGTCGGCGCCGACCACACGGCGATCACGCTGGCCAACGAGGACCTCACCGACCCCGACGCCCGCGCCGCGGTGCTCGCCGCGCGCGACGTGCCGGTGTCGATCGGGGACATGGACACCTCGCTCTACCTGCTGTTCAAGGCCATCCGCAGGCGCTCGACGGTCGCGCTGTCCGGGGAGTCCGCCGACGAGGTGTTCGGCGGCTACCGGTGGTTCCACGATGCCGACGCGGTGAACGCGGACACGTTCCCGTGGATGGCCGCGACGCGTCAGGGCCCGCTGGACCGGTCGACGGACCACCTCGCTCCCGACCTGCGGGCGCGTCTCGACCTCGCGGGCTACGTCGACGCGTCGTACCGGGACGCGCTGGCGGAGGTGCCGCACGTCGACGGGGTGTCGGCACACGAGCGCCGGATGCGCGAGGTCTGCCACCTGCACCTGACGCGCTTCGTCCAGATCCTGCTCGACCGCAAGGACCGCATGAGCATGGCCAGCGGGCTCGAGGTGCGCGTGCCGTTCTGCGACCACCGCCTCGTGCAGTACGTGTTCAACACGCCCTGGGCGCTCAAGACCTTCGACGGGCGCGAGAAGAGCCTGCTGCGCGCGGCGACGCGCGACCTGCTGCCGGCCTCGATCGTCGACCGCGTGAAGAGCCCGTACCCGTCGACGCAGGACCCCGGCTACGAGAAGGCGCTGCGGTCGTCGGTGGCCGAGGTGCTGGCCGACCGGGAGGCCCCGGTCCGCGAGCTCGTCGACGCCGACGCACTGCGCGCCGCGGTCGACGCGCCGCAGGACGGGCCGAGCATCGACACCGACCGGGCGCGCATGGAGTCCGTGCTGCAGATCGACGCCTGGCTGCGCCGCTACCGCCCGACGCTCGCCCTGTGAGCTCCGCTCTTGTGCGTGCTTGTCCGTGTCCCGGCACGGGCAAGCACGCACGAGGCCGTAGGCCCAAAGGGCGCCCCCCGGTCGCCGTGGGGCAGCACGGCGACCGAGGGACGCGAGACCCCGTGCGGCCGGGCGCGGTCGGTCGCACGGGGGACCGGGACGTCCCCAGGCGGGGACGGCTCGGGGGTACCAGACCGTCGAGACCTCGCGGCGGCTTCGGCGCGAACTGCGGCGACAACGGCATCTGTCCAACGAACGAGGTCGTGCGCGCGATACGCACTCTCGCCGTCCCGTCCGGAATTCGCGCCGACCGGTCGCCCGGTTCACCCTCGTGGGCGACGAGCGGGGCGTGACCCAGCTCTCTCTGGGCCGTCCGGACGCGGCGGGAGGTGCCGGTGGGGCCACGACCCGAGGGTCGCCCCGCGGCGGTGGGACACTGGGGACGTGCAGACCGCCCAGGGCCCGGACCGCGGTGCCGGGAGACCGAGCGCCGCGGATCGCGGCGTCGACACGGACCCGCCGACCGACCCGTTCGGCCGCGACGTGCCCGTCGTCCGTCCCGACCCGGCCGGGGACGCCACCACCGGCGCGGCCCCCGAGGCCGCCCCGGAGACGCCGCGGGCGCGCCCGAACGAGTCCTTCACCTCGATGGTGGGCCTCGGCGGCGACGACGCCGAGAAGCGCACGCGGCTGCGGCGGATGAAGGCGGTCGCGACCGGGTTCCTGCTCGGCGCGGCGGTGGTCTGGATCGTCTTCCTGCTCTGGGAGCGCAACGGCGGCCCCGGGTTCACCGGCTACGTCCGCGCCGCCGCCGAGGCCGGCATGGTCGGCGCGCTCGCCGACTGGTTCGCCGTGACGGCGCTCTTCCGGCACCCGCTCGGCATCAAGATTCCGCACACGGCGCTGATCCCGCGCAAGAAGGACCAGCTCGGCCAGAGCCTGTCCGGCTTCGTCGGCGACAACTTCCTCGCCCCGTCGGTGGTGGGCGACAAGCTGCGCGCCGCCCGGATCTCCGCCCGGGTCGGCGGGTGGCTGTGCGCGCCCGGCAACGCGGCGCGCGTCACCGCCGAGCTCGCGACCGTCGTGCGCGGCGCGGTCACCGTGCTGCGCGACGACGAGATCCAGGAGGTCGTCGACCAGGCCGTGACGCGCCGCGTCGTCGCCCAGCCGTGGGGGCCGCCGCTGGGCCGGCTGCTGGCCGGGGTGCTGGCCGACGGCTCGCACCGCCGCCTCGTGGACCTCATCTGCGACCGCGCCTACGACTGGGTGCGCAACAACCACGAGACCGTCTCGGCGCTGGTCAGCCGGCAGGCGCCGAGCTGGTCGCCGCGCTTCGTCGACGGCCTCATCGGCGACCGGCTCTACGCCGAGGCGCTGTCGTTCGCCTGGGCGGTGAAGTCGGACCCCGACCACCCGATGCGCAAGGCGATCGACCGCTTCCTGGTCTCCTTCGCCGCCGACCTGCAGGACGACCCGGACACCGGCGAGCGGGTCGAGGCCATCAAGCGCCAGCTGCTCGAGCACCCCGACGTGCAGGCGCTGATCTCGCGCGCCTGGACGACGGGCAAGGCGATGCTGCTCGACGCCGCCGAGGACCCGTCGTCGCAGCTGCGCCTGCGCGTCACCGACGGCGTCGCCCGCTTCGGCGAGCGCCTCGACAACGACCCCGAGCTGCGCGAGAAGATCGACGGCTGGGTCGTCGACGCCGCCGGCTACATCGTCGGCCGCTACTCCCGCGAGATCACGACGCTGATCTCGGACACCGTCGAGCGCTGGGACGGCGACGAGGCGTCGCGCAAGATCGAGCTGCAGGTCGGCCGCGACCTCCAGTTCATCCGCATCAACGGCACGATCGTCGGCTCGCTCGCCGGCGTCGTGATCTACACCGTGGGCGAACTGCTCGTCTAGGCACCGAGCGCGAGCCCGAGCCCCGCGGCGCCGAGCCCGGCGAGGATCGACACCACGACGTCGAGCACCGCCGCCGTGCGCGCGCCAGCCTCGGCGAGGCGCACGGCGTCGTACGCGAGGGTCGACCACGTCGACAGCGCGCCGCAGAAGCCCACCCCGACCGCCGCGACGACCAGCGGCGAGCCCGGGGCCGCGAGCACGAGGCCGAGCACGAACGACGCCACGACGTTGACCACGAGCGTGCCCCAGGGGAACGCCGTGCCCAGGGCGGCCTGCAGGGCGCGGTCGGCGAGGTAGCGGATCGGCGCCCCCACCGCGGCGCCGAGGGCGACCAGGAGGCCGGTCACCGGGTCACCCCGGCCAGGCGGCGCGTGACCCACAGGCCCAGCGCCGTCGCGGCGACGGCCGTCAGCGCGGTCCCGGCGAGCGAGAGGAGCGCGGTCACGCGGTGCCCGCCGGTCAGGAGCACCTCGGCGTCCACGGCGAAGGTCGAGAACGTCGTGAACCCGCCGAGCACCCCGACGCCGAGGAACGGGCGCAGCAGCGGGTGGGCGCCGGGTCGTTCCACGACGAACGCGACCACGACGCCCATGAGCAGGCACCCGACGACGTTGATGCCGAACGTCGCCCACGGGAACGCGCCCGGGGGCGTCGGCGCGAGCAGGCCCACGGCCCAGCGGGCGAGCGCGCCGAGCACACCGCCCGCGGCGACCGCCACCGTCGGCCGGGCCTGCCCGTGCAGGACGCCCGCACCCCGCCGCTGCGCTGCGACGACGTCCGGGTCACGGGGGTCCGGCGGCGGGTCCGAAGGCACGCGGTCCTTCCTAGCCGTCACCCGTCCGTGTGTGTGACAGCCCACCTGACCAGCGCTAGCGATGTGCTTGCACCAGCTAGCACCCGCGGTTAGCGTGGGTGTCAGCGAAATCGGAGGAGGTGGTTCCGGTGGCCACGGACGGGGTCGAGAAGATCGGCCAGGCCGTCGAGGACATCGGGGCCTACATCCGCCGGCAGCGCGAGGGCGCGGAGGTCAGCCTCCGTCAGCTCGCCAAGGTCGCGGGGATCAGCAACCCGTACCTGAGCCAGATCGAGCGTGGACTGCGCAAGCCGTCCGCCGAGATCCTCGCCCAGATCGCGACCGGCCTGCGGATCTCCGCCGAAGCGCTGTACGTCCGCGCCGGCATCCTCGAGGCCCGGGACCACTCCCCGGTGCTCGACGCGGTCGCCGCGGACCCGGACCTGACCGAGCGCCAGAAGCAGGTGCTCACCGACATCTACGAGTCGTTCCGTCGCGGCAACGCAGGCGGCTCCGACAGCACGGTCGTGCCCGTCGTCGACGACGTGGCCGGCCCCGGCGTGGACTCCGTTCCGCGCGTCTAACGCTCAGATCGAGAACCGAACGAGGAGTCAGAACACCATGGCCGTCACCTTCCCCACCAAGTTCGACGTCCGCGAGGCCCGTGACCAGGCCTCCAAGGCCGTCTCGGACGCCATCGACCCGCTGCGCCAGCCGGCCCTGGCCGTGCTCGGCCTCGGCGACGCCGCCGTCGCCGCCGCCCGTGAGGCCGCGGGCCGCGTGCAGGCCGGCGCCACCGAGGTGCAGGCCCGCGTCGAGGACCTGCCGGCGGAGCTGCAGGAGCTGCGCACCAAGCTGACCGCGGAGGACTTCCGCCGCCTGGTCGACAGCTACCTGGCCGCCGTCCGCAGCGTCTACACCGACCTGATCAAGCGCGGCGAGGTCACCTACCACGGCATCAAGGCGCAGCCGCAGGTGAAGCAGGCGCTCGCGACCGTCGACCAGGTCCAGTCCGAGATCGAGGGTCGCCTCGAGGAGGCCGTCGAGGGCATCCGCGTCCGCGGTGAGGACACCCTCGCCACGGTCACCAAGCAGACCCGGTCGGTCGGCGAGCGCGCCGCCCGCACCACCCAGCGCGTCAGCGCCGAGGCCGCCGAGACCGTGGCCGAGGCCGGTGCCGAGCTCTCCGAGGACATCAAGGAGACCGGCGACGAGGTCGCGTCGGACACCCGCAGCGCCTCGCGCAAGGCCGCCGCGCGCACCGCCCCGAAGAAGCAGGGCCCGAAGAACGCGCCGAAGTCCGCGGCCACCGCGGGCGGCGCCAAGAAGGCCTCGAAGAGCTGAGGCCGGGTCACCCCTCGGTGACCCTCCGCACCGCACGGCCCCGGGACGCTCCGCCGTCCCGGGGCCGTCGTGCGTCGTCGGCCGACCGCGCGCCTGTCACCCGACCGCGGAGGGCACGTACGCTGGCGGCCGTGGCGGTGCTCTACAACCTCGACAACTACGTGCTGCTGGCGCTGTGGCTGATCGGGATCCCGGTGGGCCTCTTCGCCTTCGTGCACGCCCTCATGCAGCGCTCCGACGCGTACACGGCCGCCGACAAGCTGACCAAGCCCGTCTGGTGCGCGATCACGGGCGTCGGCGCCGCCATCATGATCCTTCCCGACCTGCTCTCCGGCGGCTGGCCAGCCGGGCCCGCGAGCTTCCTCTGGCTCGTCGGCGTCATCGCCGTCCTGATCTACATCGTCGACGTGCGCCCGCGCATCACCGAGATCCAGCAGGGCCCGCGCTGGTGACCGGGGCGGCCCTGGCCATCGCCGGGTCGCTGCGGCCCGAGCCCGCCCTCGACCGGCCCGACCTCCTCGCCGCGCCCGTCGCCGACGCCCTGCGCGCGCTGCCCGCCGACACCGCCGCCGCGTGCCTGGTCGCCGCCATCGACCCGGATCTCGCCGACACGACCGCGTTCTGCGAGGCCTACGGCTCGCCGCTCGACGCTTCCGCCAACTGCGTCGTGGTCGCCGGGTCGCGCTCGGGCGAGCGGCGCTTCGCCGCGTGCGTCGTGCTGGCCACGACACGCGCCGACGTCAACACCGTCGTGCGCAAGCGCCTCGACGTGCGCAAGGCCTCGTTCGCGCCCATGGACGAGGCCGTGGAGCTCACCGGCATGGCCTACGGCGGCATCACCCCGTTCGGCCTGCCCACGGGCTGGCCCCTGCTGGTCGACCCCGCCGTGCTCGCCGCGCCGGCCGTCGTCGTCGGCAGCGGGAGCCGCGAGAGCAAGCTCCTCGTGCCCGGCGCCGTGCTGGGTGAGCTGCCGGGCGCCGAGGCGCTCGAGGGGCTGGGTCGTTAGCGCCCACCCTCGACGCGGGCGTACCAGTACGCGGAGATGCGCGCCCCCGGGCTGCTGTAGACCGGGTTGTCGGCCGTCGTCGGGAACGCGAGGTCGCTGCCGGCCGCCGAGCTGAACGGGTGCCGGGCCACCTCGGCGCCGTTGAGCGTGACGATGATCGTCCCGGTGGTGGACAGGGTGCCGGTGTTGACCAGGCGCACCGTCACCGTGCAGGTGGGCGTGCTGCACTCGCCCGCGCCGCCCTCGACCGTGAGCGCGAGGCGCGGGCGCTCGCTGAGCGCCTGGAAGTAGCTCTTCATCGTCGGCAGCTGCGCGGCCAGGTCGCGCACGGTCGACAGGGCCTGCGGCGCCGCCCGGTGCACCGTCACCGGCGAGACGCGCCCGGTGCCGAAGGTCCGCTGGTCGAAGCGCACGAAGGTCGGGACGTCGCCCGCGTCGTCGATGGCCACCCGCGAGCCGTACGAGGAGCCCATCGAGATGACGCGGACGTCGCGGCCCTCGACGACCTCCTCGGGTTCCTCCCGGAGCTCGTAGGCGAGGAACCCGTCGGCGAGCTCCGACGGCGACTCCGTCCACGTGCTCAGGCCCGTGGGCAGCTCGCTCGCCGCCTCCGAGAGCCAGACGCCGGTGAAGCGGTCGACCAGCTCGGGACGGTCGGCGCTGCGCTCCCACCAGGCGCGGTCGCCCCGGATGGCGTCCGACGAGCCCACGGACACGAACTCGGCGCGGCCGCCGGACGCGCGGGTGACCGTGCCGGCCGCGTTGCCCAACCGGTCGACGGTGACCTCGAGCGTGGCCTGGCCGCCGAGCCCGTCGGGGACCTGCCCCGAGTACGTCGCGCCCTCCCACCCGCGCAGGTCGGCGGTGGCGGCCTCGACCGTCTCCTGCGGGGCCTGCTCGCCGGTGGCCACGAGGACGACCGACGCCAGGAGCAGCACCAGCACGACCGCCCCGGCGATGCCGCCCCAGAACCACGGGCTGCGGCGGCGCTTCGGGGCCGGCGCACCGGGCGGCGGGCCCCAGGGCCCGCCGGCGGGACCGAACGGGCCACCGGGGCCACCCGGGCCGCCGGGTCCGAACGAGCCGCCGGGCGGCGGGCCGCTGTAGCCTTGCTGCCCATATCCGGGCTGGCCGTAGCCGCCCGGCCAGCCGCCCTGGCCCGGGAACGCGCTGGTCGAGGGCGGCGGTCCGCCCCACGGCCCCGTGCCGCCGACCACCGGGGCGGTGCCGAACGCCGGCCCCACCGCCGGCCCGGGCGGCACGGACGGGCCGGCGCCGGTGCCCTGGCCCCACGGCGAGGTGGGCCCGCCGGAGGGCGGCGGCTGCCACGGACCGGCGCTCGGCGGCACCTCGTGGCGGCGCGTGCTCTCGTCGCCCGGCGGCGTCGGCGCGCCGGCGGGGGGAGTGGGCGCCGACGGCGGGAGCCGATGAACCGTGGTGGCCCCGGCTTCGGGAGCGTCGGCGCCCTCGGCCTCGGATTCCGAGGACGACTCCGCCGGTGGCCAGGACACCGGCGGCGCCGGTGAGGTGCTCGACGGCGGACCGGTGCCGACGACCTCGGTGCGGTCGGCGGAGCCGGCGTCGGTCGCCCCGGCGTCGTCCGGGGTGTCCCCGCCACCGGTGCGCTCGTCGTCGCCCGCCATCGCCGCCTCCCCGTCGTCCCCGGGAGCAGGCTCTCCGGACCCGGGCGCACCGTAGCCCGTTCGCGGGCGCGCGAGGAGACGTTCGGGGCAGGACGCGGCAGGGTCCGGGGAATCGCCCGCGGCGCCGCGACGTTGGCCCCGACACATTGAAGGTTCAACCAATAGAGGAGCCACGATGCCCGCCCTGACGGTCGCCGACCTCACGGTCCTGCCCCGCATCCCCGAGCCCGACGAGGCCTGGGTGGGGATCACCGAGCGGGGCGTCCGCTCCGTCACCACGGCCCCGCAGGGCCACGAGGGCGAGGGCTTCCCCGTGCGCCGGGCCTTCGCGGGCGTGGACCTCGCGCTGCTCGACCCGTTCATCCACATGGACCAGATGGGCGAGGTGGAGTACGCGCCGGGCGAGCCCAAGGGCACGGCGTGGCACCCACACCGGGGCTTCGAGACCGTCACCTACATCATCGACGGCACCTTCGAGCACGCCGACAACCACGGCGGCGGTGGCTCGATCACCAACGGCGACACGCAGTGGATGACCGCGGGCGGCGGCGTGCTGCACATCGAGCGCCCGCCGGAGGCCCTCGTCGCGTCGGGCGGGCTGTTCCACGGCCTGCAGCTGTGGGTCAACCTGCCGCGCGCCCAGAAGTGGGCCCAGCCCCGCTACCAGGACCTGCGCTCCGGCCAGGCCGCGCTGTTGACCTCCGCTGACGCCGGGGCGCTCGTGCGCGTCATCGCCGGCGAGGTCGGCGGGCACGCCGGCCCCGGGTCGACCTACACGCCGATGACCATGGCCCACGCCTCGCTCGAGCCCGGCGCGCAACTGCACCTGCCGTGGGACCGCGAGCAGAACGCGCTGCTCTACGTGCTCTCCGGCGATGGCACCGTCGGCGCCGAGCGCCGCCCCGTCCGCACCGGGCAGCTCGTGGTGTTCGGCCCCGGTGAGTCGGTGCGCGTCGCCGCCGACGCGGGACAGGAGGGCCGCCACCCGAAGCTCGAGGTCGTGCTGCTGGGCGGACGCCCGATCCGCGAGCCCGTGGCCTGGGGCGGGCCGTTCGTCATGAACACCCAGCAGGAGGTCCACGACGCCTTCCGCGACTTCCACGCCGGGCGCCTCGGCGCGGTGCCGGCGGAGCGGGTCTAGACCGTATGGAGGCCCGGCGCCTCGCTCGTAAGTTGGCGCGGGTCGCCGTCGCACTCGGTGACGGTGCCGCAATTACGGGAGGCGCCGGGTGTTGGCAGAGCGTACGTGGGTGGGTCTGGACGTTCATGCTCGTTCGGTCGTGGGGTGCGCGATCGATGACGAGGCGTGCGAGATCCGCACCCAGCGGGTGGCGCCGCAGACCGCCGCGATCGTGGCCTGGGTTCTCGCGCTGCCGGGGCCGGTGGCGGTGACCTATGAGGCCGGGCCGACCGGTTTCGGACTCGCGCGGGCGTTGGCCGCGGCCGGGGTCCGTTGCGAGGTGGTCGCGCCCTCGAAGCTCGAGCGTCCGGCCGGGGACAAGGTCAAGACCGATCGTCGGGACGCTGAGCGCCTGGCGCGGCTGCTGCGCATCGGGGAACTGCCCGCGGTGCGGGTCCCCAGCGAGGCCGAGGAAGCCGCCCGGGATCTGGTGCGGGCCCGTGAAGACGCGCGGGGAGACCTGATGCGTGCCCGGCATCGGCTCTCCAAGCTGCTGCTGCGCCAGGGCATCGTGTGGGACCGCAGCGCGTGGACCGGCGAGCACACCGACTGGTTGCGCCGCCAGCGCTTCGACCGGCGCGGGGTGCAGCTGGCCTTCGACGAAGCCCTCGATGCGGTGTTCAGCGTGCACGCCCGCCGCGACCGGCTCGACACCGCGATCGAGGAGATGGCCCAGACGACGTCGCTGGCCGGGCCGGTGGGACGGCTGCGCTGCTTGCGCGGGGTCTCCACGCTGACCGCGGTCGGGCTCTGCGTCGAGGTCGCCGACTGGCACCGCTTCACCGGCTCGACCATCGGTTCCTACCTCGGGCTGGTGCCCTCAGAGTTCTCCTCGGGAGCTCGGCGGGTCCAGGGCGGGATCACCAAGACCGGCAACGCGCACGCCCGCCGGTTGCTGGTCGAAGCCGCCTGGCATCACCGTCGCCCGCTGCGCCCCAGCCGGGAACGGGCCCGGCGCGCCGACGGTCAGCCCGCCGCGGTGCGGGCGCGCGCCGAGGCCGGCAACCGCCGCCTACACCAACGCTGGTGCCGTCTCGAGCAGCGCCGCAAGCGCCCGACGGTGTCGGTGGTGGCCGTGGCCCGCGAGCTCGCCGGCTGGTGCTGGAGCCTCGCGGTGCTCGACGAGCACCAGCATCACGCGGCCGCCTGACACGCGGCCGCCCCCACAAGCCCCGGCGGGTGCCGGGTGCGGATGCAGGCAGCGCGAGGAGCGACCCGCGAGTTAGCTATGAGCAGCTCCGCCCGACCCTCATCGAGCAGGGCGACGCTCGCCCCTAGATCCGCGGAACGCTCCCGACGAACACCCGGTCATGCGGTAACCAACCCGCGCATATCAGCCTGACCGCGCGTCGAGCCGGCACGCCTCCACCCCACCCGGCCCCGCCGGACCCACAACGCCCTGACCAGCCACGATGCACCGCATCGAGGGCCCATCACCCCTGCCCACTTGACAGAAGTGCCCTCCATATCAGCTAGCGGAACACCACCGTGCGGCCGGCGTGCACCTGCACGCGGTCCTCGAGGTGGGCGCGCAGGCCCCGCGCCAGCACCAACTTCTCGACGTCGCGACCCCGGCGGACCATGTCCTCCGGGGTGTCGGCGTGGTCCACGCGGCTGACGTCCTGCTCGATGATCGGGCCGGCGTCGAGGTCGGGCGTCACGTAGTGGCACGTCGCGCCGACGAGCTTCACCCCGCGGGCGTGGGCCTGGTGGTACGGGCGCGCGCCGATGAAGGAGGGCAGGAAGCTGTGGTGGATGTTGATCGCCCGGCCCGCCCAGCGCTCGCACAGCGAGGGCGTCAGCACCTGCATGAACCGCGCCAGCACCACGGCCGCCGGATCGTGGGCGTCGACCAGCTCGGCGACCTGTGCGAACGCCGCGTCGCGGCCGGTCCGCGCCTCGTCGTCCTGCGCCCGGGACGGGAACGGGACGTGGTGGAACGGCACGTCGTGGGCCTCGGCGATCGGGCGCAGCACGTCGTGGTTGCCGACGACCGCGCGCACGTCCATGTCGAGCTCGCCGCCCCACACCCGCCCGAGCAGGTCGTGCAGGCAGTGCGACTCGCGGCTGACCAGCAGCACCACGCGCGGGCTCTCGGCGGTGTCGCGCACCCCCCAGCGCACCGGCTCGCCGCCGGGCACCTCGAGCTCGGCGGCGACCCGGCCCACCACCGCGCGCAGCACGTCGGCGCCGCCGGGCACCGACGCGGAGTCGACGACCTGGCGCGTCACGAACCAGCCGGCGTCGACGTCGGCGTGGTAGGCAGCCTCGGTGATCGAGGCGCCGAGCGCCGCGAGCCGGCCGGTGATGGCGGCGACGATGCCGGTGCGGTCCGGGCAGCTCAGGGTGACGACGAGGCGACTCACCGCCTCAGCCCTCGGCGAGGCGGCGGCGGGTGAACTCGTCCTCGGCGTCGAGGAGCGCACCGATCTGCTCGACGACCACGCCCTCGACCTTCCGGCCGACCATGGGCACGTTCACCGACGCCTCGCCGTCGACCTCGGTGACCGACCCGCCGCCGGAGTCCGTGAGGCGCTGGGTGCCCGACAGCGAGCCGGGCAGCCCGCGGACCGTCACCTCGACCGTGCCCTCGTAGCCGCCCCCGTCGCGCGGGCGCCAGGTCTCGACCCTGTCGAGCACGAGGTCGCCCCCGGTGAAGCGGCGGATGACCGACGGCAGGAACTCGGCGGGGACCGCCTGGCGCAGCTTCAGGCGCGCGCCGGAGCCGTCGACGGCGTGCTCGACCAGCTCCGGGTCGTTGCCCCCCAGCTCCTGCAGGCGGGCACGGAGGTGGTCGGCGTCGACCAGCTCCGCGTAGACGTCCTGCGCGGGGACGTCCCAGGTGGCGCGGTGGGTGATGCGGCTCGGCACGGGGCGGAGGCTACCGTCGGAGGTCATGGCACCCGGTCCGACCGCAGAGACGGCGCCGGCGCAGGACGACCGCGCCGCCGACACCCCCGCCGCCGACACCCCCGCCGCCGACCCCGCCGACGCTGATGCTGCGACCCTCCTCGCGCCGCACACCACCCTCGGCCTCGGCGGCCCGGCGCGGCGCCTGGTGCACGCCACGACGGCCGACGAGGTCGTCGCGCGGGCCCGGGCCGCCGACGGGGCGGGCGAGCCGTTGCTGCTGGTCGGCGGCGGGTCCAACCTCGTCGTCGGCGACGCGGGGTTCGCCGGCACCGTGCTGCTGATCGACACCCGGGGCCACCACGTCGTCGCCCGCGACGCCGACTCCGTGGTGCTGCACGTCGAGGCCGGCCACGACTGGGACGCGCTCGTCGCCGACACCGTCGCCGCCGGGTACGGCGGGCTGGAGTGCCTCTCGGGCATCCCGGGGCGCACGGGCGCGACGCCGGTGCAGAACGTCGGCGCGTACGGCGTGGAGGTCGCCGACGTGCTCGTCGACGTCGACCTCTACGGGCGGCGGACGGGCCGGCGCGGCGTCGTCCCCGCCGCTGACCTGGGCCTGGGGTACCGCACCAGCCGCCTCAAGGGCGACCGCAACGTCGACGGCGAGGTCGTGCTCGGCGTCCGCTTCCGGCTCACCACCGACGGGCTGTCCGCCCCGGTGCGCTACGGCGAGCTCGCCCGCGCCCTCGGCGTCGAGCCCGGCACGCGCGTGCCCGTCGCCGAGGCCCGCGAGGCCGTGCTGCGGCTGCGTCGCGGCAAGGGCATGGTCACCGACCCCGACGACCCGGACAGCCGCAGCGCCGGCTCGTTCTTCACCAACCCCGTCGTCGACCGGGCCACCGCGGACCGGGTCGCCGCCCGGGCGGAGGCCGCGGGCCAGGTGCCGGTGACGGCGTGGCCGATGCCCGACGGGCGCGTGAAGCTCTCCGCGGCGGCGCTGATCGAGCGCGCGGGCGTGTCCCGCGGCCACCCCGGTCCGCAGGCGCCGGTGCGGGTGTCGACCAAGCACACGCTCGCGCTGACCCACCGCGGCGGCGGCACGACCGACGACCTCCTCGCGCTCGCCCGCGACGTCCGCGACCGGGTCGACGCGGCGTTCGGTCTCGTGCTCGAGCCCGAGCCGGTGCTGGTCTCCTGCACCTTGTAGAGACCCCGCTCACGATCGATGGGCCACCCGTGTGAGGGAGCCCGTGCACTGACAACCACCCGAGGCCGTGCGGCGTCGTGCGGTTCGGGATCGATCAGGATGGGGTGCTGCTCGGGTGCAGGATCGGGTGCGGAGTGTGCTGGCCGTGGTGGTGGCGCTGGTCGCCGTCGCCGGCGTCGTCGTCGGGTGTGCGGCCGCGGGGGCGACCCCCGGTGGCCTGCCCGGGATGTCGCAGGGCGCGGAGCCCCCGGCGGTGACGACGACCGCGGTGCCGGGGCGCACGGACGTCGACCCGGGCGGCGAGATCAGCGTCTCCGCCCCCGACGCCGCGCTCCAGGGCATCGCGCTCACCGCCGCCGACGGCCGCACCGTGGCCGGCGCCGTCACGCCCGACGGGCACCGCTGGGCCGCCACCGAGGCGCTGGGCTACGGCAAGGCCTACACGTGGTCGGGCGTCGCGGTCGGCGCCGACGGGGGCACGACGCCGGTGGCCGGCGGCTTCTCCACCGTGAGCCCGGAGCGGGTCGTGCGCGCCCAGTTCGCGCAGCCCGACGACGCCACGGTGGGCGTGGCCGCGCCGATCGCCATCCAGTTCGACGGGCCGGTGACCGACAAGGCCGCCGCCGAGCGCGCCCTGACCGTGCGCACCTCCGTGCCCACCGAGGGCTCGTGGGGCTGGCTGCCCGACGACGCGATGGGTTCGCGGGTGCACTGGCGCCCGAAGGAGTACTGGCAGCCGGGCACGGTCATCGACGTGTCCGCGGACCTCTACGGCGTCGCCCTGGGCGACGGGGCCTACGGGCGCGAGGACCTCACCAGCCACATGACCGTCGGGCGCTCGCAGATCGTGCGCGCGGACGTCACCAGCCACCGCATGGTCGTGATCCGCGACGGCCAGCAGGTCATGGACGTGCCCGCGAGCTACGGGCTCGGCAGCGACCCCAACCGGATCACGCGCAGCGGCGTCCACGTCGTCACCGAGAAGTTCGACAACAAGCGGATGACCAGCGCGCAGTACGGCTACGACCTGATCGAGCACTGGGCGGTGCGGATGAGCAACAACGGCGAGTTCATCCACGCCAACCCGGCCTCGGCGGGCGCGCAGGGCTCGAGCAACGTCACCCACGGCTGCGTCAACCTCTCCACCGCCGACGCGCGGGCCTACTACGACACCGCGATCTACGGCGACCCGGTGGAGGTCACCAACTCGCCGGTCGCGCTCTCCGCCGCCGACGGCGACGTCTACGACTGGGCGATCGACTGGGACACCTGGCGCGGGATGTCGGCGCTGCCCTGATCCTCGGCGGGTGTCGGTGGCGCGTGACACGATCGTGGTCGCAGGGCATCGAGGGGTTCGGGGGACGCATGGGTCGTGGGTCGTCGATGGGTCGAGCTCCGCTCCGCTCGGTCTCCCTGATGGCGCTGCTCGCTGGTCTGCTGGTGCTGCTGACGGCCTGCGGGTCGGGCGCCGCGCCGGCCGGGGCGCCGCCGAGCACGACGACGACGGCCCCGGTGCCGATCGCGGTGGAGCCCGCGGCGAGCGCCACCGACGTGGCCCCCCGCGCCGCGGTCGCGGCGACCACGCAGGGCACGTTCACCGAGGTCACGCTCACGGCGGACCCGGGCGGTCCGGTCGCGGGCACGCTCTCGCCCGACCGCAAGCGGTGGGCGCCCGACGGGCCGCTGGCCTACGGCGCCACCTACACCTGGGGCGGCACGGCCACCGGGCCCGACGGGGGCTCCTCGCCGGTCACGGGGTCGTTCACCACGGTGGCGCCGGGCGAGACGGTGCGCGCGACGCTGAACATCGGCGACGATCGCGAGGTCGGCGTGGCGGCCCCGATCACCCTGCAGTTCTCGGCGCCCGTGGAGGACAAGGCGGCCGTCGAGCGGGCGCTGCAGGTGCGCACCTCGGTGCCCACCGAAGGGTCGTGGGCCTGGCTGCCCGACCAGGACGGCGGCTCGCGGGTGCACTGGCGGCCGAAGGAGTACTGGCGCACGGGCACCGAGGTCGACGTCGCGGCGAACCTGCTGGGCGTGCCGTTCGGCGGGGGCGCGTGGGGCCGCGAGGACCTCACCACCTCGTTCCGCATCGGCCGCGCCCAGATCGTGCGCGCCGACGTCAACAGCTTCCGCATGGTGGTCGAGCGCGACGGCCAGCAGGTGATGGACGTCCCGGCGAGCTACGGCACCGACTCCGACCCGAACCGCACCACCCGCTCGGGCATCCACGTGGTCACCGAGAAGTTCACCAACAAGCGGATGGTCAGCGAGCAGTACGGCTACGACCTCGTCGAGCGCTGGGCCGTGCGCATCAGCAACAACGGCGAGTTCATCCACGCCAACCCGGCCTCCACCGGCGCCCAGGGCTCCAGCAACGTCACCCACGGCTGCATCAACCTGTCCGAGGCCGACGCGCGCGCCTTCTACGACACCGCCCAGTACGGCGACCCCGTCGAGGTCACCAACTCCGGGGTCGAGTACTCGGCCCGGGACGGCGACATCTACGACTGGGCCATCCCGTGGAGCGAGTGGCAGACGCTCTCCGCCTTGACCTAGGGGTCGACTAGCTGCGGTGGAACCGCATCCCCGAGGCCTGGTCGCGGGGCTTGAGCACGATGGTGTCCAGGTTGACGTGCGACGGGCGGCTCATCGCGAACGCCACCACCTCGGCGACGTCGTCGGCGACCAGCGGCGTGATGCCCTCGTAGACCTTGGCCGCGCGGGCGGGGTCGCCGCCGAAGCGCACGAGGGAGAACTCGGTCTCCACGGCGCCGGGCGCGATCTCGGTGAGGCGCACGGGCTGCCCCAGCAGCTCGCCGCGCAGCGTACGGTGCAGCGCACCCTCGGCGTGCTTGGCCGACGTGTAGCCCGAGCCGCCGTCGTAGGTCTCGAGCCCGGCGATCGACGTGATCGTCACGACGTGCCCGTCGCCCGAGTCCAGCAGCATCGGCAGCAGGGCCTTGGTGACCCGCAGGGTGCCGAGGACGTTCGACTCCCACATCCAGCGCCACTTGTCCTCGTCGGCCTCGAGCACCGTCTCGGTGCCCTGGGCCCCGCCGGCGTTGTTGACGAGGCCGCGCAGCGGACGGGTCGGGCCGGCGAGGTCGCGCACCCCCGCCGCGAAGGCGGCCACCGAGTCGGCGTCGGTGACGTCGAGCTCGAGCGCGGTGCCGCCGGTCTCCTCGGCGACCTGCTCGAGGCGCTCGACACGGCGCGCCCCGAGCACCGGGTGCCAGCCGTCGGCGGCCAGCGCGCGGGCGGACGCAGCACCGATGCCCGAGCTGGCGCCGGTGACGACGACGAGGGGGCGGTCGGTTCCGGGGGCAGGCGTGGTCACCCCTGGCACCCTAGGTCCGGGGCTCACCCGTGCTCGCTGCGGCTGCGCGGGCCTTCCGGACCTAAGCTGACGGCGTGACACCGGCGGCGACGACGGCGACGGCTTCCCCGGCGACCCGTTCCCGGCCGCCGGATCCGGTCATCCGCCACCATCCCGGACGTCCGCGACGCGTCGCCGTGATCTCGCTGCACACCTCGCCCCTGGCGCAGCCCGGCACGGGCGACGCCGGTGGCATGAACGTCTACGTCGTCGAGACCGCGCGCCGGATGGCGCAGCGCGGCGTGGAGGTCGAGATCTTCACGCGGGCGACGTCGTCGGACCTGCCGCCCGTCGCCGAGCTCGCGCCCGGCGTGCTGGTGCGGCACGTCACCGCGGGCCCGTACGGCGGGCTGGGCAAGGAGGACCTGCCGAGCCAGCTGTGCGCGTTCACCGCCGGCGTGCTGCGCGACGAGGCCCGCCACGAGCCCGGCTGGTACGACGTGGTGCACAGTCACTACTGGCTCTCGGGCCAGGTCGGCTGGCTCGTGCGCGACCGCTGGGGCGTGCCGCTGGTGCACACCGCGCACACCCTGGCCAAGGTCAAGAACGCGTCGCTGGCCGTCGGCGACCGCCCGGAGCCGCTGTCCCGCGTGGTGGGCGAGGAGCAGGTGGTGGCCGAGGCCGACCGCCTCGTCACCTCCACCCGCGCGGAGGCCGACGACCTCGTGGCCGCGTACGGCGCCGACCCCGACCGCATCCGCACCATCGCGCCCGGCGTCGACCTGCGGACCTTCACCCCGGCGCCCGACCGCGACGCCGCCCGGGCGGCCCTGGGCATCGGGCCCGACGACATCGCGCTGGCGTTCGTCGGCCGCATCCAGCCGCTCAAGGCGCCCGACGTGCTGCTGCGCGCCGCCGCCGCGATCCTCGCCGGCCGGCCGGAGCTGCGCCGCCGCCTCGTCGTCCTCGTCGTCGGCGGACCCTCGGGGTCCGGGCTGGCCGAGCCGCAGTCGCTGGTGTCGCTGGCGCGCGAGCTGGGCATCGAGGACGTCGTGAGCTTCCTCCCGCCCCGCGCCGGCGACGACCTGGCCCGGGTCTACCGGGCCGCCGACGTCGTCGCGGTCCCCAGCTACTCGGAGTCCTTCGGGCTCGTCGCGCTCGAGGCCCAGGCCTGCGGGACGCCCGTGGTCGCCGCCGCGGTGGGCGGCCTGCCCACCGCCGTCGCCCACGACCGCTCCGGGCTCCTCGTCGACGGGCACGACCCCGAGCGGTGGGCCGAGGCCCTGGTGCGCGTGGCCGCCGACCCCGCCGAGCGCCAGCGCCTCGCGGCCGGAGCCGTCGAGCACGCGACGATGTTCTCGTGGGAGCGCACGGCCGACGAGCTGCTCGCGACCTACGCCGAGGCGTCGCGCGCCCTGGCCCGCGACCGGGCGCGGGGGGTGGCGGTGTGAGCGACCTCGAGGAGCTCGAGCAGGTCGTGGTCGCCGCGCTCGACGAGCGCGAGCTGCACTACCTGCGCCGCGGGCCGGGCCGGCTGTTCGTCACCCTGCCCGGCACCAAGAAGCTCGCCACACACTGCTGGCTGGTGCTCACGCCGCACGCGCTGCTGGTCGAGGCGTTCGTCTGCCGGCACCCCGACGAGAACCTCGAGGAGGTCTACCGCTTCCTCCTGCAGCGCAACGCCCGCCTCTACGGCGTGCACTACACGATCGACCGCCAGGGCGACATCCACCTCGTGGGCCGGGTGGCGCTGCACGCGGTGGTCGACGAGGAGATCGACCGCATCCTCGGGCAGGTGCTCGAGGCCGCCGACGGCGACTTCAACACCCTGCTCGAGCTGGGCTTCACCACCTCGATCCGCCGCGAGTGGGCCTGGCGGGAGTCGCGCGGGGAGTCGCTGGCGAACCTGTCGGCGTTCGCGCACCTGGTGGACGGGGACCGCACGTCGCGCTGAGGCGGGGCGCCGAGGTGACGAGGGCCGCGCCGCCGGCGTGGGACGGGGGGCATCCGACGCCGGCGGCGGGCGCTGAGGGGCGCTCGAGTCGAGCGGCCGGGGCCGTCAGCGCGCAGACGCGTCGCGAACGGCCCCAAGGAGGCTCACTGTTCCACCACGCAAGAGCGTTAACAAGGGTTCCTGATACTCCGAACGAGTGACCCACCACGACCCCGGACGTCGTCAACGATCACAGAGGGACCGCACGGAGGCACCGCATCGCGGTACCGGCAGGTAGATTTCTGCCCACGTGGCCTGTCCGTCCGGCTCGACGAGGAGTTCCGCATGATCGTCCGCTCCCCCTACGACGACGTCGACATCCCGGACGTGGGGCTCCCTGAGTTCCTCTTCGGCGACCTGGGCGACCACGCGGACCGGGTCGCGATCATCGACGGCCCGTCGGGCCGGGAGACGACGTTCGGGGAGCTGGCGGGGGCGATCGACCGCTTCGCCGCGGCGCTGGGCGAGCGCGGCCTCGGCCGCGGCGACGTCGTCGCCCTGTTCGCGCCCAACAACCCGTACTACCCGGTGGTCTTCCACGGGGCGCTCGCCGCCGGCCTGGCGGTCACCACCATCAACTCGCTGTACACCCCCGACGAGCTGGCCTTCCAGCTGCGCGACTCGGGCGCGAAGCTGCTCGTGACCGTGTCGCCCTTCCTCGACCGCGCCCGCGCCGCGCTGCGCCAGGAGGGCATGGCGGTCACCGAGACGATCCTGCTCGACGACGCGCGCGACGACGCCAGCACGCCGATGCCGGAGAGCACGCTGGCCGACGCCCTCTCGACCACCGCGGAGCGCCCGCAGGTGACGGTCACGGGCGACGACGTCGCCGCGCTGCCCTACTCGTCGGGCACCACCGGGCGGGCCAAGGGCGTGGTGCTGACCCACCGCAACCTCGTGGCGAACCTCGTGCAGTTCCAGGCGGTCAACGCCAGCACCGGGCCCGAGTCGAAGATCCTCGCGGTGCTGCCGTTCTTCCACATCTACGGCATGACCGTGATGATGAACCACGGCATCTACGTGCGGGCCACCGTCGTGACCATGCCGAAGTTCGACCTGGCGGAGTTCCTGCGCGTCATCTCCGAGTTCCGCGTGAACCGCGTCTACATCGCCCCGCCCATCGCCGTCGCGCTGGCCAAGCACCCGATGGTCGACCAGTACGACATCGACTGCGTCGACATGGTCTTCTCCGGCGCCGCCGCCCTCGACGCCGAGCTCGGCCACGCCGTCGGCAAGCGACTGAACTGCACGGTGCTGCAGGGCTACGGGATGACCGAGCTGAGCCCCGTCAGCCACGCCATGCCGCAGGACCGTCCCGACATGGACCTCAACTCCATCGGCGTCGCGCTGCCCAACATCGAGTGCAAGCTCGTCGACCCCGAGACCGGCGAGGAGGGGTCGCGCGGCGAGCTGTGGGTGCGCGGCCCGAACGTCATGCGCGAGTACCTCAACAACCCCGAGGCCACCGCCGCGACGCTGGACGACGACGGCTTCCTGCACACCGGCGACGTCGCCACCGTCACCGACGAGGGCGTCTTCTCCATCGTCGACCGGGTCAAGGAGCTCATCAAGTACAAGGGCTACCAGGTGCCGCCGGCCGAGCTCGAGGCGCTGCTGCTGACCCACGACGGCATCGCCGACGCCGCGGTCATCGGGGTCAAGGACGAGGAGAACGAGGAGGTGCCCAAGGCGTTCATCGTCCTCCAGCAGGGCGCCGACCTCTCCGGCGACGACGTCATGTCGTTCGTGGCCGACCGGATCGCGCCGCACAAGAAGGTCCGGGTGGTCGAGTTCATCGACCAGATCCCCAAGTCGGCCTCGGGCAAGATCCTGCGCAAGGACCTCCGCGCCCGCGAGACCGCGTCCGCCTGACCCCACGGGGTCGGGGGCGGCAGCGTCCCGGCGACGGCGGGGCGTGACGTCGCTCGGGTCGCTCCCCGCTGCCGGCCGGCGGGGCGCTCGTCGAAGATGGCGTCGACGCAGGGGCCCTCGCGCAGCCGGGCCTGGAGGTCGTCGAAGGCGCCCGGCCCGGCAGCGAGGCG
Source organism: Actinomycetospora sp. CA-101289 (assembly GCF_050955895.1). Classification (NCBI taxonomy): domain Bacteria; kingdom Bacillati; phylum Actinomycetota; class Actinomycetes; order Pseudonocardiales; family Pseudonocardiaceae; genus Actinomycetospora; species Actinomycetospora sp. CA-101289. Next base: position 5,558,559 of record NZ_CP192093.1, on the reverse strand, counting down.
CACGGAGCTCGCCCCGGGTGGACGTCGCGGCCCGCTTCGGCCATCGTGGAGACGTCGACCCAGACCCCGTCGATGACCGCTCTCGTCCGGAGACGAGGGAGTCGTCGACCAGGTGGGGATCACATGCTGCGCAACGACGCGGACGAGCTGGACGCCAGGCGGGACGCGCGCCGGGCCGAGGCGGAACGTCTCGAGGAGCTGGCGTTCGAGACCGAGGTGCAGGCCTCGCTCACCCGGCCCGAGCACCCGGCCGTTCCCCCGCTGCTGGACGGGCGGCTGCGGTCGCTCCTCGGACCCGGGGCGTCACCCTCCAGGCAGCCCGGACGGGATGCGGGTACGGTCGCCTGAGCGGGTCGATACCACGGGCCGCGATCGGACCCGGGATGCGGCGTCGTGTCGGACGCCCATCCGCTGGCCTCGTCCCGGAGGTCACGCCAGCACGCTCGCCAGGTGTTGTGCCTCGTCTCTCGACGGCACCACCCGATGGCGAGACCACGTGCACCTGGACCACGACCGACTGACCCACGCCCTGCGCGGCGCGGAGCGCCGACTGGCGGACCGTCGCGGCCTCCACGGTCTGGAGGAGACGCTCGGGCAGATCGTGGCCGCCGCGGTGGCGGGCATCGACCCCGTCGACGCCGGGAGCATCTTCCTGGCCCGGCACGGTGGCGTCGAGACCCGCCACGCCACCACCGGCCGCATCCGCGAGCTCGACGCCAACCAGGCCGCGATGCGGGAGGGCCTCCGAGCGCCGGGGAATGCACGCGGACCTCTTCGGGTAGCAGCAGTCGATGGACGTGTCGCGGGAGCAGCGTGTCGTGGAGGCCGCCGTCGTGCTGGCCGACACGCTGCGCGACGAGTTCGACCTCAGCGAGGTGCTCTACGACCTCACCGCCTCCTGCGTCGAGCTGCTCGACGTGGACACGGCCGGCCTCCTGCTCGCCGACGAGCAGGGCCGCCTCCACACCGTCGCCTCGTCGCACGAGGGCACCCGGCTCCTCGAGCTCTTCCAGCTCCAGACCGACGAGGGCCCGTGCGTGGACTGCTACCGCACGGCCGCCCCGGTGTCCTGCGACGAGGTGTCGCGCGCCGGTGGACGTTGGCCGACGTTCACCCCGCAGGCCCTCGGCGAGGGGGTCCGGTCGGTGCACGCCGTGCCGATGCGGGTGCGCGAGCAGGTGATCGGCGGTCTCAATCTGTTCCGGGTCCGGCCCGGACCGGTGTCCGCGTCCGATCTGGCCATCGCCCAGTCCTTCGCGACGGCGGCGACCATCGGCATCCTGCAGACCCGCGCGAAGCGGTCGAGCGACCTGCTCAACGAGCAGCTCCAGAACGCCCTCAACAGCCGCGTGATCATCGAGCAGGCCAAGGGCTACCTCGCCGAGCGCCACCAGGAGAGCCTGACCGCCGCGTTCGCGCGGCTGCGCAACCACGCCCGCAGCCACCACGAGCGCCTCACCACGGTCGCCCGCGAGGTCGTCGGGGGATCACTCGACCTCGCCTGAGCGTCGGCGTCGGGGCATCCGACCGGGTGCGGGCATACTGGAGCAACGGCCTCCACACCGGTGGGCTCCAGCCAGGGGCACCGCCCCTCCCGGGACAGGAGGCTCCGCGTGGCCGACGACGCCCAGAACGCCCTCTGCGCCCTGCGCGAGGCCACCGCCGCGCTCGTGCAGGCGACCACCCTGAGCGCCGGCCGCGAGCACGGCACGGACGGCACGACCGGCACCAACGGCACCGTGCTGGTCGCCGACCTCGCCAGGAATCTCGAGGCCCTCGCCGCCCTCGTGCGCACGACGACCCGCGGACCGCTGCCCACCACGCCGGCCGGCGACGATCTCCTGGCCGTGGTCCAGGGCATCAGCGTGACCGCGGCGATGGCCCGTCGGGCCGCGAGCCCCGGGGACGACCCCGTCCCGCACCTCGCCGCCAGCCGGGCGGCCACCGCACCCGACGACTGAGCGCCCCGTCGCCCGGCCGCGCTACGGTGGCGGGCGCAGTGTTCGACCTGACGGGCGCTGACCGGACGTGGAGCGCTCCCTCCCGAGCGCCCCCGGCGGTCCCGTCGTCACCTGTGCGCCCCCGACCGGCCTCCCGCGCCGGCGCGGCGCAGCCCCCGGGCCTTCGGTGCTGCCGGGCGCCATCGCCTCCTCGAGGCGTCGCGCCCGTTCCCAGCCGCGATCCCGGAGGTGGGACCCCACATGGAACCCGGTCAGCAGGACGACCTCGTCACCGCGCTGCGGCGCGCCGGCCGCGAGCTGGCGAGCCGGCGCAGCATCCGCGACCTGGAGGAGACGCTCGGGCAGATCGTCACCTCGGCCGTGGCGACGGTGCCGGGGGTGGACGCCGGCAGCATCTCCATCACCCACCACGGACGGATCGAGACCCGGCACCCGAGCAGCGAGGAGATCGGCAAGCTCGACCGCACCCAGAGCGAGCTGTACGAGGGCCCCTGCATCTCGGCGATCGACGACCCGCCCGAGAGCGGGATCGTGATCGCGCAGGACTTCGCCGGCGAGGACGCGCAGCGGTGGCCGCGGTTCGCGCCGGAGGCGGTCGCGGCCGGCTACCGGGCGCTGATGTCGACCCAGCTCACCACCGACGGGGGTCCGCGGGCCGCGCTGAACCTGTACGGGGCCACCGCGCACGCGTTCGACGAGGACGCCCGCGTCATGGCCGGGCTGTTCGGCGTCCAGGCCTCGCTGCTGCTCTACGGCGCCGACACCGCCGAGCACCTGCAGCGGGCGGTGGACGGCCGCGACGAGATCGGGCAGGCCAAGGGCATCCTCATGGAACGCTTCTCCCTCGACGGCGACGCCGCGTTCCAGATGCTGGTCAAGTCCTCCCAGGACACCAACATGAAGCTCACCGACGTCGCCCGCTGGCTGATCAGCGACGTCGGCCGGCGTGCCGCCCGCCCGCCCGGACGCGACGGCGGTCCCTGACCCCACGGCGGGGCGGATCGGGGTACGGTCGCCGCACGGCCGACACCACCGGCTGTTGCAGAGGACGCGACGCGCATGCTCCTGGGCGTGCGTGGCCAGCGGTCCCGAAGCCCCATGTGCGTCCCAGCCCGTGATCCCGCGGTGGACGGCCGAACGCAGCGCATGTCGCAGCGGTGCTGTCTCGTGCGCCCACCCCGCCGGGGTGCGCCACCGGTCTCCACGCCAGGTCACGAAAGCGGGACCCGCCGTGCGCCCCCAACAGAACGACCAGCTCCTCATCGCCCTGCGCCACGCCGCCCGCGGGCTCGCCCAGCGCCGCAGCATCCGGGACATGGAGGAGACGCTGCGCGAGATCGTGGTCTCGGCCGTCCACACCGTCCCCGCGGTGGACGCGGGCAGCATCTCCATCACCGAGCACGGGCGCATCGAGACCCGCCACCCCACCACCGAGACCATCCACAAGCTCGACGAGATGCAGAGCGAGCTGCACGAGGGCCCCTGCATCCAGGCGATCGACGACCCGCCGGACAGCGGGGTCGTCGTCGCGCAGGACTTCGCCGGCGCCGCCGCCGAGCTGTGGCCCCGGTTCGCGCCCCGCGCGGTGGACGCCGGCTACCGGGCCCTGCTGTCGACGCAGCTGTCCACGAACGGCAGCCCGCGGGCGGCGCTGAACCTCTACTCCGCCGACGCGAACCCGTTCGACGAGCAGAGCCGCACGATGGCGGGGCTGTTCGGGGTGCAGGCGTCGTTGCTGCTCTACGGCTCCGACCAGGCGGCGCACCTGCAGCGCGCCGTGGACAGCCGCGACCTGATCGGGCAGGCCAAGGGCATCCTCATGGAGCGCTTCACCATCGGGGACGACGCCGCGTTCCAGATGCTCGTCCGCACCTCGCAGGACACCAACGTGAAGCTCACCGCGGTCGCGGAGTGGCTGACGAACGAGAAGTCCCGCGCGGCCCTGCAGGAGACCCGCCGCCAGGACCGCAGCTGACGGACCGGGTCCGTCCCGCCTGATCACGACGCCGTGGCCGTGGCCCGGCGAGGTACAGTGCGCGCCCGGTCGACCTCACGGCCGTCACCAGGACATGGGCGTCGACCGCTCGCCGCCGCGCATCCCGCGCCGGCCCCGCCTGAGCGCGCATCCGCTGCCGCTTCCCGTGCCCACCTGTCTGCCGACGACGGGAGCACGCATGACGGCCGGACCGGGGGACGAGGTCGTCGTCACCCTGCGCACCGCGGCCCGCGCGCTCGCGCAGCGCCCGGGCATCCGCGACCTCGAGGAGACGCTGCGGCAGATCGTCGCGTCGGCGGTCCGCACCGTCCCGGGGGTGGACGCCGGCAGCCTCTCGATGACCCGTGATGCCCACGTCGACACCCGCCACCCCACGAACGACGTGATCCGCGCGCTCGACGAGACCCAGAGCGAGCTGCGCGAGGGCCCGTGCATCAGCGCGATCCAGGACCCGCCGGAGAGCGGGGTCGTCGTCGCCCAGGACCTCGCGGGCGCCGACGCCGAACGCTGGCCGCGGTTCGCCCCGCGGGCCGTCGAGGCGGGGTACCGGGGGCTGATGTCGACCCACCTGACGACCGATGCGAGTCTCCGCGTCGCCCTCAACCTGTACGCGGCCCGTCCCGACGCCTACGACGTCCGGGCCCGCGTGCTCGCCGGCCTGTTCGGTGTCCAGGCGGGACTGCTGCTCTACGGTGCGCAGCAGGTGCGCCACCTGCAGCGCGCGGTCGACAGCCGCGACCTCATCGGCCGCGCCAAGGGCGTCCTCGCCGAGCGCTTCGGGATCGACGACGAGACGGCGTTCGGGATGCTGGTCACGTCGTCGCAGGAGACCAACATGAAGGTCACCGCGGTCGCGCAGTGGGTCGTCGACGGCGCCGGGCCGAAGGACGCCTCCCGGGCGGAGTGAGGGGCGACCCTGCGGTGACGGCGCGCGCGCCGGAGACTGGGTCCGTGACGCCGGGGCTGAGCGACGGGACGGTCGAGCTCTCCGTGCTCGCCGGGGACGGCGACGCGGCCGCCCTGGTGGCGGGGGAGGACGACGAGATCGCCCGCTGGCTCTCGGGCCCGCCGCCGACCCTCGAGACCGCGGCGCGCCACATCGACCGCTGCGCCCTCGACTGGCTGGGCGACTGGTTCCGTCCCGGCACCGCGCTGACCTGGGGCATCCGCGACGCGGTCAGCGGGGCGCTGGCGGGCACCGCCGAGGTGCAGCTGAGCACCGCGGACGTCGAGGCGGGTACGGCGAACCTCGCGTACGGCGTGTTCCCGCCCTGGCGCGGGCGGCACTACGGCTCGCGGGCCGTGGGCCTGATGTGCGGCTGGCTGACGACGACCACCGCGACGCAGCTCGCCGTGGTGCGGGTCGAGCCGGGCAACGCGCCGTCGATCCGGGTCGCCGAGCAGGCGGGCTTCGCGCGCGCCGGCCGGAGCCGGGGGGTCGCGGGCGCGCCGATGCTGCGCTACGTCCGCGCCCTGCGGTGACGGCGTGACCGAGGACTCTGGGACCGACTTCCCGCGGGGCATCGGGCGCCCGGCCACCGGCGCCCTCGTCCACGCCGGGTACACGCGGCTGCGCCAGCTCGACGGGGTGCCGGCGCGCGACGTGCTCGCGCTGCACGGCGTCGGGTCGAAGGCGGTGCGGCTGCTGCAGGAGGCCCTCGCCGAGCAGGGCATGCGGATGGCCTGAGCCTTCGCGCTCGTACCGTGGGGACGTGCCCGACCCCGACCGCACCGTCGTCCGCGCGGCCGCATCCGTGGTGCTGGCCGTGCTCGTCGCCGCGATGATGCTGCTGGCCGGCACGAGCGGGATCACCCTCGTGGTCACCGTGCTGCTCGTCGCCGGGCAGGCCGTGCTGCTGCGCGGGCCCGGCGGGGCGCCCCGCACGCGGCGGTTCCTGCTCGCGGCGTCGGCGCAGGCGGGGCTGACCTACCCGGTGGCCGGCGAGCCGACCGTCGCCTCGGCACTGGTGTACCTCGGCGTCGGCGTGGTGTTCGGGCTGGTGGTCGTGGTGGCGCTGGGGTTGCTGGACCGGGCGGGGGTCGGGGACGAGATCGACCAACAGCCGCGCGCCGACACCCGGCCGTTGCCGGTGGTGGAGGGGGACTGAGCGCTCCTAGCGGGCAGCGGTCTCGTACTCGTCGTGGCGCCGCCACCACGTGTAGGGCTCCGTCTGCGGCGTGCCGGCGGGCGCGTCCTCCCACGTCTCCTGCCGCCCGAAGGGCGTGAGGTCGAGGAACGACCAGACGCTGCCCAGCTTGTCCACGCCGCGGCCGCCCATCGTGTAGGTGCGGTAGACGTCGTCGCCGTCGCGCAGGAAGACGTCCACCGCGAACCCGCCATCGTGGCCGAGGTCGGCGAACAGCTCGCTGTGCTCGGCCGAGTACCAGGGCACCGTCCAGCCCATGCGCTCGCGGTAGGGCTCCGTCTCGGCCAGCGGACCCGAGCTGACGACCACCCGCGTGGTGTCCCGGGCCTCGAGGTGGGCGGGGTGGCCGAACTGGTCGACCATCATCGAGCAGCCCTGGCACGGCTCCTCCGGGTCGAGCCACATGAACTTGTAGGCGACGAGCTGGCTCCGGCCGGCGAACACGTCCACGAGGCGCACGGGCCCGTCGGGGCTCTCGAGGACGTAGTCCTTGTCCAGCTTCACCATCGGCATCCGCCGGCGCGCCGCGGCGAGGGCGTCGGTGGCGCGGGTCAGCTCCTTCTCGCGGACGAGCAGCTCCTGGCGGGCCTGCTCCCACGCGGCGGCGGAGACGACGGGGCGGGCGCTGAGGTCCATGACGTCGATCCTAGAACGATACTGCGTTCTCCTGTCAAGGAATCTCGGCTCGGCGTTCGGGCTGTGGTGGTCGGCCGCTCGGCGGCTCACGGGGTGCTGCGGTGCGGGCGGTTGTCCACACCCCTTCTGTCTGTCCACAGGAGAGTTCTCCGTTCTCGCTGGTCAGGCCGCCGTCGCCCTAGCGTCGACGACGTGAGCGTCACGGTGGAGAGCCCCGCGAGGACCGGTAGGCCGGCCCGCACCGGCGCCGAGGCCGTCGCGGCGCTGCAGGACGCCGCGCGCGAGGCCAACCGCCAGGCGGCGCGGGTCCTGCGCCTGACCCACGAGACGGCCCGCAGCCTCGGTGCGGACCTGACGGCCCGGTCCGACGAGACCGAGCAGTACGGCGCCGACGAGGTCCGCGCGGCCCTGGTGCTCTCGCACGCCGGGGCCCGGCGGCGGGTGGAGCTGGCCGAGTGCCTCGTCGAGCGACTGCCGGAGGTGCTCGAGCTGCTCGAGGCCGGGCTCATCGACGAACCGCGGGCGCGTGCCGTCGCCGACACCCTGCGCGACGCGGACGACGACCTCGCCCACCTCGTGTGCGCGCGGGTGCTGCCCGAGGCGCCCGGCCTCGTGCTCGGGGCCCTCATCGCGCGTCTCGAGGAGGTCCTGCTCGCCCTCGATCCCGAGTGGGCCGCCCGCCGCGAGGCCGCGGCGCGCGAGCGTCGCCGCGTCCGGGCCTGGCGCAACCCCTCGGGCACGGGGTCGCTGGGCAGCTACGACCACCCGCTCGACCGCGTCGTCGGCGGCGTGGCGCGCCTCGAGGCGCTGGCCGCGGCCGCCCGCCGTGCCGGGGCCCGCGTGGGCATCGATGCCCTCCGCGCCGACGCGCACATGGGACTCGTCGACGGCCTGTTCGCGGGACTGGACGACGACCAGATCGTCTTGGCGCTCGTGGAGCAGCACTCGGGTGACGACGCCGCCGACCAGTTCGACGAGGACGCGGGGGCCGGGCGGGACGCCGAGGACGTGGACCGTCCCGTAGACCCTGGCGATGCCGAGGATTCGCCGGGGCCGCCTCCGGACGCACCGGCGCCGTCACGGCTGCGGACCGGCACGGTCGAGGTGCGGGGGCCGCTGACGACGGTGATGGGCGCGGAGGCGTGCCCCGGCGAGATCGCGGGCTGGGGCCCGGTGACGCCCGGCGCGTTCCGCGCGCTGGTCGCGTCCCGCCGCCGGGCGGAGTGGCGGGTGGTCGTGGTGGACGACGCCGGTCACTTGGTCTTCGTCGACCTCACGCGCCGACGCCCCGCGCACTGCGGGGACGGCGGGCGCCGCGGCGACATCGTCGAGCTGTGGGTCTCGGAGTCGGAGCTCGCCGGTCTCGAGGAGCTGGCCCGGGAGCTGGCGCCGGACTGGGAACCGGTGTGCCGCGACGTCGTGGCGCGCTTCCGGGCCTGGCACGACGCCGGCCGACCGGTCCCGTGGGACGACCCGGCACGCCGGTTCCCGAGGGCGGCGCTCGCGCGGTGGATCAGCGTGCGCGACCGCGCGTGCGTCGGTCCCGGCTGCACGCTCCCGGCGCACGCCGCCGAGATCGACCACACCGTCGACCACGGGCGCGGCGGGCCGACCGCCGACGCGAACCTCGACCCGATGTGCGAGCACGACCACCACCTGAAGCACGAGGGCGGATGGACGCTCCGGCAGGTGGCACCGGGACGGTTCGTGTGGATCAGCCGGTGCGGGCAGAGGATCGAGGTGGCCGCGCGGCCGGTCCGCCGCGACCTGCCGGCGCCGAGCCCGCGCGAGGACGGGGAGGAGCGCGCGGCGCCCCTCGACCTCGAGCCCCTGGCCGACGACGACGGCGACCCGACCGGGAGGACGTCGAGTGCCTGGGTCCACGGGACGGTCCCACCGTGGACGCGGGACCCGGACCCGCCGGTGGATCCAGCTCCGGACGGTTCACCGCCGCCCCTCCCGCCGCTCGGCGGCCCCGACGAATCGCCTCCGTTCTGAGACACCCGCGGAAGCCGCGGCCGGTGTCGGACGGGCTCGCTACCGTCGGGTCGTGACCGACCAGGGGGACGTGCCGGTGGGCGAGGACGAGGGGCTGGGGCTCGACGAGGTGCTGCTCGCGCTGCGACGGGACCTCGTCGCCGCGCGCGGGCGCCACGGCGAGGGCTACGGCCTCGGCGTGCGCGAGGTGGAGATCGAGCTGGCGGTCGAGGTCCGCCGCAGCCGCGAGGCGCAGGGGTCGGTGGGGGCGAAGTGGTTCGTGCTCTCCGGAGACGTGTCGGGGCGCGGCGAGCGGGAGCGCAGCGACACCCACCGCATCAAGCTCACGCTCGGTCCGGTCGCGTCGGACACCGGAACTGGCCCGCACCCGGACGACGACACCGGTGGCGAGACCGCGGCGGGCGTGGTCGGGCCGGCGATCGCCGGGGCGCTGCCGGACGACGCGGGCTGACGCCCACCCCGACGGCTCAGGCGGGCCGACTCACCCCTGTCCCGGCCGTCCGGTGCGGTAGTGCCCGGGGTCGTCAAGGTGCAGGTCGCGGCGGGTGCCGTGGTCGGGACCGATGCGGTGGGCGAGGCGCCCGCCGTGCAGGGCGACGAGGCCCTCCTGCAGCGGCTCGTGGTGGGTGGACGAGGTCGCGTCGACCAGCGCCTCGCCCACGACATCCGGGCGCCCGGCCCGCCGCTCGGCGCGGTCGACGGCCTCGACCACCCAGAGGTGTTCGGGCACGGCGGCGAGGCGGTAGAGGTCGGCGAGCGCCGGGTCGACGCCCCGGGCGGCGAGCCCCTCGAGGAACTGGTCGCTGCGCACCGCGTACGTGCGGAACGTCAGCTCGCCGGCCGCGGCGGCCCGGGCCACCGGCTCGTCGTCGGCCGCACGGCGGAGGTAGCCCGCGAACCACAACCGGCCCGCGGCCTCGGCGCGTTCGGCCGTCACGTAGATCGCGGGCAGCAGCGGGAGGATCGCGGTCTGCCACGGCCGGTGGGCGTCCTCGGCCTCGGCGAACGGGTCGTCGACCTCGAGGTACGGGCCGCGGGCGTCGTCGTGGCGCCACAGCGTCACGCGCCGGTCCTCGGCGGGATCGCGGCGGTAGGCGACGACGACCCACGCGTGGCTCGACGAGATCACCAGCGGCGGGAGCTGGCTGTTGACGTAGCGGCAGAGCACCGCGCGCAGCGAGAGCCGCCCGGCCTGGGGGTCGGCGCGGCCCGCGGCGTCGACCGGATCGGCGGTGGGGTCGGCCGCCGCGTCGGCGGCCGCGTCCTCCTCCCGCGTGGTGGGCAGGTGCATGAGGCCGGGGGAGAGCCCGAGCTGCGTCGCGCCGGCGAGCATCTGCTGCACCGAGAGCCCCTCGCTGGGCACCTGGCGCCCGACGATGACGCCGCCGAGCGCGGCGTCGTGCACCTCGGCGGTGAGCCTGCGCGGCAGCCCGTGGGCGAGGTGGGCGTGGCGCAGCACCATCCAGAGCACCGCGTGCGCGCAGCGCAGGTACTCGGCGTCCTGGCTGAGGAACGGCATGGCCGTGATCCACAGCGGGTGGCCGAACAGCGACAGGCGCTCGGTGGCCTCGCACCGGACGGCGCCCTCGAGCCCGGGCGGCGGCGCGATCATGGTGCGGCCGACCGGCGTGGAGGGCAGCGGGCGCAGCACGACGTAACCGCGGTAGGCCGCGGGGCGCAGGCGCGAGAGGTCGGCGGGCACGTCGTCGGTGAACAGGTGCCAGCGGTGGCAGACCGAGGGGCGGCGCCGGAACAGCCGGCCGTGGAACGCGCCGTGCTCGCTGCGCCAGTCGGGGTCGAGGTGGCGCTGCTCGACGACCACGCTGCGCACGCCGTGCTCGCGGGCGATGGCGACGATGCGCTCGAGCGGGCGGCTGCGGTCGCCGCCGGCGTAGAACTCGAGCAGCTCCTCCCACACGCCCGGCACGGTGACGTCGTAGACCGCGCCCGCGGAGTCGTCAGGCGACCAGGCCAGGAACGACCAGGTCATCGCAGCCCGTCAGTGCAGGCGGAGCCCCTCGGTGTCGACCTCCGCGCGCAGCTCGGCGTCACGGACGCGGTCGAGGTCGGCGCGGTAGCGGCGCTGCAGCGCCGGGTCGTCGAGGTGGAGCCGCGTGGCGAGGTCGCCCGCCGGCTCGCCGGGCTCGACGATGCGCCGGCGTGCGGCGCGGGCGGGGTGGGCTGGTCCGTCGGCCATGACGCCTCCCGGGTGGGGCCGTGGGCCACCAGCGTACCGGCGCGGGGCCCGTCGGGACCCCTCGTGACCAGCACCGTCGGCAGCGTCGACACCGGGGAGCGCAGCACGGCGTCACCGTAGCCGCGCCCCCCGACACCCGGGGCTCAGTCGGCGAGGGCCGCGTCCAGGGTGATCGTGGTGCCGGTGAGGGCCTTGGACACCGGGCAGGTCTTCTCCGCGGTGGACGCGAGCTCCCGGAACCGGTCGGCGTCGACGCCGTCGACCTCGGCACGCAGCGTGACCGCGATGCCGCTGATCTCGAAGCCGCCACCCTTCGCCGGCGACAGGGTCACCTCGGCGCTGACGTCGATGGCGCGGGCGGTGAGGCCCTCGCCGCCGAGCACGCCCGACAGGTTCATGGCCAGGCAGGAGGAGTGCGCCGCGGCGATGAGCTCCTCCGGGCTGGTCTGGCCGTTCGGGTCCTCGGCGCGCGTCGGGAACGAGACGCTGAACTGGCCGGCGTTGGACGAGTCGAGGGTGACCTGGCCCGTCCCGTCCTGCAGGCCGCCTTCCCAGTGGGTGGTGGCGTCGCGGCTCGGCATCGGTGGCCTCCTGGTGTGGGGGTGTGGTCAGACGGCGGACGTCCCGTCCCCGACGTCACGGAACGCGACGGTCGAGGCGGTGATCGTCCGCAGGAGCACGATGAGCTCGCGACGGGCCCGGTCGTCGAGACCGAGGGCGCAGCCGATGGTGCGGGGCACCCGGGCGACGCGGGCGCGCAGCGCGCGGCCGGCGTCGGTCAGGTGCACCACGACGGTGCGCTCGTCGCGGGTGTCCCGGCGCCGTGCGATCCACCCGGCGGATTCCAGCCGCTTGAGCAGCGGCGAGACCGTGCCGTAGTCGAGCGCGAGCGCGGCACCGACGTCCCGGACCGTCCGCGGCTCGGACTCCCAGAGGACCAGGAGCACCAGGTACTGCGGGTAGGTCAGCCCCAGCTCGGCGAGCAGGGGGCGATAGACGTCGGTGACCGCGCGGGACGCCGAGTAGAGCGCGAAGCAGGCCTGCTCCGAGAGGAGCAGGTCGTCCTCGACCCCCTCGTCCGTGCTCACAGCGTCAACCTAGGACACGATCACATTGCGCACAATGCAACCGCTAGCGACGGACCTTGCTCCGCCGGCCCACGATCACGCGGTAGATCACCAACAGGATGAGCGAGCCGATGATGCCGAGCACCCAGGTGCGCAGGTCGAAGAAGCCGCCGTTGCCCTGCCCGAGCACCCACTGCCCGAGGGCCCCGCCGAGGAACGAGCCGACGATGCCGATCAGCGTCGTCACGATGATGCCGCCCGGGTCGTCGCCCGGCATGATCAGCTTGGCCAGGGCTCCCACGATGAGCCCCAGGATGATTGCCCCGATGATTCCCATGTCCACGCCTCCGTCGATTGCTGCGCGGTGCCCGCGCACGCGCAACGTGCCCCGGTCGGCCGCACGTCATGCACACCCGGAGTCACGATTCCGGTGTCAGTCCGCGCACTATCCCGCGGCGCCGGCACCCATGACGTCGAGGCCGGAGACGCCGGACGCGGGGGTCATCCCGACCAGGTCGTAGACGCGCATCGAGGCCGCCCGGCCGGCCGAGCACGTCAGCGGCGTGGGCGAGGCGACCCAGCGCTCCCGCACGGTCACGGTCACCGTGCCGCGGGCCGGGCCGCCGTCGAGCGAGACGTCGGTGAGGCCCTGCTCGCGGACCTCGACACCGAGCACGCGCAGCGCGTCGACGCCCGGCTCGTCGTAGGCCAGGCGGGCGTGGTGCTGGGCCGCCTGGGCCGGTGCGGAGAGGAACGAGCGCCCGCGCACCCAGGTGGTGTCGACCTCGCCGGCGGCGTAGCGCTCGACGACCGCGACGGCCTCGGAGGCGGGAACCCGGCCCAGCACCAGGCCGTGGGGCAGCAGGACGACGTTGGCGGCGAAGCGGTCACCGCCGGTGTGCGTGGTCTCCCAGGTCCGTTCCGCGTGGGCCATGCTCAGCGCGGCCGCGACCGGGCGCCCGCGCATCGCGCAGCACGCGTCGTGGCGCCCGTGGGCGCACACGAGGTAGATGGGCTCCGACGACGGCGTGGTGGACGCCTCGACGTCCGCGAGCGCGGCCGGCAGCTCGTCGGGCGAGGCCACCCGCCCCCACCGCACGGACTCGGAGCCCGGGGTCGTGTCGACGACGGCGAACCGGCCGATGTCGGCCGGGCCCTCGCCGCGGGCGCGCGAGCGGCGGATCAGCTGGAACCGCGCGCCGCGGGCCCGGCAGAAGGCGTCGACCGCGTCGACGACCCCGTCCGCGTAGCCGGCGTCGCCGAGCGCCTGGCGGCCCCACGGGCCGGGGTGCTCGACCAGCAGCCAGCACCGCGCCGGTGGGGCGGTCGCGACGAACGGGTCGTCGCGGTCGCGGGCGGACTCCGAGCAGCGGAACGTCGCGGGGCCCGCCTCCGACGTGGTCATCCCCCCGTCATACCCCGCCTGCGCGACGGTGGACACCCGGCGCACGAAACTGAGGTGAGGGTGACCTCAGTCGGGCAGCAGCACGCCCTCCTTGAGCAGCCGGCGGACCACGACGACGCCGTCGTCGGGGGCGAGGCCCGGCAGCTCGCCGGCGGTGGCCGGGCGGCCGTTGAGCAGGCGCGCGACCGCCTCCCGCGTCCCGGCGGGCAGGGTGATCGTGCGGTCGGGCAGCTCGAGGGCGACCGGGGCGTCGGGCGCGGTGGCCCGCAGCCGGTGGTGCAGGCCCCGGCGCCGGCGGACCACGGTCTCCGTGTCGGCCGCGGTGGCCGCCGCGGCCTGGGCCAGCGGGGCCACGCTCTCGGGGCGGTTGCCGTGCCACACCCGCCGCCGCAGCGTCCGGGCGACGCGGTCGGGGCGCCCGTCGTCGGGCGCGGCGAGGCGCTCGGCGAGGCGCGCGGCGACGGCCTCCACGTGCGGCGCGAGCGCCGCCGGGTCGGCGGCGTCGATGCCCAGCGGCAGCGACGCCCGCAGCTCCGGGTCGCTGGTCAGCGCGTTGACGAGCGCGTCCACCACCGCCCAGCGGGTGAGGACGTGGACGCCGATCGTCAGGTGGGCGCTGACCTCGCCCTGCGCGGTGGCCGAGTGCAGGTAGCCGCGCGGCAGGTAGAGCGCGTCTCCGGGCTCGAGGACCTCGTCGATCAGCGGGTCCTCGGTGGCCCGGGCGGCCACGGCGTCGGCGCGGTCGTTCCACGGCTGGCTGCGCAGCGGGTCGGGGTGCACGGGGGCGTGCACGTGCCAGCGCTTGGTGCCGGCGATCTGCAGGACGAAGACGTCGTGCACGTCGTAGTGCGCCGAGAAGCCCTGCGACGACGCCGGCGTGATGTAGGCGTTGGTCTGGACGGGGTGGCCCAGCTCGGCGGCGAGGTCGGTGACGAGGTCGGCCACCGGGCCCCAGGTGCGGTGGAGGCCTTGGAGCACGACGGTGTTGCCCTCGGCGAACAGGGCGGCGACCCGGTCGTCGCGCACCTGGTCGGCGACCTCGGCGCCGACGCCGCCCTCGCCGGTGAAGTGGCGCGAGTCGACGACCGTGCCCTGCTTGGCGATCCGCAGGAAGGGTGTGCGCAGGCCGCGCCGGCTCAGGAGCTCGTCGACGGCGGCCAGGTCGAACAGGTCGCCGAAGGCCGCGGGGGCGTCACCGTCCGCGTGCTTGGCGAGGTCCGCGGCGCGCGAGAGCCGCGCCTCGCGGCCCCACGTCGCGGCGGCGAAGTCGTCGAGGTCGCCGGCGACGAGGCGCCGCAGCGCCGGGCGGTCCTGTGCCCGCCCGGCTCCGCGGTCCCGGCCGCGCTCCGGGGACCCGGGGGTCCCCGGGGTCACGGTCGTCATCGCTGCTCAGGCACCGCCGTCGGCGCCACCGTCGGAGCCGCCGCCGCGCGCGCCACCGTCGGCCGGGCCGTGACCGGCACCGCCGTCAGCCCCGCCGTCCGCGCCGCCGTCCGCGCCACCGTCGGCGCCACCGTCGGCGCCACCGTCGGCGCCACCATCGGCGCCACCATCGGCACCGCCGTCAGCGCCACCGTCGGAGCCGCCGCCGCGCGCGCCACCGTCGGCCGGGCCGTGACCGGCACCGCCGTCGGCGCCACCGTCCGCGCCGCCGTCGGCACCACCGTCGGAGCCGCCGCCGCGCGCGCCACCGTCGGCCGGGCCGTGACCGGCACCGCCGTCGGCACCCCCGTCGGAGCCCTGGCCGCTCGCGCCACCGTCGGCCGGGCCGTGCCCGCTCGTGGTCATGTCGTCGTCGTTCACTGAAGACTCCTTCGTCGTGGTGGCCGACCCCGTCGGGGTCTCGCCGGGCTGGTGGATCCCGCGCCGCCCGATGGGTGTCCCGGGCGTCGGCGGGCGTCTGCCGACGCGTGAGGCCGTACCCGGCGAGGGGTGATCTCACGCGCGCGGTGCTCCGGTGGCGTGGTGCCGTCGCCGGGGCGCTGGCAGGGTCTCGCGTCATGACCCCGGAGGGAACCGTCGGCACGCTCGTGCTCCTGCGCCACGGCCAGAGCGACTGGAACGAGAAGAACCTCTTCACCGGGTGGGTGGACGTCGCGCTCTCCCCGAATGGCGAGCAGGAGGCCCGTCGCGGCGGGGAGCTGATGGCCGAGGCCGGGCTGCTGCCCGACGTCGTGCACACCTCGCTGCTGCGCCGGGCGATCAACACCGCGAACATCGCGCTCGACGTGGCCGACCGCGGCTGGATCCCCGTCCGGCGCGACTGGCGGCTCAACGAGCGGCACTACGGCGCGCTCCAGGGCAAGGACAAGAAGCAGACGATGGAGGAGTACGGCGAGGAGCAGTTCCAGATCTGGCGCCGCTCCTACGACACCCCGCCGCCGCCCATCGACCCCGACGACGAGTACGCCCAGACCGGCGACCCGCGCTACGCCGACCTCGGCGACGCCCTGCCGCGCACCGAGTGCCTCGCCGACGTGCTCGAGCGGATGCTGCCGTACTGGCAGGCCTCGATCGTCCCCGACCTGCGCTCTGGGCGGACCGTGCTCGTCGGCGCGCACGGCAACTCGCTGCGCGCGCTGGTCAAGCACCTCGACGGCGTCGACGAGGAGACGATCCCCGGGCTCAACATCCCCACCGGCATCCCGCTGCGCTACGACCTCGAGGAGGCCGGCGACGGCGAGCTGCGGCCCACCAACCCGGGCGGCACCTACCTCGACCCCGACGCCGCGCAGGACGCCATCGCGGCGGTGGCCAACCAGGGCCGCTGACCGTCGGACGCCCGCCGGGTGAACAGAACCCCAACGGCGGGCCAACCCTGTCCCCCGGACGCGTCGGGCAGCTCACGCGGAGCGGGTCGTGGAGGTGTCCACGGCCCTACCATCGGGAGACGTGACCGTCCCCGTGCTGGTGACCGTCGTGGCCCTGCTGGCCGCGGCGCTCGGTGCGGTCGCCGGGTCCGGCGCCGTCCGGTGGCGGGCCCGCGAGGAGGGCGCCCGGGAGCGCTCGCGCGGGCCGACGGTGGCCGAGCTGCTGGCGCGGATCGTGCGGCGCTCGCAGTCGGGCATCGCGGTGGTCAACCGCTTCGGCGACGTGGTGCTCTCGAACGAGCGGGCCGACGCCCTCGGCGCCGTCGTCGACGCCCGCCCGGACCCGCGCCTGGCCGCCGCCGCCGAGAAGGTCGCTGTGGGCGGCGAGCCCTGCGAGGTCGACCTGTCGCCCGCGACGTTCCCGCCGGGCTCGACGCCGCAGACGATCGTCGCGCAGGTGCGCCCGCTCGGGGACGGGTTCGTGGTCGTCGACGCCACCGACACCTCGGCGGCGGTGCGCCTCGAGGCCGTGCGCCGCGACTTCGTCGCCAACGTCGGCCACGAGCTCAAAACGCCGGTGGGCGCGCTCGCCGTGCTCGCCGAGGCCGTGCTCGACGCCGACGACCCCGACGAGGTGGCCCACTTCGCCACCCGGATCCTCAACGAGTCCCACCGCCTCGGCGCGCTCGTCACCGAGCTCATCGCGCTCTCGCGCCTGCAGGGCGCCGACCGGCTGCCCGCGCTCGTGCGCGTCGACGTCGACGAGGTCCTCGCCGAGGCGCTGACCCGGGTCCGGGTGCCCGCCGAGGCGGCGGCCAGCGCCGGCGGGGACCGGACCGGCGGGCGCTTCCTGCTCGACGCCCCCAGCGGGCTCGAGGTGGCGGGCGACCGCACGCTGCTCGTCACCGCGCTGGCGAACCTGCTCGAGAACGCGGTGGCCTACTCGCCGGAGGGCACGCCGGTGTCGGTGCGCCGGCGCCGCCAGGGCGACCGCGTCGAGATCTCGGTGACCGACCGGGGCATCGGCATCGCCCCCGAGCACCAGCAGCGCGTCTTCGAGCGCTTCTTCCGCGTCGACCCCGCCCGCTCGCGGGCCACCGGCGGCACGGGGCTGGGGCTCGCGATCGTCAAGCACGTCGCGGCCAACCACGGCGGCGAGGTGCGGCTGTGGAGCGAGCCCGGCGTCGGCTCGACGTTCACGCTGCGCGTCCCCGCGGCCCCCGCCGACGAGCCCGCCCCCGCCCGCAACGGCCACGTCACCGACCTCGCGTCCACCCCCGCCCTCTCCAGCGCCCTGCGCACCGCGGCCCCCGGCCCCTCGCCGGCGTCGCCGTCAGCCACCGGAGGTACCGCATGACCCGCGTGCTCATCGTCGAGGACGAGGAGTCCTTCGCCGACCCGCTGGCCTACCTGCTGCGCAAGGAGGGCTTCGAGACCTCGGTGGCCGGCACCGGCGCCGCGGCCCTCGACGACTTCGAGCGCCACGGCGCCGACATCGTCCTGCTCGACCTCATGCTGCCCGGCATGAGCGGCACCGACGTGTGCAAGGCGCTGCGCCAGCGCTCCTCGGTGCCGGTGATCATGGTGACCGCCCGCGACGCGGAGATCGACAAGGTGGTCGGCCTCGAGCTGGGTGCCGACGACTACGTCACCAAGCCCTACTCGGCCCGCGAGCTCATCGCCCGCGTGCGCGCCGTGCTGCGCCGCGGCCAGGACAGCGAGGCCGACGGGTCCGCGGCCGGCGGCGGCGAGCGCCAGGTCCTCGAGGCCGGCCCCATCCGCATGGACGTCGACCGCCACGTGGTCACGGTCGTCAGCAACGGTGCCGATGCGGGGAGCACCGAGGTGCCGCTGCCGCTCAAGGAGTTCGACCTCCTCGAGTACCTCATGCGCAACGTCGGCCGCGTGCTCACGCGGGCCCAGCTCATCGACCGGGTGTGGGGCGCGGACTACGTCGGCGACACCAAGACCCTCGACGTCCACGTCAAGCGGCTGCGGGCCAAGCTCGAGCCCGAGCCCTCGGCGCCGCGGCACCTCGTGACGGTCCGGGGCCTCGGCTACAAGCTCGATGCGTAGGCCGGGCTAGACTCCGCGACCGTGCGACTCGGTGTGCTCGACGTCGGTTCGAACACCGTGCACCTGCTGGTGGTCGACGCCCAGCGCGGTGGGCACCCGACGCCCACCCACTCCACCAAGACCGCCCTGCGGCTGGCCGAGCACGTCCGCGACGGACGGCTCGACGACGAGGGCGCGGATGCGCTCGTCGCGGCGGTCTCCGACGCGCGCGTCCAGGCCCTCGAGCTGGGATGCGAGGACCTGCTGGCGTTCGCGACCTCCGCGGTGCGCGACGCCTCGAACGCGCCCGACGTGCTCGAGCGGGTCCGCGACGAGTCCGAGGTCGACCTGCAGGTGCTCTCCGGGCCGGACGAGGCGGCGCTGACCTTCCTCGCCGTGCGCCGCTGGCTCGGCTGGTCCGCGGGCCACCTCATGGTCCTCGACATCGGCGGCGGCTCGCTGGAGATGGCGGTCGGGCGCGACGAGGCGCCGGTGCACGCGATCTCGGTGCCGTTGGGTGCCGGGCGCCTGACGCGCGACTGGTTCACCGCCGACCCGCCGCAGCGCCGCGAGCTCAAGGCCCTGGCCGAGTACGCCCACGAGGTGCTCGCGCCCGCGGCGAGCACGCTGCTCGGCGAGGGCCAGCCCGACCGCGCCGTGGTCACCTCGAAGACGTTCCGCTCGCTCGCGCGCCTCACCGGCGCTGCGCCGCGCAGCGCCGGCCCCCGGGCGCGCCGCGTCCTCACCGCGTCCGGCCTGCGCCAGGTCGTCGCGTTCATCTCCCGCATGAGCTCCGTCGACCTCGCCGAGCTCGAGGGGGTCAGCGCCAGCCGCTCGCACCAGCTCGTCGCCGGGGCGATCGTGGCCCACGAGGCGATGACCGCGCTGGGCCTGGACCAGGTCGAGGTGTGCCCCTGGGCACTGCGCGAGGGGATCATCCTCGGTCGCCTCGACCAGGTGCAGCCGAGCGGTGGGATGGCGTCGGTCGGCGGCCCCCTGGCGACTGGACGACCGACACTGCGCGAGGCACGGTAGGTGGCGTGAACAGGGACGACGGGCCCCGACCGGGAACCCAGCGCAGCGTGGCCGAGCTCCTGGCCGCGTACAGCGCGGAGTCCCAGCAGCCCCGCCGTCGTCGCGCCGCCGAGCCCGACGACGAGCCCCCGGCGCCCGAGCCGGCCCCGCCCGCCGCGTACGGGACGGGCTACGACACCGGGCACGATTCCGGCTACGACGACCGGTACGAGGGCGGCTACGAAGCTGGCTACGAAGCTGGCTACGACGGCGGGTACGACACGGGCGGCTACGACGCCCGGGGTCAGGACACGGCGTACGGCACGGCCCGCGACACCGGGTACGAGACCGGCTACGACACGGGCGGCCACGACACGGGATACGACCCCGGCTACGACACCGGCGGCCGGGGCTACGACACCGGCGGGTACGACATCGGCGGGTACGACACCGGCTACGACACGGGGCACGACACCGGTCGCTACCCGGCGCCCGGGCACGACGCCGGCCGCGCACCGGGCGGCTGGTCCCCGGGCTACGGCGCGCCCGAGCCCCCGCCGCGGCGCGACCCCTGGTCCGCCGGCCCGCCCCCGGGCGCGCGCCCCGGTCCCGGCCAGCCCCCGGGCCCGCCGCCCGGCTCCCGGCCCCCGCCGCAGCAGCCCCCGCCCCAGCAACCCCCGCCCCAGCAGCCCCCGCCCGTCACGGGCACGCAGGCCTTCGGCGCCCCGCCCGCGCGTCCGGCCGGCCCGCCCGCCGGTCCCCCGGCAGGCCCCCCGCGGGGCATCCCCACCACCCAGCGGCCCGCCGGCACCGCGGCCGTCCCGGCGGCCCGCGTCGGCGACGCCGGCCCGGCGACGTCCGCGTCGCCCGCCGCCCGCCCGCCGGGTGCGCCGCCGCCGCGCGGTGGCGAGCCGACCGACCACGGCGGCCCGGCCACCGCGGCCTCGCCGACGGCGCGCCCGGACCTCGACGACGAGGACGACGGCTACGACGACGGCTACGACGACGACCTCCGCGACGACCTGCGCGACGACGAGCCCGACGACCCGCGCAGCGCCCCGGCCGGCCTCGGCCGCGCACCGCGGCGCACCCGTCTCGACGACCGCGACGAGCCCGCGTACGACGACGACCACGAGGACGACGACGAGTACGACGAGGACCTCGACGACGAGCGGCCCGCCGCGTCGGCGCGCGACTGGGTGATCATGGTCGTGCAGCTGGTCGTCGGTGCCCTGCTCGGGGCCGTGCTGTGGACCGTCTTCTCCTACCTGTGGAAGGAGCAGCCGGTCGTGGCGCTGGTGCTGGCGGCCGGCGCGACGACGGGGCTGGTGTTCGGCGTGCGGGCCCTGCGGCGCTCCGACGACCTGCAGACCACCGTGCTCGCGGTGGTCGTGGGCCTCGTCGTCACCGTGTCGCCCGCCGTGATCGTGCTGCTGAGCCGCTGACTTGACCTCGCTGCGCCCCCCGCACGGGGGACCCCCCGTCGCCATGTCGACCGCCTCGGTGTTCCCCGAGCCGATGGACTCGGCCTTCGAGGTCGCCGCCGAGCTCGGCTACGACGGCGTCGAGCTGATGGTGTGGACCGACCCCGACAGCCAGCGCCTCGCGTCCGTCGCCCGGGCCTCGGAGCGCACCGGGATGCCGGTCCTCGCCGTGCACGCGCCCTGCCTCGCGATCACCCAGCGCGTGTGGAGCCCCGACCCCGTCGAGCGCCTGCGGCGCAGCGCCGTCCTCGCCGCGAGCCTGGGCTCGCCGACCGTCGTGCTGCACCCGCCGTTCCGCTGGCAGCGCCGCTACGCCCACGGGCTCGCCCGCCAGGCCGACGAGCTCGAGCGCGCCCACGGCGTGCGCATCGCGCTGGAGAACATGTTCCCGCTGCGCCGGGGGCGGCTGCGGTGGTCGAGCTACACGCCCGGCCACGACCCGACGACGCCCGGGGCGCGCTGGTACACCCTCGACCTCTCGCACACCGCGACCGCCGCCGACGACGCCCTGGCGCTGCTCGACCGCATGGGCGACCGGCTGGTGCACCTGCACCTCGCCGACGGGACCGGCGTCGAGCGCGACGAGCACCTCGTGCCGGGACGCGGGACGCAGCCGTGCGCCGAGGTCTGCCGCCGGCTCGGCGCGTCGGGGTTCGCGGGCACCGTGGTCGTCGAGATCAGCACCCGGCGCGCCCGCTCGCGCAACGAACGCCTCGACATGCTGGCCGAGGCGCTGCTGTTCGCCCGCCTGCACCTGGGCACCGACCTGCCGCGCACCCCCGTCTAGCAGGATCGCGGCCATGACGACGGTCGCGGTGCTCGGTGGCGGGAAGATCGGCGAGGCGCTGCTGGGCGGGCTGGTGGCCGCCGGGCACGACGCGGGGACGCTGCTCGTCGTGGAGCCCGTCGCCGCCCGGGCCGAGGAGCTGACGGCGCGGCACGGGGTCGGCGTCGTCGACGCCCCGGAGGCCGCCCGCCGGTCCGACGTGCTGGTGATCGCGGTCAAGCCCGCCGACGTGCCCGGTGCCCTCGACGCGGTGCACGACGTGCTCGCCGGGCGCGCGCCCCGCGAGGACCGCCCCACCGTCGTCTCCCTCGCCGCGGGACTCCCCACCAGCGCGCTCGAGGCGCGCCTGCCCGCGGACACCGCGGTCGTGCGGGTCATGCCCAACACGCCGATGCTCGTGGGCCGGGCGATGTGCGTGCTCTCCGCGGGGTCCGCGGCGGGCGAGACCGAGCTGGCCGCCGCGGAGGAGCTGCTCGCGGCCGTGGGCCGCACGGTGCGCGTGCCCGAGGCCCAGCAGGACCTCGCGACCGCCCTCTCGGGCTCCGGGCCGGCCTACGTCTTCCTGCTCGCCGAGGCGATGATCGACGCCGGCGTCGCGCTCGGCCTCGCGCGCCCCGTCGCGACGGAGTTGGTGACGGCCACGGTGGACGGCGCGGGCGGGCTGCTGACCACCCCGGGCAGCGACGGACGTGAGGGGGCGGCGCCGCACCCCGGCCTCCTGCGCGAGGCGGTCACCTCGCCCGGGGGCACCACCGCGGCCGCGCTGGCCTCCCTCGAGGCCGACGGCCTGCGCCCCGCCCTGGCGCGCGCCGTCGCCGCCGCGCGGGACCGCTCCGCCGCCCTCGGGCGCCAGTACGGCTGACCTGCGCCGGACGGACCACGGCGCCCGTTCGTCGTGACGGGATCGTGGCCTGGCGCTCCGGCGTGGACGCTTGACGCGTTCGCCTGCGCGGCCACCGCACGAGCGGGTGCATTCGAACCAGACGTCACACGCGTCCCGCTACCCTCACCCGCACAGCACGGCGTGTCGAACCGTCGGGAGGGGAAGCCCGGCGGCACGGCCTGTGCGTGGGAGTGAGACCGATGTCCCAGAACAACCCGACAGGCGCCGGACCCCGGCGCACCGAAGGCGACAACCTGGCGCGGGTGCAGTTCCTGACCGTCGCCGAGGTGGCCGCCGCCATGCGCGTGTCGAAGATGACCGTGTACCGGCTCGTGCACAACGGAGAGCTGCCCGCGGTCCGCGTGGGCCGCAGCTTCCGCGTGCCCGAGGACGCGGTCCACGAGTACCTGCGGGGCTCGTACTTCGACGCCGGCTGACCCGCCGGGTCGCGCACCCTGCACACCGGCCGTCCGGGAGGCGGCCGGTACGGTGGTGTGTCCGCGACCCGTGCGGTCGCCCCCCAACTCTCACGGAAGGTCCGCCAGTGGGTTCGGTCATCAAGAAGCGTCGCAAGCGCATGTCGAAGAAGAAGCACCGTAAGCTGCTGCGCAAGACCCGCGTGCAGCGTCGCAAGCTCGGCAAGTAGGCCCGGGCTCCCGGACCGGGAGCCGTCGGGGGCCAGGGGGGCCGGGCGGGTCGCATCGACCCGTCCGCGTTGAGACCGCAGGAGTGTCCAGGCATGTCCGAGGCGCCGTCCGTCGTCCTCGTCACCGGGGTGAGCCGCTTCCTGGGCGGCCACCTCGCGGCGCGCCTGGCCTCCGACCCGTCCATCGAGCGCGTCCTCGGCGTCGACACGACGCCGCCGTCGCGCGAGATGCGCCGGCGCATGGGTCGCGCGGAGTTCGTGCGGGTGGACATCCGCAACCCGCTGATCGGCAAGGTCATCTCCACCGCGAAGGTCGACACGGTCGTCCACGCGTCGCTCTCGGGCAATCCCGGCCAGTCCGGGGGCCGCTCGATGATGATGGAGATGAACGTCATCGGGACGATGCAGCTGCTCGCGGCGTGCCAGCGCTCCGACACGGTGCGGCGCCTCGTGGTCAAGTCGACGTCGGCCGTCTACGGCGCGAGCTCGCGCGACCCCGCGACGTTCACCGAGCAGACCGAGCCGAAGGCCATCCCGCCCGGCGGGTACGCCAAGGACGCCGTCGAGATCGAGGGCTACGTCCGCAGCTTCTCGCGCCGGCGTCCGGACATCCCGGTGACGACCCTGCGGTTCGTCAACCTCATCGGGCCGCGCATCGACACGTCGTTCGTCCGGTACTTCTCGCTGCCGGTCGTGCCGGTGGTGCTCGGCTACGACGCGCGCGTGCAGCTGCTGCACGAGGAGGACGCGGTGGCCGTGCTCGAGCGCGCCGCCGCGCACGACCTGCCCGGCGTCTTCAACGTCGGCGGGGCCGGGGTGCTGATGCTCTCCCAGGCGATCCGCCGCGCCGGCCGCATCCCGCTGCCGATCCCGCAGCCCGCGGTGCCGCTGGTCGGCCGTTTCACCCGCCGCGCGCGGCTCGTCGACTTCTCGCCCGAGCAGATGCGCCTGCTGAACTTCGGGCGCGTGGTGGACACCACCAAGCTGCGCGGCGAGTTCGGCTTCACGCCGCGCTGGACGACGGTGCAGGCTTTCGATGACTTCGTGGCGGGGCGCGGCCTGCGCCCCGTGATCGACCCGGCCCGGCTGGATCGGGTGCAGGACACGGCCCTGGCCGTGGCTCGAGCCCTGCCCTCCGGTGCCTGACCCCGGAGTGGACGACCAGGACCGGACGAGAGCAGACCCGTCCGGCGACCGCCCCACGCGGAGAGGAGACGTCGTGCCCGAAGCCCGGGTCATCCCGTTGCGATCCGACGGTGGGCGTCCCCGCACCCGCCCCCGCCCGGCGCCCCGCCGAGCGAGCCGCCCCGGCGTCGGGTCGCTGACCGAGCGCACCGCGGCCGCCCGCGGGCTCACCGAGACCGAGGGCGTCGCCGTGGAGGCCGTCGAGAGCGCCGTCGCGCCCGGGGGCGAGCCGGCGACGCTGCCGGCGCCCGAGACGCACAGCGAGCTGGAGGAGCGGGTCGCCGAGGTCGGCGAGTTCCTGCAGCGCCGCATCACGGGGCGGTACTCGGTCGACGACTTCGGCTTCGACCGCGACCTCACCGAGCACGTCGTCCTCCCGCTGCTGCGCCCGCTCTACGAGCGCTGGTTCCGCGTGGAGACGATCGGCACCGAGAACGTCCCGCTGCACGGCGGCGCGCTCATCGTGGCCAACCACTCGGGCACGGTGCCCCTCGACGCCCTGATGACCACGGTCGCGGTGCACGACGACCTGGCCGTGCCGCGCTACCTGCGCATGCTCGCCGCCGACCTCGTCTTCGGCCTGCCGGGCGTCGGGGCCACCGCGCGCAAGGCCGGGCACACGCTGGCCTGCAACGCCGACGCCGAGGCACTGCTGGGCGCGGGCGAGCTCGTGGGCGTCTGGCCCGAGGGGTTCAAGGGCATCGGCAAGGACTTCGCCGACCGGTACAAGCTGCAGCGCTTCGGGCGCGGCGGCTTCGTCTCGGCCGCGCTGCGCGCCCGGGTGCCGATCATCCCATGCTCGATCGTCGGCGCCGAGGAGACCTACCCCAAGATCGCCGACATCGGCCCGCTGGCCCGCCTGCTCGGGGTGCCGTACTTCCCGATCACGCCGACCTGGCCGCTGCTGGGCCCGCTGGGCCTCGTCCCGCTCCCGTCGAAGTGGTACATCGAGTTCGGCGAGCCGATCCCCACCGAAAGCTACGAGCAGGGCTCGGCCGACGACCCGATGCTGGTGTTCAACCTGACCGACCAGGTGCGGGAGAACATCCAGCAGACGCTGTACCGCCTGCTGGCGGGCCGGCGGAACGCCTTCCTGGGGTAGCTAGCCGACGAGGCGGCGGCGGTAGGCCAGCCCGCCCACCACGGCGCCGGCCACGGCGCCGGCGCCGAGCACCGACGGCACGCCGATGCGGGCCGCCCTGCGCCCGGAGCGGAAGTCGCGGATCTCCCAGCCGCGCTCGCGCGCCATCTGCCGCAGGTCCGAGTCGGGGTTGACCGCCACCGCCGTGCCCACCACGGACAGCATGGGCGCGTCGTTGACGGAGTCGGAGTACGCGGCGCACCGGCGCAGGTCGAGGCCCTCGCGGGCGGCGAGGGCCCGCACGGCGTGCGCCTTGGCCGGCCCGTGCAGCAGCTCGCCGACGAGCCGGCCGGTGTAGACGCCGTCCTCGCTCTCGGCGACGGTGCCCAGCGCGCCGGTGAGCCCGAGGCGCCGGGCGATGATCCGCGCGAGCTCCAGCGGCGTGGCGGTGACCAGCCAGACCCGCTGGCCGGCGTCCAGGTGCATCTGCGCGAGGGCGCGCGTGCCCTCCCAGATGCGGTCGGCCATGAGCTCGTCGTAGATCTCCTCGCCGAGCCGGACCAGGTCGCCCACCGACTGCCCCGCGACGAACGAGAGCGCCTGCTCGCGGTGCGCGCGGACGTCGTCCGCGTTGCCCTCGCCGCCGAGGCGGAACTTCAGCTGCTGCCAGACGAAGCCCCGCATGTCGGCGCCGGAGAAGAAGTTGCGCGCGGCGAGCCCGCGGGCGAAGTGGAAGATCGACGCGCCCATCATCATCGTGTTGTCGACGTCGAAGAAGGCGGCGGCGGTGAGGTCCGGCGGCACCCGCGACGACGGCGGCACCTGGTGGACGTCGGGCGCGTCCGCCGCGGCGGCGGCCGCCGCGGGGGCCCCGCCGGCCAGCTCGCCGTCCGGGGAGCCGGGGGCCGGGTCAGTGCCGGGATCGGTGGCGGGATCGGTGGTGGGACCGGCGCTCTCGGGCACGGTCTCGAGCAGCTCGGAGGCGGTGGGCGCCACGGCCGGGTCGCTCAGCGCGGCCTCGGCCGACGCCTCACCGGCACGGCGCGCGGCGTCGCGCTCCGCCTGCACCCGGCGCTCGCGCCGTCGTCCCACCGCCTGGCCTCCCGTCGTGTCCGTCCGCAGGAGTCCGGCCGCCGGGGCGGACGGAGGACCCCGGATCGGTGCCCGCCCACCCTAGTCGGCGCCCCCGACGAGGGGGGCCGGTGCGACGCCCGCGAGCGCCGCGAGGGACGTCACCCGAGGCTGAGACCGGGCAGGCCGGGCAGCAGCGGCGGGAGGTCGATCTGGGGCAGCAGCGGCACCGGCAGCGGCACCTGGACCGGGTCCGGCTGCGACGTGCGCTCCTCGCGGGAGTCCGACGACGCGCCGCCCGAGTCCTCGTCGCGGTCGCGGCTCGACGACTCCTCCGACCGGGTGGTCGACGTCGTGGTCGTCGTCGTGGTGGTGCTCGAGGTGGTCGACGTGGCGGTCTCGCTCGGCGTCGCCGGAGCCGCGGTCGCCTCGTCCGAGCGCACGTCGCACTCGCCGGCGGGCAGCGGGCCGAGGTCGTCGGACGCGCTGCCGGTGGCGCAGGGCTCGGGGCCGTCGAGGACGGCGGCGCGCTGGGTGATCCGCTGGAGCATCTGCTGGGAGCCGGCGGCAGCGGTGCGGCCGCCCTCGTCCAGCGAGGGGCTCAGCGTGTCGAGGCGCGCCGACTGCGAGCGCGCCCACTGGGCGAGCTCCGCCGGCGACGGGCCGGTGGGCTGGGCGGCGAGCGGGAGGATCAGGCGCGACCCGGTGCGGGCCTGGTCGTCGAAGCTGCGCAGGTTGTCGAGCACCAGGGCGGCCTGGTCGGGGTCGAGGCCCGCGGCCACCGGGCCGGCGCCCGCCGCGGTGGTGGCGCTGCGCTCGACGAGGTCGGAGACCTCCTCGAGGCGGATCGCCGCGAAGTCGAGGTGCTTGAGGCCCTTGGCCTCCTGGCCGCTGGTCAGGCCGATCTCGGCCGACTCGGAGGCCCTCTTGATGCCGTAGAGCATCTCGCCGGGCAGCGCGCCGCGGCTGAGCAGGACGGTCAGCGCGCCGAGCAGCAGCACCGCGCAGGCGCCGGTGACGAAGGACGAGAGCAGCCGCGTGGCGGGGCGGCGGGACGCGGCGCGGGCGGGACGCGCGTCGGCGGGGCGGCTGCTGCCGCGGCCGGCGGGACGGCGCCTGCCGGCACCGGCCCGGCCGGCCCCCCGACCGCCGGCCGGACCGGAGTCGTGGGCGGCCGTGTCGCCGGCGGCGCGCAGCACGCGGGTGCGCTCCCGCGGGGCGGCGGGCTCGGACGGGGTGTCGGTGGTGGCGCCGGGGGTGCCGCCGGTGATCTCCGCGAGCACCGCGGCCCGCATGCGGGCGCTGGCGTCGGGGTCGGGCCCGGGGGTGGCGCGGCCGGCCGAGCGCAGGGCGTCGGCGACGCCGAGCACGCGGGCCAGCTCGGGGTCGACACCGGCACCGGGACCGGGGCGCGTCGGACGACCTGCGCCGTCCCGCTGCTCCCAGACGCGAGCGAACAGCTCGTCGTCCCCGTCGTGCCCGCTCGACATGCTGCCCGTCCTCACCGTCTGCGCGTCACCGTGCGTGCGCGCCGTGCTCGTCGCTGGGGGAAACGACCGGACGGGCGACCGGTTACGTCGATGCGGTGTGCGGTTCGAACCACAACGTTGTGACTCACCGCAGGCCCTCGGGCAACAGTTGAGCGAGACGCCGCACCGCCCGGTGCTGGAGGGCCTTCACGGCACCCTCGTTGCGCCCCATGATCTCGGCCGTCTCGGCCACCGAGAGGCCCTGCAGGAAGCGCAGGGCGATGCACTCCTGCTGGTCGTCGCCCAGCTTGGCCACGCACTTCAGCAGCTCGGCGTGGGTGGTGTTGGCGATGACCTCGTTCTCCGGCCCCGGGCGCAGGGTGGCCGGCGCGACGTCGGCGACCTCGGCGTGCGAGCTCTCGAGCCGGTAGCGGCTGGACTTGACGTGGTCGAGCACCAGGTTGCGGGCGATGGTGACGAACCACGCACCGATGTCGCGGCCCTGGTAGCTCACCGAGGTGATCCGGCGGAAGGCGCGGACGAACGTCTCCTGCGTGAGGTCCTCGGCCGCAGGGCGGTCCCCGAGGCGGAAGAGCACGAACCGGAAGACCGTGTCGTGGTAGCGGTCGAAGAGCTGCCCGAACGCGTCGGTGTCGCCGCCCTGCGCCGCGCGCACGAGCGCCCAGCCCTCGGCGGTGGAGCCGTCGTCGTCGGGCAGCTCGTGGACGACCTCCTCGGGGAGCTCGTCCTCGGCGACCGTCTCCGAGCCGTCCTCGGGGAGGTGCTGCTCGCCCAGCGGGGGGACGACGGGGACCGCCTCGGTCGGCGCGCCCGCGACGGGGTCGACGAGGGGGGGTGGCGGCAGCGGGGGACCGGGCGGGCCCGGGGGGAAGGGCGACGCCGTCGGGGGCAGGGGCCCGGAACCGGTGCGCGGCGCGGGGGCGCCGACGTCGGGACCGGCCTGCGGCACGCCGTGGGGCGGCGTCGGCCGGCCGCGCCGCGCGGGACGGCCCGCGTGGGCGTCGACGGCGGGCATCGCGTCCGCCGGGGTCGGCGGCCAGGTGTCCTCGCGGCGGCGCTGCGCCGGGTAGAGCGGCGCGGTCGGGGGCGCGGCGGCCGAGGGCGCGCGCCCGTCGAGCACGGGCTCCGGCGGGGTGTCCGTGCCCGTGGCCCCGTGGCGGGTGCCGCCGCGACCGTCGCGACCGCCGAAGCGACCGCGACCGGGCTCCTCGGCGGGATCCGGTGCCGCGCGCCTCACGGCGCTCCGGGCGGTGTCGGGGCGGGCAGGGCACGGGCGTCGCGGGAGGGCCGAGCCGTGGGAAAGGCCGTGCCGAGGGCGCGGTCGGCGTGCCGCGCGCAGGCACGGTCGTGACGACCGGCAGCGTCGGACATGCCCTCTCCCTCGATCGACTCCCGCCCGGGCCCCCTGTCGGGAGGCGTCGTCGGGGGAGCATACGTGCGGCGTGAGGACCCCCGACACCGGCGCGGCCGGCGGGGGTCCCACCCTCTCCGACCTGCACCGACGATGTGGCGAGCGGCCGTTCGGGGGCCGTCGACCACGCCGTCGGCGGGTCTCGCGGCCGTGGGAGACTGCCGCCGGACGGGGCAGGGACGCGACGTCGGAGGGGGCGGGGGAGCCGGTGGCGGACGAGCGGTCCGACGAACGGGCGACGACGTCGGTGGGCGGTGCGACGGGCGGTCGTCCGGGGCCGTCGACCCCGACGGGTGACCCCGAAGGAGACCCGCGTGTCGTCGTCCTCGTCCGCGCGCACTGCCGGACCTGCGACCGGATGGAGGGCGTGGTGCGCGAGATCTGCGGGCGGGCCGGCGAGGAGCACGCCGTCGTCGACGTCGACGGGCCGGACGCCGACCCCGAGTGGCGCGCGGAGTACGGCGACCGCATCCCGGTGACGCTGGTGGACGGCGTCGAGGTCGGCTCCTGGCGCCTCGAGCCCGACGACCTCGTCCGCGCGCTGGCCGCCGGGGGGACGCCGCGGTGACCGCGCCCGCCCCGGCCGACGTGCCGATCCTGCAGACCGCGTCCTCGCTGGTGGAGCTCCTCGCCGACACCTACGCGTCCCTGCAGGCCCTGTCCTTCGGCGGCGGCCCGTCCGCCCTCGCCCCCGTCCGCGACCTCCTGGCCTCCGGGGTCGAGGCCCTCGGCCGCGCGCGCACCGACCTGGCCGCCGCGACGCGGGCCGCCGGCGGCCGCGTGCAGACCGCGCCCGACCCGAAGTACGCCCCCGTCGTCGAGCAGGCGCTGCCCACCGTGCGCGGGCCCGGCGACGTCGTCGGCCTCGCCCTGACCCTCGAGGACGTCCTCGCCCAGACGCTCGTGCGCGACGTCGTCGACCTCTCGGTGCCCGACGTGCGGCGCACCGTCGCCGGGCACGCCGCCGCCTCGGCCCGGCGCAAGGCCCTGCTGCTGACCCTGGGGTCGCTGCTCGCCACCGGGCGGGCCGAGCTGGTCGCCGTGCCCCCGGACCTGGCCGCGCTGCCCCCGGCGGCGGGCACCGTGGGCTTCCCGGACGTCCTGTTCCCCACGGAGAAGGCGTCGCCGGCCGACGAGGGGGCCGTGCGATGAGCCGCGCACTGCCCCGCCGCCGGTTCCTCGCCGGGCTCGGGACGCTGGCGGGCCTCGCGGGCACGGCCGCCCTGGCGGCGTGCGCCGACGCCGCTCCCGGGTCCGCCCCGCCGCCCGGCCCGCCCACGGGCGCGCCCCCGCCCCCCACGACCACCACGGCCGCGGCCCCGACCTACAGCGGCGAGGCGGCGCTGCTCGCCCTGGGCGCCGCGGTGTCGGGGCTCGCGGGCGACCTGCTCGGGCAGGCCGCCGCCGGCGCGGGCCAGGGCCGCTACGGCGCGGTGCCCGCGGTGGTGTCGTCGTACCTGTCCGGGGCGGCGAGCCAGCACGTCGCCCACGCCGAGGCCTGGAACCGGCTGCTCGTCGCCGCCGGGCGGCCCGCGGTCGTCGGCGGCCCGCTCACCGTCGAGCCGGCGCTCCAGCAGCGCCTCGGGGCCGCGCTGGCCCCGGTCGACCTCCTGGGGCTCGCCGCCGACGTCACCGCGACGGCCGCGGCCACCCTCACCGCGATCACCGGCACGCTCACCACGCCGGCGGCGGTGACCCTCGCCGCGGGCGCCGCGCCGGTCGCGGCGATGCACGGCGCCACCGCCGGCTTCCTGCTCGGACGGCCGCCCACCGCGCCGACGGACCCCACCGCCGGAGCACTCGGGGTCGACGCCCTCACGGTCTGAGCGCCCCGGACGGCCGGACGGCGCACCAGGGAGGCCGGGCACCGCGTGGTGCTGCTCCGTCCGTGCTCTCCGACGGCGCCCCGCCGCGCCGACTGGCAGACTGGGGGCCACCGCCGGTCGGGACACGCCCCGGCGCGGTCCGCACCTCCGGTGCCCGGGTGGTCGAGCACACGTCGGTGCGGTCCGCGGCGATTTTGTGCGTGCGTTCACGAGCGCTAGCGTTGTCTGGACCCGATCCAGGGACGTGCGCCGGTGGACGACCCCCGTGTCCCGGGCACCCCCGGGTGCGCGGGACACCACCACCCCGGTGCCGCGCGGGCAGGGTGAGAGGCACGACAGGAGGCGCCCGGAAGTGACGGTCGATCGCGGCACCCGCCCCACCCGGCGTGCGGTGCCCTCGACCCGGACGCCCTCCGACCAGCTCGCGACGGCCGTGTCGGGCTCCGGTGACGCCGGCGACACCGCCCGTCCCGTCCCCGCCGCCACCGTCGCCCGGCTGGCCGTCTACCTGCGGGTGCTCACGACGCTGCTCGACGAGGGCCGCGGCGTCGTGTCCAGCGAGGAGCTCGCGGCCGCCGCGGGCGTCAACTCGGCGAAGCTGCGCAAGGACCTCTCGCACATCGGCTCCTCCGGCGTGCGCGGGGTCGGCTACGACGTCTCCCGGCTCACCGCCGAGGTCGAGGCCACCCTCGGGCTGACCCGGCCCCACGCCGTGGCGCTGGTGGGCGTCGGCAACCTCGGGCACGCCCTCGCGGGCTACGGCGGGTTCGCCCAGCGCGGCTTCCCCGTGGCCGCCCTGTTCGACGTCGACCCCGCCCTGGTCGGCACCGTGATCGACGGGGTCGAGGTGGAGCACGCCGCAGCGATCCCCCGGGTGTGCGCGGAGCGCGGGGTGACCATCGGCGTGGTGGCCACGCCCGCCGCGGGCGCCCAGGAGGTGTGCGACCACCTCGTGGCCGCGGGCGTCCGCAGCATCCTGAACTTCGCCCCCACCGTCCTGGCGGTGCCCGCAGGCGTGGAGGTGCGCAAGGTCGACCTGGCCGTGGAGATGCAGGTGCTCTCGTTCCACGTGGCCCGCCGGCACGGCTCGGTGCCGGCCGCCGGACCCGCCGCGCCCGACTCCCCCGGGACGACCGCGACGACCCCGCGAGAGGCGGTCACCCGATGAGCCTGCTGCTGGTCGGCGTCTCGCACCGCACCGCCGAGGTGTCGGTGCTCGAGCGCGTCACCGTGTCCCCCGACGACACCCGCAAGGTCCTCGACGACCTGCTCACCGGCGAGCACGTCACCGAGGCGATGCTGGTCTCCACCTGCAACCGCGTCGAGATCTACGCGGTGGTCGAGACCTTCCACGGCGGGCTGACCGAGGTCTCCACCGTCCTCGCGCGCCACGCGCACGCCGAGGTCTCCGACCTCACCGACCACCTCTACGTCCACTACGCAGGCTCCGCGGTGGAGCACCTGTTCTCCGTGGCCGCCGGCCTGGACTCGATGGTCGTGGGCGAGGCCCAGATCCTCGGCCAGCTGCGCGCCGCCTACGCCGACGCCCGCGAGCTGGGCTCGGCCGGCCGCGTGCTGCACGAGCTCGCGCAGCAGGCGCTGCGGGTCGGCAAGCGGGCCCACGCCGAGACCGGCATCGACGCCGCCGGCGCCTCCGTGGTCAGCGAGGCCCTCGCCGACGCCGAGCGGGCGCTGGGCGACCTCGCCGGCCGCCGCGCGCTGGTGGTCGGCGCCGGGTCGATGGGCGCCCTGACCGCCGCGCACCTGCGCCGCGGCGGCATCGGCGAGATCGTGCTCGCCAACCGTTCCGAGGAGAACGCCGAGCGCCTCGCCGTCGCCCTGCGCGCCGAGGGCGTCACCGCCCGCGCCGCCGGCCTCGACGCCCTGGGCGCCGAGATCGCCGCCGCCGACGTGGTCGTCGCCTGCACCGGCGCGATCGGCACCGTCGTCGGGCTCGACGACGTGCGCCAGGGCCTCGCCGGGCGCGACACCACGGCGCACCCGCTCGTGGTCTGCGACCTCGGCCTGCCCCGCGACGTCGACGCCCGCGTCGGCACCCTCGCCGGCGTCACCGTCGTCGACCTCGCGGCGCTGGGCGAGCGGCTGGGCTCGGCGAGCGCCGGGCGCGCCGTCGAGGAGGCCCGCGCGGTCGTCGCCGAGGAGGTGCGCGCCTACTTCGCGGCGCAGCGCACCGCCGAGGTCGCGCCGACGGTCACCGCGCTGCGCCGGCGGGCCGCCGAGGTGGTGGACGCCGAGCTGCTGCGCCTCGCCGGGCGCCTGCCCGACCTCGACGAGCGGGCCCGCGACGAGGTCGCCCAGAGCGTGCGCCGCGTCGTCGACAAGCTGCTCCACACCCCGACCGTGCAGGTCAAGCGCCTGGCCCAGTCGCCCGGCGGCGACACCTACGCCGAGGCGCTGCGCGAGCTCTTCGAGCTCGACCCGCAGACCCCCGCGGTGCTCGCGGCCACTGAGACCGCCAGCGTCGACCCCGGCGAGCCGGTCGACCAGGCCCTCTCCGTCGACACGCGCGCTCCGGGGAGCCGGCGGTGACCGCCGTGGCGGGCAGAAACGGCACGCTGACCGGGTCCGGCGCGCGCACCGTGCGCATCGGCACGCGGGCGAGCCTGCTCGCGCGCACCCAGACCGACATCGTGGCCTCGGCGCTCACCGCGGCCGGGGCCACCGTCGAGATCGTCACGATCTCGACGTCGGGCGACCGCAGCCAGGCCGCGGGCACCCCGATCGCGCAGACCGGCGTGGGCGTCTTCGTCACCGCCCTGCGCGAGGCGCTGCTCGCCGGCGAGATCGACGTCGCCGTGCACTCCTACAAGGACCTGCCCACCGCGGGCGTGCCCGGGCTCGTGCTCGCCGCCGTCCCGGCCCGGGAGGACCCGCGCGACGCGCTGGTCGCCCGCGACGGGATGGTGCTCGGCGAGCTGCCGCCCGGCGCGGTGCTGGGCACCGGGTCGCCCCGGCGGATCGCGCAGATCGGCGCGCTCGGGCTGGGCCTCGAGATCGTCCCGATCCGGGGCAACGTCGACACCCGCATCGGCAAGGTGACCCGCGGCGAGCTCGACGGGGTCGTGCTCGCCCGCGCCGGACTGGCCCGCCTGGGCCGGGTCGGCGAGGTCACCGAGGTCCTCGACCCCCTGCAGGTGCTGCCCGCGCCGGCGCAGGGCGCGCTCGCCTGCGAGTGCCGCGGGGAGGACGAGCCGCTCGCGGCGCTCCTGCGCGAGACGTTGCACGACGCGGGCGTCGCGACGGCGGTCACCGCCGAGCGCGCCGTGCTCGCGGGCCTCGGCTCGCCGTGCAACGCGCCCGTCGGCGCGCTCGCGGAGATCGTCGAGGACCTGGACGACGACGGTCGCGTCGTCGACCGGCTGTCGCTGCGCGCGATGGCCACCACCGCGGACGGCGCGCTCGTGCGCGCCTCCGCCACCGGAGAGACCGAGGACGCCGAGCGGATCGGCCGCGAGCTGGCCGACGAGCTGATCGCCGACGGAGCGGAGCCGAAGGGGACCGTCGCCGACGACGTCCCGCGCCCGCCCGCGGACTGAACACCACGATGGGAACGGAAGACATGACAGCACCCTCGACGACCGCCGGCCGGGTCGCCTTCGTCGGCAGCGGACCCGGGGACCCCGGCCTGCTGACCGTGCGTGCCCGCGACGCCCTCGCCGCCGCCACGCTCGTCGTGGCCGACCGCGGCGTCCCCGCGGACGTCCTCGGCCTGCTGCCGGCGTCGACGACGGTGCGCCCGGTCGGGCACGCCGGCGACGACCCGGCGGCCGGTGGCCCGGCCACCGACGCCGTCGTCGCGCCCGGCTTCGCCGCCGACGACCCCGCCGCGACCGGCGCCGGCCCCGCGCCCGCCGACCCCGAGACCCTCGCGCGCACCGTGGTCGAGGAGGCCCGCAGCGGCGCCTCGGTGGTGCGCCTGGTCGTGGGCGACCCGCTGGTGCGCCCCGACGTGGTCACCGAGGTCCGCGCCGTCGCCGCGGCCGGGGTGCCGTTCGACGTCGTGCCCGGCATGCCGGCCGACACCGCGGTGCCCACCTACGCCGGCGTCGCGCTCGGCCCGGCCCACACCGCGGTCGACCTCACCGCCGGCGACGCCGTCGACTACGCCGCGCTCGCCGTCGCCCCCGGCCCGCTGGTCCTGCAGGCCACCGCCGCCGACCTCGCGGCCGCCTCGGCGCACCTCGTCGAGAACGGCTGGAAGCCCGGGACGCCCGCGCTCGTCACCGCCGGTGGCACGGGCTCGCGCCAGCGCACGGTCGAGACCAGCCTGGACAAGCTCGCCGTCGACTCCTCGGACCTCGACGGCCCGCTCGTCGTGACCCTCGGCGACGCCGTCACCGACCGCGCCACGCTCTCCTGGTGGGAGTCGCGCGCGCTCTACGGCTGGCGCGTGCTCGTGCCCCGCACCAAGGACCAGGCCGGCGCGATGAGCGACCGCCTGCGCGTCCACGGCGCGGTGCCCGAGGAGGTGCCGACCATCGCCGTCGAGCCCCCGCGCTCGCCGGCCCAGATGGAGCGCGCGGTCAAGGGCCTGGTCGACGGGCGCTACCAGTGGGTCGTGTTCACCTCGGCCAACGCGGTGCGCGCGGTGTGGGAGAAGTTCGCCGAGTTCGGGCTCGACGCCCGCGCGTTCTCCGGCGTCAAGATCGCCTGCGTCGGCGAGGCCACCGCGGACACGGTGCGGGCCTTCGGCGTGCACCCCGAGCTCGTCCCCGGCGACGAGACCGAGCAGTCGTCCGAGGGCCTGCTCGAGGTGTTCCCGCCGCACGACGACGTCCTCGACCCCGTCGACCGCGTGCTCCTGCCGCGCGCCGACATCGCCACCGAGACCCTCGCCGAGGGCCTGCAGCAGCGCGGCTGGGAGATCGACGACATCACCGCGTACCGCACGGTGCGCGCCGCGCCGCCGCCCGCGCCGGTGCGCGAGGCGATCAAGACCGGCGGGTTCGACGCGGTCTGCTTCACCTCGTCGTCGACGGTGCGCAACCTCGTCGGCATCGCCGGCAAGCCGCACGCCCGCACGATCGTGGCCTGCATCGGCCCGAAGACGGCGGAGACCGCGGCGGAGTTCGGGCTGCGCGTCGACGTCAAGCCCGACGTCGCCGAGGTGCCCGCGCTCGTGGAGGCCCTGGCGTCCCACGCGGCGAAGCTGCGCTCCGAGGGCGCCCTGCCCCCGCCGCGCAAGACGAAGGCCCGCAAGCGCTAGTTTGCGCTACGCGCTCCCTATCGGCGTGCTGAATAGGATCCCGTGCCAGGGAGCACGGAGAGCGCGCACACGTCCGGAGGACAAACCGCCGTGTTCCCCACCGACCGCCCGCGCCGCCTCCGGGCGACGCCCGGCCTGCGCCGGCTCGTCGCCGAGACCGACGTGCGCCCGCGGCACCTGGTCCTGCCCGTGTTCGTCGCCGAGGGCCTGGACGCCCCGAAGCCGATCACCTCGATGCCCGGCGTCGTCCAGCACACGCGGGACTCGCTGTGCAAGGCGGCGGCCGAGGCCGCGGCGGCCGGGGTCGGCGGGATCATGCTGTTCGGCGTGCCCGCGCGGCGCGACGCCGTCGGCTCCGGGGCCACCGACCCCGACGGCATCCTCAACGTCGCCCTGCGCGACGTGCGGAGTGAGGTCGGCGACGCGCTGCCGGTCATGGCCGACACCTGCCTCGACGAGTTCACCGACCACGGCCACTGCGGCGTGCTCGACGAGCACGGTGGCGTCGACAACGACGCGACGCTGCCGATCTACGGCGAGATGGCGGTGGCCCAGGCCGCGGCCGGTGCCCACGTCGTGGCCCCGAGCGGGATGATGGACGGCCAGGTCGGCGTCATCCGGCGCGCGCTCGACGAGGCCGGGCACCGCGACACCGCGATCCTCGCCTACTCGGCCAAGTACGCCAGCGCGTTCTACGGCCCCTTCCGCGAGGCCGTCGACTCGCAGCTGCAGGGCGACCGGCGCACCTACCAGCAGGACCCGGGCAACGCCCGCGAGGCGGCGCGCGAGGTGGCCCTGGACCTCGACGAGGGCGCGGACATGGTGATGGTCAAGCCGGCCATGTCCTACCTCGATGTCCTGCGCCGCGTCGCCGACTCCGTCGACGTGCCCGTCGCGGCGTACCAGGTGTCGGGGGAGTACGCGATGATCTCGGCGGCGGTCGAGCGGGGCTGGCTCGACCGCGAGCGCACGATCCTCGAGTCGCTCACCGCGATCCGCCGGGCGGGCGCCGACGTCGTGCTCACCTACTGGGCCACCGAGGCCACGACCTGGCTGGACCGCTGACGGTGACCGAGCGAGCCGGGGGCCGCACCACGGTGACGCCGCCCGAGGAGGAGCCGGGGCGACCGGGCGTCGTCACGGCCGCGGTCGTGCTGTGGATCATCCTCGGCGTCCTCATGTTCGGCACCGCGCTGCTGTTCGGGTACGGGCTGCTGTTCGGTACCCCCGACCCGGACACCGGGCTGGTCGCCTTCGTCGCCGCGATGATCGTGCTCGCCGCCGGCGGCGTGGGCACGGTGATCTCGGCCCGCCGTCTGGCCGGGGGCTCGCGCGCCGCGCGGGCCGGCCTCACCGTGCTCGGCGCCGTGCTCGCCCTGGCCGGGCTCGTGCAGGTCACGTTCCTCGGCGTCGGCGGCGTCTGGTTCGTCGCGTTCGTCGTCGGCGCGGTGCTGCTGCACCTGCCCGCTGCGCGGGCGTGGTTCGGGCGGCGGCCGTGAGCGCCGAGCCGACGCAGGCTCCCGAGGACGAGCCCGTCCTCTACGCCGAGTCCGGGTCGCGGCCCTGGGTGCTGCTGTTCGGCCCGCTGCTCGCCCTCGCCGGCATCGCGCTCGAGAGCCTCGCGCCGGGCGGGCCCTCGGTGCCCCTGTGGCTCGGGGTCGGCCTGCTGGTGTTCCTCTACACGCTCGTGCTCGTGCGCAGCCGCCGGCGGTTCCTGCGGGTGGAGCTCACCGCGTCGACGCTCGTGCAGGGCAGCACCCGCCTGCCGATGTCGCACGTCAGCTCCCTGCGCCCCGCCGACGAGGACCACTACGGCGTCCGCGTGCTGGGCGACGGCCCGGTGGTGCCGCGCCGGCACGGGCCGGTCGTGCTGCGCCTGACCGACGGCACCCGCGCGGTGGCCTGGGCCCGGGACGCCGGCGCGCTGCGGGGTGCGCTGGAGGACCTGCTGCGCTCGCGGGCCACCTCGTGAGCGACCCCCGTCGCCGCACCGCCCTCCTCCTCGCGGCCGCGACCGTCGTGCTCGCCGCCGGCGCGGTGGCGCTGCTCGTGGCGGGCGTCGAGGTCCGCGAGACCACCGGCGGCCTGCTCGTCACGCCGATCCGCCAGGTGCACCTCGTCGGCGGGTTCCTGCTCGCCGGCACGGTCGCGGGCGTCGCCGCGGTGCTCACGGGCCTGTGGGCCGTGCCCGCGCTGCGGCGGCTCCGGCACGCCCCGGAGCCGGCGGAGGTACCGGTCGAGACCGCCCCCGCGCCGGTGGCCGGGACCGACCCCGCGCACGCCGCGAGCTCCCCGGGATCCGATCGCCGAGAGTGATCGCCAGGGCGGCCCCACGGCCGTATCCTCCGTCCGGGTCCGGGGCCTGTGACCCACGGTCCCGGAGGGGGAGACAGGGATGACGGTGTCGGACGGCTCGCCGGGTCAGGGTGGGCGCGCCGCGGAACCGACCGACGCGCGGGCGGAGATGTTCGGCCCGTACCGGCTCGAGGGCAGGCTCGGGCGCGGCGGCATGGGCGAGGTGCACCGGGCCTACGACACGCGCCGGGACCGCACGGTCGCGCTCAAGCGCCTGACCCCCGAGCTGGCCGAGGACGTCGAGATCCGCGAGCGCTTCGAGCGCGAGTGCCGCACGGCCGCGCGGCTGTCGTCCCCCCACGTCGTCCCGATCCACGACTTCGGGGTGATCGACGGCCGGCTGTTCCTCGACATGCGTCTGATCGAGGGCCGCGACCTCGCCCGGCTGCTGCGCGAGGAGGGGGCCCTCGACCCGGTGCGCGCGGTCGGCATCGTCTCCCAGCTCGCCGACGCCCTCGACGACGCGCACGCCCACGACCTCGTGCACCGCGACGTCAAGCCGGGCAACGTCCTCGTCACCAGCGCGCGCGGGCAGGACTTCGTGCACCTGGTCGACTTCGGCATCGTGCGCCTCGGGCAGAGCAGCGGCGGCCGCTCGCTCACCGAGGCCGGCACGGCGCTGGGGACCCTGGCCTACATGGCGCCCGAGCAGTTCGAGGGCACCGGCATCGACCGGCGCGCCGACGTCTACGCGCTGGCCGTCGTGCTCTACGAGGCCCTGGTCGGGCGGCCGCCGTTCGACGGCGACATGCCCTCGATGCTGCACCAGCACCTGCGCGTCACCCCGGTGGCGCCGTCGGTGCGCCGTCCCGGCGTGCCGCCGGGGCTCGACGCCGTCGTGCTGCGCGGGCTCGCGAAGTCGCCCGGCGACCGGTACGCGGAGGCCGGTGAGCTCGCCGAGGCCGCCCGGGGGGCGCTCGACGGCCGCGCGGCGCCGCCGCCCCGTGAGCAGCCGGTGCCGCCGCCGGGCGGGCCCAGCACCGCGGAGCGCCACCGCGAGACCTGGGTGCCGACGGGCCCGCCGTCCTCGCCCGGGGGCATCCCGGTGTCGTCGGGGGCGCCGCCGTACGCGCCGGGCGGGCACCGCTCGGGCCCGCAGGCCCCCTTCCCCGTGGGTGGTCCGCCGTCGGGCGGGCAGGTCCACTGGGACAGCGGGCAGCGCGGCACCGCGCCCTGGTCGCCGGGACCGCCGGGTCAGCCGCCCGGGAGGCAGGGTCCGCAACCGCGGCGCCGGCGCGGCCTCGTCATCGGTCTCGTCGCGGTGGCCCTCGTGCTCGTCGCCGCGGTGACCGCCACGGTCGTCGTCCTCAACCAGGGCGGCACCACGCCCGTGCTGGCCCTCGGTCCCACGATCACGCTCGCGCAGGCGTTCCCCGACAGCACCGCGAGCGGGTGCTCCGCGGGCGACGTCAGTGGGTTCGGCATCAACGGGGGCGCCCAGCCGGAGGCCGTGGCGCAGTGCACCCGCGGCGCGTCGACCCTCGCCTACACGCTCTGGTCGACCGCCGCCGACGCCGAGGCGCGGGTTGCGTCGTACACATCGGACCAGTCGGTGGACGGCGGCATCACGACCTGGCAGAACGCCAACACCACCCAGGGCCCGTACTGGCAGGCCATCTCGTACGGGCAGTGCAACCTCGTCGCCGGCTACACCGGGCTGCGCTACGTCGTGCAGGTCTACACCGAGACCCCCGACTGCGCCGGCGTCAACGCCACCTTCGCGTCGTCCCCCTTGCCCACCTCCCAGGAGCTGCGCGCCGTGGAGGCCGTGTTCCCCGGCGCCGCGCGCACCGGGTGCGCATCGGCGACCCCGCTCGCGGGCCGCTCGGGCCTCACGCCGCTGCAGGCCCGCACCTGCCCCGGCGCCGAGGGCACCACGGTGACCTGGACGCGGTGGCCCAACGCAGGCGACGTCGTCGGCGAGGCCAACGCGCGCCGCGCGGCGTACGGCGACGCCGACGTGAATTCCTGGAACGCGATGGGCGGCCCGCGTCAGGGCGCCTACGTCCGTGGCGAGGACGGGACGACGTGCCGCGCGATGCTCGGCTGGGACGCCGCGCCCTACGCGATCGAGGTCTCCGGCCCCGACTGCGACGCCGTCGACCGGACGGTCAGCGCGCTCGGCCCGCCGCCCGCCGGGACGCTCCCGACCTGACCATCCCGCCCGGCGCCCGGGGGAGCTGTGCGCCACGCGCCCGGCCACGGCGCGGTCGGCGCGCGGCTGGGAGAGTGGGCGTCGTGACCAGCACAGCGATGACGAGCGCGGGCACGGCCAGCGCCGACCGCAGCGCCGAGCTCTTCGCTCGCGCCGAGCAGGTCGTCCCGGGCGGGGTCAACTCCCCGGTGCGCGCCTTCCGGTCGGTCGGCGGCACCCCGCGGTTCATGACCTCGGGGCAGGGCGCGTGGCTGACCGACGCGGACGGCAACCGATACGTCGACCTCGTCAGCTCCTGGGGTCCGATGATCCTCGGGCACGCGCACCCCGCGGTCGTCGAGGCCGTGCAGCAGGCGGCGGCGGCCGGGCTGTCGTTCGGCACGCCGACCGCGGGCGAGATCGACCTCGCCGAGGAGCTCGTGCGCCGCGTCGAGCCGGTCGAGCAGGTGCGCCTGGTCAACTCGGGCACCGAGGCCACGATGAGCGCGATCCGCCTCGCCCGCGGCTTCACCGGGCGCAGCGTCGTGGTCAAGTTCGCCGGCTGCTACCACGGCCACGTCGACGCGCTGCTCGCCGAGGCGGGCTCGGGCGTCGCCACCTTCGGGCTGCCCTCGAGCCCCGGCATCACCGGCGCCCAGGCCGGCGACACGATCGTCCTGCCCTACAACGACCTCGACGCCGTCGCCGCCGCGTTCTCCGAGCGCGGCCAGGAGATCGCCTGCGTGATCACCGAGGCGGCCGCGGGCAACATGGGCGCGGTCGCCCCGGACGACGGCTTCAACGCCGGGCTCAAGCGGCTCTGCCACGCGCACGGCGCGCTGCTGGTGGTCGACGAGGTGATGACGGGCTTCCGCGTCTCGTCCGCCGGCTGGTACGGCCTCGAGGGCGTCGCCGGCGACCTGTACTGCTTCGGCAAGGTGATGTCCGGCGGCCTGCCCGCGGCGGCGTTCGGCGGCCGCGCCGACGTCATGGGCCACCTCGCGCCCGCCGGCCCCGTCTACCAGGCCGGCACGCTGGCCGGGAACCCCGTCGCGGTCGCCGCCGGCCTCACGACCCTGCGCCACGCGACGCCCGAGGTGTACACCGCGCTCGACGGGCACGCCGACCGACTGCACGGACTGTTCGCCGACGCGCTCACCGAGGCCGGCGTCGTGCACACGATCCAGCGGGCGGGCTCGCTCGTCTCGATCCGCTTCGCCGAGGGCGTCGGCCGCGACTACGCCGACATGAAGGCCGCCGAGACCTGGCGCTTCCCGCCGTTCTTCCACGCCCTGCTCGACCGCGGCGTCTACATGCCGCCCAGCGTGTTCGAGGCGTGCTTCATCTCCGCCGCGCTCGACGACGACGCGTTCTCGGTGATCGCCGACGCGCTGCCCGCGGCGGCGCGCGCGGCGGCTGCGGCGACGGCGCCGGAGCAGGCGTGAGCCCCCTGCGGACCACCGTCCACCTGGTGCGCCACGGCGAGGTGCACAACCCCGACAAGGTCCTCTACGGTCGCCTGCCCGGGTTCGGGCTCTCGGACGAGGGGCGGTCCCAGGCGGACCGGGCGGCCAAGCACCTCGCGGGTGCCGACGTCACGGCCCTGCTCGTGTCGCCGATGCAGCGCGCGCAGGAGACCGCCGAGCCGATCGCCGCGACGCTGGGCCTCGAGCCGGTGACCGAGGACCGCCTCATCGAGGCCGGCAACGCGTTCGAGGGCAAGCACGTCTCGGTCGGAGACGGGGCGCTGCGCAACCCGGAGTACTGGCCGCTGCTGCGCAACCCGTTCCGGCCGTCGTGGGGCGAGCCGTACCTCGAGATCGCGCACCGGATGCTCGGCGCGGCCCACCGCGCGCGGGCGCTCGCCGCGGGTCACGAGGCGGTGTGCGTCTCCCACCAGCTGCCGATCTGGACGCTGCGCCGCTTCCTCGCCGGCGAGCGGCTCTGGCACGACCCGCGCAAGCGGG
Source organism: Actinomycetospora sp. CA-101289 (assembly GCF_050955895.1). Classification (NCBI taxonomy): domain Bacteria; kingdom Bacillati; phylum Actinomycetota; class Actinomycetes; order Pseudonocardiales; family Pseudonocardiaceae; genus Actinomycetospora; species Actinomycetospora sp. CA-101289. The sequence goes on along the minus strand of NZ_CP192093.1, from coordinate 5,515,726 downwards.
AGTGCTCGCTGGGCTCGGTGACCAGCTTCGTGTTCGACGACGAGAGCCTCGTCGACATCGCCTACGCCGAGCCCGGCGGCGCGAGCGACCCGGCGTCGACGGGGGCGTGACGGTGCGGGCCGTCCTGCTGGCGCTCGCCGGGCTCCTGCTCCTGGCCGGGTGCTCGTCGGCGCCGTCCGAGGGCACGTTCGAGTTCGGGGGCACGGGCGGGCGCACGACCGTCGTCTACGACCCGCCCGAGACTCGCGGCGTGCTGCCCGCGGTGACGGGGGAGAGCCTGCTCGAGCCGGGCCGGCCGCTGTCGAGCCAGGACGCGCGCGGCCAGGTCGTGGTGCTCAACGTCTGGGGATCGTGGTGCGGGCCGTGCCGCGCCGAGGCCGACGCGCTCGACCAGGTCGCCACGGCGTCCGCGCCCCGGGGCGTCCGGTTCCTCGGCATCGACGTGCGTGACCAGCGCGAGGCCGCCGCCGACTTCGTCCGCGACCGGGGCGTCGTCTACCCCTCGATCTACGACCCGCCGGGACGCTCACTGCTCGCCCTGCGGGGGTACCCGCGCAACGCGGTGCCGTCGACGATCGTGCTCGACCGGTCCCACCGCGTGGCCGCGGTGTTCCTCACCGCGGTGCTCGCTTCGGACCTGCAGCCCGTCGTCGACCGGATCGCCGCCGAGCCTCCGCCGGCGAGCTGAGCGCCCGGACGATCACGCCCGTAGGCTCGCCCGCCACCGACGGACAGGAGCGCCACATGATCATATTCGGGACCCGCCGGACCGTGGCGCAGCTGGCGATGGTCGTGCTGACCTGCGCGAACTGCCGGCGCACGGCCGCGAACGCCGTGCTCAAGGCCGTCACGAAGTTCACGCTGTTCTTCATCCCGCTCTTCCCGGTGCGGACCCGCTACGCCACGCAGTGCACGGCGTGCGGCTTCCACCAGTGGATCGAGAAGGGCCAGGCCGAGCAGCTGCGCCACGTGCCGGCCCCGTGGTCGGGACCGGCCGCGAACGGGCACGCCGCGCCCGGCCAGTACCCGGGCGCCCACGGCTGAGGTCCCGCCCGGCCGGGCCTCGAGGGGCCGGACCGGGCGGGACACGGGAGTCAGCCGGTGCGCCGGGCGGCGAAGTCCGTGCGGACGTGCACGGGCTTCGTGCGCTCGCGCGGACCCTGCGAGCGCGCCGGGGGTGGCGTGCTGCCGCCCGCCGACCGGCCGCGGGCGGCGGCGCGGCGCTCGGCGCGGTTGGCCGGTGTGGACGGGGCGTGCGGGGTGGTGTCTCGCATGGAGGACCTCCTGGGGGTGCGGACCGGACACCGCCCGGGGTGCACGAGCACCGCGCCGGGCGGCGGGAGGGGCAGCGGAGGGGCGCGGACCGGAACGGTCGCGGAGCGCCTCAGGAGTCGATGTCCACGGCGGAGACGCTAGGAGCCCCCACGGGGGCGCGCCACCGAATTACCGGCGCCCGCGACGGCACGATCTACGACACATCGTCGGAGATGCGCGCCCGCGCCCACGCGCGCCTGACCCGCGCGTCCTACCCTGGACGTCGTATGAACCTGACCGAGGTGGCCACGTCCGGCCCCGTGCTGCTCGCCGTGCTGCTGTCCGTGGCCGCCGGCGCGGTCAGCTTCGCCTCGCCGTGCGTCGTGCCGCTGGTGCCGGGCTACCTCGCGTACCTCGCCGGGCTGGTCGGGGCGGACGCCCCGGCGGTCACCGAGGACGAGGTCCGCGCCCAGACCGCCGAACGCCGCGCGGCGGTCACCGGCGAGCTGCCCGTGGCCACGGCCACCCGGCGCCCGCCGCGGCGCCTGCGCCTCGCGGGCGCCGCGGTCCTGTTCGTCCTCGGGTTCACCGTGGTGTTCGTCGTCGGGCTCGGCTCGATCGTCTGGCTCGCCGACGCGCTGCTGGCCAACGAGGCGATCCTGCAACGGGTCGGCGGGGTCGTCACGGTCGCCATGGGTCTGGTGTTCCTCGGGCTCGTGCCCGCGCTGCAGCGCGACACCCGCCCGCACCGCGTGCCGCAGGTCGGGCTGGCCGGGGCGCCGCTGCTCGGGGCGACGTTCGGCCTGGGCTGGACGCCGTGCCTCGGGCCCACGCTCGCCGGCGTCGTCGCCCTCGCCAGCGGCACCGACTCGGGCGCGGCCGGGGTGCGCGGCATCGTGCTGCTGCTCGCCTACTGCGTCGGGCTCGGCGTGCCGTTCGTGCTCATCGCCCTCGGCGCCGGGCGCGCGGTGCGGGCCCAGGCCTGGCTGCGCGCGCACAGCCGGCGCATCCAGGTCGTCGGCGGGGCCGCCCTCATCGTGGTCGGCCTGCTGCTCGCCACCGGGCTGTGGGCCGAGATCGTCGCGCTGCTGCGCGGACCCGTCGCCGGCTTCACCACACCCCTCTAGGCCGCCGACCATGACCACCACGCTGCCGCAGGCCCCCGCCGACGACGCCGGCCCGCCCCCGTCGCCGCCCGGTCCCGCGCGCCGGGTGCTCGCGCTGGTCCGCAACACCTGGCGCGGGCTGACCAGCATGCGCACCGCGCTGATCCTGCTGTTCCTGCTCGCGGTCGCCGCGCTGCCGGGCGCCGTGCTGCCCCAGCGCACGCCGAGCCCGAACGCCGTCGAGGACTACCTCACCGCGCACCCCACCCTCGGCCCCGTCCTCGACGACCTCGGGTTCTTCGGCGTCTTCGCCACCCCGTGGTTCGCGGCGATCTACCTGCTGCTGTTCATCTCGCTCATCGGGTGCCTCGTCCCGCGCTCGTTCGAGCACCTGCGCGGGCTGCGCGTCGAGCCCGTCGCCGTGCCGGGCAACCTCGCCCGCCTGCCCCACCACGCCGAGGGCACCGCGGACGAGGACCCCGACGAGGTCATCGAGCGCGCCCGCCGGCGCCTGCGCGGCTGGCGGGTCGCGGTGCGCTCGGAGCCCGACGGCGTGCGGACGCTGTCGGCGGAGAAGGGCGCGCTGCGCGAGGTCGGCAACCTCGTCTTCCACCTCAGCCTGGTGGCCCTGCTCGGCGGCATCGCCGTCGGGGGGCTGTTCGGCTACGAGGGCCAGGTCATCGTCATGGCCGACGGCAGCGAGTTCTGCAACTCCGGCATCTACGCCTACGACTCATTCCGTCCCGGCATGGAAGTCGACGGCACCGGCCTCGACCCGTTCTGCGTGACCGTCGACGGCTTCCGCGCGACGTTCCGGCCCGACGGCCAGCCCGACTCGTTCGACGCCGCCGTGCGCTACCAGGACGCCGAGGCCGTGCAGCGCGGCGACGACGCCTGGGCGCCCCACGGGCTGGCGGTCAACGACCCGCTGCGGGTCGACGGCGAGCGCGTCTACCTGCTCGGGCACGGCTACGCGCCGCGCTTCACCGTGACGTTCCCCGACGGGCAGCAGCGCACCGGGCTGGTGCAGTGGCGCCCCGTCGACCAGGGCACGCTGCTCTCCGAGGGCGCCACGAAGATCGATCCGCCCGGGGTGACGGACGAGGCGCAGCGCCGGCGCTCGCAGCTCGCGATCACCGGGCTGTTCGCGCCGACCTCGTCCGGCGGCGGGCTCGTGACCTCGGTGTACCCCGCGCTGAACAACCCCGAGGTGGCCGTCGACGTCCTGCGCGGCGACCTGGGCCTCGACTCGGGGCGCGCGCAGTCGATCTTCTCGGTGGACCAGGGGATGGTCGACCAGGGACGCCTCGTGCGGGTCGCGCGGGAGAACATGCGTCCCGGCGACCAGATCACCCTCGACGACGGCACCCGCGTGCGCTTCGACGACGTGCAGAACTGGGTGTCGCTGCAGGTGTCCCACGACCCCGCGCAGACCGCGGTGCTCGTGGCGGCGATCGCCCTGCTCGGGGGGCTGACGCTGTCGCTGACCATCCGGCGGCGCCGCTTCTGGGTGCGCGCCGCCCCCGCCGTGCCGTCTACGACAGACCGTCGTACGGTGGTGGCACTCGGGGGTCTGGCCCGCACCGACCGGGCGGGCTACGGCGAGGAGTTCGGTCGGCTGGCCGCGGACCTCGTGCCGCCCCGGGGTGACGACGGAGAGGACGACGATGGTCGTTGACGCGGAGCTGGGCCAGTTCGGCGACCTGCTGTTCGGGTCGGCGCTGGCCGTCTACGTGCTCGCGATGATCCTGCACGCCGTGGAGCACGGCCTCCTGCGGCGCACCGAGCCGGCCGCCGCGGAGGCCCGCGTACCGGTCGGGGTCGGCGGCGGCACGGGCAGCGGGCCGGACGACGCACCCGTCGCCCCCACCGACCGCGCGCCCCGCTCCCGCGCCGAGCGCTTCGGGCGGATGGGCGTCTCGCTCACCGTCCTCGGGTTCGGCCTGCACGCCGCGATGCTGGTGGTGCGCGGGTTCGCCGCGCAGCGCGTGCCGTGGGGCAACATGTACGAGTTCACGGCGGCGATCTCCCTGGTCGCCGTCGCGGCCTGGCTGGTCGTGCTGCGCCGGCACCCGGACCTGCGCCGCCTCGGCGTGTTCGTGCTGCTGCCGGTGATCGTGCTGATGTTCCTGGCCGGCACGGTGCTCTACACCCAGACCGCGCCCGTGGTGCCCGCCCTGCGCTCGTACTGGCTGGTCATCCACGTCTCGGCGGCGGTCATCGCGTCCGGGATCCTGCTGCTCGCCGGCGTCGCCAGCTGCCTCTACCTGCTGCGCGCGGCGCACGACGACCACCCGACCCGGCTGGCCTGGACCGCGCGGCTGCCCGCCGCCGACGTCCTCGACCGCGTCGCCTACCGCGCCACGGCGCTGGCCTTCCCGATCTGGACGTTCGCCGTGATCACCGGCGCGATCTGGGCCGAGGCCGCCTGGGGTCGCTACTGGGGCTGGGACCCCAAGGAGACGACGGCCTTCATCGCGTGGGTCGTCTTCGCCTGCTACCTGCACGCCCGGTCGACCGCCGGCTGGCGCGGGCGGCGTGCCGCGGTGATCAACGTGGTCGGCTTCGCGGTCATGGTGTTCAACCTGTTCTTCGTCAACCTCGTCGTCACGGGCCTGCACTCCTACGCCGGCGTCGGCTGAGCGGGCCCCTGCGCCGTTCCGGTCGTTCGGATCTCCGCGAGGGGATACGGTCAGCCGCGCCAGCGACCAGGGAGGGGCCGTCAGATGGAATCCAGGGACGACGCCGGGGCGGAGCGCGAGGGCGGACCCGCCCGTGCCGCCGACACGGCCGGCGCCTCCCCGTCCGAGCCCGAGCGCAGCGCCGGGTCCCCGGCCGCCGAGGGCGTGCCGGTGACCGGGCCGTCGGGTGACGGCGCCGCCGCGTCCGGGTCGTCGAGCACGGCCGGGGCGAGCGGCTCCGGTGCGGCCGATCCCCCGAGCGTCGCCGCGCCGCCGGACTCCCCGGACACCACCCGCCGGGTCGACACCGCGGAGGCCGCACGCGGCGACGCCGCGCAGCCCCGGCACCCCGGCTTCGACCCGCGCGTCGGTGCCGCCGGACCCACCAGCCGCGTCCCCGGGCCGCCCGGTCCGCCCGGGCCGCCGGCCCCGGGCGAGCGCGCGCCGGTCGCCGGGCGCTTCACCACGCCCGGCCGCGGCGCCGGCGTCCCCGCGACGACCGGACCGAACGGCCCCGCGTCGTACGACCTGTCGTCGGCCCACCTGCTGCGCCCCAGCAAGCGCCCGCCGCAGACGGGCTGGCGCCGCGCGCTGTTCGTCGGCACGGGCGGGCTGGTCAACCCCGGCGAGAGCCCGGGCGACGCCGCGCGCCGCGAGCTCATCGCGCGCGTGAACCAGCCCCTGCACGGCTGCTACAAGATCGCGATGCTGAGCCTCAAGGGCGGCGTCGGCAAGACGACGATGACCACCACGCTGGGCTCGACGTTCTCGTCGCTGCGCGGCGACCGCGTCATCGCCGTCGACGCCAACCCGGACCGGGGCACGCTGAGCCAGAAGATCCCGCTGGAGACCACGGCCACCGTGCGGCACCTGCTGCGCGACGCCTCGCGCGTGCGCCGCTACTCCGACGTGCGCGCCTACACCTCGCAGGGCCCGTCCCGCCTGGAGATCCTGGCGAGCGAGCAGGACCCGGCGGTGTCCGAGGCGTTCAGCGAGGTCGACTACCGGCGCACGGTCACGCTGCTCGAGCACTTCTACAACGTCGTGCTCACCGACTGCGGCACCGGCCTCATGCACTCGGCGATGAAGGGCGTCCTCGACGTCGCCGACTCGCTGCTGATCGTCTCGTCGGCGTCCATCGACGGGGCCCGCAGCGCCTCGGCCACGCTCGACTGGCTCGACGCGCACGGCTACCGCGACCTGGTGTCCCGGTCCGTGGCGGTCATCAACTACGTGCGCCGTTCATCGGGCAACGTCGACCTCGACCGGGTCTCCGACCACTTCGCGGCCCGCTGCCGCGCGGTCGTGCGCCTGCCGTTCGACCCGCACCTCGAGGAGGGCGCCGAGATCGAGCTGGACAAGCTCGCCGGCAGCACCCGCGCCGCGCTGCTCGAGCTCGCGGCCACCGTGGCCGACGACTTCGGCCGTGCCGGCTCCCGCGTCCGGCGCCCGGTCATCCCGCGCTGACGGGGCGGGACCATCCGCGAACGCGACGAGGGGCGCCCCGGGTGGGGCGCCCCTCGTCGTGTGTCTGCTCGTCGACCCTCAGCTCGAGGGCGGGTCCTCGCGCTGGATCTTCTCGTCCAGCGAGCGCAGGAACTCCGGGTCGTCGTCCGGCGCGACCGGACGGCGCTGCGGGCGCCGCGGCGAGGCCGCCCGTGTGGGACCGGTGGGTGCGTCCTCGGCCGGACCGCCGGGAGCGCCGTCGTGTCCGGCCTGGGCCGCCTGGGCGGCCATCACCTTCCACAGCAACGTCCCCACGACGACCAGGACGAGCACGGCCACGAGGAACGGGATCACCACTGGGACGCCTCCAGCCTTTCGACGTCACCGGCCGCCGGCGGGTCCGCGGACCGGACACCGACCACGCTACCGGTCGGGAGAGGAGTCTGCGTGGCGTGCGGGAAGTGGCGGTCGGGTGGCGGTCGGGTGCCCGGGGTGAGCGGGGACGGAGATCCCGTCCTCGCCCGCGCCGGTGCGACTAGCGGTGGGCCTCGCTGGTCAGGCCGTCGAGCAGCGTGCGGACCTCCGACTCGCGGAAACGACGGTGCCCACCCGGCGTGCGAATGGAGCCGATGCGACCCGCGGACGCCCAGCGGGTCACGGTCTTGGGGTCGACGCGGAACATCGCGGCGACCTCGCCCGGGGTCATGAGCCGCTCGTTCGCATCGTGAGCGATGGTCATGTCGCTCCACCTTCCCTGTCGCCTCACCGGAACCGCGCCGTCGAGGGGCGGAGCGGACGTGATGGAAGGAATCGTGACACCCGGGGCCTCACGTACTCGAACGCTTGTATCCAGGTAAAGGGACCACAAAGGACGAAACGGGACACCTCCGGCGCCGGCGTGCCGGTGCTTACCCTGGAGCGGTGACCTCCGAGGAACACGACGCCGCGACCGGTTCCCCCGGCCGCGTGGCGCTGGCGATCGCGCTCTACGTCGGGGTGCGCCTGGTGATCGTCGCGATCATCGCGGGCATCCTCGTCGCCGTCGGCCTGCCGCTGCTGCTGGCCCTGCTGGTCGCGTTCGTCGTTGCCCTGCCGCTGTCGCTGGTGCTCTTCCGCGGGCTGCGGGCCCGCCTGGCCGCGGAGATCGACGCGGCCACGGCCGCGCGCCGGGAGCGCCGGGAGGCCCTGCGGGCGGAGCTGCGGGGGGACGCGGAGCCGTCCGACGGCGACGAGGCGACGGGAGAGGAGCCGGGGGCGTCCCGCACCCGGGGGGACGGGTCGCGCGCGACATAAGATCGCGTCGAGACTGCGCTCGGCCCGTGCCCGCGACCCGGGGCTGGCGGAGATCTGAGCGAAGGGCACCTTCGCTCGGATAGACGGGCTGTTGGCGCCCATCGCCATGATCGACGCCGGCTTGCCGGGCCGACCGCCCCTGGACCTCGCTGGTCGGGCGGCGTTGTCGGGGGTCGGGTCTATCTTCGAACACATGAGCGAAAGTGGGGCTGTCGGGCAGGTCGAGCGGGAGGCGCTCGACCGGTTCCGGGAGCGCTACGTCGCCCTGCGCCGCGAGCAGTACCGGTTGTTGGAGGACGTCGCGGACCTCCAGCGGCTGGGGGTCGCGCAGCAGACCGGGGACCGGTTCACCGAGCGCCTGCTCCAGGATCTGGGGCGGCTCGACCGGCGCGACGCCGACCGGTTGGTCGACGAGACCGCCGACCTCGTCCCCCAGCTCGCCCTGTCGGGTGAGCCGCTGCCGCCGCGGCTGCCCTGCACCGCCACCGTCTACGCCGCCGGGGAGACCGGGCCGGGGCACGTGGCGGTGATCCGGCGGACCATGAGCCGCCTCGACAAGGTCGACGGCCTCGATCCGGCGGTGTGGTCCGAGTCCGAGGCGACGCTGGCGGAAGCCGCGACCCGGCTGTCGCCGGATGCGTTGGCGAAGGTCGCGGCCCGGGTGCTGGCCTACGCCGACCCCGACGGCGCCGCGCCGGACCCGCGCGAGGAACGCGACGACGAGCTGTTGATCTCCTCGCGGCGGGACGGGACGTTGCGGATGACCGCCACGTTCCGCGGGGCGGTGAACGCCGAGATCGTCCGCGAAGGCTTCGACGCCGCCTCCACCCCCGCCGGGCCGGACGACGACCGGTCGCTGGGCAACCGGCAGGCCGGGGCGCTGGTCGAGTTCGTCCTCGGCGCGCAGGGTGCGGGCGGCATCCTCGCCGACGACGACACCACCGCTGACGCCGGCGAGTCGCCCGCCGCGCCCGGCGAGCCCGCGCCCGGCGAGCCCGCGCCCGGCGAGCCCGAGCTGGACCTCGAGCTCGGCGCGGACCCGGCGCTGATCCCGCAGCCCCGCCGCTCCGAGCCCGAGCCGTCGTCAGCGCCAGCGGCTCTGCGGCGGCGACCGCTGCGCTCGATGGGCCGGCCCCTCCTCACGATCACCATGGACCACCGCTGGCTCCAGGCCGCCGTCGGTCACGGGACGCTGGACTCCGGGCACCTCGCCGACGCCGCCACCGCCCGCCGCTGGGCCTGCGACGCCCAGATCATCCCCATCGTCCTCGGGACGAAGTCCGAACCCCTCGACGTCGGACGCCTCGCCCGCACCGCCACCGACGCCATCCGCCGCGCGCTGAACCTCAGAGACGGCGGCTGCGCCTTCCCCGGCTGCACCCGACCACCCCGCCGCTGCCACGCCCACCACATCCACCACTGGCTCGACGGCGGCGACACCGAGCTGCACAACATGGTGCTGCTTTGCCAGCACCACCACCTGGTCGTCCACCACGACCACTGGCACCTCGAGATGATCGACGGCCTGCCCTGGTTCACACCACCACCCTGGATCGACCCCGACCAACGACCACGACCCGGCGGACGACCACGCGTTCCCACCTAGCGAGCGCCGTCGTGCACCATGCTCATCCGTCACCGAGCGAGGAGGCGCTGTGAGCGACGAGTCGACCGACGGACCGCGGGTCGTGAGTGCGGAGCGGGAGATCGCGGCAGGGGCGGAGGCGATCTTCGAGCTCATCGCCGACCCGGCGCGCCAGCCCGAGTGGGACGGCAACGCCAACCTGGCCGAGGCCGCGCCGGGGCAGCGGCTCCGCGCGGTGGGCGACGTCTTCACCATGTCGCTGACCCAGGGCAGCGACCGCGAGAACCACGTCGTCGAGTTCGAGGAGGGCCGCCGCCTGGCCTGGCGGCCTTCCGAGCCGGGCCGCGAGCAGCCCGGGCACCTGTGGCGCTGGGAGCTCGAGCCCCACGGCGCGGACCGGACGCTGGTGCGGCACACCTACGACTGGTCGGAGCTGACCGACGAGTCGCGGTTCGGGACGGCCCGGGCGATGTCGGTCGCCAAGCTCACCGCCTCCCTCGATCGGCTCGCCCGGCTCGCGGAGAGCTGACTCAGGTCAGCGCCAGACCCAGCGCCGTCGCCGCACCCCACACGAGCAGGCCGAGGGCGGTGTCGCGCAGCACGGGGATGAGGCGCGCGCCCGTCGCCCCGGAGAGCACGCGGCGCAGCCCCGGCACCAGCAGGATCAGCGCGAGCAGGCCCAGCAGCGCACCCCACGCGCGCAGGCTCAGCACGAGCGTCATCCCGAGCGGGACCACCACGAGGGCGGCGTACAGGACGCGGGTGTCGCGGTCGCCGAGCACCACGGCGAGCGTCCGCTTGCCCGTCTCGGCGTCGGAGCGGACGTCGCGCAGGTTGTTGGCGACGAGCACCGCGCACGCGAGCAGTCCGACGCCCACCGAGGCGCCGATACCGAGCCCGCTGGCGCGGCCGGTCTGCACGAACTCGGTGCCCAGCACGGCGACCGGTCCGAAGAACACGAACACCGCGACCTCGCCGAGCCCGCGGTAGCCGTACGGCCGGGAGCCGCCGGTGTAGAACCACGCGCCGAGCAGGCACACCGCGCCGACGACGATCAGCCACCAGTGCCCGCTGTAGAGCGAGAGCACCACGCCGGCGAGCGCCCCGAGCCCGAGGCAGGCGAACGCGGCCGTCTTCACCTGCCGCGGTTCCGCCGCCCCCGAGCCGACGAGGCGCAGGGGACCGACGCGGTCGTCGTCGGTGCCCCGCACCCCGTCGGAGTAGTCGTTGGCGTAGTTCACCCCGACGACGAGCGACACCGACACCACGAGGGCGAGCACGGCGGCCAGGGGGTCGAACCCGTCGACCCCGGCCGCGGCCCCGGTCCCCGCGAGCACCGGCGCGATCGCCGTGGGCAACGTGCGGGGCCGGGCCCCCTCCACCCACTCACCGACGGTCGCCACGCCCGTCGAGCCTAGTGCCTGGCCCTCCGTGCCTGGTCCGACGTGCCCGGCGTTACGTGCACGGCGGCAGCGGCGGCGCGCCCTGGATCGAGGCGGCGGGGACGTAGCGGTCGGGCCGCGTGCGCAGCCACAGGTTGCTGGTGCCCTGGCTGCCGGTGACGGGCGAGCCGGCGAGCTGGCACTGCACCTCGACCTGCGCGCCGTCGCCGACGACGCCGGAGTCGACGCCCGCGGCGTCGGGGGTGGCGCGCTCCACGACGGGCCCGGTGCCCCCGGTGATCGCCCGCCCGAGGGCGCCGCTGCGGGCGGTCCAGAGGTACTCGACGGTGACGAAGGCATTCGTCGTCAGGCCCAGGCCCCAGAAGGTGCCGTCGGCGAGGTCGATGCCGGCCGGGTTCTTGACCTGGCGGCCGAACCCGTCGCGGCCCCCGTTGTGCTGGTTCTCGAACGCGGCCTGGGCCTGCGGACGGCCCTGGGGCAGGTCCTTCCACGACTGGCGCTGCGCCGGGGAGTTCCAGTAGTCGTCGGTGGTGTTCCAGGGGCCGACGTCCCACACCGGCACCGTCGCGCAGCGCCCGGCGTCGGTGCAGACGCGCACGCTGTAGTCGCCGCGGCCGTTGGGCGAGAGCGCGCGCCGGGAGGGCAGGGCGACGAACTGGTCGTTCGGCACGATCCGGTGCCCGTTGGCGGTGGTGCCGCCGACGAGCCCCTCGCGGGTGGCGAAGACGCGGTGGCTCGCGCGCGGCTCCACGGTGCGGGGGCCGGTGGCCACCTCGTCGGCGAGCACCTCGAGGCTGCGCACGGCCGGCCCGGCCGAGCCCGTCGGTGCGACGAGGGCGAGGCGCACGGCCACGGTGCGCGTCGGCTCGGGCAGCAGCGCGGGCGCGCCCGGCTCCGCGGGGATCCACTCGCTCCACTGCCCGTCGGCGCCCTGACCGCGGACGTCGACGCCGACCGCGGAGCCGGGGGGCACGTCGCCGGTGACGGGGGCGTCGATCCGGTTCACGGGCGTCGCGAACTGGTGCGCGCCGAGGTCGAGCAGGCCCTGGCGCTGGGCGCCGCGCAGGGCGGCGGGACCGCTCTCGGTGCCGTCGCGGGTCGTCGTCAGGCGCGCGGTGCCCTCGGCGAGCTCGACGCCGGTGGACGTGCCGGCGAGCGGCGGGGACCAGCGCTGCGGGCCCTCGTCGGCGGCGGCCGCCGCCGGGACCGGGCCGGCGGGCGGCACACCGGGCTCGGCGTGCGCGGTGGCGGTCCCGAGGGCCGTGACGGCGGTGAGGGCGGCGGTGACCACGACGAGACCAGCCCGTCGCGTTCGCCGGCCCGCGCCGCCGGCCGCGGGCGCCGGGGTCGGGTGGGATCGAGCCGAGTCGGTGTGCACGTGGCGGCCAACGGGCCGGGTGCCGGGTGCGGTGCCGGGTGGGCGCGGGATTCGCTCGATGGCGTGTCATCCCGTCGAGCGTTTCGACCCCCGTACGGCGCGCCGCCTCGACGGCGGGGCCTACGTGGTGCAACGCCCCGGGACAGCACGCGACCCCCGGGGCTCCTGTGGGTGAGCCCCGGGGGTCGGTGCCGGCGGGATCAGACGGCGCGGATCAGACGGTGCGGAGCAGTCGGGCGGCCACCACCGCGACCCAGAGCATCGCCCCGATCGCGCCGATCGCCAGGGTCAGCGTGCCCGCGGTGCCGCCGACCATCGCCCAGCCCCAGCCGACCACCAGGCCGAGGCCGGCGACGCGGGACACGACGGCGAGCCCCCGCTGCCCGGTGCGGGTGAGGTGGCGGCCCAGGACGAAGCACAGGGCGATCAGCGACGCGAAGGACAGGGTGCCCGCCACCATGTGGCCGACCGCGTGCCACGACATCGGGGGCATCCCCTCCGGCGCGCCGACCGGGAAGCCCGCGCCCGGGTCCATGACCAGGACGCCGGCGGCGGCGAGCCCGACCCCCGCGCCGCGGGCCAGGCGGGGCGCCCACACCCCGCCCGGCGTGCCGCGCAGCGCCCCGCGCAGGCCGGTCCCGCCGACGAAGGTCAGGACGCCGGCGACCACGAAGTTCGCGATCTGGAGCCAGCCCAGGTCGCCGGTGGCCAGGAGGCTCAGCGGGTGGCGGAGGATGTCGAACCCCTCGCGGGTGGCCGCCTGGACGATCGACACGGCGCTCCACAGGGGCAGGCCGACGACCAGGGCGCCGAGCGCGGCGCGGGTGCGGGTGTCCTCCGCGGTGGTGGGGGTCGCGGCGGGGGTGACGGTGCTGGTGCTCATCTCGGGTGCCTCTCCGGCTCGGTGGACTCTCACCGGGACGTCGACCGACCGATACGACAGGGAATAGCATCCTTCCCTGTCGCATGGCCGAGGCGACGTCCGGTCATCAGCAGTCGGCACACCAGATCGAGGAGACAGACATGCGCTACCTGATGACCACCGGACAGAACAGCCGGCAGCCCGACGAGGCCCTGTTCGCCGACATGGGCGCGTTCGTCGAGGAGATGACCGCCGCCGGCATCCTCATCGCCACCGGGGGCCTCGAGCCCGGGGGCATCCGCATGACGTCGCAGGGTGACGACATCACCGTGACCGACGGGCCGTTCGTCGAGGCTCGGGAGGAGATCCTCGGCTTCGCGCTGGTCGAGGTCGCCTCGCACGAGGAGGCCCTCGAGGTCGCCCGCCGCTTCCGGCGCATCGTCGGTGACGGCGACAGCGTCCTGCACCGGGTCATGGGGTGACCACGACGCGCGGGGACGGCGACGGCGACCCGGGGCTCCATGCCCGGGTCGACGCGGTGTGGAAGCTCGAGTCCGCCCGCATCGTCGCCGCCCTCGTGCGGATGGTGCACGATGTCGGGCTGGCCGAGGAGCTCGCCCAGGACGCGCTGGTCGCGGCCCTGGAGCAGTGGCCGGCGTCCGGCGTCCCCGACAACCCCGGTGCCTGGCTCACCGCCGTCGCCAAGCGCCGTGCCGTCGACCACCTGCGCCGCGCCGAGCGGGCCGAACGGGCGCACTCCGCGCTCGCGCACGCCGACGACACGACCGACGAGGACACGGCCACCGACACCCCCGGCGACGAGGACGCCGACGTCCTGCGGCTGATGTTCCTGTCGTGCCACCCGGCGCTGCGCACCGAGCAGCGCTCCGCGCTCGTGCTGCGCCTGCTCGGCGGGCTGCGCACCGACGAGATCGCCCGGGCGTTCCTCGTCGACGAGGCCACCGCCGCCCGTCGGATCGCCGGCGCCAAGCGGACGCTCGCCGAAGCCGGGGCGGCCTTCGCGATGCCGGACCGCGACGAGCTCGCCGCGCGCTTGTCGTCGGTGCTCGAGGTCGTCTACCTCGTGTTCAACGAGGGCTACGCAGCGACGTCCGGGCAGGACCTGCTGCGCCCGGACCTGTGCGGGCAGGCCCTGCGCCTGGGTCACCGCCTCGCCGCGCTCGCGCCCCGCGAGCCCGAGGTGCACGGGCTGGTCGCCCTCATGGAGCTGGCGGCGTCGCGAGCCGCGGCGCGCACCGGCCCGGCGGGCGAGCCGGTGCCCTTGCACGAGCAGGACCGGGGCCGCTGGGATCCCGTGCACGTGCGGCGCGGGTTCACCGCGATGCTGCGGGCCCGGGACCTGGGCACGAGCCCCGGCCCGTACGTCCTGCAGGCGGCGATCGCGGTGTGCCACGCGCAGGCCCGCCGGCCCGAGGACACCGACTGGGCGGCGATCGCCACCCTCTACGACCGGCTCGCCGCGCTCCTGCCGACCCCGGTCGTCGCGCTCAACCGGGCCGTCGCCGTCGGCCGGGCGCACGGGCCCGCGGCCGGGCTCGCGATCGTCGACGCGCTGCGCGACGACCCCCGCCTGCGCGACTACCACCTCCTGCCCGGGGTGCGTGCCGACCTGCTCGACCGCCTCGGCCGTGGCGAGGAGGCGCGCCGCGAGTACGCCCGCGCCGCCGCCCTGACCCGCAACGACGCCGAGCGCGCCGTCCTCGTCGCGCGTGCCGGCCCTGGTGATGTGGCTGCCGCCCCGTCCGGTCCGACGCTCGAGGACCGGGCCGTCGCGTTCCTCGGCGGGCTCGGGGCCCCCGCCGCCCGGGCCTACGGGCAGACGCTGCGGCGCCTGGTCCGCGGGCTCGGCGGCACGACACCGGCCACCGCGCTGACCGCGGACGACGTCGCCCGCGTGGTCACGACGGCCTGGGGGCGCGCGGCCCCCGCGACCTGGAACCGCCACCGCGCCGCCGTGCGCTCGTTCGCCGCGTGGCTCGAGCGCCCCGAGCTGGCCGAGGGCCTCGAGCGCCGCCGCGCCGACGCCCCGCCCGCCCCGCCCGTCGACCCCGCGCGGGTCGCGGCGCTGTGCGACGACCCGGCGCTGCCGGTGCGCGAGCGCGCGCTGTGGTCGCTGCTGCACGAGTCCGGCGCCCCGGTCCGGGCGGTGCTCGCCCTCGACGTCGACGACCTCGACCGCGACGACCGCGCCACCCACGACCGCACCGTGGTCTGGCGCTCCCGCACCGCGCGCCTGCTCGACGCCCTGCTCGATGGGCGCACCCGCGGCCCGGTGTTCCTCGCCGACCGCCGCCCCGGACCCGCCCGCGCCCGGACGGGTGCCGACCGCTGCCCCGACACCGGCCGCACCCGGCTGTCCTACGAGCGCGCCGAGTACCTGTTCACGCACGCCACCGGACGCGAGGCGACGCTGCGCCGGCTGCGCCCCGTCAGGCCTCGACCATGACCTTCTCGCCCGTGGGGGAGGACTTCTTCCTCAGCAGGAACGCGAACCCCACCGCGACCGCGCTCAGGGCGGCGGTGATGAGCATGAGGTTGTCGAAGGCGTTGGTGAAGACCATCCCGGTGGCCGTCCGGTCGAGCGTGTAGCTCTGCAGCACGGCGGCGGTGTCACCGGCACCGCCGGTCGCGGCCGCGGTGCCGCCGGCCGTCGCCGTGGTGGGCGCGGCCTGGGACCCCATGAGACCGCCCATGTCGCTCAACCCCTGGGCCTGCTGACCGGTCATCAGGGCGGTCATGGCGGCCAGGCCCATCGCCGACGACGTCCGCTGGACGAGGTTGTTGAAGGCGCTCGCCCCGCTGGTGTTCTCCGGCGGGACGGCGGAGAGCCCGTTGGTCATGATCGGCATCATGGCGAGGCCGATCCCGCCCGCGCGGAAGGCCAGGAGCCACTGCAGCTCGGTGTGCGAGGTCTCCAGGTTGATCCCGCGGAGCATGTAGGTGCCCACGGCCATCACCGACAGGCCGATCACCGCCGGCCAGCGGGCCCCGAACCGGTCGTAGATGCGCCCGGCCAGCGGCATCATCACCGCCATGACCGCCGCCTGCGGCAGCAGCAGGATTCCGGAGTCGAACGCGCCCATGCCCTGGTACTGCTGCAGGTAGACCGGGATGTAGAACAGCACCCCGAACAGGCCGATCGAGATGATGGCGATGAGGATCAGCGAGTTCGTGAACGGCCAGAACCGGAAGACCCGGACGTCGAGCAGCGGGTGGTCCACCTCGAGCTCGATGACCACGAACAGCGCCAGGCACAGGGTTCCGAAGGTCAGCAGGATGAGCACCGGGTAGCTCCCCCACCCCCACGACTCGCCCTCCGAGAGCGCCAGGAGCAGGGAGAACAGGCCGGCCGCGATCGCGAGGAAGCCGGGCAGGTCGAAGCGGTGGGAGACGCCGCCCCGGAAGGCGGGGAGCAGCACGACCGCCGCGATCGCGCCGACCACGCCGATCGGGACGTTGATGAAGAAGATCAGCCGCCAGTCGACGTACTCCACCAGGTAGCCGCCGAGCGTCGGCCCGACGGCCGGGGCGACGATGATGCCCAGCCCGTACATCCCCATCGCCGCGCCGATCTTCTCCCGCGGCACGATGCGGTAGAGCATCGAGAGCGCGACCACCGGGATGACCCCGCCGGGGATGGCCTGCAGGATCCGGAACGCGATCATGCTGTTGAGGTCCCACGCGAGCCCGCAGAGCGCGGAGCCGGCGGCGAAGCCGAGCAGGGACAGGATGTAGGCCCGGTTGAGGCCGATCCTCTCGCCGAGCCAGGCGCTGGCCGGGACGATGACCCCCAGCGCCAGCGAGTAGGACGTCGCGACCCACTGGATGTCCTCGGTGGTCGCCCCGAAGTCGATCTGCATGGCCGGGATGGCCACGTTGACGATGCTGACGTCCAGCACCGACATGAACATGCCGGTCACCAGGACGATCAGGGACACCGCCCAGGGCCCGGACGTCGTCGGGGTCGGTACGGCGGGCGCCGCCGGACGCTCCGGCGCAGGCGACGTCGGCGCGCTCGGTGGGCGCTCCTCGACGGTGCTGGGCGCGGCGGGCGTCTCGGTGGACATCGTCAGAGTCTCGCACCGACGGCGGCCGTCGGCCGGACATCGGGATCCGGAAAAGCGCAGGTCAAGGCCCCGGTCGTCGCATTTCGGGCGGCCGGCGCGGTCACCGCTCGTCCCGCACGATGTCGGCGGTGACGCTCATGCCGGGGATCAGCTCGAGACCGCGCGGGTCGTCGATGGTGATCTTCACGGGGATGACCTGGGTGACCTTCTGGAAGTTCCCGGAGCTGTTCGACTGCGGCAACGGCGAGAACACGCCCGCGGCGCCGCCCTGGATCTCGCGGACCGAGCCCGTCAGGGCCACGTCGGGGTACGCGTCGACGGAGATGTCGACCGGCGCGCCCACGTGCACCTGGTCGATGTCGGTCTCGTCGACGCGCGCGGTGACGGTCAGGTCGGACATGTCGTAGGCGACCGCGAGCTGCGTGCCCGCGGTGACGTACGCGCCCTCGGTGGTGTCGTCCACCGCGACGGTCCCGGCGGCGGGCGCGCGGATGGTCAGCTCCGGTTGCACGAACGCCCCCTGCAGCTGGACGCGGCCGACCGCCTCGTCCGGGGTGAGCACCGTCCCCTGCGTCGCCGACCAGTCCACGAGCGTCCCGGCGGCCGGGGCGACGATCGGGATCTGGGTGCCGTCGATCTGCGCGTTGTCCGTGGACACGTAGCCGCTCGAGATCACGAAGTAGTTCACCGTGAACCCGGCCGCGGCGAGCAGCGCGATGACCACGATGACGATCAGCGCGATCCGCGTCGAGCGTTTCAGGGGCCGCCGCCCGCTCGCCGGCGCAGACTCCTCGCCGGCGGTGTCGGTCGCGGTCGCGACCGGCCCGGTGGTCGGTTCGTCGGTCATCGCGACCTGCCTCCGGTGACGAGGATCTGCTGGTTCTCCTGGAGCCCGGCGAGGACCTGGGTGCGGTCGGTGCCGACCAGCCCCGGTGTGAAGCGGACGGGCTGCTGGCGCCCGCCCGGTCCGACGACGACGACCGAGCTCGAGGTGCCCTGCCGGCGCACGGCGGCGTTGGGCACGGTGAGGAAGCCGTCGACGTGCCCGGTGACCACCGAGGCCCGCGCGGTCTGGCCCTCGCGCAGGCGGGGGTCACCCCCGGTCAGCGCGACGGTGACGTAGTAGTTCACGACGTTCGAGATCGCGGCCCCCGACGGCGCGACCGCCTGCACGGTGCCGCCGAGCGCGGCGTCCGGGATCGCGTCCACGGTGACGTCGACGTGCTGGCCCGGGGCGATCGCCGCGGCGTCCGACTCCTGGAACGGGACGACGACCTGCAGCGCGGCCGGATCGTCCAGGACGACGAACTGGGCGCCGCCGGGGCGTGTCGGGGTCGCGCCCCCGGCCGTGGCGCCCGCCGCGCCCGCGGCGCTCGCGGCCGGCGCGCCCGGGATGGCGGCGTCGCTGCCAGGCGCCCGTGCTGTCGTGCCCGAGCTCGTGCCGACGAACTCGCCGACCACGCCGTTGAGGGCGGTGACGACGCCGTCGGACGGCGCCCGCAGCGTGGTGTTCGCCAGGTTCTCGCGGGCGGTGTTCACCCCCGCGCGGGCGCCGTCGACCGCGGCGCGGGCGGCGTCGAGGGTGTGCGGGCGCTGGGCCTCGGCGGCGTCGAGGTTGTTCTGCGCCGAGACGACGCCCTGGCGTGCCTGCTCGACCTGCAGCGCTCCGGTGGCCTGCGAGGCGCCGGCACCCGCTCCGCCCGTCGCCGCGCCGCCGGCCGCCCCGCCCGCCGCCGGGCCGGGCTGGGCGGCCACGCGCTCGGTGGCGGCCAGGACGCGACGGGCCTGGGCGAGCGCGGCCTCGGCGCCGTCGACCGACGTCGAGTCCTCGGCCTGCTCGAGGTTCGCGTTCTGGGCGTCCAGCTGGGCCTCGGCCTGGCGCAGCGCCTGGCGGGCGGCGAAGTCGTCGATCGTGGCGAGCACCTGGTCGCGCGTGACGTGGTCGCCGACCTTCACCGCCACCGAGGTGAGCTGCCCGCCCTGGGGGAAGCCGACGTTCACCTGGCCCGCCGACACCGACCCGACGGCCGAGACCGCCGTGCTCACCGACCCTCGCGCGACGGCGACGGTGCGCGGGGCGGCCGGCGTCGAGGACCCGCAGGCCGCGAGGACCGCGCCCGCGGCGAGGGTGCTGACGGCCAGTGCGCCCAGACGGATCGCTCGCGCGCGAGGGCCGCGAGGACGCTGCCGTGCCCGCGACGGTGTGGTGTCGGCGGCCACCGCGCCTCCTTCATGGTTGTTACATACAACTAACACGCCAGGAGCAGCATGCCACGGACGGGTGACCTCTCGTCACGCGGCTCCTCGGCCCGGTGGCGCCCTCCCCGACGGCGCAGCGGTGGACTGTGGTCACACCCGTCCCGGACTGCGGACCGGCGCAGAGTCTCTACCGTGGAGTCGTGAACCCCTCGACGGCGCAGGCCCACGTCGTCGTCGACGAGTGGGTGCGCGCCGGGGTCACCGACGCGGTCGCCTGCCCCGGGTCGCGGAACGCGCCGCTGCTCGTGGCCCTGCACGCGGCCGACCGCGAGGGGCGGCTGCGGCTGCACGTGCGCGTCGACGAGCGCGGCGCGGGGTTCCTCGCCGTCGGCCTCGGGTCGGTGTCCGGCCGGGTCGTGCCGGTGGTCGTGACCTCGGGCACCGCGGTCGCCAACCTGCACCCCGCGGTCCTCGAGGCCTCGCGCGCCGGGGTCGGCATGCTCGTCGTCAGCGCCGACCGCCCCGTCGAGCTCGTCGGCAGCGGCGCCAACCAGACCGTCGACCAGGTGGGCATCTTCGGCGCCGCCGCCCGCGCCTCGGTGGTCATGCCGCTGGCCGAGGACCGGGCCGGCGCCGCGCGCACCTGGCGGGCGGTCGTGGCGCGCGCGCTGGACCGGGCGGCGGGTACGAGCGGGGGCGACCCCGGACCGGTGCAGCTGGACGTCCCCCTGCGCGAGCCGCTGCTCGACCCCGCCGACCACGCCCTCCCGGAGCCCGACCCCGCGCTGGCGGGACGTCCCGACGGCGCGGCGTGGACCCGGATCGCCGCCGCGCCTCCGGCGTCCGTGCTCGCCCCGCTGGCCCCGCGGGCGGGCGCGCGGACCCTGGTCGTCGCGGGCTACGGCGGGACGCCGATCCCGGACGGGGCGCGCCTGCCAGACGGGGTGCCGGTGCTCGCCGAGCCGACGTCGCCGCTGTGGTCGGACCCCGCCGGCGGGCGCACCCTGCGCGCCGGGACCTGGGTGCTCCCGGCCGCGCTCGACGGGGTGCGCGACGACCTGCGCCCCGAGCAGGTCGTGGTGCTCGGCCGCCCGACGCTGCACCGCGCGATCTCCCGGCTGCTCGCCGACCCGCACGTCACCGTGCTCGCCGTGCCGTCCGTGGCCCCGACCGGCGGCCGCCCCCGACCGGGTTGGACCGACGTCGCGGGCGCGGTCACCGAGGTCGGCGCGCTCCCGCCCGCCGACGACTGGAAGCCCGACCCCGACTTCGCGCGGGCGTGGGCCGAGGCCGACGACCGGGCCGCCGCGGTCGTCGGCGACACCACGGCCCCCGAGGAGCACGCCGGCGACCACACCGGACCGACCACCGGACCCGCGCTCGCCGCGGCCACCGTCGCGGCGCTGCCGCCCGGTGCCCACCTCGTGGTCGGCGCGTCCGCCCCCATCCGTGACGTCGCCCTCGCCGCGACCCCGCGCGCCGACGTCACCGTGACCTCCGCGCGCGGCGTCTCGGGCATCGACGGGGCGGTGTCGCTGGCGGTCGGCGTCTCGCTCGGCCACCCCGGACCGACCTACGCGCTGCTCGGCGACCTGACGTTCCTGCACGACACCAACGGCCTGCTCATCGGGCCGGAGGAGCCGCGCGGGGAGCTGACGATCGTGGTCGCCAACGACGACGGCGGCGGCATCTTCACCACCCTGGAGCAGGGCGCCTCGCGGTGGGCGGCCGCGTTCGAGCGGGTGTTCGGCACGCCGCACGGCACCGACCTCGCCGCCCTCTGCGCCGCGCACCGCGTGCCGCACCGCCGCGCCGGCCTCGACGACCTGCCCGCCGCGCTGGCCCCGGCCGGGGGATCGGGTATCCGCGTCGTCGAGGTCGTCGTCGACCGCGCCGACCGGCGCGCGACGGGGGAGCGGACGGGCGCCGCGGTGCTCGCGGCGCTGGCCGAGGGGCCGGCGTGCCCGGGTGTCGGCACCGACACCCGGCAGTGACCTGACCGTCACCGCACGCCGCCACCACGCGACGTCCGGGACACTGGACGGCCGACGGCGGGACGAGAGGAGTGCGGCGGGGTGCTGGTGCTGGTGGCCGCGCACGCGGTGGCGGCGCTGGTTGCGTCCACCCTCGTCCGGTACCTCGGGCGCCGGGCCTTCGCGGTGCTCGCGCTCGTGCCGGCCGCCGCGGCGGTCTGGATCGTCCTGCAGCTGCCCGCGGTGCTCGCCGGCGCGGTGCCCACGGAGGAGATCCCGTGGATCCCGGCGCTGGGCATCGACATCGCGATGCGCCTCGACCCGCTCGCGGCCACGGTCTCCCTGCTCGTCACCGCGATCGGCGCGCTCGTGCTGCTCTACTGCACGCGCTACTTCCCGCCCGACGCCCGCGGGATGGGCCGCTTCTCGGCGGTCCTGACCGCCTTCGCCGGCGCCATGCTCGCGCTCGTCTGGTCCGACGACGTGTTCGTGCTCTACGTCTGCTGGGAGCTCACGACCGTCTTCTCGTTCCTGCTCGTGGGTCACGACGCGCACAAGCGGGCGAGCCGCGCGGCCGCGGTCCAGGCGCTCGTGGTCACCGCCGCCGGCGGGCTGACGATGCTCGTCGGGCTCGTGGTGCTGGCCCAGGCGGCGCAGACGACGCGGCTCTCGGCGCTCGTCGCGTACTTCGCCGGGCCGGCGGCCACGCCGGCCGCGATCACCGCGGGCGTGGTGTGCGTACTGGTCGGGGCGATCACCAAGTCGGCGCTCGTGCCGTTCCACTTCTGGCTGCCCTCGGCCATGGCCGCGCCGACGCCCGTGAGCGCCTACCTCCACGCCGCGGCGATGGTGAAGGCCGGCGTCTACCTCGTCCTGCGCCTGGCCCCCGGGCTCGCCGACGTCGAGCCGTGGCGCCCGCTGGTGGCCACGCTCGCCGTGACGACGATGCTGCTGGGCGGGGTGCAGGCGCTGCGCCAGCACGACCTCAAGCTCGTCCTCGCCCACGGCACGGTCTCGCAGCTCGGCTTCATGATCCTGCTCGCGGGCGCCGGCACCCGCGACGGCGCGCTCGCGGCGCTCGGGCTGGTCGTGGCGCACGCGCTGTTCAAGGCGTGCCTGTTCCTCGTCGTCGGCGTCATCGACCGGCGCGCCGGCACCAGGGACCTGCGCGAGCTGTCCGGGCTCGGGCGGCGGGCGCCGGTGCTGGCGACGGCCGGCATCCTCGGCGCCGCGTCGATGGCCGGCCTGCCACCGCTGCTCGGGTTCGTCACCAAGGAGGGCTCGTTCGAGGCGTTCCTCCACGACGCCTACGGCCCCGCCGCGGTCCCGCTGCTCGTGCTGGTCGTCCTGGGCTCGACGCTGACCGTCGGCTACAGCACCCGCTTCGTCTGGGGCGCGTTCTGGCGCAAGCCCGGCGTCGCGACCGTCGACTGGCAGCCCCCGGGCCTGCTCTTCCCGGCCGCCCCGGTGGTCCTCGGCGTCGCCGGCCTCGCCGCGGGCGTCGGCGTCGCGGGGATCGCGCCGCTGCTCGTGGCCTACGCCGACACGCTGCCCGCGTCGTACCCGGCGCTGCTCGAGCTGTCGGTCGTCCCGTCGATCGGGCTCGCGCTGGGCCTCTCGGTGCTGGCCGTGGCCCTGGGCTACGTCGTCGGCCTGCCCCGGGTCAGCGCCCGCCTCACCGCCCGCCACCCGCTGGCCCCGGTCCGCGCCGAGATCACCTGGCGCGGCGTGGTGCACGCGCTGGAGAACCTCTCGCTGCGCGTCACCGTGCTCACCCAGCGCGGCTCGCTGTCCTGGATCCTCACGACGATCTTCACGGTCCTGGTGCTCGGGCCGGGCATCGCGCTGCTGCTCTCGGCCGACCTGGGCTCCGTGCGCGTCGACCGCCTCGCCGACTCGCCGTTCCAGGTGCTCGCGGCGGTGATCGGGGCGGCGTGCGCGATCGTCGCGACGCGGGTGCGGCGCCGGCTGGGCGCGGTGATCGTCGTCGGCGGGCTGGGCTACGCGATCGCCCTGATCTTCGCGCTGGCCGGGGCCCCCGACGTCGCCCTGACCCAGGCGCTGGTGGAGACGGCCACGCTGGTCGTCGTGGTGCTCGTGCTGCGCACGCTGCCCCGCGACATCTCCGACCGGCACACCCCGCGGCAGCGGATGCGCCGCCTGCTCGTCGCCGTGCCGGTGGGGCTGCTCATGACCGGCCTGGGCGCCGTGGCGCTCGCCGCGCGCAACGCGCCGTCGGTGGCCGCGGCCTTCCCCGCGCAGGCCTACGGCTTCGGCGCGGGCGCGAACGTCGTCAACGTGACCCTGGTCGACATCCGCGCCTGGGACACGATGGGCGAGCTGTCGGTGATCGTCGCCGCGGCGACCGGCGTCGCCAGCCTCGTGTTCCTGAACCGGCGCTCCGGCGCCCCGCCGCGCTCCGAGGCCCAGCCCTCGGTGAGCCCGTCGACCCGCGCCGGCGGGTGGCTCAGCGCCGCGCGCCGGGGCGACGGTGACCGCGTGCTGCTGCTCGAGGTGGTCACCCGCCTGGTCTTCCCGACGATGATGGTGGTGTCGGTGTACTTCCTGTTCGCCGGCCACAACTCCCCCGGCGGCGGCTTCGCCGGCGGGCTGGTCGCGGGGCTGGCGCTCGTCGTGCGCTACGTCGCGGGCGGGCGCTACGAGCTCGGGGAGGCCGTGCCCGTCGACGCCGGCCTGCTGCTCGGGCTCGGCCTGCTCTGCGCGGGCGGCACCGGCGTCGGCGCGCTGCTGCTGGGCGGCGAGGTGCTGCAGACCGCCGTGCTGGAGGCCGACGTCCCCGTGCTCGGCCACGTGAAGTTCGTGACCTCGCTGATCTTCGACGTCGGCGTCTACCTGATCGTCGTGGGCCTCGTCCTCGACGTGCTGCGCAGCCTCGGCGCCGAGCTCGACCGGCGCCGCGCCGAGGTCACGGGCCGGCAGGAGGTCTCCGCGTGACGTCACCGATCGTGCTGCTCGCCCTCGTCGGCGTGCTCTACACCACCGGCGTGTACCTGATCCTCGAGCGCAGCCTGACCCGCGTGCTCCTCGGCGTGCTGGTGCTCGGCAACGCCACCAACGTCCTGGTCGTCGTGGCCGGCGGGCCCGCGGGCGAGGCGCCGCTGGTCGGCCGCGCGCCGGAGTCGGCGATGAGCGACGCGCTGGTCCAGGCCCTGGTGCTCACCGCCATCGTCATCACCCTCGGCGTCACCTCGTTCCTGCTCGCGCTGATCCACCGCACCTGGACCCTCGAGCGCGAGGACGACCTCACCGAGGACGTCGAGGACCGCTCGCTGCGCCGCCGCCTCGCCCGCGGCGAGCAGGAGGACGAGGAGGAGCTCGACACGACCGGCTGCGAGAACGTGGCCGACACGGACCCCGAGGACGACGACGGCGACGAGCACCGCGAGCCAGCCGCCAGCGTCTCCGGAGCAGGGGAGGACGTGCGGTGAACCCCGGCTCCAGCCTCCTCGCCACCGTCATCCCGCTGCCGGTGCTGCTGCCGCTGCTCGGCGCGGGCCTGACGCTCGTGCTCGCGCGCCGCCCGACGCTGCAGCGCGCGGTGAGCGTCACCGTGCTCTCCGCCGTCGTCGTCATCGCCGCGATGCTGCTGGTGGCGGCGGTGCGGTCCGGGCCGATCGTGGTCACGGTCGGCTCGTGGCCGGTGCCGCTGGGCATCACGCTCGTGGTCGACCCGCTGTCGGCGCTGATGCTGCTGACGTCGATGACGGTGACGCTCGCGGTGCTGGTCTACGCCATCGGGCAGGGCGTCTACGACCGCGACGAGACGACCCCCATCACGATCTTCCACCCGACCTACCTCGTGCTCGCGGCGGGCGTCGCCAACGCGTTCCTCTCCGGCGACCTGTTCAACCTGTACGTGGGCTTCGAGGTCCTGCTCATGGCCAGCTACGTGCTGCTGACCCTGGGCGGCAGCCGGTCGCGGGTGCGGGCGGGCGTGACGTACGTGGTCGTCAACGTCGTGTCGTCGCTGATCTTCCTGGTCGGGATCGCGCTGACCTACGCCGCGGTCGGCACGCTCAACCTCGCCCAGATCTCGGTGCGGATGGCCGAGGTGCCGCCGGGCACGGCGCTGACGATCCACCTCGTCCTGCTCACCGCGTTCGGCATCAAGGCCGCGGTGTTCCCGCTCTCGGCGTGGCTGCCCGACAGCTACCCGACGGCCGCCGCCCCGGTGACCGCGGTGTTCGCCGGCCTGCTCACCAAGGTCGGCGTCTACTCGATCATCCGGATGGAGACGCTGGTCTTCCCCGACTCGGAGACCACGCGGACGATCCTGCTCGTCGCCGCCGGGATGACCATGCTCGTCGGGGCGCTGGGCGCGATCGCGCAGGCCGACATCAAGCGTGTCCTGTCGTTCACGCTGGTCAGCCACATCGGCTACATGATCTTCGGGATCGCGCTGGGCACGGCGATGGGCGTGGCCGGCGCCGTGTTCTACGTCGTCCACCACATCACCGTGCAGGCGACGCTGTTCTGCGTCGTCGGGCTGATCGAGGGCGTCGGGGGGTCGACGTCGGTCACCCGCCTCGGCGGCCTGGCGCGGGCCTCGCCGCTGCTCGCGATCCTGTGGTTCGTGCCGGCGATCAACCTCGGCGGCATCCCGCCGCTGTCGGGGTTCGTGGGCAAGCTCGGGCTGCTGCAGGCCGGCGTGGCCGACGGGTCGGTGCTCGCCTGGGTGCTCGTGGTCGTCGCGGTGCTCACCAGCCTGCTGACGCTCTACGCGGTGACCAAGGTGTGGGTGCTCGCGTTCTGGCGCCCCGCCGACCAGATCCCCGTCGCCGAGGCCGACGAGCCCGAGGAGTCGGAGGACCCCGACGAGGAGCTGCCCGAGCAGGACGGTTCCCCGCCCCGGGACACCTCCCACCCCGAGGACGCGGGCGACTCGCGCACCGGGCTCCCCGGCGGGCCCACGCCCCGCAGCGGCGCGCTCACCGCGGTGCGCCCGGGCACGGCGCATTCGCTGGCCGACCGGGAGGCCAACACCGGCGCGGAGGTCGACTGGCCCGTCGCCCGCCTGGCGCCCGGCGAGAGCTCGCCCGTGCTCACGGGACGGTTCCTCGGCGTGGCCGGCGACCGGGTGTCGCGCTCGCTGCCGCGGGTCATGGCCGGCGCCACGGCCGCCCTGGTCACCCTCGGCCTGGCGATCACCGTGTTCGCCGGGCCGCTGTACGCGGTCGCCGACCAGGCCGCCGACGAGCTCGTCGCGCGCACCCCGTACATCCAGGCCGTGTTCGCCCAGACCGTCGACGACCGGGTCGCGCGGTGACCCGGCCCGGGGACCGCAGCGAGCGTCCCGTCCCGCCCGACACCGCCGGCCTGCTGCGCCGGGCGGTGCCCGTCGTCTGGCTCGTCGTGGTCTGGGTGCTGCTGTGGGGCACGTTCTCGTGGGCGAACGTCCTCGGCGGCCTCGCCGTCGCGCTCGTCGTGCTGCTGGTGTTCCCGCTGCCCTCGGCGCCCGGGCGCGGGTGGCCGCGTCCCGTCCCGGCCCTGCGCGTGATCGGCCGGTTCGTCGCCGACCTCGTGGTCTCCAGCCTGCAGGTGGCCGCCCAGTCGCTGCAGGCCGTGCGCCCGGGCCGGGACATCCGCAGCTCGGTGGTCGCGGTGCAGCTCGCGTCGTCCTCGGAGTTCGTCATGGCCATGGTCACCGAGGTGCTCACGCTGGTGCCCGGCAGCGTGGTCATCGAGGCCCGCCCGGACGAGCGCATGCTCTACGCGCACGTGCTCGGCGCGGACGACGAGGCGGCGGTCGCCGCGTTCCGCGAGCAGGTCGCGCAGCTCGAGGCCGACATCGTGGCGGCGCTCGGCCGGCCGTCGGCCCCGCTGCGCCGTGGCACGGGGACCGGCACCGGGGAGGCCACGTCGTGACCCTGCCCGCCCTGCTCCCCCCGCTCCTCACGGTCGTGCTCGTCGTCGCCCTCGTGCTGCTCGGGGTCTCGTCCCTGCTCGTGGTCGTGCGCCTGCTGCGCGGCCCGTCGGGGCTCGACCGGCTCATCGCGCTCGACGTGCTCGTCGCCGAGTTCCTCTGCGGGATCGTCGTCTACGCGGCGCTGACCGGGGACTCCTCGCTCGTGCCCGTCGTGGTGGCCATCAGCCTCGTCGGCTTCCTCGGCTCGACCACGGTGGCGCGGTTCGTGCGGCGGGGGACGGGCCGGTGAGCGCGGTCGTGGCGGCCCCGCCGCCGGACCCGGACGGCACGCTCGGCGTCGTCCTCGACACGGTCGGCACGGTGAGCATCGTGCTCGGGGTCGTGCTCACCCTGATCGCGTCGGTGGGGCTGCTCTCGCTGCCCGACGTCCTGAGCCGCATGCACGCCGCCACGAAGCCGCAGGTGGTGGGCCTGCTGCTCGTGGTGCTCGGCGGTGCGCTGCACCTGCGCACCAGCGTCGACGTGTGGATGCTCGTGCTCGTCGGGGCGTTCCAGCTCGTCACCGCCCCCGTCACCGCGCACGTCGTCGGCCGGCTGGCCCACCGCGGCGAGGGCGTCCGCCGGGACCTGCTGTACGTCGACGAGCTGGTCGACAGCCCGGACGAGGCCGATCCCGGGCCGGAGGAGCCGGAGGACGACCCGGACGGCGACTCCCACCGACCGCAGGGGGCCGCCGGGCGCAGCCGCGACGGCCTCACCGGGCGCTCCACCCGGACCTCCCTAGACTCGGGAGAATGACAGGCCCGCGCGCGGTGGTGCGCCGAGCCCGGGAGCGTGCCCGGCCGGTGCTCGACGAGGCCGTCGCCGTGCTGCGCCCCGCCGGACGCCGGGCGCCGGAGATCGTCGTGGCCGTCGGCGTCGTGGTCTCCGTGCTGCTGGCCCTCGTCCTCGTCGGCGCCGCACGCAACGACGCGCACATCGACGACGCCACCGGCCGCGCCGTCGCCGAGGTCCTCGAGGGCGGCTCCCGGCCCCACGTCTACGTCCGCTTCACCACCGACGAGGGCGCGGTGCTGACGCCGGAGAAGGGCGTGTTCTACCCGCTGGGCCTCGAGGCCGGGCAGCTCGTGCGGGTCGAGTACGACCGCACCGACCCCGAGCTCGTCCGCGTCGCGGGACGCACGTGGACCCAGGGCCTCGTGCCCGTCGCGCTCGGCCTGCTCGTGCTCTGGACCGTCCTGGCGCCGACGGCGTACGTGCTCGCCCGCGCCCGCCGGCGGCGCCGGGCCGCGGCACGCGCCGCGGGCCCCGCGGAGACCAGCCCCGACGTGCCCGCGATGGCCGGGTCGGCCCCCCGGTGAGCGGCACCCGCGCGCAGCTCGACCGCGACCCCGCCGCCGTCGCCCGGATGTTCGACGGCGTCGCCGCGCGCTACGACCTCACCAACACCGTGCTGTCCTTCGCGCAGGACGTGCGCTGGCGCCGCGCCACCCGCGCCGCCCTGGCCGTCGGCCCGGGCGACACGGTGCTCGACGTCGCCGCGGGCACCGGCGTCTCCACCGTCGAGCTCGCCCGCAGCGGGGCACGCTGCCTGGCCACCGACTTCTCCCTGGGGATGCTCCGCACGGGGCGTTCACGGCTGGTGAGCAGGCTCGGCACGAGCCCCGTGCCGTTCGTGGCCGCCGACGCGCTGCACCTGCCGCTGCCGGACGCGAGCGTCGACGCGGTGGTCATCTCCTTCGGCCTGCGCAATACGGTCGACGTCGACGCGGCGCTCGCCGAGTTCGCCCGCGTGACCCGGCCCGGCGGCACGCTCGCGGTCTGCGAGTTCTCCCGGCCCACCTGGGCGCCGTTCCGCCGCGTCTACACCGACTACCTCATGCGCGCGCTGCCCCCCATCGCCCGGGCGGTCAGCTCGAACCCCGACGCGTACGTCTACCTCGCCGAGTCGATCCGCGCCTGGCCCGACCAGGCCGCCCTCGCCGAGCGGATCGCCGGCGCCGGCTGGCGCTCGGTGGCCTGGCGCGACCTCTCCGGCGGCATCGTCGCCCTCCACACGGCCACCCGCCCCGCCTGACCAGATGTGCCAGCGTGGCGGCCACGCTGGCGATCCAAGACAGCACGCCGATAGGGCCAGGAAAGCCTCCACGATCACGGGCGGCACGAGCCGAATCGTGCCCTCTGACCGCTCCTCCGTGAATCCAAACCGCCCTGAGTGGGCGATCACGCCCCACGGCTCCTAGACTCCCCGGTGCCGAGCTAGTGAACGCTTTCACAAGGAGCTGTACGCCGTGTCCGCCACCACCGGAGCGCGCCGCAGCCCCGACACCGACGCGGACGTCGTGGTCGTGGGCGCGGGCCCGTCGGGCTCCACGGTCGCGACGTACCTGGCGCGCGCCGG
Source organism: Actinomycetospora sp. CA-101289 (assembly GCF_050955895.1). NCBI lineage: Bacteria > Bacillati > Actinomycetota > Actinomycetes > Pseudonocardiales > Pseudonocardiaceae > Actinomycetospora > Actinomycetospora sp. CA-101289. The sequence goes on along the minus strand of NZ_CP192093.1, from coordinate 5,486,170 downwards.
CCTCGACGTCCTCGTGCTCGAGAAGGCGACGTTCCCGCGCGAGAAGGTGTGCGGCGACGGGGTCACCCCGCGCGGCGTGAAGCAGCTCGTCGACCTCGGCGTCGACACCCGCGAGGAGGCCGGCTGGCGCCACCAGCGCGGCCTGCGCGTCATCGGCGGCGGGCACAGCCTCGAGCTCGACTGGCCCGAGCTCACGAGCTTCCCCGGCTACGGCCTCGTGCGCCCCCGCCGCGACTTCGACCAGATGCTCGCCGACCACGCCCGGGCCGCCGGCGCGCGCGTCGAGGAGGGCGTCTCGGTCGCCGGCGCCACCGTCGACGAGCGCACCGGCCGCGTCACCGGCGTCGAGGCCCGCCGCGGCCCCGAGCGCGTCCCGGCGACCTACCGCGCCCCGCTGGTCGTGGCCTGCGACGGCGTCGGCGCGCGCACCGCGCTCAGCCTGGGCATCGGCAAGCGCGACGACCGCCCGCTGGGCGTCGCCGTGCGCCGCTACTACACGAGCCCGCGCCACGACGACGCGTACCTCGAGACCCACCTCGGCCTCCTCGACGGCCCCGGCGTCGGCCCGGACCTGCACGGCGGCTACGGCTGGGTGTTCGGCATGGGCGACGGCACCGCCAACGTCGGGCTCGGCGTCCTCGCGACGCGCCAGGGCGACCGCCGGGACTACCGCGCGCTGCTGCGGTCCTGGCTCGAGGGCCTGCCCGAGGAGTGGGGCCTGCGCGAGGAGAACGCCACCGGACCGATCGGCGGCGCGGCGCTGCCCATGGGCCTGAGCCGCACCCCGATCTACCGCGACGGCCTCGTGCTCGTCGGCGACGCCGGCGGCATGGTCAACCCGTTCAGCGGCGAGGGCATCGCCTACGCCATGCAGTCCGCGGCGCTGGCCGCCGAGTGCGTCGTGCAGGCCATGGCGCGACCCGAGGGCCCGAGCCGCGAGCGGGCCCTCGCCGGCTACCCCGCCGCGGTCCGCCAGGAGCTCGGGCGCTGGTACCGCGTCGGCAACCGCGCCGCCGGCGCGCTCGGCCGGCCCCGCTTCATGCACCACGCGCTGCGCCTGGGGATGCCCCGGCAGCGCCTCATGCGCGCCGCGCTCAAGCTCTTCGCCGGCCTGAGCGACGGCCGCGACGGCAGCGCGGGCGACCGCGCGCTCGACCTCGCGCTCCGGCTGGTGCCGCCGCTGGACGACGGCGCCCGGCGGACGGGCACGACGGCCCCGCGGAAGGAGGGTCCCGTGGCGGCCTGAGCCGCTCCTGACCTGCCGGGTTAGGGCGCCCTGATCAGGGGCCGGCCCGTCCGGCCTCATTAGGGTCGATCCGGCCCGTCCGGCGTGATCCACCACGTGATTCCCGACGCGGTTCCCGACGCGCAGCCCCCGGGAGGAAGGAGACGACGATGCTGGACCCCTACGTCCCGCTCATCGTCATGTTCGTGCTCGCGGCCGCGTTCGGGCTGTTCTCCGTGACGGCCGCGCCCTTCATCGGGCCGCACCGGTACAACCGCGCGAAGCTCGACGCGTACGAGTGCGGCATCGAGCCGTCGCCGCAGCCCGTCGCGGGCGGCGGCCGCATCCCGGTGGCCTACTACCTCACCGCGATGCTCTTCATCCTCTTCGACATCGAGATGGTCTTCCTCTACCCGTTCGCCGTGAACATCGACGCGCTCGGGTTGTTCGGCCTCGTCGAGATCGTGCTGTTCGTCGCCACCGTCGCCTTCGCCTACGCCTACGTGTGGCGCCGCGGCGGGCTGGACTGGAGCTAGACATGGGACTGGAAGAGAAGCTCCCCAACGGGATCGTGCTGGCCAGCGTCGAGAGCCTGGTCAACTGGACCCGCAAGGCATCGCTGTGGCCGGCCACCTTCGGGCTCGCCTGCTGCGCGATCGAGATGATGACCTCGGGCGCCCCCCGCTACGACCTCGGTCGTTTCGGCATGGAGGTGTTCCGCCCGAGCCCCCGCCAGGCCGACCTGATGATCGTCGCGGGCCGCGTGACCAACAAGATGGCCCCGGTCCTGCGCCAGATCTACGACCAGATGGCCGAGCCCCGCTGGGTGCTGGCCATGGGGGTCTGCGCCTCGTCCGGCGGGATGTTCAACAACTACGCGGTGGTGCAGGGCGTCGACCACGTCGTGCCCGTCGACATGTACCTGCCGGGCTGCCCGCCGCGCCCGGAGATGCTCATCGACGCGATCCTCAAGCTCCACCAGAAGATCCAGGACGAGCCTCTCGGGCCGGTCCGCGCCGAGCTCGCCGCGGAGCGCCGCGCCCAGGGCGAGAAGCTCGAGCTGCTGCCCTCCTCGGTGAAGTACGGCAAGACCAAGAAGTCCGGGGAGGTGCAGGCCGAGCATGTCTGGTGAGGACGAGAAGCCGAAGACCACGCCGGAGACGCCGGGCACCGGCGCCGGCGGCGCGAGCGGACCGACCGGGGCGTCCAACGCCTCCTCGGCCGGCGCCGTCGCGTTCGGCCCGCAGGAGGTCCGGCGCCCCGACGTCAGCGGCGCCGTCGCCGGCCGCGCCCGTGAGGGCATGTTCGGCATCGGCGGCTCGGGCGACACCTCGGGCTTCGGCGGGCTGCGCCTGCCCGCCTACGCGCCCGCCCCGTCGGAGCGCCCCTTCGGGGGCTGGTTCGACGAGGTCGTCGACGAGACCACCGCGGCGCTCGCCGACGACGGCGGCGCCGACTTCGCGACGTGCGTGCAGCAGGTGACCGTCGACCGCGGCGAGATGACCTGGTACGTCGACCGCGCGCACCTCGTGCGCCTGGCCCGCACCCTGCGCGACGACCCGGCGCTGCGCTTCGAGTTCTGCTCCGGGGTCAGCGGCGTCGACTACGGCGAGGGCGTGCCGCAGCAGCTGCACGTCGTCACGCACCTGCTGTCGATGACCTACCGGCGGCGCCTGCGCCTCGAGGTGGCCCTCGAGGTCAGCGACGCGCACTGCCCGTCGCTGGTCGAGGTGTTCCCGACGGCCGACTGGCACGAGCGCGAGACCTGGGACATGTTCGGGATCGTCTTCGACGGCCACCCGAGCCTGACCCGGATCCTCATGCCGGACGACTGGAACGGCCACCCGCAGCGCAAGAGCTACCCGCTCGGCGGCATCCCCGTGGAGTACCACGACGCGGAGATCCCGCCCCCCGACCAGCGGAGGGCGTACACGTGACCACCACGGATCCCTATGCCGCATCGTCCCGCGAGACCACCGAGGGCACCGTCTACACGGTCACCGGTGGCGACTGGGACGAGATGATCGACCAGACCGCGGGCGACGAGCGCATCGTCATCAACATGGGTCCGCAGCACCCGTCGACGCACGGCGTGCTGCGGCTGGTGCTCGAGCTCTCCGGCGAGACCGTCACCGACGCGCGCCTGGTCATCGGCTACCTGCACACCGGCATCGAGAAGAACTGCGAGTACCGCACCTGGACCCAGGGCGTCACCTTCGTGACGCGCATGGACTACCTGGCGCCGCTGTTCAACGAGACCGCCTACTGCCTCTCCACCGAGCGCCTGCTGGGCATCGAGGTGCCCCAGCGCGCCGAGACGATCCGCGTGCTCCTCATGGAGATCAACCGGATCGGCTCGCACCTCGTCGCGCTGGCCACCGGCGGCATGGAGCTCGGCGCGCTCACCGGCATGACCAACGGTTTCCGCGAGCGCGAGGAGGTCCTGCACCTGCTCGAGTTCCTCACCGGCCTGCGCATGAACCACGCGTTCATCCGCCCCGGCGGCGTCGTGCAGGACCTGCCGACGGGCCACGAGGAGCGCATCCGCGCGTTCGTCAAGGTCATGCGCGAGCGGCTGCCCGGCTTCCACAAGCTGCTCACCGGCAACCGCATCTGGCGTCAGCGGCTCGAGGGCATCGGCTACCTGCCCCTCGACGGCTGCCTCGCCCTCGGCGTCACCGGCCCGATCCTGCGCTCGGCCGGGCTGGCGTGGGACCTGCGCCAGGTCGACCCGTACCTCGGCTACGAGCACTACGACTTCGAGGTGCCCACCGACACGGCCGCCGACAGCTTCGCCCGCTACCTGCTGCGGGTGGAGGAGATGAGCGAGTCGCTCAAGATCATCGAGCAGGCGCTCGACCGTCTCGAGCCCGGCCCGGTCATGGTCGAGGACGCCAAGATCGCGTGGCCCGCGCGGCTGTCGATCGGCGCCGATGGCATGGGCAACTCCCTCGACCACGTCCGCAAGATCATGGGGCAGTCGATGGAGTCCCTGATCCACCACTTCAAGCTGGTCACCGAGGGCTTCAAGGTGCCGCCGGGCCAGGCGTACGTGCCGATCGAGTCGCCCCGCGGCGAGATGGGCGCGCACCTGGTCTCCGACGGCGGCACCCGCCCGCTGCGCGTCCACATGCGCGACCCCAGCTTCGTCAACCTGCAGGCGGCGCCGGCGATGTCGGAGGGCGGGATGGTCTCCGACGTCATCGCCGCGCTGGCCAGCCTCGATCCCGTGATGGGGGGTTGTGACCGGTGACTGCGCTGCCACCGACCGTCCCTGCAGCACCGCCCGTCGAGCCCGAGCACGCCATCGACGAGGCCGGCGGCACCGTCGCCGCCCACGCCGGGCTCTCCACCGTCGACACCACCGTGTTCGACGGGGTGCGCGAGCGGGCGGCGGCGATCCTCGCCCGCTACCCGCAGCCGCGGTCGGCGCTGCTGCCGCTGCTGCACCTCGTCCAGCACGTCGAGGGCCACGTCTCCCGCGCCGGCATCGCGTTCTGCGCGGAGATCCTGGAGATCACGACGGCCGAGGTCTCGGCGGTCGCGACCTTCTACACGATGTACAAGCGCGAGCCCGTCGGCCGCCACCTCGTCAGCGTCTGCACCAACACGCTGTGCGCGGCGCTGGGCGGCGACGACATCTACGCCGCGGTCCGCGAACGCCTCGGCGGGATCGGCCACGAGCAGACCAGCGCCGACGGCACCGCGACGGTCGAGCACGCCGAGTGCCTCGCCGCCTGCGACCTCGCCCCGGTGCTCACCGTCGACTACGAGTTCTTCGACAACCAGACCGTCGCGTCGGCGGTCGAGATCATCGAGGCCCTGCAGCGGGGCGAGAAGCCGCACCCGACGCGCGGTGCCCCGCTGACCGACTTCCGCTCGGTGGAGCTGCTGCTCGCCGGGTTCTTCGACGACCCGGCGGTCGGCGGCCTCGAGGCCGTCGCGGGACCGTCCGGGGCCGAGGAGAGCCTGCGCGGCGCCCGCCTCGCCGAGGAGCGCGGCTGGACCGCGCCGCCCGTGCCCGACGAGGGAGCACACCCGTGACCGATCCGCTCACCCCCGTGCTGACCAAGCACTGGCTCGGCCCCGAGTCCTGGACGCTGCGCCACTACACCGAGCTCGGCGGCTACACCGCCCTGCACACCGCGCTCGACACCGCGCCCGACGACCTCGTCGCGCTGGTCAAGGACGCCGGCCTGCGCGGGCGCGGCGGCGCCGGCTTCCCGACGGGCATGAAGTGGAGCTTCATCCCGCAGACCAAGCCGGGTGAGGAGCCCACGGGCCCCGCCGCCAAGCCCAAGTACCTCGTCATCAACGCCGACGAGGGCGAGCCGGGGACCTGCAAGGACACCCCGCTGATGATGGCCGACCCGCACTCGCTCATCGAGGGCTGCATCATCACCGCGTACGCGATCCGCGCGCACTTCTGCGTGATCTACGTGCGCGGCGAGATCGTGCACTGCATCCGCCGCCTGCACGCCGCGGTGCGCGAGGCCTACGAGGCAGGCCACCTCGGCAAGGACGTCCACGGCAGCGGCTTCGACCTCGACATCGTCGTGCACGCCGGTGCCGGCGCGTACATTTGCGGCGAGGAGACCGCGCTGCTCGACTCGCTCGAGGGGCGACGCGGGCAGCCGCGCCTCAAGCCGCCGTTTCCCGCGACCGCGGGCCTCTACGCGGCGCCGACCGTCGTCAACAACGTCGAGACCATCGCGACCGTCCCGTCGATCGTCACCGGCGGCAAGGACTGGTTCCGCACGATGGGCCGCGAGAAGTCGCCCGGCCCGAAGATCTACTCGCTGTCCGGGCACGTCGAGCGTCCCGGGCAGTACGAGGCGCCCCTGGGCACGACGCTGCGCCAGCTCCTCGAGCTCGCGGGCGGCATGAAGGACGGCATCCCGCTGAAGTTCTGGACGCCCGGCGGCAGCTCGACGCCGCTGCTCACCGACGAGCACCTCGACGTGCCCCTGGACTTCGAGGGCGCCACCGAGGCCGGCTCGATGCTCGGCACCACCGCGCTCATGATCTTCAACGAGACCGTGTCGGTCCCGTGGGCGGTCATGAAGTGGACCGAGTTCTACGAGCACGAGTCGTGCGGCAAGTGCACGCCGTGCCGGGAGGGCTGCTACTGGCTCGCCGGCATCCTGCGGCGCATGGTCGACGGCGAGGGCACCGAGGCCGACATCGACACGCTGCTCGACGTCTGCGACAACGTGCTCGGCCGCTCGTTCTGCGCCCTCGGCGACGGTGCGGTCTCGCCGATCACCAGCGGCATCAGGTACTTCCGGCAGGAGTTCGTCGACCTCTGCTCCTCGCAGTCGGGGGGTGCTCGGGGGGCGGAGCCCCCCGAGGGTGAGGTCGACCGCATCGTGGAACTGAGCGGAGCAACGGCATGACCCAGGCGCCCGAGCGCACGTCGGGGGGTTCTCGGGGGGCGGAGCCCCCCGAGGGTCACGTCCGCCTCACCATCGACGACCGGATCGTCGACGCCCCCCAGGGCGAGCTGATCATCCGGACCTGCGAGCGGCTCGGCATCGTCGTGCCGCGGTTCTGCGACCACCCCCTGCTCGACCCGGCCGGCGCCTGCCGCCAGTGCCTGGTCGAGGTGGAGATGAACGGGCGCGCGATGCCCAAGCCGCAGGCCAGCTGCACGATGACCGTGGCCCAGGACATGGTCGTGAAGACGCAGATGACGTCCGCGGTGGCCGACAAGGCCCAGCAGGGCGTCATGGAACTGCTGCTCATCAACCACCCGCTCGACTGCCCGGTCTGCGACAAGGGCGGCGAGTGCCCGCTGCAGAACCAGGCGATGTCCTCGGGCCGGGCCGAGTCGCGGTTCGTCGAGGAGAAGCGGACGTTCGCCAAGCCGCTGCCGATCTCCGACGAGGTGCTGCTCGACCGCGAGCGCTGCGTGCTCTGCCAGCGCTGCACGCGGTTCTCCCGCCAGATCGCGGGCGACCAGTTCATCGAGCTGCTCGAGCGCGGCGCGCACCAGCAGATCGGCACCGAGGAGACCGCCTTCGGCGAGGGCGAGGACTTCCAGTCCTACTACTCGGGCAACACCATCCAGATCTGCCCGGTCGGCGCGCTGACCTCGGCGTCGTACCGCTTCCGCTCGCGCCCGTTCGACCTCGTGTCGACGCCGGGCATCAGCGAGCACGACGCGTCGGGCGCCGCGGTGCGCCGCGACTGGCGCCGCGGCGCGGTCCAGCGCGTGCTGGCCGGCGACGACCCCGACGTCAACGAGGAGTGGATCGACGACAAGGCCCGCTTCGCGTTCCGCTACAGCCAGGCCGCCGACCGCATCGCGCGCCCGCTGGTGCGCGGCGACGACGGCGAGCTGCACGAGGCGTCGTGGACCGACGCCCTCGAGCACGCCGCGGGCCTGCTGATGACGGCGCGGGACGGCACCGGGCGGCCCACCGGCACCGAGGAGGAGCCCGGCGAGCCCAAGCGCGGCGTCGGCGTCCTGCCCGGCGGCCGGCTGACCCTCGAGGACGCCTACGCCTGGTCGAAGTTCGCCCGCCTCGCGCTGGCGACCGACGACGTGGACATGCGCGCCCGGGCGTCGTCGCCCGAGGAGCTCGACTTCCTCGCCGCGCACGTCGTCGGGAAGGGTCCCGAGCACGTCTCCTTCGCCGCGCTCGAGGCCGCGCCCGCGGTGCTCTGCGTGGCCCTCGAGCCCGAGGAGGAGTCGCCGATCGTCCTGCTGCGGCTGCGCAAGGCGGCCCGCACGGGGACGGCGGTGTGGCACCTCGGCCAGTGGTCGACGCCCGCGGTGGTCAAGACCGGCGGGCACCTCGTGCGCGCCGTGCCGGGCGCGGAGCCCGTCGCGCTGGACACACTGCCCGACGAGCTCGACGCCGCCCTGGCCCTGCCCGACGCGGTGGTGCTGGTCGGCGAGCGGGCCGCGGAGGTCCCCGGCCTCTACGACGCGGTGGGCGCGCTCGCCAACCGCACCGGCGCGCGGGTCGCCTGGGTGCCCCGGCGGGCGGGGGAGCGCGGCGCGCTTGACGCCGGCCTCGTCCCCGGCCTCCTGCCCGGCGGCGCCGCGGTGGCCGACGGCGACGCCCGCGCCGCGCTGGCGTCGAGCTGGGGCGTCGCGGAGCTGCCGGCCACGCCGGGCCGCGACCTCACCGGCATCCTGCGCGCGGCGGCCGACGGCGAGCTCGCCGGCCTGGTGGTCGGCGGCGTCGAGATCGACGACCTCCCCGACCCCGCCCTGGCCCGCGCGGCCCTGCGCGAGGCCGACGTCGTCGTCTCGCTCGAGCAGCGGCACAGCGAGGTCACCGCGCGCGCCGACGTGGTGCTGCCGGTGGCCCCGGTGGTCCACAAGGCCGGGACCTTCCGCAACTGGGAGGGCCGCGACCGGCGCTTCGCCACCACGATCGACCCCTCCGGCGGCTCGGCCGGGCGCGTCGGCGGCACGGTGGCGATCACGCTGCCGGACTGCCGCGTGCTCGACACCCTCGCCGTCGAGATGGACGTCGACCTGTTCACCCAGACCGTCGAGGTCGCGGGCGCCGAGTTCGCCCGCGTCACCGAGGCCCTGGCGCCGATCCGTGCCGCAGCGAACGGCCATCTCGCTGCCTCTACGCGCGGGGACGCCCCGCTCGCGGAGGAGTCCGGCGACGGCGAGCCGACCCTGCGCCTCGCCACCTGGCGCCAGCTGCTCGACGGCGGCCGGCTCCTGGTCGACGAGCCCGAGCTGGCGGGCACCGCGCGCCCGCCGAAGGTCCGGCTCTCGGCCACCACCGCCGCGCGCCTGGGCCTCGTCGAGGACGCGACGGCGGGGCTCGAGGGACCGCGGGGCACGCTGCACCTGCCCGTCGAGCTCGCCGACCTGCCCGATGACGTGGTCTGGGCCCCGGCCCGGATCCCGCAGCCCGACGGCGGCGTCGTCACCCTGGCCGCTCTCGGCCTCACCCACGGCGGGCCCGTCGGGATCGCCGGCGGCCGCCACGCCCACGAGGGGAGCCCCGCGTGACCCCGGTACCCCCACCCCTGGGCTACACCCAGACGCTGATCGCCGACGACCCGTTCTGGCTGACGCTGATCAAGGTCGTCGTCATCTTCGGCGCCCTGATGGTCATCACGCTGCTCATGATCTGGTTCGAGCGCCGGGTCGTGGGCCGCATGCAGCAGCGCCCGGGGCCGAACTGGAACGGGCCGTTCGGCCTGCTCCAGTCGCTCGCCGACGGTCTCAAGCTGGCGTTCAAGGAGGACATCCGCCCGGTCCTCGCGGACAAGGCCGTCTTCTTCATCGCGCCGGTGCTGTCCGTGGTGCCCGCGTTCGTGGCCTGGTCGGTGATCCCGCTCGGCCCCGAGGTCTCGATCTTCGGTGAGCGCACCGCCCTGCAGCTGACCGACCTGCCCGTCGGCGTCCTCGTGGTGCTGGCCTGCTCGTCGATCGGCGTCTACGGCATCGTGCTCGCCGGCTGGGCGTCGGGCTCGCCGTACCCGCTGCTCGGCAGCCTGCGCAGCGCGGCCCAGGTCATCTCCTACGAGCTGGCGCTGGGCCTGTCGATCATCGCCGTGGTGCTCTACTCGGGCTCGCTGTCCACGGCCGACATCGTCGCCGCGCAGCAGACCGGCTGGTACATCTGGCTGCTCCCGGTCAGCTTCGCGATCTTCGCGGTGTCGATGGTCGGCGAGACCAACCGCGCGCCGTTCGACCTCGCCGAGGCCGAGTCCGAGCTGGTCGGCGGCTTCCACACCGAGTACTCGTCGCTGAAGTTCGCGCTCTTCTTCCTCGCCGAGTACGTCAACATGGTCACCCTCTCCGCGGTGGCCACGACGCTGTTCCTCGGCGGCTGGATGGCCCCGTGGCCGCTGTCGCTGATCCCCGGCGTCAACGAGGGCTGGCTGCCGCTCGTGTGGTTCCTGGGCAAGACGATCGCCTTCCTGTTCGTCTACGTCTGGCTGCGCGGCACGCTGCCCCGCCAGCGCTACGACCAGTTCATGCGCCTGGGCTGGAAGCTGCTCATCCCGATCAGCCTCCTGTGGCTGATGCTCGTCGCGACCCTGCGCGTGCTGCGCGCCGAGCTGACCACCGGCCAGATCCTCGTCGTCGGCGGGGTGGCGCTGGTCGTGCTCGTCGGGGCGGCGCTGCTGCTGCCCGACCAGGCACCGCCGGAGGACGACCCCGAGCCCCCGGTCGTCGCCGACTACCCCGTCCCGCCGCTCGACCTCGAGGTGCCGGCGACACCGAAGCGGCGCCGCCGCGCGGTGGCGCCCGCCCGGGACGCGTCCGGCGACGCCGAGACCGTGGCCGCCGGAGCCGGCCGAGAGGGAGACTCCTGATGGGCGTGTTCGACGGGATCGCCGGCTTCGGCGTGACCTTCTCGACGATGTTCCGCAAGGTCGTCACCGAGGACTACCCGCGCGTGAAGAAGGTGACCGCCCCGCGCTACCACGGGCGCCACCAGCTCAACCGCCACCCGGACGGCCTCGAGAAGTGCGTCGGCTGCGAGCTGTGCGCCTGGGCCTGCCCCGCCGACGCGATCTACGTCGAGGGCGGCGACAACACCGACGAGCTGCGCTTCTCGCCCGGGGAGCGCTACGGCGCGATCTACCAGATCAACTACCTGCGCTGCATCGGCTGCGGCCTGTGCATCGAGGCGTGCCCGACACGCTCGCTGACGATGACCAACGAGTACGAGCTCGCCGACGACGACCGCCAGACCCTGATCTACGACAAGGACCGCCTGCTCGCCCCCCTGCTGCCCGGCATGGAGCAGCCGCCGCACCCCATGCGGCTGGGGGAGAACGAGCAGGACTACTACGTCCAGGGTCCCGAGATGGCCCGGCGCTCCGACGTCCGCGACTCGACCAGCGACGAGATCGACATCTCCGGGGCGGCACGGTGAGCACCGTGGGCACCGCGGGCGCCCTGCTGGCGTCGGCCCCGCAGACCGGCGGCGGCGAGATGTCCACCGGCGAGTCGGTGGCGTTCTGGATCCTCGGCCCGGTGGCGCTGGCCGGCGGGCTCGGCATGATCTTCAGCCGCAACGCCGTGCACTCGGCGCTGTGGCTGGTCATGACGATGCTGAGCCTCGGCGTGCTCTACATGGTCCAGCAGGCGCCGTTCCTGGGCTTCACCCAGATCATCGTCTACACCGGCGCGATCATGATGCTGTTCGTGTTCGTGCTGATGATGGTCGGCCGTGACGCCTCGGACTCGGTGGTCGAGGTGCTGCGCGGCCAGCGGCTGACCGCCGCGGTGCTCGGCGTCGGCCTCGGCGGCCTGGCCGTCGCGGCGGTCGCCGAGACGCTGACCACCGTCGGCCCGCTGGGTCTCGGCCCGGGCTACGGCCCGGAGGCCCGCGGCAACGTCCAGGCGCTGGGCACCAGCATCTTCCGCGACTACCTGCTGCCCTTCGAGCTGACCTCGGCGCTGCTGATCACCGCCGCGGTCGGCGCGATGGTCTACACGTTCGCCGGACGCGCCCGCCACCAGCACGCCGGCCAGCGCGAGCGCGTGGTCGACCGCCTGCGGGGCCCGCTGGCCTCGTACGGCTCGCGGTCGGGCCCCGGCGTCTTCGCCACCGCCGACTCCGTCGCCACCCCGGCCCTGCTGCCCGACGGCTCGGTGGCCCCGGCGTCGCTCTCGAAGATCATCGAGGCGACCCGGCGCGAGCGCCTCGACGCCGACATGGCCGACGTCCGCTCGACGAGCGGGCCCGCCGGCGACGTCGACGCGCGCGCCCTGCGTGGGGGCAGCGACGGCGTCGACGTCGGCAGCACCCACGACCGGCTCGCCGAGGGCACCCACGAGGGCGCTCCCGAGGACACCGAGAGCACCGAGAGCGGGGCCTCCCGATGAGCCCGACGATCTACCTGCTGCTCTCGGCGCTGCTGTTCGCCATCGGCGCGGTCGGCGTGCTCGTGCGCCGCAACGCCATCGTCGTGTTCATGTGCATCGAGCTGATGCTCAACGCCGTGAACCTGACGCTGGTGACGTTCTCCCGGATCAACGGGTCGCTCAGCGGCCAGATCATGGCGTTCTTCGTCATGGTCGTGGCCGCGGCGGAGGTCGTCGTCGGCCTCTCCATCATCATGGCGATCTTCCGCACCCGTCGGACCACCTCGGTCGACGACGCCAACCTGCTGAAGTACTAGAGGGGGTCCGTCCGTCGTGTCGCTCCTGGGCGCCGCCGCCCCGCTCCCCGAGGTCCTCCCCGTGGAGGGGGCCTCCGGCGCGGCCTGGCTGCTCGTCGCACTGCCCGCCCTGGGCGCGCTGGTGCTGTTCGTCGGCGGACGCCGCACCGACCGGTGGGGTCACGTGCTCGGCGTGCTCACGGTCGTCGCGTCGTTCGCGTTCGCGGTCGTGCTGTTCGTCGGGTCGCTGGCGCTGCCCGCGGAGGAACGGGTGCGCGAGCTCCCGCTCTACGACTGGTTCGCCGTCGGTGCACTGAACGTCGAGTTCGGGCTGCGGATCGACCCGCTGTCGCTGACGTTCGCGCTGCTCATCACCGGCGTCGGCTCGCTGATCCACATCTACTCGGTGGGCTACATGTCCCACGACCCCGCCCGGCGCAAGTTCTTCGCCCAGCTCAACCTGTTCGTCGCGGCGATGCTCGTGCTGGTCCTGGGCAACGGGTTCGTGACGCTCTACCTCGGCTGGGAGGGCGTCGGCCTCGCGTCGTACCTGCTCATCGGCTTCTACACGGGACGCCGGTCGGCGGGCAGCGCGGCCAAGAAGGCGTTCCTCATGAACCGCGTCGGCGACGTCGGGCTGGCGCTGGCGATCTTCCTGCTGTTCGTCGAGCTCGGGACGACGCAGTACGTCGAGGTGTTCGCCCGCGCCGGGGAGATCTCGCCGGGCACGCTGACCGCGATCACCCTGCTCCTGCTGCTCGGCGCCTGCGGCAAGTCCGGCCAGTTCCCGCTGCAGGCGTGGCTCCCGGACGCGATGGAGGGCCCGACGCCGGTGTCGGCGCTGATCCACGCCGCGACGATGGTGACCGCCGGCGTCTACCTCATCGCCCGGGCCAACCCGCTCTACGACCTGGCGCCCGTCGGGCAGCTCGTCGTCACGATCATCGGGGCGATCACGCTGGTGATCGGGGCGATCATCGGCTGCGCCTACGACGACATCAAGAAGGTGCTGGCCTACTCCACGGTGAGCCAGATCGGCTACATGATGCTGGCCGTCGGGCTCGGGCCCGTCGGGTACGCGGTGGCGCTCGCCCACCTGCTCGCCCACGGCTTCTTCAAGGCCGGGCTGTTCCTCGGGGCCGGCTCGGTGATGCACGGGATGGCCGACGAGACCGACATGCGCCGCTACGGGGGACTGCGGCGCCACATGCCGGTGACGTTCTGGACGTTCACCATCGGCTACCTGGCCCTGATCGGCTTCCCCTTCCTCTCGGGCTTCTACACGAAGGACGCGATCATCGAGGCCACGCTGACCGCGGGCCCCGTGGCCGGGTGGATCCTCGGCGTCGCGGCGCTGCTCGCGGCCGGGCTGACCGCGTTCTACATGACGCGCCTGATGCTCATGACGTTCTTCGGGCCGGAGCGCTGGCGCGACCTGCACCCGCGGCGGATCGACGCCGCGGACCTCGAGGACCCGCCGGAGCACTACCACCCGCACGAGTCGGTGGCCTCGATGACGGCGCCGATGATCCTGCTGGCCATCGGGTCGGCGGGTGCCGGCGCTTTCCTCGTCGGCGGCGAGCGCCTGGCGCTGTGGCTCGAGCCCTCGCTCGGCGCGCCGGTCGACCCGCACACCGTCCCCGCGGTGTTCCCCATCGGACTCGTCCCGATCGCGGCGACCGTGCTCATGGTGCTCGGCGCCGGGATCGCCTACCTGGTCGTCGGGCGCCGCCCGGTGCCGGTGGAGCGCCCGGAGCGGGTGAGCCTGCCGGTGCGGGCCGCGCGCGCCGACCTCTTCGCCAACGCGATCAACGAGAAGGTCATCGCGCGGCCGGGCATCTGGCTCTCCCGCGCGCTGGTCTACCTCGACAACCGGGGCGTCGACGGGGCCGTCAACGGCACCGCCGCCCTGCTCGGCGGCACGTCCGGCCGGCTGCGGCGCACGCAGACCGGCTTCGTCCGCTCCTACGCCCTGACCATCCTGGGAGGCTCCGTCGTGCTCGTCGCGGCCCTGCTCACCGTCGGCGGGTACGGCGGATGAGCGCGTTGCTGCTGGCCCTGCTCGTCGTCCCGCTCCTCGGGGCCGCCGTCTGCGGGGCGATGGCCTCCCGCGAGCACCTCGACCGCGCGGGCAAGGCGGCCGGCCTCGGGTTCTCGGTCGTCTCGCTGGTGCTCGTCGCGCTCCTCTGGTCGCAGTTCCGCACCGGGCCGGGCACGCCGCGCTTCCAGTTCGAGCTGTCGGTCGAGTGGATCCCCGCGTTCGGCACGCGGTTCGCCCTCGGTATCGACGGCATCGCGCTGACGATGATCGCCCTGCTCGCGGTGCTCGTGCCGATCGTGCTGGGCTTCGGGTGGGCCGAGAAGCTCCCGCCCGGGCGCACCGGGTCCGGCTTCACGGCGCTGATGCTCGCGACGCAGGGCGTCCTGGTCGGGGTGTTCGCCGCGACCGACGTCTTCCTGTTCTACGTGCTGTTCGAGGCGATGCTCGTCCCGATGTACTTCCTCATCGGGCGCTTCGGCGGGCCGCGCCGCCAGTACGCCGCGGTGAAGTTCTTCCTCTACTCGTTCCTCGGCGGCCTCATCATGCTGGCCTCGGTGATCGGGCTGTTCGTGGCCAGCGACGCCCGGCTGGGGCAGGGCACGTTCGACTGGGCGGCGCTGCAGGGCATGGCCGCGCAGCTGCCGCTCTCGACCCAGATCCCGCTGTTCCTCGGGTTCTTCGCCGCCTTCGCCATCAAGGCGCCGCTGGTGCCGCTGCACACGTGGCTCCCCGACGCCGGCGCCGAGGCGCCCGTGGCCGGCGGCGTCATCCTCGTCGGCCTGCTCGACAAGGTCGGCGTGTTCGGGTTCCTGCGCTACACGTTGCCGCTGTTCCCGGCGGCGTCGCGCGAGCTCGCCCCGCTGGTGCTGGTGCTCGCGGTCATCGGCGTCATCTACGGCGCGCTGCTCGCCGCCGCGCAGACCGACATGAAGCGCTTCGTCGCGTACACCTCCATCGCGCACTTCGGCTACATCGCGCTGGGCATCTTCGCGTTCACGTCGCAGTCGATCGCCGGCTCGCCGCTCTACATGGTCAACCACGGCATCTCGACGGCGATGCTCTTCCTCGCCGTCGGCCTGCTGATCCGGCGCGGGGGCACGGCGTCGATGACCGAGTACGGCGGCGTCGGGCGCGCCGCGCCGCTGCTCGCGGGGATGTTCCTCATCGCGGGCCTCTCGACGCTGTCGCTGCCCGGCACCAACTCGTTCATCAGCGAGTTCCTCGTGCTCATCGGCGCGTTCCCGACCCGGCCGGTGTTCACGGTGATCGCGACCGTCGGCATCGTCTTCGCGGCCCTCTACGTGCTGTGGGTCTACCAGCGGGTGTTCACCGGGCCGCTGCGCGGCACCGCGGTGGTCGGCGACGGGCCGGGCGCGGCGTCGGCGGCGGCGATGGCCGGCACCGACGACGGCGTCGACGGGAGCGACGGCTCCTGGGCGCGCCGCACCACGGCCCGCTTCGGCGACCTGACCCGCGGCGAGGTCGCGGTGATGACCCCGCTGGTCGCCCTCATCCTCGTGCTCGGGTTCTTCCCCGGGCCGGTCCTCGAGGTCCTCGAGCCGGCGGTGGCGGCGACCATGGCCGAGGTCGGCGCCACCGACCCGGTGACCGTGGACCCAGCGATCAACCCAGCGATCAACGGAGTGCCGCGATGACCGGCTCGACCTTCCCGACGGTCGACTACGGCGCGCTCGCGCCGGTGCTGATCGTGCTCGCCGCGGCGTGCCTCTCGGTGCTGCTCGAGGCCCTCATGCCCCTGCGGGGTCGCGGACGCGCGCAGCTCGCGCTGACCCTCGTCACCATCGCCGCGGCCCTCGTGGCCGTCGTGGCGCGGGCGAGCTCGGGCACCCCGGCGGTGTCGACGCTGGCCGGCGCGCTGGCCGTGGACGGTCCGGCGCTGTTCCTCTGGGGCACGCTGCTCGCCCTCGCGGTGCCGAGCGTGCTGCTGCTGGCCGACCGCTCGATCGAGCCCGGTGGGCCGTTCGTCGCCGACCCGGTGGCGCTGGCGGAGGCCGAGTCCGAGGGCCAGGCCGGCCGCACGGGACGCAGCGGCACCGCCACGGCCCGGCGCACCGGCGGCGGCTCCGGCGGGCGCTTCCCGCGCGACCGGGTCGAGGGCCACACCGAGGTCTTCCCGCTCGTGCTCTTCGCCCTCGGCGGCATGCTCGTGTTCTGCGCCGCCGACGACCTGCTGACGATGTTCGTGGCGCTCGAGGTGCTCAGCCTGCCGCTGTACCTGCTCTGCGGGCTCGCGCGGCGCCGGCGGCTCGCGAGCCAGGAGTCGGCGGTCAAGTACTTCCTGCTCGGCGCGTTCTCGTCGGCGTTCTTCCTCTACGGGCTCGCGCTGCTCTACGGCTACGCGGACTCGGTGAAGCTCACCGACATCTCGCAGGCCGCCGCGGGCTCGCTGCGCCCTGACTCGCTGCTGTTCGGCGGGCTGGCGCTGCTGGTGGTCGGGCTGATGTTCAAGGGGTCGGTGGGCCCGTTCCACACCTGGACCCCGGACGTCTACCAGGGCGCGCCCACCTCGGTCACCGCGTTCATGGCCGCGTGCACCAAGGTCGCCGCGTTCGGCGCGATCCTGCGGGTGTTCTCCGTCGCCTTCGGCTCCACGGTGTGGGAGTGGCGCGGGGTGCTCTGGGTGGTCGCGATCGCGTCGATGGTGATCGGCGCGGTGCTCGGGCTGACCCAGACCGACATCAAGCGCATGATCGCGTACTCGTCGGTGGCCCACGCCGGCTTCCTGCTGCTCGGGGCCATGGCGATCACCCCCGACGGGCTCTCGGCGACGCTGTTCTACCTGCTCGCCTACGGCTTCACCACGGTCGCGCTGTTCGGCCTGGTGACGCTGGTGCGCGGCCCGGACGGGGAGGCGACGCACCTCTCGGCGTGGGCGGGGCTCGCCAAGCGCTCACCGGTGGTCGCGGCCTCGATGACCTTCCTCATGCTCGCGCTGGCCGGCATCCCGCTGACCAGCGGCTTCACGGCCAAGTTCGCGGTGTTCTCCGCGGCCCTGGCCGACGGCATGACGCCGCTGGTCATCGTGGCCCTCGTGGTCAGCGCGGTGGCCGCGTTCTTCTACCTGCGGCTCATCGTGCTCATGTACTTCTCGGAGCCCGCCGCGGACGGCCCGACCGTCAGCGTCCCCGGGCCGTTCACGACGGTGGCGATCACACTGGGGGTCGTGGTGACCCTGCTGCTCGGCGTCGTGCCGACCGTCGTCCTCGGATGGGCCGACGGCCTGTCCTTCCTGGGCTGACCGCGTGACCGGCCCCCGACTGACCCAGGTCGCCGGCCTGCCGATCGGCGACCCCGACCTCGCCGCGGCGGTCAGCGACGGCCTCGACCGCGTCGAGGACCTCCTGCGTCGCGAGGTGCACAGCGACTACCGATTCGTCACCGACACCTCGCTGCACCTCATCGAGGCCGGCGGCAAGCGCTTCCGGCCCCTGCTGACGCTGCTCGCCGCGCAGCTCGCGGGCGGGACCTCGGAGGACGTCGTCGTCGCGGCCACGTCCGTCGAGCTCGTGCACCTGGCGACGCTGTACCACGACGACGTCATGGACGAGGCGACGATGCGCCGCGGCGCCGAGAGCGCCAACGCGCGCTGGGACAACACGGTCGCGATCCTCACCGGCGACTACCTGTTCGCCCACGCCTCGCGGCTCGTCTCGCAGCTCGGCCCGGATGCGGTGCGGATCATCGCCGAGACGTTCGCCGAGCTCGTGACGGGCCAGATGCGCGAGACCCGCGGGCCCCGCGAGGGCGAGGACGCCGTCGAGCACTACCTGGCCGTCGTGGCCGAGAAGACGGGCTCGCTCATCGCGACGTCGGGGCGGTTCGGGGCGATGTTCGCCGGGGCGCCCCCCGAGCACGTGACGGCGATGAGCCGGTTCGGCGAGATCATCGGCACGGCCTTCCAGGTCTCCGACGACATCATCGACATCGCCTCGCCGTCGGGGGACTCCGGGAAGACGCCGGGCACCGACCTGCGCGAGGGCGTCGCGACGCTGCCGGTGCTCTACACGCTGGCCGGCGACGGCCCGGAGGTCGCGCGCCTCCGGACCCTGGGCGTCGGGAGCCGCGAGCTGGGCGACGGCGAGGTGGAGGAGGCCCTGGAGCTGCTGCGCGGCTCGGCGGGGCTGCAGGAGGCCCGCACCGCCCTCGACGCCCGCGCCGACGCCGCGCGCGCCGAGCTCGCCGCCCTGCCCGAGGGCCCCGCCCGCCAGGCCCTCGCGGCGCTGCTGGACTACACGGTGGCGCGCACCGGCTGAGTGCCGGCCCGCAGGGCGTCGGCGGTGAACACCACCAGCGCCGCCCACACCAGGGAGACCCCGACCCAGCGCGACACGGGCATGGGCTCGCCGGCGACGACCACGCCCCACAGGAACTGCAGGGTCGGGTTGAGGTACTGCAGCACGCCGAGGGTGGCCAGGGGCAGGCGGCGGGCGCCGGCGGCGAAGAGCAGCAGCGGGATCGCGGTGACCGGACCGGCGGCCACGAGCAGCAGCGCGTGCCCGGTGCCGTACCCGGTGAAGGTGCCGGCGCCGCTGATCTGGAGCCCGAGGATGAACACGATCGCGAGCGGCCCGAGCAGGAAGCCCTCGGCAGTCAGGCCCGGGACCGGGTCGAGCGGCACCCGCTTCTTCACCAGCCCGTAGAGCCCGAAGCTCACCGCCAGCACGAGCGTGATCCAGGGCAGCCGGCCCGTACCGACGGTGAGGACGACGACGGCCGCGGCCGCCAGCCCGATCGCCACCCACTGCACGCGGCGCAGCCGCTCGCGCAGGACGACCACGGCGAGCACCACCGACACCAGCGGCGTGGCGTAGTAGCCGAGCGCGGCGTCGACGACGTGGCCGTGGGTGGTCGACCAGATGTAGGTGCCCCAGTTGACCGCGATGAGCACCGAGCCCGCGGTGACCAGCGCCCAGGTGCCCCACGAGAGGCCGCGCAGGTCGCCCCACCGCCGCGCGACGGTGATGACCAGCAGCATGCCCAGCAGCGTCCAGGCGACCCGGTGCGCGACCGACTCGACGGCATCAGCCGGTGCCAGCAGCGGCCAGAACGCGGGCGAGAGGCCCCACAGCGCGTACGCGCCGATGGCGGCGAGGTAGCCACTGTGGCTCCGCCTGGTGAGCGCCTGTCCGTGCTCCGGCACGGACAAGCGCTCACGAGGCGCAGCCAAAGCTACTGCTCGTTCTCGGGCTCCGGCATGACCGCCCAGGTGTCCTTGCCGCGCAGGAGCGCGTCGAGGTTGTCGCCCCGCGACGCGGCCTGCTCCTTGGCCGCCTCGACCTGGGCGCGGGCGCCGTCGTCGTAGGTCGGCCGGTCCACCTTGCGGAAGATGCCGGTGACGGTGTGCGTGAGGTCCTGGTCGGACAGCCGCGAGAGCGCGAAGGACTGCGTGGGGTCCTCCTCGCCGGCGCGGTGGACGACGACCGCGTCCTCGCCCACCCCGTCGGGCCCGCCGATCTTCGCGACCTCGAGCCCGCCGGACGCCGAGCGCACGACGCCGTACTCGCCGTCGTTGCCGAAGCGGATCGGCTCGCCGTCGACGAGCTTGATCAGCCGCTCGGCCACGTCGTCGCCCTTGCGCAGGACGTCGAACGAGCCGTCGTTGAAGATCGGGCAGTCCTGGAAGATCTCCACCAGCGAGGCGCCGCGGTGCGCGGCGGCCTGGCGCAGCACCTCGGTGAGGCCCTTGCGGTCGGAGTCCAGCGCGCGCCCGACGAACGTGGCCTCGGCGCCCAGCGCCAGCGAGACCGGGTTGAACGGGGCGTCGACCGAGCCCATCGGCGTGGACTTGGTGACCTTGCCGACCTCGGAGGTCGGCGAGTACTGGCCCTTGGTCAGCCCGTAGATCCTGTTGTTGAACAGCAGGATCGTGATGTTCATGTTGCGGCGCAGCGCATGGATCAGGTGGTTGCCCCCGATCGACAGCGCGTCGCCGTCACCGGTCACGACCCACACCGACAGGTCCGGGCGCGTCACGGCGAGCCCGGTGGCGATCGTCGGCGCGCGCCCGTGGATCGAGTGCATGCCGTAGGTGTCGAGGTAGTACGGGAAGCGGCTCGAGCAGCCGATGCCCGAGACGAACACGATGTTCTCGCGCTTGAGGTTCAGCTCGGGCAGGAAGCCGCGCACCGAGGCGAGCACGGCGTAGTCGCCGCAGCCCGGGCACCAGCGCACCTCCTGGTCGGAGGTGTAGTCCTTGGCCTTCTGCGCCTCGTCCGTGGTCGGGACGAGGTCGAGCCCGCCCCCGAAGGACGGCTTGCCGAGTTCGACGGCGGTCATGCGGGAAGGTCCCCCTTCACGGCGTCGGTGAGGACGCCGGCGAGCTCCTCGGCCTGGAACGGCAGTCCCGCGACCTTGGTGTACGAGTGCGCGTCGACCAGGAAGCGGGCGCGCAGCAGCATGGCGAGCTGCCCGAGGTTCATCTCGGGCACGACGACGCGGCGGTAGGACCGCAGGACGTCGCCGAGGTTGGCCGGCATCGGGTTGAGGTGGCGCAGGTGGGCCTGCGCGACCGAGAGCCCGGCCGCGCGGACCCGGCGGCACGCGGCCCCGATCGGCCCGTACGACGAGCCCCAGCCGATGACGAGCACCTCGGCGTCGCCGTCGGGGTCGTGCACCTCGACGTCGGGCACCGGGATGCCGTCGATCTTGGCCTGGCGCAGCCGGACCATGCGGTCGTGGTTGTCCGGGTCGTAGGAGATCGTGCCGCGCCCGTCGGCCTTCTCCAGGCCGCCGATGCGGTGCTCCAGCCCCGGCGTGCCGGGGATCGCCCACGGACGGGCCAGGGTGTCGGGGTCGCGCAGGTAGGGCCAGAACTCCCCGGACCCGTCGGGCGCGTTGGCCTCGGTGGCGAACGTCGTCGTCAGGTCGGGCAGGTCGGCGACGTCGGGGATGGCCCAGGGCTCGGAGCCGTTGGCGATCGCACCGTCGGAGAGCACGAACACCGGGGTGCGGTAGGTCAGCGCCATCCGCACGGCGTCGAGGGCCGCGTCGAAGCAGTCCGACGGCGACTGCGGGGCGATGATCGGCACCGGCGCCTCGCCGTTGCGCCCGTACATCGCCTGCAGCAGGTCGGCCTGCTCGGTCTTGGTGGGCAGGCCGGTCGAGGGCCCGCCGCGCTGCACGTCGAGGATCAGCAGCGGCAGCTCGAGGGCCACCGCCAGCCCGATCGTCTCCGACTTCAGCGCCACGCCCGGACCGGACGTCGACGTGACGCCCAGCGCCCCGCCGAACGACGCGCCCAGGGCGGCACCGATGCCGGCGATCTCGTCCTCGGCCTGGAACGTCGTGATCCCGAAGCCCTTGTGCTTCGACAGCTCGTGGAGCACGTCGGAGGCGGGGGTGATCGGGTAGGTGCCCAGGAAGACCGGCAGTCCGGACTGCTGGCCGGCGGCGACCACGCCGTAGGCGAGCGCCAGGTTGCCGGTGATCTGCCGGTAGGTGCCCTCGGCCAGGCGGGCCGGGGCGACCTCGTAGGTGACCGCGAAGCTCTCGGTGGTCTCGCCGTAGTTCCAGCCCGCGCGGAACGCCAGGATGTTGGCCTCGGCGAGGTCGGGCTTCTTCGCGAACTTCTCGCGCAGGAACGCCTCGGTGGCGTCGGTGCCGCGGTGGTACATCCACGACAGCAGGCCCAGGGCGAACATGTTCTTCGCCCGCTCGGCGTCCTTCTTGCTCATGCCCGTGGGCTCGAGCGCGCCGCGCGTCAGCGTCGCCATCGCGACCGGGTGCACCGTGTAGGGCTCCAGCGAGTCGTCCTCGAGGGGGTTGGACTCGTAGCCGACCTTCGCCAGGTTCCGCTTGGTGAACTCGTCGGTGTTGACGATCAGCATGCCGCCGTGCGGCAGGTCCTCGATGTTGGCCTTCAGCGCCGCCGGGTTCATCGCCACGAGGACGTCGGGGCGGTCGCCGGGCGTGAGGATGTCGTAGTCGGCGAAGTGGAGCTGGAAGCTCGACACCCCCGGCAACGTCCCGGCAGGGGCCCGGATCTCCGCCGGGAAGTTGGGCAGCGTGGCGAGGTCGTTGCCGAACGCCGCGGCCTCCGAGGTGAACCGGTCGCCGGTGAGCTGCATCCCGTCACCGGAGTCACCCGCGAAACGGATGACCACCCGGTGGGTCTGGCGCACCTCCCGACCGGCCGGCCCGACGGCGGTGTCAGTGCTCATCGAACGATCGCGTCCCTTCGCGTCCTCGTCGATCCATCCGCGGGAGAAGAGCGGACCACCCAGGCTAACCTCACCTCCGGCGCGATCACCGTTGGCTGGTCACGGGTCACACGCTGGACCGTGACAGCCGGGTCCGCAGCCCGGGCGTTCGCCCCCGCGGGACCCCTGGTCAGCGCTTCCCGGTGGAGGCCCGCACACGGGCGAGACCCTCGCGGAACCCCTCCGAGCGCAGCGACGCGAGCTGCGGGCCGACCTCGACGGCGACGGCGTCGCGGTGCCGGTCGAGGTGCGCGGTCGCGCGCAGGCTCGCCTTGGTGGCGACCACCAGCTCGCGCGGTGCCGCGGCCGACGTCGCGGCCATGCGCAGGGCCTCGGCCACGGCCGCCGAGCGCCCGTCCGCGCCCTCGCCGGTGGCCACCTTGAGCGCCAGGCCCAGCTCGACGGCCCGGGTGGCGTCGACGCGCTCGCCGCCGAGCAGCATCGCCGTCGTCACCTGGGGGCCGACGATCCGCTGCGCCATCCACGTCATGCCGCCGCCGGGGTGGGCGCCCAGGCGCAGGAAGCCGGGCTCGAAGCGGGCGGTCTCGCCGGCGATCCGCACGTCGGCGGCCAGCGCGAGGTTCAGCCCCGCCCCGACGGCGGGCCCGTCGACGGCGGCGAACGTCGGCAACGGGCACTCGGCCAGCGCCAGGAACCCGGCGTAGATGCGCTCGAGGGCGTCCGGGCCGGACTCGCCCGCCGCCGCGAGCTCGTCGAGGTCGCCGCCCGCGCAGAAGGCGGGCTTGGGGTCGTCGTCGCCGGTGATGACGACGGCGTGCGCCCCGGTGTCGGCGCCGACCTCGTCGAGCGCCGCGACGAGACGGTCCGACAGCGCCGTCGTCATCGCGTTGCGCCGCTTGGGGTCGGAGACGGTGAGGAGCGCGACGCCGTCGAGGCGCTCCAGCCGGACATCGGGCTCAGCCATGGCCGTCAGCATGCCGTGGGGTGACGCGGCTCGCGGCCGGGGAGGTCGTTGGCATGGGTAACGTGCGGCGCGTGCCGATCTCCACCATCGACCCGCCCGCCGACGCGGAGGCGCCGCAGAAACACCCCAAGGCGCCCGGCCCCGGCGAGCGGACGCGGGAGCACCACAGCCAGTGCCGCGGCTGTGCCGACGTGCCCGGCAGCCTGCGCATCCGCTCGTGGGTGGAGGACGACGGGGTGTCGGTGCGCAGCCGGTTCGACGTGCTCGACGAGCACCAGGGCGCCCCGGGCCTCCTGCACGGCGGCCTGCTGATGACCGCGTTCGACGACTCGCTGGGCACCGCCCACACCCAGGTCGTGCGCGCGGCGGTGACGGCGCGCATGGAGACCGACTTCCGCCGCCCGGTGCCCGTCGGGACGACGCTGTGGCTGCGCAGCCAGGTGGACGCGGTCGTGGGCCGCAAGGTCTACATCTCGAGCACGGCGTACCTCGACGAGCTCGACGGCGAGGTCGCCGGCACCGCCCGCTCGCTGTTCCTCGTCGTCGGCGCCGAGCACTTCCTGCGCCACAGCCGCCCCGAGGACCTCGAGGCCCTCGGCGCCAGCCGCGAGACCATCGAGGCCGCCCGCGCCGCACGCTGACCCGCCTGACCTGACACGCGATGTCAGGTACCCGGACCTTGACGACCTCACGGACCGGACGATTCGATCTGCCCAGCGTCGCGTCCGGGCCGGTGTCAGGCCGGCGGATGGAGGCGCCGGAGCCCTGGAGTGATCCACCCCATGGCCGTTCGCATCGACCACCTCGCGCTCGCCGCGCACGACGCCCGCGAGTCCGCCCAGTTCCTCGCCGACGTCCTCGGCCTGCCCGACCCGCACCCGTGGGGCCCGTTCATCGCCGTCGACGTCGACGAGACGTTCACGATCGACTACGCGGCCCCGCCGGTCGACTTCCCCGGCCAGCACGTCGCTTTCCTCGTCGGCGAGGACGAGTTCGACGAGATCCTCGGCCGCCTGCTGCTGCGGGGGATCACCTACTGGGCCGACCCCCAGCAGCGCTGGGTCGGCGAGTTCAACACCCACGACGGCGGGCGCGGCCTGTACTTCGACGACCCCGCGGGCCACCACTTCGAGGTCATCACCCGCCGGTACGGCTCCGGTGGTTGAGGTCCGGCGCGGCGGCGTCGACGACGCCGAGGTCGTCGCGGCGCTGCTGCACGACTTCAACACCGAGTTCGACACCCCGACGCCGGGCGTCGAGGTGCTGGCCGGGCGCCTGCGGACGCTGCTCCCCGGCGCCGACCTCGTCGCCCTCCTGCACGGCGACCCGCCCGACGCGTTCGCGGTCGTGTCGTTCCGGCCCAACGTCTGGTTCGACGCGCCCGTCGCCCTGCTCGACGAGCTCTACGTGCGCCCCGACCTCCGCGGCCGGCGCATCGGGCACGCCCTCCTGTCGGCGGTCGAGGCCCTGGCGGCCGAGCGCGGCGGGCGGATCGTCGAGGTCAACGTCGACGGCGAGGACTCCGACGCCCGCCGCTTCTACGCCGCCCACGGCTACAGCCACATCGAGCCCGGCGCGACCGAGCCGAGCTACTACTACGTCAAGGAGTGGTGAGCCGGGTCGGTCACGAAGCGGGGGTCCGCCGGGCGCGCTGCGCCGAGGTCGCCACCTGGTGCAGGGCGGCGGCGTCCGTGCGCAGCCGCTCGAGCGCCGCCAGGTGCTCGTCGAGCTCGCGCCGCCGTGTGCGGCGCTCCTCGGCGGTCCGCTTGACCGTCGCCTGGGCGTCGGCCACCGCGTCGCCGAGCTCGCGACGGCGCTGCGCGAGCAGGTCCGTGACGGTGGCCTCCAGCCCGAACTGGACCTCGACGAGGTGCTTGGCGAACTCGCGCTGCATCTGCTGGCGGGACTCGGAGATGGTGCGGGTGGTCAGCCGCTGCGCAGCCCGCTGCTCACGGACCCGGTTCATCGTGCGCCGGCGCAGGGCGATGCCGGCGAGGCCGATCGCGGCACCCAGCCCGAGCCCACCGATGCCCAGGAGCAGGCCGAGGGGCATCAGCAGCCGCTCGGCGCCGAACGCCAGTCCCGCGGCTGCGCCGTAGGAGCCCAGCGCACCCGCGACGCCCCGCGCCGTCGGGTCGTCCTCGGGTTCGGGCCGGCGTGTGCCCTCGCGCGTGGTCTCCGGGAGGGCGAGCTCGGGCCGGGCGAGCTCGACGCCCTGCTCGGACACGGTCGTCACCAGCTCCGCCACGAGCACCTCGACGCGCTCGCGCACGACCGTCGCGGCCTCCAGCCACAGCGCGCGCACCACGTCGTCGAGCTCACGGGGGAGGGTCTCCGAGCGCTCGGGCGACCAGCGGTTCAGGCTGTCGAGCAGCGCCTCGTCGGCCCGCGACGCACCGCTGGTGAGGGCGGCGTCGACGTCGAACTGGAGGCGACGGAAGCCGTGGGCGAGCTCCTGCCGCCAACGGGTGCCGGAGTCCTGGAGGCGCCGCAGCCGCTCCTGGTCCGCCTCGAGGGCGGCCGCGACCGAGGGGTCGTCGGTGGGTCGCGCGGCGTGGACGGCGGCGGCGAGCCGGGCGACGACGACGAGTGCCATCTGCACGACGTTGCCGAGGCGGACGACGTCGAGGTCCTCGGCGATCCTCGCGAGCTCGTCCTCGAGGGCCTCGGTGCCGGCCTCCGCGACCACCCGCTCGGCGAGCGCGTCGCGGCCGCGGAGCCGCGCGTCGTCGGCCACCGACTTCAGGCGTCCCGAGACGGCGAGGAACGGGGCCTGGGCGAAGCGGGCCGCGTGCGTGGCCACGAGGGCGCGGTCGTCCTCGAGGACCCTGCGCCACTCGGGGTGGGTGTCGATCTTCGTCAGGACGAAGACCACCTGCCCGATGCGCTGTGTCGCCTCGCGCAGGAACGCGAGCTCGGGCGCGATGAGGGGACGGCTGGGGTCCACGACGAGCACGAGGGCGTCGGCGAGGCCGAGCGCGGCGAGCGTGACGTCGGCGTGCCGGGCGACGATGCTGTCGACGCCCGGGGTGTCCACCAGCTCCACGCCGCGGGCGAGCAGCGGGGCGGGCAGCTCGAGCTCGACGGCCAGCACGTCGAGCCCGTTGCCTGGATTGTGCCGCTCCGAGGCGTAGCGCTCGACGTCGGTCGGCGGGACCTCGCGCGGCGGGGTGTCGGCGAGGTGCACGACGGCCCGGTCCGCGTCGGCGTGCCGCAGGGCGATGTGCACGCCGGTCGCGACGTCCGTGTCGACCGGCACGAGGCCTGGCCGCCCGACCAGGGCGTTCACCAGCGCGCTCTTCCCGCGCTTGGTCGCGCCGGCGACCACGATCCGGGCGATCGGGCGGGTGGGGCGGGAGCACTCGGCGACCAGGGGCGCCACGACCTCCGCGAGACCCGCAGCCGTGGCGACCTGGTGCAGGCCGTTCACGAGCTCACCGAGCCCTCTGCGCAGCGTCGCCGCGTCGCCACGCGGTCGCGCGGTGCCGCGTGCCGGCGCTGTCACGCCGGACCCGCCAGGCGCTCCCACGCCGCCGTGTAGGAGTCACGCACGACCTCGGCGGCTCGGCGGGCCGGCAGGTCGGTCCGCGGGTCGTTGGCGAAGCGCAACCACCGTGTGGCGGCCGCCAGCGCTCGCCGTCCGAGGGCTTCGCGGTCCGCCGCCGGGTCGCGCGGGTCCCCGCCGAGCCGGGTGGCGTCGTCGGCGCCGTGTGCGAGGGCCTGCAGGTCCGCGGCGAGCTCGGGGGGCAGGAGCAGCTCGCCGCGGGTCCACCGGACGAGGACGTCCCGCTCGCGCAGTCCCTGCAGCGCCGGGTCCTCGCGGGCCTCCTCCACGACGTCGCGCATCCACGCGGGAGCTCCGGGGGCGAACGACAGGCTCTCCAACGCGACGAGCGCCCGGTGGGCGCCGATCGCGTCGGCCTGGGCGGTGAACAGCCGCCGGATCGCGTCGTGCACGGCCTCGATGCCCGAGAGGGCCCGCAGGCGCTTGCTCACGGCCTCCGCCCCCTCGTGCCCGTCGGCGAGGTGCGCCAGGCAGAGGCGGAGTCCGGGCAGGCCCAGGAGGCCGAGCAACCGGGCCCGGTTCGCCTCGGGGACCCCGACGTCGGGGGTGGACGCGAACAGGTTCGCCGAGAGCAGCAGGAGCTCGCGGTCGTCCTCGGGCATGGCGGCGAGACGCCGGAGGTCGTCCACGACGGCATCGGTGATCAGCGAGGCATCGGCGGCCTCCGCGAGCAGGCCCGCCACCGGCACGACCCCGCCCGCGACGCCCTGCAGCTGCTCCGCGTAGCGGGCGGCGAGGACCGTGGCCGCCGGCCAGGTGTCCCCGCTCCCGTCGAGCGTGGCCGTCGCCGTGCCGTCGTCGATCGTGTCGGCCCGGCTCAGGACGGCGAGGACCGTCGCGGGGGAGAAGCCGGAGGCCCCCGCGGTGCGGGACATCGCCGCGGCGAGCGCTCGCAGTCGCTGGTCGTCGGACCGGGTCAGCTGTGGCACGAGGAAGAGCACGGCGTCGGCGGCCTGCAGCGCGCGCTGTGAGTCGCCGTCGAGCCCGAGCAGCTCCTCGGTGCGGGCGCCGGCGTCCGCGGTGAGCGAGTCCAGGCCCGGGGTGTCGATCACGGTGGTGCCGGCGAGGGCCTCGTTGCAGAGGACCACCTCCACCGAGGCGATGTCCTCCGGTGCGGCGCCGAGGTCGGCGGGGAGGTACCCGTCCGCCTCGAACGCCCGCGTCCACGAGCGCCCGTTCCGGGCGTGCACGACGACCTTCTCCTGGTGGCCGTACGAGAACCAGGTCACCGCGCGCGTGCACTCCGACGCGTCGACGCGGGCCACCCGCTGCCCGAGCAGGGCGTTGACCAGCGTCGACTTCCCGGCCTTCACGCGCCCGACGACGGCCAGGCGCAGGGGCCGCTCGAGCTCGCGGCGGACGCGGAGCACGCCTTCGCGGACGGCGCCGGGCACCGGACGGGTCAGCACCTCGTCGCACGCAGCGGCGACGCGGCGCGTGGCGGCGGCCGGCACGATCAGTAGCCCGTGGAGTACGAGCCGGTGTTGGGGTCCTCGTAGAGCGTCCCGCCCGTGTCCGACCCGTAGGTGTCACCCGTCATCGGGTCCTCGGTCATGCAGTCCGAGGAGCACGACTCGGTGGTCGGGGCGGTGCTCGACGAGGAACGCGGCGGGCGACTCGTGGTGGTCGTGGTCGTCGCCCGGGGGCGGGTGGTCGTCGCCGGGGCGTCGGCGGTCGTCGTCGTGGGCGGCGGCGCGACGGCGGGCGCCACCGGCTGGGCGGCGGGCACCACGTTCGCGGCGGGCACGGGCGTGCTCGAGGACGCGAGGCGCGGACCCAGGAAGGCGACACCGCCGCCGACGAGCGCGGCGACCAGGGCGGCGGCGGCCACCGATACCAGCAGGGCGGTGCGCGGACGCCGCGTCCCGGTCGAAGCCCCCGCGCCGGCCGGGCCGGCTGCCACCGGAGTCCCGAGCGGGGGCGTGACGGTCGGGGCGACCGGCTCCGCGTAGACCGGGGCCGGCGCCGCGGGAGCGGTCTCGGGGACGGCCGCCGGCCGGTCGCGCACGAGACCGGCGGCGCCCAGCACGACCACCGACTTCGGGTCGTCGAACGTGGCCGGGAGCTCACCGAAGCGCTCGGAGACGAGGCGCGTCACCAGCGGGATGCGGCTGGCCCCGCCCACCAGGTAGATCGCGGCGACGTCCCCGGCCGCGACGTCGCACCGCTCGATGGTCGCGGCCAGCTCGTCGACGGTGTCGCGCAGCGGCGCGGTGACGAGGGCCTCGAACTCCGGGCGGGTGATGCGCAGGTCCGCGCCGACGGCGGCGATGTGGACCGTGTAGGCCTGCTGACGCGACAGCGCCTCCTTGGCCCGGCGCACGTCGCGGCGCAGCTCGGCGGCCTGCCGCCGCGCGGTCGGCGTCGAGCCGGCGGCCATCTGCTCCCACAGCTCGCTGTGCTCCGCGGAGAGCCGGGCGCCGACCATCCCGTAGAGCAGGTCGTCGAGGCGCTCACCGCCCAGGTCGGCGTTGCCGCCGGGCTCGCCGGCGAGCTCGAGGCCGTCGGACGTGCGCCGCAGCACCGCGGCGTCGAAGGTGCCCCCGCCGAGGTCGTACACGGCTACGAGGTCGCCGGGCGCGATGCTCTCGTCGAGGTAGTGCATGGCCGCGGCGACCGGCTCGGCGACCATGATCGGCTCGGGCAGGCCCGCCGCGATCGCCGCCGCCGCGAGCTCGGCGCGACGCGACGCGGACCAGCGGACGGGGTGGGTCAGGACCAGCTTGGTGGGCGGCACGCCGTTGCGCCGCCGCGTGCCCTCGTCGGCGATCGCGCGCAGCAGCGCGGCGACGGCGTCGGCCACCGGGATCGGGGTTCCGTCGAGCACGAGGTGCCGGGTGCGGCCCAGGGAACGCTTCGGGTTCCGCTCGACCCGCTCTGGGGGCCAGCCGGCCTCGTCCCCGGAGGCCAGGCCGACGACGAGCTCCCCCTCGTCGTCCAGCGCGACCGCGGAGGGGATCTTCACCGAGCCGTCGAGCTCGAGGATGTTCACCGTCTCGCCCGAGACCATCGCGGCCGTCGTGAACGTCGTGCCGAAGTCGACAGCGAGTGACCATTCAGTCACTGGATTCCCCCCGAAGTGCTAGTGGTACCGAGAGGCATCGCGCTGCGCGGATGGGCGTTAGCCAAAAGGGGCTATCGAACTCGGTGCGTCAGGACGTATGGCTCTGCGTAGAACTTCTGCTCGGATCAGGCCTTCCGCGATAACGGTGGGGCCGGACCGGACGAACCCCCTCTAACCGATGAGCGCAACCATCAGCCGCAGGGGGGCCGCGTGAGCGACGACGAGGGGTACGGCGACGACGCGTTCGCCGCCGACGACCAGGACTCGGGGGGCGCCTCGTCCTGGTCGACGACCGCCACCGAGGACCAGGACATCGACTCGGGCGGGAGGGGCGAGGAGGAGGAGAGCTACTCCGCGGACGAGGTGACCGCGGACGACTCCACCACCTCGGCAGATGCGCCCGAGGACGGGACCGAGGACGCGGAGACCACCGGCTGGTCGTCGACCTCCGTCGGCACCGTCCTCGGCGACCCGAGCCTCGACGCCACGGACTACGCGGAGCCGCAGGACGCGGTCCCGTACGACGACGGGATCCTGGCCGGTGGCGTCGCCACCGTCGATGCTTCCCTGGTCCCTGCCGGGATGGACCCCGCTCTCTACGTCGACCCCTCCACGGTGCTCGTCGACCCCACGGCGAGCACCGTCATCGGCTCGCCCGCGATCGACCAGGGCTACTTCCAGCCGCAGGGCCCGGCGAACGCCAACTGCGGCCCGTACTCGGCGGCGATGGCGATCAACGCGATGACCGGGAGCAACATCTCCGGCGAGGAGCTCGCCGAGTTCGCGAAGCAGCAGGGGTGGATGGAGCAGGACTTCGTGAACGGCAACCCCGACTGGGGGTACTGGTCGGGGCTCGAACCGAAGGAGCTGGAGGCACTCATCGACGCCTACGTCGGCCCGGGGGGCGGTGACGCGACGAGGAGCTACGGCTCCCTCGACACCCTTGCCGGCCACCTCGCGGCGGACCACCCCGTCGTCGTGATGGTCGATTCCGGGGAGCTCGCGTCGTACGGGTCGGGGTTCGACGCGGACGCCGCGGACCAGAAGCCGAACCACTTCGTGACCGTGACGGGCATCGACCCGGTCCGCGGCCAGATCTTCCTCAACGATCCGGCGAAGAGCGCTCCGATCGTGATGCCCCTCGCCCAGTTCGAGGCCGCCTGGCGGGACTCGGGCAACCAGATGCTCGAGGTCAATCCCGGCGTCTCGGGGTCGCTGACGACGGAGATGACGTCGGCCCCGACCGCCGCGCCACCCGCCGAGGGTCCGTTGGTCCCGCTGCCCGCCACGGCCCCGACCGCGGCGACGACCCTCTCGCCGACCTTCCCGGCCGATGCGTCGCTCAGCGCCGTCCCCGTGCCGCTCGCGCCCGCGCCGCCCCTGGCGACCGGGTGCTGCGTGCTGCCGATGACCTTCGAGTGGCAGGTCGTGGACCCGGTGGCCACCGTCGGCGCCCCGCCGGTGCCGCCCGCCGTGGCCGCGGTGGGCATGCCGCCGAACACGATCCCGACGACGTCGGGGCTCTCCTCGTCGATCGTGCCGCCGATGGGCCGGACGGGCGCCTGAGGTGGGGTGACGACCCCGACCGCAGCCGGGGTCCGACCCCGAGGTGCGCGGCCCCGGCGGACGCCACGGTGAGGTCCATGCGCCTCGCCACCCGACAGACCGCCCGCCTCACCCGCGTCTTCCTGATCGCCGACCAGGAGGCGGCCCGCGACGGCGCCGCCCGCGTCGGGACCGCCCATCTCCTGCTCGCCCTCGTCCGCGACGAGCACGAGCACGGCGGGCGCCTCGCCGACCGCGTCGACGTCGGCGAGGTGCGCGCCGAGGTCGCCCGCCGCCCGGTCCGCGCCGGCGGCACCGGGCGCCGCGCGTGGACCCCGGCCGCGCTGGTGGCCGTCGACGCCGCCCTGCGCGCCGCGAGCCAGGGGGCCGATGAGCCCGTCGTCGGCGTCCGCCACCTCCTGCTCGGCGTGCTCGCCGACGCCGCCGACGACGCGGCCACGGTGCTGCGCGCGCTCGACGTCGACGTCGACGACCTCGTGGACGCGGCGGGCGCCGACCTCAGGGCCGACATGGCCGACATGGCCGACATCGCGGTCCGGCACTGAGCCGGGTGGGCGTCGCAGGACGCCCCGGCCGGACGCGGGTTGCCCCGCACCGGCGAGATGACGCCGCACGAGTGGTCCTCGAGGTCCGCCGATAACGACGGCGGATCTCCCGACGACGGTCCGCGCAGACGAGGTGATCGCCTCGCCGCTCGAGCCCCGGAAGAGGAACCTTGTCCGCTCACCGCGCCGCCCGCCGGACCCGTCGCACCACCGCTGCCGCTCTCGGCGGCCTGTCGCTGCTGACCCTGTTCGGCCCCGGCGCCGGTGCGGCCCTGGCGGCGGGCGCGGACGTCCACAACTGCGGTGACTTCCGGTACCAGGAGGATGCGCAGGACGTCTTCGACGCCGACACCTCCGACCCCAACGGCCTCGACGACGACGGCGACGACATCGCGTGCGAGGCCCGGCCGCACCGGCCGGCGCACACGGAGCTGGGTCTGGACGACGAGGCGACGCCCTCGTCCAGCACCTCGCCCTCGTCGAGCGACGCGCCCGTCGACACCGTCGTCTCCTCGGCCGACCGCGACTGCGACGACTTCTCCACGCAGGCCGAGGCCCAGGACGCCCTCGACGCCGACCCGAGCGACCCGGAGCGCCTCGACGCCGACGCCGACGACGAGGCCTGCGAGTCGTTCTCCTACGGCGACGAGGTCGAGACCGAGCCCGCGGCGGTGTCGTCCCACGGGTCCGACGACGACGCCGACGACCACGCCACGGCGGCCACCACGACGCACGCGTCGGCGGAGTACCCGGTCGGCGGCGTCGAGGCCGGCGACGGCAGCGCGCCCGCCGGCGAGGCGCCCTACCTCCTCGCGTCCGGTCTCCTCGCGGCGACGGCCGTCGGCGGCGCGACCGTCGCCCGCCACGCGCGCACGGGCGGCCGGCACCGCCGGGTCTGAGCGGCTACTCCGTCCGCGCCGCCACCGCCGCGCGCACCTGCGCCGGCTCGAGGTAGTCGTCGGTGTGCTCGAACTCCGCGAGACGCCCGCTCGATCCGGTGAGGAACCCGAGGCGCACGGTGCTCTCGCCCTGCACCGAGCGCAGCGCCCAGTTGCCGGCGACGCGCGCCATCGCCGTCGGGGCGCCGAGCGCCCAGAGGTGGTAGCCGCGGGTCACGGCGGCGGCCGGTGCGCCCGCGAGCCCGATCCCGAACGGCTTGGCGACGGCGTCGGTGCCCCCGAGGTCGACGACGAGGCCGAGGTCGCGGTGGCGGTAGTCGCGGGTCGGGCGCCCGGCGAGGCCGGCGACGACGTTGGCTGCGGCGACCGGGGCCTGGCGGGTGGCGTGCTGCGCGGTCGGCGGGCAGACCGCGTCGCCGCCCGTGGCGAGGTCGGGCACCGCGGCGGCGTCGCCGAGCGCGAGCACCTCGGGGCGGTCGGGCACCGACAGGTCGGGCCGGACGACCAGCCGACCGCGACTGGTCTCCGCGCCGAGCCGCCCGACCAGCGGGCTGGGCGCGACGCCGGCCGTCCAGATCAGCGTCGACGTCGCCAGTCGCCGCCCGTCGGACAGCGTCACCGACCCGTCGTCGGCACCCACCAGGCTGGTCGCTAGGTCGACGTGCACGCCGCGCCCGACGAGCACCCGCCGCGTGTCCTCGCTGAGCCGGTGCCCGAGGTCCGGCATCAGCTCGCGGGCGTGCTGCACGACGTGCCACTGCAGCAGCGACGGGTCGAGGCGGGGGAAGCGGCGCGCGAGGCCGGTGGTCGTGCGCTGCAGGTTGGCCGCGGTCTCGACGCCCGCGTAACCACCGCCGACCACGACGAAGCGGCACCGACGCGCACGCTCGTCCGGGTCGGTCGACGCGTTGGCGACCTCGAGCTGGCCCAGCACGTGGTCGCGCAGGAACTCCGCCTCGGCGAGCGTCTTGCACCCGCGGCCGAACTCGCGGAGCCCCGGGATGTCCATCACCTTCGTGACGCTGCCGGGCGCGAGGACGAGCCGGTCGTAGTCGAGCACCTCGTGGTTGCCCGTGATGCTGCGGACGAGCACCTGCCGGGCGTCGAGGTCGACGCCCACCGCCCGGCCGGGCACGACCACGGTGCGCGGCAACCGGCGCGACAGCGACAGCACCGCCGCCCGCGGGGGCAGCACGCCGGCCGCGACCTGCGGCAACAGCGGCAGGTAGAGCAGGTAGTCGTCCGGGCTGACGAGACGGACGTCGGCGTCGGGGGCGAGCTTCTCCAGCCGCCGGGCGACGCCCGCGCCCGCGAAGCCCCCGCCGACCACGACGATGCGCGCGCTCACTTCTCTGCCACCTCGAAGCTATAGCGAGTCCCGGGGCTTGTGGCAAGACCCGGGCGGTGCCGCAGAATCGCGCGCCCCGCCGTCCGAGCCCCCCGAGGTGCCCATGACGTCCGTCCCGTCCCGCCACGACGTCGTGATCGTGGGGGGTGGGCCGACCGGGCTGGTGCTGGCCGCGGAGCTGCGGCTGCACGGCGTCGACGTGCTCGTGCTGGAGAGGGACGCGGAGCCGACCCCGGTCGTGCGCTCGCTCGGCCTGCACGCGCGCAGCGCCGAGGTGTTCGACCAGCGCGGGATGCTCGAGCCTTTCCTCGCGCACGGCACGCGACACCCGGTCGGCGGCTTCTTCGCCGGCATCACCCGGCCGTCGCCGACCGGGCTCGACACCGCCCACGCCTACGTCCTCGGCATCCCCCAGACCCTCACCGACCGCCTGCTGACCGAGCACGCCGTCGCGGTCGGCGTCGACATCCGGCGGGGGCAGGAGCTGGTCGGGCTGGACCAGGACGACGACGGCGTGACCGCCGAGCTGGCCGACGGCACGCGCCTGCGCTCGCGCTTCCTCGTCGGCTGCGACGGGGGCCGCAGCACGGTCCGCACGCTGCTCGGCGTCGCCTTCCCCGGCGAGCCCAGCCGCGCGGAGACGCTGCTCGGAGAGATGGAGGTGGGCGTGGCGCCGGACACGGTGGCGACGGTGGTGGCCGAGGTCCGCCGGACCCACCTGCGCTTCGGTCTCGGGCCCCTCGGCGACGGTCTCTACCGCGTCCTCGTGCCCGCCGACGGCCTGGCCGAGGACCGCCGGACCCCGCCGACCCTCGAGGAGTTCCGCCGGCAGCTGCAGGCGGTCGCCGGCACCGACTTCGGCGTGCACTCCCCGCGCTGGCTGTCCCGCTTCGGCGACGCCACACGCCAGGCCGAGCGCTACCGGGTGGGCCAGGTGCTGCTGGCCGGCGACGCCGCGCACATCCACCCGCCGGCCGGGGGACAGGGGCTCAACCTCGGGGTCCAGGACGCGTTCAACCTGGGCTGGAAGCTCGCCGCCGAGCTCGCCGGCTGGGCTCCCGAGGGCCTCCTCGACACCTACCACGACGAGCGCCACCCGGTGGCCGCCGAGGTGCTGTCGAACGCCCGCGCGCAGATGGAGCTGATGTCCCCCGAGCCCGGGCCGCAGGCGGTGCGCCGGCTCCTGGTCGAGCTGATGGAGTTCGACGACGTCAACCGCCACCTCGTCGAGAAGATCCTCGCGATCGGCATCCGCTACGACCTCGGTGACCCCCACCCGCTGGTCGGCCGCCGCCTGCGGGACGTGGCCCTGAGGTGGGACCGGCTGTACTCCCTGATGCACTGCGGGCGGGGACTGCTGCTCGACCAGACCGGACGTCTCTCGGTGACGGACTGGCGGGACCGCGTCGACCACGTCGTCGACACCAGCGACGAGGTGGCCGAGCCCGCGGTGCTGCTGCGCCCCGACGGCCACGTCGTCTGGGTCGGCGACGACCAGCAGGAGCTGGACGAACGGCTGGCGCGGTGGTTCGGGCTCCGTCAGCGGTAGTTCGTGAACTGCAGCGCGATGTCGAAGTCACGCTCCTTGAGCAGGGAGATGACGGCCTGCAGGTCGTCCTTCTTCTTGCCCGTGACGCGGAGCTGGTCGTCCTGCATCTGCGCCTGGATGCCCTTGGGCCCCTCGTCGCGGATGACCTTCGAGATCTCCTTGCCCTTGTCCTTGCTGATGCCCTGCACCAGCGAGCCGGTGACCTTGTAGGTCTTGCCCGAGAGCGCCGGGTCGCCGACGTCGAACGCCTTCATCGAGATGCCGCGCTTGATCAGCTTCTCCTTGAAGACGTCGATCGCCGCGGTGCAGCGCTCCTCGGTCTCGGCGGTGATCGTGATGGCCTCCTCGCCGGCCCAGGAGACGTCCGCGCCGGTCCCGCGGAAGTCGAAGCGCTGCGAGAGCTCCTTGCTCGCCTGGTTCAGCGCGTTGTCGACCTCCTGGCGGTCGACCTTGCTCACGACGTCGAACGAGGGGTTGGCCATCGTCGTCCTCCTTGACGTGTCCTCCGGGTGTGGCAGCGGGCCCCCGGCTGCGCGGCGGCCGGGCCCCGGTCTGTAGTCTTCCCGACGTCGTCCTGAGGGGCGGCACACCCTGGCGGGTTGCCCGAGCGGCCAATGGGAGCGGACTGTAAATCCGTCGCGAAAGCTTCGAAGGTTCGAATCCTTCACCCGCCACACCAGGCCCATCGGTTCGCTGACCAGCGACGATGGGCCTTCCTCATGGTCAGGCCGGGCCGGCGGCCAAGGGATGCCGGGGCTGGTAGAGCCCGAGGGCGCCGCCGCCGGGCAGGCGGATGGTCGTCCGCAGCCCCCAGCCCTCGTCGGTGATCCCGCCCTCGACGACCACGCCGCGGGCGGTGAGGTCGGCGACGGTGGCCTCGACGTCGTCGCAGACGAGGTGGAGCTCGTGCTGCGGAGCGCCGTCGGTCGGGTGCACCGCCACCTCGGCCGGCGGCAGGCCGAGGATCAGCCACCCGCCGCCGGCGTCGACGCTCCGGCCGCCGCGCAGGATCTCGGCGAGGACCTCGCGGTCCGTCGCGGCGTCGTTGCTGTACAGGATCGCGTGCGCGGCGGTGATCATCGACGCTCCGGGGTGAACTCGTGCAGCGAGAGGTCGTTGCGGTCCGGGTCGAGGAACGGGCGCTCGTCCCGGAGCTCGAGGAAGGCGGTGAGCTCGCCCCGGTCGGCCACGCTCACCGGCCGAACACCTCCGGGGCGTCCAGCCGGGGCTCGTCGACGAGCTCCGGCGGGCCGTCGCCGTCGAAGACGTAGCCGATGAACGTCTCCGGCGCGGCCGCCGCGTCGACCCAGAAGAAGCGCAGCACGGTGCCGTCGGGGTCGGTGACGTCGACGACCGCCTGGCCGGGCCCGCGCTCCTGCACGTCGGTGTGGACGGCGCCGAGGTCGGCGGCCCGCCGCTGCACGTCGAGGAGGGCGTCCCGGCTCTCCACGTGGAAGGCGGCGACGTCGTGGCCGGTGAGGTCGGGACTGCCCGCGCAGTGCTGACGGAGGCGCAGCGCGATCGAGAAGCCACCCTCGGCCGAGCGCAGGGCCGCCCCGCGCAGCTCGTCCTCCTCGACGAACTCGTGCGCCAGCGCCAGGTCCATCAATCGGCCGTACCAGGTGACGCTGCGCTGGAGATCGGTGACGGGCAGCTTGACGTGCAGCACCTTCGTCATGCCGAGGGCCATCGCGATCTCCTCCTCGAATCACCCAGCGTCACAGACTAGCGGTTGTCGGAGTCCGTGACTCTGCCATCAGGGCGAGGAGAGGCCCGGCCACGCTGCAGTCCGTCATCCCGCCGGTGGAAAGCACGACCCCGACCTCAACCAGGACGCCCCTCTCGGGGCAAGACGCGCGGCGAACACGACGAATCGGGAGGAAGCACGCGGATCGGTGGACGGGGCGGTCCGTGATCTTCTCCGCGGGCAGGGCGGACCGCATACTCCTGTTCATGACACCGGACGGTGTCCGGTGGTACGAGCTGCCGGTGCCCCGCTGGTCGGACCACGTGGCCGCCGCGGGCCTGCAGGCGCGCGCGCTGACGACCCGCCGGGAGCTCCTCGTGGCGGCCGCGCGACGGTTCGCGTCGCAGGGCCACCACGGCACCTCGCTGACGCAGGTCGCCGCCGACGCGAGCCGCACCAAGGGCGCGCTGTTCTTCCACTTCGCGTCCAAGAGCGCGCTCGGCTGGGCCGTCGTCGACGAGGTGCACGCCTCGTGGGACGACCTCGCCGACCGGATCGCGGCCCGGGACCTCGATCCCCTCCGGTCGCTGCTCGTCGTGTTCGACGCGCAGATGGCCCGCCTGGTGCACGACCCGATCGTGCAGGGCGGGGTCCGGGTGATGCGGGAGGACCCCGGGATGCAGGCCGACCGGCACAAGTGGGTGGAGGGCTGGCGGGCCGAGAGCGAGGTGCTGCTGCAGCGCGCCCGCGCGCAGGGCCTGCTCGCCGGGGAGACCGACCCGGCGTCGGTCAGCACGACGCTGCTCTCGACCGTCGTCGGCCACCACTACCTCGCGGAGACCCAGCCCGACGGCCCCTCGCTGTGGGAGCGCATGACGGCGACCTGGCTCGGGCTCCTCCCCACCATGGCCGCCCGCGGGTGGCTCGCGGAGTGGGCGGTCTCGGGCTGGTCGGACCGGCCCGAACCGGACCCCGAGGCGTACGCGCGGGCCCGGCGACCCGCCTAGTCCGACAGGCGCGCGGCCAGCTCCTCGGCGCCGTCCCCGGACAGGGCGGGCAGGCCCGCCGGCCGTCCCGTCGCCACGAGCAGCAGCTCGCCCACCGGTCCGCGGACCTCGCGGTCGCTCGCCGAGCCCGTGGACCAGTCGGCGTCCGTCGCCACGAGCCGCAGGCCGGCGAGGCGCTTCGGTGCCCCGTAGAACTTCGTGCCCACGACGAACCCGAGCGCCGGCACGACGTACTCCACGGTCATCGGGTAGGTGCGGTGCAGCGGCCGGTTGATGTCCTGGCCGTGCACGAGGATGTCGACCAGCGGGTCCATGGGCTTCGCGCCCAGCGGGCGACGCTCCGAGCCCGCGGTCTCCCGGAGCTGGGCGACGAGCTCCGCGGGCGAGAACTGCGCCGCCCGGGCGCGGGCGGACTCGTCGATCATGCGGTTGATGCGGCCGCGCGCCGCCAGCATCGCGCGGATCGCGCCGAGCTTCGTGAGCCGCGAGGTCAGCGTGATGTGCGCGACGACGTCCTGCACGGTCCAGCCCGTGCACAGCGACGGCGTGCGCCACTCCTCGGGCCCGAGGGTCTCCACGACGTCGGCGAGCCGCAGGCGTTCGGACTCGAGGGCAGTGCGGAGGTCGTCGCGGTCCATGGCCCGGGGACGCTAGCGCGGGTCCCCGTCCAGGTACATCGTCATCCGCACCGTCGTCCCGCCGTCGCGCGTGCTGTGCAGGCGCACGAGGTCGCAGAGCCGGTGGGTGAGGTAGAGGCCGTAGCCCCGGCCGTCCGCGGGACCCGGCGGGTGCCGACCGACGAGCGGGTCCTCGACGTAGCCGCCGTCCTGGATCTCGGCGACGACGCGGTCGTCGGTGTGCCAGAGCGAGAGGATGCCGCGGCCGTCGGTGTGGACGACGGTGTTGAGCGCGACCTCGTGCACCGCCAGGCAGAGGTCGGCGACGCGATCGGGGTGCAGGCCGGCGTCGGCCGCGTGCTCGGCGACGGCCAGGCGGACCGCGCGCGGACCGTGCGGGGCGCTGTAGAGCAGCGTCTCGCCCTCGTCGGGGGCGTCGGACAGGGGCCCGACGACGGCCTCGGCGAGCTTGAGCGGGTCGCCGTACGTGGGGTTGGCGACGGTGGCGCCGTCCTCGACGACCAGCGGGTGCGCGGCGCGGGCGTCGGCGGCGGTGGCCTCGTCGAGCAGCTGCGTGTCGTAGGGGCACAGCAGCGCGACCGCGTGGTCGGCGAACGCGAGGTTGGCCAGCGCGTCGTGCTGCAGGCAGGCGTCGCGCTCCTCGGGGCGCCGCTGCGGCGACCAGGCCTGCGAGACCACGCGCACGCGCTGCCCCCGGTGCTCGTCGGCGAAGCGGTGCAGGGCCGGCAGCAGCCGCGCGGGGTTGCGCCCGAGACCCAGCACGTCCTGCAGGACCACCGCGCCGGCGTCGTCGCCCAGCGCGTCGCGGACGAGGTCGAGCTGGGCCGCGGGCAGCGCCACCACGGCCGCGTCGTCGTCCTCGAGGCCGGCGCGCACGTGCGCCACGACCCCGGCGACCAGCGCGTCGTCACCGTCGTGGAAGAGCGCCCGGTGCTCCAGCGTCGGCGCGGGACCGCGGTGGTGACGTCCGATCGCGTCCGTCGCCCTCACCCCACACCACCCCGTCCTGATGGCTCGCGCTCCCGGCATCCTGACGCGACCGTGTACCGGGCGACACCCGGTTCCGCCCAGTGGAGCAACGTGTGCGACAGACGGTCCCTCCCGGTGGTCACGCGCGGTGACCGTCCTCAGACCGCGTCCGCCCCGCGCTCCCCGGTCCGGACCCGTGTGACCAGGTCCAACGGCACGACCCACAGGCGCCCCTCGGAGCGCACCGCGGCGGCGACCTCGTCGACCACCCGATCGACGACCTCGTCGTGCACGATCGACTCGACCCGCAGGCAGGGCACGAGGTCGTCGGTGATCACCGTGCCGCGGTGCACCGACCGGTGACCGTCCGGGCCGGGACCACGCACCTCGATGATCGTCATCCCGAGCACCGCGTGCCGCTCGAACGCGCGGCGGACGGCGTCGAGCGCGTGGGGCGGGATCAGCGCGTGCAGCATCTTCACCGCGACCACACCCCTCCTCACCGGCGGTCCGCGAGACGCTACGGCCCCGGGCCCCGCCTGGCGAGGACGTGCTGCCTACGCTGCCCGCCGTGCCTCCCGCCTCCCCGGTCGTGCTCGTCCTCGGCGGTCGCAGCGAGATCGGGGTGGCGCTCGCGCGCCGTCTCGCCGCGGCCGGGCGCGCCGCGACGGTGGTGCTCGCAGCACGGCGCGCGGACGACCTCGCCGACGAGGTGGCGACGGTCCGCGCGGCGGGCGCCGAGGTCGCGACCGTCGA
Source organism: Actinomycetospora sp. CA-101289 (assembly GCF_050955895.1). Lineage (NCBI taxonomy): Bacteria > Bacillati > Actinomycetota > Actinomycetes > Pseudonocardiales > Pseudonocardiaceae > Actinomycetospora > Actinomycetospora sp. CA-101289. The sequence goes on along the minus strand of NZ_CP192093.1, from coordinate 5,445,067 downwards.
GTTCGACGCCGACGACGTGGCGGGCCAGGCCGCGGTGCTCGACGCGGTGGAGGCGGCGCACGGGGTGCCCGACGTCGTCGTCGTGGCGTTCGGCGTGCTCGGCGACCAGGCCCGCGCCGAGCGCGACGCCGCGCACGCCGTCGCCGTGGTGCACACCGACTACGTCGCGCAGGTCGCGGTGCTCACCGAGGTCGCCGCGCGGCTGCGGGCCCGCGGGCGGGGCGAGATCGTCGTGTTCTCGTCGGTCGCCGGGGTGCGCGTGCGGCGCGCCAACTACGTGTACGGCTCGGCGAAGGCGGGCCTCGACGGCTTCGCCTCCGGGCTCGCCGACGCCCTGCACGGCAGCGGCGTCCACCTCACGCTCGTGCGCCCCGGCTTCGTCGTGGGCCGCATGACCGCGGACAGCGGCCTGTCGCCCGCGCCGCTGTCGTCGACGCCGGACCAGGTGGCCGCGGCGACGGTGCGCGGGATCGGGCGCGACGTCGTCTGGGTGCCCGGCGCGCTGCGGCTGCTGTTCACCGCGATGCGCCTGCTGCCCCGCTGGGCGTGGCGGCGCCTGCCCCGGTGAGGTGCGCTCCGCGCACGTGAGCAGCTCTCGGTGTCAGAGCACCGAGAAGTGCTCACGTGCCGAAGGCACCCCTCAGCGGTGGGTGATGCCGGCCGAGGCGCCGGGGGCGAGCTGCTGGCCGGTGACCGGGACGTCGCCCAGGGCCTCGTCGATGGCGGCGAGGGTGTCGGCGGAGAGCTCGGTACCCGCGGCCGCGGCGTTGGCGTGCACCTGCTCCGGGCGCGACGCGCCGACGATCGCCGAGGCGAGCTCCGGACGGCGCAGCACCCAGGCCAGCGCCATCTCGGCCATCGACAGCCCGGCGCCCTCGGCGATCGGCACCAGGCGCTGCACCGCCTCGAGCGTGCGGTCGGTGAGCTTCTGCTTGATGAAGCCGTTCATCTCGTCGCTCGCCGCCCGCGAGTCGACCGGCACCGGCTCGCCCGGGCGGTACTTGCCCGTGAGCACGCCCTCGGCCATCGGCGACCACACGATGTTGGAGATGCCGTGCTCCGCGGTGACCCCGAAGACCTCGGCCTCCGGCGCACGCCAGAGCATCGAGTACTGCGGCTGCGACGACACCAGCGCCACGTCGTCCGGGCACGCGGCGAGGCCGGCGCGGATCTGGTCGGGCGTCCACTCGCTGAAGCCCAGGTAGCGGGCCTTGCCGGCGCGCACGACCTCCGCCAGTGCCTCCATGGTGTCCTCGACCGGCACGTCCGCGTCGAAGCGGTGGCACTGGTAGAGGTCGACGTGGTCGGTGCGCAGCCGGCGCAGGGAGGCGTCGATCTGCTTGGCGATCTGGGCCGGCGACAGCCCGCGGTCGCTGTTCGACATCGGGAAGTAGACCTTCGTCGCGAGCACGTAGTCCTCGCGCCGGTAGTCGGCGAGGATGGCGCCCCAGGCCTCCTCGGCGGCGCCGCGCCCGTAGACGTTGGCGGTGTCGAAGAACGTGATGCCCGCGTCGAACGCGGCCCGCGTGCACGCGGCGGTCGCGTCCGCCTCGACGCCGCCGGAGTAGGTCAACCAGGACCCGAGGGAGATCTCCGAGACCTGCAGGTCGCTCGCACCGAGCTGACGATGGCGCATCCCGTCACCGTAGGGACCCACGACCGTGACGGCGCGCGCAGAGATCGACACGGCCGGTCAGCAGAAGCGCACCGCCGATCGGCGCACGCCATCGACCACTCGTCGCAGTTTGCTGGGTCCGAAGTGTGAAATCGGGTGACGGCGGTTCCGGTGCGGCGCCGCGCTGGCACGATGGTGTGACGAGCTCGCGAGAGGCCCCGGCGCGGGGCGGCAACGATGCCGCCGACGCCGTGCGGGTCTCCGCCCGACCCTCGATCAGTCGAAGCCGTAGGGGTTACGTGAACGTGCTGCTGGCGCCGCTGCGCCCTCTCGCCGATGTGCTCGACCTGACCGCGGAGGCCGTCGCCGCCGTGGGCACCGTCTCGGTCACCGCCCTCGGGCTGGTGCTCACGCGCACCGTCGACGTGGGGGAGCGGCGCGCGCACCTGCGCGTCGTCGGCAGTACGCCGCCACCGCGGCGCTGACCCCGAACGACGCCGGCCGACCCCGTCAGGCGCGGGGTGCGGCCTGGTCGCGCAGCAGCGCGTTGAGCTGGCGCAGCTCGTCGCGGATCTCGGTGAGCAGGCCGGGGATCTCGTGGCTGCGCTCCCAGTGCGGCGTCACGTCGATGCCCAGCTCGCCCAGCTCGCGGTCGTAGAGCTCGGCGAGCAGCGTGCGGTACGGCTCGTCGGGCACGGTGCCGTTCTCCCAGCGCGACAGCTGGGTCTTGAGGCTGGCGGCGCTCGCGACGTCGACCCGGCCCTGCTCGGCGAGCTCGCGCAGCCGGATCACCGCGGTGGTCTGCGACCACCCTCGATCACGGCGGGCATCGCGCAACGAGACCACACGGTCACAGTAGACGACTCGGCGTGATCGGCAGTCCGAACCCGCGACGGGTGCTCAGCGCCGCCGCGGGGTCCGCGACGCCCGCTTCGGCGCAGGCAGGCGGGTCGACCGGCGCGCCGGCCGCGACCGGCTCCCCGTGCCCGCCGGGGCGGAATCGTCGGCGACGTCGGGGTCGTCGCTGCTGGGGCTGTCGGGGTCCTCGGGCTCCGGCTCGCTGGTGATCGCGGGCAGCGGGTCGGCGACCTCGACGGTCTCCTCCGCGGACGGCGTGGAGCGCACCGGCTCGACGGCGCGGCGCCGCGTCATCCGCGCCGGACGCAGCGAACGGCGGCTCGTGGGGCTGCTGCCCTCGACCGTGGCCGGGGCGTCGTGCCGGTCGAGGAACGCGCACAGCCGCGCCCAGGTCGTGTCCTTGGCCGCGCGCCCGGCCAACACGCCGAGGTGCCCGCCGGGGGCGGTGGTCAGGCGGGTCTCGGCGCCGGTGAGGCGGCGCGCGCCCGCGCGGACGGCGCGGGGCGGCACGACGCGGTCGCTCTCGCCCGCCACCAGCAGCACGGGGCGGCGCAGCTCGCCGAGGTCGATCACCCGGTGGCCGACGGGTACCCGGCCCTCGGCGAGGTCCTCGGGCGCGACCATGCTGCGGAAGTAGGTGCCGACGTACCGGGCCTGCTCGCCGATGAGGGCGCGGAGGTCGTCGACGGCCTCGAGCTGGGCGAGGAAGTCGCGGTCGTCGAGCCGGGCGATCATGGTCAGCGGGGCGGTGAGCAGCTCGTCGAGCGAGCCCAGGCGCATCGCCCGCAGCAGCCGGGGCAGCGGCATGATCGCCAGCAGGGTCTGCAGCGTCGCGAGCACCGGGCCGCCCGCCGCCACGGCCAGGGGGCGGGCGCGCACCACCGGCGGCACCTCGTCCAGCGCGAACGGCGTAGCGATCGCGGTGACCGACGCGAGCGGGAGGTCGGGGTGCCCGGCGGCGCTGAGCACGGCGTGCAGCCCGCCGATCGACCAGCCGACGAGGTGCACCGGGGCGCCGTCGTGGTGCGCGCTGACCGTGCGCACGACGTGGGGGAGGAGCTCGTCGACCCAGCGCTCGAGGTCGGCGGGGCCCGGGGAGATCGAGCCGCCGTGCCCGACGAGATCCTCGTCGTCGACCTGGTGCACCGAGCGCCCCTCGCCGACGAGGTGCTCGACGAGGCTGTTGCCGCGCCGCAGGTCGAACGCGACGCCGCACGCCCCCAGCGGCGACACGAGCAGCACCGGCGAGCCGCGCAGCCGCGCGGTGGGGTGCACGGCGTAGCGGTAGGTGCTGACCGACCCCGAGCGCGCGAGCCCGTGGGCCCGGCCCACGCCGGCGGCCGCCGCGTCGCCGGGACCGGTGTCGATCGCCGTGCGGGGCATGCGGCGCAGGTCGGCGAGCGGCCCCTCGAGGACGCGGTCGCGCACGTTGCCGAGCGCTCGCCACGCCCCGGCGGGGGTCAGGATCACGGGCCCTCCTTTGCGCTCCGCGCTCGTGAGCGCTTCCCCGTGCCAGGGCACGGAAAAGCGCGCACACGGCCGTAGGCCAAAGCCTAGGTCTGGTGGACGACGCCCGCTTCCTGCAGTTTCGCGACGCGTTCGGGGTCGATGCCCCAGTCGGCGAGCGCCTCGGCGGAGTGCTGGCCCGGCGCCGCGGGGGCGGTCGGCGTGGCGCTGGGCGTGCGGTCGAAGCGCGGGGCGGGCGCGGGCTGGCGCACGCCGAACGCGTCGATGAACAGCCCGCGGGCCTGGTTGTGGGGGTGCTGGTGGGCCTCGTCCATGTCCAGCACCGCGGCCACGACGGCGTCGGTGGGCTCGAGGTCGGCGGCCCACTCGTCGCGCGTGCGGATCGCGAACACCTCGGCGAGCCGCGCGCGGAACTCCGGCCACCGCGCCATGTCCCACTGGTTCGCGGCGATGTCCTCGCCGGCCAGGCCCAGGTGCGTCATGAGCTCGGCGTAGAACTGCGGCTCGATCGCCCCGACCGCGACCCACCCGCCGTCGGTGCAGCGGTAGTGCGCGTAGAACGGCGCGCCGCCGTCGAGGAGGTTCTGACCCCGGGGGTTCGGCCACAGCCCGCCGGCGCGCATGCCGTAGATCATCGCCATCTGCAGCGCGGCGCCGTCGACGATCGCCGCGTCGACGACCTGCCCGCGCCCCGACGTCGCCCGTTCCACGAGCGCGCCGAGCACGCCGACGACGAGCAGCATGCCGCCGCCGCCGAAGTCGCCGACAAGGTTGATCGGGATGCCGGGCGCCCCGTCCGGGCCCTCGACGTGCGCGACGACACCGGCGGTGGAGAGGTACGTGAGGTCGTGCCCGGCGCGCGCCGCGTTCGGGCCGTCCTGGCCCCAGCCGGTCATGCGTCCGTAGACGAGGCGCTCGTTGCGGGCGTGGCAGGCGTCCGGCCCGAAGCCGAGGCGCTCGGCCACGCCGGGGCGGTAGCCCTCGATCAGCACGTCGGCGGTGCCGGCGAGGTCGAGGAGCACCTCGAGGCCCTCGGGCGACTTGAGGTCGAGGGCCACCGACCGGCGCCCGCGCGCGAGGACGTCCTTGGTCTCGTTGCCGAGCGAGAGCCCGCGGCCCCCGGCCGGACGGTCGATGCGCAGCACGTCCGCACCCATGTCGGCGAGCATCATCGCCGCGAACGGCCCCGGGCCGATCCCCGCGACCTCGACGATCTTCACGCCGTCCAGCACACCCATGGGGCCCTCGTCCTCCTCGATGTCGCGTGGTCGGGGCCGACCCTACGAGACAGTCAGGGCTGACGGTATGGGTGCGGGCGTGACGAACGAAGGGCACCTCCGCTCGAAGACATCGAGCGAAGGTGCCCTCGGTCAGCTCAGGCAGTCGCGGTCACTCGCCCCGCAGCGTCTGACCCTTCTCCGCCTTCTCGACCAGCGAGGCCGGGGGCTGGAAACGGTCGCCGTAGGCCTTGGCCAGGATGCGGGCGCGCTCGACGAACCCGGGCAGGCCGCCGGGGTAGCCGTCGATGTACTGCGCCACGCCGCCGGTCCAGGCCGGGAACCCGATGCCCATGATCGAGCCGATGTTCGCGTCGGCGATGGTGTGGAGCACGCCCTCGTCGAAGCACTTCACGGTCTCGAGGGCCTCGGCGAAGAGCATGCGCTCCTGCATGTCCTCGAACGGCAGGTCGCCCTTCGCCGCCCCGAACTCCTCGGACAGGCCCGGCCACAGCCGCGTGCGCTTGCCGGACTCGTCGTACTCGTAGAACCCCGAGCCCGACGAGCGGCCCTTGCGGCCCAGCTCGACCATGCGGTCGATGATCGCCTCGGAGGGGTGCTCCGCCCAGGTGCCGCCGGACTCCTCGACGCCGCGCCGGGTCTCCTGGCGGATCTTCTGCGGCAGCGTGAGGGTCAGCTCGTCCATCAGCTGCAGCGGCGGGGCCGGGTAGCCGGCCTGCGACCCGGCCTGCTCGATCGACGACGGCGCGGCGCCCTCGCCGAGCATGGCCACGGCCTCGTTGATGAACGTGCCGATGACGCGGCTGGTGAAGAACCCGCGGCTGTCGGAGACGACGATCGGGGTCTTCTTGATCTGGAGCGCGATGTCGATGGCCTTGGCCAACGTCGCGTCGCTCGTCTTCTCGCCGCGGATGATCTCCAGGAGCGGCATCTTGTCGACCGGCGAGAAGAAGTGCAGGCCGATGAAGTCCTCGGGGCGGTCGACGCCCTCGGCGAGGCTGGTGATCGGCAGCGTCGAGGTGTTCGAGCCCAGGACCGCGTCGGGCGCGAGGTGCGGCAGGATCTCGCCGAAGACCTGCTTCTTGAGGTCCGGGCTCTCGAAGACGGCCTCGATGACGAGGTCGGCACCGGCGGCGGCGGACGCGTCGTCGGTCGCGGTGATCCGCGCGAGCACCTCGTCGGCCTTGTCCTGCGTGGACTTGCCGCGCGAGACGGCCTTCTCCAGCAGCTTCTGCGAGTACGCCTTGCCCTTGTCGGCGTTCTCCTGGCTGACGTCCTTGAGGACGACCTCCAGGCCCGCCATCGCGGCGGTGTACGCGATGCCCGCGCCCATCATCCCGGCGCCGAGCACGACGATCTTGCGGGCCGTGTGCTTCTCGTAGCCGTCCGGACGCGAGGCGCCCTTGTTGATGGCCTGCAGGTCGAAGAAGAACGCGCGCGTCATGTTGGTCGACACCTGGCCGCAGGCGAGGTCGGCGAAGTAGCGCGACTCGATCTGCCCGGCGTTGTCGATGTCGACCTGCGCGCCCTCGACGGCCGCGCACATGATGTTGTACGGCGCAGGCATCGGGGCGTTCTTGAGCTGCTTGCGCAGGTTGGCCGGGAACGCCGGGAGGTTCGCGGCGAACTTCGGCACCGACGGGGTGCCGCCCGGGATCTTGTAGCCCTTGACGTCCCACGGCTGCGCGGCCTCGGGGTTGTCCTTCACCCACTGCTTGGCGCGCGAGATCATCTCGTCCGGGCTGTCGACGACCTCGTGCACGAGGCCGGCCTCGAGGGCGGCCTTCGGGTTGCGCTGCTGACCCTGCAGCAGCACGTTCATGAGGCCGTCGGCCAGGCCCAGCAGGCGCACGACGCGCACGACGCCGCCGCCGCCGGGCAGGAGGCCCAGCGTCACCTCGGGCAGCCCGATCTTCGAGCCCTTGGCGTCGAGCGCGACGCGGTGGTGGCACGCCAGCGCGATCTCGAGGCCGCCGCCGAGCGCGGCGCCGTTGATCGCGGCGACGACAGGCTTGCCCAGGGTCTCCAGGCGCCGCAGCAGACCCTTGATCTGCTGGGACTGGTCGAAGACCTTCTGCGCGTCGGCGCGGGTGTACTTGACGAGGTCGTCGAGGTTGCCGCCCGCGAAGAACGTCTTCTTCGCCGAGGTCAGCACGACGCCCGCGATCTGGTCCTTCTCGGACTCGAGGCGCTCGAGGGTGGCGGCGAAGTCCTCGCCCCACTTGGCGCTCATCGTGTTGGCCGAGGCGGTCGGGTCGTCCATCGTCAGCGTGACGATGCCGTCCCCGTCGGCCTCCCACCGGAACATGTTCTCGGACACTGCTCTGGCTGCTCCTTCTCGCTGGGGGTGTCGTTCCGGGGGTGGTGTCAGACCCGCTCGATGATCGTCGCGACGCCCATGCCGCCGCCGATGCACAGCGTCACGAGGGCGCGGCGCAGGTCGCGGCGCTCGAGCTCGTCGACCATCGTGCCGACGAGCATGGCGCCGGTGGCCCCCAGCGGGTGGCCCAGCGCGATGGCGCCGCCGGCGACGTTGGTGCGCTCGTGCGAGAAGCCCAGGTCCTTCATCAGCTTCATCGGCACGGCGGCGAACGCCTCGTTGATCTCGAGGAGGTCGATGTCGTCGACGGTCATGCCGGCCTTCGCCAGCACCTTCTCGCACGCCGGCGTCGGTCCGGTCAGCATGATCGTCGGGTCGGCGCCCGAGACGGCCGTGCCGACGATGCGGGCGCGGGGGGTCAGGCCGTTCTGCTTGCCGGCCTCCTCGGTGCCCAGCAGCACCAGCGCGGCGCCGTCGACGATGCCCGAGCTGTTGCCGGGGTGGTGGACGTGGTTGATCGCCTCGACCCAGTGGTACTTCTGCAGCGCCACCGCGTCGAAGCCGCCCATGTCGCCGATGCCGGCGAACGACGGCTTGAGGCCCGAGAGGCCCTCCATCGTGGTCTCGCGGACGTGCTCGTCGTGGTCGCAGACCACCAGGCCGTTGCGGTCGACCACGGGGACGATCGAGCGGTCGAAGGCGCCGTCGGCCCACGACTTCGCCGCGCGCGTCTGCGACTCGAGCGCGTAGGCGTCGACGTCCTCGCGGCTGAAGCCCTCGAGGGTGGCGATGAGGTCGGCACCGATGCCCTGCGGGACGAACGAGGTCTTGAAGTTCGTCTCCGGGTCCATCGCCCAGGCGCCGCCGTCGGAGGCCATGGGCACGCGCGACATCGACTCGACGCCGCCGGCGACGATGAGGTCCTCGAAGCCCGAGCGCACACGCTGGCCGGCCTGGTTCACGGCCTCGAGCCCGGAGGCGCAGAAGCGGTTGAGCTGGACGCCGCCGACGTGGTCGGGCAGGCCCGCGGCGATGGCGGCGGTCTTGGCGATGTCGCCGCCCTGGTCGCCGACGGGGGTGACGCAGCCGAGGACGACGTCCTCGATCTTGTCGGGGTCGAGCCCCGGGTTGCGCTTGCGCAGCTCGTCGATCAGGCCGACGACCAGCGACACCGGCTTGGTGGCGTGCAGCGAGCCGGTCGCCTTGCCCCGACCGCGGGGGGTGCGGAGGGCGTCGTAGATGAATGCCTCGGTCACGGAAGGGTCCCTTCGCGGGGGCGTCTGCTCTCAACAGTCAAAGTAGACTGTTTAGCTCTCGTGTCAACGTGCGCGAGGCCTCCTGTTACTGGCCAGTAGGGTGGTCGGACCCTCGTTGACACGCTGCCAACGACCCGGGGAGCCTGGGCCCGTGGGCGACCTGGATTACGACGTGCTCGTGGTGGGCTCGGGCTTCGGCGGGTCGGTGACCGCGCTGCGCCTGGCCGAGAAGGGCTATCGCGTCGGCGTGCTCGAGGCGGGCCGCCGCTTCGCCGACCACGAGTTCCCCGCCACCTCGTGGCAGCTGCGCGACTACCTGTGGGCGCCGTGGGCGCGCTGCTTCGGCATCTTCCGGGTGAGCCCGCTGCGCGACGTCCTCGTGCTCTCGGGCGCCGGCGTGGGTGGGGGCTCGCTGGTCTACGCCAACACGCTCTACCGCCCGCCGCGGGCCTTCTACGACGACCCGCAGTGGCGCGACATCACCGACTGGGCCGACGAGCTCGACGCGTCCTACGACCAGGCGACCCGCATGCTGGGCGCCACGACCTACCCGCGCGTGTCGCCGTCGGACGCGGTGATGCGCGACGTCGCCCGCGAGATGGGCGTCGAGCACACCTACCGGCCGGCCGAGGTGGGCGTCTTCTTCGGCGCGCCCCCCGGCACGGAGGTGCCCGACCCGTACTTCGGCGGCGCCGGGCCCGCGCGCCACGGGTGCCTGCACTGCGGCGAGTGCATGACGGGGTGCCGGCACGACGCGAAGAACACGCTGGTCAAGAACTACCTGCACCTCGCCGAGGCCGCGGGCGTCGAGGTGCACCCGCTGACGACGGCCACCCGCATCCGCCCGCGCGACGGCGACCTCTCCGGCGCCGCGGGCTACGTCGTCGACACCCGCCGCACCGGCGCGCCCGGCGGCCGGCGGACGTTCACCGCGGGCCAGGTCGTCGTGTCCGCGTCCGCGCTCGGCACCCAGCGCCTGCTGCACCGGCTGCGCAGCCGCGGCGACCTGCCGCGCGTGTCCCCGCGGCTCGGCGAGCTCTCGCGCACCAACTCCGAAGCCATCCTCTCGGCGCGCTCGCCGAGCCCGGACGCCGACTTCACCCGCGGGGTCTCGATCACCTCGTCGACCCACCCCGACGCCGACACCCACGTCGAGCCGGTGCGCTACGGGCGCGGGTCGAACCTGCTGGCGCTGCTGTCCGCGGTGCTCGTCGACGGCACCACGCCGGCGGACGACACGACGCTCGGCACCCGGGGGCCGTCCTGGCGCCGCATCGCCGGCGAGGTCCTGCGGTCCCGCAAGACGCTGTGGGCGCTGCACCGGCCGCGCCGGTGGGCCGAGCAGTCGATCGTGCTGCTGGTGATGCAGTCGCTGGACAACTCGCTGACGCTCACGCCCCGCCGGTTCCTCCGGGGCCTGCGCTCGCGCCCGGGCGCCGGCACCGCGAACCCGGCCTGGATCCCCGCGGGGCACGAGGTCTCGCGACGGGTGGCGCGCCGCATCGGCGGCGTCCCCGTCGGCGCCGGCTCGACGCTGGTGAACGTCCCGGTCACGGGGCACTTCCTCGGTGGCGCGGTGATCTCCGAGACCCCGGAGACCGGCGTCGTCGACCCGTACCACCGCCTGCACGGCCACCCCGGCGTCCACGTCGTCGACGGGTCGACGATCCCCGCGAACCTGGGCGTGAACCCGTCGCTGACGATCACCGCCCTGGCCGAGCGGGCGATGTCGCTGTGGCCCAACCGCGGCGAGCCCGACCCCCGGCCGGCACCCGGCGCGCCCTACCGTCGCGTCGACCCGGTCGCGCCGCACCACCCGGTCGTGCCGGCGGACGCGCCGGGCGCGCTGCGCACGGCCGTCGACCTGCCCGCGCCGAGGATCGGAGCGCCCCAGTGACCGGGAATGTGACCAGCTACCCGCCCGAACCCTGGACCCTGGTCGGCCGGATGGACGTGTCGACCTTCCTCGTCCCCACCGCGGACCTGCCCACCGCGACCTGGCCCGACGGCTGGCGCCCGTTCGTCCTCGCCGGCCGCACGCCGGTGGGCGCCGCGTGGGTCGACTACGCCGAGGGCGGGGTGCTGAGCTACCACGAGCTGCTCGTCGCGGTCGCCGGCCGTGTGGGCCCGCGGGTGCGCCCGCACATCGTGCGCATCTGGGTCGACAGCCCCGCCTCGCGCGACGGCGGGCGCGCGCTGTGGGGCATCCCGAAGGGCCTCGCGACGTTCGAGGGGCTCGCGGCGGGGCGGCCGTCGATGACCCTCGAGGGCGCCGCCCGGCCCGCCGCGAGCGCGGTGCTGCGCCGCGGCACGCGCCTGCCCGGGCGTCCGCGCGTCGGCTTCACGCTCGCCCAGGACCTCGACGGCGGGCTGATCGAGAGCCCGGTGGTCAGCCGCAACGGGCTCGGCCTGCTGCGCGCCGACTGGACGTTCGACGCCGACGGTCCGCTCGGCTTCCTCGCCGGCCGCCGCCCGGTGCTCTCGACGACCCTGCACGACTTCGCCATGCTCTTCGGGATGACGCCGCACGACCGCGCCATCCACCAGCGTGGGGGCCACGCTGGCGTTCAACGCCAGGAAAGCCCCCACCTCGGGGCGGCGAGGTGAGCACGCCCGTGCGGGGCCGGCGGCTCGCCCCCGATGCGCGGCGCGAGGAGATCGTCGCCGGCGCGCTGCGGCTGTTCACCGACCACCCCTACGCCGCCGTCTCGACCACCGACCTCGCCCAGGAGGCAGGCGTCGCGCGCGGGCTCATCAACCACTACTTCGGCACCAAGCGGGCGCTCTACCTCGAGGTCGTGCGCCGGCTGACGACGATCCCCGAGGTGGCGGTCGAGGAGCTCCCGCCGGGCCCGGTCGACCTGCGCGCGGCCGCGGCCGTCGACTGGTTCCTCGACACCGTCGACCGCCACCGCGGGCTGTGGCTCTCGGTCGGCACGGGCGCGGCCGGCGACATCGACGTCGACGCCATCCTCGCCGAGGCCGACGAGATCGCCGCCGACCGCGTGCTCGCCGCCCTCGCCCCCGACGCGCCCGACGACCCGTACCGCCCGCGCGTCCGGTCCTTCTTCGGCCTCGTGCGCTCGGCGTCCCGCGAGTGGCTGGTCCGCGGCACGCTCGACCGCGCCGGCACCCGCGCCCTGCTCGTCGACGTGCTCCTGTCGGTGCTCCGCCGCGACAGTCAGGTTTGACCGTTCGCGTCGGCGGCGGCACGATCGTCGGCGACGGAGATCAGCACGGCGACGGGAGGGGCGGGATCGTGAGCACCCGGTCGGCCGCCGAGCCCGAGCGGCGCTCCCGCGAGCAGCGCACCTCGGACAGCCGGACCCGCATCCTCGACGCCGCCGTGGCGTGCCTCGTGGAGTCGGGCTACGCGGGCACCACGACGCTGACCATCCAGAACCGCGCCGGGGTCTCGCGCGGGCGCCTGCTGCACCACTTCCCGTCGAAGGAGAACCTGCTCGTCGCCGCCGCGCAGCACCTCGCGACCAGCCGGTTCGCCGAGGAGGGGCTCGCGCACGCCGACCTGCCCGACGCCGACGTCGACCCGGGCACGCGCCTCGACCGCGCCGTCGACGTCATGTGGTGGACCTACCAGCAGGCCTACTTCTGGGCCTCGGTCGAGCTGTGGACCGCCGCGCGCACCGACCCGGCTCTGGCCGCGGCGCTGCTGCCCGCCGAGCGCCGGCTGGGCGCGGCGATCCGCCAGACCGTCGACGCCTTCTTCGAGGACTACGGCACGCCGCAGCAGGCTGCGATGGTGCGCGAGACGCTGCTGACCAGCATGCGCGGTGTCGCCCTGACCTACGGGTTCGACCCGCGCGACCCGTCCACCGACCCGCACCTCGAGCAGTGGAAGCAGCTCGCGCGGGCCCTCCTCATGCCCGCCGCCTGATCACAGCAGCGACTTCAACGTCTCCAGCGACGACGTCACGGACTCGTGGTCGGGGTCCAGCGGCTGGATGTTGAGCTGCGTGACGCCGGCCGCGGCGAACCCGCGGACCTGCTCGGCGACCTCGTCCTCGCTGCCGATGAGCGACACCGCGTGCACCAGCTCCTCGGGCACCTTCTCGGCCGCCTCCTCCTTGCGGCCGGAGAGGTAGAGGTCCTGGATCTCCGACGCCTCGTCGGCGAACCCGTAGCGGGCGGCGAGCTTCGCGTAGAAGTTCTGGTCCTTGGAGCCCATGCCGCCGACGTAGAGCGCGAGCTGCGGGCGGACGTGCTCGCGCAGCTTGCCTGCGCCCGGACCGATCGCGAACGGGACGCCGACCGCGACCTCGAGCTCGCCCAACGCGGGGTCCCGCTTCGCCTTGCCGGCGGCCAGGGACTCGCCCCAGACCTCCTGCGTCTTGCCGGGGTGGAACCAGATCGGCTCCCACACCTCGGCCAGCTCGGCCGCGAGCTCGACGTTCTTGGGGCCCAGCGCGGCGAGCATCACCGGGATCCGGTCGCGCACCGGGTGGTTGATCAGCTTGAGCGGCTTGCCCAGGCCCGTGCCCTGGTCCGGGGGCAGCGGCACCGTGTAGTGCTTGCCGGAGTACTCGAGCTTCTCGCGGCGCCACACCTGGCGGCAGATCTCGACGATCTCGCGGGTGCGGCCCACCGGCGCGTCGTACTTGAGGCCGTGGAAGCCCTCGATGACCTGCGGCCCCGAGGCACCCATGCCGAGCACGAAGCGCCCGTCGGACACGTAGTCCAGGCCCGCCGCGGTCATCGCCGTCAGCGCCGGGGTGCGCGTGTAGATCTGGACGATCCCCGACTCGATGGTCAGCCGCGACGTCTTGGCCGCGATGTAGCCGAGCTGGCTCACCGCGTCGAAGCTGTACAGCTCGGCCACGCCCACGGCGTCGAGACCGGCGGCCTCGAGCTCGACCAGCCTGTCCACCGTCTCGCGGAACCCGCCGGCGGCGTACGCCAGCGTCATGCCGACCCTCATCCGAGGACCACCCGTCCGATGATCTCCTTCATGATCTCGGTGGTGCCGCCGTAGATCGTCTGGACGCGGGTGTCGAGGTACGCCTTGGCCACCGGGTACTCCTTCATGTACCCGTAGCCGCCGTGCAGCTGGAGGCATCCGTCGATGACCTCCTTGGCCGTCTCGCTGGCCCAGTACTTGGCCATCGAGGCGTCCGACGGCCCGAGCTTGCCCTCGTCGAGCTCGGTGATGCAGCGGTCGACGAAGCTGCGGGTGACCGCGAGCTTGGTGGCCATCTCGGCCACGGAGAACCGGACCGTCTGGAGCTTCGCCAGCGGCTTGCCGAACGCCGTGCGGTCCTTGACGTAGGCGATCGTGTCCTCGAGGACCTTCTCCGCGCCGGCGACGGCGGCCACGGCGATCGAGAGCCGCTCGCGGGGCAGGTTCTGCATCAGGTAGATGAAGCCCTTGCCCTCCTCGCCGAGCAGGTTCGACGCGGGGACGCGGACGTCGGTGAACGACAGCTCCGCGGTGTCCTGGGCCGACATCCCGATCTTCTCGAGGTTGCGGCCCCGCTCGAAGCCGGGGGCGTCGCGCTCGACGGCGATGAGGCTGAAGCCGTGCGCGCCGGCGTCCGGGTCGGTCTTGCAGACCACGATCACCAGGTCGGACAGGATGCCGTTCGTGATGAACGTCTTCTGCCCGTTGATCACCCATTCGTCGCCGTCGCGGACGGCGCGCGTCTGGATGCCCTGCAGGTCCGAACCGGTGCCGGGCTCGGTCATGGCGATCGCCGAGATCAGCTCGCCGGTGCAGAAGCGCGGCAGCCAGCGCTGCTTCTGCTCGTCGGTGGTGAGCTCGATGAGGTAGGGGGCGACGACGTCGTTGTGGAGCGTGAAGCCCAGCCCGCTGGTGCCGGCCCGGGCGACCTCCTCGGTGACGATCCACTGGAAGCGCAGGTCCGGCGTGCCGCCGCCCCCGTACTCCTCGGGGACGTCCATCGCCAGCAGTCCGGTCTTGCCCGCCGCGAGCCAGATGTCGCGGCTGACGTGGCCCTGCTTCTCCCACTCGGGGTGGTGCGGGACCGCCTCCTTCTCCAGGAAGTCCCGGACCATCTGCCGGAAGTCGGTGTGCTCGTCGGAGAAGATCGTGCGCTCCACCGGTGGCCACTCCTCGTGGGACGTCGGGCTGGGGTGCTCAGCCTGACCGCACCGGCCGGTAACAGTCAAGCCTGACTCTTCCCGGTGGCGGTACGGGTGGTTACGGTCGCGACGTCCCTGTGGTCCCCATCACCGCAGGTCCCCCGGCCCCGTGGAGGTCCCCCGTGCCGTTCCGGCTCACCGACGTCGTCCGCCAGCACGTGAGCGACACCGAGCTGGTGGCCCTGACGTTCGAGGGGCGGAACACGACGTACGCCGAGCTCGACCGCCGCGCCGGCCTCGCCGCCCGCGCGATGGCCGCCGACGGTCTCGGCGCCGGAGCACGGGTGGTCTGGCTGGGCAAGAACCGCGCCGAGTTCTTCGACCTGCTGTTCGGCGCCCCTCGCGTGCGCGCCGGCACGGCGCCGCTGAACAACCGCCTGACCCAGGACGAGCTGCTCGCGATCATCGAGGACGCCGCCGCGCCGCTCGTGGTGCTCGGCCCCGACTTCGCCGGCATGCGCGACGACGTCGGCAAGATCGACGCCGTGCAGCGGGTGCTCGTCGTCGACGAGGACTACGAGGACTGGCTCACCGCCTCCGACGAGGTGCTCGACCCGCCGGACGACGCCCAGGACGACGACTGCGTGCTGCAGCTCTACACCTCGGGCACCACGGGCCTGCCCAAGGGCGTCGTCCTCACCCACACCCAGTTCGCGGCGCTGCTCTCGGTCGGAGACCACTGGGGCTTCGACACCCAGTCGGTCGGCCTGGTCGCGATGCCGCTGTTCCACATCGGCGGCTCGGGCTTCGCGCTGGTCTGCCTGTCCTTCGGCGCGCGGGTGGTGCTCGTCGCCGACATCGTCCCCGACCAGCTGCTCGCGACGATGGCCGACGAGGGCGTCACCAACGCCTTCCTCGTGCCGGCGGTGCTGCAGTTCCTCGTGCAGGTGCCCGGCGCCGCCGACCGCGACTGGACGAAGCTGCGGGCCATCGCCTACGGCGCCTCGCCGATCACCTCGACCGTGCTCAACCGCGTCCTGACGACGTTCAAGGCGCCGCTGTTCCAGGTCTACGGCTCCACCGAGACCACCGGCGCGATCACCCAGCTCGACCCCGAGGACCACGACCCGGACGGCCCGCGCGCCCACCTCATGCGCTCGGCCGGCAAGCCGTACCCGTGGGTCGAGCTCAAGGCCGTCGACCCCGCGTCCGGCGAGGACTCGGCGCACGGCGAGGTCGGCGAGATCTGGATCCGGTCGAGCCAGAACACGCCCGGCTACTGGGCCCGGCCGGAGGAGACGGCGCAGGCCATCACCGAGGACGGCTGGTTCCGGACCGGGGACGCGGGCTATCTCGACGAGGAGGGCTACCTGTTCCTCACCGACCGGATCAAGGACATGATCGTCACCGGGGCCGAGAACGTGTACCCCATCGAGGTCGAGAACGTCATCTCCGGACATCCCGACATCGCCGACGTCGCGGTCATCGGCGTCCCCGACGAGCGCTGGGGAGAGACGGTCAAGGCCGTCGTCGTGCCGAACGAGGGCGCGACGATCGACACCGACGCCTTCCTCGAGTGGTGCAAGGAGCGCATGGCCGGCTTCAAGCGCCCGCGGTCGGTGGACGTGATCGAGGCGCTGCCGCGCAATCCGTCGGGAAAGATCCTCAAGAAGGACCTACGCAAGCCCTACTGGGAGAACGCCGAGGGGCGTCAGATCGGCTAGGACGTCGACGCCCGGTCCCGAGCCAGGATCAAGTGGTTGCAAATCAGGACTACTTGCGGCACGGTCGACGGTATGGACATCAGCCACCTGCTCGCCGTCGTCCCCGTCAGCGACCACGAGGCCTCGGTCCGTTGGTACGAGAACCTCCTCGGGCGACCCGCCGACAGCCGGCCCATGGAGGCCCTCGCCGACTGGCACGTCACCGAGACCGGTTGGCTCCAGGTGTTCCGCGACCCGTCCCGTGCCGGCACGACCGCGGTCAACCTCGCCGTCGGCAGCATCGACCAGGCGGCCGGGACGATCCGGGCCCGCGGGATCACGCCCGACGAGCCGGTCGAGGCCTCCGCCGGTGTGCGCCTCCTCCCGGTCCGCGACCCCGACGGCAACGTCGTCACGCTGATCGAGGGCCCGCGCAGGGACTGACCGCCGGGTGGAGACTCGCCCGGTGCTGGTGCACCTGGCGGTCGGGATCGGCCTCGTGGTCGCCCACCGACGCCGCGGGTCCGCGCCGAATAGGAGGTGACCTGCGTCACTTGACCCGGACGAGCGATCTCGGAAACGTGCTGTCTTCCAGCAGTGGATTTCGACGCCGTCAAGGACGTTCTCGCTGCCTTCCCCGACACCCGCATGATCGAGGGCGGCGGGGACTTCTTCGCCATCTACGACCCCGACGGGGACTACGAGCAGCGTCCGCGGCAGGGCTGGGCGACGCTGGTCCGCTCCGACGCCCACGACCAGGTGTCCGACCTGGACCGGCCCGGCGTGTTCCGGCTGAACATCGGCCTGCCGCGGCGCCGCTACGACGAGCTCGTCGCCGAGGCCGCGGACCCGGACTTCGCCGCCCTGGACGTTCTCGTGCCGCACCCCGTGTACGCCGGCTACGGCTGGGTCTGCGTGCTCAACCCCGAACGCACCTGGCCGACGGTGGAGACGCTGCTCGCCGACGCCCACGACTTCGCGGTCCGCAAGCACGACAACGCCGCCCGGCGGCGCGCCGGGTCGGCGGCAGAGGTGGGACGCTGAGCGGCGTGGACACCGTCCTGACGGCGAGCGTCGTGTGTGGCATGTTCGTCGTGCTGCTCGTGCTCCTGCTCGCGGCGGTCCTGCGCGTGCACCGCGGTCGCGGCGGGGGCCGGGTGGTGGCCGAACGCCTCGCCGAGCTGGACGACTGGTTCACGCCGGGCCGGCGTCGCCAGCTCGACCAGGAGCGCCTGGTGGCCGAGGCCCGCGTCGACACCCGCACCGGCGACGACGACCCGCTCGACCGCTGGACCGACGCCGCCGTGCTGCGCCGTCGCGGAGGGCTCAGGCGACGCTGAGCCAGCGTCGCGCGGCGTCGGCGCCGTCGTCGGGGCGGCTGTTGAAGGCGATGGCGGCCTGCGGGGCGTGGACGCGCACGAGGTTCACGACGCGCTCGAAGAGCTCGAGGAGCTCCTCCTCCTTGCGGATGCCGCCGCCGATCACGACGCACGCGTAGGGCTCGCGGCGCAGCAGCGTGGCGATCCGGTCGTCCGAGGTGTCGTCGAACGGCAGCAGGCCGAGCTCGCAGGAGATGCCGTACTCGACGAAGCGCCGCTGCCCGCGCTCGATCGCCTCGACGACCGGCGCGGGGTCGTAGCCCGGGATCGTGGTGGGGTCGAACCCGAGGACGAGCACCTGTGTCGACGTCATGCGTCTTCCTAGCGCCGACGCGGCCGCCGGAGAAGCCTCAGAGGGCGGCGACGAGGAGATCGCGGACGTCCTGCTCCGACACCGGGCGCGGGCAGCCGGCCAGGGCCCGGGTCTCGCGCATCGTCGCGGCGGCGATCGCGTCGAGGTCGCCCTCGCCGATGCCCTCGTCGCGCAGCCGGCGGGGCACGCCGAGGCGGTCGAGCAGGGCGTCGAGCAGCTCCGGCGCCTCGCCGGTGCCGTCGCCCAGCGCCGTCGCGATCGTCGCCATCGCCTCCGGGGCGTGCGGGGCCACGAAGCGCAGGACGTGGGGGAGCATCACGCACGACGTGACGCCGTGGGGGGACGCCGGCCGCGCCGAGCTGGTGGCCGACCGCGTGCGACAGGCCCACCGAGACGTTGGTCAGCGTCAGCGCCGACAGCTCGGCCGCGCGCTGGCAGGCGAGCGTCGCCTCGCGGTCGTCGGGGTCGTCGGCCGCGCGCGGGAGGTGCTCGCCGAGCAGGGCGAGGGCCTCGCGGCACAGGGCGGTACCGAACGGGTGGGCGTCGCGGGCGTAGATCGTCTCGACGGCGTGGTCGACGGCGCGCACGCCCGTGGTGGTCCACAGCGAGCGCGGGGTGTGCCGGGCCAGGTCGGGGTCGAGCACGACGACCGCCGGCACCAGGCGCGGGTGGAACAGCGCGTGCTTGGTCTGCTCGCGCTCGACGGTCAGCCCGGCGAGGCCCGTCCACTCGGCGGCCGAGAGCGTCGTCGGGACGGCGACGACGGGCAGCGGGGCGAGGCCCGCCGGCGGGTGGTCGACGGCGCGGCCGAGGGCGTCGGCGTCGGTGATGTCCTCGGCGAGCGCGAAGGCGACGAGCTTCGCCGCGTCGATCGGCGACCCGCCGCCGATCGCGACGACCATGTCCGCGCCGGCCGCGCGCACCGCGGCGGCGATCTCCGCGACCGCGGCCGAGGGGTTGTGGGGGTGGACGTCGTCGCGCTCCACGACCAGCCGGTCGCCCAGGGCCGAGCGGAGCCCGTCGAGCTCGGGCAGGGCCGCGACCGAGCGTCCGGACAGCACCGCGACGCGCCGGGCGCCGCGCTCGTCCACCTCCTCGGCGAGGGCGGCCAGGGCGCCGGGGCCCTCGAGCACGCGCTCCACCCGCGGGATGTCGAAGCGCCGCACCGTCGGGGCGTCGGTCATCGGTCGTCCTCCTCGTGTCGTCCCACCGGCCGTGCGGCGGAGATGGCGTCACCCGGGCGGTGGGCGGGTACAGCGGGGTGGTGACGGTTGAGAACACAGGCGTCGCGCTCGCGAAGCAGGCCACGGACGCGTTGCGCCGACTCGACGACCAGGGACCGACGTTGCGCCCGGACGGTGTCGACCACTTCACGTGGTCCGCCGACGTGCTCGACGAGCTGGCCCGCCTGGCGGAGACGATCGGGCGTGCGGTCGAGCGGGTCAGCGGCGAGAGCGCTCCGGGCGCCGAGTCCCATGCCCAGGCCCTGGCGACGGCGATCGTGGCCCACCGCAACTCCCTGCTGAGGCACGGCGGCGGCCACCACCCTTTCCGGGATGGCGGTGACCGGATGCCCGAGGTCACCGCCGAGCGTGCACTCGCGGAGCTCCACCTCGTCGGCTGAGGCCCGCGCGATCTCATCGGTTCCCGGCACCGCCGGGACCGGGTGTCGTGGATCCCACCCGCGACCGGGCACCCATCCGTAGCATGGGTCTGTCGGCCGCGCCCCCCTCGGCCGACCATGGTTCCGGGAGCGCATCCCCCCGCGCTCCCGGAACCCCCTCACTTCGCCACGTGCTCCAGCACGAGGTCGGCCAGACGGTCGGGCGCCTCGTCGGGGATCCAGTGGCTCACCCCGGGCAGCACCTCGAGCCGGTAGGGCCCGCGCATCCACGCGCCGTTGCCGTGCACGGCCTCCAGCGAGACCGCGGCGTCGCCGTCGCTGCCGACCATCAGCGCGGGCACCTCCACCGGCACCGGCAGGCCCGGGTGCTGCCAGAGCGGGGCGGCGCGGTACCACGCGATCCCGCCCGCCAGCGCCGGCCGCAGGCCGCCGAGCGCGGCGAGGGCGGCCTCGTCGCGCCGAGCCCGCTCCGGCGTCTGCCCGATCCGCTGCAGGGTCGCGGCCAGCGCGCCCGGCCGGGCCAGGTAGCGCTCCGCGAGCCCGGGCACCTGGAAGGCGTACGTGTACCAGGACAGCAGCGCCTGGCGGCTGCGCGTCATCGCGCGGAAGAACGCGGCGGGGTGCGGCACCGACACGCCGGTCACGGTCGTGACGCGCTCGGGGTGCAGGGCGGCGAGGGCCCAGGCGACGATCGCGCCCCAGTCGTGCCCCACGACGTGCACCGGCCCGCCGCCCGCGGCGTCGGCGAGGGCGACGACGTCGGCGGCGAGCTCCTCGACGCGGTAGGGGCGGCGGCCGCTCGGGCGGGCGCCGGGCGAGTAGCCGCGCTGGTCGGGGGCGAGCACCCGGTACCCCGCGGCGGCGAGCCGGCGGGCGACCGGCCCCCAGCTCGCCGACGTCTGGGGGAAGCCGTGCAGCAGCAGCACGATCGGGCCGTCGGAAGGGCCGTACTCGGTGACCCCGAAGTGCAGGCCGTCGCGGGTGAAGGAGTCCACGACCCGGATCCTGCCGGGCCCGGGGCCGTCGCGCCGATCTTGCGACACGTCCACCGAAGGTGGACCCCCGGGACGGGCGGGCGCGTTACGGTCGGTGCGCGCCGGCTCCGCCCGGAGAAACCGCGCACAGCCACGGCCACAGGAGCGCAGGGACAGATGTCTGCAGGCGTGAGGCGGTTGCTGATCGTTGTCGTCGTGGCCGTCCTGCTCTACTTCGTGATCGCCCAGCCCGAGGGCGCGGCCGACGTCGTGCGCTCGATCGTGGCCATCATCGGCAGCGCGCTGTCCTCGATCGCGACGTTCTTCCGCTCGCTCTTCTAGGCCGGCGCGAACTCGCCGGCCGCGTGGCGCTCGCGCAGCCGGTGCTTCACGAGCTTCCCGGTGGGCGTGCGCGGCAGGTCGTCGGTGAACACCAGCCGCCGCGGCGCCTTGTACCGCGCGATCCGGGCGCGCACGTGCTCGAGGAGCTCCTCGGCCAGCGCGTCGGAGGGCGCGGCGCCGGGCGCGGGCTGGACGACGGCCAGCACCGACTCGCCCATCTCCTCGTCCGGCACCCCGATCACCGCGACGTCGAGCACCGCCTCGTGCAGCGTGAGGACGTCCTCGATCTCCTGCGGGTAGATGTTCACCCCGCCCGAGATGATCATGAAGCTCTTGCGGTCGGTGAGGTGCAGGAAGCCCTCGTCGTCGACGTAGCCGAGGTCGCCCGTGGTCGTCCACGTCTCGTGCTCGGGGTGCTGCGCGGCGCGCGTCTTCTCCGGGTCGCCGTGGTACGCGAACGGCCGGACGTCGCGCTCGAAGTAGACGGTGCCGACCTCGCCGGGAGCGAGCTCGCGGCCCTGGTCGTCGCAGACGTGGATCGTGCCGAGCCCCGTGAGCCCCACCGAGCCGGGGTGCTCGAGCCACTGCTGGGGGCTGATGAACGTGATCCCGTTGGCCTCGCTGGAGCTGTAGTACTCGTAGAGCACCGGGCCCCACCAGTCCATCATCGCCCGCTTGACCTCGACGGGGCACGGCGCGGCGGCGTGGATCGCGACCCGCAGGCTGGAGACGTCGTAGCGGGCCTTGGTCTCCTCCGGCAGCTTGAGCATGCGGACGAACATCGTCGGCACCCACTGGCTGTGGGTCGCGCGGTACCGCTCGATCGCCGCGAGGGCCTGCTCGGGGTCGAAGCGGTGCATCATCACGACCGTGCCACCGGTGGACTGGATCGTGGCGCCGAAGCGCAGCGGCGCAGCGTGGTAGATCGGCGCCGGCGAGAGGTAGACGGTGTCCTCGCCGAAGCCGTACATCGGCTTGAACACCGCGATGTAGAGGTCGCCGGGCTCGTCGATCTGGCGGTCGGGCAGGTTCGGCTTGATGCCCTTGGGGCGGCCGGTGGTGCCCGAGCTGTAGAGCATGTCGCCGCCGCGGGGCTGGTCGGCCAGGGGCTCGGCGGGCTGCGCGCCGACGACCTCGTCGTAGTCGCGGTGCTCCGCGACGGGGCCGCCGAAGGCGAGGCGCAGGGTGACCTCCGGGGTCTTCGCGACGATCGCGGTCGCGAGGTCGCCGGTGGCCGCGGAGACGACCAGGGCCTGCGCGCCGCAGTCGTCGACGATGTAGGCCGCCTCGTCGGGGGAGAGGTGGTGGTTGACCGCGGTGACCAGGAGGCCGGCGCGCTGCGCGGCCCAGTAGACCTCGAAGGCGCGGGGGTGGTTGTCGGTCAGCAGGGCGACGACGTCGCCCCGGCGCAGGCCGTGCTCGACCAGGGTGCGCGCGAGGCGCACCGAGCCGTCCTCGAGCTCGCGGTAGGTCAGGCCCTCGCCGGTCTCGGCCATGATCACCGCGGGCCGGTCGGGGTGGGTAGCGGCGAAGGTCCCCGGGAACATGGCGCCGTAGAGTAGATTACGTTCTGGCGCAGGGGAACGGCGTGAGCAGGGGGAGGTCCGCGACCATGCCGACGGCCACCCCGCGGTCGTACTTCGACGAGGCCCTGCGCGTGCTCGCCCGCGAGGGGCGCAACGGCCTGCGCATCGGGCGGCTGTGCTCCGCGCTGGGCGTCACCAGCGGGTCCTTCTACCACCACTTCGGCGGCTGGGACGGCTTCGTCGCGGCGCTCCTGGAGCACTGGGAGCGCGAGGAGGTCGGGCGCATCGTCGAGCTGGTCAACGCCAGCGACGACCCGTTCGAGCGCGTGCGGCGCATGAAGTACCTGGCGCTGACCGTGCCCCACGAGGCGGAGACGGCGATCCGGGCCTGGGCCACCGTCGACCCGGTGGTCGAGGCCGCCCAGCGCGCCGTGGACCGCGGGCGGCTGCACGCGCTGGCCGACGTGCTCGCCCCGGTGATCGAGGACCCGGAGCGGCGCGGGCGCCTCGCCGCGCTGGGCGTGGCCGTGCTCGCCGGGCACCAGCAGATCGCCGGCGTCGCGGACGCGGACCTGGCGTCGCTGCTCGACGAGTTCGACCTGCTCGTGCGCGCCCACGCCTCGGGGGTCTGGGACCCCGTGGTGTCCGCCGACGCCCCGTGGCACCCGGCGGCGCACGAGGACCGGTGATCGTGGGGGCTTTCCGCGCACCCAGTGCCAGCTGCGCTCACGCCTCCGGCGCGGCAGCTCCGCTTCGCTCCGTGCCGCCTGCCCCCACGCTGGCAAACACCTCAGTCGGCGTAGCGGGGCGCGCGCTGCTCGGCGAAGGCGGTGACGGCCTCGGTCAGGTCGTCGGAGAGCAGAGCCGAGGCGTTCCAGGTCGCGATCTGGTCGAGAGCGTCCGCGGTGGTGTGGTCGCGGGCATAGGTGATCGCGTGCTTCGTGCCCCGCATCGCCAGCGGCGACTTCGCGGCCAGGTCCTGCGCGATCCCCTGCACGTGGGCGACCAGCGCGTCGGCGTCGTCGGCCTCGACGCACGCGTTGACCAGCCCCCACGCCTCGGCCTCGGGGCCTCGGACGTCGCGGCACGTGTAGGCCATCTCGCGCGCCCGGCCCTCGCCGACGATCCGGGGCAGGCGCTGCAGCACGCCGACGTCGGCGGCGAGCCCCATGTCCACCTCCTTGAGCGAGAACTTGGTGCGCGGGGTGGCGTAGCGCAGGTCGCAGGCGACGGCGAGGTCGAGCCCGGCGCCGACGCACACGCCCTGGATCGCCGCGAGCACCGGCACCCGGCAGCGCTCGACCGAGGTGAGCACGTCCTGCAGGTCGAGGATCAGGCGGCGCAGGGCCTCGCGCGCCCGCCCGCCGTCGGTGCCGGCCGGGGCCATGCCCTGGATCTCGGCGAGCATCGAGAGGTCGATGCCGGCGCAGAAGTGCTTGCCGGCGCCGGCGAGCACGACGGCGCGCACGCCCGGCTCGGCGTCGAGCGCGGTGAACGTGTCGCGCAGCTCCTGCCACAGCGTGCGGTCCAGCGCGTTCGCGGCCTGCGGGCGCTCGAGGCGCACCGTCGCGACGCCGCCGTCGCGGGTGACCGAGAGCGCCGTCGGCGCGGCCGGTGCGTCGAGATCGAGCGTGCTCACGTCCCGTGCTCCCTTCGGACGAGGTGACCCCGCCGACGCTCTCACGCCCGGCGGGCAGCGGCGCGGTCCGCGGGAGGGTACGAAGGGCCACCGGGCCGTGACGCAGGTCTCGCGCCCGTACCATGACGGACGTTATGGTGACCGCCGACGAGGGCGTCGAACGAGCCAGGAGGTGCCCGATGAGGATCGTCGTGGACTGGGACCGGTGCACCGGCATGGGCATGTGCGAGTCCCTCGCGCCGGACGTGTTCGAGGTGGACGACGACGGGTCGCTGATCCTGCACACCGAGGAGGTCAGCCAGGACCAGGAGGCCGAGGTCCGCGAGGCCGTCGCCGCCTGCCCGACCGAGGCGCTCTCGCTCGAGGGGCCGATCGAGGCGTGACCCGCCTCGTGGTGGTCGGCGCGTCCCTGGCCGGCCTGCGCGCGGTCGAGGCCGTCCGGCGCGACGGCTTCGACGGCGAGGTGACCCTCGTCGGGGCCGAGGAGCACCTGCCCTACGACCGGCCCCCGCTGTCCAAGGAGTACCTCGCCGCCGACGAGTCCCCCGACCCGCGCTACCGCGAGGAGGAGACCTTCGCCGGCGACCTCGACGTCGAGCTCCTGCTCGGCACGCCGGCTTCGGCGCTCGACACGGCGGCGCGGACCGTCACGGTGGGGGACCGCACGGTCTCCTACGACGGCCTGGTCATCGCCACCGGCGCCCACGCCCGCACCCTGCCCGGCACCGAGGGGATCGCGGGTGTGCACACCGTCCGCACCCTCGACGACGCCATCGCGCTGCGCGCGGCCCTGCGCGGCGGGGCGTCGAGGCTGACCGTCGTCGGGGCGGGCTTCATCGGCTCCGAGGTGGCCTCGGTGGGTCGCGGGCTCGGCCTCGAGGTGACGATCCTCGAGGCGCTGGAGACCCCGCTGGCCCGCGCGGTCGGCGAGCGGATGGGGCGCGCGCTGACCCACCTGCACCGGCGCCGCGGCACCGAGGTGCGCACCGGCGTCGCCGTCGACGAGGTCCTCGCCGAGGACGGCCGGGTGCGCGCGGTGCGCCTGGCGGACGGCACCGAGATCGCCACCGACGTCCTCGTCGTGGGCATCGGTGCGCGCCCGGCCACCGACTGGCTCGAGGGTTCGGGGCTGAGCCTCGACGACGGGGTGATCGCCGACGAGACCCTCGCCGCCGCGCCGGGCGTGTACGTCGCCGGGGACGTCGCGCGCTGGCCGAACGCGCTGTTCAGCGACGTCGCCGCGGGCACCATGCGCCTCGAGCACTGGACGTCGGCGGCCGAGCAGGGCGGCCGCGCCGCGCGCCACGCCGTCGACCCCGCCGTCGCGAAGCCGTACGAGACCGTCCCGTACTTCTGGTCGGACTGGTACGGCGGCCGCGTCCAGTTCGTGGGGATCGCGGTGGGCGACCACGTCGAGGTGGTGGCCGGCGACGACGCCGAGGGCGGGCCGTTCACGGCGATCTACCGCGCCGGCGGGCGCATCGTGGGCGCCCTCGCCGTCGACATGCCCGCCGAGGTCATGAAGTACCGGCGGCTCATCGGGAAGCGGCAGACCTGGGACGACGCCCTCGAGCTGGCCGAGCAGCGCCGGGCGCAGCGGGCCGAGAAGCAGGCCGCCCAGCAGGAGGAGCAGCAGCAGACCGCCGACCCGTCGGGAGCCACCGCATGACCACGCAGCTCGAGGTCGACCCCGTCGACCTCTCGACCCTCGCGTTCTGGGGCCGGCCGATGGCCGAGCGCGACGCCTCGTTCGCCGAGCTCCGCCGCGAGCGCCCGGTCTCCTGGCACCGCCCGCCCGAGGGCATGCTCATGCCCTCGGAGGACGACCCGGGCTTCTGGGCGGTCGTGCGCCACGCCGACATCGGCCACGTCAGCAAGAACCCCAAGCTCTTCTGCTCGGGGCAGGGCGTGCAGTTCCAGGACGCGCCGCCCGAGCTGCTCGAGGCGTCGCAGTCGTTCCTGGCGATGGACGCGCCGCGGCACACCCAGCTCCGCAAGATCGTCAGCGCGGCGTTCACGCCGAGACAGGTCCGCCGCGTCGAGGACCGCATCGCCGAGCGCGCCGCGGCGATCGTCGACGAGCTGCGGGAGCACCTCTCGGGCCACACCGACGGCGACTTCGTCGAGCTGGTGGCCAAGCGCCTGCCGATGGGCACGATCTACGACCTCATGGGCGCGCCCGTCGAGTACCAGGAGTCGCTGGCCGAGGCCGCCGACATGCTCGTGGCCGCCAACGACCCCGACGTCCTGGAGAACCTCGGCGTCTCCGACCCGCTGCAGGTCGCGGGCCAGGCGCTGATGAACCTGCTGGGCCCGGCGCTCGAGCTCGCCGAGGCACGCCGGCAGCAGCCCCAGGACGACCTCATGACCAACCTCGTGCAGGCCGAGGTCGACGGCCAGAGCCTCACCGACAACGAGATCGGCGCGTTCTTCGTGCTGCTCTCGGTGGCCGGCAACGACACCACGCGCAACACCATCGCCCACTCGATGCGCCGCCTCACCGAGCACCCGGACCAGCGCGCCTGGCTGGCCGAGGACGTCGAGGGGCGGATGCCGGGCGCGGTCGAGGAGTTCGTCCGGCACGCGAGCCCCGTGCTCACCTTCCGGCGCACGGCGGTCGAGGACACCGAGCTCCGCGGGCAGCGCATCGCGGCGGGCGACAAGGTCGTCATGTTCTACGAATCGGGCAATCGGGACGACGAGGTGTTCCGCGCCCCGCTCGACTTCGATCTCTCCCGCAACCCCAACCCGCACGTCGGCTTCGGGGGTGGCGGACCCCACTTCTGCATGGGCAACATGCTCGCGCGCACGCAGTTGCGGCAGGTCTTCTCCCAGATCCTCACGCGGGTCCCGGACCTCACGGTGGGCGAGGGGGCCAAGCTGCGCAGCAACTTCGTGCACGCGGTGAAGTCCATGCCCTGCTCGATCGGGGACTGAGCCCGTCCCGGGGACGGGATGGGGTGAGGCGGGGGGCACGACGTGGTGCAACCGACGCGGGAGACACGCGACGACCAGGGGCGCGGTGCGCGGCCCGTGACGCTCGTGCTCTCCGGGGCGCGGTCGCGGACCGAGCGCGAGCTCGTCCGGCGCTGGACGGCGTCGACGTACGGCGAGGACGCGGCCGTGCAGGTGGTGCGTGACGACGTCCGGGAGCTGGCCGGCGCGCTCGACGGGGCGGACCCGGACACCGCGGTGGTGCCGGTGCGCGTCGTCTGGCCGCCCGCGGAGCGCGGCTCGTCCGACCGCCCGGCGGCCGCGGACCTGCTGTCGCTCTCGGCCCGGCGGCGCGGTCTTCGCCACGTGCACGCGCGGCTGCGGGGCTGGTCGGCGGACAAGGGCCGGGTGGTCGCGGGCGAGGCGGCGACGCTCGACGAGCTGCGGCGCGAGGGCGACCGGGAGCTCGGGTCGCCCGAGGGCGCGGGGTTCGTCGCGTTCGTGCGGCGCCGGGCGACGCTGGCCTGCGACCGCGCCGAGCGCCGCCTGACCGGCGACCGCTACAAGGTGCCGCGGTTGATGGCCGAGCAGATCACGGCGTCGGCGGCGGTCCGCGGCCGGGCCGGTGAGCTCGCCGAGCGGCTGGGCCTGTCCACCGAGGACGTGCTCGCGAAGACCGCCACGTGCCTCGAGGAGATGGCGGCGGTGCAGAGCCCGCCGGCGATCGAGGCGTTCCGCACCGTGATGAGCCCGCTGCACCGGCGGGCGTGGGATGTCGACGTCGACACCGCCGGCCTCGAGGCGCTGCGCGAGCAGGGCCGGCACCGCCCGCTGGTGTTCCTGCCGTCGCACCGCAGCTACGCCGACCCCCTCGTGCTCGCCGAGGTGCTGCACGCCCACGACTTCCCCCGCAACCACGTCCTCGGCGGCAACAACCTCGCGTTCTGGCCGCTGGGCACGCTCGGGCGTCGCGCGGGCATCGTGTTCATCCGCCGCAGCTTCGGCGACGACGCGATCTACAAGTTCGCCGTCCGCGAGTACTTCTCGCACCTGCTCGACAAGCGGTTCAACCTCGAGTGGTACATCGAGGGCGGCCGCACCCGCACCGGCAAGCTGCGCCCGCCGAAGTACGGGTTGCTGCGCTACCTCGTGGACGCGGCCGAGCAGCTCGGCGAGGACTCGCCGGGCCGTGACCCCCTGCTCGTCCCCGTCTCGCTGCACTACGACCAGCTCCACGAGGTGGGCGCGCTGGCCGCGGAGCAGGGCGGCGCCGGGAAGAAGGCCGAGGGGCTGGCGTGGCTCGCCGGCTACATGCGCGACCAGCAGCGCCGCATCGGGTCGGCGCGCGTGCGCTTCGGCGAGCCGATCGGGCTGCGCGACGCGATGGCCCAGGCCGGCGAGGGCCCGTCGCAGCTGGAGAAGGTCGCGTTCCGGGTCGCCGTCGGCATCAACCGCGCCACCCCGGCCACCCCGACCTCGGTGGTGACCTTCGCGCTGCTGGGCGCGGGCGGGCGCGCGCTGACCCTCGACCAGGTGCGCGCGGTGGTGGCGCCCCTGCGGCGGCTGCTCGGTGACGAGCCGACGATCGCCGACCTCGACACCGCGCAGGGCGTCACCGACACGCTCTGCCGGCTCGTGTCCGTCGGCGTCGTCGAGTGCTTCGAGGGCGGACCGCGGCCCGTCTGGTCGATCGGGCCCGACCGCCACCACGTCGCCGCGTTCTACCGCAACGGCCTGCTGCACCACCTGCTCACGCGGGCGGTGCTGGAGATGTCGCTGTTCGCCGTGGTGGACGACGACCGCGAGCTCGCGCCCGACCAGGTCCTCGAGGCGTGCTGGGAGGAGGCGCTGGCCCTGCGCGACCTGCTCAAGTACGAGTTCTTCTTCCCCCGCAAGCGCGACTTCCGCGACGAGCTGCTCGCCGAGCTCGAGCGCCTCGCCCCGGGCTGGCGCGACGCGCCGGCGAGCCGGCAGGGCGCCGCGGAGCCCCTCTCGCGCGCCGAGATGCTCGTCGCGCCCGGGACCCTGCTGCCCTTCGTCGAGTCGCAGTGGGTGGTCGCCACCGTGCTCGCCGACCACGAGGGCGCCCTCGACGACCGGGACGCCTTCCTCGACGCCTGCACGGGCCTCGGGCAGCAGTGGTGGCGCCAGCGGCTGCTCCACGGCGCCGACGTCGTCTCCCGCGAGCTGTTCTCCTCGGCGCTGCGGGCGGCGGACAACCGCGGGCTGCTCGGGGGCGACGCCGATCCGGGGGCGCGCGCGGCGTGGCGCGACGAGGTCGCCGCCGTGCGCGACCGGCTGCGGCGCGCCGCCGACCAGGAGCAGGCCCTGCGGGCGGAGGTGTTCGATGACGACGGCCAGCTCTGAGGACGTGGACGTGCTCGACGCCCGCCGCGCGGCGATCCGCGCCGCCCCGGCGGGCAGCGTCGTGGTGGTCGACGAGACGGCCCTGCTCGAGCGGTCCGTCGTGGCCGCGCACGCGGGCGAGGCCCTGCGCGCCGGGCGTACCGCGTGGCGCGCGCTGCCCGGCGACGTCGCGCTGGTCGCCGGCGCTGCCGGGGACGACGAGGCCGCCGTGCGCCGCCTCGTCGCGGGCTGGGCCGGCGAGGACGGGACGACCGTCGCCCGCCGCGGACGCGAGGTCCTGCGCGACGACCTGGGTGCCGCGGTCCGCCCGCCGGTCTGGTCGCTCGTGGCCGCGCACCGGCGCGCCGGGCACCGCGTCGTGCTCACCGGGCACGCGCCCCGCCCGGTGCTCGAGGCCGTGGCCGACGAGATCGGCGCCGACGACCTGGTGGCCACCGAGGTCGAGGTCCGCGACGGCGTCCTGACCGGCGAGGTCGCCGGGCCGGTGCTCCTCGACGGCCGGGGCGAGGCGAAGGCCGCGGCCGTGGCGGCGGCGCTCGGCGGCGCGCCGGCGTTCGTCTACGCCGGCCCGTGCCACGGCGCGCTGCTGGCGGCGGGCGGGCAGCCGCTGGCGGTGACGTCGGGGTCGGGGCACGAGTGCGGCGACCACCCCGTGCTCACCGTGCCCACCCGCGGCGGGGCGCTCGCCGACGTGGTCGACGTCGGGCGCACCGCGGCGTTCTACGGCGCCCTGCTCGGGGCGGCGAGCACCGCCGCGACGGTCGGGCTCGCGCGGCGCTCGCGGCGCCAGATGGTCGACCTGACCTGCTCGGTCGCCGGGGACCTCGGTCTCGCCCTGGCCGGCATCGACGTCGAGGTCCGCGGCGCCGAGCACCTGTGGTCGTCGCGGCCCTGCGTGTTCGTCTTCAACCACCAGTCCAAGGTCGACGTGCCGCTGCTGATGAAGCTGCTGCGCGGCGGCTTCACCGGCGTCGCGAAGGCCGAGGCCGCGTCGATCCCGCTGTGGGGCGCGATGTTCAAGCTGGCGGGTGTCGCGTTCGTCGACCGCGGCAACACCCGTCAGGCCAAGGAGGCGCTGGAGCCCGCGGTGCGCAAGCTGCGCGACGAGGGCTGGTCGCTGGCCATCGCGCCGGAGGGCACGCGCTCGCCGACGCCGCGGCTCGGGCGGTTCAAGAAGGGGGCGTTCCACATCGCGCTGCAGGCCGGGGTGCCGATGGTGCCGATCGTCATCCACGACGCCGGCGAGGTGATGTGGCGCGGGCACCAGACCCTGCGGGGCGGCACGGTGCACGTCGACGTCCTGCCGCCGATCGACACCTCCACGTGGAGCGCCGACACGCTCGACCAGCACGTCGCCGACGTGCGCGAGCAGTTCGTCGCGGTTCTGGAGGGGGCGCCGTGAGCCCGGCGGTCGGTGCCGATCCGACCCCGCCCCGCAGCGACGACGGACGCCTGCTGTGGTCGCGCTCCGAGGAGATGACCGGCTTCGAGGCGCTGATGTGGCGCGCCGAGGCCGACCCGCGGATGCGCTCCACCGTCCTGATCGTCGAGACCCTCGACCTCGAGCCGGAGTGGGACCGCTTCCTCGCGGCCACCGACTGGGCGTCGCGGCTGGTCCCGCGGTTCCGCGAGCGGATCGTCACCCCGTTCCTCGGGGCCGGCACGCCGCACTGGGACCTCGATCCCGACTTCGACCTGCACTACCACGTGCGCCACCTCCGGCTGCCCGACGACGTGGGGCTGCCGGGGCTGTTCACGCTCGCCGAGCAGGTCGCCATGACCCCGCTCGACCCCTCCCGCCCGCTGTGGGAGGCCACGCTCGTCGGCGGCCTGCCCGACGGCGGGGCCGCGTTGCTGGTCAAGCTCAGCCACGTCCTGTCCGACGGCATGGGCCTCGCGCAGCTGCTCGCCGGGCTGCACTCGCGCACCCGCGAGCCGATGACCGACAAGCCGCAGCCCCCGCCGCCGACCGGGGGGCCGGCGAGCACGTCGCAGGAGCTCGTGCGCCAGGTCCGCAGCGACCTCGGCCTCGTCGCCGGCGCGCTGCGCGGGGTGCTCGGCGCGGCGACCTCGCTCGTGCGCCCGGACCGGGCCGTGCGCGACGCGCTGGCCTACGTGGTGTCGGCGAGCCGGGTGCTCTCCCCGCCGCCCGCGCCGCCGCTGCCCGCGCTCGCGCACCGGAGCCCGTCGTGGCGCTTCCGCACCCTCGACGTGCCGTTCGACGAGCTGCGCGCGGCGGGCAAGGCGGCCGGGGGGTCGATCAACGACGCCTACCTCGCCGGGCTGCTGGGCGCGTTCCGCCGGTACTCCGCGCGCCGTGGCGACCCGCTGCCCCCCGAGCGGCTCATGCCCGTGACGCTGCCGGTGTCGGTGCGCCGCGAGGAGCACGAGGCGGGCGGCAACCACTTCGCGCCCGCCCGGCTGTCCGCGCCCGTGGGGATCGTCGATCCCGCCGCCCGCATCGTCGACGTCCGGCGCCGGATGAAGGCCGCGCTGGCGGAGCCGGCGCTGGAGAGCGTCGACGTCGTCACCCCGTGGCTCGCCCGGCTGCCGGGCGCGCTCGTCGCGGGCTTCGGCGGCGGCGCCACGCGCAGCAACGACCTGCAGGCCAGCAACATCCCGGGCTTCCGCGAGGACGTGTTCCTCGCCGGCGCCCGGATCGTGCGCAGCTACCCCTTCGCGCCGCTGCCCGGCTGCGCAGCGATGATCGCCATGATCAGCCACGGCGGGGTCTGCTGCGTGGCGGCCAACCTCGACGCCGCGTCGTTCGAGGACCTGCCGGGCTTCGAGCAGGACCTCGCCGACGGGTTCGCCGAGGTGCTCGCCCTCGCCCCGGGCGCGGCGTGAGCGACACGCCCCACCGCGGCGGGCGCGGCGAGCCGCTCGTGCTCCTGCACGGCGCGAGCATGTCCTGGCGCGCGTGGCGCCCGGTGCTGCCCGGCCTCGAGGCCCACCACGACGTGCTCGTGCCGACGATGGCCGGGCACCGCGGCGGCGCGCCGTGGCCCGAGGGCGAGCCCGTGGGCGTCGCCGGGATCGCCGACGACGTCGAGAGCCTCATGGACGGCGCCGGGATGGCCACCGCGCACCTCGCCGGCAACTCGCTGGGCGGGTGGGTGGCCCTCGAGCTCGCGCGCCGCGGCCGGGCGCGCTCGGTGGTGGCGCTGTCGCCGGCGGGCGGCTGGCGCACCGACCTCGACCTGCGCCGGCTCGTCTGGTCGTTCCGCCTCGGCGGGGCCCTCGGGGCGTCGCCGGCGGTCCGCGCGCTCGCGACGCGGCCGTGGCTGCGGCGGATGGTGCTGCGGCGGGTGCTCGAGCGCGGCGACCGGGTGCCCGCGGCCGACGTGCCCGACCTGTTCGCCGACATGGCCGACTGCGCGATCCTGGGCGAGCTCCTCGACGGCGCCGCGACCCACGGCGGGGTCGCGCCGTTCGCCTCGCTGCCCTGCCCGGTGCGCGTCGCGTGGTCCGGCCGCGACCGCCTCATCCCCTGGCGACGCCACGGGGTGACCCTGCGCGAGCGCCTGCCCGGCGCCGAGTTCGTCCGCCTGCCCCGCGTCGGTCACGTGCCGATGTGGGACGACCCCGACCTGGTGGTGCGCGCCGTCCTCGGCGTCACGACCACCGCCGCCCCGGACCGCGAGGAGACGCCCGCATGACCGGCACCGAGACCGACCTGGAGATCGACGGCACGCGGGGGCGCGTCGTCGTCCGGCGCCGCGACCCCGAGGGCGCACCGCGACGGGTCGTCCTGCTCGCGCACGGGTACGGCGAGCACTCCGGGCGCTATGCCCACGTCCTCGACCACCTGGCCGCCGGCGGCGCCGTGGTCTACGCGCCCGACCACCTCGGGCACGGCCGCTCGGAGGGCGAGCGCGTGCTCGTCGACGACGTCGAGGACATGGTCGCCGACCTCGACCAGGTGCGGCGCACCGCGCACGACGAGCACCCCGACCTGCCGATCGTGCTGCTCGGCCACTCCATGGGCGGGCTGCTCGCCACCCGCTACGCCCAGCGCTACCCCGGCGTCCTCGCGGGCCTCGTCATCACCGGCCCCGTGATCGGCGGCAGCCCCGGGCTGTTCGGCCTGCTCGAGTACGACCCGATCCCCGACGTGCCGATCGACCCGGCGATCCTGTCCCGCGACCCCGCGGTGGGCGAGGCCTACGAGCAGGACCCGCTGGTCTGGCACGGCCCGTTCAAGCGTGCGACCCTCGAGGCGTTCGTGGCCTCGGTGGACACGATCAAGGCCGGGCCCGGCTTCGGCGACCTCCCGGTGCTCTGGGTGCACGGCGAGGACGACCAGCTCGTCCCGCTGGACGCCACCCGCCCGGTGATCGAGCAGCTGCAGGGCTCCGACCTCACGACGCGCATCGATCCCGGGGCCCGGCACGAGGTGCTCAACGAGACCCACCGCGACGAGGTCCTCGCCGACGTCTCGGCCTTCCTGGACCGGGTCGCGCCCTAGACCGGCGCGGGCTCCCCGTCACCGGTGAGCACGCGCCGGATCAGGTGCATCGCGAGCACGACCGAGCGCTCGCGGATGTCGCCGCGCGCGCCGGGCAGCACGGGGTCGCGGGCGAGCGTGCGTCCGTCGGCCGTGCGCACGCAGAAGCAGACGTAGCCGACGGGCTTCGCCTCGGTGCCGCCGCCGGGCCCCGCGACGCCGGTGATCGCCACGGCCACCGTCGCCCCGAACCGCGCCAGCGCCCCGTCGGCCATGGCCTCGGCCACCTGCGGCGACACCGCGCCGTGGGCCCCGATCAGCTCGCGGGGCACGCCGAGCACGTCGGCCTTGGCGTCGTCGGAGTACGACACGACCCCGCCGGCCACGTGCGCCGACGCCCCGGCCGGCGCGGTGAGCCGCCCGGCGAGCAGCCCGCCCGTGCACGACTCCGCCGTGGCCACGACCTGGCCGCCGAGCAGGTCGAAGAGCAGCTCGTCGATCGTCTGCCCTGTGCGCGAGAACACCGCGCGCCCGTGCCGCCGGTCGATCTCGGCGAGCACCGCGTCGCGCGCCACCGCGGCGTCCGCGGAGCCCGGGGCGTGGCGCAGGTCGACCTCGAGCGTGAAGTCGCGCAGGCAGGTCGTGATCTCGAGCGACGCGAGGTCGGTGTGCTCGCCGACGTCGCGCAGCGTCGCGGCGATCTCGGACTCGGGCACGCCGAACAGCCGCAGGTGGGTCTCGTCGTACGGCGCGGTGCGGGCCAGGACCTCACGCACCGGCCCGCTGGCCAGCGCGTCCTCCCACATCGCGCCGACCTCGCGCGGCGGGCCGGGGAGCACCAGAATCGTCGGGCCACCGCGCTCGGGGTCCGGGGGCACGGCCAGCCCGGGCGCCGTGCCGGCCGGGCTGATCGGCGTGGCGCCGCGCGGCACCATCGCCTGCTTGCGGTTGGCCGCGGCCAGCGCGTCGGCGTCCCAGCGCAGCCGGTCGGCGAACTTGGCGATGATGTCGCCGACGATCTTCTCCATGTGCTCGTCGAGCTCGAGCGGACGCCCGGTCGCGTCGGACACGACCTCGGCGGTCAGGTCGTCGGCGGTCGGCCCGAGCCCGCCCGTGGTGACGATCAGGTCGACGCCGTCGCCGGCGAGGAAGCGCAGCGCCGCGGTCATGTCCTCGCCCCGGTCGCCGACGAGCAGCAGGTGCGACACCTCGACCCCGAGCTCGCCGAGGCGCTCCGCCACCCACGGCCCGTTGCGGTCGGCGATCCGGCCGGTGAGCAGCTCGCTGCCCGTCGCCACGATCCCGGCCCGCACGCCTCCGTGCGCCTCGTGCCCGCCGTCGGTCACGCCCCACCCCCGTCGTCGTCGCCTCGCCGCCATCCCACCACCACCCCGGGGTTCCGGCCGACCGACGGCGACACGGGCCTGATCGATCGGTTCCGGCCCCACCGCCACGGACGGGGTGCGATGCTGCGCGCATCGGTACCCCACGGTCATCGCCGGCTCGGACATCGGCACAATGCTGGGCCGGACGAGTGAATCACTGTCCGCTCGGTTGGCCACGATTTGTTGCGTAGGGTGAACGAGACGACGATGGGCCGCGGTGCTCCCGCCAGGGCAGCCCGGGGCCGAGCGGGAAGGGGCGTGGTGCGGTGACGCCGGTCCGTGCCGCGTCCGGCGCCCTCACGGGCACCCCTCTCGAACCCGGGGTCCTCGCCGTCTCGGCCGTGCTCGTGCTGCTGCTGGCCGCCGCCGTCGCGGCGCTGATCGTCCAGCGGGTGCGGCGTCGCCGCCACGACGCGGACGCCCGCGCGCTGGCCGAGCGCCTGCGCCGCGACGCGTACCACGACGCGCTGACCGGCCTGCTCAACCGCGAGGGCTTCCTGCACGCCGCCGCCGGCCCCCTCGCCGAGGGCGGCGCGGTGGCCGTGGTCGACCTCGTCCTGCTGGGCGCGGTCAACGACACGCTCGGGCACGCCCGCGGCGAGGTCTTCGTCCGCCTCGCCGCCGAGCGCCTCGGCGCCGCCGGGGCCGCGGTGGCCGTCGACGGCGTCGCCGCGCGCCTCGAGGGCGACACCTTCGCCGTCGTCCTGCCGCGCGTCGACGGGCACGACGCCCACCGCGCCGCGGAGACGCTGCGCGAGCGGCTCCTCGCGCCCTACGTCGTCGAGGGCGTGCGCTTCGAGGCGCCCGTCGTCATCGGGGTCGCCGCCGACGGGCCCTGGCTCGCCGACGTCCCCGCGGGCGCCGAGCGCACCGCCGCGCTGCTGCGGCGCGCCGACGTCGCGCTCGCCGCCACCCGCGACGGGGGCGCGCCCGTGCGCTGCTACGAGCCCAGCATGGGCGAGCGGGCGGCCCGGCGCCTGCGCCTCATCCGCGGGTTCTCGGCCGCCGTGGCCCGCCGCGACGTCCGCGTCGACTTCCAGCCCGTGGTCTCCCTCGGCGAGCGCACCGTCATCGGCGTCGAGGCCCTCGCCCGCTGGGACCACCCCGAGCTGGGCCTGCTGCTGCCCGACGAGTTCGTGCCCGTCCTCGAGGCCACCGGGCAGATCGGCGAGCTCACCTCCTTCGTGCTCGACGAGGCGCTCGCTGCCGCCCGCCGCTGGCTCGACCGCGGCATGCGCCTGTCGGTGGCGGTGAACGTCGCCGTCGCCAACCTGGGCAACGCGGGCTTCCCCGACGAGGTGGCCCAGCTGCTCGACGCGCACCGGGTGCCCGCCGAGCTGCTCACCCTCGAGCTCACCGAGTCCGGGGTCTCCTCCGAGCGCGAGGTCGCGCTACCCGTGCTGCGGCGCCTGCACGCCCTCGGCTGCCGCCTGGCCGTCGACGACTTCGGCACCGGGCAGTCGTCCCTGGCACACCTGCGCCGCCTGCCCGTCGACCAGGTCAAGATCGACAAGAGCTTCGTGCTCGGCATGGGCACCGAGTACGGCGACGTCGCCGTCGTCCGCGCGATCGTCGAGATGGGCCACACGCTGGGGCTCCAGGTCGTCGCCGAGGGCGTTGAGCAGGCGGCCGTGCGCGTCGCCCTGGCGGAGATGGGCTGCGACGTCGCGCAGGGCTACCTCGTGTCCCGCCCGCTGCCCGCGCTGGGCTTCGACGAGTGGCTCGACACCCTCGACGTCCGGCAGGGCGAGCCCGGCACGGCGGCGGGACCCCGCACGCTCATCGCGTGACGGGGGAGGTATCGTGGTGGTCGCCCTCCGGGGCAGGCCCCTTTAGCTCAGTCGGCAGAGCGTCTCCATGGTAAGGAGAAGGTCTACGGTTCGATTCCGTAAAGGGGCTCTCGGTGAGCAGCCGGCGAACCTGGGTTCGCCGGCTTCGTCGTGTGACGGGGAGACCGCGCACACGGGGCTCATCGCGGCGGTGTAGCTCAGTCGGTAGAGCAAACGGCTCATAATCGTTGTGTCGCCGGTTCAAGTCCGGCCACCGCTACCACCCACACCCGAGAGCGAGAGGGGACCTCCGTGGCCACCACCGACGTCCGTCCGAAGATCACGCTGGCCTGCGAGGAGTGCAAGAACCGCAACTACATCACGCGGAAGAATCGGCGGAACGACCCCGACCGCCTCACGATCAAGAAGTTCTGCCCGCACTGCGGCACGCACCGCGGCCACCGCGAGACCCGCTGACCCGAGCGCACCCCGTGCCGCTCGACGCCTCCTTCGTGGGCCGGACCTGGCCCGCGGAGAACTACGAGGTCGCGCTGGAGAAGATTCGCGAGTTCGCCACGGCCGTCGGCGCCGACGACCCGGTGCACCACGACCGCGACGCGGCCCGCGCGGCCGGCCACCCCGACGTCGTCGCCCCGACGACGTTCGCGGTGGTGTTCACCTGGCCCGCCACCAAGCGCGTCGTCGACGACCCCGCGCTCGGGCTCGACTTCTCCCGCGTGATCCACCGCGACCAGGCCGTCGAGCTGCACCGCCCGCTGCACGCGGGCGACGTCGTCACCACCGTCGTGGCCGTCGACGACATCCGCGAGCTGGCGGGCAACGACGTCGTGACCTTCCGCTGCGACGTCACCGACGCCGACGGGGAGGCCGTGCTCACCACCACGGCGACCCTCGTCGGCCGCGCCGGCGGGGACGAGGCGTGAGCGCGCTCGCCGACGCCGCCGAGGGCGACGCCCTCGAGCCGCGCACCGCGACGATCACCCGCGCCGACCTCGTCCGCTACGCCGGCGCCTCGGGCGACCTCAACCCCATCCACTGGAACGAGCGCGTCGCCACCGACGTCGGGCTGCCCGGCGTCATCGCCCACGGCATGTTCACCATGGCCCTGGCCGCGCGCTACGTCGCCGACCTCGCCGGAGACCCCACGGCCGTCGTGGCCTTCTCCACCCGCTTCACCCGCCCCGTGGTCGTCCCCGACGACGACGCGGGCGCGACGGTCGAGCTCGGCGGCAAGGTCACCGCCGTCGCCGACGACGGCACCCGCACCGTGAGCGTGACCGCCACCCACGGCGGCAAGGGCGTCCTCGGCAAGGCCGTCGCCACCGTCCGCGTGGGCTGACCGGCCCCGCGCGCCCTCAGGCCGCGGCCGGCACCCCGAGCGTCGCCAGCACGGCCCGCGACATCGCCTCGGCGCCCAGGGCGTTCGGGTGCACCGGCGCCGCGGGCGCGGTCGGCACCAGGCCCTCGATCCACCGCTGCCCGGGCAGGGCGCAGACGTCGTGGCCCACGGTCGGGGTGGCGGTGTCGACGTAGGTCGCGTCGCCGTCGGCGGCCGCCTCCGCGATGGTGGTGTTGAGGTCGGTGAGCACCCCGCGCAGGTAGGCGACGTCGCCGGCGGTGTAGGGCACCACCGGGTAGCAGCCCGGGCCCTCGGCCGGCAGCACCGACGGGTAGCCGACGATCAGCACCCGGGCAGCGGGCGCGCGGTCGTGGACCTCGTCGAGGACGTCGTCGAGGCGATCGGACACCTCGTCGACGCGCGCGGCGAGCTGGTCGGTGCCGCCCGCGGTGAAGCGGTCGCGGCACGGCGTCCCGAACGGCGTGGGGCTGACGCAGGCCTTCACGATCTCGCCGAAGCCGATGTCGTTGCCACCGATGCCGACGGTCACGAGCTGCGTCCCGCGCCCGAGCGCGTCGTACTGCGGCGGGTTCTGCCCGCCCTGCACCGTCTGCGGGGCGGCGAAGTCCCGCGTCTGCGCGCCGCTGCAGCTGACGTCGGTGAGCTGCGCGCCGGTGCGGCCCGCGACGAGGTGCGGGTAGTTGTTCAGCGAGCGCAGGCAGCCCGGCGGCGGCCCGGCGATCGGGCCGGTCAGCGGCGACGAGGTGTACGAGTCGCCGAGGGCGACGTAGACCTGCCCGGCCGGTGGGAGACGCAGCGCAGCGGAGCTCGACCCGTCGAGACCGCCCGGTACCGGGTTCGCCGATGCGGCGGGCACCGCGAACAGCGTGGCCAGCGCAGCCGCCACCAGGACGGCCGCACGCACGACGATCGGCCGACGGCCCACCGGGTTCTCCTCGTTGCCAGGGCCCCGGCGGGACCGTCGGACCATCATCACCTGTGTCAGCGGGCCTCGGCCAGCAGCTCGGCCATCCGGGTGACCCCGGTGCGCAGGTCGTCGTCGCCCAGGGCGTAGGACAGCCGGAAGTACCCGGGCGTCCCGAAGGCCTCGCCCGGGACGACGGCCACCTCGGCGTGCTCGAGCACGAGCGCGGCGAGGTCGACGCTGGTCTGCGGGCGCTCGCCGCGCAGCTCGCGCCCGAGCAGCCCGGCGACCGACGGGTACGCGTAGAACGCGCCCTTCGGGGTCGGGCAGGTGATGCCGTCGATGCCCGAGAGCAGCTCGACGATCAGGCGCCGGCGGCGGTCGAAGGCCTCGCGCATCTCGGCCACGGCGTCGAGCGGTCCGGTGACGGCCGCGAGCGCCGCGCGCTGCGACACGTTGGCGACGTTCGAGCTCAGGTGCGACTGCATGTTCGCCGCGGCGGCGACGACGTCGGCGGGCCCGATCATCCAGCCGACCCGCCACCCGGTCATGGCGTACGTCTTGGCCACGCCGTTGAGCACGACGCAGCGGTCGGCCATCTCCGGTACGGCCACGGGCATCGAGACGTGCTCGGCGCCCTCGTAGACCAGGTGCTCGTAGATCTCGTCGGCGATGACCCAGATGCCGTGCTCGGCGGCCCAGCGGCCGACCTCCTCGACCAG
Source organism: Actinomycetospora sp. CA-101289 (assembly GCF_050955895.1). Taxonomy (NCBI): domain Bacteria; kingdom Bacillati; phylum Actinomycetota; class Actinomycetes; order Pseudonocardiales; family Pseudonocardiaceae; genus Actinomycetospora; species Actinomycetospora sp. CA-101289. The sequence continues at coordinate 5,404,847 of NZ_CP192093.1, read as the reverse complement.
CCCGCGCGGCGCGACCGCGCCGGTGGGGTTGGACGGCGAGCACCACAGCAGCGCCTTGGTGTTCGGCGTGCGCGCGGCCTCGAGGGCCTCGACGGTGGGCAGGAACTCGGTGGACTCGTCGAAGGCGATCTCGACGGGCAGGCCGCCGGCGAGGCGGATGGCCTCGGGGTACGTGGTCCAGTACGGCGCGGGCAGCAGCACCTCGTCGCCCGGGTCGATCAGCGTCGCGAAGGCCTCGTACACCGCCTGCTTGCCGCCGTTGGTGACCAGCACCTGGCGGGCCTCGACCGACCAGCCCGAGTCGCGGGCGGTCTTGGCCGCGATCGCGTCGCGCAGCTCCGGGAGCCCGGCGGCGGGGGTGTAGCGGTGGTTCTTCGGGTCCGAGCACGCGGCGATCGCCGCGTCCACCACCGGCTGCGGGGTGGGGAAGTCCGGCTCGCCGGCGCCGAAGCCGATCACCGGACGTCCCGCGGCCTTGAGCGCCTTCGCCTTCGCGTCCACCGCCAGCGTCGCCGACTCCGCGATCCCGCCGACCCGGGCGGAGATGCGGCGGTCGGTCGCGGAGGGCTGCAGGGAGGTGGAGGACGACGTGACCGATGCCATGTCCCGGTATTCTGGCAGACGGCCTCGCCGCCCTGGCCCGGGTGCACCCGGCGCCGCCGGGCCCCGGCGGCTGCCGTAGCATTGCTCTGCAGGGACGGTCCGTCCGTGGTCTTCGCGCGCTCGCCCGGCGGGTTCGCGCAGGCACTTCGGTCGTCCGGCGGTCCTCCGGGACCGCCACAGGGGCGTAGCTCAATTGGCAGAGCAGCGGTCTCCAAAACCGCAGGTTGCAGGTTCAAGTCCTGTCGCCCCTGCACCACGCGACGGCAGGCCCGCCGGACCCGGCGGGATGGGTGGACGAGGACGGTGAGGACGGCGCAGTGAGCGAGGACAGCAGCCGGCGTCGGCGCGGGAGCGACGACGACGACGCGCGTCCGGTCACCGCCGCGGGCCGTCGACGACGGGCCGGCGCGGACGGCGACGAGGCCGGTGACGGCCGTCGCCCGGGTGCCACCGGCAAGGGTGCGGCGACGACCGGCGGCAAGGGCACGAAGGGCACCGCCACCCCCACCCGCGACCGGGCGCAGGCCGCGCCGCAGGGGTCGCCGATCGCGCGCCTGCAGCGGTTCCTGCGCGAGGTGGTGGCCGAGCTCCGCAAGGTGCACTGGCCCACCCGGCGGCAGATCGTGGTCTACACGTTCGTCGTCCTCGTGTTCGTGGCGTTCATGGTGGCCCTCGTGGCGGCCCTCGACTGGGCGTTCGCGAAGGCCGTGTTCGCCCTCTTCGGCTGACCGTTCCGCCGAGCGGCCGGCCGGGCACCGCACCGTGGTGCCCGCCGTGCAAAGGAAGTGAGACGAGAAGTGACCTCCGCAGGATCCGGCGCAGAGCCCGACACCACCCCCGATGGCGGCGAGCCCCCGCTCGTCGGTGAGTCGCGCACGCGCGGCGTCATGGTCCGCGAGGGCAGCGGGACGTACGGGGACCTCAGCACCGAGGAGAACCCGGCGACCCTCGACGACGGTGAGGTCGCCCGCGCCGCCCGCGAGGCGCGCGAGGACGACGACACCCCCGCCGCCGACGAGCAGCACGACCCCGAGCCCGACCTGGCCGCGGCGCGCGAGGCGCTCGGCGCCCCCGCCGACCAGGACGACTCCGACCGCCCCGAGGAGTCGGCGGGCACCGGCGACCTCGCCGTCCGTGACGACCTCGAGGACGACGTCCAGGTCGTCGACGAGGCCCCCGCCGAGGAGGCCCCGGTCGAGGAGGAGGAGGTCGACCCGGCGCAGGCGCTCAAGGACTCCCTGCGCCTGGCCCCCGGCGACTGGTACGTCGTGCACTCCTACGCGGGCTACGAGAACAAGGTGAAGGCCAACCTCGAGACGCGCGTCCAGACCCTGGACGTCGAGGACTTCATCTTCCAGGTCGAGGTGCCCACCGAGGAGGTCACCGAGATCAAGAACGGGCAGCGCAAGCAGGTCCAGCGCAAGGTGCTGCCCGGCTACATCCTCGTGCGGATGGAGCTCAACGACGCCTCGTGGAGCGCGGTGCGCAACACCCCGGGCGTCACCGGCTTCGTCGGCGCCACCTCGCGCCCGTCGCCCCTGACGCTCGACGAGGTCGTCAAGTTCCTCCTGCCGCGCCAGGAGACGCCGAAGAAGGCCAAGGGCGCCGACAAGGCCGGCGCCGAGACCTTCGGCGCGAAGCCCGCGGTCGAGGTCGACTTCGAGGTCGGCGAGTCGGTCACCGTCATGGACGGCCCGTTCGCGACGCTGCCCGCGAGCATCTCCGAGGTCAACGTCGACGCCCAGAAGCTCAAGGTGCTCGTCTCGATCTTCGGCCGGGAGACCCCGGTCGAGCTCGGGTTCAACCAGGTCTCGAAGATTTAGGCACCACCCCCGGAAGAGGAAGCAGTCATGCCCCCGAAGAAGAGACGGCTCTCCGCGGTCGTCAAGCTGCAGATCAAGGCCGGCGCCGCGACGCCGGCCCCGCCGGTCGGCCCCGCGCTGGGTCAGCACGGCGTGAACATCATGGAGTTCTGCAAGGCCTACAACGCCGCCACCGAGGCGCAGCGCGGTCAGGTCGTGCCGGTGGAGATCTCGGTCTACGAGGACCGGTCCTTCACCTTCGAGCTCAAGACCCCGCCGGCGGCCAAGCTGCTGCTCGCCGCGGCGGGCGTGCAGTCCGGCAGCGCGACGCCGCACACCAAGAAGGTCGGCAAGGTCACGGCCGAGCAGGTCCGCGAGATCGCGCAGACCAAGATGGCCGACCTCAACGCCAACGACCTCGACCAGGCCGCCAAGATCATCGCCGGCACCGCCCGGTCGATGGGGCTGACCGTCGCCGAGTGATCGCGTCGGCCGGTGACCCCGGCCGGCGACCCGTGGGAGGGCCGCGCAGCCCTGACCACACCTGATCCATGAGACAAGGACAGAGATGAAGCGCAGCAAGGCATACCTGAAGGCCGCCGAGAAGGTGGACTTCGACAAGCTCTACAGCCCGCTCGACGGGATCAACCTGGCCAAGGAGACGTCGACGACGTCGATGGACGCGACCGTCGAGGTCGCCCTGCGGCTGGGCGTCGACCCCCGCAAGGCCGACCAGATGGTCCGCGGCACCGTCAACCTGCCGCACGGCACCGGCAAGACCGCCCGCGTCATCGTCTTCGCCACCGGCGACAAGGCGCGCGAGGCCGAGGCGGCTGGCGCCGACGTCGTGGGCTCCGACGACCTCATCGAGCGCATCCAGGGCGGCTGGCTCGAGTTCGACGCCGCCGTCGCCGCGCCCGACCAGATGGCCAAGGTGGGCCGCGTCGCCCGCATCCTCGGCCCGCGCGGGCTCATGCCGAACCCGAAGACCGGGACGGTCACGCCGGACGTCACCCGCGCCGTGAGCGACATCAAGGGCGGCAAGGTCAACTTCCGCGTCGACAAGCAGTCGAACCTGCACCTGATCATCGGCAAGGCCAGCTTCGACACGGAGAAGCTCGTCGAGAACTACGGCGCCGCCCTCGACGAGATCCTGCGGGCCAAGCCGTCGGCGGCCAAGGGCCGCTACGTCAAGAAGATCACCGTCACCACGACGATGGGCCCGGGCATCCCGGTCGACCCGAACCGCACGCGCAACCTGCTCTCCGCGGAGGCCTGACGAGGTCGGGCACCCTGCCGCGCAGGGTGCCCGACGTGCCCGCGTAGACTGGATCCAGATCGAACCCCGATCCACCCGAGACCGCTGGTCTCCGCCCGGCCCCGGTGCCGGGTGGACGAAGGCCCCACGAGGGGCGTCCCGCGCAGGAGGACGAGGTATCGCGACACCGCCGGGCCTCGAGCCTGAGCCTCGTCCCGACGCCCCGTGCGCCTGCGCACGGGGCGTTCGTCGTTCCCGGGCCCGACCAGCACTCGCCCGAGCACGCAGAGAGGAGGCGCGCATGGCCACCGAGACCGAGAGGCCTCCGAACGCCGAGAAGGTGGCTTCCGTCGCCGAGATCGCCGCGGAGTTCCGCGACGCCTCGGCCATGGTCGTCACCGAGTACCGCGGCCTGTCGATGAAGCAGCTCTCGCAGCTGCGCCGGTCGCTGGGCTCGGACGTCACCTACGCCGTCGCCAAGAACACCCTGGTCAAGCGGGCTGCCGCCGACGCCGGGGTCGAGGGCCTCGACGACCTGCTCGTCGGCCCGACGGCCATCGCCTTCATCGCCGGGGAGCCGGTGGACGCCGCCAAGGCGCTCCGCGACTTCCAGCGCGACAACAAGGCCCTGGTCGTCAAGGGCGGCTACATGGAGGGCCGTGCGCTCTCCGCCACCGAGGTCACGCAGCTCGCCGACCTCGAGTCGCGCGAGGTGCTGCTCGGCAGGCTCGCCGGCGCGATGAAGGGCAGCCTCACGAAGGCGGCCCAGCTGTTCAACGCCCCCGCCTCGCAGGTCGCGCGCCTCGCGCAGGCCCTGCAGGACAAGCGGGCGGCGGAGAGCACCTCGAGCACCGAGGACGCCGTCGCGGCGGTCGAGTCCGCCGACGCCGAGGCCGCCGACGCCTGAGTGCGTCCGTCCCACCCCCACACCACCGTTTCCCCTGTTAGGAGCGCCACCATGGCGAAGATGTCCACCGACGAGCTGCTCGACGCCTTCAAGGACATGACCCTGATCGAGCTCTCGGAGTTCGTGAAGAAGTTCGAGGAGACCTTCGAGGTCACCGCGGCCGCCCCGGTCGCCGCTGCGGCCGCCCCGGCCGCCGGCGGTGCTGCCGCCCCCGCCGAGGAGGAGAAGGACGAGTTCAACGTCGTCCTCGAGGCCGCCGGCGACAAGAAGATCCAGGTCATCAAGGTCGTCCGCGAGGTCGTCTCGGGCCTGGGCCTCAAGGAGGCCAAGGAGCTCGTCGAGAGCGCCCCGAAGCCGATCCTCGAGGGCGTCAACAAGGAGGCCGCCGACGCGGCCAAGGCCAAGCTCGAGGAGGCCGGCGCGAAGATCAGCCTGACCTGATCTCGCGCTCACAGCGCAGCACGCACGGGGCGGGGACCTTCGGGTCCCCGCCCCGTCGTCGTCTCCGGGGTCGCTCCGCGTGGTCGGCAACGGGGTGTCAGTCGTCCGGGGCATCGGCAACCGTCCGCGCGGCGGGCGGCAGACGCGGGTCCGCCGAGCGCGTGGGGTCGACCGCCCGTCGCCACCCGTCCGGGCCAGCACCGGAGCGTGTCCGGGTGACCACGACCCGGCGACTGCCCAAGTTGCCGGGCGAGTAACCTTCTCGCTCATCCGTCGTTGAGGACGTGACGCCCCTCTCGTGGGGTGCCGGCTCGATGGCGTCGGTAACACAGGGCGTGCATCTGGCGACACCACGGCGACAGCGGGAGGACTCCATGGCGGGCGTCGAGGTCGGCATCAAGAACCTGACGAAGTCGTTCGGCAGTTCGACCATCTGGTCGGACGTGACGCTGACGCTTCCGGCCGGCGAGGTCAGCGTCCTGCTCGGCCCGTCGGGTACCGGCAAGTCGGTGCTCCTGAAGTCCATCATCGGTCTGCTCAAGCCCGAGAAGGGCTCGATCTTCATCCACGACACCGACCTCGTGCGGTGCTCGGAGTCGAAGCTCTACGAGATCCGCAAGCTCTTCGGCGTCCTGTTCCAGGACGGCGCGCTGTTCGGGTCGATGAACCTGTACGACAACATCGCCTTCCCCCTGCGTGAGCACACCCGCAAGGGCGAGAAAGAGATCTCCGACATCGTCATGGAGAAGCTCGACATGGTCGGGCTCTCGGGCGCGGAGGACAAGCTCCCCGGCGAGATCTCGGGCGGCATGAAGAAGCGCGCCGGGCTCGCCCGCGCCCTCGTGCTCGACCCCGAGATCATCCTGGTCGACGAGCCCGACTCGGGCCTCGACCCGGTGCGCACCGCCTACCTGAACCAGCTGCTGGTCGACCTCAACACCCAGCTGGACGCCACGATCCTCATCGTCACGCACCACCTCGGTACCGCGCGGTCGCTGCCGGACAACATCGGCATGCTCTTCCGCCGCAACCTCATCATGTTCGGCCCCCGCGAGGTCCTGCTGACCTCGGAGGAGCCGGCGGTCCAGCAGTTCCTCCAGGGCCGGCGCGTCGGCCCGATCGGCATGTCCGAGGAGAAGGACTCGGGCCAGATGGAAGCCGAGATGGAGGAGCTGAAGAAGAAGGGCGGCTCGGCGGAGTCCGAGGAGTCGTTCATCGACCCGCAGCTCGACCCCACCGAGGGCATCGGCGAGCGCAAGGCGGTCCAGCGGCGCAAGGACCGGGTCATGCAGGTGCTGCACACCCTCCCGGAGAAGGCGCAGACCGCGATCCTCGAGTCGCTGACCGACGAGGACATGGAGCGCTACGGCATCTCGAAGGACCAGGACCGCACCGAGCTCATCGAGATCACCTACAACAACCCTCCCGAGGACGCCGACCCGTTCGGCTACCAGGCCATGCAGGAGGCCTCGGACAACTCGATGGTCGAGGAGTCCCCGGCCGGCGAGGGCGAGGGCGAGGGCGATCAGGCCGGCAGCGGCGACCCGGACGCCGACGCCGAGGCGCGCCGGGCGGCCCCCGCGCCGCCGGAGTCCGACGAGCCCCTGGTCGGCGTCCCCGCCGACGACCACGCGGGGGGCACGGTCGTGCTCCCGCAGGCCGGTGAGCACACCAAGGACGACGACGAGAAGTCGGGCGAGGGCGGCGAGCCCGCCGACCAGGACGACCAGCAGGACTCGGACCAGGACCAGCAGCAGGACTCGGACCAGCAGCAGGACCAGCAGGACTCCGACCAGCAGCAGGACCAGGGCCGGCAGGACCAGCAGGACGACGACCCGAAGACCGAGCAGATCGCCGCCGTGCGCGACGACGCGGGCCAGGGCGACCAGGCCCAGAACGACCAGGGCCAGGGCGACCAGGGCCAGGGCGAGCAGGGCGCCTCGGTGAACCAGTACGCCGGTGCGGCCGCGTCCGGCGGCCGCCACCACTGGCGCGAGGACACCGACCAGGGCGGCCAGGACGGCGGCCAGGGCGGTCTCGTCTCCATGGAGCGGCGCACCGACCGCGAGGGCGGCGAGGACGGCCAGGACCAGGGTCAGGGCAACGGGCAGGGCGGCGGCCGGCAGGAGCGGCCCGCGCCCCGCACCGGCCGCGAGAGCGACCGCTCGGGCTGGGCCCAGCCGAACGCCGGCCAGGACGCGCCGGACCGCGACGGCGACGCCGCGGGCGACCCGTCCGGGGACGGCGGCCCGGGCTCGCAGGAGCAGGCCGCGCCCGCCACCGACGAGACCGGTCGCCCCCAGGGCGAGGACGGCGGCATCGGGTCGAGCAGCGGCACCAGCGGGACCAGCGACACCAGCCACGACGGTCAGCCCTCACGCGGCCGCGAGGACGACGACAGCCTCATGGGCGGCATCAAGCGCATGTTCCGCCGGAGTGCCTCGTGAGCAATCGCCTGACCGCCGGCAACTTCCCGGGCGCCGGTGCACTGGAGTCGACCGGCAAGCTCTTCGCCCTGGGCCTCGACGTGGTCGTCGGGATCTTCCAGCGGCCGTTCCAGACGCGCGAGTTCATCGACCAGTGCTGGTTCATCTCGCGGGTCTGCATCCTGCCCGCGGCGCTGGTCTCGATCTCGTTCGGTTCGGTCATCTCCCTGCAGCTGGGGTCGCTGATCCGCCAGTTCGGCGCCCAGTCGTTCTCCGGCGCGGCGAGCACGCTGGCCGTGGTCCAGCAGGCCGCACCGGTCATCTGTGCGCTGCTGGTGGCCGGGGCCGGCGGGTCGGCCATCGCGGCCGACCTCGGTGCCCGCACCATCCGCGAGGAGATCGACGCCATGGAGGTCCTCGGCGTCAACCCCATCCAGCGGCTGGTGGTGCCCCGGGTCCTCGCCTCGATCCTCGTGTCGGCCCTGCTGTTCGGCCTCGTCTGCCTCGTCGGCGTCGCGGGCGGCTACTACTTCAACGTCGTGCTCCAGGGCGTCACGCCCGGGGCGTACGTGCAGGGCTTCTCGGCGCTGTCGAAGATGGGCGACCTGATCGTCGGCTTCATCAAGGCCGCCCTGTTCGGCCTCGCGGCCGGGATCGTCGCCGCCTACCGGGGCCTCAACCCCTCCGGGGGGCCGAAGGGCGTCGGTGACGCGGTCAACCAGGCCGTCGTCATCACCTTCATCATGCTGTTCGCGATCAACGTGATCGTGACGGCCGTGTACCTGAACCTCGTCCCGCCGAGCAAGTTCTGACCAGACCGGGGCCACGCAGATCATGACCATCACCTCACGCCTCAAGAGCGTCGCCGGTGCGCCGCTCGGCGTGCTGGACACGCTGGGCGACCAGGCGTCGTTCTTCGCGCGCACCATCGCCTGGATCCCGAAGTCGGTGACGCGCTACCGCCGCGAGGTCCTCCGCCTCCTCACCGAGGTCGCCTTCGGGTCCGGCGCGCTCGCCCTCATCGGCGGCACCGTCGTCATCGTCGGCACGCTGACCTTCTTCACCGGCAGCGTCGTCGGTCTCCAGGGCTACTCGGCCCTGAACCAGATCGGCACCTCGGCGTTCGCCGGCTTCGTCACCGCGTACTTCAACACCCGCGAGGTGGCGCCGCTGGTGTCGGCGCTGGCGCTGTCCGCGACGGTCGGCGCCGGCTTCACCGCCCAGCTCGGCGCCCAGCGCGTGTCGGAGGAGATCGACGCCCTCGAGGTCATGGCGGTGCCGTCGCTGCCGTTCCTCGTCACCACGCGCGTCGTGGCGGGCTTCATCGCCGTCATCCCGCTCTACGTCATCGGCCTCGTGAGCTCGTACCTGGCCTCCCGGCTGCTGGTCACGAACTTCTACACGCAGTCGCCCGGGACGTACGACCACTACTTCAATCTCTTCCTCCCGCCGGAGGACGTGATCTATTCCTTCCTCAAGGTGTTGATCTTCGCTTTCGTGATCATCCTCGTGCACTGCTACTACGGCTACAACGCGAGCGGCGGACCGGCGGGGGTGGGCGTCGCGGTGGGCAACGCGGTACGGAACTCCATCGTGATCTTCAACGTCCTCGACAACCTGCTGACCCTGGCCATCTGGGGCACGACGACCTCGATCCGGATCGCCGGGTGAGCGCCCCGACGCAGGAGACCCAGCAGGACGACTGGGGTCCCCAGACCAAGGACAAGCGGCCAGACCTCAGCCCTCTGCGCCGCCGGCTGATGGGCCTCGCCCTCGTCGTCCTGATGCTGTTCGTCGCGGGGTTCTGCCTGGCGCTCTTCAACAAGGCGTTCAAGCCGTCCGACACCGTCTACCTGCGCACCGCCACCGCGGGGAACCAGCTCTCCCCGAAGGGCGACGTGAAGGTGCGCGGTGTCATCGTCGGTGAGATCGTCTCGATCGACAGCGAGGGCTCGGGCGCCGTCGTCGAGATGTCCATCGACCCGGACTTCCTGCCGATGGTCCCGGACAACGCCACCGCGGTGCTCATCCCGAAGACCCTGTTCGGCGAGCGGTACGTCTCGCTGACGATCCCGCCGTCCCCGAGCGCCAGGCCGCTGCAGGACGGCGACACGATCACCCAGGACCGGTCGTCCAACGCCACCGAGACCGAGCAGGTGCTCAACAACCTGCTCCCGGTGCTCACCGCGGTCCAGCCGCAGAAGCTGTCGGACACCCTCGGGGCGATCTCCCAGTCGCTGTCCGGACGCGGCGAGCAGCTGGGCAACACGCTCGTGCTGCTCAACCAGTACGTCGAGGGCCTCAACCCGGTGCTGCCCGACCTCCAGGCGAACCTGCAGGCGCTGGCCCCCACGGCCGACATCTACAACCAGGCCTCGCCGGACCTGCTGCTGGCGCTGGACAACCTGGTGACGACGAGCCGCACCCTGGTCGAGCAGCGGGCGGCGTTCGAGTCGACGTTCCGCACGGTGACCTCGGCGTCCAACGTGACCAGCGACTTCCTGGCCGCGAACCGGGACAACATCATCGCGCTGGCGGCGACGTCGCGGCCGATCCTGGAGCTGGTCGCGCGGTACAGCTCCGAGTTCCCCTGCCTGTTCCAGCAGCTCACGGACGTCACGCCGAAGATCAACGAGGTCCTCCGCCCGGACACCGGCGTCCAGATCGACGCCGAGATCGTGCTCGACCGGGGTCCCTACCGGCCCGGCGACGCCCCGGTCTACGGCGACCGCCGCGGTCCGCGCTGCTACCAGATCGAGGGCCAGGCGCCGCAGTACCCGCCGGGCGGTCCGCTCGTCGACGGCTCGTCGGCCCCGCCGGCCTCGCGCAGCACCCAGGACGCCTACGCGGGCGGCGCGGGCGAGGAGATCGACGAGGACTCGCAGACCGGTGACGAGTCTCCCGCCGCGGCGCGCGCTCCCGCGGGCACCGCCGCCGACACCGGCGGTGGCGAGACCGCGGGCCAGTCGGTCGCGGGCCGCGTCGACGGCGCCAACATCGGCCTGCCCAACAGCCCCAACTCACCCGAGGAGCGCCAGCTGGTGACCGAGGTGACGGCGATGCAGATGGGCATCGTCCCCGCGGAGGTGCCGTCCTTCGCGCCGTACCTCACCGCGGCGACGCTGCGCGGGGCACCGGGGGTCGTCCGATGAGGGGCCTCGCCGCACCGCTGATCAAGCTCGCGATCTTCACGATCATCACGGCGCTCTCGGTCGCCGTGCTCGCCGCGGGGATCCAGAACTCTTACTTCGCCAGCACCGAGGACTACAAGGCGCGGTTCGTCGACGCCTCGGGGCTCATCGCCGGCAGCGAAGTCCGGATCGCCGGCGTGCGCGTCGGCCAGGTCACGGACGTCCAGCTGGTCGACCGCGACGTCGCCGAGGTGTCGTTCGCGGTCGACGAGACCCGTCGCCTGCCGGTCGGCTCCATCCTCGCGATCAAGTACCAGAACCTGGTCGGCCAGCGGTTCCTGGAGATCTCGCGGGGCAACGGGCCGATGAACCAGACGCTCCGGCCGGGCGCGACCGTCCCGCAGAGCCAGACCCGGCCGCCGCTGAACCTCACGGTGGTGTTCAACGGGTTCAAGCCGCTGTTCCAGGCGCTGAGCCCCAACGACATCAACCAGCTGACCTTCGAGATCGTCCAGGTGCTCCAGGGCCAGGGCAGCACGGTGAACTCCCTGCTCGCCCGGACGGCCTCGCTGACCTCGACCATCGCGGACCGCGACGCGGTCATCGGGTCGCTGATCAACAACCTCAACACGGTGCTCGACACGGTCAACGCCCGTGACGAGCGGCTGTCGGGGCTGATCGTCTCGCTGCAACAGCTGGTCAGCGGCCTCGCGGCGGACCGGGTGGCCATCGGGTCGACGCTGCAGCCCATCGCCGACCTCACGACCACGACGGCGGGTCTGCTCGAGGAGGCCCGGCCCCCGCTGCGGGACGACATCGTCCAGCTCGGTCAGCTGTCGGCGAACCTGAACGCGAACCGGGACGACGTGGAGCGGTTCCTGCGCCTGACCCCGCAGAAGTTCAACAACTTCGGCCGGGCCGGCAGCTACGGCTCGTGGTTCAACTTCTACCTCTGTGCGCTGGGCGGCACCCTGAGCTTCGGCGGCACGCCGGCGGGCCAGCTACCGGTCATCGGCCCGCTCCTGCCCGACCCGGACGGTGCCGGTCCCCTCCAGCCCGGCGACCTCAGCCTCCCTCTCCCGGATACGGCGGGCCGATGCCAAGGATGAAGCCGTTCCGCAAGCGGAACCCCCTCCCGATCGGCGCGGCGAGCCTCGCGATCCTGCTGCTGCTGATGGCGGCGTCCCTGAACATCAAGGACCTGCCGCTGATCGGCCAGGGCCCGACGTACACGGCGCGCTTCAGCGAGTCGGCCGGCGTGCTGCCCGACGACGACGTGCGCGTCGCGGGCATTCGGGTCGGGACGGTCACCGACCTGACCCTCGAGGGCAAGGACGTCCTGATCTCGTTCAAGGCGCCGGACGCCTGGATCGGTGACCGCACCTCGGCGTCGATCGAGATCAAGACGGTGCTCGGGCAGAAGTACATCGAGCTCGAGCCGGCGGGGGACACCCCGCTCGACCCCGACCAGTACATCCCCCGCGAGCGCACCCGGGCGCCGTTCGACGTCATCCAGGCGTTCTCGCAGCTCTCCACCACGGTCGAGGACATCAACACCGATCGCCTCGCCCAGAGCCTGGGCGTCCTCTCGGACACCCTCGACGGCGCGGCCGGTCCCGTCCGCGGGGCGCTGGACGGGCTGAGCCGGCTCTCGCGCACGATCTCGTCGCGCGACCAGGAGCTGGCCCGCCTGCTGGCCAACACCCGCACCACCACCCAGGTGCTCGCCGACCGCGACGCCGAGGTCGAGCGGCTGATCAACGACGGCAACCTGCTGCTGAGCGAGCTCCGCTCCCGCAAGGCGGCGATCGACAACCTGCTCAACGGCACCGTCGTGCTGTCCCAGCAGCTGCGCGGCCTCGTCGCCGACAACGAGGCGACGCTGCGCCCCACGCTCGAGCAGCTCGACGGGGTCCTCACCACGCTCGAGACGAACTCGGCGAACCTGGAGAACACGATCCGGCTGTTCGCCCCGTTCGCGCGGGTCTTCGGCAACGTCGTCGGCAACGGGCGCTGGTTCGACGCCTACATCTGCAACCTCGACCCGCCGGGCGACCAGAACTGCGACCCGGGCTCGAGCCTCGACCCGGGGTCGCTGCTCGGGGGGCTCGACCCGGCGGTCCTGCTGCGGCTCCTGCAGAACGCGCTCGCGCAGCTCGGCGTCCCGGCGATCCCGGGCGCCGACCAGCTGGGCGCCGTTCTCGGGGGCCTCTCACCGGCCCAGCTCACGCAGCTCCAGCAGCTGCTCGGCGGCACCGGCGGGCTGACGCCCGAGCAGCTCGGCGTCCTGTTCCCGGGCGGGATCCCCGACCTGAGCGCCCTGCTCGGTGCACTCCAGCCGGGTGCGGGCGGCGGCGCCGGTCTCCTGCCGGGCGCCGCGCCCGCGGGTGGCGGCGGCACCCCGGCCGGTGGCGGCGCGGGCACGGCAGAAGGCACCGGCGGTACCGAGGGAGGAGGCAACTGATGGCCGACCGCATGGTCACGTTCTTCGAGAGCGCGTCCCGCACGCTCGCGGCGGCCCTGGTGGTCGCCCTGCTCGCGACGGCCGGGCTCTGGTACGCCCTGCAGCAGGGCACCCAGCGCACGGTCACCGCCTACTTCACCTCGACGGTCGGTCTCTACGTGAACAACGAGGTGACGATCCAGGGCATCCCGGTGGGCACCGTCGACGCGATCGTCCCGCAGGGCGACGTGGTGCGGGTGGTGTTCAAGGTCGACAAGGAGGCGCCGGTCGCGGCCGACGCCCAGGCCGTGATCGTCGCCCCGACCCTGGTCAGCGACCGCTACGTCCAGCTCGGCCCGACCTACGAGGGCGGGCCGCAGATGGCCGACGGCGCGGTCATCCCCGTCGAGCGCACCGGGCAGCCGGTGGAGCTCGACCGCGTCTACCAGAGCCTGGACACGATCTCCCGCGCCCTGGGCCCGAACGGCGCGAACCAGAGCGGTGCGCTCAACGACCTCCTGCGCTCGTCTTCCAACGCGCTCGGCGGCAACGGCGAGCTGCTCAAGAGCACGATCACCGAGCTCGGGGGAGCGGTCGGCACGCTGGCCGACAACCGGGCCAACCTCTTCGCCACGGTCGACAACCTCGGCCAGTTCACGAACATGCTGGCCCGCAACGACGGGGCCGTGCGTGACCTGAACAACCAGCTGCAGGACATGTCGGCCTTCCTGGCCTCGGAGCGCGGCGACCTCTCGACCGTGCTGGCGACGCTGCCGCCGGCGCTCGACGACGTCGCCCGCTTCGTGCGGGGCAACCGCGACATCCTGCGCACTGACGTGGGGAAGCTCGCGAACGTCACCGACATCCTCGTCCGCCAGCGCGCGGCGCTCACCGAGGTCGCCGACGTCGCGCCGCTGGCCCTGGGCAACCTGGAGAACAGCTACAACGCCAGCTCCGGCACCCTGGACGTCCGCCCGGTCCTCGCTCCCGAGCTCATCGGGGACGGCCTCGACCCGCGGGCCCTGCTGTGCAACCTGCTGGTGAACCAGCCCGGGCTCCCGGATGCCCTGGCGGGACCGGCCAACCCGATCCTCACCCAGATCGCGCGAGCGTCTGTCGTCTGCGGCGCCATCCTCGGCAACGGCACCGGTGCGGACACCCCGCTCGGCGCCTCGCTCGCGCCGATCCTCAACCTGCTGAACCTGCTCAACCAGCAGCCGAACCTGAACGCCCTGACCCCGCTGGTCACCGGCACCGAGGCCCTCGGGCCGCTCGGTGCCGGCGGCCAGGCTGCTCCGGCCGGTCAGACCCAGCAGCCGACCGTCACCGAGCCCGGCGGCGGCATCCTCGGCTTCGCCCCGACCGGAGGTGGGCAGTGATGCGGCCGACCCCGCCGACGCGGGTCCGCGCCCGTCTCGCGGCGCTGCTCGTCGTCGCGGCGCTCGCGCTGTCCGGCTGCGGGTACGACTCGCTGCAGGAGATCCCGCTACCAGGCGGGGCCTCCCTCGGTCCCGAGCCGTACACGGTGACGGCGCAGTTCACCGACGTCGTCGACCTCGTTGCCAACGGCAGCGTGCGCGTCAACGACGTCCCGGTCGGCGTGATCCGCACCGTCGAGCTCGCGCCCGACGGCTGGACCGCGCAGGTCACCGTCGAGGTCAACGGCGCCGTGGTCCTGCCCGCGAACTCCATCGCCCGTCTGCGGCAGACCAGCCTGCTGGGCGAGAAGTTCGTCGAGCTCATGCCGCCCCCGGACGAGGCGCCCCAGGGGCGTCTGACCGGCGGCGCGATCATCCCGGTGGACCGCACCGACGTCGGGGCCCAGGTCGAGGAGGTGCTCGGGGCGCTCTCGCTGCTGCTCAACGGAGGCGGCGTGGAGAAGATCCAGACGATCAGCCGCGAGCTCAACAACGCGATGTCCGGCAACGAGCCCCAGCTGCGGGCGCTCCTGACCAACCTGGACTCGCTCGTCGGCACCCTGGACCGGCAGAAGGCCGACATCGTGCGGGCGATCGACTCCCTCGAGCGGCTCACCCGCACACTGGTCGACCAGCGGGCCCGGATCGCCAACGTCATCGACAACCTCGCGCCCGGGCTGGACGTGCTCAACCAACAGCGCGGCCTGCTCGTGCAGACCCTGCAGGCGCTCGAGCGGCTCTCGGTGGTGGGCACCGACGTCATCCGCAACAGCCAGGCGAACACCGTGGCCGACCTGCGGGCGCTGCAGCCGATCCTGCGCAACCTGGTCGAGTCGGGAGACGCCCTGCCGGGGTCCCTGCAGATCCTGGTCACCATCCCGTTCGCCGACAACTCGCTGAACGTCATCAAGGGTGACTTCGCGAACATCGACGTGACCCTGGACCTGGACCTGCAGGCCATCCTCACGAACATCCTCAACACCCCGGCGGTGCCCGGGGTCGACGCCATCTTCAAGCTGCTCCAGACGCCGGGCACCACGCCGCAGCAGGGTGCCCAGGGCACGGGCATCCCCGGGAGCACCACGGCGCCCAACGCCGGCGTGCCGCTCGCGGTGCCCGGAATCACCGGAGGGACCGGCGGATGATCGGCAAGCAGGTCCTGCGGCTCGTCGCGCTGTTCGCGGTCATCTCGGTGATCGGGATCGGCTACGTGAGCCTGCGCTACGTCGGCGCCGACGCGCTCATCGGGCTCGGGCCGTACACGGTCAAGGTCCAGATGGCCGACTCCGGCGGCATCTTCCCGGACGCCTCGGTGAGCTACCGCGGCGTCGAGATCGGCAAGGTCGGCGCCATGCGGGTGACGCCGACGGGCGTCGAGACCGACCTGGAGATCGAGCAGGACTCCCCGGCGGTCCCGGCGTCCTCGACGGTCGTCATCGCGAACCGCTCGGCGGTCGGCGAGCAGTACGTCGACCTCCAGCCGACCACGACGAACGGGCCGTACCTCGAGGACGAGTCGATCGTCCCGGTGTCGCAGGTGCGGACGCCGCTGCCGGTGGACACGCTGCTGGCCGACGTCAACGCGCTGGCCACCTCCGTCCCGCTGCCCGAGCTGCGCACCACCGTCGACGAGCTCTACGCCGCCTTCGACCGGGCCGGCCCGGACATCCAGCGCCTGCTCGACTCGAGCAACGTGCTGATCCCCGACGCCATCGCGAACCTGCCCCAGACGACGCAGCTGCTGCGTGACGGGCGGGTCGTGCTCGGGACCCAGAGCCAGCTCGGACCCCAGATCACGTCGTTCAGCCGTGACCTCCAACTGTTCACCGCACAGCTCAAGGCCGACGACCCGAACCTGCGGCGCCTCGTCGCCGCGGCCCCGCCGGCGGCCACGGAGCTCGAGGGCCTGATCCGCGAGACAGGTCCGGATCTCAGCCGGGTGATCGCCAACGTCCTGACGGTGGCGCGCATCCAGGCGCCCCGGCTGGCGGGCCTCGAGCAGTTCCTGGTGACCTACCCGGTGCTGTCGGCCGGCGCCCCGTCCGTGGTCCCGGGCGACGGGCGCGTGCACTTCGGCCTGGTACTGAACATCGCCGACCCGCCCTACTGCCGCAACGGCTACCTGCAGCCGGACGCGGGGTGGCGGCCCGCCACCGCGCAGGACTTCCCCCCGATGGACACGAGCGTGAGCTGTGACGAGGCCCCGCCGGTCAACGTGCGAGGCGCCCAGAACGCCCCGGCGCCCGACGGCGGGGCCGGTGGGGGACCCGCCACCGCGGGCGGAACCGGGGGGACGCAGAATGACCCCGGGAACACGGCGCTCGCGGCGGTCCCGACGGACGGCGTCCTCGCCGACAGCACCGGCGGTGCGCCGCCGGTGATCATCCCGGGGATGACCCCCTGACCGCGTGCCCGACAGCCGGCGGGACGATGCCGTCCCGCCGGCGGACCACGAGGAGCTGAGCCCGACGTCTGCGACGGACACGGCCGAGAAGGCCATCACGACCGACGGACCCGTCGGCCGGAAGGCCGGTGCGTCGGCCGACCAGCGACGGCGCAGGACGGTCACCGTCCTCGCGGTGCTGGCCGTCCTGGCGCTGGCGACGCTCGTCGTCACCGGCGTCCGGTGGTACGAGTCGACCCAGAGCGACGCCGCCGCGGCGGCCGCGCTGCGGGACGAGGCGGTCGACGCCGCCCAGCAGATCGTCGTCAACATCAACACGGTGCGCCCGAACACGCTCGACGCGGACCTCGACGCCGCGCAGTCGTCGCTGACCGAGCCGATGCTCGGCGAGTACCAGCGGGTGCGCCAGCGGTTCGCCGAGAACCTCCGGCAGGCGCAGGCCGAGGTCGTCGCCACCCCGGTGTCCGCGGCCATCACGGCCTTCGACCCCGAACGCCGCACCGCGACGGCGCTCGTCGCCATCGACGTCAACGCCCGCAGCGCCTCGGCGCCACCCCAGTCCAAGCAGCAGCTGTTCCTGGTCGAGATGATCCAGACGCCCGACGGCTGGAAGGCCGCCAAGGCGACGCCCTCGACCGGCCAGCAGTAGCCGCGGCCGCAACGAGAAAGGGGGAGTGACCGTGCCACCCCGCTCCCGCACCAAGCCCGGCTCGACGACCCGACGTCCCAAGGTCGCCGGCCTGCGCCAGCACGCGCACGTGGGCACCGGGACCGACCGCCCGGACGCCGACGGCGCCGACGCGCTCGACACCGTCGAGAGCCCGGACGCCGTCGCCACGCCCACCCCGACTCCGACGACCGACGACCGGGAGACCGCGACCGTCGCCACGGCGCCCGAGGCCCCGGCGGACGACACGCGGACCGCCGTGGTCGACGCCCCCGTAGCCCCGGCCGCCGATAGGGAGACGTCGGAGACCACGGAGTCCGCCGACACCACGGCGCTGTCGATGCTCGCGGCGACGCCCGAGACGGCGGAGACGTCCTCGGACAGCTCGCGAGCCGAGACCGCGACCGGCACGACCACGGCCGACCGGACCGCGAGCGGGACCACGGCGCCGGACACGACGGACACCGCGGCGACGGACACCGTGACCACGAGCGCGGTCACCACCGAGACCGCGACGCCCACCGAGGCGCCGACCGACGCCGACACGACGGCCACCGACACCACGGCCACCGACACCACCGCGCGCACCGCGGCCGCGCCGCTGCGGGGCAAGTCGCGCCGCGGCGGCATGGCGCCGCGCGCCGAGGCCGCGACCGCGCCGGCCACGGAGCGCCCGGCCCGTCGCGGCCGCACGGCGGACGACACCGACACCGTCACCGCGTCCCCGACGCGCACGGCCCGGCCGACCCGCACCGGCGGCAAGCGGGGCGCGCCCGAGGCGGCGCCGGCCACGGGGCGCCTCGGCCGCGTGCGCGCCGCGCTCGCCCGGTTCGGCAGCTCCTCGCGGGCGCTGCCGATCACGCTGGTCGTCGTCATCGTGGTGTGCCTCGTCCTGTCCGGCCTCGCCTTCTGGCAGGACCGGGAGGCGCGGACGACCGGCCCGTTCGCGAACCAGGCCGTCGTCGACGTGGGCGGCACCGCCGAGCTCGTCGGCCAGACCCGGGAGTCGATCGAGAGGATCTTCTCCTACGACCACACGCGCCTCGACGAGTCGGTCGACGCGGCGCGGTCGATGTCGACCGGCCAGTTCACCGACCGGTACCTGGCCGTGTTCGACCAGACGATCCGCGGGCCCGCACTGCAGCAGCAGCTGAAGCAGACCGCGACCGTGGTCAACCTCGGCGTCATGACCATGCGGGACGACCGCGCCGACGTCATGGTGCTCGCGCAGTTCTCGGCCCAGCGGGCCACCACGGGCCAGTCGACGAACGCCCCCGGTCTGCTGCGCCTGCTGATGGAGCGCGTCGACGGCCGCTGGAAGCTCGCCGAGCTGACGCCGCTGACGGCGCAGCCGCCGGCGCCGAACTAGCGGCACCGGCCGCACCGAGACGCTCCCGAGTCGGCGCGTCGGGCGGGCCCCAGGGCCTGCCCGGCGCGCTGACCTGCGTCGAACGGGTGTCCACGCACCGGCGACACCGGGCGCGTCCCACTTGACTCCGGGGGCACGGGCGGTCACTCTGTTCGCAGCGCGGCACCCTCGCGTCCGACCCCGGAGGTCGATCCCGCCCCTGGCGGAGAACCCTCCCGGCGTGTCACGAGGGGGGGCCGTTCGACAGGTGCCGCCATGCGTGGCTAGACTGTCGGATCGCGCTGCCCTACGTCTGTCCGCCCACCCGTGTGCCGACGCCCGGGGCCGCGTCCACGCCGACCGTGCGCTGCGCTGCGCACCGGCCGGTGAAGCTACTGACAGCGTTCAGACAGCGTTGTTCCGGAAGGACGCATCTTGGCAGTTACCCGCGCCACCAAGGTCTCGAACCACCACGCGTCGTTCCCCGGGGCACCCACCCGGGTCTCCTTCGCCAAGCTGGACCAGCCTCTCGAGGTTCCCGACCTGCTCGCCCTGCAGACCCAGTCCTTCGAGTGGCTGGTCGGCAGCGAGGAGTGGTTCGAGCGTCGCGTGGAGGCGGGTGAGGAGCTCCCCGTCGGCGGTCTGGAGGAGGTCCTCGCCGAGATCTCCCCGATCGAGGACTTCTCCGGTTCGATGAGCCTGTCCTTCTCCGACCCGCGCTTCGACGAGGTGAAGGCCTCGGTCGAGGAGTGCAAGGACAAGGACATGACGTACTCGGCGCCCCTGTTCGTCACCGCCGAGTTCACCAACAACACCACCGGTGAGATCAAGAGCCAGACGGTCTTCATGGGCGATTTCCCCGTGATGACCGACAAGGGCACCTTCATCATCAACGGCACCGAGCGCGTGGTCGTGTCGCAGCTCGTGCGCTCGCCCGGGGTGTACTTCGACCGCACGGTCGACAAGACGACCGACAAGGACGTCTTCAGCGTCAAGATCATCCCCAGCCGCGGTGCGTGGCTGGAGTTCGACGTGGACAAGCGCGACACCGTCGGTGTCCGGATCGACCGCAAGCGCCGCCAGCCGGTCACCGTGCTGCTGAAGGCGCTGGGCTGGACCACCGAGCAGATCCAGGAGAAGTTCCACTTCTCCGAGACGCTGCTGGCCACGCTGGAGAAGGACTCCACGGCCGGCCAGGACGAGGCGCTGCTCGACATCTACCGCAAGCTGCGCCCGGGCGAGCCGCCGACGCGCGAGTCGGCCCAGACGCTGCTCGAGAACCTCTTCTTCAAGGACAAGCGCTACGACCTCGCGAAGGTCGGCCGCTACAAGGTCAACAAGAAGCTGGGCTCGGTGGTGGAGCCGTCCACGGGGACGCTCACCGAGGACGACATCATCAACACGATCTCCTACCTCGTGCGCCTGCACGCGGGGGAGACCGAGGTCGAGGCCGACAACGGGTCGATCCCCGTCGAGACCGACGACATCGACCACTTCGGCAACCGCCGCCTGCGCACCGTCGGCGAGCTCATCCAGAACCAGATCCGGGTGGGCCTCTCCCGCATGGAGCGCGTCGTGCGCGAGCGCATGACGACGCAGGACGTCGAGGCCATCACGCCGCAGACCCTGATCAACATCCGGCCCGTCGTGGCCGCGATCAAGGAGTTCTTCGGCACCTCGCAGCTCTCGCAGTTCATGGACCAGACCAACCCGCTCGCGGGCCTGACCCACAAGCGCCGGCTCTCGGCGCTGGGTCCGGGCGGTCTGTCGCGTGAGCGCGCGGGCATGGAGGTCCGCGACGTCCACCCGTCGCACTACGGCCGCATGTGCCCGATCGAGACGCCGGAAGGCCCGAACATCGGCCTGATCGGCTCGCTGTCGAGCTTCGCGCGGGTCAACCCGTTCGGCTTCATCGAGACGCCCTACCGCAAGGTCGTCGACGGCGTGGTGATCGACCAGATCGACTACCTCACCGCCGACGAGGAGGACCGTTTCGTCGTCGCGCAGGCCAACGCGCCGCTCGACGAGGACGGCCACTTCTCGGAGGAGCGCGTCCTGGTGCGGCGCAAGGGCGGCGACGTCGACCTCATCGCGCCGACGCGTGTGGACTACATGGACGTCTCGCCGCGCCAGATGGTGTCGGTCGCGACGGCGATGATCCCGTTCCTCGAGCACGACGACGCCAACCGCGCGCTGATGGGCGCGAACATGCAGCGCCAGTCGGTGCCGCTGCTGCGTTCCGAGTCGCCGCTGGTCGGCACCGGGATGGAGCTGCGCGCCGCCGTCGACGCCGGTGACGTCATCGCCACCGACCGCGCCGGTGTGGTGGAGGAGCTCTCCGCGGACTACATCACGATCATGGACGACGAGGGGCAGCGCACCACCCACCGTCTCCACAAGTTCACGCGGTCCAACCAGGGCACCTGCATCAACCAGAAGCCGATCGTCTCCGAGGGCGACCGCGTCGAGCCCCGCCAGGTGCTCGCCGACGGGCCGTGCACCGAGGACGGCGAGATGGCCCTCGGGAAGAACCTGCTCGTGGCGATCATGCCGTGGGAGGGCCACAACTACGAGGACGCGATCATCCTGTCGCAGCGCCTCGTGCAGGACGACGTCCTGACCTCGATCCACATCGAGGAGCACGAGATCGACGCGCGCGACACCAAGCTGGGCGCCGAGGAGATCACCCGGGACATCCCGAACGTCTCCGAGGAGGTCCTGGCCGACCTCGACGAGCGCGGCATCATCCGCATCGGTGCCGAGGTCGCGGACGGCGACATCCTCGTCGGCAAGGTGACGCCCAAGGGCGAGACCGAGCTGACCCCCGAGGAGCGCCTCCTGCGCGCGATCTTCGGCGAGAAGGCGCGCGAGGTGCGCGACACCTCGCTCAAGGTCCCGCACGGCGAGACCGGCAAGGTCATCGGCATCCGGGTGTTCGCCCGCGAGGACGACGACGAGCTGCCGCCCGGGGTCAACGAGCTGGTCCGCGTCTACGTGGCCCAGAAGCGCAAGATCTCCGAGGGTGACAAGCTCGCCGGCCGCCACGGCAACAAGGGCGTCATCGGCAAGATCCTGCCGGTCGAGGACATGCCGTTCCTCGCCGACGGGACGCCGGTGGACATCGTGCTCAACACCCACGGTGTGCCGCGACGCATGAACATCGGCCAGGTGCTCGAGACCCACCTCGGGTGGATCGCCAAGAGCGGCTGGGACGTCGACCCGGACAACACCGCCGAGTGGGCGGTGAACCTGCCCGACGACATGCGCCGGGTGGAGCCCGACACCAACACCGCCACCCCGGTGTTCGACGGTGCCCGCCAGACCGAGATCACGGGTCTGCTCGGGTCGACGCTGCCCAACCGCGACGGCGTGCGGCTGGTCGGCGAGGACGGCAAGGCGCAGATCTTCGACGGACGTACCGGTGAGCCCTACCCGCACCACATCGCGGTCGGCTACATGTACATCCTCAAGCTGCTGCACCTGGTGGACGACAAGATCCACGCCCGCTCGACGGGCCCGTACTCGATGATCACCCAGCAGCCGCTCGGTGGGAAGGCGCAGTTCGGCGGTCAGCGTTTCGGCGAGATGGAGTGCTGGGCCATGCAGGCCTACGGCGCGGCCTACACGCTGCAGGAGCTGCTGACCATCAAGTCCGACGACGTGCTCGGCCGCGTGAAGGTCTACGAGGCCATCGTCAAGGGCGAGAACATCCCGGAGCCGGGCATCCCCGAGTCGTTCAAGGTGCTGCTCAAGGAGCTCCAGTCGCTGTGCCTCAACGTGGAGGTGCTGTCCTCGGACGGCGCCGCCATCGAGATGCGCGACGGCGACGACGAGGACCTCGAGCGTGCCGCGGCCAACCTCGGCATCAACCTCTCGCGCAACGAGTCGCCGTCGGTCGACGACGTCGTGAACTAGTACCTCGCGATCCTCCGACCCAGGGTGACCCCCGGGTCGGGGGGTCGTCGGGGGGCGGAGCCCCCCGACTGTGCGGACCCTCTTCTAGAAACAGCTCACCCATCCAGGGGAGAACCTTTGCTCGACGTCAACTTCTTCGACGAGCTGCGGATCGGTCTGGCCACCGCCGACGACATCCGCCAGTGGTCCTTCGGCGAGGTCAAGAAGCCCGAGACCATCAACTACCGCACGCTCAAGCCCGAGAAGGACGGACTCTTCTGCGAGAAGATCTTCGGTCCGACGCGGGACTGGGAGTGCTACTGCGGCAAGTACAAGCGCGTCCGCTTCAAGGGCATCATCTGTGAGCGCTGCGGCGTCGAGGTGACCCGGGCCAAGGTGCGCCGTGAGCGCATGGGCCACATCGAGCTGGCCGCGCCGGTCACGCACATCTGGTACTTCAAGGGCGTCCCGTCGCGCCTGGGCTACCTGCTCGACCTGGCGCCCAAGGACCTCGAGAAGATCATCTACTTCGCGGCGTACGTCATCACGGACGTCAACAAGGACCAGCGCCACGCCGACCAGTCGACGCTCGAGAACGAGATCGCCGGCGAGCGCAAGCGCCTCGAGGGCCAGCGCGACAACGACCTCGAGGCCCGGGCGCAGAAGCTCGAGAGCGACATCGCCGAGCTCGAGGCCGAGGGCGCCAAGTCCGACGTCCGGCGCAAGGTCAAGGAGGGCGGCGAGCGCGAGATGCGCCAGCTGCGCGACCGTGCGCAGCGCGAGCTCGACCGCCTCGACGAGGTGTGGACCACCTTCGTCAAGCTCGACCGTGCGCAGCTGATCTCGGACGAGACGCTCTACCGCGAGCTCTACGACCGCTACGCCGACTACTTCACCGGCGCCATGGGTGCTGAGGCGATCCAGAAGCTCCTGGAGACCTTCGACATCGAGGCCGAGGCCGAGAACCTCCGCGAGACCATCCGCAGCGGCAAGGGGCAGCGCAAGCTGCGCGCGCTCAAGCGGCTCAAGGTCGTCGCGGCGTTCCAGGCCACGGGCAACCGGCCCACCGGCATGGTGCTCGACTGCGTCCCGGTCATCCCGCCGGACCTGCGCCCGATGGTGCAGCTCGACGGTGGCCGCTTCGCGACGTCGGACCTCAACGACCTGTACCGCAGGGTCATCAACCGCAACAACCGCCTCAAGCGACTGATCGACCTCGGTGCGCCCGAGATCATCGTCAACAACGAGAAGCGGATGCTGCAGGAGGCCGTCGACGCGCTGTTCGACAACGGCCGCCGCGGCCGGCCGGTGACCGGGCCGGGCAACCGCCCGCTCAAGTCGCTGTCCGACCTGCTCAAGGGCAAGCAGGGCCGGTTCCGCCAGAACCTGCTCGGCAAGCGCGTCGACTACTCGGGCCGTTCGGTCATCGTGGTCGGCCCGCAGCTCAAGCTGCACCAGTGCGGCCTGCCCAAGCAGATGGCGCTCGAGCTGTTCAAGCCGTTCGTCATGAAGCGGCTGGTCGACCTCAACCACGCCCAGAACATCAAGTCCGCGAAGCGGATGGTCGAGCGTCAGCGCGGCCAGGTCTGGGACGTGCTCGAAGAGGTCATCAACGAGCACCCGGTGATGCTGAACCGGGCGCCCACGCTGCACCGCCTCGGCATCCAGGCCTTCGAGCCCCAGCTGGTCGAGGGCAAGGCGATCCAGCTGCACCCGCTGGTCTGCGAGGCGTTCAACGCGGACTTCGACGGTGACCAGATGGCGGTCCACCTGCCGCTGTCGGCCGAGGCGCAGGCCGAGGCCCGCATCCTCATGCTGTCGGCCAACAACATCCTGTCGCCGGCGTCGGGCAAGCCCCTGGCCATGCCCCGCCTGGACATGGTGACCGGCCTGTACTACCTCACCCAGCGGCGCGAGGGCACCAAGGGCGAGGGCCGCGCGTACTCCTCGGTGGCCGAGGCGATCATGGCGTTCGACCTGGGGTCGCTCGACCTCCAGGCGCCGATCAAGATCCGCCTCGTCGGCTCCGTCGTGCCCGGACCGGGGATGACCAACGGCTCCTACGAGCCCGGTCGCCCGTGGCTGGCCGACACCACGCTGGGCCGGGTGCTCTTCAACGAGCTCCTGCCGGAGGACTACCCCTTCGTCAACGACCAGCTGCCGAAGAAGCGCCAGGCCGCGATCATCAACGACCTGGCCGAGCGGTACTCGATGACCGAGGTCGCGATGACCCTGGACCGGCTCAAGGACGCCGGCTTCCACTGGGCCACGCGCTCCGGGGTCACCATCGCGATCGACGACGTCGTCGTGCCCCCGAACAAGCAGGAGATCCTCGACGAGTACGAGGGTCGCGCGGAGCAGGTCAACAAGCGGTACCAGCGCGGTGCGCTCTCCTACCAGGAGCGCAACGACGAGATGGTCCGCATCTGGGGCCAGGCCACCGAGGAGGTGGCCAAGGCGATGGAGGAGAACTTCCCCGCGGACAACTCGATCTCGCGGATCGTCGCCTCCGGCGCCGCCGGCAACATGACCCAGGTGCGCCAGCTCGCGGGCATGAAGGGCCTGGTCGCGAACCCCAAGGGTGAGTTCATCCCGCGGCCGATCAAGTCCAACTTCCGCGAGGGCTTCTCGGTGGTCGAGTACTTCATCTCGACCCACGGCACCCGCAAGGGCCTGGCCGACACCGCGCTGCGCACCGCCGACTCGGGCTACCTCACCCGGCGCCTGGTCGACGTGTCGCAGGACGTCATCGTCCGCGAGGTCGACTGCGGCACCGAGCGCGGCATCCCGATGCCGATCGGCGAGGAGGGCCCGGACGGGACCCTGGTGCGCGACATCCACGTCGACACCAGCGTCTACACCCGGACGGCCGCCTCGGCGACCACCGACGCCGACGGCAACGTGCTGCTCGAGCGCGGTGGCGACATCGGCCAGCAGGCGATCGACACCCTCCTGGCGGCCGGCGTCGGCAAGGTCCGGGTCCGCAGCGTCCTGACCTGCGACTCGGCCCAGGGCGTCTGCGCCCGCTGCTACGGCCGCTCGCTGGCCACCGGCAAGCTCGTCGACGTGGGCGAGGCGGTCGGCATCGTCGCCGCCCAGTCCATCGGTGAGCCCGGTACGCAGCTGACGATGCGCACCTTCCACACCGGCGGCGTCGCGGGTGACGACATCACCACGGGTCTGCCGCGTGTGCAGGAGCTCTTCGAGGCCCGCGTCCCGAAGGGCAAGGCGCCCATCGCCGACGTGGACGGCCGCATCCAGCTCGAGGACGGCGACAAGTTCTGGAAGATCACCCTCATCCCGGACGACGGGAGCGAGGAGGTCGTCTACGACAAGCTGTCCAAGCGCATGCGGCTCTCGACGATCCCGGTCGACGGCTCCGAGCGCCCGCTGCAGGACGGCGACCACGTCGGCGTCGGCCAGCAGCTGCTCGAGGGCACGGCCGACCCGCACGAGGTGCTGCGCGTGATGGGCCCCCGCGAGGTGCAGCTGCACCTCGTCGACCAGGTGCAGAAGGTGTACCGGTCGCAGGGTGTGTCCATCCACGACAAGCACATCGAGGTCATCGTCCGGCAGATGCTCCGCCGGGTGACGATCATCGACTCGGGCGCCACCGAGTTCCTGCCCGGTGGTGTCGTCGACCGCGCCGAGTTCGAGGCGGCCAACCGCAAGGTGGTCTCCGAGGGCGGCGACCCGGCGGCGGCCCGCCCGGTGCTCATGGGCATCACGAAGGCCTCGCTGGCCACCGAGTCGTGGCTGTCCGCCGCCTCCTTCCAGGAGACGACGCGCATCCTCACGAACGCGGCGATCGAGGGGAAGTCCGACAGCCTCGTGGGGCTGAAGGAGAACGTGATCATCGGCAAGCTGATCCCGGCCGGCACCGGCATCAACCGGTACCGGAACATCCAGGTCCAGCCCACCGAGGAGGCCCGCGCGGCCGCCTACGCCCTGCCGAGCTACGACGACGGGTACTACGCCCCCGACGTGTTCGGCTCGGGCACCGGTGCCGCCGTGCCGCTCGACGACTACGACTTCGGTCAGTTCCGCTGACCACTGTGTAGTCGCTGGTCCAACGCACGATCCGGAGGGCGTCCCCGCTGCCGCGGGGGCGCCCTCCGTCGTGTGGCGGGGTGGCTCGCTTGCGGCCGGCGGGCGTCGCGGTATCGTGGTGGCAGTCCGGTCGGCGTGCGGTGTCGTGACCCCGCGTCGGCATGGTCGGTCCCCGGGGCCGATCGAGGGCGTACGAGGGGCCGCGGCGCAGGACACCGACGGCGTCGCCGGGCCGCGATCAGCGGCGACCGGCACCCTGATCCGACCCGATGCCGGGTGTCCTCGTGCAGGCGCGTACCCTGGAGTGCAGTGCCCGACGTGGTCGGGTCGCTCCGCGTGCCCCGGTGTGCGGTGCGTCGGTCTCCCTCTCGCGGGTCGACCGTGGCGCCCCCCGTGTGGCCGGTCGGTACGCCGGGGCCCGACGCGTGCGCGACGGGGCCCCGGACGCGGAGCACGCCCGATCCGACAGCCAGCAGAAGAACGGAAGAACCCTCACTCGATGCCCACCATCCAGCAGTTGGTCCGCATGGGCCGCGAGGACAAGGTCGAGAAGACCAAGACCGCGGCCCTGAAGGGGAGCCCGCAGCGCCGCGGTGTCTGCACGCGCGTCTACACCACCACGCCGAAGAAGCCGAACTCCGCGCTGCGCAAGGTCGCGCGCGTCCGGCTCTCGAACGGCATCGAGGTCACCGCCTACATCCCGGGCGAGGGCCACAACCTGCAGGAGCACTCGATCGTGCTCGTGCGTGGAGGCCGGGTGAAGGATCTCCCCGGTGTCCGTTACAAGATCATTCGCGGCGCGCTGGACACGCAGGCGGTCAAGAACCGCAAGCAGGCCCGCAGCCGCTACGGGACGAAGAAGGACAAGAGCTGACATGCCGCGCAAGGGACCCGCTCCGAAGCGTCCACTCATCTCCGACCCCGTCTACGGGTCGCCCCTGGTGACGCAGCTCGTGAACAAGGTGCTCGTCGACGGCAAGCGCTCCATCGCCGAGCGCATCGTCTACGGGGCGATGGAGGGCTGCCGCGAGAAGAACGGCGCCGACCCCGTCGTCACGCTCAAGCGTGCGCTCGACAACGTGAAGCCGGCCCTCGAGGTCCGCAGCCGCCGTGTCGGTGGCGCGACCTACCAGGTGCCGATCGAGGTCCGGGCCGGGCGCTCGACCACGCTCGGCCTGCGCTGGCTCATCACGTACTCCCGGGCGCGCCGGGAGAAGACGATGATCGAGCGGCTCACCAACGAGCTGCTCGACGCGTCGAACGGCCTCGGTGCCGCGGTCAAGCGCCGCGAGGACACCCACAAGATGGCGGAGTCGAACAAGGCGTTCGCGCACTACCGCTGGTGATCCGTCGGGGCGACCGGGTGCGAACCACCCGGGTCCCCGACCGATCCGCAGAACACCCGCCGCGGGACCCGCGGCGACGACCGACGGGAAGAGGAATCTCGTGGCACGCGACGTGCTGACCGACCTGGGCAAGGTCCGCAACATCGGGATCATGGCCCACATCGACGCGGGCAAGACCACCACGACCGAGCGCGTCCTGTTCTACACCGGGATCAACTACAAGATCGGTGAGGTCCACGACGGCGCGGCCACGATGGACTGGATGGAGGAGGAGCAGAAGCGCGGCATCACGATCACGTCCGCCGCGACGACCTGCTTCTGGAAAGACCACCAGATCAACATCATCGACACCCCCGGCCACGTGGACTTCACGGTCGAGGTGGAGCGCTCCCTGCGCGTCCTGGACGGCGCGGTCGCCGTCTTCGACGGCAAGGAGGGCGTGGAGCCCCAGTCCGAGACGGTGTGGCGCCAGGCCGACACGTACAACGTCCCGCGCATCTGCTTCGTCAACAAGATGGACAAGCTCGGCGCGGACTTCTACTTCACCGTGCAGACCATCAAGGACCGGCTCGGCGCCAAGCCGCTGGTCCTGCAGCTGCCGCTGGGGTCGGAGTCGGAGTTCTACGGCGTCGTCGACCTGGTCCGCATGCGTGCGCTGACCTGGCGCGGCGACGTGTCCAAGGGCGAGGACTACGCGATCGAGGAGATCCCCGCGGAGATGGCCGAGCAGGTCGCCTCCTACCGCGAGGCGCTGCTCGAGGCCGTCGCCGAGAAGGACGACGCGCTCATGGAGCGCTACTTCGCCGGCGAGGAGCTGACGGTCGAGGAGATCGAGCACGGCATCCGCGCCGTCACGGTCACCGGCGAGGCCTACCCGGTCATCTGCGGCTCGGCGTTCAAGAACAAGGGCGTGCAGCCCATGCTCGACGCCGTCATCGCCTACCTGCCGTCGCCGACCGACGTCCCGCCGGTGAACGGCACGCTGCTCGACGGGGAGACCCCCGTCCAGCGCAGCGCCAGCACCGACGAGCCCTTCTCCGCGCTCGCGTTCAAGATCGCCGCGCACCCGTTCTACGGGAAGCTGACCTACGTCCGGGTGTACTCGGGCAAGCTCGCCCAGGGCGCGCAGATCATCAACTCGACCAAGGACCGCAAGGAGCGCATCGGCAAGCTCCTGCAGATGCACTCCAACAAGGAGAACCCGGTCGACGAGGCCCGCGCGGGCCACATCTACGCCGTGGTGGGCCTGAAGGACACGACGACCGGCGACACCCTCTGCGACCCGCAGAGCCCGGTGATCCTCGAGTCGATGACCTTCCCGGAGCCGGTCATCTCGGTGGCCGTCGAGCCGAAGTCGAAGGCCGACCAGGAGAAGCTCTCGACCGCGATCCAGCGCCTGGCCGACGAGGACCCTACGTTCCGCGTCAACCAGGACGAGGAGACCGGGCAGACGATCATCTCGGGGATGGGCGAGCTCCACCTCGAGGTCCTGGTCAACCGGATGAAGTCCGACTACAAGGTCGAGGCGAACATCGGCAAGCCCCAGGTCGCGTACCGGGAGACCATCCGCGGGACGGTCGACAAGTACGAGTTCACGCACAAGAAGCAGACCGGTGGCTCGGGGCAGTTCGCCCGCGTCATCATCAAGCTCGAGCCGCTCGAGAAGACCGCCGACGGTCCGCTCTACGAGTTCGAGAACAAGGTGACCGGTGGTCGCGTCCCGCGGGAGTACATCCCGTCGGTCGACCAGGGTGCCCAGGACGCCATGCAGTACGGCATCCTCGCCGGCTACCCGCTGGTCGGTCTGAAGCTGACGCTGCTCGACGGGCAGTACCACGAGGTCGACTCGTCGGAGATGGCGTTCAAGGTGGCCGGGTCGATGGCGCTCAAGGAGGCGGCCCGCAAGGCCGACCCCGCGCTGCTCGAGCCGGTCATGGCCGTCGAGGTGAACACGCCCGAGGACTACATGGGCGACGTCATCGGCGACCTCAACTCCCGCCGTGGCCAGATCCAGGCCATGGAGGAGCGGGCCGGCGGTCGCGTCGTGCGCGCGATCGTCCCGCTCTCGGAGATGTTCGGCTACGTCGGCGACCTGCGGTCGCGGACCCAGGGCCGGGCGAACTACTCGATGCAGTTCGAGCGCTACGCGGAGGTCCCGGCCAACGTGGCCAAGGAGATCATCGCGAAGGCGACCGGCGAGTGAGGCGGGTCCGTGACCCGGGTGTGAGCCCGGGTGACGGACCACGTCACGGACCGGCACGGGGCTTTCGCTAGCCTCGTGTCGGCCCTCTCGGTCCTCCGAGACGCGGCAGGACCCACACACGGAGCACCACCCGGCCCGACCCCGACGAGGGACCGGCCAGGAGAACACAGTCCAGGAGGACGAGAGCAGTGGCGAAGGCCAAGTTCGAGCGGACCAAGCCGCACGTCAACATCGGCACCATCGGTCACATCGACCACGGGAAGACGACGCTCACCGCGGCGATCACCAAGGTGCTGCACGACAAGTACCCGCAGCTGAACCAGGCGTCGGCGTTCGACCAGATCGACAAGGCGCCCGAGGAGCGGCAGCGCGGCATCACGATCTCGATCGCGCACGTCGAGTACCAGACGGAGAAGCGCCACTACGCGCACGTCGACTGCCCCGGGCACGCCGACTACGTCAAGAACATGATCACCGGTGCCGCCCAGATGGACGGCGCGATCCTCGTGGTGGCCGCCACCGACGGCCCCATGCCGCAGACCCGCGAGCACGTGCTGCTCGCCCGCCAGGTCGGCGTCCCCTACATCGTGGTGGCGCTGAACAAGGCGGACATGGTCGACGACGAGGAGATCATGGAGCTCGTCGAGATGGAGGTCCGCGAGCTGCTGAGCTCGCAGGACTTCCCCGGCGACGACCTCCCCGTGGTCCGCGTCTCGGCGCTCAAGGCGCTCGAGGGCGACGCCGAGTGGGGCGACGCGATCCTGACGCTGATGGACGCCGTCGACGACGCCATCCCGTCGCCGGAGCGCGACACCGACAAGCCGTTCCTCATGCCCGTCGAGGACGTCTTCACCATCACCGGTCGCGGCACCGTCGTCACCGGTCGCGTGGAGCGCGGCATCGTCAAGGTGAACGAGGAGGTGGAGATCATCGGCATCCGTGCGAAGTCGACGAAGACCACCACCACGGGCATCGAGATGTTCCGCAAGCTCCTCGACGAGGGGCGCGCCGGCGACAACGTCGGCCTGCTCCTGCGCGGCATCAAGCGCGAGGACGTCGAGCGCGGCATGGTCATCGGCAAGCCCGGCTCGATCACGCCGCACACCGAGTTCGAGGGCCAGGTCTACATCCTGGGCAAGGACGAGGGCGGACGGCACACGCCGTTCTTCAACAACTACCGCCCGCAGTTCTACTTCCGGACCACCGACGTCACCGGCGTGGTGACGCTGCCGGAGGGCACGGAGATGGTCATGCCCGGTGACAACACCGAGATGTCCGTCCAGCTGATCCAGCCGATCGCCATGGAGGAGGGCCTCCAGTTCGCCATCCGCGAGGGTGGCCGGACGGTCGGCGCCGGTCAGGTCACGAAGATCCAGAAGTAGTCGGGAGGCGCAGGAGCTGCTGTTCCTGCGCACCCCCCGGTGTCGGGCGGCCGATCCGGTCGTGCGACACTGGACATCTAGCTCGCACGGGGCGGCCGGCTCATGCGGTATCGAGCCGGCCGCCCTGCTGTGGGTAGGGGTCCGAGAGCCACACCGTGGACCCGGGCGACGGTCACCGTCGTCCACCGTGCTGCCGCTCCTCCCCAGGGGCAGCGGGACGGACACACGTTGAACAGCGCGGGGTCCGCGGGGCCGCACAGTGCGAGAGCACGAGGCGGAGCCTGCCGACGGCCTCGACACGCCCGACCGCGTGGACCGGAGACGGTCCTGCTCGGGCGGACCGGGGCCGGACCATCGGCACCACTGGCCAGCCGCCGGGGATTCATCCCCCCGTCGGGACGAGAAGAGGAACGGCGAAGCCACCATGGCGGGACAGAAGATCCGCATCCGGCTCAAGGCCTACGACCACGAAGCGATCGACGCGTCGGCTCGCAAGATCGTCGAGACCGTGACGCGCACCGGCGCCTCCGTGGTCGGGCCCGTGCCGCTGCCGACCGAGAAGAACATCTACTGCGTCATCCGCTCGCCGCACAAGTACAAGGACTCGCGCGAGCACTTCGAGATGCGCACGCACAAGCGGCTGATCGACATCGTCGACCCGACGCCGAAGACGGTGGACGCGCTCATGCGCATCGACCTCCCGGCGAGCGTCGACGTGAACATCCAGTGAGGTCGGCAGTGACTACAGCCAATGGAGCCAACACCTCCCCGGCGCGGCCGGAGCGGAAGATGAACGGCGTCCTCGGCACCAAGGTCGGCATGACCCAGGTGTTCGACGAGGCGAACCGCATCGTCCCGGTGACCGTGGTGAAGGCCGGACCCTGCGTCGTGACGCAGGTCCGGACGCCCTCGGTGGACGGCTACAACGCCGTCCAGATCGCCTACGGCGCCATCGACCCGCGCAAGGTGAACAAGCCCGAGACCGGCCACTTCTCCAAGGCCGGCGTGACCCCGCGCCGTCACCTCGCCGAGCTGCGCACCAGCGACGCGAGTGACTACGAGATCGGCCAGGAGGTCACCGCCGAGGTGTTCTCCGCCGGCGCGGTGGTCGACATCTCCGGCACCAGCAAGGGCAAGGGCACCGCGGGCGTCATGAAGCGCCACGGCTTCCACGGCCTCGGCGCGAGCCACGGCACCCAGCGCAAGCACCGCTCGCCGGGCGCCATCGGCGGCTGCGCCACCCCGGCGCGTGTCTTCAAGGGCACGCGCATGGCGGGCCGCATGGGCCACGTGAAGACCACGACGCAGAACCTGACCGTGCACGGCGTCGACGCCGACGCCGGCCTGCTGCTCATCCGCGGCGCCGTCCCCGGCCCGCGCGGCGGCCTGGTCCTCGTCACCACGGCCAGCAAGGCCGACCCCGCGAAGGGCGGTGAGCAGTGAGCACCCCTGGCCAGAACAAGTCAGCGGACGGACAGACCCCCGGCCCGAACGACGCCGAGGGCCCCGACGCGGCCGAGCAGACCGAGGCCTCCACGGGCTCGGCGACCGGTGCCGCGACGGCCACCCTCACCACGGCCCGCCGGCGCGGCTACACGGCCGGTGAGGCCCGCCGCCTCGCCCGGCGTGACCAGCAGGCGACGGCCTCGGGCGAGACCCGCAGCGTCACCGTGCACACGCCGACCGGCGGCACGGACGGCACCGCGGAGCTCCCCGGCGAGCTCTTCGACGCGCCGGCCAACACCGCGCTGATGCACCAGGTGGTGACCGCGCAGCTCGCGGCGGCCCGCCAGGGCACGCACGACACCAAGACGCGCGGCGAGGTCCGCGGCGGCGGCAAGAAGCCGTACCGCCAGAAGGGCACCGGCCGCGCCCGCCAGGGCTCGGTGCGCGCACCGCAGTTCACCGGCGGTGGCACCGTGCACGGCCCGACGCCGCGGGACTACGACCAGCGGACCCCGAAGAAGATGAAGGCGGCGGCCCTGCGCGGCGCGCTGTCGGACCGCGCCCGTCACGAGCGCATCCACGTCTTCTCGGCACTGGTCGACGGCGACGGCCCCTCGACCAAGGGCGCGCGCACCGCGCTCGAGGGCGTGGTGACCGCCGAGCGCGGGCGCCGCACGGTGCTCGCGGTCATCGCCCGCGAGGACGAGGCGGCCCGGCGCAGCGTCGCCAACCTGCCGGCTGTCCACTGGCTCACGCCGGACCAGCTCAACACCTACGACGTCCTGCGCGCCGACGACGTGGTCTTCACGACCTCCGCGCTCGAGGCGTTCGTGGCCGCCCGCACCGCGGGTGGACAGGAGGTCGAGAAGTGATCACCGATCCCCGAGACGTGATCGTCGCGCCGGTCATCTCCGAGAAGAGCTACGGGCTCCTCGAGGAGCGCCAGTACACGTTCCTGGTGCGTCCCGACGCGAACAAGACGCAGATCAAGATCGCCGTCCAGGAGATCTTCGACGTGCAGGTGGCCAGCGTGAACACGCTGAACCGCGAGGGCAAGCGCAAGCGCTCCCGCCGCGGCTACGGCAAGCGCAAGGCCACGAAGCGCGCCGTGGTGACGGTGACGCCCGAGAGCCGGACCATCGACGTCTTCGGCGCCCCCGGGGCAGGGAGCTGACCATGGGAATCCGCAGGTACAAGCCGACGACCGCCGGGCGGCGCGGCGCGAGCGTCTCGGACTTCGCCGAGATCACGCGCGACCACCCGGAGAAATCGCTGATCCGTCCGCTGCACAGCAAGGGCGGCCGCAACGTCACCGGGCGCATCACCACCCGGCACCAGGGCGGCGGCCACAAGCGTGCGTACCGGGTCATCGACTTCCGTCGCCACGACAAGGACGGCGTGCCGGCCAAGGTCGCGCACATCGAGTACGACCCCAACCGCAGCGCCCGCATCGCCCTGCTGCACTACATCGACGGCGAGAAGCGCTACATCATCGCGCCGGAGCGTCTCGGGCAGGGCGACGCCATCGAGGCCGGCCCCAAGGCCGACATCAAGCCGGGCAACAACCTGCCGCTGCGCAACATCCCGACCGGCACCGTGATCCACGCGATCGAGCTCCGCCCCGGCGGCGGCGCGAAGATGGCGCGGTCGGCCGGCGCGCGGGTGCAGCTGGTGGCCAAGGACGGCCCGTACGCCCAGCTGCGGCTCCCCTCGGGCGAGATCCGCAACGTGGACGTGCGCTGCCGCGCCACCATCGGCGAGGTCGGCAACGCGGACCACTCGAACATCAACTGGGGCAAGGCCGGCCGCAACCGCTGGCGCGGCAAGCGCCCGTCGGTGCGCGGTGTGGCCATGAACCCGGTCGACCACCCGCACGGTGGTGGTGAGGGCAAGACCTCCGGTGGCCGCCACCCGGTCAACCCCGCCGGCACGCCCGAGGGCCGCACCCGGGGCCGGAAGGAGAGCGACCGCATGATCGTGCGTCGCCGCCGCACCGGCAAGAACCGCAAGAAGCGCTGACGAGAGCAGGAGGGAGCGAAGCGATGCCACGCAGTCTCAAGAAGGGCCCGTTCGTCGACGACCACCTGCTCAAGAAGGTGGACGCGCTCAACGAGGCCAACCGCAAGACCGTCATCCGGACCTGGTCCCGACGGTCGACGATCATCCCGGACATGATCGGCCACACGCTGGCCGTCCACGACGGGCGCAAGCACGTCCCGGTGTTCGTCTCGGAGTCCATGGTCGGGCACAAGCTCGGCGAGTTCGCCCCGACCCGCACGTTCCGCGGGCACGTCAAGGAGGACCGCCGCTCCCGCCGTCGCTAGACGACGCGGAGCGCGGGATCCCCATGGCCCGAGTCAAGGAAGGTACGTCCGATATGGCTGCAGCAGCCGAGACCGACGCGGCCCCCCGCGGGGCGGTTGCGCGGGCGCGCTACGTGCGCATGTCGCCGATGAAGGTCCGCCGCGTCGTGGACCTGGTGCGGGGCATGCCCGTCGGCCAGGCCGCCTCGGTGCTGGAGTTCGCCCAGCTGAAGGCGGCCCGCCCGGTGGCGAAGGTGGTCGCCAGCGCGGTGGCCAACGCCGAGAACAACGTCGACCTGGACCCCACGAGCCTCGTGATCTCGACGATCACGGTCGACGAGGGTCCCACCATGAAGCGGTTCCAGCCCCGCGCGCAGGGCCGGGCGTACCGCATCCGGAAGCGGACCAGCCACATCTTCGTCGAGGTGACCGAGGTCGCCCAGACCAAGGGTGGCCGCACGCGCGCGAAGGGGAGTGGCCGCTGATGGGCCAGAAGATCAACCCGCACGGCTTCCGCCTGGGCATCACCACGGACTGGAAGTCGCGCTGGTACGCCGACAAGCAGTACGCCGACTACGTGGCCGAGGACGTCAAGATCCGCCGCATGCTCTCCAAGGGCATGGAGCGGGCCGGCATCTCCAAGGTCGAGATCGAGCGCACCCGTGACCGCGTGCGCGTCGACATCCACACCGCCCGCCCGGGCATCGTCATCGGGCGCCGCGGCGCGGAGGCCGACCGCCTGCGCGGCAACCTCGAGAAGCTGACCGGCAAGCAGGTCCAGCTGAACATCCTCGAGGTCAAGGGCGCCGAGGCCGACGCCCAGCTCGTGGCGCAGGGCGTCGCCGAGCAGCTGTCCAACCGCGTCTCGTTCCGTCGCGCCATGCGCAAGGCCATGCAGTCGGCCATGCGCAGCCCCGGCGTCAAGGGCATCCGGGTGCAGTGCTCGGGCCGCCTCGGCGGTGCGGAGATGTCGCGCTCGGAGTTCTACCGCGAGGGTCGCGTCCCGCTGCACACGCTGCGCGCGGAGATCGACTACGGCCTGTTCGAGGCCCGGACCAACTTCGGCCGCATCGGCGTGAAGGTCTGGATCTACAAGGGCGACGTCGTCGGCGGCAAGCGCGAGTCCGAGCGCCAGGCCGCGCTCGACGCCGCGACCCGCGACCCGCGCGGCGGCCGTGGCCGCGGCGGCGGCGGTGGCGGTGGCGACCGCCCCCGTGGCCGGCGCTCCGGCGCCTCGGGCACGACCGGCTCGGGCACCGAGGCCGGGCGCGCCGCCGCCGAGCAGGCGAGCACCGCGGGTGCGACCACGGGCGGAGCGCCGGCCGGCGCCGCCCCCGAGGCGACCACGCAGACGGAGTCGTAGAGCATGCTGATCCCGCGCAAGGTCAAGTACCGCAAGCAGCACCGGCCGGACCGGACGGGCGCCGCCAAGGGCGGCACCCAGATGTCCTTCGGCGACTACGGCATCCAGGCCCTGGAGCACGCCTACGTCACCAACCGGCAGATCGAGTCCGCCCGTATCGCCATCACGCGGCACATCCGCCGTGGCGGCAAGGTGTGGATCAACATCTTCCCGGACCGGCCGCTGACCAAGAAGCCGGCCGAGACCCGCATGGGTTCCGGCAAGGGCTCGCCCGAGAAGTGGGTGGCCAACGTGAAGCCGGGCCGGGTCATGTTCGAGATGAGCTACCCGAACGAGGCCACGGCCCGCGAGGCCCTGCGCCGCGCGCAGCACAAGCTGCCGATGCGCTGCCGCATCGTGAGCCGTGAGGAGACCTTCTGATGGCCGCCGGAATCCCCGCCAGCGAGCTGCGCGAGCTGACCGGAGAAGAGCTCGTCGCCCGGGCCCGCGAGGCCAAGGCGGAGCTGTTCAACCTCCGGTTCCAGATGGCCACCGGGCAGCTGGACAACAACCGTCGACTGCGGACCGTGCGGAACGACATCGCGCGCATCTACACGGTGATGCGCGAGCGTGAGCTCGGCCTGTCGGTCGCCCCCGATGAGGAGGGAGCGGCGTGAGCGAGCCCCAGGACTCGACGACGCAGACCAGCTCGGGGGCGTCGGCCCCGGAGCGTGACGAGGAGCAGCAGGTCCGCTCCGAGGTGAAGCAGGGCGACGAGGCCCAGCAGACCCCGGTGTCGGCCCGCAACGACGACCGCGGCCTGCGCAAGGTGCGCGAGGGCCTGGTCGTCTCGGACAAGATGGCCAAGACCATCGTCGTCAGCCTCGAGGACCGGGTGAAGCACCCGCGCTACTCGAAGGTCATCCGGCGCACGAAGAAGGTCAAGGCGCACGACGAGCAGAACACCGCCGGCCCCGGCGACCGCGTGCTCCTCATGGAGACCCGGCCGCTCTCGGCCACCAAGCGCTGGCGCCTCGTCGAGATCCTCGAGAAGGCCAAGTAACCACGCACTCGAGGGGCTCCGCCCCCCGAGTGCCCCCCGAAACCGCCCGCTCGTGCGGGCAGGTCTGGAGAAGAAGTGATCCAGCAGGAGTCGCGCCTCCGGGTCGCCGACAACACGGGAGCCAGAGAGATTCTGTGCATCCGTGTTCTCGGTGGCTCGTCCCGGCGCTACGCGGGGATCGGCGACGTCATCGTGGCGACGGTGAAGGAAGCCATCCCCGCGTCCGGCGTGAAGCGCGGTGACGTCGTCAAGGCGGTCGTCGTGCGCACCCGCAAGGAGAAGCGCCGTCCGGACGGCTCGTACATCAAGTTCGACGAGAACGCCGCCGTCATCATCAAGAACGACCGTGAGCCCCGCGGGACCCGCATCTTCGGCCCCGTGGGCCGCGAGCTGCGCGACAAGAGGTTCATGCGGATCATCTCGCTCGCGCCGGAGGTGCTGTAGCAGATGAAGATCAAGAAGGGCGACACGGTCGTCGTCATCGCCGGCAAGGACAAGGGCGCGAAGGGCAAGGTCATCCAGGCCTACCCCGACCGCGAGAAGGTCCTCGTCGAGGGCGTCGGCCGCGTCAAGAAGCACACGGCCCAGTCCGCCAACCAGCGTGGTGCGCAGTCGGGCGGGATCGTCACCCAGGAGGCGCCGATCCACATCTCGAACGTGATGGTCGTCGACGCCGACGGCAAGCCGACCCGCATCGGCCACCGCGAGGGCGGCGAGGGCGAGGCGAAGCGCGTGCGCATCTCGCGACGCACCGGGAAGGACCTCTCGTGACCAGCACCGAAGCTCCCGAGACGACCCGCCCGCGGCTGCAGCAGCGCTACCAGGACGCGATCAAGGACGCGCTGACCGAGCAGTTCGGGTACGCGAACCCGATGCTCATCCCCGGCGTCGTCAAGGTCGTCGTGAACATGGGCGTCGGCGAGGCCGCGCGCGACTCCAAGCTGATGGAGGGCGCGGTCCGCGACCTCACCCTCATCGCCGGGCAGAAGCCCGAGATCCGCCGGGCCCGCAAGTCGATCGCGCAGTTCAAGCTGCGCGAGGGCATGCCCATCGGCGCCCGCGCCACGCTGCGCGGCGCGCGCATGTGGGAGTTCCTCGACCGGCTGCTGACCATCGGCCTGCCGCGCATCCGCGACTTCCGCGGCCTGTCGCCCAAGCAGTTCGACGGCCAGGGCAACTACACGTTCGGTCTCTCGGACCAGACGATGTTCCACGAGATCGACCAGGACTCGATCGACCGGCCGCGCGGGATGGACATCACCGTGGTCACCTCCGCGACGACCGACGAGGAGGGCCGGGCGCTGCTCCGTCAGCTCGGCTTCCCGTTCAGGGAGAACTGAGAATGGCGAAGAAGGCACTGGTCAACAAGGCCGCGAAGACGCCGAAGTTCAAGGTGCGCGGCTACACCCGCTGCAACCGGTGCGGGCGTGCCCGCGCCGTGCTGCGCAAGTTCGGGCTCTGCCGCGTCTGCCTCCGCGAGATGGCGCACCGGGGCGAGCTCCCGGGCGTGAGCAAGGCGTCCTGGTGACCGAGACGAACCCCGAACGGCACGAGGACACCCCGCTCGAGGCCCCGCTCGAGGGCGCCATCGCCCCCGAGCTCCTGCGCCTCATCCAGCGCGTCGCCCACCGCGAGCACCTGCTCGACGGTGCCCCGGCGGCGAGCGCGCGCCCCCGTACCAACGCTCCGAGGAGCTCCGCACGCCGCAGGCCCGCCATCGGGACCGCGCGCAGCACCGCTGTGCGCGTCACCCGGGGAACCAC
Organism: Actinomycetospora sp. CA-101289; assembly: GCF_050955895.1. Taxonomy (NCBI): domain Bacteria; kingdom Bacillati; phylum Actinomycetota; class Actinomycetes; order Pseudonocardiales; family Pseudonocardiaceae; genus Actinomycetospora; species Actinomycetospora sp. CA-101289. The sequence goes on along the minus strand of NZ_CP192093.1, from coordinate 5,365,207 downwards.
GGCGAGGAAGGTGACCTGGTCATGACGATGACCGACCCGATCGCGGACATGCTCACGCGCATCCGCAACGCCAACTCGGCGTTCCACGAGAGCGCGACCATGCCGCACAGCAAGCTCAAGGCCCACGTGGCCCAGGTCCTGCTGGACCAGGGCTACATCGCGGGCTACCGCACCGAGGCCGCCACCGTCGGGCAGTCGCTCGTGGTCGACCTGAAGTACGGGCCGAACCGCGAGCGCAGCATCGCCGGCATCAAGCGCGTCTCGAAGCCGGGCCTGCGCGTCTACCGGAAGTCGGGCGAGCTCCCGCGGGTGCTCGGCGGCCTCGGCGTCGCGATCATCTCGACGTCCTCGGGCCTGCTGACCGACCGCCAGGCGTACCAGCGACGGATGGGCGGGGAAGTCCTCGCCTTCGTCTGGTAGCGGGGAGGGAACCGAACCATGTCACGCATCGGCAAGGCACCCATCACCGTGCCGTCCGGGGTCGACGTCACCGTCGACGGCCGCAACGTCACCGTCAAGGGCCCCAAGGGCACCCTGAGCCACGAGGTCGACGAGCCCATCACGGTCTCCGTCGACGACGGCGTGCTCTCGGTGCAGCGCCCCGACGACGAGCGCGAGAGCCGTGCCCTGCACGGCCTGTCGCGCTCCCTGCTCAACAACCTCGTGCAGGGCGTCTCGCAGGGCTACGAGCGCAAGCTCGAGATCCACGGCGTCGGTTACCGCGTCCAGCTGCGCGGCTCGGACCTCGAGTTCGCGCTCGGGTTCAGCCACCCGGTGAAGATCACGCCCCCCGAGGGCATCACCTTCGCCGTCGAGAGCCCCACCCGGTTCTCGGTCCAGGGCATCGACAAGCAGCTGGTCGGCCAGGTGGCCGCCAACATCCGCTGGCTGCGCCGTCCCGACCCCTACAAGGGCAAGGGCGTCCGCTACGCCGGCGAGCAGATCCGCCGCAAGGTCGGGAAGACGGGCAAGTGATGGCAGAGAACGCGACCACCACCACGAAGGCCCGGGGCCACCTGGGCAAGAACGTCTCGGAGACCCGCCGCACGGGTCGCACGCGGCGTCACCTGCGGCTGCGCAAGAAGATCGCCGGCACGCCGGCGCGCCCGCGCCTCGTCGTCACCCGGTCCACCCGGCACATCACCGCGCAGGTGGTCGACGACATCGCCGGCCACACCCTGGCGCACGCCTCCACGCTGGAGGCGGACGTCCGCGGGATGGAGGGCGACAAGAAGGCGCAGGCCGCCAAGGTCGGCGAGCTCGTCGCCTCCCGCGCCCAGGCGCAGGGCATCGACGCGGTCGTCTTCGACCGCGGCGGGCGCCGCTACCACGGCCGCATCGCGCAGCTCGCCGACGCGGCCCGCGAGGGGGGGCTGCAGTTCTGATGCAGGCCCTCGTGAACACCATGACTGGAAGGAACACCTGATGCCGGGACGCACACGGCGCGACGGGCCCCCGGGCTCGGGCGCACAGGGCGGCGAGCGTCAGGGCGGCAGCGCCGGCCGGGACCGCCAGCAGGGCGGTCGCGACCGCTCGCAGGACCGGACCCCGCACCTCGAGCGCGTCGTCGCCATCAACCGCGTGGCCAAGGTCGTCAAGGGCGGCCGCCGCTTCAGCTTCACCGCCCTGGTCGTCGTCGGTGACGGCGACGGCATGGTCGGTGTCGGCTACGGCAAGGCCAAGGAGGTGCCGGCCGCGATCGCCAAGGGCGTGGAGGAGGCGAAGAAGAACTTCTTCCGCGTCCCCCGCGTCGGCGGCACGATCACGCACCCGATCCAGGGCGAGGACGCCGCAGGCGTCGTCCTCCTGCGCCCGGCGAGCCCCGGTACCGGCGTCATCGCCGGCGGCCCGGTGCGCGCCGTGCTGGAGTGCGCCGGCATCGCCGACATCCTGTCGAAGTCGCTGGGCAGCCAGAACGCGATCAACATCGTGCACGCCACGGTGGCGGCGCTGAAGGGACTCCAGGTCCCCGAGGCCGTCGCGGCACGCCGCGGCCTGCCGATCGAGGACGTCGCGCCTGCGCGGATGCTCCGCGCCCGCGCGGGGCAGGGGACCTGAGATGGCCGACCTGAAGGTCACCCAGACCCGCTCCGAGATCGGTGGCAAGCACCACCAGCGCGAGAGCCTGCGGACCCTGGGGCTCCGGCGCATCGGCGCGACCGTCGTGCGCCCGGACACCCCCCAGAACCGCGGCCTGATCAACGCCGTCCGCCACCTCGTGGCGGTGGAGGAGGTGTCGAACGATGGCTGACGCCCCGATCAAGCTGCACCACCTGCGCCCGGCGCCGGGGTCGAAGACCGCGAAGACCCGTGTGGGTCGCGGTGAGGCCTCGAAGGGCAAGACCGCCGGTCGCGGCACGAAGGGCACGGGCGCCCGCAAGAACGTCCCGTCGTCCTTCGAGGGCGGCCAGATGCCCCTGCAGATGCGCCTGCCGAAGCTCAAGGGCTTCCGCAACCGCAACAAGGTGGTCTCGCAGGTCGTCAACGTGGGCGACCTGGCGCGCCTGTTCCCCGACGGCGGCGAGGTCGGCCCGGCCGAGCTCGTCGGTGCGGGCGCCGTGCGCGCCGGTCACCCCGTCAAGGTGCTCGGCACCGGCGAGGTGGGCTCGGTGACCCTGCGGGTCTCCGCGCACGCCTTCTCCGGCGCCGCCACGCAGAAGCTCGAGGCCGCGGGCGGCAGCGCCACCGTCGTCGAGTAGATCCCCCGTGACACCCACCGGCCCCGCGGCCGCCCTGCTCCGGAGCAGGACGGCCCGGGGCCGGTGGTGTGTCGCCGTGTAGTCTCAGCCCGGGTCGGCACGGCCGTCCCGTCAGGCTCGTCGACGCCCCGCGCACCGCCCCCGGGCGTGCGTCGGTGGCCAGTCGGTGGCAACCGGCACCGCGTGGCCGTCGCCCGCGGTGCGGACGGAACATCTGGAGGTCCGAGTGCTCGGCGCCGTGCGGTCAGCCCTGGCCACACCGGACCTGCGCAAGAAGATCCTGTTCACGCTGGGCATCGTCGCCGTGTACCGCCTGGGAGCCACGCTCCCGGCGCCGGGTGTGTCCTACTCGAACGTGCAGGAGTGCCTGCGGCAGGTCCAGGGCAGTGACGCGGCGAGCGTCTACTCGCTGATCAACCTCTTCAGCGGCGGCGCGCTCCTGCAGCTGTCGATCTTCGCGCTGGGCATCATGCCCTACATCACGGCCAGCATCATCGTGCAGCTGCTGACCGTCGTGATCCCGCGCTTCGAGCAGCTGAAGAAGGAGGGGCAGAGCGGTCAGGGCAAGCTCACGCAGTACACGCGCTACCTGACCATCGCCCTCGCGATCCTGCAGTCGACCGGCATCGTCGCCCTGGCCGACCGCAACCAGCTCTTCCAGGACTGCGACCCCTCGCAGTTCCCGATCCTGCCCAACGCCGACGTCTTCGACCTCGCCGTCATCGTCATCGTCATGACCGCCGGCACCGCCGTGATCATGTGGTTCGGCGAGCTGGTGACCGAGCGCGGCGTCGGCAACGGCATGTCGCTGCTGATCTTCACCTCGATCGCGGCGCGCATCCCGTCCGAGGGCGGCAACATCCTCTCGAGCAGCGGCGGCGTCGCGTTCGCCGTGGTCTGCGCCTTCGGGCTGGTCATCATCGCGAGCGTCGTGTTCGTCGAGCAGGGCCAACGGCGGATACCGGTGCAGTACGCCAAGCGCATGGTCGGGCGCCGCATGTACGGCGGCACGTCCACGTACCTGCCGCTGAAGGTGAACCAGGCCGGCGTCATCCCCGTCATCTTCGGGTCGTCGCTGCTGTACCTGCCCGACCTGCTCTCGCGGATCACCGGCAACCAGGACTCGGGCTTCTCCCGGTTCGTGCAGACCTACCTGGCCAACCAGTCCAACTGGCTGCACATCCTGCTGTACTTCGCCCTGATCATCTTCTTCACGTACTTCTACGTCTCGATCACGTTCAACACCGAGGAACGTGCCGACGAGATGAAGAAGTTCGGCGGCTTCATCCCCGGCATCCGGCCCGGCCGTCCCACGGCCGAGTACCTGAGCTACGTGCTGTCCAGGATCACCTTGCCGGGATCCATCTACCTCGGCATCATCGCCGTCCTGCCGAACTTCTTCCTGGGCGTGACCGGTCAAGGACAGAACCAGAACTTCCCCTTCGGGGGCACGGCTGTTCTGATCATGGTCGGCGTCGGGCTGGACACGGTCAAGCAGATCGAGAGCCAGCTGATGCAGCGCAACTACGAGGGCTTCCTGCGCTGAAGCCCCGGTCGCGCCGGGTAGAGACCGGGTAGACAGGGACAACGTGACCGTCGGGTGAGGGAGTGGCGTCGTGAGGATCGTGCTGGTGGGACCGCCGGGAGCGGGCAAGGGGACGCAGGCGGCCCGGCTGTCCGAGCGTCTCGACGCGCCCCACATCTCCACCGGTGACCTCTTCCGCGAGAACATGAAGAACGAGACGGACCTCGGCAAGGAGGCCCAGCGCTACGTCGACGCCGGTGACCTCGTGCCCGACGAGGTCACCGTCGGGATGGTCAAGGACCGTCTGGCCCAGCCGGACGCGCAGAACGGTTTCCTGCTCGACGGCTTCCCGCGGAACGCGGCCCAGGCCCAGGAGCTGGAGAGCGTGCTGGGCGACCTCGGCCAGCGTCTCGACGCGGTGCTCGTGTTCGAGGTCGACGACGAGGAGCTCATCAAGCGCCTCACGTCCCGGGGCCGCTCGGACGACACCGAGGAGACCATCCGGCATCGCCAGGAGGTCTACCGCTCGGAGACCGAGCCGCTGATCGAGCACTACCGCGACATCGCCGTGCGCGTGGACGCCATCGGGTCGGTCGAGGAGATCACCGACCGGGCCATGGACGCGCTCGCCGACGAGCCCGACGACTAGGTGGCGACGGACCGCCGCCCCCTCGCCGAGGTCGTCACGGGGCTTCCCGCACGGGTCGGCGGTCTCGCCGACCGCGTGCGGGGGCGCTCGGTGGAGATGAAGACGCCCGGCCAGATCGAGGCCATGCGGGCCGCTGGCCTGGTGGTGGCCGCCGCGCTCGCGGCGGTGACCGAGGCCGCGCGCCCGGGGGTGAGCACCGCCGACCTCGACGGGATCGCCGAGGGCGTCATCCGCGACGCCGGGGCCGTGCCGTCGTTCCTCGGCTACCAGGGCTTCCCCCGCTCGATCTGCACCTCGGTCAACGAGCAGGTCGTGCACGGCATCCCGGCCCCGGGGCAGGTGCTCGGCGACGGCGACCTGGTGTCGGTGGACTGCGGGGCGATCCTCGACGGCTGGCACGGCGACGCGGCGGTGACGCTGCTCGTCGGGACCCCGCGCCCGGAGGACGAGGCGCTGTCGGCCGCCACCCGCGCGGCGATGTACGCCGGCATCGAGCGGATGGTGCCCGGCGGGCGCCTCGGCGACGTCTCGCACGCGGTCGAGGAGGAGGCGCGCCGGCGTGCGGCGGCCGACGGCCGGACGTACGGGATCGTCGCCGACTACGGCGGCCACGGCATCGGGACCTCGATGCACATGGACCCGTTCGTGCCGAACCTCGGCCGTGCGGGCAGCGGCATGCGTCTGCGGCCCGGGATGGTGCTCGCCATCGAGCCGATGCTCACCGGGGGCACCGACGAGACCGACGAGCTCGACGACGGCTGGACCGTGGTCACCGCCGACGGCAGCCGCGCCGCGCACTGGGAGCACTCGGTGGCCATCACCGACGACGGCCCCTGGATCCTCACCGCGCCCGCCACCTGACCCGGCGTCCGGCGGCGTCCACTCGGGCGGTTGCGCGGGGATCGTGGTGCCACGGCACGGCACGTGTCCCTCGATCGTGCTACAACCTGTCCTCGTGGTCACACGGACGGGTGACGGGGGCGCACGGTGAGGACATCGGTGCGGGCCGCGGTGGTGGCCCTCCTCCTCGCCGCCGGGCTGATCGCCACGCCCGCCCTCGCGCTGGCCGCGCCCGTCACGGGCCTGCTCTTCGACGCCGCGCAGGGCGACCTGCTGTCGCACTTCGACAACAGCGGCGACTCGGGGCTCGTCGAGGACGGCTACCGCGCGCAGGCCGTGCGCAGCCCGCTCGACGCGGCGCGGCAGGCGCTGGCGTTCCGCATCGACGGCGGCGGCAAGCGCAGCGAGGTGCTCCCGGAGGGCCGCGGCACGAAGCCGCGCGAGGGCGACGAGCAGTGGGTGCGCTACACCGCCGTGCTCGGCGAGGACTTCCCCACCGACGCCCCGTTGTGGCAGGTCGTGCTGCAGTGGCACCACACCTCGCCGAGCGGTTCGCCGCCGCTGGCCCTGCAGATCACGCGGGGCCAGCTGGTGATGGTCAGCGGGGGCGACGACATGCGGGCCATCGGCCCGGTGCGGCCGGGGGAGACCGTCGACCTCGCGATGCACATCGTCTTCTCGCAGGACCCGGGCACCTCGTCGGTGACCGTGCTGCGCGACGGCCGGCCCACCGGCGTCACCGACTGGAGCCCGCAGCGCGGCACGATGAGCACCGAGGCCGCCTACCTGAAGATGGGCATCTACCGGGCCCCGGGCATCAGCCAGGGCGCCCAGCTGGCGGTCACCGACCTCAAGATCGGGCAGAGCCGGGAGTCGCTCGGCGCGGCGCTGACCGGGACCGGCGGCGCGACCGCCACCACGACCGACCAGGCCCCGCGCGACGTCTACGCCCGGCCGTTCGCGTGGAACTCGATCTGGAACCTGCCCCTGGCCACCACCGCGCGCTACGGCGACTTCGACCCGCAGGTCGGCAACATCTACGCGGACGTCGAGAACATCAGCGTCGACCCCGACGCCCCGGTCCGCCGCCTCGGCGGCTCCGGCGGGGGCGGCGTGCACGTCGACCCCGACCTCCGCGCCGACGGCTCGTGGAACAACTGCTCGACGCTGCTCGTGGACGGCCCCGACCGGCGCACGATCGTCCAGGGCCAGCCGATGGAGCTGCGCCCCGGCGGCGACCCGAGCTGGGACTACGGGTGGGACGCCCAGTCGCTCACCGGCGCCGGCATCGAGGGCTGCCACGGCGGCTCCGGGCTCTCCGGCATCGGCGGGACGATCCGCGCGGGCGAGCTCTCCGCGGACGAGCCGATCCGCCACGCGCTCAAGGTCAGCCTGCCGTGCCCCACCAGCTGCTCGCCGGAGAACGGCGGCTTCCGCTGGCCCGCGGTGAAGGCCGACACGGGGTACGAGGGCAAGTACGGCGCCGAGGACCCGCAGGTGAACATGGGCGCCCTGCTGGCCCTCCCGCCCGACCTCGACCTCTCCGGGATCACCGCGCCGGACGTCCGCAAGGTCGCCGAGGCGCTGCAGACCTACGGGGCCTACGTCGTGGACGAGACCGGGGGCGCGCCGTCGGCGTCGTTCCAGGTGCAGAGCACGGCGGTCCGCGAGTTCCGCGGCATCGACTCGTCGCCGATGCGCGCCGTGTTCAACGCCCTCGAGGTGATCGAGAACAACAGCCCGCAGAGCCCGGGCGGCGGTGCCCTCGACGCGCCCCGGCGGGCGGCGTGCGCGCCGGCCTTCACCGACGGCACCGGGGGCGCCCCGGCGACCTGCGGGCCCGGGGCCACGGCGGGGGAGCAGGACATCGGGAGCACCCCGGGCACCACCGCGACCGCCCCCGCAACGGCGCCGCGCCGGTCCGGCCGCCGGGTCCGCCGATACGGATAGCTGAACTATCGGCTATCCGCTACGCTCCTCTCGAGTCGAGGGATCGGGGTGGTCGTGGTGGCCGGGACGGATCAGCTGCGGGTGGCGGACGCGGACCGCGAGCGCGTGGCGGCGGTGCTGGTGCGGGCGCACGCGGAGGGGCGCCTGTCGCTCGCGGAGTACGACGAACGGGTGCGCGCGGCGCACGCGGCGGTGGTGGGCGCGGACCTGGTGCCCCTGACCGCCGACCTGCCCGCCGACGTGCCGGCGCGTGCCACGGGAGAGCGCCGGCGCCCCGCGCGCACGCCGCTGCGGGTCGCGGTGGCGGTGTGGGCGGCGGTGTCGGTGCTCAACGTCGTGATCTGGCTGGCGGTCGTGGCCGGCACCGGTGCGGCGGTGGCACCCTGGTGGATCTGGGTCGCCGGTCCCTGGGGCGCCGTGCTCGCGCTGCACGCCCTCGCGGGGCGCGCCGGCTTCCTGGTGCCCGGGCCGTGCGGTGCGGCCGCCCTGCGCCGCTGACCTGCGGGGTCTCGAGCGGAGCCGAGGGCCCCGGTGACGAGGTCGTGGGTGTGACCCGCGTACACTCGATGGCTGGTGCGCGTGTCGTGCCGGTTCCCGCGCGCGCTCGTGTGAGGGTGTCCGGCCGCCGCGCGTGCCCGGTCCCGCGAAGGCCCCGCCGCTCCGGCGTCGGTGGCCCGGACGGGACGACAGCGTACGTCGAGAAGAATGCGGAGGACATGGCGAAGAAGGACGGCGCCATCGAGGTCGAGGGGCGGGTCGTCGAGCCCCTGCCCAACGCGATGTTCCGGGTGGAGCTCGAGAACGGGCACAAGGTCCTGGCGCACATCAGCGGCAAGATGCGTCAGCACTACATCCGGATCCTCCCCGAGGACAAGGTCGTCGTGGAGCTGTCGCCGTACGACCTGTCGCGCGGCCGGATCGTCTACCGCTACAAGTGATCGAGTCAGCCTCGGAGCCAGTGAGGAAGAGGACGTGAAGGTCCAGCCGAGCGTGAAGCGCATCTGCGCCAAGTGCCAGGTGGTCCGCCGTCACGGGCGGGTCATGGTCATCTGCGACAACCTGCGCCACAAGCAGCGCCAGGGCTGATCCAGCCGACCAGGCATCCCCGGGTCCGGCCCGGGGCGCGGTCGTGAGCGACCGCAGTCCAGTTTCCTCCCCGCACCTACGCCGGCACAGACCCGGCGGAACACCCTCGGCACGGGAGGCCGGGGCCCGGACCCGCAGAGCACCACGGCGGCCCGGGACGGGCGGGGAGCCAGACCTCCCGGACGACACGAGGAGCACGTCGCCCCATGGCACGACTCGCCGGCGTCGACCTCCCCCGCGACAAGCGGATGGAAGTCGCGCTGACCTACATCTTCGGGATCGGCCGCAGCCGTTCCCGCGAGATCCTCACCGAGACCGGCATCTCCTACGACCTGCGGTCGAAGGACCTGTCGGACTCCGATGCCGCCGCGCTGCGTGCGTACATCGAGAACCACTTCCGGGTCGAGGGCGACCTGCGCCGCGAGGTCCAGGCGGACATCCGGCGCAAGGTCGAGATCGGCAGCTACCAGGGGCTGCGGCACCGCCGCAATCTCCCGGTGCACGGGCAGCGGACGAAGACCAACGCCCGGTCGCGCAAGGGCCCCAAGAAGACGGTTGCCGGCAAGAAGAAGGCCACGCGCAAGTAAGCGCACCCACGGGGGGCTCCGCCCCCCGTGAACCCCCCGCCCGGGGGTCACCTCGACCAGGAGCCAGTAGATGCCACCCAGGACTCGCCAGGGCGCGGCCGGGGCCAAGAAGGTCCGGCGCCGGGAGAAGAAGAACATCTCCCACGGCCACGCGCACATCAAGAGCACGTTCAACAACACGATCGTCTCCATCACCGACCCGACCGGCAACGTCATCAGCTGGGCGTCGGCGGGGCACGTGGGCTTCAAGGGCTCGCGCAAGTCGACGCCGTTCGCGGCGCAGATGGCCGCGGAGAACTGCGCCCGCAAGGCCGCCGAGCACGGCATGAAGAAGGTCGACGTCTTCGTCAAGGGCCCGGGCTCGGGCCGCGAGACGGCGATCCGTTCGCTGCAGGCCGCGGGCCTCGAGGTCGGCACGATCTCCGACGTCACCCCGCAGCCGCACAACGGCTGCCGCCCGCCGAAGCGCCGCCGGGTCTAGGGCGGAGAGGAGACACACGATGGCCCGTTACACCGGTCCCGCCACCCGCAAGTCCCGCCGTCTGAAGGTCGACCTGATCGGCGGCGACAAGTCGTTCGAGCGTCGCCCGTACCCCCCGGGGCAGCACGGCCGGATCCGCATCAAGGAGTCCGAGTACCTGCTGCAGCTGCAGGAGAAGCAGAAGGCCCGCTTCACCTACGGCCTGCTCGAGAAGCAGATGCGGGCCTACTACGAGGAGGCGAACCGTCGCGAGGGCAAGACCGGCGACGAGTTCCTGCGCCTGCTCGAGTCGCGCCTCGACTCGGTCGTCTACCGCGCCGGGCTCGCCCAGACCCGTCGCCAGGCCCGCCAGCTGGTGGGCCACGGCCACTTCCTGGTCAACGGCCAGAAGGTCGACGTCCCCAGCTACCGGGTGACGCAGTACGACATCATCGACATCCGGGACAAGTCCCGGAACATGCTGCCCCTCGTGGTGGCGAAGGAGAACTACGGCGACCGCCCGGTGCCCGGGTGGCTGCAGGTCGTCCCGGACACCCTGCGGATCTTCGTCCACCAGCTCCCGGAGCGGTCGCAGATCGACACGCCCGTCTCCGAGCAGCTGATCGTCGAGTTCTACTCGAAGTAGCACGACCCCCGGCCCGGGCGAGCGTGCCCGGGTCGGGTCTCACGTTCGGCGTCAAATAGCGGACGCCGCATCGGAAAGGTCTCTCACGTGCTGATCTCTCAGCGTCCCGCACTGTCCGAGGACGCCATCGACGACACCCGTTCCCGGTTCGTCATCGAGCCGCTGGAGCCGGGCTTCGGCTACACCCTCGGCAACTCGCTGCGTCGCACCCTGCTGTCGTCCATCCCGGGCGCGGCCGTGACGAGCATCCGTGTCGACGGGGTCCTCCACGAGTTCACCACCGTCCCGGGGGTGAAGGAGGACGTCACCGACATCATCCTGAACCTCAAGGAGCTCGTCGTGAGCTCCGAGGAGGACGAGCCGGCGACGATGTACCTGCGCAAGCAGGGCCCCGGCACCGTCACCGCGGGGGACATCGTCCCGCCGGCCGGTGTCACCGTGCACAACCCCGACCTCCACATCGCGACCCTGAACGACCAGGGCCGCCTCGAGGTCGAGCTGGTCGTCGAGCGTGGCCGCGGCTACGTGCCGGCCGCGCAGAACAAGGCCTCCGGCGCCGAGATCGGCCGCATCCCGGTCGACTCGATCTACTCGCCGGTGATGAAGGTCAGCTACAAGGTCGAGGCGACCCGCGTCGAGCAGCGCACCGACTTCGACAAGCTGATCCTCGACGTCGAGACCAAGCCGTCCATGACGCCGCGCGACGCCATCGCGTCGGCCGGCCGGACGCTGACCGAGCTCTTCGGGCTGGCCCGCGAGCTCAACGTCGACGCCGAGGGCATCGAGATCGGCCCCTCGCCCGCCGAGGCCGACTCGATCGCCGCCTTCGCGATGCCGATCGAGGACCTGGACCTCACCGTCCGGTCGTACAACTGCCTCAAGCGGGAGGGCATCCACACGGTCGGCGAGCTCGTCGGCCGTTCGGAGGCCGACCTGCTGGACATCCGCAACTTCGGTGCGAAGTCCATCGACGAGGTCAAGATGAAGCTCGCCGGGCTGGGCCTGGCCCTCAAGGACAGCCCGCCCGGGTTCGACCCGTCCGCCGCAGCGGCGGACTACCCGTCCGAGGGCTTCGAGTCCTACGGCTCCGACGGCGGCGGCTTCGGCGGCGGCTACGGGGCTCCGGAGGACGACGGCCAGGACTACGCCGAGACCGAGCAGCTGTAGTATCCCACTCACTCTGACGTTCTGCCCCCTCCCCGGCCCGAGCGGCCGGGGAGGAAAGGCGTCCTGAGACAGGAGCAGTCCCATGCCCCAGCCCACCAAGGGCCCGCGGCTCGGGGGATCCCCCGACCACCAGAAGCTGATGCTGGCCAACCTGGCCACGTCGCTGTTCACCCACGGCCGCATCCACACCACGCGGGCCAAGGCCGAGCGGCTGCGCCCGTACGCGGAGCGGCTGATCACCAAGGCCAAGCGCGGCGGGCTGCACAACCGGCGCATCATCGGCCAGCAGATCCGCGACAAGGACGTCGTGCACCGCCTCGTCGCCGAGATCGGCCCGTTCTTCGCGGACCGTCCCGGCGGCTACACGCGGATCACGAAGACGCTGCCGCGCAAGGGTGACAACGCGCCCATGGCCGTCATCGAGCTGGTGAGCGAGCGGACCGCCAGCGCGGAGGCCTCGCAGGCCACCCGCACGGCGGCGCCGCCGAAGTCGCCGTCGGGCCCGGGCGCCGAGATCGGCGAGACCGCCACGGGTGCCGCGGCCACGGCCGCCACCATCGCGGCCGCCGAGACCTCCGACGCGACGCCGGAGCCCGCCGAGCCGAGCGACGCCGGCGACGCGGTCGAGGCGCAGGAGGCGGAGGAGGCTGCGGGCACCGACGACGAGTCGCCGGAGGTTCCCGAGGCCGGGGCCGCCACGGCGTCCGCCGGCGGCGACCCGTCGGAGGACGCCGACTCGTCGGCGACCACCGACGGCACCCAGGACGAGGACGTGTCGGGCGGCGACGCCTCGGAGGACGCCGACTCGTCGGCGACCACCGGGGACGACGAGTCCTGACCGAACGCACTGCCCGCGAGCCCGCCGTCGATCCCGACGGCGGGCTCGCGGTGTCTTCGACGGTCCGGTACCGGGTGGACCTGGCCTACGACGGCACCGACTTCTCGGGCTGGGCGCGCCAGCCCGGGCTGCGCACGGTGCAGGGTGTCCTCGAGGACGCCCTGGCCACGATCTGGCGGGTGCCGGTGGCGCTGACCGTCGCCGGGCGCACCGACGCGGGCGTGCACGCGGACGCGCAGGTCGCGCACGTCGACCTCCCGCCCGACGTCGTGCCGCACCCAGGCCTCGTGGGCCGGCTGGCGCGCCTGCTGCCGCCGGACGTGCGGGTGCGGGCGGTGACCCCGGCGCCCGAGGGCTTCGACGCGCGGTTCTCGGCGCTGCGCCGCCACTACGCGTACCGCGTCAGCACCGCGCCCTGGGGACCCGAACCGCTGCGGGCCCGCGACACCCTGCGCTGGCCGCGGCCCCTCGACGTCGCGGCGATGGACGAGGCCGGGCGCGGTCTGCTCGGCGAGCACGACTTCGCGGCCTACTGCCGCCCGCGGGCCGGCGCCACGACGATCCGCGAGCTGCAGGCGCTGACCTGGGCGCCCGGCCCCGGTGAGCCCGACGTCCTCGTCGCCCGGCTGTCCGGCGACGCGTTCTGCCACTCGATGGTCCGGTCGATCGTGGGCGCGCTGCTCGCCGTCGGCGAGGGCCGGCGTCCCGTCAGCTGGCCCGCCGCCCTGCTCGCGGCCCGGGAGCGCTCGAGCGAGGTGACGGTGGCCGCCGCCCGCGGGCTGCGCCTCACCGCGATCGACTACCCCGACGACACCGCGCTCGCCGCCCGCGCGGCGGCGACCCGACGGCGGCGGGACGAGGATCAGCCGCCGCTGCCGTAGGGCCGGGTGAGGATCTCCAGGTTGTGGCCCTCGGGCGAGGAGAAGTAGGCGCCGCGGCCGCCGTCGTTCGTGTTCTCGCCGGGACGGCGCTGCATCGGGTCGGCGTAGATCGGCACCCCGCGCTCGCGCAGGCGCCCGGCGACCACCGGGAACTCGTCGTCGCCGACGAGGAAGGCGTAGTGCTGCGGGTGCGGGTCGTCGACGTCCATGAAGTCCAGGCTCGTGCCGCCGGCGACCTCGACGACGGTGAACGGCCCGTAGCGGTAGGGCGCGGGCAGCCCGAGGACCTCGGCGAGGAACGCCGCCCCGGCGTCGCGGTCCCGCGTCTCGACGATGGTGTGGTTCAGCGCGATGCTCATCGGTCGAGGGTCGGACCTCGAGCGAGGTCGAGGTCAAGGGGCGACGCGGACCATCCCGTCGTCGTCGACGCGGCAGCGGTGCGCGACCAGGTCGCGGTCGCCGGGGTCGAGGCACCGGCCACTCGCCACGTCGAACGACCAGCCGTGGTTCGCGCACGTCAGGACGCCGTCGGCGAGCGTGCCGCGCTCGAGCGGCCACGCGCGGTGTGGGCAGCGGTTGTCGTAGGCGCGGGCCTCGCCGTCGACGTGCACCAGGAGCACGCGGGTGGTGCCGACCTGCACGGCGGTCATCCCGCGCTCGCGGAGCACGGCGAGCGGCAGGACCGGCTCGTCCTCGGCGTCGGGCACCACGCCCCCGCACGCTACCGGCGCACCGTCACGGGCCGTAGGAGTCGGCGGGCGCGGCGTGACCCGCTTGTCGGTGTGGGCGCGGTCACGGCCTCCGTAACGTCGATGGTCATGAGCGAGGACCCGGCGCAGGCGCCGCACCCCACCAGCGACGAGTTCGAGGGCCAGCAGAACACCGCGGAGCGGGTGAGCCCCGGCACCACCGCCGACGCGCCCGCCACCGATCCCGACCTCGTCGACACCGACCCCGGTGGTGGCCCCGCGCAGAACACGCACAAAGACCGCTGACGGGCACCCGCGCCTCCTTGGCGCGACGACTCAGTCGCCGCGGCGGACGGGGCCGAGGATCGCGGTCTCGCGGGGCCCGGTGACGAGGTCCACGCGCCGCCACAGGTTGCGGCCCAGCACCACGAGGCCGCGGTCGGGGAGGGTCCGCAGGGTCTCGGTCATCGCCGGCGTCAAGCGCCACAGCCGCCCGGCGAGCTCCGCCTCGTGCGGGGGCATGCGCTGGAGCAGCACGAGGTCGGCGTCGTCGGCGAGGTCGGACACCGCGGGCACGAGCGAGGGCAGCACGACGAGCGTGGTCTGGCGCGGACGCCGGGCCGCGCTCGAGCCGCGGGTGGTCGCGCCGCGGTCGTGCACGACGAGCAGCGGCGCCCCGCCGGGCACCGCGAGGTCGGCCGGGGGCTCGGGCACGACGCGCACCCCGGCCTCCGGGTCGTCCGGCTCGGCCCCGACCTCGGCGTCCTCCGGCTGCGCCGCGAGGCGCACGGACTCCCACGCCGGCGGGCGGCCCGTGACCACGACCGCGCGGATGCCGACGCCGACGGCGCGCAGCACCACCTGGCGGGCGAGGTAGAGCCCACCGAGGACGACGACGCGGGTCGGCGCCGGGCGCACGAGCGTCACGGCCACCGGCTCGCCGTCCGGGTCGGCGCCCAGCACCACGCCCGCGGGGCGCACGGGCGGCCCGAGGGCGTCGAGGACCGCGGGCGGCACCGAGAACGTGGGGGCGAGCTCGGGGTCGGCGCGCGTCGGGGCGGTGCGGGCCGACGGGCCCGGGGGCGCGGTCACGGCGCCGTGCCCAGCGGCAGCGTGGCGGCGAGCCCGGCGGCGTGCTGGCCGTCGAGGGGGTCGAGCGACACCCCGAGCGCGTGGCCCCGGGCGACCAGCTCGCGGCCGGAGACCTCGAGCGCGTCGGGGGTGTCGGCGGTGAGGCGCACGGTGCCGCGCAGGCCCACGGTGGCCGCGCTGGTGGCGTCCGGCTCCAGGGTGAGCGCCAGCGTGCACGTGCGCGCCGCGGTGGCGGTGAGGTCGGTGAGCCGCTCGGGGGCGGCGTCGGTGGGCCAGCGCGTCACGCCGAACGCCGCGTGCCCCACCTCGCCCACGACGACGGCCCGCCAGTGCTCCTCGAGCCGGTCGCCGGGGTCGGCCTCGGCGTCGGCAGCCTCGACGGCGGCGTCGAGGACCTCGTCGGCGGCGAGCGGGCGCACGGCCGTGTCGTGGTCGGCCAGCACGCGGGAGATGCGGGCGAGCGCGCCGACCACCGCCCGGTGCGCGCCGACGACCCCGCCGCCGCGCTCGGCCACCGCGTCGGGGCAGCGCGCCGGGTCCAGGCGCACCACCAGCCACGCCTCGCGCCGCGACACCGGGGGCAGCGGGCCGAGGACCTCGCGGTACGCCGCCGCGGCGGGCGTCTCGTCGGTGACGGGGCGGCAGTGCCACACGGCGCTGATCGCGTCGAGCACGACGCCGCGGTCGGCGAGCGTGCTGGCGAGCGCGGCGAGGGGGAACGACGCGACGCCCGCCGACGCGTCGCCGGCCACGAGCCCGGCGCCCCCGTCGACGCCGGTGGGGTTGAGGGCGAGCACGGCGCTCCAGCCGCCGGCGTGGCCGAGCAGGCCCACCTCGCGGCCGTCGTGGTCGCGGGTGCGGGCGACGGCGAGGTCGCCGGTGAGCAGGCGCAGCGTGCGCAGGCGACCGTCGGCGTCGACGCCGACCGGCTCGGCCTCCCGCTCGCGCACGCGCAGCCGGTAGCGCAGCGCCAGCCCGAGCCACTGCACCAGCCAGCGGCCCCGCACGCGCAGCAGGCCGACGAGCAGCGCCGCGGACAGCACGACGCCGGCGAGCGGGGCGAGCCCGCGGTCGAGGGCCACGAGGGCCACCGCCACGGCGAGCCCGGCCTCGAGGACCACCACGCCCGCCAGCGGCACCGGGCCGAGCGAGGGCCCCGCGGTGCGGCGGCGGGCGGAGAGCACCGGGCGCTCCCGGGACACGACGAGGCTCATCGCGCCCGCCGCCGACGCGCGAGCGCGACGACCCCACCGGCGGCGAGGACGGCCAGCCCGGTCACGAGGGCGACCACCCCGACCGGCGGAGCGGACGGCGGCGCCACCGCGGCGGGCTCGGGCCGCACCCCGGGCCCGGTGCGCGGCGCGCCCCCGCGCACCGCGGCGGCCGCGTCGAGGACGCCGTAGCCAACGGCGTCGTCGCGGGTCCCGGGCGCGAGCCCGGGGGTCGGGGCGGACGAGCGCACGAGCGCCGCGGCGATCTCGCGGGCGGGCGTCTCCGGCGAGCGCGCCCGCAGCAGGGCGGCGGCGCCCGCGACCCGCGCCGCGGCGAAGCTCGTGCCGACCAGGGGCGCGGACGCGCCGTCGGGCCCGGTGAGCGTGGTGGTCAGCCCGTCGCCGCGGGCCGCGAGCGCGGTCGGCGCGCGGCCGGGGGCGGCGAGGTCGACCCACGGCCCGGCGAGCGAGGAGGGGTCGGGCGCGCCGGCGTCGTCGACGGCGCCGACCACGAGGACGTCGTCGCCGAACCACGCGGGCACCGGGACGCTGCGCACCGGGCCGCCGGTGTTCGCCGGGCAGCCGGGCCCGCTGTTGCCCGCCGCGGCGACCACCACGACGCCCCGGTCGACCGCGTCGCGCACCGCGGCGCGCAGGGCGCCGAGGGCGGGCGCGGCGGCGGGGTCGGCGACCTGCTCGGGCGTGCGGCACGCGGCGAGCGCGAGCGTGAGGACGCCGACGTCCGGGGTGTCCGCGGCGTGGCGGACGGCGCGGGCGAGCGTCGCGACGTCGCCGACCCCGGGGCGCCCGTCGACGCCGAGGAAGGCGCTGGTCTGGCGCACCGCGAGCACCCGGGCGCCCGGGGCGACGCCCTCGAGCAGGTCGCCGGGCGCGGGCGCGGCGGCGAGCACCCCGGCGACGGCGGTGCCGTGGCCGTCGCAGTCGTCGAGGCCCGAGTCGCCGGCGACGAAGTCGCCCCCGTCGACCACGCGCCCGGCCAGGCGCGGGTGCGCGGCGACGCCGGTGTCGACGACGGCCACGAGCGCGCCCTCGCCCCGCCCGCCGCCCCAGGCGTCCGCGGGGTCGGGGCCGGGCGGGACGTCACCGAAGGCGGTGGCCCCTTCTCCGAGGGGCGGGGTGGCCGCCGGGCACGGCGCGACCGGGCGCGCGCCGGGGACCGCGTCCGGCGCCGGGTCGAGCGCGGCCAGCGCGGCGCGGTCGGGCGCGGGGGGCTCCGGGGCGGTCGACCCCGCGGCCGGCGGGGCCCCGGCGAGGAGGACGGCCACGGCGCACAGGCCCGTGACCAGGCCGGCGGGGCTCACAGCAGCCGCATCGCCGTGTAGAGGTCCATGACGGCCAGCGCCACCGGCAGCACCGCGGCGATGCCGATCGCCTCGGCGATGTCGACCGCGCGGCGGGCCACCGGCGAGAAGCGCCGCCGCGGGACCACGACGCCGAGCACGAGCGCGAGCGCGCCCGACCCGAGCGCGACGGCGGGCACCGCGGTGACCGCCACCGGCGCCGGGGCGACGAGCAGCCAGCCGACCACCAGCGCGGCGCCGGCGAGCAGCGCGCACACCAGCAGCGCGACGGCCTGCACCCCGTTGGCGTAGGTGCGCGAGCGCAGCCCCAGCAGGGCCGTGAGCAGGGCGGCGAGCACCCAGGCCGCGACCCCGCGCCAGCCGGCGACCGGCGCCAGGGCGAGCACCGCGACCGCGCCGGCGGTGACCGCGCCGCACCCCACCACGAGGCCGGAGAGCGCGGCGTGGGCGCGGTCGGCGCGGCGCTCGATGTCGGCGTGCTCGGCGACCCCGGGGTCGTCGGCGAGCTCCTCGGCCGAGCCGGGCACGCGCGGCAGGGGGAGCCGCGCGAGCGCGATGCCGGTGCGCGGGAGCAGGGCCGACGCGACGAGGGCGAGCGCCCCGGCCCCGGCGGCGATCCCGGCGCCGTCGCCCGCGTCGACGAGGGTGGCGAGGCCGGCCGCCACCGCCAGCAGGACGGTGGCGGTGAGCGCGCCGAGCAGCGCAGCGACGCCGCTGCGCCCGGCACTGCCGAGGGCGAGCAGGGCGGCGGCGGCCGTCGCGGCCGCGAGCGCCGCGCCGAGCAGCAGCTGCGGCGCCCCGGCCGTGGCGGCGAGCGAGGTGGCCGGCCCCGCGGCGCCCCACGGCACGGCCGCGACGCCGGCGGCGCCCGCGAGCCCCACGGCGCCGACGGCGAGGACGGAGCCCGCGCCCGGCTCGTCGACCACCCGCGTGCACACGGCGGCCAGCGCGAGCGCCGCGAGCGCGGCGACGCCGCCGACGGCCGCGGTGCCGAGGCCGCCGGCGGTGCCCGGACCCCGCCCGGCCACGACCAGGGCGAGCACCGCGACGGCGAGGCCGAGCCCGAGACCGCAGAGCCCGAGCACGCGGGCGGGACCCGGGCCCCAGGCCCGGTAGCTGGCGGGCGTCGCCTCGGCGACCGCGTCGACGACGTCGTCGAACAGCGGCGGCGGGGCCGCGTCGGCGCGACGGCGCAGCACCAGCTGGTCGCCGTCGAGGACGCCGAGCGAGGCGAGTGTGCGCGACGGGTCGACCGGGCCCTGACCGAGCGGCGCGAGGGTCCAGCCGCCCCCGCCGCGCGCCCCCGTGGTGCTCTCGCCGGTCATGTCGAGCAGGACGGGCAGCAGGTCCGCCAGCGGCACGTCGGGCGGGAGGGCCACGTCGACGCGCGTGCGCGGGGCCAGGACCGAGACGCGGCTGGCCGCGGCGACCGGGACGGCGCCGGCCGCGGCGGGCAGGGCCTGCCGTCCGGTGCCCACCGCGCGCTGCTCTCCCGTCGCGGGGCGGTCGGGGACGCCGGGCAGGGCCGGGCCGCGACCGGACCGGGTCGTGCCTGTCATGCGCTCCCTCCCGGTTCTCCGAGTCGGACCCGGCGCGGGCCGTGGCTCCCTAGTATGGCCGGACCGCCGGGGCCGGGTGGTGCGATCGCGGGAATGGGGGATGGGCCGGTGGGCACACGGGTGTTCCGGCGTGCGGCGCGCCCGGCGCCGCCCGCGGTGCCCTCCGGCGAGGTGCACCTCGAGGCCCCGCCGGAGATCCCCCGCGCCGTGCCCACCTCGCCGCTGCTGCGCCTGTTGCCGCTGCTCATGGTGGTCGGGTCGCTGGGCTTCATCGTGGTCATCGGGGTCGACAACCCGACCTCGTGGCTCTTCGGCGGCATGTTCGCGCTGTCGACGCTCGGCATGGTCGCGGGCGGTGCGACGCGCGGCGGCGGGCAGCGCCGGGCCGAGGCCGACGAGGACCGCAAGGACTACCTGCGCTACCTCGCGCAGATGCGCCGGCGGGCCCGCGAGACGGCCGTCGACCAGCGCCGCGCGCTGGAGTGGACGCACCCCGAACCGTCGGCGCTCGTGGGCCTCGTGCGCGGCCCGCGCATGTGGGAGCGCCGGCCGTCGGACCCCGACTTCGCGCACGTGCGCGTGGGCCGCGGCTCGCAGCGGCTGGCCACCGCGCTCGTCCCGCCCCAGACCGGCCCGGTCGACGAGCTCGAGCCCGTGTCCACCGTGGCGCTGCGCCGCTTCGTGCGCACCCACTCGATCGTCCCCGACCTGCCCACCGCCGTCTCGCTGCGCGCCTTCGCGTCCGTCGGCGTCACGGGCGGCGACATCGACGCGCGCCGCGGGCTGGCGCGGGCGCTGGTCGCGCAGCTGGTCACCGCGCACAGCCCCGACGACCTCGTCGTGGCCGTCGCGGCGACCGGGCCGGCGCGCGCCGCGTGGGAGTGGGTCAAGTGGCTGCCGCACGCCGCGCACCCCCGGCTCTACGACGGCGCCGGCCCGGTGCGCATGGTGACGTCGTCGCTGTCGGCGGTGGAGGCGTGGCTCGCGTCCGAGCTCGCCGGGCGGGGCCGCTTCGCCCGCGGGGCCGCCCCGGTCGCCGACGCGCAGCACGTCGTCGTGGTCCTCGAGGACGCCGAGGTCACCCGCTCCGAGCAGATCGTGCTCGAGGAGGGGCTGGCCGGGGTCACGCTCATCGACCTGTCCGACGCGCTGGGCACGCTGACCGCGCGACGGGGGCTGGCGCTGGTGCTGGGGGAGGGCGGGGAAGACACGGCCGACGGCGGCGCCCGCCTGGGCGCGCTGGGCCAGCAGGGCGTCGAGTGGTTCGGGCTCCCGGACACCCTGGGCGCGGCGGAGGCCGAGGCGCTGGCGCGGCGGCTGGCGCCGTGCCGCACCCCGGCGGTGGTCGGCGGCTCCGAGGAGGAGCCGCTGCTGACCAGCCCCGGCATCCTCGAGCTGCTCGGGGTCGACGGTGAGCCGGACACCTTCGACGTCGCCGCGGCGTGGCGTCCCCGCCCGGTGCGCGACCGGTTGCGCGTGCCGTTCGGCGTCTCCTCCGAGGGCGAGCCGGTGGAGCTCGACATCAAGGAGGCCTCGCAGGAGGGCATGGGCCCGCACGGCCTGTGCGTCGGCGCCACCGGGTCGGGCAAGTCGGAGCTGCTGCGCACGCTGGTGCTCGGGCTGATCACGACGCACTCGTCCGAGGCGCTCAACCTCGTGCTCGTCGACTTCAAGGGCGGCGCCACCTTCGCCGGGCTCGCGGGCGCGCCCCACGTCGCCGCGGTGATCACCAACCTCGCCGACGACCTGAGCCTCGTCGACCGGATGCAGGACGCGCTGGCCGGCGAGATGCAGCGCCGGCAGGAGATGCTTCGCGCCGCGGGCAACCTCGCCAACGTCACCGAGTACGAGCGCGCCCGCGAGAACGGGGCGCCGCTCGAGCCCCTGCCGACGCTGTTCGTCGTCGTCGACGAGTTCTCCGAGCTGCTGAGCCAGAAGCCCGACTTCGCCGAGCTGTTCGTCGCGATCGGGCGGCTCGGGCGCTCGCTGCAGATGCACCTGCTGCTCGCCTCGCAGCGCCTCGAGGAGGGCCGGCTGCGCGGGCTGGACTCGCACCTGTCGTACCGGATCGGGCTCAAGACGTTCTCCGCCGCCGACTCCCGCGCGGTGCTCGGGGTGCCCGACGCCGCGGAGCTGCCGCCGGTGCCGGGCTCCGGCTACCTCAAGGTCGAGTCCTCGACGATGATCCGCTTCAAGGCCGGCTACGTGTCCGGGCCGTACCGGGCGGCCGAGCGGGTCGCGCCCGACCCCTCCCCGCTGCCCCGCGAGATGCGGCCCCGCCCGTTCTCGGCGGGCTGGGTGGAGCCGGCGGCACCGACGGTGCTCGAGGCCGACGGGTCGGCACCCGGCGGGTACGTCGGCGACGGGGACGGCGCGGCCGGGCCGCCCGCGGTCATCGGGCCGCACGGGCCGGCGGGGGCCTCGGTGCTGCGGGGCGCGGGCGGCACGCCGTCGGTGCTCGACGTCGTGGTCGAGCGGCTGCGCGGCCAGGGACCGCCCGCGCACGAGGTGTGGCTGCCGCCGCTCACCGACCCGGCCACGCTGGACGCGCTGCTCCCGCCGCTGACCGAGACCCCGGACCGCGGCCTCACCGCGCCGGGCTTCCCGGCCAACTCCTCGCTCGCGGTGCCGGTGGGCATCGTCGACCGGCCCTACGACCAGCGCCGCGACGTGCTGTGGGCCGAGCTCGCGGGCGCCGCCGGCCACGTGGTGGTCGCGGGCGGGCCGCAGTCGGGCAAGTCGACGCTGCTGCGCACGCTCGTCACCGCCGCCGCGCTGACGCACACCCCGACCGAGGTGCAGTTCTACGCCGTCGACCTCGGCGGCGGGACGCTCGCCGGCCTGGCCGGGCTGCCGCACGTCGGCAGCGTCGCCGGCCGCGGCGAGCCCGACCTCGTGCGGCGCACCGTCGCCGAGGTCGCCGCCCTGCTGGCCGGCCGGGAGCGCTGGTTCCGCGAGGCCGGCGTCGAGTCGATGGTCGACCTGCGCGCGCGGCGGCGCCGCGGCGAGCTCGCGCCCGGCACCGGCGGCAGCGACATGCTCGGCGACGTCTTCCTCGTCATCGACGGCTGGCACGCCTTCCGCTCCGAGCACGAGCAGCTCGAGCAGACGGTGATCTCGCTGGCGACGGGCGGGCTGTCCTACGGCGTGCACGTCGTCATCGCGGCCAGCCGGTGGGCCGAGCTGCGGCCGGCGCTCAAGGACCTCATGGGCACGCGCTTCGAGCTGCGCCTCGGTGACCCGTCCGAGTCCGAGGTCGACCGCCGGGTCGCCGCGGTGGTGCCGGCCGGGCGCCCGGGCCGCGGCCTCTCGCGCGACAAGCTCCACGTGCTCACCGCGCTGCCGCGGCTCGACGGGGTCGCCGACGCGGCCGACCTGGGCCGGGCGACCGGCGAGCTCGCGGCCCGGGTCGCGGCGGCGTGGGGCGGGCCGGGCGCGCCGCGGGTGCGCCTGCTGCCCGACCGCATCGGCGTCGAGGCGCTGCCCGGACCCGACGAGGGACCGCCGCACCTGCTGCCGCTGGGCCTGTCGGAGGAGCGGCTCGCCCCGGTGCTGCTCGACGTCGCCGCCGACCCGCACTTCGTCTGCTACGCCGATGCCGAGTCGGGCAAGACGGCGCTGCTGCGGGGGCTTGCGCACCAGATCGTCACGCGCTACCGGCCCGAGCAGGCGCGGCTGATCCTCGTCGACTACCGGCGCTCGCTGCTCGGGGCCGTCGCCAGCGACCACCTCATCTCCTACACGTCCTCGGCGCAGGCGGCGGCGCAGGCGATGACCGAGCTCGTCGAGTCGCTGCACAAGCGCCTGCCCGGCCCCGACGTCACGCCCGCCCAGCTGCGCGCCCGCTCCTGGTGGACGGGCCCGGACGTCTTCGTGCTGGTCGACGACTACGACCTCGTCGCCGGCGGCTCCACCAACCCGCTCACCGCGCTGCTCGACCTGCTGCCCCAGGCCCGCGACGTCGGCCTGCACCTCGTCGTGGCCCGGCGCACCGGCGGCGCGGCGCGGGCGATGTTCGAGCCGGTGCTGGCGCGCCTGCGCGAGCTGTCCTCGCCCGGCATCGTCATGAGCGGCAGCCGCGACGAGGGCGTGCTGCTGGGCACCGTCCGGCCGGGACCGCAGCCGCCGGGACGCGGCTGGCTCGTCGGCCGGCGGCACGGTGAGCGCCTCGTCCAGGTCGGGTGGCGCGCGCCCGACCCGCCGATCACCGAGCTCCCGCGGGACACCCCCGACGCCCCGGACGGCACCCCGGACCCGGGCCCGTGAGCGACGGCCCGACGGTCGCCGTCGACCTCGGGGTGACCACGGTGGCCGCGGCGGTCGACACCGCGCCGCCGGCCGACCCCGCCGACGGGCGCACCCCGGCCGAGGGCCTCGACCCCGTCGACGTCCCCGGGGCCGCGGGGCCGGTCGACCTCGCGGCGGTGTTCGCCCCGGGCGACGGCTCGGCGCTGGTCACCGGGGCCGAGGCCCGCCGCCGGGCGCCCACCGACCCCGCCCGCTACGAGCCGACGCCGCGCCTGCGGGTCGACGAGGCCGACCTCCTGCTCGGCACCCGCGTCGTCGGGGTCGCCGAGGCTCTCGGCGCGGTGCTCGCCGGCGTGCTCGCCCGCGCCGGGCCGCTGCTGCGCGGTGGGCGCCCGCGCCACCTCGTCCTCACGCACCCGGCCGGCTGGGACGCCGGGCGGCGCGAGGTGCTGCGGCGCGCCGGCTCGGGACTCGCCGAGGAGCTCACGCTGCTCGCCGAGCCGGTCGCCGCCGCGGCGCACGCCGCGTGGATGCGCCCGCGCGCCGCCCGCCCCGGCACCCCGCGACCGCTCGCCGTCCTCGACCTCGGCGCGCGCGGTGCGGCCGCCACCGTGCTGGCGCCCGCGGCGGGGCGCTGCGGCGACGCCCGGGTGCTCGCCCGCCGCGCCGACGTCCGGTTCGGGGGCGACGACGCCGACGAGCTGCTGCTCGGCCACCTGCTGACGACGCTGTCCGACGAGCCGCTCGCCGCCGACCCCGAGGCGCGCCGGGGGGCCGACCGCGTCCGCGAGGTCGTCGCCGCCACCTCGCTGGCCGACCGCCGCCACCGGCAGGTCCTGCTCGACGACGTGCGGGCGGCGAAGGAGCAGCTCTCGGACGCCGAGCAGGCCGCGGTGCCGCTGCCCGGGCGCACGACGGCGTCGTGGCTGTCGCGCGGCGAGCTGACCGAGGTCCTGCGCCCGGCGCTGCGCGGGGTCGTCGACCTGCTCGCCGAGACCCTCGCCGACGCCGGCACGGGGCCCGACCACCTCGACGGCGTCTGGCTCACCGGCGGCGGCGCCCGGATGCCGCTGCTCGCGGCGCTCGTGCACCGCGAGCTCGGCGTGCCCGCCACCGTCGCGCCCGAGCCGCGCCTCGTGGTCGCCCGCGGGGCGCTCGTCGTCGCGCGGGAGGACGAGGCCCTGCGCCGGGGCGGGTCGGCGGTTCCGTCCCGCCCGGTGCCCCCGCGGGCCGCTCCGGTGCCGCCGCGCACCCCGCCCCCCGTGGCGCCGGTCTGGTCCCCGGCGCCCGCCGGCCCGCTGCTCGATCCGCCCACCACCCCGCTGCCGGTGGCGCAGCGGCCGGGGCGCCCGCCGGCGCCCGACCCGGAGCCGACCGACGACCTCGGTCCCCTCGACGACACCCCGACCTGGGTGACGCCCACGTCGCCGGGGTCGTCGCGGACCCCGCTCGTGCGCGTGGCGGACGCCGGGCCGGACCGACCCGGGGACGAGGAGGACGTCACCGCCCCGTCCGCGGCCGTCGCCGCCGACCCGCACCGCCTCCCGGCGCGGCGCTCGCGGCCCCCGGCGCCGACGCGCGGTCCGGTGGGCGTCGGCGCGGTGGTCGTCGCGCTCCTCGTGGTGCTCGCGCTGGTGACCGGCGTCGTGCTCGGGGTGCGGGCGCTGCGCGGCCCGACCGGCACGCCCACGGTGGTCGGGGGCCAGGTGTTCGTCGCGCCCGTCGGGTGGGTCACCGCCGGCGGCGACGCCGCCGCCCGCCGGGTCCTGCTGCGCCCGGCGGGCGCGCCGCGCGGCACCGACCTCGTCGCCGTGCAGGAGAACCCCCTCGACGCCGCGGCGGCCGAGGACCCCGAGCGCGCCCGGTCCCAGCTCGCCGCCCAGTACGAGGCCGCGCGGTCGGCCGGCGACCCGGTGTCGGGCTACGAGCCGGTGGCGGAGTTCGGCAGCCGCCCGGTGGCCCGGTACCGCCAGGACCCGGCGCCGGGCGTGCGCGTCGACTGGTTCGTCGTGCTCTCCACGCCCTCGATGGTCAGCGTCGGCTGCCGCCACGGCACCGACGACGCCGAGGCCCGCCGCGTCCTCGCCGCGTGCGCCCAGGTCGTGGAGACGCTCGAGCCCACGGGCTGACCAGCGGGGTCGCGAGTTTCCCCGAACGGCCACCACGGCGCGGGCGTGGTCGTCATGCTCGGTGCGACCGACGAGGACACCGGGACAGAGGGGGCGGACATGGCCGCGAACAGCGGGTTCAGTACCGACACCGCGACGATGCAGGCCGTCGCGAAGAGGATCGACACCACCCACGCGGCGATGCAGGGCGACCTCGGGCGGCTGCGCGCGCAGCTCGCCGACGTGGCCGGCACGCAGTGGCAGGGCCGCGCCGCGGACGCCTTCGGCATCTCGATGACGCAGTGGGACGTCGACGCCCAGCGCATGAACAAGGCGCTCGACGACATCTCCGCGCTGGTCAACCGGGCCGCCGGGCTCATGCAGACCAACCAGGACGGCGGCGCCCAGGCGTTCCGCTCGGCCGAGGGCGGCGGCGGGACGCAGTTCGGCCACCTGCTCTGACGCACCCACCCACCCGAGACCAGCGAGAGGCTCACCCATGCCCCAGGACCAGATCCGCGTCGACTTCGCCACCATCGACGGCGCGGCGGCCAACATGTCCACGCTGCAGGCGGCCATCGAGGGCCACATGGCCGACCTCGACCGCTCCATCGCCGAGCTCCAGGTCTGGAACGGCCAGGCCGCCGGGGAGTGCCAGGCCCGCAACCAGGAGATCAAGTCGGCGTGGGCGTCGATCCAGCAGCAGCTGGGCCACATGACCACCCAGACCAACCGGTTCAACGAGGACGCCCGGGTCACCGAGGACGCGATCTACCGGTCGTTCTCCTCGCGCTGACCGATCGCCAGGGGGCGGTCGGCGTCCCCGGAGAAGGGACGCGTAACCTGGACGATCGATGCGCGGTGTAGTCCCGCGCCTGATCGACCCCACCGGCCCCGAGCCGACCGCCCAGCCGTCCGTGACGAGGTAGCTTCCGTGCGCACGTTCAGTCCGAAGCCTGGCGACATCGACCGCGCCTGGCACGTCATCGACGCGTCCGACGTCGTCCTGGGGCGCCTGGCCACCCAGAGCGCCACGCTGCTGCGGGGCAAGCACAAGCCCACCTACGCGCCGCACGTCGACACCGGCGACTTCGTCGTCATCGTGAACGCGGAGAAGGTCGCGCTCACGGGCAGCAAGCGCGACGACCGCATGGTGTACCGCCACAGCGGCTACCCGGGCGGCCTCAAGGCCCGCACGGTCGGCGAGGAGCTCGAGCGCTTCCCCGCCCGCCTGGTCGAGAAGGCCATCAAGGGCATGCTCCCGAAGAACCGGCTGGGCCGGGCGATGAGCAGCAAGCTCAAGGTCTACGCGGGCCCCGAGCACCCCCACGCCGCGCAGAAGCCGGTGCCGTACGAGATCCGACAGGTGAGCCAGTGACCAGCCCCGACGACCAGCCCGACCTGCCCGCCGACGACGCGGCGCAGACGCTCGCCGAGGCCGCGGACCTCCCCGAGGGCGCCGAGAGCGCCGTCGGTGGCACCCCGGCCTCCGCGACCGACGACGCGGGCACCGACACCGACACCGACGACGACGCGGGCACCGACTCCGCCGTCGACACCGACAGCGCCGAGGCCGACGCCGACAGCACCGAGGTCGAGGCCGACGCCGAGACCGACGTGTTCGGCGACGCCGCGCCCGCCCCGGTCTTCGCCTCCATCGACCGGCCCATCCAGACGGTCGGCCGCCGCAAGGAGGCCATCGTCCGCGTGCGCCTCGTCGCGGGCACGGGCCGCATCGTGTGCAACGGGAAGGCCTTCGAGGAGTACTTCCCGAACAAGGTCCACCAGCAGCTCATCCGCGAGCCGCTGGTGATGACCGAGCGCACCGAGCAGTTCGACGTCTTCGCCACCCTCCACGGCGGCGGCACGTCGGGTCAGGCCGGCGCCCTGCGCCTCGGCCTCGCCCGTGCCCTCACCGAGGTCGACCCCGAGGACCGTCCGGGCCTCAAGAAGGCCGGCTTCCTCACCCGCGACCCGCGGGCCACGGAGCGCAAGAAGTACGGCCTGAAGAAGGCCCGGAAGGCCCCCCAGTACTCGAAGCGCTGATGGCCCGGCTCTTCGGCACCGACGGTGTCAGGGGGCTGGCCAACGCCGACCTCTCGCCCGAGCTGGCGACCGCGATCTCCGCGGCGGCCGCGGGCGTGCTCGCCGAGCACGCCCGGGCCGGGGGTCGGCGCAGTGCCGCCCAGGCGGAGCGGCGGCCGGTGGCCGTGGTGGGTCGCGACCCGCGCGCCAGCGGCGAGATGCTCGAGGCGGCGGTCACCGCCGGCCTGAGCGCGGCGGGCGCCGACGTGCTGCGCGTCGGGGTGCTCCCGACGCCGGGCGTCGCGCACCTCACGGACGCGCTGGACGCCGACCTCGGCGTGATGATCTCGGCGTCGCACAACCCGATGCCGGACAACGGCATCAAGCTCTTCGCCGCGGGCGGGCACAAGCTGCCCGACGCGCTCGAGGACGAGATCGAGGCGCACGTCCGCGAGGCCGGTGCTCACCGCCCACCCTCCCGCCCGCCCGCCGGTGCGGCCGCGCGCCCCACGGGCCGCGGCATCGGCCGGGTCCGCGACGTCCCCGACGCGGTCGACCGGTACACCGCCCACCTCGCCACGGCCACGCCCACCCCGCTGGCCGGCCTGCACGTCGTCGTCGACTGCGCCCACGGGGCCGCGTCGATCGCGGCGCCGAGCGCGTACGCGGCGGCGGGCGCCCGGGTCACGGCCCTGCACGCCGAGCCCGACGGCTGGAACATCAACGACGGCGTCGGCTCGACCCACATGGACGCGCTCGCCCGCGCCGTGGTGGCCGAGGGCGCCGACCTGGGCATCGCCCACGACGGCGACGCCGACCGCTGCCTGGCGGTGGACGCCGCGGGCGAGGTCGTCGACGGCGACCAGATCCTCGCGGTCCTCGCGCTCGACCTGCTCGCGCGCGGCGAGCTCGCCGACGCCACGCTCGTCGTCACCGTGATGAGCAACCTCGGCCTGCACCTCGCGATGGCCGACGCGGGCGTCGCGCTGCGCACCACCGCGGTCGGCGACCGCTACGTCCTCGAGGAGCTGCGCGCCGGCGGGTTCTCCCTCGGCGGCGAGCAGTCGGGGCACGTCGTGCTCCCCGCGCACGCCACCACCGGCGACGGCCTGCTCACCGCGCTGCGGCTCATGGCGTGCATCGCCCAGAGCGGCCGCCCGCTCGCCGACCTCGCGGCGGTGATGACGCGGCTGCCCCAGGTGCTGGTCAACGTGCCGGTCGCGGACAAGGCGGCGGTCGGCGCGTCGCCCGAGGTCGCCGACGCGGTGGCCGCCGCGGAGGCCGAGCTGGGCGGCAAGGGCCGCGTGTTGCTGCGTCCCTCGGGTACCGAGCAGCTCGTGCGCGTCATGGTCGAGGCGCCGACGCAGCGGGTGGCCGGCGAGGTCGCCGACCGGCTCGCGGGCCTCGTCTCCACCGTCCGCTGACGCGCACCGATCGTGGTGCCCGGGCGCCCCGGTACCGGGTTCGCCCCCACCGCACGGTCGCCAGGCGTTAACCTGACCACGGTCCCGCCGACCCGGCGCCGGGGTGCGGGGCCCGGCACGGCAGACATCGGTGGCGATCCCGCGGCAGCGGGACGGGACGCGGAGGACGCGATGGACTCGTTCCCGCCCGCGCCCGAGCCCGCGCCCCACCTCGACGACCTGCTGACCGGCCTCGACGACGACGCCGACGACGAGCCGGCCGAGGCGCCCGACCTGCCCGAGGTCGTCGAGGCCGTCACGGGCCGGGCCCGCGACCTGCACCGGCTGGCCGACCGGCTCGGCGGCGAGGGCGGTGCCGGCGACGACACTCTCTCGGCGGTCGCCCTGCTCCGCGCCCACGCGGGCGCCGTGGACGAGCTCGCCGAGCACCTCCTGGCCGCCCGCGGCGAGGACGACCACGCCGGCGGCCCGGCCGGCCGCGCCGCGACGGTGCACGGCCCGGCGCCCGCGTCACCCGCCGACGACCCGCCGCCCGACGACACCACCCCGCGCGGGGTGCCGCGCACCGTCGGGTGACCACCCCCGACCGCCCGCTCCGGCTCGTCCCCCCGGCCGGTCCGGTCGATCTCGCGGGGCCCTCCCGCGCTGCCCTCCTCGGCGCCGTCGACGTCGCCGTCGGGCTGCTCACCGTCCACCTGCCGCGCTGGCACGCGGTCCCGCCCCGCTGGCGCGGCGTCCCGTCCGGCCCCGACACCGACCCGGCCACGGTGCGCCGCGCCGGCGCGCAGGCCCGCGAGCTGCCCGACGCCGCCGCCCTCGCCGCCCAGGCCGAGGCGCTGCGCGAGGGCGCCACGCTGGTGCGCCGCCAGCACGTCGACACCGCCGAGGACCTGGGCCCGCTCTGGGACACGTGGGCCGGGCCGTCGGCCGACGCCGTGCAGCGGCGGGTCTCGGCGCTGGCGCGCTCGGCGCACGGCCTGGTGGGCGAGCTGGGCGACACGGCCGACGTCTTCGAGGTCGCCGCGGGCCGGGTCGCCGCCGCGGTGCGCGACCTCGCGGCCGGTGCCGCCGCGGTGCGCCCCGCCGACCCCGTCGGCGGCCGGCACCCGGCGCAGATCGACGCCCTGCTGGCCGCGGTGCGGGTCGACCCGGCGGTCGAGGCCCCGCTGCGCGCCTACGCCGCGGACCTCGAGGAGCGGCTGCACCGCTTCCTCGCCGCCGCGGCGCGCAGCCACGCCGCCGGGCAGGAGGCCGGCGCCCGCGTGCGCGAGCGGCTGGCCGCCGGCGGCGGCGACCCGCTCAGGAGGCCTTGACGTCCGGCGAGCGGACCTCGGTCCCCTTGATCGCCCCGTCGAACGCGGACGCGTAGCGCGTCTCGCCGCCGAGGCGGTGCAGCAGGAACGCGGTCAGCAGGGCGCGCACGAGGGTGCGCGTCGCGGCCTCGCCCTTGCCGTCGAGGATGGCGTCGCTCCAGTGCCGGCCCTCGAGCAGGCCGAGGTGGGTGGCCTTCTTCAGCGTGCGCAGCGACGACTCGCCGCCCCAGGCGTCGGCGACGAGGTCGGCGCCGGCCGCGGGCGGGGAGACGAGGTCCTTGCCGAAGGCGAGGTGCATGCCGGGCAGGTGCACCGCGCGGGCGGCGTCCACCGCCGAGGGCTTGGTGTCGGTCAACGCGATGGTCGCCACGGCCTGCAGGTCGACGCCGTGGCCGACCTCCCAGTACGGCTCGCCCATCGCCTGCACCTGCGTGTCGGCGGCCGGCACCGCGGCGGCGAGGACGGCGGCCCCGCCGCCCATGCCGTGGCCGGCGACGCCGAGCTTGTGGGGGTCGACGCTCACCGCGGCGCCGCGGGCGTTGCCGCCCAGGCGGACGCCGGCGCACACCCCGAGGGCGGTGCGCAGGTCGTGGGCCAGCGCGCGGTGCGAGCCGAACGGCCCGCGCTGGGTGTCGGGCGCGGCGGCGACGATGCCCCAGGAGGCCAGGTGGCGCAGCAGCCCGAGGTAGCGGGCCGCGGGCTGGAGCCAGTCGTGGGCGATCGCGACGGCCGGCAGGCCCTGGCCCGAGGTCGGCGTGAACACCACGCCGGGCAGCCCCACCAGCGCCAGCTCGCCGCGCAGGACCGCGTAGGGACCGGGCCGCGACAGCTCGGCGACGACGGCCTTGGGCGCCAGCTTTCCCGAGATCACGCTCGCCATGGCCCGGGAACCTAGCGGAGCGGGGCGGCCACGGCCCGTCGTGACCCACCCCGTGCACACGACCGATCGGCCCCGCGAGCGCCGGGTGCCCGGAGCGCCCGGTGCCCGTCGCTACCCTGAGGCCCGTGTGCGGGATCGTGGGATACGTCGGCTGGCGCGGAGCCCAGGAGGTCCTCGTCAACGGGCTGCGGCGCCTGGAGTACCGCGGGTACGACTCCGCCGGGGTCGCCGTGGTGGACGGGGGCGGCGAGCTCGAGGTGCACCGGGCGGCCGGGCCCCTGGACAACCTCGTGGCGGTGCTGCCCGAGGGCGGCGCGAGCGGGGAGGCGACCGGCCGGGGCGGCACCACCGGGATGGGCCACACCCGCTGGGCCACGCACGGCCCGCCGACCGACCGCAACGCCCACCCGCACCGCGACGCCTCCGCCAGGGTCGCCGTGGTCCACAACGGGATCATCGAGAACTTCGTCGCGCTGCGCGCCGAGCTCGAGGCCGACGGCGTGGAGCTGGCGAGCGACACCGACAGCGAGGTCGCGGCGCACCTCGTGGCGCGCGCGTACGCGGCGGACCCGGACGCCGGGCTGACCGCGGCGGTGCGCGCCGTGGTGGCGCGCCTCGAGGGCGCGTTCACGCTGGTGTTCACCCACGCCGACGCCCCGGACGAGATCGTCGCCGCGCGCCGGTCGTCGCCGCTGGTCGTGGGCGTCGGCGACGGCGAGATGTTCGTGGCCTCGGACGTGGCGGCGTTCATCGACCACACCCGTGAGGCCGTCGAGCTCGGCCAGGACCAGATCGTCACGCTGACCCGCGACGGTGCCGTCGTCACCGACTTCCTCGGCGAACCGGCGCGCACCCGTCCCTTCCACGTCGACTGGGACATCGCGGCCGCCGAGAAGGGCGGTCACGACTTCTTCATGCTCAAGGAGATCGAGGAGCAGCCGGCGGCGCTGGCGGACACGCTGCGCGGGCACCTCGTCGACGGCCGGATCGTGCTCGACGAGCAGCGCCTGTCCGACCAGGAGCTGCGCGACATCGACAAGGTGTTCGTCGTCGCCTGCGGCACGGCGTACCACGCGGGGCTGCTGGCCAAGTACGCGATCGAGCACTGGTGCCGCATCCCGGTCGAGGTCGAGGTGGCGAGCGAGTTCCGCTACCGCGACCCGGTGCTCGACCGGTCGACGCTGGTCGTGGCCATCTCCCAGTCGGGCGAGACCGCCGACACCCTCGAGGCCGTGCGCCACGCCCGCGAGCAGAAGGCGCGCGTGCTGGCGATCTGCAACACCAACGGCGCCCAGATCCCCCGCGAGTCCGACGCGGTGCTCTACACCCACGCCGGCCCCGAGGTCGGGGTCGCGGCGACGAAGACGTTCACCGCGCAGGTCGTGGCCTGCTACCTCGTGGGCCTGGCGCTGGCGCAGACGTTCGGCACGAAGTACGCCGACGAGGTGGCCCGCGAGTACGCCGAGCTCGAGGCGAGCACCGACGCGGTGGCGCGCGTGCTGGAGTCGGTCGTCGAGCCGACCCGGGCGCTGGCCCGCGAGCTGGCGGAGTCCAAGGCGGTGCTGTTCCTCGGGCGCCACGTCGGGTTCCCGGTGGCCCTGGAGGGCGCGCTCAAGCTCAAGGAGCTCGCCTACATGCACGCCGAGGGCTTCGCGGCCGGCGAGCTCAAGCACGGGCCGATCGCGCTGATCGAGCAGGACCTGCCGGTGGTCGTGGTGATGCCGTCGCCCAAGGGCCGCGCGATCCTGCACCAGAAGCTGCTGAGCAACATCCGCGAGATCCAGGCGCGCGGGGCCCGCACGATCGTGGTCGCCGAGGAGGGCGACGAGACCGTGCGCCCGTTCGCCGAGCACCTCATCGAGATCCCCGCGGTGTCGACGCTGCTCCAGCCGCTGGTGGCCAGCGTGCCGCTGCAGGTCTTCGCCGCCGAGGTGGCCCGCGCCCGCGGATACGACGTCGACAAGCCCCGCAACCTCGCGAAGTCCGTCACCGTCGAGTAGGGGTATGTGAGCGATCTTCGGGGCTATAGGCCCAAAGATCGCTCACGTAGGAGGCAGCCACGGTGTACGGCGTCTGGACGCCCGAGCAGGTGCGCGCCGCCGAGGAGCCCGTGCTCGCGCGCACCCCGGAGGGCGCGCTCATGCGCCGCGCCGCGCACGGGGTCGCCCGGGTCGCCCTCGCCGAGCTGCAGCGGCGCACCGGCGGGGTCGCCGGCCGGCGCGTCGTCGTCCTCGCCGGCGCGGGCAACAACGGCGGCGACGGGCTCTGGGCCGGCTACGAGCTGCGCCGCCGCGGGGTCGCGGTCACCGCGGTCCTGCTCAGCCCCGACCGCGCCCACCCCGCGGGCCTCGCCGCCCTGCGGCGGCTGCGCGGCCGCGTCCTCACCGACGTCGAGCACGGAGTCGCCGCCGTCGACCACGCCGACCTCGTGCTCGACGCGATCGTCGGGACCGGTGCGCGCGGGGGACTGCGTCCCGAGGCCGCGACGCTCGCCGGCGCCGCGGCCACCGCCGGCGTCCCCGTGCTGGCCGTCGACACCCCGAGCGGCGTCGACCCGCTGACCGGGATGCCGGGCGAGCCCGGGGACACAGCGGTACAGGCCGCCGCCACCGTCACCTTCGGCGCCCGCAAGCCGGTGCACGTGCTCGCCGAGCCCCGCTGCGGGTCCGTCACGCTGATCGACATCGGCCTGGGCCCCGAGCTGCCGCCGCCTCCGATCACCGTGCTCGAGGCCGCCGACGTCGGCGCGCGCTGGCCGGTCCCGGGCCCCGGCGACGACAAGTACACCCAGGGCGTCGTCGGCGTCGCCGCCGGCTCGGCGACCTACCCCGGCGCGGCCGTGCTCGCCTCCGGCGCGGCGGCCCTGTCCACCAGCGGCATGGTCCGCTACGCCGGCAGCGCCGCCGACGAGGTCCGCGCCGCGTGGCCCGAGATCGTCGCCACCGACACCGTCGGCGAGGCCGGGCGCGTGCAGGCCTGGGTGGTCGGCCCGGGCCTGGGCACCGACGACGCCGGCGCGCAGACCCTCGGCGACGTCCTCGACGCCGGCCTGCCGGTGCTCGCCGACGCCGACGCGGTGACGCTCCTCGGGCAGCACGCCGAGCTGCGGGCGAAGGCGTCCGGGAGCCCGGTGCTCATCACCCCGCACGCCGGCGAGTTCGGGCGCGTCGCCGAGCTGGGCGACGACCGCGTCGACGCCGCCCGCCGCGCGGCCGAGGACCTGGGCGTCACTGTGCTGCTCAAGGGCAACGCCACGATCGTCGCGGCCCCCGACGGGCGCGTGCTCGTGCACCCCGCGGGCAGCGCCTGGCTCGCGACCGCCGGCTCCGGTGACGTCCTCTCCGGCGTCGCGGGCGCCCTGCTCGCCGCCGGCCTCGACCCCTGGTGGGCGGGCGGCTGCGCGGCGTTCGTGCACGCCCGGGCCGCGGAGATCGGAGCCGGCACCCCGGGGGTGCCCGTCCCCGCATCGCACGTCCAGCGCGCGCTGCCCGCCGCGATCCGCTCGGTGAGGGAGGCCGCCCGGTGACCCCGTCGACCCGCACCCGCCCGCGCGTCGAGGCGCGCATCGACCTCGACGCGCTCGCCCACAACGTCGGGCTGCTCGCCGGGCTGGCCCGCGGCTCGGGCGCGGCGACGATGGCGGTGGTCAAGGCCGACGGCTACGGCCACGGCGCGGTGGACGTCGCCCGCACGGCCCTCGCGAGCGGCGCGACCTGGCTCGGCGTCTGCACGCTCGAGGAGGCCGCCGAGCTGCGCGCCGCCGGCCTCCGCGCGCCGGTGCTCAGCTGGCTGCACCTGCCCGACGAGGACTTCGCCCCCGCGATCGCCGACGCCGTCGACCTCGGCGTCTCGTCCCGCGCGGAGCTCGAGGGCGTCGTCGCCGGCGCCGGGCGGGCCGGGCGCGCCGCCCGCATCCACCTCAAGATCGACACGGGGCTCAGCCGCAACGGCTGCCCGCCCGAGGCCTGGGGCGACCTGCTCGACGCCGTCGAGGCGGCCCGGGTCGCGGGCGACGTCGAGGTGGCCGCGGTGTGGTCGCACCTCGCCCACGCGGACGCCCCCGCCCACCCGACCATCGACGTCCAGGCCGCCCGCCTCGACGGGGCCTGGCGCACCGCCGCCGAGCGCCTCGGCGGGCCGCGGCCGTGGCGGCACCTCGCGAACTCCGCGGCCACACTCACCCGCCCCGACCTGCACCTCGACCTCGTCCGCCCCGGCATCGCGGTCTACGGGCTCGACCCGCTCGAGGCCCCGGACGGTCACGGACTGCGCCCGGTGATGACGTTCCGCACGCACGTCGCGCTGGTCAAACGCGTGGCTGCGGGGGAGGGTGTCTCCTACGGTCACGAGTGGGTGGCCCCCGACGACCGGGTGCTGGCCCTGGTGCCCACGGGGTATGCCGACGGGGTGCCGCGACGGCTCGGAGGGACGATGACGGTGCAGCTCGGCGGTCGGCGCCGGCCGGTCGTGGGCCGGGTGTGCATGGACCAGGTGGTCGTCGACCTGGGCCCCGCCGCCGACGGCGACCCGGGCGTGGCGCCCGGCGACGAGGTCGTCCTCTTCGGGCCCGGCGACGCCGGCGAGCCCACGGCGTCGGAGTGGGCGCGCTGGCTCGACACCATCCACTACGAGGTCGTCACCGGCATCGGCTGCCGGCCGCGGGTGACGCGGACGGCCGGCCCGTGACCTCCGACCGGCACCGCCCACCCCACCTCTCGCCCGGCGGCGTCGCCGGCGCGGTCGCGGGCGCGGTCATCGGCGGCGCCGCCGCCGCGGGCGCCGTGGGCGCCGGACGGGCCCGATCGAGGATCCTGCGCGAACGGGCCCGGCTCTCCGAGGAGGAGCGCGCCCACCCGTCGCAGCTGGGCATGCAGCCGCCCGGGCGCGAGTCGTCCGTGGCCGCCGACGACGGGGTGCGCCTCGCCGTCGAGGAGGTCGACCCCGTCGAGGACGTCGCCCCCGAGCTGACCGTCGTGCTCGTCCACGGCTTCGCCCTCGACCGCAAGTGCTGGCACTTCCAGCGCCGCATGCTCTCCGAGCTCACCGAGCCCGCGGTGCGCACCGTGCTCTACGACCAGCGCCGCCACGGCCGCTCCGGGCAGGCCTCGGCGCGCTCGTGCACCATCGCCCAGCTCGGCGCCGACCTCGACGCCGTCCTGCGCGCCGTGGTGCCCGAGGGCCCGATCGTGCTGGTCGGGCACTCCATGGGCGGCATGACGATCATGGCGCTGGCCGAGCGCGCCCCGAAGCTGTTCCGCGAGCGGGTCGCGGGCGTGGCGCTGGTGTGCACCTCGGCGGGCGACGTCATGGCCGGCGGCCTCAAGCAGGCCGTGCTGTCGCACCGCAACCCGACGGTGAACGTCCTCGGGCGCGTGGCGCACTGGCAGCCCGCCTTCGCCGACCGGGTGCGCCGTGCCGCCGGCAACGTCATCTGGGCGTTCGTGCAGGGGCTGTCGTTCGGCGACCGCTCCACCGACCCGGCGCTGGTCGACCTGGTCGACCGCACGATCGCGGCCACCCCGCTCGACGCGCTGACGTCCTTCGCCAACACCCTGTCCACCCACGACCGGCGGGCCGCGCTGGCGGGGCTGTCGCAGTGCGAGGTGCTGGTCGCCGGCGGGACGCTGGACCGGATGATCCCGTACGAGCACTCCGAGCTGATCGCCGCGGAGATGCCCCACGCCGAGCTGCTGCCCCTCGAGGGCGCGGGCCACATGGCGATGCTCGAGCAGCCCGGGGAGTTCGACGCCGCGCTCCTCGAGATGCTGCGCCGCTGCACCCATCGCAGCCAGGTCCTGCGCCGCCTGCGCCCGGGACGCGGCGGCGCCGGCACCGAGCGTCCCCGCCGGGGGCTGCGCCGACCCCGGCGCCGGGCGTGAGCACCGACCTGACCGTCGAGCGGCGCGTCGTCCTGCCCACCGCGGCGGACACCGCCGAGCTCGGCCGCGCGCTCGGTGCCCGCCTCTCACCCGGCGACCTCGTCGTGCTCTCCGGTCCGCTCGGGGCGGGCAAGACGGTCCTGGCCGCGGGGATCGGCGAGGGCCTGGGCGTCGAGGGGCCCGTCACGTCGCCGACGTTCGTCATCGCCCGCGAGCACCCGCCGTTGCCCGGGCCGCTCGGGGGCCGGGGGGTGGTGCTCGTGCACGTCGACGCCTACCGGCTGGGCGTGGGCACCGCGGCCACGCCCGACCCCCGCGACGTCGCCGCGCAGCTCGACGACCTCGACCTCGACACCGACCTCACCCGCGCGGCCGTGGTCGTCGAGTGGGGCGAGGGGGTCGCCGAGCACCTCGCCGCCGAGCACCTGACCGTCCGCCTCGACCGCACCGGCACGTCCGACGACCCCGAGGCGCGCGAGGCCCTGCTGAGCGGTCCCGCCCGGCTGGTCGGCGAGCCCTGAGGGCTCCGTAGGGTCTCGCGCCGTGCTCGTCCTGGCCCTCGACACCGCCACCGCCCGCATCACCGCGGGCGTCGTCGAGCTGGGTGCCGAGGGTCCGCCGGTGGCGCTCGCGGGCCGCGACGCGGTCGGCGCCCGCGCCCACGCCGAGCTCCTCGCCCCCGCGGTGCGCGATGCGCTCGCCGAGGCCGGGCGCACCCGCCGCGACCTCGACGCCGTCGTCGTCGGGCTAGGCCCCGGCCCGTTCACGGGGCTGCGGGTCGGTCTCGTCACCGCCGCGGCGATGGGCGACGCGCTGGGCCTGCCGGTGCACGGCGTCCCGACCCACGACGCCGTCGCCGCCGGCGTCCCCGGCCGCGTGCTCGTGGTGACCGACGCCCGCCGCCGCGAGGTCTACTGGAGCCTGCTCGTCGACGGGGTGCGCACCGAGGGCCCCGAGGTGGTCGCCCCCGCGGTGCTGGCCGAGCGCGACCTGGGCCGGATCGACGCCGTGCTCGGCGACGCCGCCGACCGCCGCGGCGGCGACCCGGACGCGGTGCCGGGCCCGAGCCCCGAGGGCCTGGTCGTGGTGGCCGCGCCCGCGCTGCGCTCCGGCGCCGACCCCGGGCCGCTGGTGCCGCTCTACCTGCGCCGCCCCGACGCGGTGCCGCCGGGGGCGCCGAAGACGGTGACCCGGGTGTGACGCCGTGACCCCCCGCCCCGTCCTCGACCCCCTCACCGCCGACGACGCCGACCGCTGCGCCGAGCTCGAGGCGATCCTCTTCCCCGGCGACGACCCGTGGAGCGCGCGGGCGTTCCGCGACGAGCTGCGCGCCGGGCACCTCTACCTCGCGGCCCGGGAGCAGGGGGTGCTCGTGGGCTACGGCGGCGTCGCCCTGCTGCCCGGGCGTCTCGGCCAGTCCTCGGAGGCCGAGATCCACACCATCGGCGTCGACCCCGCCCACCAGGGCCGCGGCACCGGGCGGGCGCTGCTCGAGGAGCTGCTGGCGGCCGCGGACGGCATCGGCGCGACGACCTACCTCGAGGTCCGCACCGACAACGAGGCCGCCCTGCACCTGTACCGGGCGACCGGTTTCACCGTGCTCGGGACGCGCCGGCGCTACTACGCCTCGGGCGCCGACGCCTACACGATGCGGCGTCTCCCGGGCGGGGCCGCCGCGGACGCGCCCGCGCCCGACCCTCGTTGATGCCTTGGCACTCTCGGCGCTAGAGTGCCAAACAGCACGGCACCGGAGCCGCCCCGGCACCCGCGACGACGGGGTGGACCACCGAGGCCGTGAACGCCGAGCAACAACGGCAATCCGCTCCGACCCCAGACAGGTGGAGGTCACCGACGTGGCCAACGTCAACATCAAGCCGCTCGAGGACAAGCTCGTGGTGCAGGCCAGCGAGGCCGAGACCACGACCGCGTCCGGCATCGTCATCCCGGACACGGCGAAGGAGAAGCCCCAGGAGGGCAAGGTCGTCGCCGTCGGCCCGGGCCGCGTGGACGACAACGGGAACCGCATCCCGCTCGACGTCGCCGTGGGCGACGTCGTCATCTTCTCGAAGTACGGCGGCACCGAGGTGAAGTACCAGGGCGAGGACTACCTCATCCTGTCCTCGCGCGACGTGCTGGCGGTCGTCAACTAAGGACGCCCGCGCACGACACGGACACCGCCCCGGTGCCCCCGGACACTCGGGGACACCGGGGCGTCGTCGTGTCCGGCCGGATCAGGAAGGAACGTTGTGCCGAAGCAGATCACGTTCGACGAGACCGCCCGGCGCGCGCTGGAGCGGGGCGTCGACCAGCTGGCGAACACGGTCGTCGTGACCCTCGGGCCGCGCGGGCGCCACGTCGTGCTGGAGAAGAAGTTCGGTGGTCCGACGATCACCAACGACGGGGTCACCATCGCCCGCGAGATCGAGCTCGACGACCCGTTCGAGGACCTCGGGGCGCAGCTCGCGAAGAACGTCGCCACCAAGACCAACGACGTCGCCGGTGACGGCACCACCACCGCCACCGTGCTGGCCCAGGCGCTCGTCTCCGAGGGCCTGCGCAACCTCGCCGCGGGCGCCAACCCCACCGCGCTCGGCGCGGGCATGGTCGCCGCCACCGAGAAGGTCACCGAGGTGCTGCGCTCGCGCGCCACCCCGGTCGACGGCCGCCAGGGCATCGCCGCCGTCGGCGCGGTCGCCTCGCGCGACCAGACGATCGGCGACCTCATCGGCGAGGCCATGGAGTCCGTCGGCGAGGACGGCGTCATCACCGTCGAGGAGGCCTCGACCCTGGCCACCGAGCTGGAGATCACCGAGGGCCTCCAGTTCGACAAGGGCTACATCTCGCCGTACTTCGTCACCGACGGCGACTCGATGGAGGCGGTGCTCGAGGACGCGCAGGTCCTTCTGCACCGCGAGAAGATCAGCTCGATCTCCGAGCTGCTCCCGCTGCTCGAGAAGGTCGCCGAGGGCGGCAAGCCGCTGCTGATCATCGCCGAGGACGTCGAGGCCGAGGCGCTCTCGACGCTGGTGGTCAACTCCATCCGCAAGACGGTGCGGGTCGCCGCGGTCAAGGCGCCGTTCTTCGGCGACCGCCGGAAGGCGTTCGTGGACGACCTCGCGGCCGCGCTCGGCGCGACCGTGGTCAACCCCGAGACCGGCGTCAAGCTCTCCGAGTCCGGCGTCGAGGTGCTCGGCTCCGTGCGCCGCGCGGTGATCACCAAGGACACCACCACCCTCGTCGAGGGCGGCGGGCAGAAGTCCGACGTGGACGCCCGGATCTCCCAGATCCGCCGCGAGATCACCGACACCGACTCCGACTGGGACCGCGAGAAGCTCCAGGAGCGGCTGGCGAAGCTCGCCGGCGGCGTCGCCGTCATCAAGGTCGGCGCGGCCACCGAGACCGAGATGAAGGAGCGCAAGCACCGCATCGAGGACGCGATCGCCGCCACCCGCGCCGCGGTGGAGGAGGGGATCGTCCCCGGTGGCGGCAGCGCGCTGCTGCACGCCTCGGCCGAGCTCGAGGGCGGCCTGGGACTCACCGGCGACGAGGCCACGGGCGTCGCCCTGGTGCGCCGGGCGCTGTCCGCGCCGCTGCGCGCCATCGCCCACAACGCCGGGCTCGAGGGCTCGGTCGTCGCCGCCCACGTCGCCGACGGGGCCTGGGGCACCGGCTACGACGCCGCGAGCGAGAAGTACGGCGACCTCATGGAGGCCGGGATCATCGACCCCGTCAAGGTCACCCGCTCCGCCCTGGAGAACGCCACCTCGATCGCGCGGATGGTGCTCACCACCGAGAGCGCCGTCGTGGACAAGCCCGAGGAGGAGGCCCCCGCCGCCGGCGGTGGGCACGGCCACGGCCACGGCCACGGGCATTAGCGAGCCCTGAACGAGACGACGGCCCCGCACCACCCGGTGCGGGGCCGTTCGTCGTCGTGGGGCGGGTCGGTCGCTCAGCGGCCCGTGAGGCGGCGGGGCCGGCCCGTGGAGACCGCGACCCGCTCGGACTCCGAGAGACCGCCCCAGATGCCGTAGGGCTCGCCCGCGGCGATGGCGTGGCGGCGGCACGGCTCGATCACCGGGCAGTCGCGGCAGACCGCCTTGGCCCGGCGCTCCCGGTGGGCGCGCGCGGGGCCCCGCTCACCGTCGGGGTGGAAGAAGAACGC
Organism: Actinomycetospora sp. CA-101289; assembly: GCF_050955895.1. NCBI lineage: Bacteria > Bacillati > Actinomycetota > Actinomycetes > Pseudonocardiales > Pseudonocardiaceae > Actinomycetospora > Actinomycetospora sp. CA-101289. The sequence goes on along the minus strand of NZ_CP192093.1, from coordinate 5,323,967 downwards.
GCTGTCCATGCCGCGGCACGCGCCGAGGCGCTGCCAGTCCCAGATGTCGGCGTTGGGCCCCGGCAGCCGGCGGACGTCGGCCATCAGGCACCTCCTCGTCGCGTGCGGCTGTGAAGCGGTTCGTCACTGTTCGTGAGCGCCACGGTGCGGACCGCAGACACCGCGTTGGACCCTATGGCGGTACCGCGCGCGACGACAAGGCACTGCGACGTGCGCCATTCCGCACCACCGCTCGTCCCTTACATGTCATGGTGCTTGCCGAGACGGCTCCGATCCGTGATCATTCGCCGCACGTTGAGTACGGGCGGGTGTCGCCGGACGGTCGTATCGGGTGGATCTCCGGTCGTCACCGTAGGGTCGTCCGCACGTTGGACAGGGGGAGGGTCGTCACAGCCGACCGGTCGAGGGGACCGGGCGGTGCCGATCGGGCGTGATGCCCTCGGCCCCATCGAGGCGTGGTCGTCCTGCGCCCGTCGTGAGGAGAGCGCATGGACCGGCACGTCGGCCCCGGACCCACCCGGGGTGGGGTCCCCGGGCGGATCAGTGAATCGGGAGCCGCCGGCGGGTCAAGCTCGCCGCTCCGCGTGCCGATGGGGGAGAGTGCTCGCTCATCGACTGCAGGGTCGCTGCAGAAAGGAGCTCCCGTGACCACGGTGCTGATCTGCGACGACCGTCGCAGCGTCCGTGAAGGCCTCACCAGGGTGATGTCCGCGGTCCCGGGAGTCCACCGCATCGACTGCGTCGCCCACGGCGACGAGCTGCTCACGCGCTTCTCGCGGCAGACCGTCGACGTCGTGCTCGTCGGCACCCAGCGGGCCGTGCCCACCGGGGTCGAGGCCACGCGCCGGCTCGTCGCGGCGCACCCGCAGGCCAACGTCATCGTCTTCGGCGCGCCCGACGACTCCGGCAGCATCGCCGCGGCCATTGCCGGCGGCGCGCGCGGCTACCTGCGGTGGGACGCCTCCCGCCCGGAGCTCGTCGCCGCGCTGGCGCACACGCTGGCCAGCACGTCGGTGCCCGCGCCCCGCACGCCCGCCGACTCGGGTGTCCAGCTCACCGAGCGCGAGCTGCAGGTCCTGCGCGGCATGGCCCAGGGCAAGAGCAACGGCCAGATCGGCCGCGAGCTCTACCTCTCCGAGGACACCGTCAAGACCCACGCGCGCCGGCTGTTCCGCAAGCTCGGCGTCCGTGACCGTGCGCAGGCCGTCGCGCACGGCTTCCGACGGGGCCTGGTCTCCTGACCGCCTCCCGGAACGACGGACGCTCGGGAGCCCGGGTCGACGTCACCCACCGGGTGCCGGTCGACGACCTCCCGACGCCGGTGATCGGCATCCCGCGCGCGGTCCACCGCGCCGCGGACCGGTGGCGTGCGCCGGATCGGGCGAACGCCACGCCTGCCCCGCCGAGTGCGGGCCCCGCCCGTTACGCTGCACGGACCACGCCGTCGCCCGACCCGCTCACCGCGGCCGGGACGGCGGACCGTCCGGCGGTGGACCCCGTGTCGACATCCGTGCCGATGCGCCCGGTGACACCGCCCCGCGTAACACCGGGGCCACGCGCAGCGATGACTGATGCAGGGAACGATCTCGAGGGTCTGGTGGCCGCCGCCAACGACGGCGACCGCTCTGCCCTCAACCGCGTTCTCGCGATCATCCGGCCGTTGGTCGTGCGGTACTGCCGTGCGCGCATCGGCCGGCACGAACGGTCATCGGTCTCGGCCGACGACGTGGCCCAGGAGGTGTGTCTCGCCGTGCTGACAGCGCTGCCGGGATACCGGGACCAGGGCCGCCCGTTCCTCGCGTTCGTGTACGGGATCGCCGCCCACAAGGTCGTCGACGCCCACCGCTCGGTCGCCCGCAGCCGTTCCGAGCCCGTGGAGGAGCTCCCCGAGGAGCTCGATCCCCGGGACGGACCCGAGCAGCGAGCACTGAACGGAGCGTTGTCGGTCCAGATGGGTCAACTGCTCGACACGCTGCCCCCCAAACAGAGGGAAATCCTCGTGCTGCGTGTCGTCGTTGGACTGTCGGCGGAGGAGACCGCCAAAGCGGTCGAGTCCACTCCCGGTGCGGTGCGGGTGGCACAGCACCGGGCCCTGTCGAAGCTGCGGACCGCCGTGTCCGCGATCTCGGAAGAGGTGAGTTGAGTGGGCGGCCACCGGGCGTCGGGCGGGTCCGAGGGTGACCTCGTCGACGGCCCCGTCGACCTCGCTGCGGTCCGGGCGGACGACGCCCTGATCGACGCGCTCGCCGGCGGTGCCGGTGCGGGTGATCAGGGCGGCTACGGCTTCGGCGGCACCGACGACGACAGCCTCGCCGCGATCCTGGCGGCGTGGCGTGCCGACATCGAGGCCGACCCGATGCCCGAGCTCGTCACCCTGGACGAGGCGGCCGAGGCCGTCGCGGCGGGTCACGAGTCGCGCGATCGGCTGCGGTCCCGCGGCCGTCGGCGCATGCCGTTCGCCATCGCCGCCGTCGCGGCCGCCGTCGCCTGTGCGGGGCTGACGGTCGCGGTCCACGGCGCGATGCCCGGCGACACGCTCTGGGGCGTCTCCAAGGTCTTCTTCTCCGAGCGCGCCCAGGGCGTCGAGCGCGTCGAGGAGGTCCGCAACCGCATCGAGGCCGCCAACGGCGCGCTGGCGCGGGGCGACACCCAGGCCGCGCGCAACGAGCTCGCCCAGGCCAACATCGCGATCCCGCAGGTCGAGCCGGAGCAGCGCGCTCCGCTGGTCGCCGAGCGCGACCGGGTGCAGAGCTCGCTCCAGAACGACCCGTCGCCGTCCACCCGCCAGCCCGCTTCCGGGTCGACGGAGCCGACGACGGAGCCGACGACGGGCGCGGGACAGACCCCGGAGGACCAGGTCTCCCCGACTCCGGTGGCGCCGCCCGCAGACCCGGCCACGCCGGACGACCCGGGAGTCCCGGCCGACACGCAGGACGCGCCGGACGAGACGACCACCACCAACGGTCTCTCCTCCACCCCCGGCGCGACGTCGACCACCGGCTGACGCACCACCGCCACGACGAACGGCCCGGCCCCCGCGAGGGGACCGGGCCGTTCGTCGGTGTCGGTGGGTGCTACTCGGCGAGCGTCGCGTCCGCGAAGCCGCGGCAGTACTCCCAGGTGACGTAGGCCGCCGGGTCGGGGTCGAACGGGGGCTCGTGCGGGCGCATGTGGCCCTCGTCGAGCAGCTGCTGGAGGCTGGCGCGCAGCAGGTCCCAGTCGTGGTAGTGCTGCTCGGAGCAGTCCTCGCAGTCGACCACCACACCGCGGATGCCGCGCGGGGCGAGCAGCGCCTCGAACACCGCGAGGTCCCCGAGGTCGGCCACCACCTCGTCGCGCTCGGCGTCGTCCAGCGGGGCGTCGCCGTCGCCGTCGGACTCCGATCCCCCGAGCGCGCGGGCAGGGTCCGCGGGATCCCCCGCGAACGGGTCGGGCGGCAACGCTTCATACGGCACGACCAGCAATTTACCCGCCACGCGGTGGGCGTCACGCGTCGCGGTGTGCGCGCCCGGGGGACCGGTCCGCGGGTCGGACTACGATCGGGGGCATGGTGCTGACGGAGGCCGGGATGCGGGAGACCGAGCGCTACGGGGCCGGACCCGTCGACAGCGAGAAGTTCGCCCTGCTCGGCCTGACCTTCGACGACGTCATGCTCCTGCCCGCCGAGTCCGACGTCGTGCCCTCGGAGGCCGACACCTCGGCGCGGCTCACCCGGCGGGTGACGCTGCGCGTACCGCTGGTCAGCTCGGCGATGGACACGGTCACCGAGTCGCGCATGGCCATCGCCATGGCGCGCCAGGGCGGCATGGGCGTGCTGCACCGCAACCTGCCGGCCGAGGAGCAGGCGTCGCAGGTCGAGGTGGTCAAGCGGTCCGAGGCCGGCATGGTCACCGACCCGGTCACGTGCTCGCCGGACGACACGCTCGCCGAGGTCGACGCCCTCTGCGCCCGGTTCCGCATCTCCGGGCTGCCCGTGGTCGACCACGACGGCCGCCTGGTCGGCATCATCACCAACCGCGACATGCGCTTCGAGGTCGACCACTCGCGCCGGGTGCGCGACGTCATGACCGCCGAGGACCTCGTCACCGCGCAGGTCGGCGTCACCGCCGAGGCCGCGCTCGGCCTGCTGCGCCGCCGCAAGATCGAGAAGCTGCCGCTCGTCGACGGCGCCGGCATCCTGCGCGGGCTCATCACGGTCAAGGACTTCGTCAAGACCGAGCAGTACCCTCTCGCCACCAAGGACCCGGACGGCCGCCTGCTCTGCGGGGCCGCCGTCGGCGTCGGCGACGACGCGTGGACGCGGGCGATGACGCTGGTCGACGCCGGGGCCGACGTCCTGGTGGTCGACACCGCGCACGGGCACTCGCGCGCGGTCACGGCCATGGTCGCGAAGCTCAAGCAGGAGCTCGGGGAGCGGGTCGAGGTCGTCGGCGGCAACGTCGCGACGCGCACCGCGGCGCAGGCCCTGGTGGACGCGGGCGCCGACGCGATCAAGGTCGGCGTCGGGCCGGGCTCCATCTGCACCACGCGGGTCATCGCCGGCGTCGGCGTCCCGCAGATCACCGCGATCCACGAGGCGGCCGCGGCGGCCACCCCGGCCGGGGTGCCGATCATCGGCGACGGCGGGCTGCAGTCCTCGGGCGACATCGCCAAGGCGCTGGCGGCGGGCGCCAGCACCGTGATGCTCGGCTCGCTGCTCGCGGGCACCGCCGAGACGCCGGGCGACCTGGTGCTGCTCGACGGCAAGCAGTACAAGGCGTACCGGGGCATGGGGTCGCTGGGCGCGATGCAGACGCGCGGGCGCCAGGGCTCGTACTCGAAGGACCGCTACTTCCAGGACGACGTGCTGTCCGACGACAAGCTGGTGCCCGAGGGCGTGGAGGGCCGCGTACCCTTCCGGGGGCCGCTCGCCCAGGTGGCCCACCAGCTGGTGGGCGGGCTGCGGGCGGCGATGGGCTACACGGGCTCGCGTTCCACGGCAGAGCTGCAGCGGGCGCACTTCGTGCGCATCACCGCGGCGGGGCTCGCCGAGTCGCACCCGCACCACGTCACGATGACCGCCGAGGCGCCGAACTACGGGGCGCGCTAGCGCTACGACCTGACAGGGAGGGCCTCCGCGTGCGCGAGCAGGTCGAGATCGGCCGGGGCCGCAGCGCCCAGCGCAGCTACGTCTTCGACGACCTCGACATCGTGCCGTCGCGGCGGACGCGCTCGTCGTCGGCGGTGTCGACGGCGTGGCAGCTCGACGCCTACCGCTTCGAGCTCCCGCTGCTCACCCACCCCACCGACGCCGTGGTCAGCCCGGTCACGGCCGCGCGCGTCGGCGAGCTGGGCGGCCTGGGCGTGCTCAACGCCGAGGGCCTGTGGGCGCGGCACGCCGAGGCCGAGAAGGCGCTGGCCGAGGTCGCGGCGCGCGCCGCGGTCGACCCCGCCGACGCCGTCGCCGAGCTGCAGCGCCTGCACGCCGCGCCCGTGCAGCCGGCGCTGCTCACCGAGGCGCTCGAGCGCGTCCGGGCGGCCGGCGCCACCGTCGCCGCCCGGGTCAGCCCGCAGCACGCCCGCGAGCTGACGCCCACCCTGCTCGCCGCGGGCGTCGAGGTGCTGGTCGTCCAGGGCACGATCATCTCCGCCGAGCACGTGGGCGGGGAGGACGGCGCCGAGGGCCCGCTGGACCTCGAGGACTTCATCGACTCGCTCGACATCCCCGTCGTCGCCGGCGGTGTCGGCGACTACCGCACGGCGATGCACCTCATGCGCACCGGCGCCGCCGGCGTCGTCGTCGGCTACGGCCAGGCCGCCGCCACCTCCACCGACTCCGTGCTGGGCATCGGCGTCCCCATGGCCACCGCGCTGGTCGACGCGGCCGCCGCGCGCCGCGACTACCTCGACGAGACCGGCGGGCGCTACGTCCACGTCGTCGCCGACGGCGGCATGGACACCTCGGGCGACATCGCCAAGGCCATCGCCTGCGGCGCCGACGCGGTGATGCTGGGCGAGCAGCTCGCGGGCGCGGAGGAGGCCCCGGGCGGCGGCTGGTACTGGACGGCGTCGGCGGCGCACCCGTCGCTGCCCCGCAGCGGCATCACCCGCGTGCCGACGGCCGCCGCCGACCTCGGCGGGGTGCTCACCGGTCCCGCGCGCTCCGGCGCAGGCACCGCCAACCTCTTCGGCGCGCTGCGCCGGGCGATGGCCAAGACGGGCTACTCCGACCTCAAGGAGTTCCAGCGCGTGGGCCTGTCCGTGCGGCGCTGATCCCCTCGCCGCATCGCCGCAGGTCGGGCACGCAGGGCGATCGTCCGGTGTCCCACGGAAGTGGCCCTGGACAGGGTCGTCCGGGTGCGCTCTGGTCGGGACGTGACCATGCGCCGTGAGCTGCCGCGTCTCCGGCGCCCGCTCGCGGCCCCCGCGTTCGTCGGGCGCCGGGACGCGCTCGCGGTGGTCGACGAGGCGTGGGACCGGGCGCGGGCGGGCGAGCCGCGCATCGTGTGGGTCGAGGGCGAGGCGGGCACCGGCAAGACCGCGCTGCTCACCCGCGCCACCGCCGACCGGCACGCGGCCGTGGTGCTGTCGGCCACCGGGGACGCGGCGGAGTCGGCGCTGGCGCACGGGCTGCTCGACCAGCTCGTCGCCGACCTGCCGCGCGAGCTCGTGGAGCGCCACGCCCTCCTGCGGCCCGACCGGGACCCGCGCGCCGACCCCCTCGCCGTCGGCGCGGACCTGCTCGCGGCGCTCGGCGCGGTGCCCGGCGAGGACCCGGTGCTCGTGGTGCTCGACGACGTCCAGTGGGCCGACCCGGCCTCGGTGCGGGTGCTCGTCTTCGCGCTGCGCCGGCTGCGCCACGACCGGGTCCTCGTGCTCGCGGGGGTCCGGACGCCGGGGCCCGAGGAGCCCGCGGGCGAGCCGTGGTGGGAGCGGCTGCCCGCGACGTCGCGCGCGGTGCACCGGCTGCGCCTGGAGGGCCTGGACCCCGCCGAGCTCTCCGAGCTCGCGGCCGCGCTCGGCCGCCCGCTGGGCTCCACCGGCGCCGCGGACCGGCTGTGGCGGCACACCCGCGGCCACCCGCTGCACGCCCGGACCCTCATCGAGGAGCTGCCGCCGGAGGTGCTCGCCGGCACCGCCGACACCCTGCCCGCGCCGCGCAGCCTGCCCTCGGTGGTGCTCGTGCGGCTGGCCCGCGCCGCGCCGGCGACCGAGGCACTGGTCGTCGCGGCGTCGGTGCTCGGGGAGAGCGCGCCGCTGGCGCTCGCGGCCGCCGTCGCCGGGCTCGGCGACGCGTCGGAGGACACCGCCGCCGCGCTCGACGAGGCCGTCGGGCTGGGCCTGCTCGAGGAACGCCCCGGTGGGCCGCCGGTGCGGCTCGGCTTCGTGCACCCGCTGGTGCGCGCCGCGGTGCGCGGGGACCTGCCGCCCGCCCGCCGTCGCGCCCTGCACGCGGCCGCGGCCGGCCTGCTCGCCGGGCGGGCGGCCCTCGACCACCGGGTCGCCGCCGCCGCGGGCCCGGACGCCGCGCTCGCCGACGCGCTCGAGGAGCTCGTGTCGGCGCCGGGCGCGGCCGTCGCGGGCACCGAGGCCGCCGACCTCCTGCACGCCGCCGCGGACCTCAGCACCGTGCCGTCGGAGCGCGAGCGCCGGATGCTGGCGGCGGCGTCGCGGCTGCTCGCCGAGGGCGAGGTCGCCCGCGCGGTGGCGCTCGAACCGGCGGTCGAGGCGTGCACGCCAGGGCCGTGGCGCACCGCGGTCCTCGGCCAGCTCGCGGTGCTGTCCGGGCGCTTCGGCGTCGGGCGCGAGCGGCTCGAGGCCGCCGTGGCGACGGCCCCGGAGGGCCCGGGCGAGGACCGGCCGGGGGACCGGGCGCGGGCGGGCGCCGCGGCACACCTCGCGGTCCTGCACCTGCTCCAGGGCGACCCCGGCGCGGCGGTGGCCACGGCCGGCGCCGCGCTCGGGGCCGGCGCCCGCGGCGACGACGTCCGCCTGCCCGGCGGGCTCGCGCTCGTGCTCGGTCTCGCGGTCGGCGGCCACGGCGACCAGGCCCACGCGGTGCTGGGTCGTGCGGTGGTGGACGGGCGCCCGCCGCCGGTGGACGTGCTGATCCTGCGCGGGGTGCTCGCCACGCTCGCCGGCGACGACCCGGCCGCGGCCGCGGACCTCGACGAGGCCGTCCGCCGGGCCCGCGCCGGCGAGCCGGTCCGCGCGCTGGCGCTGGGGCTCGCGTTCCGCCCGGCGGTGCAGGACCGCGTCGGGCGCCCCGACGGGGTGGTCGAGGGGTTCGAGCTGGCCACCTCGCACGCCCGCGACGGGGGCACGGCGCTGCCCGGCGCCCTCGCGCACGCGTTCGCGGCCGAGGCACTGGCGGTGCGGGGACGCGGCGACGAGGCGCGGGCGCACCTCGACGCGGCGGCGGGGCTCGGGCCGCGGTGGTGGGGCCGGGACGTGTGCACCGCGATCGCCGGGGCCGTGCTCGCCGCGGTCGAGGACGACCCCGAGGGCGTCCTGCGCGCGCTCGCCCCGGCGTGCGTCCCCGGTGTCCGGGCGCTGACCGACGGCCTCGGGATGCTCGCGCCGCGCGTGCTGGAGGCCGAGGCGCTGCTCGACCTCGGGCGGACCGAGAAGGCTGCCGGCGGCGTCGCGGAGCTCGCCGCCCGGGCCCGCGGTCGGCACGCCGTCGACGCCGTCCGGCTGCGCGTGCGCCTCGACGTCGCCGCGGGCCGGCCGACGCCGCGTTCACTCGCCGAGGCCGGGGTGACGGAGCCGGACGCCCCGCACGCCGCCGCCCGCCTCGAGGCCGAGATCGGGCGCGGGCTCCTGGCCACCGGCGAGCGCCGCGCCGGGCTCGACCTCGTGCGGGGTGCCCGCGACGTCCTCGCGCGCCTCGGCGCGGCGCCGTGGTGCCGGCGCTGCGAGGAGCTGCTGCACGGCGCCGGGCTGACGCCGGCCGGCGCGCACGAGGCCCTGGGCCTCACGCCGCACGAGGAGGCCGTCGTCGCCCTCGTCGCGCGCGGCCTGACCAACCGTGAGGTCGGGCGCGACCTGTACATCACCCCGCGCACGGTCGCCTACCACCTCAGCAACGTCTACGCGAAGCTCGGCGTGACCTCCCGCCGAGAGCTGCAGGTGCACCTCCGGCGCACGTGAGCACTTCTCGGTGCCCGAGCACCGAGAAGTGCTCACGTGCGCGGAGCGCACCTCGCGACTGGAAGGTCGACTGGAAGGTCCGGCCGGTCCCCGCGACCCCTCGCAGGCACCACGCTCGACGGTGAGCGCAGGAGGAGGTCGCCATGCACCTGACGGTCGACCTGCTCCGCGCCCCCGACGGGCGTCTGGAGGGCACCGTGAGCACCGAGACCGGCGGCGAGCAGGCGTTCTCCGGCACGCTCGACCTGCTGCGCATCCTGGAGGACCTGCAGCCCGTGCCCCCCGGCGACGAGCGGCGCCCCGGGTGACGCCGGCGTCGCCGCGCCTCGCGGCCGTGATGGGCGTCGTGTTCGCGGTCCTGTTCACCGCGGCCCTGGTCGCCGTGAACGGCGTGCCGCACCTCGGCGACCCGGTCGCCGACTACGGCGCGTTCTACGACGGGGCCGGCGACACCCTGGTCACCGCCGTCGCGATTTACCTCGTCCCCCTGGCCGGCATCGCGTTCCTGTGGTTCGTCGTCGCGTTGCGCTCGGTGCTCGACACGCTGGAGCCGGCGCCGTCGGCGATGGCGCACGGGCTCAACCTGCTGTCCGGGGTGCTGTTCGTCGCGCTGCTGTTCGCCGGGACCGCGGCGCTCGCGACGCCGGTCCTGCTGACGACGATCGGCGGCGGCGCGCCGCTGGCACCGGACACCGCGCGGGCGCTGTCCGCGCTCGGCTACGGCCTGGTCTTCCTGTTCTCGGTGCGCGGCGCGGGGATGTTCGCGCTGACCACCACGACGCTGCTGCGCGGCGCGGGCGTCATGCCCCGCGGCGCGGCGGTCGTCGGCTACCTGCTCGCGGCGTGGCTGCTGGTCACCGCGACCGACCACCCCGCGAGCCTGCTCATCCTGCCGGCGTGGGTGCTGCTCGTCGCGGTCGTCCTCCTGCGCCACGACCGCCGGGCGGCCCTCCCCGCCGCCCCCGACCCGACCCCCGCGACGCGCTGAGCCCGAGGAGCGAGCCATGACCACCCCAACTTCGACCACGGCAGAGCGTCCCGCGTCGCGCACCCCCGCCGACGTCCCCGGGCCGAAGGGCCTGCCGCTGCTGGGCAACGTCCGCGAGGTCCACCCGGCCACGCTGATCCAGGACCTCATGGCGCTCACGCGCGAGTACGGCCCGATCTACGCCGTGCGCTCGCCGTCCGGGATCCGCTACGTGGTCTCGGGCCTGGAGATGGTGGACGACCTCTGCGACGACTCCCGCTTCGACAAGCTCGTCGGGCTGAGCCAGCGGGAGTTCCGCAAGACCCACCAGAGCGCGGGCCTCTTCACCGCCGACACCGAGGACCCGCTCTGGAAGTCCGCCCACGACATCCTGCTGCCCAGCTTCTCCACCTGGGCCATGAAGGGCTACCTCGACCCGATGGTCGACATCGCCGAGCAGCTCTGCCTGAAGTGGGAGCGCCAGGACCCGAGCGAGCCGATCGACGTCGCGTCCGACATGACGCGCCTGACCCTCGACACCATCGCGCTCTGCGGCTTCGGGTACCGCTTCAACTCGTTCTACCGCGACACCCAGCACCCGTTCGTCGAGGCGATGATGGGCGCGCTGCACGAGACGCAGCACCGCCAGCAGGTGCCCCCGGCGCTGCTGCCGTTGCGGCGCGGGGCCCAGCGCAAGCTGATGGCCGACGCCAAGTACATGGACGACACGGTCCAGCGCATCCTCGAGGAGCGGAAGGCGTCCGGGGACCCCGGGAACGACCTGCTCGGGCACATGCTCGTCGGCACCGACAAGGCCGGGAACTCCCTGCCCGACCACAACATCGTCGCCCAGTGCGTCACGTTCCTCGTCGCCGGCCACGAGACCACCAGCGGTCTGCTCTCGTTCGCGATCGCGTACCTGCTCAAGCACCCCGAGGTGGTGGCGAGGGCGCAGGAGGAGATCGACCGCGTGTTCGGCACCGATCCCTCGGTGGCACCGACCGTGTCGCAGATCGGGCAGCTCGGCTACATCCGGCAGATCCTCGACGAGACGCTGCGCCTCTGGCCGACCGCGCCCGCGTTCACGCGCCAGGCCCGCGAGGCCACCACAGTGGGCGGGTGGGGCCCGTTCGAGCCCGGGCAGTCGATCATCGCGCTGACGCCGATGCTGCACCGGCTCCCCGAGGTCTGGGGTGACGACGCCGAGGAGTTCAACCCCGAGCACTTCGCGCCGGAGCGCCGCGACGCCCTGCCGCCCAACGCCTTCCGGCCCTTCGGCTCGGGCCAGCGCGCCTGCATCGGGCGCCAGTTCGCCATGCAGGAGGCGACGCTGGTGCTGGCGATGGTCATGCACCGGTTCGACCTCCTCGACACGGCGGACTACCAGCTGAAGATCAAGGAGTCGCTGACGCTCAAGCCCGAGGGGCTGACCATCGGTGTGCGCCCGCGGTCGGGCCGGACGTGGGGCGCGTCCCCGCGGCCCGCGGCCGCCGCCGTCCCCGAGCCGCGCTCCGCGTCCCTGCCCGTGGCCGCCGCCGACCGCCACGGCACGCCGCTGCTGGTGCTGTTCGGCTCCAACCTCGGCGCCGCCGAGGACCTCGCGACCCGGATCGCCCGCGACGGGACCGACCGCGGCTACACCGCCCGCACCGCCCCGCTCGACGACGCGGTGGGGGAGCTGCCGGCCGAGGGCGCCGTGGTGGTGGTGACCTCGTCGTACAACGGGGAGCCACCCGACAACGCGGGGAAGTTCTGCGCCTGGCTGGACGGCTCGGCGTCCTCGGCCACGGGGGTGAGGTACACGGTCTTCGGGTGCGGCAACCGCGACTGGGCGGCGACGTACCAGGCCGTGCCGACCCGGGTCGACGCCGGACTCGAGGCCCGGGGCGGCACGCGCGTGTACCCCCGCGGCGAGGGCGACGCCCGCGGCGACTTCGACGGGCAGTTCGAGGCCTGGTTCGGCGGGCTGTGGGACGCGCTGGGCACCGCGCTGGGTCTGGACGCCGCCGCCACTACGGCGGCGGACGGCGGCCCGCGCCTGGCCGTGACGCTCGAGCAGCGCCGCACCGCCAGCCCCGTGCTGCAGTCCTACCGCGGGCAGGCGGCCACGGTGCGGGTCAACCGCGAGCTCACCGGCCGCGCCGGCACCGCGGGCGGGCGCTCGGTGCGCCACCTCGAGATCGCGCTGCCCGCCGGCGCCACCTACGGCACCGGCGACCACCTCGGGGTCCTGCCGCGCAACCCGATGGGGCTGGTCAACCGCGTCATCACCCGCTTCCGGCTCGACGGCGGCCAGTACGTGACGCTGACCGCGAGCGGCAGCGCTCCGACCCACCTGCCCGTCGGTGAGCCGTACCCGCTGCTCGCGATCCTCGCCGGCTGCGTGGAGCTGCAGGACGTCGCGGGCCGCGGCGGGCTGACGGCGATGGCGGCGGCGATGCCCGCGGGGCCGGCGCGCGACGAGCTCGCGGCCCTGGCGGGTTCCGACGACGAGTCGAAGGCGCGCTACCGGGAGCAGATCGCGAAGCCGCGGCGCACGCTGCTCGAGCTGCTCGAGGCCCACCCGGAGTGCGAGCTGCCGTTCGCGGCGTTCCTCGACCTGCTGCCCCCGCTGCGCCCGCGGTTCTACTCGATCTCGTCGTCGCCGCAGACCTCGTCGGCGGTGGCGCTGACCGTCGGCCTGCTCGAGGGCCCGGCCCGCGCCGGCGACGGGTCGACCTACCGCGGCGTCTGCTCGGGGCACCTGGCCGGGGTGCCGGAGGGCGGCACGGTGTTCACGTTCGTCCGCTCGCCCAGCATCGCCTTCCGGCCGCCGGAGAACCCGCACGTGCCGATGATCATGGTGGGGGCGGGGACGGGCATGGCCCCGTTCCGCGGGTTCCTCCAGGAGCGCGAGGCGCTGCGCGCGCAGGGGGTGCCGATCGCGCGATCGCTGCTGTTCCTCGGCTGCCGCGACCCCGAGGACGACCTGCTCTACGCCGACGAGCTCGCCGCGTTCGAGAAGGCGGGCGTCGCCACCCTGTTCCCGGCGTACTCACGGGTGGCGGGCGCGCCGTACCGCTACGTCCAGCACGCGCTCGAGGGCGCGGCGGACGAGGTGTGGGCGGCGCTGCAGGAGGAGGCGGTGGTCTACGTCTGCGGCAACGCCTCGACCATGGCGCCGGGCGTGCGCGCGGCGCTGGTGGCGGTGTTCCGGGCGAAGACCGGTGCGGGCGCGTCCGACGGCGAGGCGTGGCTCGCGGGCCTGCGGGCGTCGCACCGCTACCTGGAGGACATCTGGGGCGAGACCGCGGTGGTGTGAGGGTCAGGCCTCGAGGCCGGGCTCGTCGTCGGCCTCGAGGTCCCTCGCCAGAAGCGCGGCGAGGGCCTCGAGGCTGGCCTCGGCGCCGGGCTGGGTGTCGTCGACGGTCAGCGTGACCTCCTGACCGCCGTCGACGCCCAGCTCGACCACCGCGAGCGTGCTGCGGGCCTCGGCCGACCGGCCGTCGGCCACGACGACGTGGACGCGGGCGGGCTGGCCCCGCGCGGCGGTGGCGAACCGGCCGGCGGCCTCCTCCCCGAGCCCGCGCGGGGTGGCGACGACGACCTGGCGGCGGAGCACCGCGCCAACCTACGTGCCCTTGACGTTCACGATCTGCCGCAGTGTGTGCCGGATCTCGACGAGGTCGGCCGCGTCGGCCATGACCACGTCGACGTCCTTGTAGGCCGCGGGGATCTCGTCCAGGAACGCGTCGGTGTCCCGGAACTCGATGCCGACCATGGCCTCCCGCAGCTGCTCGTGGGTGAAGGTCTTGCGGGCCTTCGTCCGCGAGTACGCCCGGCCCGCCCCGTGGGGCGAGCTGTGCAGCGAGGTGGGCTCGCCCTTGCCCGCCACCACGTACGACGCCGTGCCCATCGACCCCGGGATGAGGCCGGCCCGGCCCGTCGCCGCGTCGATGGCGCCCTTGCGCGAGACCCAGACCTGCTCGCCGAAGTGCTCCTCGGACTCGGTGTAATTGTGGTGGCAGGAGATGCGCTCCTGCTCCACGACGTCCGTGCCGACGAACTCCGCGGTCTGCCGGACCAGCCGGTCCATCATCTCCTCGCGGTTGAGCAGCGCGTAGTGCTGGGCCCACCGCAGCTCGCGGATGTAGGTCCAGAACTCCTCGGTGTCCTCCGTGAGGTAGGCGAGGTCGGCGTCGGGCAGGTCCTGGCCGGCGCATGCCTCCCGGGCGACGGCGATGTGCCGCTGGGCGATCTTGTTGCCGACGCCCCGGGACCCGGAGTGCAGGAACAGCCACACCCGGCCGGCCTCGTCGACGGTGACCTCGATGAAGTGGTTGCCGCTGCCCAGCGTGCCGAGCTGCGCCTCCCACCCCTTCTTGTCCCGCGTCGGGTCGAACCCGGCCTCGTCGGCGAGCTCCGCCAGCTCCTCGACGCGCGGCTCCGCGGTGGCCACGACCTTGCGGTTGTGGTGCCCGGCGCCGAGCGGGATCGCCCGCTCGATCGCCTCCCGCAGCGGCGCGAGCGACCCCTTGCGCTGTGTCCCGCCTCCGGCGTGGCAGCTCCGCTCCGCCGCGTGCCACAGGCCCTCGACGTCGAACTGGGTCCGGACCGCGGCCATGCCGCAGCCGATGTCCACGCCCACGGCGGCGGGCATGATCGCGCGCAGCGTCGGGATGACCGACCCCACCGTGGCGCCCCGGCCCAGGTGGGCGTCGGGCATCAGCGCGATGTGCGGGTGGATGAACGGCATCGTCGCCGCCCGCTCGGCCTGCTCACGCGTGCCCGGGTCCAGGATCGACGCCCAGTTGACCAAGCGCTGACCGATCTTCTCCATGTGCGTCTCCCTTCCCCGGCTCGGTGCCGACGGACGATCGGGACGCTAGCCGGGCGGGCGTCGTCGAGCCTCCGGTTTCCGGGGGGAGCGGGTCAGGCCGCGCCCAGCTCGGCCGACATGGCCGCCGTCGTCTCCAGCAGGGCCGCGGCGACGTCGCGCAGGACCTCGTCCCCGGCCGCGCGCTCGGGCAGGGCGAGGGCGACCACGAGGGGCAGCGAGTCGCCGGTGGTGAACACCGGCGCGGCGACCGAGGCGATGCCCGGGATGACGCCGCCCGAGGTCAGGGCGTAGCCCAGCCGATGCACCTCCTCGGTGATGCGGTCGACCTCGCGGCCGAGGTCGTCGTCGCGGCTGCCGGCGGCGGCCTCCTGCGCCCGCAGGACGGGCTCGGTCAGCGCGCGGGGGAGGTGGGCGAGGTACACCCGGCCCACCGACGACCCGAGCATCGGCATCGTCGCGCCGACCCGCACCGTGATCGGCAGGGCGTAGGCGCCGTAGTCCCAGCGGACGATGACCGGGCCGTGGTCGCCCCACACGGCGAGGTTGACCGCGTGGCCGGTGCGGTCGCGCAGGCCGGGGATGTACTGCGAGACCAGCCCGACCTCGTCCATGCGCCGGAGCGACTCGGCGCCGAGGCGCCGCAGCGCCGGGCCCATGTCGTAGAGCCCGGAGCTGGGCGACTGCGCCACCATGCCCGCGCGCCCGAGGCTCACCAGGTAGCGGTGCGCCTTGCTCGCGCCCATGTCGCTGGCCTGCGCGATCTGGGTGAGGCTCATCGGCCCGCCGCCGCGCTCGAGGGCGGTCAGCACGGTCATCGCGATCTCGACCGACTGGATGCCCTGGCGAGCGGCGGCGGCCGTCGTGCCCTGCGGGGCGGGATCGTCGTCCTGCGCGCCGGCGGGGGCCACGCCGACGACCCTAGTCGCGGGTCCTACGCGGTGACCCGGTCGGTGGCGGACACGGCGCTGCGCGTCCGGATCGCGGGGACCGCGAGGGCCAGCAGCGCCCCGACGACGCCGGGAACGGCAAACAGGTAGAAGTTCCACGCCACCCCGAGTCCGGAGGACAGGATGGCCGCGCCCATCAGCGGGCCGGCGATCGCGCCGAGGCGCCCGATCGACAGCGCCCAGCCGATCGCGCGGCCGCGCAGCTCGGGCGGGTGGTGGCCGACGACGTAGGCGTTGGTCAGCACCTGCGAACCGATCAGGCCGAGGCCGCCGACGAACATCAGCAGGAACAGCACGCCCAGCGCGGGGCGGGCGCTCATCACCAGCAGGCTCGCGGCCCCGGCGAGGAACGCCACGGCGACGACGGGCTTGATGCCGATCCGGTCGGCGATGCGGCCGCCGACGACCATGCCGACGCCGGCGCCGACCCAGAGCGCCGCGGTCTGCAGCAGTGACGACCCCAGCGAGTACCCGGCGGTCTGCATGATCGTCGGGAGCCAGGTGCTGATGCCGAACACGAGCAGCAGGCCGCAGAACGACATCGCCCAGAACAGGAGCGTCGCGGCGCGCACCCCGGGGGCGAGCAGCGGGCGCAGGCCCAGGAGATCCCCGCGCGCCGCGGCGCCACCGGACTCCTCGTGCACCGGGCTCTCGGGCAGCATCCGCAGCGCGAGCGGGAGCAGGAGGAAGGCCGGGGCCGCGCCGATGACGTAGATCCAGCGCCAGCTCCCGCCGGTGAGCAGCGCGGCGCCGAGCAGCGGGGCGAGCAGGGCGCCGGCGGCGTACCCGGACATCATGATGCCGACGTTGCGGGCCCGGCGCTCCGGCGCGGACAGGTCGGCGACGTAGGCCGTCACGGTCGGGAGCACGATGCCCAGCCCGACACCGACGCCGAGCCGGGCGGCCCCGAACAGCGCGAAGTTCGGCGCGATGGCGCAGACGAGCATGCCCAGTGAGAACAGGCCGGCGCCGCCGAGCAGCAGCCGCCGGCTGCCCGCCCGCCGGATCGTCGCCGCGCAGATCGCGGCGCCGAGCAGCATCCCGATCGCGACCAGCGACCCGACGGTGCCGGCGGCCGCCTTGTCGGCATCGAGGGCGGGGTCGGTGAGCAGGGACGGGACCGTGACGCCGTAGCAGGCGAGGTCGTACCCCTCGAGGGCGGCGAAGCCCGCCGACAGGACCAGGACGAGGCGCTCGGTGGCGCGTGCGGGTGGGGCGGTCATCGGGGCTCCTGCCGTCGGTGGCGCGGGTGGGGCGGACTGGTCAGTGCTGGAGGGCCGGGCTCGGTGCGCCGAGGGCGGCGGCGAGCTCGCGGGCGAGGACGTCGGTGGTGCCCGCGTCGGGCGCGGTGCCGAAGACGTAGAAGTCGGGCCGGACCGCGACCGCGACGGCGCCGAGCGACGCGAGCCAGGCGAGGTGGGTGCCGTCGACGTCGGCGACGGTCCCCGGGACGCGGCGCCCAGCGGAGCCGGACCCGTCCACGGCCGCGCCGGAGGGGTGGAGGGCGACGACGCGCACGCCCGCCGCGGCGAGGGCGGCGGCCGTGTCCCCGTCGAGCGTCACGTGGCGGGCGTCGAGCAGCAGGTGGGCGCCGTGCCCGACGACCTGGTCGAGGCGGTCGCGGCGGGTGCCGTCGTCGACCACTCCCTGCACCGCGAGCTCGCCGCGCCCGGGACCCGAGGCCGTGGCCAGCAGGCCGTCGACCAGCCCGGGGAAGCGGATGGTGTCGGGGCCCTGGTGCGCCGCGCGGCGCTCCCGCAGCACGCGGTCGCGCTCGGCCGCGCGGGCCGCGTCGCGCACCGTCTGCTGGCGACCCAGCTCGATGCCCTTCTCGATCACCGCGCGGACGTGGGGCTCGCGCTCGCGCTGGTAGGTGTCGAGGACGTCAACGGCCAGCCGGCCGCGCAGGACGGGGTCGAGCTTGAACGCGATGTTCTGCGCGTCGCGGATGCCCGAGCACATGCCCTGCCCGAGGAAGGGCGGCATCTGGTGCGCGGCGTCGCCCGCGAGCAGCACCCGGCCGACGCGCCAGCGGTCGGTGACCAGCGAGCGGAACGTGTAGGTGGCGACCCTGATGAGCTCGGCGTCGTCGGGGGAGAGCCAGCGGGTGGTCCGCGCCCACACCCGCTCGGGGTCGCGCTCGACGGCGAAGTCCTCCTCCGAGTCGAGCATGTAGCTGAAGCGGTGGTGCGCCGGGCCGAGCGAGATGATCGACGTGGGGCCGGCGGGGTCGCCCACCTGGCGGGCGGTGGGCACGGTGCGCGCGCCCGTGGCGTCGCGGAAGCGGAAGTCGCAGACCATCCACGGCTCGGAGAACCCGTAGTCGGCCATCGCCAGCCCGAGGGCGCCGCGGACGAAGCTGTTGCCGCCGTCGCACGCGACGACCCAGCGGGCGCGCACGACGTCCGGGCGAGCGCCGCCGACACGGAGCTCGACGTGGTCGCCGCGGTCGGTCACGCCCGTGACGGGGCTGTCGAAGCGGACCTCGACCCCGGCCTCGCGCACACGCCGGTCGAGCGCGTCCTCCAGCTCGGGCTGGTACATCATGTACCACTCCGCCCAGCCGCTGCGGCCCGTCGCGGCGAAATCGTGCTCGAGCAGCAGCTCGCCGGCGGCGCTCACCCACTCGTAGTTCCGCTGTACGTGCAGCTTCGGCAGCAGCTCCTCCGCCACGCCGAGACGCGCCAGCGTCCGCATCGTCTCGTCGTCGAAGATCGCCGCCCGGGGCAGGTTGTAGAGCCCGGCGTAGCGCTCCAGCACGACGACGCGGTGCCCGGTGGCGCCCAGCAGCGCGGCCGTCGCCATCCCGACCGGGCCGTAGCCCACGACGGCCACGTCCACGGCGTCTCCCGCCTCGATCATGCGTGCTCCTCTGTGAGGTTTGACATCGCCGAACGCTAGGTTTCATCATGAGTGAAGTCAATGCACGATGGTGAAACAGGAGCGAGGGCCGAGATGCGGACGATCGGGCTGGAAGAGCACTTCGTCACCGAGGAGCTCGCCGGGTACGGCGCGGGGACGGCGACCATCGCGGAGCCGCACGTGTGGGCGGAGATGTCGCGTCGGCTGCTCGACCTCACCGGCGCGCGGCTCGAGCGGATGGACGCCGCCGGGCTCGACGTGCAGGTCCTCTCGCTGAACTCGCCGGGCCTGCAGGCCGAGCCGGACGCCGCGCTCGCGGTGTCGCGCGCGGCGGCCGTCAACGACCTGCTGGCCGGGACGATCCAGGCCCACCCGACGCGGTTCGCCGGGTTCGCCGCGCTGCCGCTGCAGGACCCGCAGGCCGCGGCCAAGGAGCTCGAGCGCTCGGTGACGCAGCTCGGGCTGCGCGGGGCCCTGGTCAACGCCCACACACAGGGTCGCTACCTCGACGACCCCGCGCTGCGCGTGGTCTGGGAGTACGCCGCGGGCCTCGACGTCCCGCTCTACCTGCACCCGGCCAACGGCGTCGACGCCGCGCACGTGCTCTCCGGGCACCCCGAGCTCATCGGGCCCATGTGGAGCTGGGGAACCGACACCGCCGCGCACGTCCTGCGGCTGGTCTTCGGCGGGGTCTTCGACGACTTCCCCGAGGCGAAGCTGCTGCTCGGGCACATGGGCGAGGCGCTGCCGTTCGTGCTCTGGCGCCTGGACTCCCGCTGGGACTTCCACGCCCACCACGGCATCGAGCTCGCCCGCGGGAACCCCTCGGAGTACCTGCGCCACAACCTCTACATCACGACCAGCGGCGTCTGCTCCGCCGCGCCGCTGCTGTGCTCGCTGCTCGCGCTGGGGTCCGACCACATCCTCTTCGGCACCGACTACCCCTTCGAGGAGATGGACGTCGCCACCGAGTTCCTGCGCACCGCGCCCATCAGCGAGGCCGACCGCGCGAAGATCGCGCACGGCAACGCCGAGCGCCTGCTGCGCCTGTCGTGAGCGCGCCGCCCAGCACGCTCACCGACGACGTCGTCGCGAGCTTCGCCGCGACCCCCGACGAGCGCCTGCGCACGATCCTTGGGCGCGTCGTCGTGCACCTGCACGAGCTGGTCCGCGAGGTCCGGCCCACGACGGCGGAGTGGGAGGCCGCGATCGGCTTCCTCACCGCCGTCGGTGCGACGTGCGACGACACCCGCCAGGAGTTCATCCTGCTCTCGGACGTCCTGGGCGTGTCCTCGCTGGTCGAGACGCTGAACGGGGCGCCGGAGGGCACCGAGGGCACGGTCCTCGGCCCGTTCCACATGACCGCGTCCCCGCCGCGCGAGCTCGGCGACAGCATCGACGACCTCGGTGGCGGGCGCCGCGCGCTGGTGACGGGGCGGGTCGTCGACCCCGCGGGCCGCCCGGTGCCGGGCGCGGTCCTCGACGTCTGGCAGTGCACCGAGGACGGCCACTACGACGTCGAGGAGCCCGGGGTGCAGCCCGCCGGCAACGGCCGCGGGCTCTTCCGCGCCGACGACGAGGGCCGCTTCCGGTTCCGGACGGTCGTGCCCGCCCACTACCCGATCCCCACCGACGGGCCGGTCGGCGCGCTGCTCGGGGCCACGGGGCGCCACCCGTTCCGGCCGGCGCACGTGCACTTCCTGGTCTCGGCGCCGGGGTTCGCGACCCTGACCACGCACCTGTTCGTCGCCGGCAGCCCGTACCTCGACCAGGACGCGGTGTTCGCGGTGAAGGGCAGCCTCGTCGTGGACTTCGTCGAGGTGGACGCGCCGACCGAGGGTCTGGACCGTCCGCACCGGCACGCGGACGTCGAGCTCGTCCTCGTCCCGGCCGTACCGTCGGCGCGGTGACCTCCTTCGTCCACGACGCGCTGCCGATGCGCGTGGTCTTCGGCCCCGGCCGCCTCGCCGAGCTGGGCGACGAGGTGGCGCGCCTCGGGCTCGGCCGGGTGCTGGTGCTCGGCACCCCGCCGCAGGAGGCGGCGCTGCGGGCGATCGCCGACGGTCTCGGCGGGCGCGCCGCGGGCGTCTTCGCCGGGGCGCGGCAGCACGTGCCCGTCGAGGTGGCCGGCGCGGCCGCCGACCGGGCCCGCGAGCTGGGCGCCGACGGCTGCGTCGTCGTCGGCGGCGGGTCGTCGGTCGGTCTGGGCAAGGCGGTCGCGCTGCGCCACGGGCTGCCGGTGGTCGCCGTGCCGACGACCTACGCGGGCTCGGAGATGACGCCGATCTGGGGGCTGACCGAGGACGGGGTCAAGCGCACCGGGCGCGCCCGGGCGGTGCTGCCGCGCACCGTCGTCTACGACCCGGAGCTGACCCGCACGCTGCCGGTCGGCCTCTCGGTGACGAGCGGGCTCAACGCCGTGGCCCACGCCGTCGAGGCCCTGTGGGCGCCGGACGGCACCCCGATCACGGCGCTGATGGCCGAGGAGGGCGCGCGTGCGCTGCTGTCCGCGCTCCCGGGGGTCGTGGCGTGGCCCGACGACCTCGACGCGCGCTCGGGGGCGCTGCAGGGCGCGTGGCTCTGCGGCGCCGTGCTCGGGGCCACGACGATGTCGCTGCACCACAAGCTCTGCCACGTCCTGGGCGGCTCGTTCGACCTGCCGCACGCCGAGACCCACGCCGTCGTGCTCCCGCACGTCGTCGCCCACAACGCCCCCGCCGCGCCCGCCGCCGTCGCCGCACTGGGCCGCGCGCTGGGCGTGGCCGCCGACCCCGACACCGTCACGGAGGCGCTCAGGACCCGGGCCCGTGAGCTCGGCGCCCCGACCTCCCTGGCCCCTCTGGGCATGCCGCGCGACGGGCTGCCCGTGGTCGTCGAGCAGGTGCTCGCCGCGCCCTACGCGAACCCGGCGCCCGTGACGCGGGAGAGCCTCAGCGCCCTGCTGGAGGCGGCGTACTGATCCGCTCGCGCAGCGTCGCCACGCCCGGCCCGTCGAGGTCGTCGAGGTGCGTCGCGCGCCCGGCCATCGCCATCACGAGCGCCAGGGTGGGCCCGGTGACGAGCGGCCCGTCGCCGGTCGCGAACGGCCCGTCGGTGGCCTCGAGGCGCAGCCCGCGGGACAGCGTCTTGCCCGCGACGGTGAAGTCGCGGCTCGCGAAGAACGCCGCGACGGGCGTGGTGGTCGCGACGGGCGGGGTGTGCGCGATCCCGAGCGGGCGGCGGACGTCCTCGCCGTGCACGACGACCTCGCCCAGCCACGCCGCCGTGTGCCCGGTGGGCGCGACGGTGCTGGTGGCGACGGCGCGGAAGCGCGCGAGGGTCTCGGCGGGCGTGGCGCCGCGGTGCTCGGCGAGGCGGCGGGCGTTGTGCACGGCCGGGTCGAAGCGGGCGCCGAGCATGCTGGCGATCCAGCGCCACCGCCCGATGCTCGCGGCGGCGGTGAGGTGGGCGACGACCTCCTCGACGGTCCAGTCCCCGCACAGCGAGGGCGTCGCCCACTGCGCGGCGGTGAGGTCCGCGAGGTCGTCGGCGAGCCGCGCGCGCTCGGTGTGGGTGGCGGTCCAGAGGGTGGCGGCGTCGGTCGGCGCGGTCACGGGGGTCCCTTCGTCGGCGGGGCGTCGGGGGTGTGACGGTCGGGAGGGCGCGGACTCATCGCCAGATCCAGGTGACCGTCGAGGGTGGCGAGCGCGTGGTCGGGGTCGACGTGCTCGCCGAGCACGTGGATCGCCAGGCCCTCCACCAGCGACAGCAGGCCGGTGGACGCCCGCTCCGGGTCGAGCGCCCCGGGCGCGCCGGCAGCCCGGATCTCCGCGGCGATCGCGGCGCGCATGCCGGCGGTGTCGTCGCGCAGGCGCGCCGCCACGGCCGGGCGCGTCGCCGCGTAGGCGTGGAACGCGACGGCGACCCGGCCCTCGAGCTCCCGGTCGCCGTCGAGGGGCAGCAGCTGCACGAGCAGCGCCCGCACCCGCGCGCGCGGGTCGTCGCCGGGCGGCTCGGCCGCGAGCCGGGCCTGCACGCGCGCCCGGACGACGTCGAGCGCGAAGACCATCATCTCGTCCTTGGTGCGGAACCAGTGCTGCACCATCCCGGCGGTCACCCCGGCCTCCGCGGCGACGTGGCGCAGGCTCACGTCCATCAGGCCGCGGGCCGCGGCCACCCGCAGCAGCGCGTCGGCGAGCAGCGTCCGGCGCTCGTGGGGGTCGACCAGCTTCGGCACGGGCGCCAGCTTGTCACATTGCGGTCGTACCGCCATGCTGGTGGCGTTGCACCTGCAATGTGAAGGAGGACGCCATGGAGCAGGACGCGGTGACCCGGGTCGCCCGGGTCGCCCGGGTCGCCCGGGCCGACGGTCGTGCGGCCTGGCGCGTCACGTCCTACGAGCTGGTGGCGGCCGGGCTGGCCGATCCACGCCTCGGGCTCGTCCCGCCCGGGGTCCCGGTCGACGAGCGGGCGTCGTTGTTCCAGGACGGCGCCGCGCACGCGCGCCTGCGCCGCCTCGTGGCGCGGGCGTTCACCCCGCGGCGGATCGCGGAGCTCGCGCCGCAGGTCACCGCGCTCGCGGAGGCCCACGTCGCGACGCTCGTGGCGGCCGAGGGGGCCGTCGACCTCGTCGACGTGCTGTCGACGCCGCTGGCCGTCAGGACCCTGGGGCTGCTGCTCGGCGTCGACCTCGCCGAGCACGCGCGGTTCCGGGGCCTGGTCGAGGACGCCCTGCGCGCGGACCCGAGGGATCCCGCGCAGCAGGTCGAGGCCGCGCGGGCGTGGGGCGCGCTGTCCGCGTTCACCATCGAGCTGATCGCGGCCGCCGGTGAGGCGCCGGGCGAGGACCTGCTCGCCGCGCTGGTCGCGGTGCGCGACACCGACGACGGGCGCCTGGCCGACGGCGAGCTGGTCGCGCTGGTCGGCGCGCTGCTCGCGGCGGGCGTGATCACGGTGCGGGGCGGGCTCGCGGTGGCCGTGATCCGGCTGCTGGACCAGGACGCGCTGGCCGGGCTCGCCGACCGGCCGGCCGCGGCGGTCGAGGCGATGGTCGACGAGCTCGTGCGGCGGCTGGGCGTCGAGGTCTTCCCGCGCTGGGCGCAGGAGGATCTGGAGCTCGGGGGCGTCGCGATCGCGGCGGGCGACGAGGTGCTCCTGCGGATCGAGGCGGCGAACCACGACCCGGCGCGCTTCGCCGACCCCGAGCGCCTGTGCCCCGGCCGGCCGAGTCCGCACCTGGGCTTCGGGCGCGGCCCGCACCACTGCCTCGGCGCGGCGCTGGCGCGCCTCGAGCTGACCGCCGCGCTGACGGCGCTCTCGCGGCGGGCGCCGGGGCTGCGCCTGGCCGTGCCGGTCGAGGACGTGCCGTGGCACCGGGGCGAGGTGGACGCGGGGCCGCTGGCGCTGCCGGTGATTTGCGCTCCGCGCTCGTGAGCCCTATCGGCGTGCTCCCCTACTCCTTGCTCCGGCACGGACAAGCACGCACACCCACCGCCTACCGTGGCCGGGTGAGCGCCGTCCTGTTGATCTCGGGGAGCACGCGCGCGGGCTCGTCGAACACCGCGCTGCTGCGGACCGCGGCGGCGCTCGAGCCGGAGCGCACCACGTGGGGGCCGGACCTGAAGACCCTGCCCGCCTTCGACCCCGACGACGATCGCGATCCCCTCCCGCCGGCCGTCGCGGCCCTGCGGGCGGGGCTCGCCGCGAGCCACGCGGTGCTGTTCTGCACGCCGGAGTACGCGGGCGCGCTGCCCGGCGCGTTCAAGAACCTGCTCGACTGGACGGTCGGCGGCGCGGAGATGCCGGGCCGGCCGGTCGGCTGGATCAACGCGGCGTCGGTGGCCGCGCCGACCGGCGGCACCGGCGCGCACACCGAGCTCGCGACGGTGCTGGGCTACGTCGGGGCGCGGGTGGTCGACGGCGCCTGCCGCCGCGTCCCGCTGACCCGCGACCTCGTCGGCGCCGACGGCCTCGTCGCGGACCCGGGTGTCCGGGCCGAGCTGCGGGCGGCACTGGACGCGCTGCTGCTGTGAGTCCTATCGGCGTGCTCCCCTGATCCCGTGCCCCGGCACGGACAAGCGCGCACCAGAGCGGAGCTCAAACGAGCTCCGAGTCCCGCACCTTCTGGAACCCCCGGGCCATGCGGCGCTTGGCCGGCGGGATGCGGTCGACCAGGCGCATGCCCGTGCGCTGCGCGAGCACCGAGAGCGGCCCGATCACCGGGCGGCGGGCGGTGCCGTTGTCGTTCATGAACTCCAGCGACTCGCGCACCGCGAGCGAGGAGTAGCGGCGCATGAGGCCCTCGTACTCGCCGATGGCCGCGAGCAGCGACAGCTCGCCGTCGCGAACCCGCACGAGGCGGTCGCGCAGCTCGCGGGCATCGCGCAGCGCGGTGTTGGCGCCCGCCCCGCGGCCCGGGGTCATGGTGTGGATCGCGTCGCCGACCATCGTCACGGTGCTCGGGGTCCACGCCGGGACGGGGTCGGCGGTGCGGATGCTCAGCGCCACCGCGGCGCCGGGGTCGGAGGTGGCGATCAGCTCCAGCCAGCGCGGGTCCCAGCCGGCGGAGAGCTCGCCGGCGAGGGCGACGAGGTCGGCGTCGGTGCGCTCGAGCAGGTCGGCGGGCGCGACGGTGCGCGACGTCGTGAAGCCCCAGGAGACGTAGTCGGTGGTGTTGTCGAAGCGCAGCCCCGGCCAGCGGTCCACCAGCTCGCGCTCGTTCACGCCCACCCCGGTGGAGGTGCCCCACGGCATCCGCATGACGTGCGTGATCCCGAACTGGCCGCGGCGGTCGAAGTACATCCCGAAGCCGTTCTGCACCGGCTCGGGCAGCAGCGCCTCGCTGCGCTCGGTGAGCAGCGTCTTGCCGCCGATCGCGACGAGCCCGGTCTCGGTGTGCGTCGCGTGCGGCAGGTACTGGCGCCGCACCCGCGAGCCCGCGCCGTCGGCGCCGACGAGCAGGTCGCCGGTGTCGGACGAGCCCCTATCGGCGTGCTCAGAGCCATTCTCGAAGAACGCGGTGACCCGGCCGTCGGGGTGCTGCTCGTAGTGCGTGAACCGGCGGTCGAACGCGATGACGTCCTCCATGCCGGTGAACAACACTTGGCGCAGGGTCATGCGGCTGACGTTGTGCTCGCGGTCCTCGGGGCCACCGCTGGTGTGCGGCAGGTCGTCGAACGACATCGTGAGCAGCGTCCGGTACCGCTCGGTGAGCATGGCGAGCGTGTCGTAGGGGCCGGCGGTGGTGGCCACGAACGTCGCGAACAGCTCGGGGTCGAGGCACGCCTTGAGGGCGCGCGCGCCGTTGGGGGAGATGCCGACGCGGTAGCCGTGCAGCCCGGTGGTGCGGGTGCGGTCGCGCTCGTGGACCGCGACCTCGATGCCCGCGCGGCGCAGTCCGTGGGCGAGGCACATCCCGCCCGTGCCGGCCCCGATGATGATCACCCTCATGGTGTGTCCTCCCCGCCGGCCATCCGGCGTGCCTGGTCGAGCAGTTCCGCGTGGTCCCACGTCAGCGCGCCGGAGCCCAGGTCGTCGACGAGCGCGGCGATCCACGCGACGTCGGTCTCGAGGTGGGCGATCGCGTACTCGGCCTCGACGAGCACGATCCGCGGCAGGGACCCGCGGACGCGCTCGAGCTCCCGGCGCAGGCGGTCGAGCTCGCCGCGGCGGTCGGACAGGCGCAGCGCGAGCGCGTCGGCGGCGACGTCCGGGCCGAGCAGCGGCAGGTACGCGAGCGCGGCGGTGAACTCCGCGAACTCGTGGCGCGGGGCCGTGAGCATGTCGAGGGTCCAGGTGATCGCGAGCTCGCGGCCGGCGTCGGTGGCCGCGTAGACGGTGCGCTCCGGGCGCGTCGCCTCCCGCTCGGTGCCCTGCGCGACGAGCAGGCCGTCGCGCACGAGGCGGTCGATCGTCTTGTAGAGCTGCGAGCGCTGCCCGACGTTGACCACCTGGTCCTTGCCGCGCTCCCGGATGAGCTGCTGCATCCGGTACGGGTGCATGGGCTCCTCCGCGGCGAGGGCGAGGACGGCGAGGGCGAGGCCGGAGCGCTGAGTCATGGTGTCGAGGAGATTAGTGTCTTAGACACTAGAAGGCAAGGTCGTGGCGCCCGCCGTCCGCGGGGACAATGGGCGGCGTGACCGGCAGTGGTGAGAGACCCGTCCTCGTCGTCGACTACGGCGCGCAGTACGCGCAGCTCATCGCCCGGCGGGTGCGCGAGGCGCAGGTGTACTCGGAGGTCGTGCCGCACACGACGCCGGTGGACGACATGCTCGCCAAGGACCCGGCGGCGATCGTGCTCTCGGGCGGGCCGGCCAGCGTGTACGCCGAGGGGGCGCCGAGCATCGACCCGGCGCTGTTCGACGCGGGCGTGCCCGTGTTCGGCATCTGCTACGGCTTCCAGCTCATGGCCGGGGCGCTCGGCGGCACCGTCGCGCACACCGGCGACCGCGAGTACGGGCGCACCGAGCTGTCGGTGGCGGGCGACGCGGGACGGCTGCACGACGAGCTCCCCGACGCCCACCCCGTCTGGATGAGCCACGGCGACGGCGTCACGAAGGCGCCGGAGGGCTTCACGGTCACCGCGTCGTCGCCCGGGGCGCCGGTCGCGGCGTTCGAGGACGTCGCGCGGCGCTTCGCCGGCGTGCAGTACCACCCGGAGGTCGGGCACTCGCCCCACGGCCAGGAGGTGCTGCGCCGCTTCCTGCGCGACGTCGCCGGCCTGGACGCCGACTGGAACACGGCCAACATCATCGCCGAGACCGTCGACGCGGTCCGCGCGCAGGTCGGCCCCGAGGGACGCGCCGTCTGCGGGCTGTCCGGCGGCGTCGACTCCGCGGTGGCCGCCGCCCTCGTCCAGCGGGCGATCGGCGACAGGCTGACCTGCGTGTTCGTCGACCACGGCCTGCTGCGCGAGGGCGAGCGGGCGCAGGTGGAACGCGATTTCGTCGCCGCCACCGGGGTCGACCTCGTCACCGTCGACGCCGCCGAGACCTTCCTGCGCGAGCTCGACGGCGTCGTCGACCCGGAGGAGAAGCGCAAGATCATCGGACGCGAGTTCATCCGGGCGTTCGAGGGCGCGGCCCGCGAGGTGGCCGAGGGCAAGGGCGCGGACTTCCTCGTCCAGGGCACGCTCTACCCCGACGTCGTGGAGTCCGGGGGCGGCTCGGGTGCGGCGACGATCAAGTCGCACCACAACGTCGGCGGCCTGCCCGACGACCTGCAGTTCGCGCTGGTGGAGCCGCTGCGCGCGCTGTTCAAGGACGAGGTGCGCAAGGTCGGCGCCGAGCTGGGGCTGCCCGAGACGATCGTGCGGCGCCAGCCGTTCCCCGGGCCGGGGCTCGCGATCCGGATCATCGGCGCCGTCGACGCCGACCGGCTCGCGACGCTGCGCCGTGCCGACGCGATCGCCCGCGAGGAGCTGACGTCGGCGCAGCTGGACGAGGTGATCTGGCAGTGCCCGGTGGTGCTGCTCGCCGACGTCCGCTCGGTCGGCGTCCAGGGCGACGGCCGCACCTACGGCCACCCGGTGGTGCTGCGGCCGGTCTCCAGCGAGGATGCGATGACCGCCGACTGGACGCGCCTGCCCTACGACGTGCTCGAACGCATCTCGACGCGGATCACCAACGAGTGCGCCGAGGTCAACCGCGTGGTCCTGGACGTGACGAGCAAGCCGCCGGGGACGATCGAATGGGAGTGATCGCGTAGTGGCCGAGACGATCTTCAGTGAGATGTCCCGGCTCGCGAGCGAGTACGACGCGATCAACCTCGGGCAGGGGTTCCCCGACACCCCAGGGCCGCGCGAGGTGGTCGACGCCGCCGTCGCGGCCATGCACCGGGGCTGGAACCAGTACCCGCCGGCCGTCGGCATCCCGTCGCTGCGCGAGGCGATCGCCGACCACCAGCGCCGCTGGTACGGGCTCGACGTGGCGGCCGACGGCGGCGTCGTCGTGTGCTCGGGGGCGTCGGAGGCGCTGTCGTCGGCGATGACGGCGCTGCTGCGCCCCGGCGACGAGGTGATCGCGCTCGAGCCGTACTACGACCTCTACGCCGCCACCGCCGCGCTGCTCGGCGCGCGCCTGGTGCCCGTGCGGATCCACGCCCCGGACTACGCGCTCGACGCCGCGGCCCTGCGGGCGGCGGTCACCGACCGCACGCGCATGATCGTGCTCAACACCCCGCACAACCCGACGGGCGCGGTGCTCTCGACCGCCGAACTGCAGGAGATCGCGGACGTCGCGCTCGAGCACGACCTCGTGGTGCTCTCGGACGAGGTCTACGAGCACCTGGTCTTCGACGACGAGCGGCACGTCCCGATCGCGACGCTGCCCGGCATGTTCGAGCGCACGATCACCGTGGGCTCGGGCGGCAAGACGTTCTCGGTCACCGGCTGGAAGATCGGCTGGGCGACGGGGCCCGCCGACCTCGTGGCGAAGGTGCTGGGCGTCAAGCAGTGGTTCTCGTTCGCCGCCGGTACCCCGCTGCAGCACGGCATCACCGCGGGCCTCACGCTGCCCGACAGCCGGCTCGCCGCGCTGGGCACTGACCTCGCGCGCAAGCGCGACCTGCTCACCGACGGCCTGCGCGAGCTGGGCCTCGAGGTGTTCCACTCCAAGGCGACGTACTTCGTCACCGCGGACGTGGCGCCGCTGGGCGTCACCGACTCGCTGGAGTTCTGCCGCGCGCTGCCCGAGCGCGTGGGCGTCGCGGCGGTGCCGAACCAGGTGTTCCACGCCTCGCCCGAGGGCGTCGAGACCCAGGTCCGCTTCGCGTGCTGCAAGCGCGACGAGATCCTCGCCGACGCCCTCCTGCGGCTGCGCAAGCTCTGACCCCCAGTGTCAGCGGAGCGGCTCCGCTGACGTTGAGTGTCCGTATCTCCGCTCCGATCACCCGCGCGCCGGGGCCACGCCCTCCACGGTCATCTCCGCCTCGGACACGTAGAACCGCGGCGCGAGCAGCCCGCTGACGGTGGTGATCAGGGCGATGCCGATCAGCAGCAGCCCTGGCGCCCACGAGCCCCCGCCGGCGGCGGCGAGCACCCCGGTGGCGACGAGCGGCACGAAGCCGGACACGATCCCGGCGAGGTTGGCCGCGAGCGCGATGCCGCTGTAGCGCAGGCGCGCCGGGAAGAGCCGCGCCAGCAGGTCCCCGGAGACCGCGTAGGGGATCGAGAGCATGGCGACCGCGAGCGTCACGCCGGCCACGACCGCGACGGCGTTGCGGGTGTCGAGGAGCCAGAACATCGGCAGCGCGACGACGGCCGAGGCGATCCCGCCGACGACCGTCACGCGCGCCGCCCCGAAGCGCTCCGCGAGCCGGCCCCCGAGCACGAGCACCCCGATCTCCACCACGGCGGCGACGAGGGTCGCGCCCAGCACGAGCGGGCGGGGCAGGTCGAGGTCGCCGGTGGCGTAGCTGATGACGAACGTCGTCGCCAGGTAGAAGCCGCCGACACCGAGCAGCGCGGACCCGGCGCCGACCAGCAGCGCCGGCCACGCCCGCACGATGACCTCGCGCACCGGCGCCGACGCGCGCGCGTCCTCGGCGAGCAGGCGGTCGAACAGCGGCGACTCCTCGACGCGCTTGCGCAGCCACAGAGCCACCGCGAGCAGCGGGAACGCGGCGAGGAACGGGAGGCGCCAGCCCCAGGTGTCGAAGTCGTCGGGCGGCAGCAGCGCGACCAGCAGGAACGCGCCGGACGACAGCAGCGTACCCACCGGTGACCCGATCTGCGGCATCGCCGCGTACCGGCCCCGCTTGTCGGGCGGGGCGTGCTCGACGGCGAGCGTGATCGCGCCGCCCCACTCCCCGCCCACTGCGACGCCCTGCAGCAGCCGCAGCAGGGTCAGCAGCACCGGCGCCGCGACGCCGATGTCGGCGAACCCGGGCAGCACGCCGATGACGCCGGTGACCGCGCCGATCATCACCACGGTGATCAGCAGGCACGCCCGCCGCCCGATCCGGTCGCCGAGGTGGCCGAAGATGATCCCGCCCAGCGGGCGCGCCACGAAGCCCACGGCGAAGGAGGCGAACGCCGCCGCGGTGGCGACGACCGCGTCGCCGGTGGCGAAGAACAGCCGGTTGAACACCAGCGACGCGGCGGTGCCGTAGAGGAAGAAGTCGTACCACTCGAGCGCGGTGCCGACGAAGGCGCCGACGGCGACCCGGCGGGCGTCGGCGGCGGTGGGGGTCCGGACGGGTTCGGTCATCGAACAGCTCCCTCGGCGGGCAGGCCCAGGACGTCCGCGCCGTGGGTGGCGCGCCCGCCCCGGAGGGTGGCGACGACCTCGATGTCGCCGATGCGGTCGGGGTCGACGCGGGTGACGTCGTCGCCGAGGACGACGAGGTCGGCCGCGAAGCCGGGGGCGAGGCGCCCACGGACGTCCTCGTCGCCGGCGATCCAGGCGGCGTCGACGGTGTAGGCGCGCAGCGCGGTCGCCGCGTCCACCGCCTCGTCGGGGCCCAGCGTCCGGCCCGCGGCCGTGCGCCGCTGGACCATCGACTGCATCCCGCGCAGGGGGCGCCCGTCGGCGACGCAGGGCCGGTCCGAGCTGGCCGGCACGCGCAGGCCGGCGCGCAGGAACGACGCGTGGCGGTAGAGCAGGTCGGCACGGTCGTCGCCGACGGCGGCGGCCATCGAGTCGCCGATCTCGTACAGGAAGCGGGCCTGGGGCATGGGCGTGACGCCGAGGGCGGCGAGCCGGCCGAGGGCGGCATCGTCGACGACGCCGGCGTGCTCGAGGCGGTGGCGCGGCAGGTGCGCCCGCGGCCAGGGTCGGGTGGCCGCGTCGGCGAAGGCGTCGAGCGCGGCGTCGACGGCGCGGTCCCCGATGGCGTGCGCGGCCACCGTCCACCCGCCCGCGACGGCGTCGACGAGCGCGGCGTGCAGGACCTCGGGGTCGTCACCGAGGTAGCCCGCGTGGTCGCGGTCGGCGTAGGGCTGGTGCATCGCGGCGGTGCGCGAGCTCAGGGCCCCGTCGAAGAAGATCTTCATGGGCCCGATGCGCAGGTCGAGGTCGCCGAGACCCGGGAGCAGGCCCAGGTCGAGACCGCGGCCCGGGCCGCCGGGGACGTCGCGCAGCACGGAGGTCTCGGGCATGAGGTCGACGCGCACCGCGAGGTCGCCGCGCTCGCGGGCGAGCTGGTAGGCGGCGAGCTCGCGCGGGGAGCGCCCGATCCAGCCGCCCGCGATGCCGGCCTCGGTGACGTGGGTCAGGCCCACGCGCGCGAACACGGCGGTGGCGCCGGCGATCGCGTCCGCCAGGTCCTCCACCGTGTAGGGGCGCAGGAGGTCGCCGGCCAGCGCCTGCGCGGCCTCGAGCAGGACGCCGGTGGGGTCGCCGGCGTCGTCGCGGACGATCACGCCGCCGGCGGGGACCGTCGCCGTCCCGTCGAGGACCCCCGCTCGCCGCAGGACCTCGGAGGACACCGCGCACACGTGCGCGGAGCGGTGCTTGAGCCAGACCGGCCGCCCGCCCCCGGCGCGGTCGAGCGCGCGCCGGTCCGGCGACCCGCCGAGGGCGACGTCGTCGTAGCCGCTGCCGACCACGAAGGCGTCGCCCGGGAGGCCTGCCGCGCGCTCGGCGACCGCGTCGTAGACGGCGTCGAGGTCGCGGAGCCCGCCGAGCGGGATCTCCGCCAGCGACTGCCCGAACCACGCGGCGTGCTGGTGGGCGTCGTCGAACCCGGGGGCCACAGTCGCACCGCCGACGCCGACGACCCGGCGGGCGCGCACGCCGGCCGGGAGCGCGTCGTCGTCCAGCACGGCGAGGACGCGGCCCTGGTGCACGGCCACCGCCCGCCCGCGGGGGTGCGCGTCGTCGAGGGTGACGACGTCGGCGTCGCGCAGCAGCAGGTCGATCTCCAGCTCATCGGTCACGGGGCTCCACTCCTCACCCCAGGTGGTGCAGGCGGGTCAGGGGCAGCGTGACGGCGCGGTGCAGGGGCACCTCGCGACCGTCGATCCGGACCGGGGCCGGCTCGCCGGGGATCTCGACGTGCGGGGTCGCGGTGTTGTGGAGCATGTCCGCGGCGCCGAGGCCGCGGCTGTCCGCGACCGCGGTGTAGCGCGGTCCCGCCGGCAGGGCGGCGCGGGACGCCGGGTCGTCGAGGCACGCGGCGGCGACGAACTGGTGGGACAGCCGGGCCGGTGCGCCGCCGCGCGCGCCGTGGAACCCGCGCAGTCGGCGGGGCTGGCCGAGCCGTGTCGAGCCGGATCCCGAGCCGGCGGCGCCCCAGGCGACGAACCCCGACTTGATCACCAGTTCCGGGACCGCCCCGAACCAGGCGGGCGACCACAGGACGATGTCGGCGACCCGGCCGGCCCGCAGCGAGCCGACGTGCCCGGCGAGCCCGTGCGCGACGGCCGGGTTGTGGGTGAGCTTGGCCAGGTAGCGCAGCACCCGCGCGTTGTTGGCGACGTCCGGGCCGGTCTCGCCGGCGAGGTGGGCCTGGACGTGGGCGAGCTGCCAGGTGCGGCGCACGGTCTCGCCGATGCGGCCCATGCCGAGCGCGTCGGAGTTGACGATCGAGATGGCGCCCTCGTCGTGCAGCCGGTTCTCCGCGGCGATCGCGTGCTCGCGGATGCGGCTCGCGGCGATGCTGCGGTCGCTGGGGAGGTCGGGGTGCGCGCGGTGCACGGTCATCGTCATCGGGCCGAGCTCGCGGACCGTCGCCGGGGTGAGCGGGAGGGTCGGCGTGGTGGAGGACGTCAGCACGGCGTCGGTGCCGACCACGCGCAGCAGGTCGGGATGCCCGCCGCCGCCCTCGACGTGGTAGCAGTGGACGGTCCGCCCGCCGATCGCGTCGAGGGTGTCGTCCAGGAAGCCGGACTCGTTGAGGGTGTCGGTGTGCAGGGCGACGGGGAGGTCGGCCGCCTCGGCGACGCCGAGGCAGGTGTCGACGGCGTCCGGCCCGGCGCCCCAGTCCTCGTGGACCTTGAACCCGCCGGCGCCGGCGAGCACCGCGCGCTCCAGCAGCTCCGCCGAGCGGGACGACCCGCGCGCGAGGAACGCGGCGTTGACCGGCGCGCCGGTCCAGGAGGCCATGAGGGTGTGCAGGTTGGGCGCGGGGTTGGCGCCGACGTCCCACACCCCGCCGATGCCCATCCCGACGATCGTCGTCACCCCGGCCGAGAGGGCGGCGGGAGCGAGGTCGGCGTTGGAGAGGTGGACGTGGGAGTCGACGACACCCGGCGTCGCGATGAGCCCCTCGCCGGGCACCATCGCGGTGTGGGCGTCGACGACGAGCTCGACGCCGTCCTGGACGTCGGGGTTGCCCGCGCGCCCGACCCCGACGATGCGGCCGTCGGCGACGCCGATCGAGGTCTTGCGGACGCCGAGGACGGGGTCGAGGAGCAGGACGCCCAGCACGACGAGGTCGAGGGCGCTGTCGCGGGGCGCGCGGTCGGCGACGAGCGCGCCCTGGCGGGCGGTCTTGCCGCAGCCGTCGAGCATCTCCTCGCCGGGCTCGGTGTCGTCGGCGTCGACCTCCACCCACAGGTCGGTGTCGCCGAGGCGGACCCGGTCGCCGGTGGTCGGGCCGTAGAGGCGGGCGTAGGCGGCGCGGTCGAGGCTGGTCACCGGGACGCACCCCCGAGGCGGACGGCGGTCGCGGCGCGCGTCGCCCCGACCTCCACGCGCAGGGCGGTGCCCGCGGCGATGTCGAGGCGCAGGTGCGCGGGGTCGGTGCCGTCGTCGACCTCGACGCGCAGCCGGCGGTTCAGCCGGTCGAGGGGGACGTGCGAGGTGACCCAGACGGCCTGGTCGCCGTCGTTGTGCAGGACGACGCCGCGGCGGTCCCGGCCGGGGGCCAGGTCGATGGTGCCCGCGGCGGGGCGCACGGCACCGGGGCCGTCGGGCGGGGGCGGACCGAACGGCTGGTCGACGTGCACGAGGGTCGTGCCGTGCGGGAAGAGCGCTTCGACCTGCAGCGACGGGACGGCCGCGGCGACGCCCTCGACCAGCCGGTCGGGCCCGACGATCTCGCGCGCCCGGCGCACCACGTCGTCGAGGTCGTGACCGTCCCAGGCGAGCTCGCAGACCTCGTCGCACACCAGCGCGATCGCCTCCGTGGCCCCGAGCCGGGCGCCGCGGGCGAGGCGGCGGCGGGCGAGCTCGGCCGCGCCGTGCAGCAGCACCCTCTCCTGCTCCCGCGGGGTGAGGTGCACCTCGGGCCTCCCGGCACGTCGGGCGTCGGTGGTGGGGCCAGCGTGCCGGTCGAGCGGGGCGGGCGGAAGGGTTGCGTGCCTCGTGCCAGCGTGGGGGCCACGCTGGCGTTCAACGCGAGGAAAGCCCCCACGATCACCACGCCGGCCGCAGCGGCCCCGGGGTCACGACGCGGCGCAGCATCGCGTGCAGCGCGCCCAGCGACGCCCCGGGCAGCACGTCGCCCCAGCCGGCGACCACCTCGGCCGCGGCCTCCTCCGCCGCGCGCGTGCACGCCTCGCCGGACGCGGTCAGCCGCAGCAGGCGGGCGCGGGCGTCGCGCGGGTCGGGCTCGCGGACCACGTAGCCGCGCTCCACCAGCCCCGCCACCAGCTGCGACGCCGCCTGCTTCGTCGTGCCCAGGTGCTCGGCGAGGTCGACGACGGTCGTGTCGCCGGAGGCGATGCGCGCGAACGCGAAGCCGTGCGTCGGTCGCACGTCGTCGTAGCCCCGGGCGGCCATGCCGGCCTGCACGCCGTCGACCACCTCGGTCGCCGCGCGCAGCACGAGCATCGCCAGGTCGGTGGCGGCGCGGTCGTCCACGGGGAGAGCTTGACACGGTGGTCAAGCAGGCTGACTAAATGGTCAAGAACATTGACCAGAAGGAGCCCTTCGATGCCCGTCCTCCGCCCCGCCGACGCCGTCCGCCACGAGGCCCACGGCGCCGCGTTCCACGCCCTCGTCGCCCCGTCGCGCGGCAGCACCGAGCTCTGCGCCTGGCGCCTCGAGGTCCCGCCCGGCCAGGTCGGCGCGCCCCACCGGCCCAGCCGCGAGGAGGTACTGCTGGTGCTCGAGGGCGACCTCGCCGTCACCCTCGACGGCGAGACCAGCACTGTCGCCAGCGGTGACGTCGTCCTCGTCCCCGCCGGCACCGAGCTCCGCGTCGACGGCGGCGCCGCGGCCGCGTCGGTCTGGGTCACCACCTCGCCGGGCCTCGAGGCGGAGCTGGCCGACGGCACGCGTCTCGCGCCGCCGTGGGCACGATAGTTCGACGATCGAGAGGTACCGTGATGGAGTGACCAGCGTCGTCGTGGTCGGCGGAGGCCCCGCCGGCGTGCTCCTGACCTACCTCCTCGCGCGCGGCGGCGCGGAGGTGACCCTGCTGGAGTCCCGCCGCGACTTCGCCCGTCGCTTCCGCGGCGACACGCTGGCCCCGGGCGTGCTCGAGTACCTCGACACGCTCGGCCTCGCCGAGCCCCTGCTCGCCGACGTCCCGCACACCCGCACCGACGCCTTCCGCTGGCACACCGCGACGCGCACCTGGACGCTCGTCGACTACCGCGGCGCCAGCGCGCGGTTCCCGTTCTACGCGCTGCTCCCGCAGGCCGAGTTCCTGCCGTGGCTCGCCGACCGGGCCCGCGCGCACGGGGCGACGGTGCACATGGGCGCGCGCTTCTCATCGCTGCGCCACGACGAGGGCGGGCGGGTGTCGGGCGTCGAGTACACGGTCGACGCGGTCACGCACGTCCTCGACGCGACGCTCGTGGTGGGCGCCGACGGGCGCAACTCCAAGGTCCGCCAGGCCTCGGGGCTCGCCGCCACCGAGCTCGGCGCGAGCCTCGACATCCTCTGGCACGCCCTGCCCCGCCGCGACGACGACCCGTCGTACTCGGGGCTCGACCTCTTCGGCACCCCGCACGGCAGCCTCGCCCTGCTCGACCAGGGCGCCGACTGGCAGCTCGGCTGGACGATCCGCGCCGGCTCGCTGGCCGAGGTCCGTGCCCGCGGGGTCGACGCGCTGCGCGACGCCGCGGTCGGCGCGCTGGGGTGGCTGGACGGGCGGCTCGACGACCTCGGCGACGTCAGCGACCTGACGCTGCTGCCGGTGCGCATCACCACCGTCGAGCGCTGGACGCGGCCCGGGCTGGTGCTGCTCGGGGACGCGGCGCACGTCGTCTCCGCGGTCGGGGGCAACGGGATCAACCTGGCGCTCGCCGACGCCGCGGACCTCGCCAACCGCCTCGTCGGCCCGCTGCGCCGCACCCCGCCCGACCCGCGCCAGCTCGATGTCGCCGCCGCGGGCCTCGAGAGCGCGCGCCGGCCCGGGGTGGAGCGCGAGCAGCGGGCGCAGGTGCGCACCGAGCGGGCCGCCGCCGAGCGCATCGGGTCGGGCGACGACGGTCCGCCCCGGGCGTTGCGTGTGCTGTCCCGCATCCCCGGCTTCCCGCGATTCGCGGGGCGGCGGGCGCGGGTCGCGGTGCCGGCGCCGGTGGCGGTCATCGCCGGCGCCGCGCCGTGAGGTGGGTGATTTCCTCGCGTTGAACGCCAGCGTGGCCCCCAGGCTGAGACACCCCGAGAACACGCCACCGGCCGGTACCGCTCGCGGGGCGAGCGATACCGGCCAGGGGAACGTCGGGGTCAGCGGCGGCGCAGGGTCACGAGCAGCACCCCGACGCCGACGCCCACGGCGCCGAGGGCGAGGACCCAGCGCGGGTCGACGCTCACGAGCGCGCCGGTGAGGGCGAGGATCGCGACGACGATCGCGGTCAGGCCGGCCATCAGGGCCAGCGGGTCGGGTCCCGGCCGGCGGGCGGGTACCGCACCGGTGTCGTCGGTGATCACGCCCGCGTCCTGGTGGATCGTGTAGGGCTGGTCAGGGGATCGGTCATCCACGGCGCACCTCCACGTCGCCGCCACCGCTGGCGGCCTGCAGGTCGATCACGGGACCGCCCGGGCCGTCGGGGCCCAGGTCGGTGATCGGGCCGGCGCCGAGGCCGAGACAGTCGGCGTCGCCGCCGCCCGACTCGCACGTCGCCGTCACGTCGGCGGTGGCCGGGACGATCACGGTGACGTCGCCGGCGCCGCTGCGCACCTCGGTGCGCACCGGCGGGCCGATCCCGAGGCCGCGCAGGTCGAGGCGCGCGTCGCCCCAGGCCGTCTCGTACACCGGGGCCACCGCACCGACGGGCGCCCAGTCGGCGTCGCCGAGCGTCTCGGTCGAGCCCGGGCGGGCGTCGTCGAAACCGTCGGCCCACGGCGGGCCGTCGCGCCACGGGCCGTCGCCCGCGCCGTTCGCGGCGGCCACCAGCACGAGCGCCAGCGGCACGGCGGCCACCAGCAGCCCGCGGCCGCGGTGCAGGAACGCGCCGACGACCAGGCCGGCGCCGATCACGGCCAGCGCCGTGCCGACCAGTGCCGTGACGCCGAGGGGCACCACACCGAGCAGGCCGAGCCCGGCCACGAGGCCGGCCGCGAGGACGGCGACGCCGAGCGTCACGGGCACCAGCGGCGACCGGGGCGGCTTCGGCGCCGGGGGCGCCGCGGGCTCGGGGAGGTCCCAGGCGAACGGGGCGGCGCCGAGCGGGTCCCAGGACGGCGGGCGGGCCGTGTCCCCGGGCTCGCCGGGCACGCCGGTGCCGTCCGCCCCGGCGGCGGGACGCTGCGGGTCGCGCAGGTGGGCGCGGCTGCGGTGCAGCAGGTAGAGCAGCGCCACGACGACGACGACGCCGATCACGGTGCCCAGGTCGCCGGAGAACGCGGAGCCGACCGCGGCGATGCCCAGCAGGGCCCCGATCACGATCGCCCACACCGGCGTCTCGCGGCGCCCGGTCGCGTCGACCCGCGGGAGCACGAGGATCCCGGCGAGGTAGACCAGCAGGCCGACCCCGTAGAACAGCGAGACCACGAACCCGACCCGCACCAGCGTCGGGTCGATCGCGTAGCGCCGCGCGATCGCGGCGGCGACGCCGGCGACCTTGCGGTCCTCCTTGAGACGGGCGGGCCGCGTGGCCCACATGTCCCGCAGGGTCGCGCCGACGTCGGCTCCCGCCGGCGCCCGCGACCCCTGCCCCGGACTGCTCATCGTCCTCATCCTCCTCGTCGACCGGCCGACCTGTCCGGCCGTGACCACGACACTGCGCGGCGCGGAGCCCCGGGACCTCCGGGAGCCACCCCGGTCCCGACCCCGAGACGACCCCGAGGAGCACGGGGGTCGTGACCACTCCGCCGGGGGTCGGTGACGTGTGACGATGAGCCCGTGGACGAGGTGGAGACGGTGACGGCCGGGCGCGCGGGACACCCCGCGCCCGAGTCCGTCGCGCCCGCCACCGCGCCGGTCGCCCCGGTCCCGCCGCCCGTCCCCGCCGCTCCCGGCCCGCCGCGCATCCGGCGCCGCCGCCAGGGCGCCGTGGTCGCGGGCGTGGCCGGCGGGGTCGCCGACCACCTCGGCGTCGACGTCTTCCGCGTCCGCCTGGTCTTCGTCGTGCTCGTGGCCGCCGGCGGCGCCGGGTTCCTGGCCTACGCCGGACTCTGGCTGTTCTGCCCGATCGAGCCGCGCGGGGTGCGCCGCGACGTGCCGCCGCGCGAGCGCCAGCAGGGCCTCGCGCTCGTGACGCTGGGCGTGGGCCTCGCGTTCGCGCTCTCCGCGCTCGGCGGGCAGCTCTCGGGCTGGGTGATCGGGCCGCTCGGCGTGGCGCTCGCGGGCGTCGCGCTGGTCTGGCGCGAGGCCGACACCACCGCCACGCCGCCGGTCGGACGCTCGCGCTGGCTCGCCGGCCGCCGCCTCGGTCTGCTCCGCGCGCTGGCCGGGGCGCTGCTCGTGGCCGCGGGCCTCGCCACCTTCCTGCTCGGCAACGTCGACGTCACCCAGGTCCAGTTCGGCCTGCTCGCGGCTCTGGCCACGCTCGCCGGCGTCGTCGTGCTCACCGTGCCGTGGTGGCTGCGCCTGGTCCGCGAGCTCGGCGCCGAGCGCCGCGAGCGCATCCGGGGCCAGGAGCGTGCCGACATCGCCGCCCACCTGCACGACTCGGTACTCCAGACGCTCGCCCTCATCCAGAAGCAGGCCGGCGAGGACGCGTCGGGCCGCGAGGTCCGGCGCCTCGCACGCAGCCAGGAGCGCGAGCTGCGCGCCTGGCTCTACGGCCCGCCCGGCGGGGACACCGGCCGGGCGGCGGGCCCCGCGGACGGCACGTTCGCGGTCGCGCTGGCCGGCGCCGCCGGCGAGGTCGAGGACGCCTACGGCGTGCGGGTGGCCCCGGTCGTGGTGGGCGACGCGCCCGCCGACCCGGACACCACCGCGCTGGTCGCCGCCGCCCGCGAGGCCATGGTCAACGCGGCCAAGCACGCCGGGGTCGACGAGATCGACGTGTACGCCGAGGTCGAGCCCGAGACCGTCGAGGTGTTCGTGCGCGACCGCGGCTGCGGCTTCGACCCGGACGCGGTGCCCGACGACCGCCGCGGCCTCGCCGGCTCCGTGCGCGACCGCATGTCCCGCCACGGCGGACGGGTGCGGCTGCGCACCGCGCCGGGGGAGGGCACCGAGGTGGGCCTCGTCCTGCCCCGCCGCCGCCGGGCCGGGGCCACAGCGGGCGGCCAGGAAACCAGCTCCGACACCAGCGAGGAGACACCGTGAGCGAGCCCGCGGACCCGGTGACCGTGGTCGTCGTCGACGACCACGCCCTGTTCCGGCGCGGGGTGCGCGCCGAGCTCGAGACGAGTGCGCGGCACACCGTCAGCGTGGTGGGCGAGGCCGGCTCGGTCGACGAGGCCGTCGCCGTCATCGCGCACCGGCAGCCCGCGGTCGTGCTGCTCGACGTCCACATGCCCGACGGCGGCGGGGCGGCGGTGCTCGCGCGCACGCGCCCCGAGCACCCCGAGGTCGTGTTCCTCGCGCTGAGCGTGTCCGACGCCGCCGAGGACGTCATCTCGGTGATCCGCGCCGGCGCCCGGGGCTACGTCACCAAGACCATCTCGGGGCGCGAGCTCGCCGACGCCATCGTGCGCGTGCACGCCGGGGACGCGGTGTTCTCGCCGCGCCTCGCCGGCTTCGTGCTCGACGCCTTCGCCGACCGCCCCGGCGCGACCGGCGTCGTCGACCCCGAGCTCGACCAGCTCACCCGCCGCGAGCGCGACGTCCTGCGCCTGCTCGCGCGCGGCTGGTCGTACAAAGAGATCGCGGCCGAGCTGGTCATCTCGGTGAAGACCGTCGAGACCCACGTGTCGAGCGTGCTGCGCAAGACCCAGTCGTCGAACCGCCACGAGCTCACGCGCTGGGCGAGCGACCGCCGCCTGGTCTGAGGGGGACGGGCCTCAACGGGCCTCAGCCCTCCTCCTCGCCCCCGCCCCGGGGTCCACCGCTGTCGCCGCCGGAGCCGCCCTCGTCCCCGCCGCGGTCGTCCTCACCGTCTCCGCCGCCACCGCCGCCACCGCCGCCACCGGGACCGCCGCCGGCCTCACCGTCGCGCTCGCCGCCACGGTCGCCGCCGCGGTCGTCCCGGGCCCGGTCGCCGTCGTGGCGACCGTGGTCCTCGGCGTGGCTCGCCGCGGGCGACGGCGCCGGGCTGGGCGTTGCGACCTCGGCGACCGGCCGCTCGAGGCTCAGCCCGGTGGCCGCGGCGCGGGGGCTGGCGCCCTCGACGCTCTCATCGGTGTCGATGAGCCAGCGGCCGTCGGGGCCGCGGACCATGCCGAGCTCGTGCACCTCGGTCGTGCGGTCGCGGCCCTCGGGCGCGAACTCGAGGGTGGCGCGCACCGTGTCGGCGTCGATCGCCGTGGCGTCGGCGACCTCGACGGAGCGGATGGTGCTCCAGAACGCCTGGTAGGCCGAGAACCCGCCGGTGCGCGCCTGCAGGTTCGGGCCGAGGCGCGCCCAGCCGGCGGCCTCGTTGCCGGTGACCACGCCGTAGTAGTCGCGCACGGCGGACACCATCGCGGCCTGCGGGTCGCCG
This sequence comes from Actinomycetospora sp. CA-101289, assembly GCF_050955895.1. Taxonomy (NCBI): domain Bacteria; kingdom Bacillati; phylum Actinomycetota; class Actinomycetes; order Pseudonocardiales; family Pseudonocardiaceae; genus Actinomycetospora; species Actinomycetospora sp. CA-101289. The sequence continues at coordinate 5,282,394 of NZ_CP192093.1, read as the reverse complement.
ACCTCGCCCTGCGGGGGCGCGCCGACCGTCGCCCCGGTCGAGCCGGTGTCCGACGACGAGAGCAGCGCGACACCGACGACGCCGCCGGCGACCAGCGCCACGAGCAGCACCGCCACGGCCACCGCGAGCGTCGGGCGGCGGCGGGGGGCCCGGCGCCGCGAGACCGGCGGGGCGGGCAGGCCCTGGCGGGTCGGTGGACCGGCCGGCGCGGGACCACCGCCGTCGGACCCGGGCGGCGGCGCCGCGGGCCCACCGGCGGGCGGGCCCATCCACTGGTCCGACGACTGCCGCGCCTCGGGCACCGCGGGTGCGCCCGACGGACCCACCCCCGCCGGACCCAGCGGCACGAGGTCGGCCAGCGGCGCCTCCGCCCGCCCGCCCGCGTGTGCGATCCGGCCGAGCTCCTGGCGCGCCTGCGCGGCGGTGGGGCGCTCGCTGGGGTCGTCGCGCAGCAGGCGCATGAGCAACGCGGTCAGCGGGCCGGCCTGCGTCGGGGGGATGACCTGGCCGGCGGCGACGGCGTGCAGCAGCGCGAGGGCGTTGTCGTCGGCGCCGAAGGGCGGCATGCCCTCGACCGCGGCGTAGAGCGTGGCGCCGAGGGAGAACACGTCGGACGCCGACGTGGAGTCCTCGCCGCGGGCCACCTCGGGGGCGAGGTAGGCGGGCGTGCCGGCCAGCATCCCCGTGCGGGTGAGCGTGAGGTCGCCCGTGGCCCGCGAGATGCCGAAGTCGGTGATCTTGACGGTGCCGTCGGCGCCGAGCAGCACGTTGCCGGGCTTCACGTCGCGGTGGACGATGCCGGCCTGGTGCGCCGCGTCCAGGGCGTCGGCCACCTGGCGCCCGATGCGCGCCACCGTCCGCGGCTCGAGCGTGCCCTGCTCGGCGAGCACGCCGGAGAGCGCGCGCGAGGGCAGGTACTCCATGACCAGCCACGGCTCGTCGCCCTCGATCGAGGCGTCGAACACCGAGATGGCGTGCGGGTGCTGGAGCCGGGCGGCGATGCGGCCCTCGCGCAGGGTGCGCTGGCGGACCTCCTCGGCCTCGCGCTCGTCCAGCCCGGCGTGCAGGAACACCTGCTTGACGGCCACGACCCGGCCCAGCCGCTCGTCGGTGCCCCGCCAGACGACGCCCATGGCGCCGGCACCGATGCGCTCCTCGAGGCGGTAGCGCCCGGCGACCACGCGGGGAGAGCTCACCGGCAGCTCCCGGTCCGCGTGTGCACGAGGGTCACAGTAGAGGTCCCGACCGGGTGACGACCACGTGCCCGCGGACGGGTGCACGGGGGTCGCGAGCCGCTCAGGAGCCGCCCAGCAGGCCGTCGACCGTGTCGCCGAGCGTGTCCGTCGTGCCCTCGACCGTGTCGCCCGCGGTGTCGACGACGTCGCCCACGCCCTCCACGGTGTCGTCGACGGTCTCGTCGACGGTGTCGGTGGTGTCCTCGACGAGCCGGGCGGTGGTGCCGCCCACCGCGGGGACGTCCTCGAGCGCGTCGCCCGCGGTCTCGCCGACGTCGTCGACGGTGTCGGTGACCTCGTCGGTCACGGGCTCCACGACGTCGTCGGTGGTGGCGCGCAGGGTGCGGTTCGTCGTCCCGCCGACCTCGGCGACGGTGTCGGTCGCGGCGTCGGCCACCGGGGCGACGACGTCGTCCTCGACCGTGCGCAGCGTCTGCGCGGCCGTGCCGCCGAGACCCCGCACGGGGGTGCGCACCGGCTCGGGCAGCGCGCCGCCGAGGCCGTCGGTGACCCCGCCGACGACGTTGCCGACCGTGCCCACGACGCCCGGGGTGCCGGCCGACCCGCCGCCGCCGGACCCGCCCGTGCCGCCACCGGAGCCCCCGCTGCCACCGGACCCGCCGGTGCCTCCCGAGCCCCCGTTCCCGCCGGGGAACAGGCCGCCGAGGTCGATGCCGCCGCCGCCGCCCCCGCCCGTGCCGCCCGTCCCTCCGGGGCCGGCGGGCGCGGCGGTGCCGCCACCGCCGGGCGTGACCGTCCCGGGCTGCGCGACGCCCGGCCCGAGCGCGCCCGCGCCGACGAGGCCGGTGCCGGCGAGGCCCGGCGCGCCCGGGAGGCCGAGGACGCCCAGGCCCGGACCGAGGTCGGTCACCGCGGCGCTGAGCGTCACCGGCGTCGTCCCGGGCGCGCCGGCCACGGCGCCGGGAGCGGCTCCCGGGACGCCCGGCGCGAGGCCGGGGACCACGGGCGGGAGCGCCACCGGCGTGCCGGGGAGCGGGCTCTCCTGGAGGGGCAGCTGCGGCACGGGCACGCTCGCGACGCCCGCCATCGCGCCCGCGACCAGCAGCACCCCGGTGCTCGCGCCCAGCGTGCGGCCGCGGCCGCGCTGGAAGGGGTTGGTCTGGCGGCGCGCCGACCGGCCGGGGGTCGGGGTCGGGCGGACGCGGGGGGCCGGGACGGCCTCGGTCTCGTCGTCGGCGTCCGTGTCCTGCTGCTCGGCCTCGACCTCGGTCGCGGGCGGGGCGGCCAGGCGGGCCACGATCTCGGTGACCGGGATGCCGTCGGTGTGGCCGGGGACGTCGCGGTGGGGGACGGCGGTGAGGTCGTCGACGGCGCGGCGGGGCGTGGGGACCAGCGTGATGAGGGCCGGGGCGGCGGGGTCGTCGTCGCGCTCGGCATCCTCGACGTCCGCGGCCTCGGGGGGCGCGGCGGGCGGTGGCACCGTGGGCGGCGCGAGCAGGGCGCCGGACTCCGGTTCGTCGACCCAGGCGTGCCGCCCCACACCCTCGCCCATCGCGCCGCTCCTCGCTCCCGTGCACGTTCCCGCCCGGGGTTCACCGGATCGGGGACCCGCCGTCCACCGTGTGTGTACGGAAAGGGTTACTCGCACGTCATCCGAACCGGGAGCGGCCGTCCAGGGGTGTGGTGCCATCGTCCGGGTGTGGTCGCCCAGTGGGCGTGTCCCCCGGGCTCGTGGACGGCGGACGAGCGTTCCGGCCGACGGACGACGGTCGTCGACCGCTCGTCGTGCGGGAACGGCCGTTCAGCTCAGCGCGGCGGCGCGGCCAGCCGCTTGCGGGCCGTCTGCAGCTGGTTCACCGCGACGAGGCCCACGCCACCGCCGACGAGCAGCCCGATGACGTCCCACGGGACGCTCTCGCCGCGGGTGATGAGCAGCGCGACGAGCGCGCCGAGGCCCAGCCCGACGGCGGCCGGGAGGCGCTTGCGGGCGTCGACGGCGAGGTGGGTCGCGCCCGGCCGCTTCGAGGCCACCGACGAGATCATGAAGAGGTAGCCGCCGTACCCCACCGCCGCGAGCAGGCTGAGCACGGTGACGATCGTGGCGATCAGGTCGATGACGGATCCCATGTCACCAGCCTGCCACCGCGCGCGTGTGGTCGGTGCTCGTCCGCCGTGGTCGGCGCGCGATCGTGTCCTCGGGACCGTCCCCGGGGCGTCAGCTCCGGCCGCCCAGGCGGCCGCGGCCGAGGCGCAGCAGCAGCATCGCGAGCTCGCGGCCCTCGCTGCCGAGCTCGCGGAACCGGGCGAGGACCTGCATCTCGCGGTTGTAGACGATGCGCGGCCCGCCGGCGGCCATCCGGGCGAGCCCGATGCGCTGGGAGATCTCGGAGCGCCGCTTGACCAGGCGCAGCAGGTCGGCGTCGATCGCGTCGATCTCCTCGCGCAGCGCGGGGATCTCGTCCGCGGTGGCCGGGGCGAGGGCGACGGGGCCGCCGGTGGGCTCGTCGCCCTCGCCGGGCTCGTCGTCGGCGGCGGGCGGGGTGGAGCTGGTGGTGGCGCTCACGGGATCGGCCTCCTGGGGTGTCCGGGCGGGTCGGGGCGTCGGCGGGCCCACGACCCCGGACACGAGAACGCCCCGGGGTCCGTGGACTCCGGGGCGGCGTGGGTCGGGCGCGGCGGGCGCGTCAGCTGTCCACGGGGACCGGGAGCCGGTACCCGTAGGAAAATCGAGGCGTCCGCACGTGCACGGCGGTCATCATGCCATCGACCCCCCGCCGCGCCAACCGCTCACCCGGGAGCGCGACGTCCCGCGCTGTCGGGGGGCCCCGGTAGCGTGGGACGACGATGAGCACCGGCCGCGCCACCCGCCCCCCCGAGTCCGACACGGGGTCCGACGCCCCGTCGGGCCCGCCGGTGCGCTCCGCGGCGTCCGCCCTGTCCCGGCGCCTCGCCGCCGCGGCCGCCGGGGGTGGCGACGCCGCCGCCGGGGGTGCCGTCCGCCGGGACACCGGCCGCCCCGACCCGGCGACCGACCCGCTGCTCGAGGGCATGAACCCGCCCCAGCGCGAGGCCGTGGTGCACGCCGGGTCGCCGCTGCTGATCGTGGCGGGCGCGGGGTCGGGCAAGACGCGGGTGCTCACCCACCGCATCGCCTGGCAGATGCGCCACCAGGGGGTCGGGCCGGGCCAGTTCCTGGCCATCACGTTCACCAACAAGGCCGCCGCCGAGATGCGCGAGCGCGTGGCCGCGCTGGTGGGGCGCCGCGGCAACGCGATGTGGGTCTCGACGTTCCACTCGATGTGCGTGCGCATCCTGCGCCGCGAGTACCGCCACCTCGAGCTGAGCTCCACGTTCTCGATCTACGACGCCGACGACTCGCGGCGCCTCGTCGCGTCGGTGGCCCGGGGGCTCGACCTCGACGCCAAGAAGTACTCGCCGCGCGGGGTGCTGGCGCGCATCTCGGCGTGGAAGAACGAGCTGGTCTCGCCGATCGAGGCCGCCGACGCCGCCACCACCGAGGCGGAGAAGCGCACCGCCGAGGTGTACGCCGTCTACCAGCAGCGGCTGCAGCAGTCGAACTCGCTCGACTTCGACGACCTCATCGGCCGCACGGTCGACCTGCTGACGCGCTTCCCCGACGTCGCCGAGTACTACCGCCGCCGGTTCCGGCACATCCTGGTCGACGAGTACCAGGACACCAACCACGCGCAGTACATGCTGGTCCGCGCCCTGGCCGCGGGCAGCGACGACGGCGCGGTGCCCCCGGCGGAGCTGTGCGTCGTCGGCGACGCCGACCAGTCGATCTACGCCTTCCGCGGCGCCACCATCCGCAACATCGTCGAGTTCGAGCGCGACTACCCCGAGGCGCGCACGATCCTGCTCGAGCAGAACTACCGCTCCACCCAGCACATCCTCACCGCGGCCAACGCCGTCATCAGCCGCAACGCCGACCGTCGCGACAAGCGCCTGTGGACCGATGCGGGCGACGGCGAGAAGGTCGTCGGCTACGTCGCCGACAACGAGCACGACGAGGCCGCGTTCGTCGCCGCCGAGATCGACCGCCTGGTGGACGCGGGCGAGGTCCGCTTCGGCGAGGTGGCCGTCTTCTACCGCACCAACGGCCAGTCCCGGGTCTTCGAGGACGTGTTCGTCCGCCTCGGGCTGCCCTACAAGATCGTCGGTGGCGTCAGGTTCTACGAGCGCCGCGAGGTCCGCGACGCGCTGGCCTACCTCAAGGTGCTGTCCAACCCCGAGGACACGGTCGCGCTGCGGCGCATCCTCAACGTGCCCAAGCGCGGCATCGGCGACCGCGCCGAGTCGGTGGTGGCCGACGCCGCCGACCGCGAGCGCACCACGTTCGCCGCCGCCCTGCGCCGCGCGGCCGCCGGCGAGGTCCACGGCCTCGCGACGCGCTCGCAGCGCAACATCGCCGACTTCGTCGAGATGCTCGACGGGCTCGCGGCCACGCTCGCCGGGGGCGCGCCGGTCGACGAGGTGGTCGAGGCCATCCTCGACCGCTCCGGCTACCGCGCCGAGCTCGAGGGTTCGGAGGACCCGCAGGAGCAGTCGCGCCTCGAGAACCTCCAGGAGCTCGTCAGCGTCGCCCGCGAGTTCGTCCAGGACGCGCTGAACGCCGAGGGCCTCGACGACACGGTGGTGGCCGAGGAGCAGACCCCCGAGCAGCAGCAGGCCGCGGGCGGGGATGACGACGGCCCGGCGCCCGGCTCGCTGGAGGCCTTCCTCGAGCGCGTCTCGCTGGTCGCCGACGCCGACTCGATCCCCGACGGCGGGGACGGCGTCGTCACGTTGATGACGCTGCACACCGCGAAGGGCCTCGAGTTCCCGGTGGTGTTCACGACGGGCTGGGAGGACGGTGTCTTCCCGCACTCACGCGCGCTGGCCGACCCCGCCGAGCTCTCCGAGGAGCGGCGGCTCGCCTACGTCGGCATCACCCGCGCCCAGCAGCGGCTCTACCTCTCGCGCGCGGTCATGCGCTCGGCGTTCGGGCAGCCGCAGGCCAACCCGCCCTCGCGCTTCCTCGACGAGGTCCCCGCCGACGTGTGGGAGTGGCGCCGCGTCGAGCCCAGCTCCGAGCGCTCCTCCCCGGTCGGGCGCACGCGCTTCGGGGCCGGCCGCTGGGCCAGCCCGGGCACCGACATCAGCGGGCGGCCCTCGCGCCCCTCGCCGATGCGCCCGGACTGGAAGGAGGCGCCGACGATCTCCCTCGACGTCGGCGACCGCGTCAGCCACGACAAGTACGGCCTCGGCACCGTCACCTCGGTCGACGGCGTCGGCTCGCGGGCCACGGCCACCATCGACTTCGGGTCGTCGGGCACCGTGCGGCTGATGCTCATCGGCGGCGTGCCGCTCACGAAGCTGTAGGTCACGCGCCCCCACCCACGACGAGGGCCCCGGAGCACGTGCGCCGGGGCCCAGGTCGTCCTGCGGGGAGCGGACTAGTCCTGTTGACCACCCAGCGAGATGCCGCGCTCGGCGAGCCACGGCAGCGGGTTGATCTTGTTACCACCCTCGGTCCACACCTCGAAGTGCAGGTGCGGGCCGGTCGAGCGGCCGCGATTGCCGATCTCGGCGATCTCCTCGCCGGCCCGGACCCGCTGGCCCTCCTCGACGTAGGAGCGGTTGACGTGCCCGTAGACGTTGATCGTCCCGTCCTCGAGCTGGACCTTGACCCACATGCCGAAGCCGCTGGCCGGGCCGGACTCGATGACCGTGCCGTCGCCGACCGAGACGATCGGCGTGCCGATGGGCCCGGCGATGTCGACGCCGCGGTGCGAGCTGCCCCAGCGCGCGCCGAAGCCCGAGGTGAAGCGCCCCTCGGCCGGCTTGACGAAGTCGGGACGCGCGGCCTCGGCGGCGGCGCGGGCCTGGGCGGCGGAGCGCTCGGCGGCCTTGGCGATCGAGCTGACCTGCCCCGGTCCCTCGTCGGACGACGCCTCGGTGCTCGAGGCGGCGGCCGCGGACGTGGCGGGCGCGATCACCGGCAGCACGCCGGAGGTGGCCGCGTCGAGGCCGGTGGACCTGCTGCCCGGCGCCGCGGAGGTGTCGCGGTCGGTGGCGCGCTCCGAGGCGAGGGCGAGCTCGGCGGTGGTGGAGGACGTGTCGTCCAGCGCGCCGAGCCCGGCGAGGCTGTGGCCCGCCGTCGCGAGCGCGCCGGCGGCCACCGCGGCCACCGCGAGGCGTCCGCGCAGGGGCGAGGGGCCGGTCTGGCGGCCGGTCGGGGGCGCCGGGCGGCGGTCGCCGCGCACGTCGCGGCGCTGGGGAGCGCGCCGCGGGTCGTGCTCGGGTCCCTGGGGCTCGAGCCGCTCGACGGGGTGGCCGCCGGCGCGGGGCTCCTCGGGGCGGGGGTCGCGCGCGGGGGCGGCCGGGCCGGGGCGGACGCCGATCGGGCGGGCCGGCAGCGCGCCCGGGGAGCGCCCGGGGCCGGTGACGAGACCGGCGGCGTCAACGCCGCGGCGTCCGCCGCGGGCACCGAGCCCGGGGAGGCCGCCGGCGAGGCCGCCGAGGTCGGGGAAGCGCGGCGACGACGGTCCGCCCGCGAGGGCCGGGCTGAGACCGAAGAAGAGGGGCGCGGACGGCGGGCGTGGGGAGCTGTGCGCCAAGACCATCCTTCCCGCAGATCGGGGCCGGTCGCGGCGGCGTGGGCCGGGGAGCCCTGACGGAACGTTCGGGGTCGATCCGTATGCCGTTCGTGACCTGACCGTGATGAGGACGGCGGAAAGGTAGCCACGAGGTCGGCACGCGGGCAAACGACACGAGTCGCCTGAGCCGGTCGCTACGCCGTGCGTGCGGGCGTGCGCGCCGAGCGGTCATCACCGGGTCGGGTGACGTCCGCTCACTCGTCCAGCCGTGTCCTCGCCGCTCGTCGCCGGCGCGCCCGCCCAGGTCACGCTGCGTCGATCCGTGACGGTGCGGGACGCCGCGGACACCCCGGGTGAGGGCGCGCGGTCCGATCCGGGGCGGTGTCAGCCCGCCAGCGCCCGACCCCGCTCGCGCGCGCTGCCGAGCGGCTGGCGCGCGAGCAGCCGCGTCACGAGGTGGACGACGTCGGGATCGATGGTCATCGACAGGTGCCCGACGTGCTCGAGCACCACCTCCGACACGTTGAGGTCCGGGTGCTCGAGCCGTGCCGCGGACTGCGGGATGATCAGCTGGTCCTGCTTGCTCCACACCGCCACGACGTGGGTGCGGCAGCCCGGCGCCGGCTCGTCGAGCTCGCGCACGAGGTCCGAGCCCGGGCAGAGCTGCTGGGGCACGCGCGTGGGCGGCAGGAAGTGCGCGATGAGGCTGCCCCGGTGCGGGGTCCCGAGCGTGATGAGCGTGTCGACCCGCGCGTCGCCGCCGAGCCGCTGGACGTAGTAGCGGGCCATCAGCCCGCCCAGCGAGTGCCCCACGATGTGGACGCGGTCCGCGCCGGTGCTCGCGCAGATGCGCTCGACGTGGTGGCCCAGCTCGCGGGCGGCGACGCGGATGTCGCCGGTGAACGCGGTGAGGACGCTGAAGTTCACCGCGTGCACGACGCCGAAGCCGCGCCGGCGCAGGGACCGGGCGAGCACCGCGAAGATCGACCGGTTGTCGACGATGCCGTGCACCAGCAGCACGGGCGTCGTCGAGGCGTCGAGGTCGGCGACGACGAGGCTGCGCTGCGAGGGGCTCAAGGCCTCGGTGCGGTGGTGGGCGAAGGTGCCCGACGGGCGGAGGACCTCGTCCACCAGGCCCCAGGGGTAGAGCGACAGGTGCACCGCGGTGTAGGCCAGCTCGACGGCCAGGCCCCGCACCCCCGCGGGCACCCCGACGGTGCGAGCGGCGTAGCCGACGCCGCGCCACAGGGCGCCGGCCACCGTCGAGACGGCGCTCGGCGGGCGCGCGTCGACCGGCGACGCGTCCGGCCCTGCATCCGGCTCCGCTGCCGCATCCACAGGTCCAGCTCCCCTATCGGCGTGCTCGTCTGATTGCGGCGTGTCCCTCGACATGACTCCCGTCACGTCCATGAGGTTGACGTTAAGCGGTGTTCACCTGCGGTGTCCGCCGGGGCCTCCTTCCAGACCGATCAAGGACACCGGCGGGAGCCCGCCCGAGGGGCGGGGTGGATCGATCCAGGGGCCCGGGACGGCCGGCTGTGGCCGGGGTCGCCCCCGTCGCCAGGACCAGCGGCGTCCGGCGTCGATAGGGTCGCCGCGCATCCGTCGAGACGTGGGCGCCCCGCGCGCCGCGACCTCGCCCGGTCACCGCCGACCCCCGGCGGCGAGCCGGGGAGTTGGTGAGGAGAGTTCACGAGTGGACCTGTACGAGTACCAGGCGAAGGACGTCTTCGCCGCCCACGGGGTGCCGGTCCTGCCCGGTCGCACCGTCGACACCGCCGCGGAGGCCGAGCGTGCCGCGCAGGAGATCGGCACCGCGGTCGTCGTCAAGGCGCAGGTGAAGACCGGCGGTCGCGGCAAGGCCGGCGGCGTCAAGCTGGCGAAGGACCCCGCCGAGGCCAAGGAGAAGGCCGAGGCGATCCTCGGCCTGGACATCAAGGGGCACATCGTCCACCGGGTCCTGGTCACCGAGGCCAGCGACATCGCCGAGGAGTACTACTTCTCCTTCCTGCTCGACCGGTCCAACCGCACCTTCCTGGCGATGGCGTCGGCCGAGGGCGGCATGGAGATCGAGGAGCTCGCGGTCGAGCGGCCCGAGGCGCTGGCCCGGGTGCCGATCGACGCGATCGCCGGCGTCGACCGCGCGAAGGCCGACGAGATCGTCGCGCAGGCCAAGCTGCCCGCCGAGGTGGCCGACGAGGCCGCGCAGGTGATCGTCAAGCTCTGGGAGACCTTCGTCGGCGAGGACGCGACGCTGGTCGAGGTCAACCCGCTGGTGCGCGACCCGCAGGACCGGGTCATCGCGCTCGACGGCAAGGTCACCCTCGACGAGAACGCCGACTTCCGGCACGCCGAGCACGCGCAGCTGGTCGACGAGCGCACCGCGAACCCGCTCGAGGCCAAGGCCAAGGAGAAGGGCCTCAACTACGTCAAGCTCGAGGGTGGCCAGGTCGGCATCATCGGCAACGGCGCGGGGCTGGTCATGTCGACCCTCGACGTCGTCGCGTACGCGGGAGAGCAGCACGGCGGCATGAAGCCCGCCAACTTCCTCGACATCGGCGGCGGCGCCTCGGCCGAGGTCATGGCCGCGGGCCTGGACGTCATCCTCGGCGACGAGGACGTCAAGAGCGTCTTCGTCAACGTCTTCGGCGGCATCACCGCCTGCGACGCGGTGGCCAACGGCATCGTCGAGGCGCTCGGGATGCTGGGCGACGACGCCACCAAGCCGCTGGTCGTCCGCCTGGACGGCAACAACGTCGACGAGGGCCGCCGGATCCTCGCCGAGGCGAACCACCCCCTGGTCACGGTGGTGGACACCATGGACGACGCGGCCGCGAAGGCCGCCGAGCTGGCCGCGGCGGGAGCCTGAGATGTCGATCTTCCTCGATGAGAACAGCAAGGTCATCGTCCAGGGGCTCACCGGCTCCGAGGGCATGAAGCACGCCACCAAGATGATGGCGTCGGGCACGAACATCGTCGGCGGCGTGAACGCCCGCAAGGCGGGCACGTCCGTGGAGATCTCGGGCACGACCGTGCCGGTGTACGGCGGGGTCGAGGAGGCCATGAAGGAGTCCGGGGCGAACGTCTCGGTGCTCTTCGTGCCCCCGAAGTTCGCCAAGGACGCCGCGGTCGAGGCCATCGACGCGGGCATCGGGCTCGCCGTCGTGATCACCGAGGGCATCCCGGTGCACGACTCGGCCTGGTTCTGGGCGCACGCCTGCGCCAACGGCAACCGCACCCGGATCATCGGCCCGAACTGCCCCGGCATCATCAGCCCCGGCAAGTCGAACGCCGGGATCATCCCGGCCAACATCACCGGGCCCGGGAAGATGGGGCTGGTGTCCAAGTCGGGCACGCTGACCTACCAGATGATGTTCGAGCTGCGCGATCTCGGCTTCTCGTCGGCCATCGGCATCGGCGGCGACCCGGTCATCGGCACCACGCACATCGACGCGCTCGAGGCGTTCGAGGCCGACCCCGAGACCGAGGCCATCGTCATGATCGGCGAGATCGGCGGCGACGCCGAGGAGCGTGCCGCCGACTACGTGAAGGCCAACGTCACGAAGCCCGTGGTGGGCTACGTTGCGGGGTTCACGGCCCCCGAGGGCAAGACGATGGGTCACGCCGGCGCCATCGTCTCCGGCTCCGCGGGGACCGCGCAGGCCAAGAAGGAGGCGCTCGAGGCCGCGGGGGTCAAGGTGGGCAAGACGCCGACCGAGACCGCCGACCTCGCCCGCTCGCTCGTCTCGCGGGGCTGACCGGGCGCGACCCGGTCGAGAACGCCCCACCGCCGACGCCGCCGTCCCGGGAGGACACCTCAGATGAGCTCACCGAATCAGGGCCCGCCCGGACAGCGCGGGTCCGGGCCCGGCGGATGGGGCCCGGTAGGTGGCTCGCCGTACGGCTCGCCCTACGGCGGGTCCTCCTGGGCCGGCGCGGGTCAGGGGCAGCAGGGCCAGCCCGGGCAGCCCGGTCAGCCCGGTCAGCCGGGCCAGCAGCCCTACGGCGCGCCGGGTCAGGGGTACGCGGGCCAGGGATACGGCGGCGGTCAGGGCGGCCAGGGCCAGGGATACGGGCAGGGCTACGGCCCGGGCCCGGGTGCTCCCGGCTCGGGCAGCTTCCCGGTGCCCACCACCACGATCGCGACGTCCACCCCGGACACCTCCGGGGCGGGCGGCGCGTCCGGCGGCACCGGCCCGACGCGGACGGGTGGCGCGTCCGGGGCCTCCGGCGCCGAGCGCGGGGTAGCGCTGGCCGCGGGAGTCCTGGCGCTGCTGGCCTACGTCCTGACCTTCTTCGGGTCGGCGGAGCCCTCGGGCGTCGCGTCCGACCTCAGCGCGGCCTTCGGGGCGCTGTTCTACCTGCCGCTGGTGCTGGCCGGCGGCCTGCTCACCGCGGCGTCGCTGCTGCCGCGCACCACCCAGACGCTGGTGCCGGGCGCGGTCGTCGGGGTCACCGGCGCGCTGGCGATGCTGCCGCTGCTCGCCTACGCCGACGGCCTGCTCATCGTGCAGGTGGTGCTCGCCGTGCTGGCGGCGATCGCCGCGGTCGTCGCCGCCCTCTTCGCCACCGGCGTCATCAACGCGCCGGCGTCCAACCGGTCCGCGGCGGCGTCCGGGTTCGGCGCCCCGGGCGGGGCCGGCGCGTCCGGCGGCCCGTGGGGCGGTGCCCCGCAGGGCCCGCCCACGGGCGGCCAGCCGGGTGCCCAGCCCGGGTACGGCAGCCCCACCGGCCCGGGTTCGGGCCAGTTCGCCGCGCCGCGTGGTCCGGGTGGACCCGGCCAGGGTGCCCAGGGCGGCACCGTCGGTCCGCCGTCGGGCGCGATGGGCGGCTTCGGCAGCCCGGGCTCGTCGGCGGGGGCGGGGCCCGGCAGCGCGGCCACCACCCAGGTCGTCCCCGGGGCCACGGCGGCCGGCGGCCCCGGCCGCGAGTCCGGCGAGGCCGGGCGGTCCGACCGGGACGACGCGGGCTCGGCGAGCACCACGGTGTCGCCGACCGCGGGCGCGAGCGGCGGGTTCGGGACCTACGGCGCGGGTGACGACGCCGGGCTCGGCACGTCCTCCCCGCAGGGCCCGGCCGGTGGCGCCGGTGGCGCCGGGTCGGACACCCCGCCGCAGGGGACGCCGCAGGGCACCCCGCCGTCCGGTGGTGCCGGCGCGACGCCCGGCTACGGCACGCCCGCCGCGGGTGCGGGCGGCGCGGCCGGGGCCGGCTGGGGCGCCCCGTCGGGCGGCGCCGGGTCCTCCGGATCCGCGGCGGGCTCGCCGGCGCCCGGGGGCCCGGTCGCACCCCAGCCCCCGGGCGAGCACCGCGGCGCCCACGAGTCGGGCGAGGACCCCGGCCGCCCGCCGGGCGCCAACGGCGCGCCCGACGAGCGCCGCGGCGGCGAGTGGGGCTCCCCGCCGCGCTGAGTCGATGGCGGGAACCGTGTCCCGAGGACACGGCTCCCCGTCGGCGTGGCGGCCACGGTGAGCCGTCGTCCCCTGACACCCTCGGGTCGTGACGGTGCCGACCAGCGACCGCCCGCGGCGCGCCCGTCGCGCGGCGGCGGAGGACACCGCACCGGCCGCCGCACCGGCCTGGCTACCGGTGCTCGCGCGCGTGGCGCTGCTGCCGCCCGCTGTCTGCTACGCGGTGGCGGTCGTGCTCGCCGGCGTCGTCGCCGCGCTCGCGTCCGGCACCACGCCGGGCGGCGAGCCGGGGCTCGGGCAGGCGCTGGCCGTCGGGGTCCCGTTGTGGCTGGTCGCGCACCTCGTCCCCCTGCAGGTCACCGGGGTGCCGCTCGGCGTGCTGCCCCTCGCGCCGGCGCTGGTGCTCGCGGTGCTGGTCGCCGGGGTCGCCCGGGGTGCCGTCCGGCGCCTGGGGGCCGGTGGGGCCGCGCGCCCGCCCGGCGCGCAGCACGGCGTCCTCGTGCCGGTGGTGGCCACCGCCGCCGCATCGCACGCCGTGATCGGGGTGCTCGCCGCGGCGCTGCTGACCCCGGAGGCCGTGGTGGACGCCTCGCCGGCGCTCGCGGCGGTCGTCTGCGGGCTGCTCGCGGGCCTCGCCGCGCTGGCGGGGGCGGCGGCTCCCTGTGGGGTGGCGGTCCTCCCGCGCCGCCTGCCGGCGTGGGCGCGGCACGGGCTGGGCGGCGCCGCCCTCGCGGCCACGGCCCTGCTCACGGCCGGGGCCGGGCTCCTGCTCGCGGGGCTGCTCGCCGACGGGGCCGCGGTGCACGACGTGTTCGCCGACATCGCGCCCGAGGCCGGCAGCGGCGCGGGCCTCGCCCTGCTGTGCGTCGCCTACCTGCCCAACGCCGTCGTCGCGGCCGTGGGCTGGCTGCTCGGCCCCGGGGTGTCGGTCGGGCTCGCCTCGGCCGCGCCGACCGGGATCACCTCGGGCCTGCTGCCCCCGGTCCCGCTGGCCGCGCTCCTGCCGCAGAGCCCGCCGCCGAGCTGGGCGGGCCTCGCCTTCGCGGTCCCGCTGGCCGTCGGCAGCCTCGTGGGCTGGCGCCTCGCCCCCACCGCGCGCGACGCCGCGACCCGCGTCCGGGCGACCGCGACCGCGGCCGTGGGCGCCGCGGTGCTCCTGGGCCTCGCGGCCGCGCTGTCGGGAGGGCGGCTCGGCGCGGGCCCGTTCGACCCCGTGACGATCCCGGCCCTGCCGGTGGCGCTCGCGGCGCTCGGGTGGGTGCTCGTCCCCGGCGTCGTGGTCGCCCTGCTCGCCGTGCCGCTCGGCGACACGCGGCCCGTCACGCCGGCGACGCCGGCGCCCGTCCCCGACGTGACCCCCGGGGCGGCGGACACCGACCCCGAACCCGACGAGCCCACCGGGGACACGGGCGCTGCGGCGTCCGGCGCAGCGGGCCCCTAACCTGGTACGGACACCCGCCGCGGCCCAGGAGCAGCGCTGACCACCACCGAGCAGCACCGGCTGCGACTGCCGTCGCCCGCGCGCGTCACCGTCCTGGCGTCGGGCTCGGGGAGCCTGCTGCAGGCGCTCCTCGACGCCGGCGACGACGCGGCGCACCCGGCGCGGGTGGTCGCGGTGGTCTCCGACCGGGCCGGCGTCGGGGCGCTGGACCGGGCGACGGCCGCGGGCGTGAGCACCGCGGTGGTGCGTCCCGCCGACCACGCCGACCGCGCGGACTGGGACGTCGCGCTGGCCGAGACCGTCGCGGGGACCGAGCCCGACCTCGTCGTCTCCGCGGGGTTCGCCCGCCTGCTCGGCCCGGCGTTCCTGGCCGAGTTCGGCGGGCGCACGATCAACACCCATCCCGCCCTGCTGCCCGCGTTCCCGGGTGCGCACCCGGTGCGCGACACGGTCGCCTACGGCGTGAAGGTCACCGGCGCGACGGTGCACCTCGTCGACGCGGGCGTGGACACCGGTCCGGTGCTGGCGCAGGAGCCCGTCACCGTCGACCCCGACGACACCGAGGACACGCTGCACGAGCGCATCAAGGTGGTGGAGCGGCGCGTGCTCGTCGAGACCGTCGCGGCCCTGGTCCGCCACGGCGCCACCGTCACCGGACGAGGAGTGAGGATCCCGTGACCGCCACCGAGCCGCAGACCACCACGCACACCGCCACACACACCGAGGGCCGGCGCCGGATCCGCCGCGCCCTGGTCAGCGTCTTCGACAAGGCGGGCCTGCTCGACCTCGCCACCGGGCTGCACGCGGCCGGCGTCGAGATCGTCTCCACGGGGTCCACGGCCTCGCGGATCGCCGACGCGGGCGTCCCGGTGACGCGCGTCGAGGAGGTCACGGGGTTCCCCGAGTGCCTCGACGGGCGGGTCAAGACGCTGCACCCGCGCGTGCACGCCGGGCTGCTCGCCGACACGCGCCTGCCCACCCACACCCAGGCGCTCGAGTCGCTGGACATCGCGCCGTTCGACCTGCTGGTGGTCAACCTCTACCCGTTCACCCAGACCGTCGCGTCGGGGGCGTCCCCGGACGACTGCGTCGAGCAGATCGACATCGGCGGCCCGGCGATGATCCGCGCGGCGGCGAAGAACCACGAGTCCGTCGCCGTCGTCACCGACCCGACGCGCTACGTCTGGGTGCTCGAGCAGGCGCACCAGGGCGGCGTGGCGCTCGCCGACCGGCGCCTGCTCGCGGCCGAGGCGTTCCGGCACACCGCGTCCTACGACGTCGCCGTCGCCTCGTGGATGGGCAACGTGCTGGCCCCCGATCCAGACGAGCACGCCGATAGGGGCTCGCCGTTCCCGGGGTGGGTGGGGATGACCGCCCGGCGCCGCGCGGTGCTGCGCTACGGCGAGAACCCGCACCAGGCCGCGGCGCTCTACGGCGACCCCGAGAACACCAGCGGGATCGCCGGCGCGACGCAGCTGCACGGCAAGGAGATGTCGTACAACAACTACGTCGACACCGACGCGGCGTGGCGCGCGGCGCACGACCACGACGGCGTCTGCGTGGCGATCATCAAGCACGCCAACCCGTGCGGGATCGCGGTCGGCACCGACGTCGCCGAGGTGCACCGCCGAGCCCACGCGTGCGACCCGACCAGCGCGTTCGGCGGGGTCATCGCCGCCAACACCGAGGTGAGCGTGGCCATGGCCGAGACCGTCTCGGAGATCTTCACCGAGGTGATCGTCGCCCCGTCCTACGCCGACGGCGCGGTGGAGATCCTGGCGCGCAAGAAGAACATCCGCGTGCTCACCGCGGCCTGGGCGCCGTCGGCGGCCGAGCAGCGGGCGATCTCCGGCGGGCTGCTCCTCCAGCAGCGCGACGCGATCGACGCGCCGGGCGACGATCCCGCCTCCTGGAGGCTGGCGTGCGGCGACGCCGCGTCGCCCGAGCAGCTCGCCGACCTCGCGTTCGCCTGGCGCGCCTGCCGCGCGGTGAAGTCCAACGCGATCCTGCTCGCCCGCGGCGGCGCCACGATCGGCGTGGGCATGGGCCAGGTCAACCGCGTCGACGCGGCCAAGCTCGCGGTCACCCGCGGCGGTGACCGCGTCGCCGGCTCCGTCGCCGCCTCCGACGCGTTCTTCCCGTTCCCGGACGGCTTCGAGGTGCTCGCCGACGCGGGCGTCGCGGCCGTCGTCCAGCCCGGCGGGTCGGTGCGCGACGAGCAGGTGATCGAGGCCGCCCAGCGGGCCGGGGTGACGATGTACCTCACGGGGACGCGCCACTTCGCGCATTAGTCGCGCCAAGGAGATGCGGCAGTCAGCGCTCCTGCGTCGCGCTGCCTACCGATCTCCGGCGCGCTCCGGTGGTCACCTCTGGTGCTCGAGCCAGGAACCCGCCCGCGCCAGGGCGGCGGCGGCCTCGGGGTAGACCCCGACCCCGAGCTGGAAGAAGTGCTGCATCTGCGGCCAGACGTCGAGGGTGACGGGGACGTCGGCCAGCGCCGCGAGGCGGGCCACGGCCAGCGCGTCGTCGAGCAGCACCTCGTGGCTGCCGACCTGGACGAGCAGCGGCGGCCACGCCCGCGCGGCGTCCGCCGGCGCCGCGAGCACGGGTGACGCCGCGGGGTCGGCGGGGTCGTGGCCGTCGAGGTACTGGCCCGCCATCCGCGACAGGCTCTCGTGGCTGCACTCGAGGTCGACGCCGCGGCGCGCGGCGAACGAGGGCGCCGAGCAGCGCAGGTCCGCCCAGGGCGACATCAGGTACGCCGCGCCCGGGCGCGGGAGCCCCGCGCGGGCGGCCGCCAGCAGCGTCTCGAGGACGAGCCCGCCGCCGGACGACTCCCCGACGAGCACGAGCCGCTCCGGGGGGACGCCCTGCCGGTCGAGCAGCCAGCGCGCCGCCCGCACCGCGGCGTCCACGTCCTGCGGGTACGGGTGCTCGGGGGCCAGGGGGTAGTCGAGCAGCAGCACGCGGGCGTCGAGCGCGCGGGCGAGGTGCCCGGCGAACTTGTGCCGCGAGGCGGGCGAGGTGATGACGTGCCCGCCGCCGAACAGGTAGAGCACCGTGCTCGTGGGCGCAGCGCCGGTCTCCTGCACCCACACGCCGGCGACGCCCGCGTCCCCGTCGGCCGCGTCGGCCGCGTCGGCCGCGTCGGAGACCGTGTCGTAGCGGACGTCCTCGGGCTCGGCGCTGAGGTCCTCGGCGTGCTCGCCGGCCGCCCGCTGCTGCGCCAGCGGCATCTCGGCCATCCGCGGCGCCTGCCGCAGCATCTCCGCGAAGCGCTGGGCCTCGGCGCTGACCACGGTCGGTCCTCCCGAGCTCACGCGCGGACGGTCGCGGCGTCGGTGACCCGATCCAGGAACGCGGGCACCCGCTCGGTCACGTCCCGCTGGGCCGCGGCCTGCCCGGCGCGGCTGCCGCCGAAGGCGATGCCGCCGCTCCACGGGGCGTCGGTCGGGAGCGCGCCGAGGCGGATGAGGTGGCCGGCGCCGGCGTGGTGGACGTGCTGGTCGTCGCCCCGGTCGCGGCGCGTGAGCAGCGCCTCGGCCATCGGCCCGGAGGGCCACAGCTGGTCGTCGTCGCCCGTGACGCACAGGATCGGGCACCCGACCTGCTCGGACGCGATGACCGCGGTCCCGGGGTCGCGGGCGAGCCCGGCCTCGTAGGCGGGACGCAGGCGCAGCAGCGAGGGCCGGTGGGCCGCGACGTCGCCGTGGACGTGCCAGTCGTTGCGGATCAGCTGGGGCATGAGGACCCCGGTCGGCAGCGGCACCCACGGCAGTGCGGTGCCGGCGCGGGTCCACGACGCGGTGTCGGGCACCTCGCCGCCCCCGCCGACGGCCTGCCACGTGACGCTGCTGGGGCTGACGAGCACCAGGCCCGCGAGGGACGGGCCGAGCCCGGCGGACACGGCGGCCAGCAGCCCCTCCGCGCCCCGCGAGATCGCCATCGCGGCGAGCCGTGCGGGGTCGACGGCGTCGTGGCCGGCGAGCAGCTCCAGGGCGGTCGCGAAGCGCTCCAGCGGGACGTTCGTGATCGCCGGCGTGGCCTCCGGGATCCAGGGCGCGGCGACTGCCACGAACCCGCGCGAGGCGAGCAGCGCGGCGTGCGCGAGCTGCGAGTCGGACCCGCCCTCGGAGCCACCGAAGCACGCGACCGCCGGCCACCCGCTCCCGCCGCCGGCGGGCACGGCGAGCGTGCCGGGGAGCCCGCCGACGTCGACCCGGGTGAGCGCGACCCCGTCCCCGGCCGCCCGCCGGCCGACCGTGCGGCGCGCCGAGCGCGTCCCGGACCGGGCCGTCAGGGTCACCCGCCACGGCTCGCCCGCGACGAACACGTCCGGGGTCGCTTCATCGGCGAAGCGCATCGCCCACAGCGAGGCGTCCGGGTCCGCGACGTCCCAGTCACCGGCGCTGGGTGTGGTGCTCCCGACGTTGACCGTCTCCGCGGCGGGGAACGTCGCCGTCGCCCGCCAGGCCCGGCCGAGGAGGTCGGCGCCCTCGGCGGTGAGCTCCACGTCCTGCTCCGCGCCCCGCACGACGACGCCGAACGGCTCGTCGTGGCGGGAGTCCGCCGGCGCCTCGATCGCCAGCCCGTCGGCCTCGTCCGGCGCGGGCACGGGCGGGGTGACGGCGGCGGGCGGGTCGGCGGTGCGCGCGTCGACCAGCGCCGAGCGCGCGGTGAACCAGGGCGGGAACGCCCCGGAGATCGTGCCGCCGATGCCCATCAGCGCGAACGGGGCGACCCAGTAGCAGAGGATCGAGAGGGTGCCGTCGGCGTCGAGCAGGGTCGCGTCGCCGTCGACGATGGGCGGGATCGCCGACAGCAGCGTCATCCCGGCGAAGAGGCCGGCCCAGAGCCAGGTCATCGCGGTCGTGATCGCCCGGAAGCCGTCGGTGCGGGCGGTGACGGCGTCCACCGAGGCAGTGGCGTAGTCGAGGACGAACGGGCGCCGGACCGCGAGCCCGCCCAGCACGATGACGAGCAGGCCGGCGTTGCCCAGCGGCTGGATCCAGCGCTCGAGGACGTCGTCGGGGACGAGGAACGCGACGACGGCGAGCACCAGGAACACCGCGAGGCTGCCGACGTCGAGCGTCTTCGGGGGCACGTGGCGGATCCGGCCGACGAGCAGCCCGATCGCCGAGATCGCGGCCGCCACGAGGATCGCCAGCTCGAACGGGACGTTGCCGACGAGCACCCAGTAGACGATCCACGGGAGGAAGCCGAGGACGTAGCCCATCCGGTGATCCTCGCTGGTCGGGGTGTCCTGTGGCGAGGATCTCCTCTGTCGGATGTCCGTCAGCGCGGCGCGTCGTACCCCGGGGCGCAGAACTCGCCGCCGACGAACCCGTCGGTGTCGGCCACGCGGTCGCCCACCTGCGCGGCGAACGCCTCGGCGTCGTCGCGCGGGCGGTAGCCGATCTCGTGGGCGCCGGCGAGCGCCCAGCGCCGGCGGGTGTTGGCCGAGACGCCCCAGACGGTGCGGAAGCCGGGCGTGCGGCAGGTCAGCGCGGCCTCGACGAGCCGTCCGCAGTCGTCGGGGGAGAGCCAGGTCGCGAGGCTCCGCGCGTCGGGCGGGGCGTCGCTGCAGGTGCCGATGCGCAGGCAGACGACGTCGAGGCCGTAGCGGTCGTGGTAGAGGCTGCCGAGCGCCTCGCCGGTCGCCTTGCCCACGCCGTAGTAGGTGTCGGGGCGGGGCGACAGGTCGTCGGGCACGGGGTCGACGGACGGGTGGAAGCCCGCGGCGTGGTTGCTGCTGGCGAACACCACGCGGGGCACCCCGGCCCGCCGGGCGGCCTCGAACGCCACGTAGGTGCCGTGGATGTTCACGGCCAGGACGTCGTCCCAGGCCTCCTCGCCGGCGTACCCGCCGAGGTGCACGACGGCGTCGACCTCCGCGCAGGCCGCGGTGACCGCGTCGAGGTCGGTGACCGAGGCGGTGACGGCCTCCTCGTCCGGCCCGGCGTCGACCGCAACGACGTCGAGCAGCCGCAGCGTGCGCCCGGGACGGGCGAGGCGGGCCCGCAGGTAGCCGCCGATCCGCCCGGCGGCGCCGGTGACGAGGACGCGTTCGGTCATGACCCCAGCCTCTCCCGGTCCACCGCCGTCCGCCCGGTGCGGCGCGGCCACTCGACCTCGAGGGCGACGAGACCGGCGAGGAGCAGGAGGGCCGCGGTGCCCAGCAGGGTGACGGCCACCCCGTCGATGCTCGGCGGGCGCGGGCCCACGGCCTCGATGGCGGCGCTGGCCGCGACGATGCCGAGGCCGCCGACGCTGATGAGCGCGGTGAGCATCACCCCGCTGCCCTCGGCGGAGCGCTCCGCGGGCAGGACGTTTTGGACCGCGACCTGGCCCAGGGAGAAGCCCATGCCCGTGGTCAGCCCGCAGAGCCCGAGCGCGATCACGTAGAGGGGGAGCGGCCCGGCGAGGGCCAGCAGCGCGAGCGCCGGGGCGGCGGCCACGACCGCCACCGCCATGACGAGGCCCGCCGGGGCCCGGGTGGTCAGCCAGCCGGACAGCGGCCCGCACGTCGC
This sequence comes from Actinomycetospora sp. CA-101289, assembly GCF_050955895.1. NCBI lineage: Bacteria > Bacillati > Actinomycetota > Actinomycetes > Pseudonocardiales > Pseudonocardiaceae > Actinomycetospora > Actinomycetospora sp. CA-101289. Next base: position 5,261,217 of record NZ_CP192093.1, on the reverse strand, counting down.
GAGCCCGATCGACGACACGCAGAACGCCAGGCCGGCGGCGGCCGCGGACAGGCCGCGCAGGGTCTGCAGCTCGATGGTGGCGGCGACGACGAACACCACCGTGCCGATGTTGGCCAGCGTCCCGGCCACGAGCAGCACGACGAACAGGCGGTTGCGCACCAGCGAGGGGCGGACGAGGGGCTCGGCGGCGCGGGTCTCCCGCACGGCGAACGCCACCAGGAGCAGCGCACCGAGCAGCAGGGGCACCCAGGTCACCGGCGCGGTCCAGCCCTCCGCGCCGACGTCGTCGACCGCGACGCTGACGGCGACCAGGCCGCCGACCACGGTGAGCGCGCCCGCCCAGTCGAGACGCCGGAGATCGCGGCTCGCCGTCTCGTCCCGGGAGGTGCGCAGCCGCCGGCCGCCCCAGAGCGCGAGCAGCGCGACCGGCACGTTGACGAGGAAGACCCACCGCCAGCCCACGGTCGAGGACAGGACGCCGCCGACCACCGGCCCCAGCGCGGTGCCGATCCCGGCCACCCCGAGCATCATCCCGGTGATCCGGGGCCGCTCCTGCTCGGTCGTGGCGTTGGTGACCAGCGCGAAGCTCGACGGCATGATCAGGGCCGCGCCCACGCCCTGCGCGACCCGCGCGCCCACGAGCAGCGGCACCGTGGACGCGAGGCGCATACCAGCGAGCTCAGCCCGAACAGCGCGATCCCGGCGAGGACCACCTCGCGGCGCCCGAGCACGTCGCCGAGCCGTCCGGCCGGGATGAGCAGGGCGCCCAGGGCGATCATGTAGCCGCTCAGCGTCCACTGCAGGTCGGTGACCGTGGTGCCGAGGTCGACGGCGATCGTGGGCAGGGCCAGGCCCAGCGAGAAGAAGTCGAGCTGGATGCAGAAGAGCCCCGCCGCCACGGGCAGGAACGGCGCGAAGCCACGTCACGTGACGCTCGGCGGGGCCATACGGGGAGCGTAGGGTCTCCACCTCGCGTCGTCATCACTCTCCGTACCCCGACGGGAGGGCCATGAGCACTCCGGAGCCCGAGCTCGCGGCCCTGCGGTCGGAGCTCGACGGCATCGACGAGGCCCTGTTCGCCCTCGTGCGCGACCGCGTGCGGTGCATCGAACGGGTCGGGGCGGTGAAGGCCCGGGCGGGGCTGGCGGTGTTCCAGCCGGGCCGCGCGGGCGAGGTGGAGGGGCGGGCCGCCGCGTACGCGCGCGAGCACGGCCTCGACGAGGCCTTCCTCGTGCGGTTGTCCGACCTGCTGATGACGGAGGCCATCCGGATCGAGGAGGCGATCGTCGCCGACCCGCACTGACCCCTCCCGTCCGACGCCCGGCCCGTCGCTACGCTGCGCCGATCTCTGCTGGCGAGGGGAGCGCGGGTGGGCAGCATCGACTGGGCCGGCGAGTGGCTGTCCAGCCTGATCTGGATCGCGGTCACGTCCGTCGCGACCGTCGTGGTGGTCGCGATCGTGGGGCTGCTCCTCGCACGGTTCACCACGTGGGGCCGGCAGGTCCGGCGCCTCGTGGGGCCCTGGTTGCACCCCCGCGGCGACGAGGGGTGGCGGCCCCTGCTGTTCGTCCTCGCCCTCCTGGTGCTGGTCGTCGTCGCGGTGCGGCTCAACGTCCTGCTCTCCTACAACAGCAACGGCCTCTACACCGCTCTCCAGGATCTCGACGCCGGTGCGTTCTGGTCCGCCGTCGGCGTCTTCGCGATCCTCGCGACCATCTACGTGGCCGAGGTGCTGGTGGCCTACTACGTGGGCCAGGCCTTCGTCATCCGCCTGCGGGAGTGGCTGAACGAGCGGCTGCTCGGCGACTGGCTGGGCGGTCGGGCCTACCACCGCGCGCGCTTCGCGCCCCAGCAGGTCGACAACCCCGACCAGCGCATCCAGGAGGACATCACCGCGTTCGCCGGGACCTCGCACGACCTGTCGGTGGGTCCCTCGGGCGCGGTGAACGCGGTGCTCTCCGTCGTGTCGTTCACCTACGTCCTCTGGCTGCTCTCCGGCCCGCTGTCGGTCGTGGGCGTCGAGATCCCCCGGGCGATGACCTTCCTCGCGTTCCTCTACGTCATCGTCGTGACGGTCATCGCCTTCCGGATCGGCAGGCCGCTCATCCGGCTCAACTTCCTCAACGAGGGCCTGAGCGCGACCTACCGGTACGGGCTCGTGCGCGTGCGCGACAACGCCGAGAACATCGCCTTCCTGCGCGGTGAGCCGCTGGAGAAGCGCACCCTCGACGCCCGCTTCGCCGCGGTCATCGCGAACTACTGGCGGATTGTCCGGCGGAACCTGCGGTTCCAGGGCTTCAACCTGGTCGCCACCCAGATCTCGGTCGTGTTCCCGATCGTCATCCAGGCCCCGCGCTTCTTCGCCCAGACGATCACCCTCGGCGACGTCCAGCAGACCGCGAGCGCGTTCTCGCAGGTGCACGACGGGCTGTCGTTCTTCCGCAACGCCTACGACCAGTTCGCCGCCTACCGGGCGGTGCTCGACCGTCTCACCGGCCTGCTCGACGCGGACTCCGCGGCGCGCCGGCTCCCCGAGGTCGACGTGTCCGACCGCGAGGACGGCGTGACCGTCCGCGACCTCACCGTGCGGCGTCCCGACGGCGAGGCCCTCGTGTCCGACCTGGACCTCGACCTCGGCCCGGGGGACAGCCTCCTCGTCACCGGGCGCTCCGGGTTCGGCAAGACCACCCTGCTGCGGAGCCTGGCCGACCTGTGGCCGTTCGCCGAGGGCGACGTCGCCCGGCCCACCGGCCCGCGGGCGGTGTTCCTGTCCCAGCAGCCCTACGTGCCCCTCGGCACCCTGCGCACCGCCCTGGCCTACCCCCGGGGTCCCGAGGAGGTCGACGACGAACGGGCTGCCGCCGTGCTGCGCTCGGTGGCGCTGGGGCAGCTGGTCGACCGGCTCGACGAGGACCGGGTCTGGTGGCGGGAGCTCTCGCCCGGCGAGCAGCAGCGCCTCGGCTTCGGTCGGCTGCTGCTCGCGCGTCCGGACGTCGTGTTCCTCGACGAGGCGACGGCGTCGCTCGACGAAGGGCTGGAGCACGAGCTCTACACGCTGCTGCGCCGCGAGCTGCCGGAGCTGATCCTGGTCAGCGTCGGCCACCGCAGCAGCCTCGAGGCGTTCCACGACACGCGCCTGGACCTGCAGGGTGAAGGGAGCTGGGAGCTCGGCCCGCTGCCGACGGCGTCCCCGTCGCCGACCTGACCCCGGGGTACCCGGCACCCCGTCGGGGGTGACCTCCGTCGTTCCTTGGCGCATTGTCGGTGGGGTGGGTTAGCGTTCTCCTCGTTCGAACACGTGTTCGATCGAGGAGGGGATCGTGGGCGGTGTGACGGCCTCGTCGTTGCTCGACGAGCAGGGCTCCCCGGCGCGCCGGTGGTCCGACCTGGGGGTGGTGCGGGCCTCGGAGCTGACGGGCCGACGCGCGGGTCGCCGGGCCGCGGTCCCGCCCGATCCGGGCCCGGTGGCGACGCCGGAGCCGGAGCCCCCGCCGCCCCCGCCCGCCGATCGCGAGGGCGCGTCGGTGCTGCCCGTCGCCGGCCCGCTCGCCGGGCTCCTGCCCGACGGGGGTCTGCGGCGTGGCTCGACGGTCGCGGTGTGCGGGTCGACGTCGCTGCTGCTCGCGGTGCTGGCCGAGGCGTCGCGGGCCGGGTCGTGGTGCGCGCTGGTGGGCCTGCCCGACCTCGGGGTCCAGGCCGCGGCCGAGGCGGGGCTCGACCTCGCCCGTACGGCGCTGGTGCCCCGTCCCGGTCCGCGCCCGGCGGCGGTGGTCGCGGCGCTGGTCGACGGGGTCGACGTGGTCGTGCTCGACACCACGCTGCCCGGCGTGCGGTGGTCGGCGGGCGACCGGCAGCGGCTCGGCGCCCGGGTGCGCCAGCGCGGGGCGGTGCTGGTCCCGGTCACCGCCACACCGGGTACGTGGCCGGGCGCCGAGGTCGAGCTGCGGGCCGAGGGCGGTGCGTGGGCCGGGCTCGGGGGCGACGGGGCGGGACGGCTGCGCTCGCGCCGGGTCCGCGTGCGGTGCGCGGCCCGCGGGCGCCCGGGCGAGCAGGAGGTCCCGATCCTGCTGCCGGGTCCGGCGGGCGGGTGCGCGCCGGACGGGGAGCTGCCGGTCGGGGCGCCGCTCACCGGCCCGCCGGTGCCGCGGGAGCGCCCGGACGCGCCAGCACCGATCGGGGTGGCAGGGTGAGCGCGCCGGCGCGGGTGCTGGCGCTGTGGTGCCCCGACTGGCCGGTGGTGGCGGGCGCGGCCGAGGCGGGCCTGCCCGCGGCCCGGCCGGCCGCGGTCCTGGCGGCGCACCGGGTGGTGGCCTGCTCGGCGACGGCGCGCGCGCAGGGCGTGCGCCGGGGTCTGCGCCGGCGCGAGGCCCAGGCCCGCTGCCCCGACCTCGCGGTGCTCGCCCGCGATCCCGAGCGCGACGCCCGCGGCTTCGAGCCGGTCGCGGCCGCGGTCGAGGAGCTGGCGCCGGGGGTGGAGGTCGTGCGCCCCGGGCTGGTGGCGCTCTCCGCCCGCGGGCCCGCGCGCTACTTCGGCGGGGAGGAGGTCGTGGCCGAGCGCCTGGTCGACCACGTCGCGGCACGCGCCCGCGTCGAGTGCCAGGTGGGGGTGGCCGACGGGCTGTTCGCCGCCGGGCTCGCCGCGCGCCGGTCGCTGCTCGTGCCGCCGGGGGAGAGCCCGGCGTTCCTCGCGCCGCTCCCGGTCACCGAGCTCGAGCTCGAGCCGGGCGTCGAGCCCGACACCGCCGGGGCCGACGACGACGCCAGCGCCGCGCGGGCGGAGCTCATCGGCCTGCTGCGCCGCCTCGGGCTCACCACGCTGGGCTCCTTCGCCGCCCTGTCGGCCACCGACGTGGCCTCGCGCTTCGACGCGGCCGCGGTCCGGGCGCACCGGCTGGCCCGCGGGCTCGACGAGCGCCCGCCGTCGCGGCGCCGCATCCCCGACGAGCTCACCGCGGAGCTACCGCTCGACCCGCCGGTCGACCGGGTCGACGCCGCCGCCTTCGCCGCCCGCTCGCTGGCCGAGCGGCTGCACGAGGCCCTGGGCCGGGCGGGCCTGGCGTGCACGCGGCTCGGCGTGCAGGCGCGCACCACCGGCGGCGACGAGCTGGCCCGCGTGTGGCGCTGCGCCGAGCCCCTGACGCCGGCGGGCACGGCCGACCGCGTGCGCTGGCAGCTCGAGGGGTGGCTGTCCCGGCGGGGCCCCGGCGACCCCGGCGGCGGCCTGACCGTGCTGCGCCTGGTGCCCGAGGAGGTGGTCGACGCCGGCCGGCTGCAGCTCGGGCTGTGGGGCGAGGTCGGGGTGGCCGACGAGCGGGCGGGGCGCGCGCTCGTGCGGGTCCAGGGCCTGCTGGGGCCCGAGGAGGTGCTCACCGCGGTGTCCGGCGGCGGCCGCGGCCCCGGCGAGCGCATCCGGTTGGTGCCCTGGGGCGACGAGCGGGAGCCGGCGCTCGACCCGTCTGCGCCGTGGCCCGGGGCGCTGCCCGCGCCCTCGCCGGCCCGGGTGCCGCCCGCACCGCTGCCGGTGCGGGTGCTCGACGCCGACGGCGCGCCGGTGCACCGCGCGTCCCGCGGCCGGCTCTCCGCCCCGCCCGCGCACGTGGCGCTGGGCACCGACCCGGCGGCGCCCACCACGCCGGTGCGGGCGTGGGGCGGACCGTGGCCCGATCCGGGCCGCTGGTGGGACCCGCGGTCGGTCGCCGGGGGCGGCGTGCGCATCCAGGTCGTGTGCGCCACCGACGCCGACGAGATCGAGGCCGGGCGCGACCCCGAGCCCGACCCGGCCGCCGACCTCGCGCCCGACCCGGTCGCCTCGGGCGCCGACGCGGTCGGCCGCGCGCTGCTGCTGGTCCACCGCGACGGCCGCTGGACGATGGAGGGGATCTATGACTGAGCGAGGGCGCCGCTCCCGTGTCCGCTCAGACCGCGACGACCTCCACGAGGTGCTCGAGCCCGGCGAAGTCGGCCGGGTTCCGCGTCACCAGGGGCAGGCCGTGGGCGCCGGCGGTGGCCGCGATCTGCAGGTCCATCCGGCGAGGCCGGGGGTTGCGCCCGGCACGACGCACGGTGGCGGCGAGCGTGCCGTAGAGCCGGGCGGCGGCGAGATCGAAGGGCAGCACCGCCATCTCGCGCAGCAGGGCGTAGAAGCGGTCGGTCCGGGCCTGGCGTTCGAGCAGGTCGTCGACGTCGAGACCGAAGGCCAGCTCGGCGACGGTGACGGCCGCGACCGACGGCACCGCCGCCTCGAGCTCCTGGTGCGCCCACCGGCCCAGGTCGATGACGGCCGACGTGTCGAGGAGGACCCGCTCGACCGTCACCGCCCGCTCGGCTCGTCGAGCGCGTCCTCACCGAGGAGATCGTCGGCCTCGGCGCGTTCGGCCTCCCACCGCTGCCGGTCGATCGACGGGAGGGCGCGGAAGGCCTCCCGGATCTCGCCCAGGGTCCGGCCCGGCACGGGCGCCGGCCGGGCGTGGGGGACCAGATCGGCGATCGGTCGGCCGTGGCGCGTGATGGTGAAGCTCTCGCCCTGCTCGACCCGGCGCATCACGTCGCCGCTGTCGTTCCGTAGCTCACGTTGCCCGATGTGCTCCACAGCGCCCGAAAGTAGCACTTTTTGCGAGTGTGCTACTCCCGCTCGGCGCTCCCCGCGGGACGGAGGTGTGTGTCGTGGGTTGGGGTAACCCGCCGGTGAGCTGGTCGGAGATGGAGCGCCTGCTGGCGGGCCGCCCGGCCGACGGCCCGAGCCTGCAGGGGCGGGGCAACGGGACGCGCAAGGCCATCCAGGGCGAGCCCCACGTCGGGCACGCCGGGCCCTGGCCCCCCGAGGCCGCCGACGCCGACGACACCGACGCCCCGGACGACTTCGTCCGCGACCCCCTGGCCTTCGACGACAGCGAGCGGATCGACGGCCCGGGCCGCATCCGCCTGCCGCGCGACGAGCAGTTCCCCGGCGACGGGGGCGACAGCCCGGCGTGGTCGCGCCACCGCACGCCCTACCGGCCGCCGACGGGCGCGCGGGCCACCGGCGTCACCGTCCCGTACGCCGAGCTGCACGCGCACTCCAACTTCAGCTTCCTCGACGGCGCGTCGCACCCCGAGGAGCTGGTCGAGGAGGCCGCGCGGCTGGGGCTCGAGGCGATCGCGCTCACCGACCACGACGGTGTGTACGGGGTGGTGCGCTTCGCCGAGGCCGCGCAGGAGCTCGGGATCCCGACGGTCTACGGCGCCGAGCTGTCGCTGGGCCTGACCGCGCCGCAGAACGGGGTGCCCGACCCCGAGGGCGACCACCTGCTCGTCCTGGCCCGCGACCCCGACGGGTACCGGGCGATCTCGCGGGCGATCACCGAGGGCCAGATGCACACCCACGGCGAGAAGGGCCGCCCGGTGTACGACCCCGAGCGGGTCGCGTCGACGCTCGGCGGGCACGTCCAGGTGCTCACCGGGTGCCGCAAGGGCTCGGTGCGCCGGGCGCTGGCCGCCGGGGGCGCCGACGCAGCCGCCCGCGAGCTCGACCGCCTGGTCGCGCTGTTCGGGGCGGCCAACGTCGCGGTCGAGCTCACCGACCAGGGCCTGCCCGACGACACCGAGCGCAACGCGGCCCTGGCCGAGATCGCGGCCCGGGCCGACCGCGGGCGGGGCCTGCACACCGTGGCCACCACCGGCGCGCACTACGCCACCCCCGACCGCGCGCGGCTCGCGGCCGCGCTGGGCGCCGTGCGCGCCCGCCGCAGCCTCGACGACGCCGAGGGCTGGCTGCCGCCCGGCCCGGCGCACCTGCGCTCGGGCGCGGAGATGGCGCAGCGGTTCGCCCGCCACCCCGAGGCCGTCGCCCACGCCGCGCGGCTGGGGCGCGAGTGCGCCTTCCCGCTCGAGCTGCTCGCCCCCGAGCTGCCGCCGTTCGCGGTGCCCGAGGGCGAGACCGAGGCGAGCTGGCTGCGGCGGCTGACGTGGATGGGCGCGGCGGTGCGCTACGGCGACCGGATGCGCTCGCCGCGCGCGTTCGAGGTGATCGACCACGAGCTCGACGTCATCGAGGCGCAGGGCTTCCCCGGCTACTTCCTCATCGTCGCCGACATCGTGAAGTTCTGCGACGAGCACGACATCTACTGCCAGGGCCGGGGGTCGGCGGCCAACTCGGCGGTGTGCTTCGCGCTCGGCATCACCCACGTCGACGCCGTCCAGATGAACCTGCTGTTCGAGCGCTTCCTGTCCCCGGAGCGCGACGGCTACCCCGACATCGACCTCGACATCGAGTCCGACCGCCGCGAGGAGGCCATCCAGTACGTCTACGCCCGCTACGGGCGCGACCGCGCCGCCCAGGTCGCCAACGTCATCACCTACCGGCCGCGCTCGGCGGTGCGCGACGCCGCCCGGGCGCTGGGGTTCGCCCAGGGCCAGCAGGACGCGTGGAGCAAGCAGATCGACCGGTGGGGCCCCGGCGCGGAGCTGTCGGGCCAGGTGCCGGAGATGCCGGCCGCGGTCGCGAGCCTCGCCGAGCAGATCGCGGGCTTCCCGCGCCACCTCGGCATCCACTCCGGCGGCATGGTCATCTGCGACCGCCCGGTCGACCAGGTGGTGCCCGTCGAGTGGGGACGCATGCCCGGGCGCAGCGTCATCCAGTGGGACAAGGACGACGCGGCGGCGGTGGGCCTGGTCAAGTTCGACCTGCTCGGGCTCGGCATGCTCTCGGTGCTGCACTACGCGGCCGACCTCGTCGCGGCGCACCACGGCGTGCACGTGCGCCTGCACGACCTGCAGGCCACCGACGAGTTGGTGTTCGCCATGCTCGCCGAGGGCGACTCGGTGGGCGTGTTCCAGGTCGAGTCCCGGGCGCAGATGGCGACGCTGCCGCGGTTGCGGCCCCGCACGTTCTACGACCTGGTCGTCGAGGTCGCGCTCATCCGCCCCGGGCCGATCCAGGGCGGCTCGGTGCACCCCTACATCCGGCGGCGCAACGGCCTGGAGCGCGTCGTCTACGACCACCCGCTCTGTGAGCCGGCGCTGGAGAAGACGCTGGGGGTGCCGCTGTTCCAGGAGCAGCTCATGCAGCTCGCGGTGGACGTGGCGGGCTTCTCCGCCGCCGAGGCCGACGAGCTGCGCCGGGCCCTGTCGGCCAAGCGCTCCACCGAGCGGATCGAGCGGATGCGCGAGCGGTTCTACGCGGGCATGGCGGCCAACGGGATCACCGGCGAGCTCGCGGACACGATCTTCGGCAAGACCAAGGCGTTCGCCAACTTCGGCTTCCCCGAGAGCCACTCGATCAGCTTCGCGTCGCTGGTCTACGTCAGCGCCTGGTACAAGTTCTACTACCCGGCGGCCTTCTGCGCGGCGCTGCTGCGGGCCCAGCCGATGGGCTTCTACTCGCCCCAGTCGCTCACCGCCGACGCCCGGCGCCACGGTGTGGTGGTGCTGGGGCCGGACGTCCAGGTCGCGGCGGACACCCCGGGCCTCGAGCCGCACCCGGACAGCACCGGCGGGGTCGCCGTGCGGCTCGGGCTCGCCGGGGTCCGCGGGCTGGGCGACGAGGTGGCCGCCCGCATCGTGGCGGAACGGGAACGGGAGGGCGCCTACCGCGACGTGGCCGACCTCGCCCGGCGCGCCGAGCTGACCACCGCGCAGGTCGAGGGGCTGGCCACCGCCGGGGCGCTGGGCTGCTTCGGGCTCGCGCGCCGCGAGGCGCTGTGGGTGGCCGGGGCCGCGGCCGCCGGGGTCGGCGTGGTGCGCGACGGCGTGCGCCACGACCGGCTGCCCGACACCGCCGTCGGTCTCGAGGCCCCGGCGCTGCCGGGGATGAGCGCGGTCGAGCTCACCGTCGCCGACGTGTGGGCCACCGGCGTCACCCCCGACAGCCACCCGGTGACCCACCTGCGGGCGTCGCTGACCGAGCGCGGCGCGTACGCGGTGGCGGCCGTCTCCGGGGTCGGGGAGGGCGAGCGCATCGAGGTCGGCGGGGTGGTCACCCACCGCCAGCGGCCGGCGACCGCGGGCGGCACGACGTTCCTCAACCTCGAGGACGAGACCGGCATGCTCAACGTCGTCTGCTCCGAGGGACTCTGGGCGCGCCACCGGGTGGTGGCGCGCACCAGCGCCGCACTGGTCATCCGCGGGCGGGTCGAGCGGGCCCCCGACGCGCCGACCGTGGTCAACCTCGTCGCGGACCGCATCGAGCGCCTGGAGCTGCGGGTGCCCTCGAGCTCGCGGGACTTCCGGTGAGTCCCCGCCGGGCCTCAGCCGATGATCGGCTTGCCCATGGGCATCGGCTTGCCGCCGGTGGCCTGGCCCATCGCGTCGACGAAAAGGTAGACGCCCACCAGCGCGAAGGCGAACACCGCGATGCCGCCGACGAACAGCAGCCCGGTCGACCCCTGCGCCGTCCCCAGCATCACCAGCAGCAGGGCGATGTCGATGAGCACGAACAGCACGGTGAACACCGAGGGCAGGCGCAGCGTGGCCACCGTGAGCACGATGACGCCGATCAGCCACGTGAGCAGGAAGGCGACCTGCGCGTTCGTGGCCACCGCCGCCTCGGTCGCGTCCCCGAACCAGCCGTGGGCCAGCCCCAGCACCAGCAGCGGGAAGCTGAGCCAGAACCCGGCGAAGATCCCGAAGATCGACGCCACCGGGCCCTGCCCGAGCCGGATCGCCCAGACGGTCGCCAGGAGCAGCCCGAGCCCGTTGGCGAAGATCAGGATCGGGACCAGCGCGATCGCGACGGTCGAGGAGGCGCCGGTGAACCCGACGAGGTAGAGGCCCAGGCACACCGACCCCACGACGAACGTCGGGACCCCGACGAGTGCCGGGTTGGCGGCCGCGGCGGCCGTCGCCGCCGCGGCGTCGGCGCCCGCGTCGGGGGCCGCGTGCGCGGCGGTGGACTGCTCGTCAGTCGTGGTCATGCCCACTCCTTCGTGTGGTCGGCCACCGAGGGCAGTCCGCACGGCACAGCTGTTGGTCCTGGTGGGCGCACTGGTTGGCCCCGGTGTAGGACGAGTGTGAGGTGGGACACGCATCCGGCGCACCCGCCGAACGGACGGGTGGGTCGGGGGCCGGCGTCCTCTCCGACCGCGCTGCGCGCCGATCCAGGGCATGCTGCGGCCATGGGCGCACGGCGGGGGAGTCGGCGCGGTCGGGGACGCACGCTGCTGCGCGAGGCCGCCCGCGGGGTGGTCGGCGGCACCGTCGGCACCGGGGCGATGGCGCTCGCCGCGCGGTTCCGGCGCGAGGCGTACGCCCACCGCCAGGGCATCCTCGTCTCCGAGATCGACGAGATCCTCGACTACGACGACAGCGAGCACGTGGTCATCGCGGCCTCGCGGCTGCTGCACACCGTCGTCGGCTGGGCGCCCCGCACCGAGCGCGGCCGGCACGCCCTGTTCTGGGCGGTGCACTGGGGCTACGGGTCGTTCGTCGGCGCCGGGCACCTCGTGCTGCAGCGGGCGCTCGGCCGCGAGCCCCTGCCCGGCCTGGTCTTCTTCGCCGCCACCCAGACCATGGCGCTCGGTCTGTTCCCCGTCCTCGGCGACACCCCGCCGCCGTGGCGCTGGCGCCGCGACCTGCTGCGCACGAGCTTCGTCCAGCACGGCATCTACGCGGGCGGGGTCGCCGCCGCCAACACCCTCACCGCCCGCGCGGTGTGACCGGGCGATCACCCGGCGGGGGCGTCGTCCCGGCGTAGGTTCGCCCGCCGTGGTACCCCCGCGCTCGCGCACAGCGCTCGGTCTCGCCGCCGCCTTCGTCACCGGCGGCTTCATCGTCGGGCAGGCCCGGGCCAACGCCGAGCTCGGCACCGCGCTGGGCGACGGGGTGCTCGCCGCGGTGATCTCGTTCGGCACGGGGCTCGTGCTGCTGCTGGTGCTCCTGGCGCTGGTCCCCGCCGGCCGGCGGGGTCTGCGGCGCGTCCGCGGTGCCCGGCGGCGCGGCACCCTGCGGCCGTGGCAGCTGCTGGGCGGGCTCGGCGGCGCGCTGCTGGTCGCGAGCCAGGGGCTCACCGCGCACGTCCTGGGCACCGCGCTGTTCACCATCGCGGTCGTCGCGGGCCAGTCCAGCGGCGGGCTCGCCGTCGACCGCGCCGGGCTCGGGCCCGCGGGGCCGCAGGCCACCACCCTGCCGCGCGTCGTGGGCGCGGTGCTCATGCTCGGCGCGGTCGTCCTGTCGGTGGCGCCCGCGGTGAGCACCGAGGCCCCGGTGGCGCTGGCACTGCTACCGCTGCTCGCGGGCGTCGCCATCGCCACCCAGCAGGCCCTCAACGGCCGGGTCGCCGCGGCCGCCGGGGGCGACCCCGAGGACCCCGACGGGCAGGACGGCTCCGTGCTCACCGCCGTGCTGCCCGCCGCCACGGTCAACTTCGTCGTCGGCCTCGCCGCGCTCGTGGTCGCCGGTCTCGTGGCCGTCGCGCTGGTCGGGCCGCCGCAGCCGCTGCCGTCCGCCTGGTACCTCTACCTCGGCGGGCCGTTCGGCGCGGTCTTCATCGGGCTCGCCGCCTGGGTCGTCGGCCGGATCGGGGTGCTGCTGCTCGCGCTGGGCGCCGTCGCCGGGCAGGTCGTCGTCGCCCTCGTGCTCGACGTCGTGCTGCCCTCGGCTGCCGGCGCACCGTCGGTCGCCACGGTGCTCGGGGCCGCGCTGACCCTGGTGGCCGCGGGCGTCGCCGCGACGCCGTGGCGGTCGCGCCGGTCCGCGGCACGCCAGCCCGCCGACCGGTGAGCCGCCCGGGACCTCACGGGCCACCTGCCATCATGAGGTCGTGACCGCGACCAAGCTGGACGGCAAGGCCACGCTCGCGTCGATCCTCGACGAGCTCGCCGGCCGGGTCGCCGCGCTCACCGCGGCGGGCCGCACCCCGGGTCTCGGCACGGTGCTGGTGGGCGACGACCCGGGGTCGCAGTCGTACGTGCGGGCCAAGCACAACGACTGCGCCAAGGTCGGCATCACCTCGATCCGCCGCGACCTGCCCGCGGACGCCACGCAGGCCGACGTCGAGGCCACCATCGACGAGCTCAACGCCGACCCGGCGTGCACCGGTTACATCGTGCAGCTGCCCCTGCCGAAGGGCCTCGACGCCGGGGCCGCCCTCGAGCGCATGGACCCGGACAAGGATGCCGACGGTCTGCACCCCACCAACCTCGGTCGCCTGGTGCTGCAGGAGCCGGGACCGCTACCGTGCACGCCGCGCGGGGTGGTCGAGCTGCTGCGCCGCTACGAGGTCCCGATCAACGGCGCGAAGGTCACCATCCTCGGCCGGGGCGTCACCGTCGGGCGGCCGCTGGGCCTGCTGCTGACGCGGCGCTCCGAGAACGCCACGGTCACCCTGTGCCACACCGGCACCAAGGACGTGGCCGCCGAACTGCGCGCCGCGGACATCGTCGTGGCCGCCGCCGGGGTCCCCGGCCTGGTCACCCCGGACATGGTCAAGCCGGGCGCCGCCGTCCTCGACGTCGGCATCACCCGTGGCGAGCACGGCCTCGTCGGCGATGTCGCGCCCGAGGTCGCCGAGGTCGCGGCCTACCTCGCGCCCGTACCCGGCGGGGTGGGGCCGATGACCCGCGGGATGCTGCTGACCAACGTCGTGGAGCGTGCGGAGCGGGTGGGGTGAGCGCCAGGTGACCGCCGTGACCCCCCGGCCGACGCCCCCGCCCGCCCCGGAGCCCACGCCGCGACCGGGCCCACAGCGGATCCCGCCGGCCCCGCCCCCCGACGAGAGCCCCACCGACATGCTCCCGTCGACCGCGGGCCGCCACGCGCGCCCGGCGCGCACGCGCGAGGAGCGTCGCGCCGAACTGCTGCGCAAGGCGCGCGCGCACCTCCCGTTCCTCGCGGTGATGCTCGTCGTCGCCGTCGCGTTCGGGCGCATCGGCCTGCAGCACTGGCGGGAGGGCACCACGGAGCTCGGTGCCGCGCTGCTGCTCGCCGGGATCCTGCGCGCGAGCCTCACGCGCACCGCCGCGGGCCTGCTCGCGGTGCGCAGCCGGCGCGTCGACATCGTGACCTACGCGCTGTTCGGCCTGGTGGTCATCGCGGTCTCGCTGACGATCACCGGCGGCCCGCTCGCGACCCGCTGACGTCCGGGGTCACACCGCTCGCCCGTTCTGGGTACAAGTCCCGTTGATAGCGTGCGCGCAGGTCGGACGGCGCCGGTCGCCGGCGCCCGTGAGGAGGGCTTTCGAGACGTGGCGAAGATCAAGGTAGAGGGCACCGTCGTCGAGCTCGACGGTGACGAGATGACCCGGATCATCTGGCAGTTCATCAAGGACAAGCTGATCCACCCGTACCTCGACATCGACCTCGAGTACTACGACCTCGGCATCGAGCACCGCGACGAGACCGACGACCAGGTGACCGTCGACGCCGCCAACGCGATCAAGAAGCACGGCGTCGGCGTCAAGTGCGCGACGATCACGCCGGACGAGGCGCGCGTCGAGGAGTTCGGCCTCAAGCGCATGTACCGCTCGCCCAACGGGACGATCCGCAACATCCTGGGCGGCGTCATCTTCCGCGAGCCGATCGTCTGCCAGAACATCCCGCGCTACGTCCCGCACTGGACCAAGCCGATCGTCGTCGGGCGTCACGCCCACGGGGACCAGTACCTGGCGCAGGACTTCAAGGTGCCCGGGCCGGGCACGGTGACCATCAGCTACACGCCCGACGGCGACGACGAGCCGATGGAGTTCCAGGTCGCGAAGTTCCCCGAGGCGGGCGGCGTCGCGCTGGGCATGTACAACTTCAAGGACTCGATCGTCGACTTCGCCCGGGCGTCGCTGCGCTACGGCCTGGACCGGAACTTCCCGGTCTACCTGTCGACGAAGAACACCATCCTCAAGTCGTACGACGGCATGTTCCGCGACACCTTCGAGGAGATCTTCGAGGCCGAGTTCAAGGAGGACTTCGACAAGGCCGGCCTGACCTACGAGCACCGCCTCATCGACGACATGGTCGCCGCGGCGCTCAAGTGGGAGGGCGGCTACGTCTGGGCCTGCAAGAACTACGACGGCGACGTCCAGTCCGACATCGTCGCGCAGGGCTTCGGCTCGCTGGGCCTCATGACCTCGGTGCTCATGACCCCCGACGGCACCGTCGAGGCCGAGGCCGCCCACGGCACGGTGACCCGGCACTTCCGCCAGCACCAGGAGGGCAAGGAGACGTCGACCAACCCGATCGCGTCGATCTTCGCCTGGAGCCGCGGCCTGTCCCAGCGGGGCAAGCTCGACGGCAACGACGCCCTCGTCGACTTCGCGCAGAAGATGGAGGACGTCTGCGTGGACACCGTCGAGAGCGGCCAGATGACCAAGGACCTGGCGATGCTGATCGGCAAGGACGCCGAGTACCTCAACACCCAGGACTTCCTCGACGCCATCGACGAGGGCCTGCAGAAGGCCGTCAACAACTAGCCACGGCACGCCCCCGGGCCCCTTCCTCGCACGTCGGGGGAGGGGCCCGCGGTGTGCGGGGATAGCAGATCGCCCCTCCGGGCACCCGCGCTCCGAGCCACCGACCTCCACCTCCGGGACCCGCCATCGCTGACAGACTCTCGACCATGGACGAGGCCCCCGCGTCCCGGGACATCGCCCAGGGACACACGCCGACGCGCGGTCATCTCATCGGCGAGGGCCTGGCGTGGGCCGCCCGCTGGAGCCTGCGCTTCCTGCTGGTCGCCGCCGGCCTGACGCTGTTCGGGCTGCTCGTCATCGCGCTGTGGTCCGTGGTGTTCCCGGTGTTCCTCGGCCTGGTCATCGCGACGGTGCTCGAGCCGCCGGTGACGTGGCTGCGCCACCGCCGGGTGCCCGGGGGACTCGCGACGGCGCTGGTCCTCGTCGTGGCGCTCGCGGTCTTCGGCGGCATCGTCGCGCTCATCGCGCCGGCGGTGGCCGGGCAGGCACCCGCGATCGCGCAGGGGGCCGTCGGCGGCATCGGGCAGATCCAGGACCTGCTCCAGGGCCCGCCGTTCAACCTGGGCGCGAGCCAGATCGGCCAGTACGTCCAGGCCGCCACCGAGCGGCTGCAGCAGAGCGCGGGGCAGATCGCGAGCGGGGTCGTCACGGGCCTCACGGCCGTCGCCAACGGGGTCATCAACGCCGTCCTCGCCCTGGTCCTCGCGTTCCTGTTCGTCAAGGACGGCCCGAAGTTCCTGCCGTGGGTGCGCCGCACGGCGGGCCCGACGTCGGGCGACCACCTCGCCGAGGTCGGCGCGCGCGCGTGGCTGCGCCTCGGGGGCTTCATCCGCAGCCAGGCCCTGATCGGCTTCGCCGACGCGGTGTTCATCGGCATCGGCCTGGTGTTCTTCGGGGTGCCGCTGGCGCTGCCGCTGGCGGTGCTGACGTTCTTCGGTGCCTTCATCCCGATCATCGGGGCGCTCGTCGCGGGCGCGCTCGCGGTGCTCATCGCCCTGGTGGTCCAGGGGCCGGCCACGGCCCTCGGGGTGCTGGCCCTGATCATCATCGTGCAGCAGGTCGAGGGGAACCTGCTCCAGCCGCTGGTCCAGGGCCGCGGGCTGGGGCTCAACGCGGCACTGGTGATCCTCGCCGTCACGGCCGGGTCGAGCCTCGCCGGCATCGCCGGGGCGTTCCTCGCCGTGCCGGTGGCCGCGGTGCTCGCGGAGATCCTGCGCTACCTCGGCGAACGGATCGACGCGCAGGCCGGGGAGCGGCGTCCCGAGGGTGGCGGGGACGCCGACGACCTCGTGGTGGAGGGCGGCTCGACGGTGCCGCTCGGTGGCCGGCCCTCCGACGTCACGGGCTCGGGCCCCGCCACCCACGACGGCGCCCCCGACGCGGACGCCGACACCCGCGCCGCCCGGGCGACCGGTGCGGCGGGGGCGGCGGTGCCCGGCGTCGAGGACCACTCCGTCGGGGGCGGGTAGCGGGTCACCGTGTGGTGAGCACGCCGCGGGGGTCGCGCAGCAGCGCGGCGGTCTCGTGGCGGCGCACCACGGCGACGACGGCGACGAGCACGAGCACCACGGCCGGCACGAGGGCCATGGCGACCCCGAGCGTGGCCACGGTGATGCCGACCGCGCCGATCATCAGCGCGACGAACGCGGTGGCGGCGAGCCCGGCGACGCGGGGAATGAGCAGGCCGACCGCGCCGAGCAGCTCGAGCACGCCGATCGTCACCGCGAGGCCCGGACCGACGCCCATCTCGGCGAACCCGGCGACGACGGTGGCCTCGAGGGTGACCTTGCCCAGCCCCGAGCCCACGTACAGCGCCGCGAGCAGGACCTGCAGGGCCACGAGGACCCAGCGCCCGGCGCGGGAGCGCCCGGTCGTCGTGGTGGTGGCGGTCGTGGCGGCGGTGGTCGCGGTCATGGTGCTCAGCTCCTCGGTTTTCCAACCTCTTGGTTGAGTATCAGAGCAGGACCAGGCGATAGCGTCAAGGACTTGTCAGTGAAGTGGCGTCGCTGACGTTGAACGTCCGGAAATCGCCGTCGATCACCGGAGGGCGGCGAGGTCGAGCGCGTAGGACTGGCCGTGGAGCTCGTCGCCGAACTCCGTGTGCCGCTCCTCGCCGGTGAGCACGAAGCCGGCCTCGAGGTAGAGGTGCCGTGCCGCGGCGAGGGGCTCGTTCGTCCAGAGCACGAGCCGGTCGTGCCCCGCGGCCCGGGCGGCGTCGACGCAGCACGCGACGAGCCGGCGGCCCACGCCGTGCCCGCGGGCGGCGGGATCGAGCAGCAGCAGGCGCAGGCGCGCGGTGCGCTCGTCCTGCCAGACGTACAGGACGCTGCCCACGCGGACGCCGTCGAGCTCGGCGATCCAGCCCGCGTCGCGGCCCTGGCGCCGGGCGGCGGCGTGGTCGGCGACGATCCGCGCGGTCACCTCCTCGACGTCCCACCCGTACTCCGCGGCGTAGCGCTCGCCGTGGGCCATGAGCACCCACCCCAGGTCCCCGGGGCGGTCCATGGCCCGGATCGTCACCTCGCCCATCACGCCCTCCTCGCTGAAACAACTGTTTCAGTGAAGCACACTGACGGGGTGACGAGCACGGCTCCCGACGGCGGATCGGCGCGGCAGCAGGAGCTGCTCGAGGCGGCGTACGCCTGGGTCCTCGAGCACGGGTGGGCGGGGATGTCGCTGCGCCCGCTCGCCGAGGCGATCGGGTCGAGCCCGCGAGTGCTGCTGTTCCTGTTCGGCAGCAAGGACGGGCTGGTGCGCGCGCTGCTCGCCCGCAGCCGCGCCGACCAGCTCGCCGTGCTCGACGACCTGCGCGCCGACGGCCCCGCCGGCCTGGCCGTGGTCGGCGAGCGCATCTGGGCGTGGCTCGCCGGCCCGGGGCACCGCGCGCTGCTGCGGCTGTGGCTCGAGGCCTACACGCGCTCGATCGGCGACCCCGGCGACGGGCCGTGGGCGGGGTTCGCAGCGCGCACGGTGGCGGACTGGGACACGCTGCTCGCCCACCACCAGCCGCCCGCGCGCCGCGACGCGCCCGAGGGCGTCGCCGAGCGGGCATTGCTGCTCGCGGTGCTGCGCGGGGCGCTGCTGGACCTCCTGGCCACCGGCGACACCGCCCGCGTCGACGCCGCCGTCGCCGCCCACCTCGTCACGCTCTGACGGCAACCTGGTGGACGAGCCGTGCCAGCGTGGCGTCCACGCTGGCGTTCAACGTCAGGAAAGCCCCCTCGATCACCACGCCGGCCAGCACGGCGCGTGACCCCTCAGACCGCCAGCCCGACGAGCGCCGCGAGCACCGTCCCCAGTCCGAGCACCAGGAACATCGTCGGGAACCCGCCCACGAGTGCGGCGACGGCGACGCCGCCCGCCGGCGCGAGCGCCACCGCCAGGGTCACCGGCGCCGAGAACACCCCGTTGATCCGCCCGAAGGCCCGCGTGCCCCAGCGGTCGGCGACGGTCGAGGCCTGCAGCAGCGTGTGCAGCCCGCGACCGGCCCCCGCGACGACCGCGAACGCGACGAGCAGCGGCGCCGGCCCCGGCACGAGGGCGAGCGCCACGACCCCGGCGCTGCCGAGCAGCAGCACGACCGCGACCCGGACCTGCGGCGTCGACGCCCGCACCAGCGGGACGAAGGTCAGCCGTCCGAGCACCTGCCCCGCCCCGGTCAGGCCGAGCGCCAGGGCCGCGAGGCCGAGGTCGAGGCCCCGCCCGACGAGCAGCGGGATGAGGTTGATCGTCGTCGCGTAGAGCCCGAAGGCGCCGACGGTCAGGACGACGGTGACGAGGACGAAGCGGGGACTGCGCAGCACTCCGCGGGCGTGGTCGGCGTCGGCGCCGTCCGACGCCGCCGTGCGGTCCTGGCGGCGCCACGGCGGCGTCAGGAGCAGCGCGTGCAGGGGGATCGTGATCACCGCGAGCACGCCCGCGAGGACGAGGAACGTCCCGCGCCAGCCCAGCGGGCCGAGCAGGGCGGCGGTGAGCGGGGCGAACACGGTGCTGGAGAACCCGGCGACGAGCGTCAGCGTGGTCAGGGCGCGGACGCGCTCGTCGCCGTACCAGCCGGTGAGCGCCGCGAACGCCGGCGGGTAGAACGTCGCCGCCTGCCCGAGGCCCGCCAGCGCCCAGGCCGCGTAGAACAGCGGCAACGACGGGGCCCCGGCGATCGCGAGTGTGGCGAGGACGCCGAGCACCGAGCCCGTGGTCATCACCACTCGCGGGCCGCGGGAGTCGATCACCCGGCCGACGACGATGCCGGCGCCGGCGGAGACGAGCGCGCCGACGGAGAACGCGCCGGTGGCCGCACCGACCGACCACCCGGTGTCCGCGCTGATCGCGCCCACGAGCACGGGGAACGCGTAGTACAGGACGCCCCAGCTGACGATCTCGGTGACGCACAGGGCGGCGAGCGCGCGGGTCCGGGCGTCCACGCGGTCACCCTGGACCACGGCGCGCCGTCGCGGTGATCGTGGGGGCTTTGCTGGCGTTGGGCGCCAGCGTGGCCCCCACGCTGGCACACCCCCGCGCGCACTCGTGGGCGCCCGCACGCCTCGCGGCGTACGTTCGGTGCGTGGCCGATCTCCCCGATCCCGCGCTGCCGCCGCGCGCGCTGGTCGAGCTGCCCGAGCCCCCGGAGCCGTCGCCCGCCGCCGTGCGCGCCGCCCTGGACCGGGCCGCCGACGGCGCGCTGGCCGGCGACGCCGAGGGATTGCTCGACGACGCCACCGCCCTGCTAGCTGCCCGGGGCGAGGACCTCGACACCCTGCTCGCGCTGGCCGCCGCGCGCCGCGACGCGCACCTCGCCGGCGAGGGCCGCCCCGGCCTGGTCACCTACAGCCCCAAGGTGTTCGTGCCCCTGACCCGGCTGTGCCGCGACCGGTGCCACTACTGCACGTTCGCCACCGTCCCCGGGCGCCTGCCCAGCGCCTACCTCACCCGCGACGAGGTGCTCGCGATCGCCCGCGAGGGCGCCGAGCAAGGCTGCACCGAGGTGCTGTTCACCCTCGGCGACCGCCCCGAGGCGCGCTGGGCCGCCGCCCGCGACTGGCTCGCCGCCCACGACCTCGGCACCACGCTCGACCACGTCCACGCCAGCGCGGCGGCCGTCCTCGCCGAGACCGGGCTCCTGCCCCACCTCAACCCCGGCGTCATGGACCTCGTCGAGCTCCAGCGCCTGCGCGCCGTCTCGCCGTCGATGGGGATGATGCTCGAGACGACCGCGACGCGGCTGTGGTCCCGGCCCGGCGGGGCGCACTACGGCTCGCCGGACAAGGAGCCCGCCCTGCGGCGCCGGGTGATCGACGACGCCGGGCGGGCGCGCGTGCCCTTCACCACCGGGATCCTCGTCGGCATCGGCGAGCACCGGGCCGAGCGCGCGCAGTCGCTGCTCGAGCTGGCCGCGTCCGCGCGGCGCGGCGGGCACGTGCAGGAGGTCATCGTCCAGAACTTCCGCGCCAAGCCCGACACGGCGATGCGCGGGGAGCCCGACGCCGAGTTCGACGCGTTCGTCGCCGCCGTCGCCGTCGCGCGCCTGATCATGCCACTCGGTGTCAGCATCCAGGCGCCGCCGAACCTCGCGGGCGAGCTCGACGACAGCGCGAGCGCCGCCCAGGACCAGGCGCTGCTGCTGCGCGCCGGCATCGACGACTGGGGCGGCGTCTCCCCGGTGACCCCCGACCACGTCAACCCCGAGCGCCCCTGGCCCGGGCTCGACGCGCTGCGGACCGTCACCGCCGGGGCCGGGTTCACCCTCACCCCGAGGTTGACGATCTACCCGCGCTACGTGCAGGACCCGAACCGCTGGCTGCACCCCGACCTCGTCGACCCCGTGATCGCGCTGGCCGACCCGCGCGGGCTGGCCCGGGTGCGCCAGCCGGCGGGCGTCTGATGACGGACCTGCACGCCCACCTCGCCCGCGCCGAGACCGACCCCGCCGGCCTCGCGGACGACGCCTACACCGCGCTGCTCGGCGCCGACGGGCCGGAGCTCGACGCCCTGTGCGCGCTGGCCGACGCCGTGCGCCGCGACGCCGTCGGCGACCAGCTGACCTTCGTCGCCAACCGCAACCTCGACACGCCGGTCGCCGCTGACCCCGAACGCGCCGACATCCTCGTCGACGAGGCCTGGGCGCTCGGCGCCACCGAGATCTGCGTCCAGGGCCCGCTGCCCGCCGACGCCCCGGTCGGCGCGGAGCTGGAGCTCGTCGCGCGGATCACCGGGCGTGCGCCGCTGCACCTGCACGCCTTCCGGCCGGCCGAGGTCGCCGACGCCGCGGCCCGGCTGGGCGTGAGCCCGCGCGAGTTCCTCGCCGCCGCCCGCGACGCCGGGCTCGGCTCGGTGCCGGGCACCGCGGCGCGCATCCTCGACGACGACGTACGGGCGATCATCACCGGCGGCACCGACCTCCCCGCCGCGCGTTGGGTCGAGCTGATCACCACCGCCCACGAGGTCGGCCTGCGCTCGACGGCGACGATGGTCTACGGCCACGTCGAGACCCGGGCCGAGCAGGTCGCACACCTGCGCGCGCTCGCCGCGATCCAGGACCGCACCGGGGGGTTCACCGAGCTCATCGCCATGCCGATCCTGCCCGAGGCGCTGCCGCCCGCGCCGCGAGCGGGGGGATTTCCTGGCGTTGAACGCCAGCGTGGCCCCCACGCTGGCACGGGACGTGCCGAGACCTGGCGGGCCGGGCCCGACGCCCGGGAGACGCGGGCGCTGCACGCCGTCGCCCGATTGTTGCTCCACGGGCGCATCGACCACGTGCAGGCCGCGTGGCCCAAGCTGGGGCCGGAGCTGACGGTCGCCGTCCTGCGCGGCGGTGCCGACGACGCCGGCGGGCTGCTGCTCGACGGCGCCCTCGACCCCGCCGCCGGGGCGGAGGCCGGCCGCCAGCTGACCCTCGGCGACGTCGAGCGCCTCGCCGCCGACCTCGGCCGCACGCCGCGCCAGCGCACCACCGTCTACGGCGATCCGCCGCCCGAGCGCCAGGCGGTGCTGCGCAGGGAGACCGGAGCGCCCGCATGACCGAGGTCGACGTCGCCGTCGTCGGCGCGGGCTTCGCCGGGATCGGGCTGGGCATCCAGCTCGCGCGCCGGCGCCGCGAGTCGTTCGTGCTGCTCGAGCGCGCGCACGGCGTCGGCGGCACCTGGCGCGACAACCGCTATCCCGGCGTCGCCTGCGACGTCCCGTCGCACCTGTACTCGTTCTCGTTCCGCCCCAAGCCCGACTGGTCGCGGGTGTTCGCGCCCGGTCCCGAGATCCACGACTACCTGCGCGACTGCGCCCGCGACGAGGGCCTCGACCCCCACCTGCGTCTCGGCACCGAGATGCAGCACGCCCGCTGGGACGGGCGGCGCTGGCGGATCGCCACGTCGGCGGGCACCGTCCTCGCGCGCGTGCTCGTCGTCGCCGCCGGGCGCCTGTCCGAGCCGCGCATCCCCGACATCCCGGGGCTGTCCGGGTTCGACGGCCCCGTCTTCCACTCCGCGCGCTGGGACGGGTCCGCCGACCTGCGAGGCCGGCGCGTCGGGGTCGTCGGCACCGGGGCGTCGGCCGCCCAGATCGTGCCCGCGCTGGCCGGCACCGCCGCCGAGGTCGTCGTCTTCCAGCGCACCCCGCCCTGGGTCGTCCCGCGCGGCGACCGCGCCTACACCGCGCAGGAGCGCCGCGACTTCGCCCTCGACCCCGGCGCCGAGCGCGCGCTGCGCGAGGAGCTCTTCGACGACGCCGAGCGGGCGGTCGACGCGCGCCGGCGCGTCCGCCCCGACATCGACCGCCTCCGGCAGCGCGCCCTGGACCACCTCGCCGCGCAGGTGCCCGACCCCGTCCTGCGGGCGCGCCTGCGCCCGGACTACGAGATCGGCTGCAAGCGCATCGTCATCTCCGACGACCTCTACCCGGCGCTGGGCCGCGACGACGTCACCCTCGAGCCGAGCGCGCTCGCCCGGGTCGAGAAGTCGACGGCGGTGGCCGCGTCCGGGGCCCACCACCCGCTGGACGCCCTGGTGCTCGCCACCGGCTTCTGGACCACCCGCCTGCCGTTCGCCCAGCGCATCGAGGGCCGCCACGGGCTGCTCGCCGACCGCTGGGCCGGCGGCATGACCGCGCACGCCTCCACCGCGGTGCACGGCTTCCCCAACATGTTCGTGCTCAACGGGCCGAACGCGAGCCTCGGCCACAACTCCGCCGTCTACATGATCGAGACCCAGATCGACCACGTCCTCGGCGCGCTCGACCACCTCGCCGACCGGCCCGGCAGGCTGCTCGAGGTCACCGCCGAGGCCGAGGCGACCTACACCCGCGAGATCGACGCGATGGCCGCGGGCACGGTGTGGCTGCAGGGCGGGTGCCGCAGCTGGTACGTCGACGACGCGAGCGGGCGCCTGACGCTGCTCTGGCCGGGGACCGCGCGGTCGTTCCGCGCGCGCAACGGGACGTTCGACCCCCGCCCCTACGGGCTGACCGGCGCGTGACGCTCCGCCACCCGGGGTAGCTACGAGCCGCGCGGGCCGGGCCGGTCCGCGGGACGTCGGGGGACCGCGGAGGGACGCGCAGCGATGACCAGTGCCAGCACGACCGACACCGGGACGGATGCGGCCGAGCCGACGCAGCTGGAGAAGCTGCGCGCCCGCTACCCGTGGCTCGACCACCTCGTCCGCGCCGCGAGCCGCTACACCGACAAGCACGGTGACCACTACGCCGCGGCCATCACGTTCTTCTCGATCCTGGCCCTCGTGCCGCTGCTCATGGTCGCGTTCGCGGCCGCGGCGTTCGTGCTGGCCAACAACCAGGCGCTGCTCACCGAGATCCAGGACGCCATCACGGCCGCCGTGCCGCCCGGGCTCGGCGACCTGCTCAACTCGGTCATCGACCAGGCCATCGCCCAGCGCAACGCGGTCGGCATCATCGGTCTGCTCGGCGCCCTGTTCTCCGGGCTCGGGTGGATGAGCAACCTGCGCGAGGCCCTGTCCGAGCAGTGGGACCAGCGCGGCGAGCCGCCGTCGGTGGTCAAGCGCTACGGCAGCGACCTGCTCGCCATGATCGGCCTTGGGCTCGCGTTCGGGCTGTCGTTCGCCATCACCGGGATCGGGACGGGGCTCTCGACCACGATCCTGGAGTTCCTGGGCCTCGGCGGGCAGACCTGGGCGCAGTTCCTGTTCTTCCTCGCCGGCCTGGTGGTCACGCTCGCCGCGAACTGGCTGGTGTTCCTCTGGGTGATCGCCCGCCTGCCCCGCGAGCCGGTGACGCTGCGCTCGGCGGTCCGCGCGGCCCTGTTCGCCGCCGTCGGCTTCGTGATCCTCCAGCAGGTCATGACCGTCTACATCTCCAGCGTCACGAACTCGCCCGCCGGCGCGGCGTTCGGGCCGATCATCGGTCTGCTGGTGTTCGCCAACTTCGTCTCGCGGTTCATCCTGTTCGTCACCGCCTGGGCGGCCACGCTCAAGGAGAACGAGCGCGAGGAGCTCCCCGAGCCCGCGCCGGTGATCGTCCGCCCGGCGGTCACCGTGGGCCGCACTCCCGGGCCGCGCGCCACCGCGGGGCTCCTGGGCGCGGGCGCGGTGCTCGGCGTCCTCGGCCTGGGGCTGGGTCGTCGGCGGGCCCGCGAGGAGTAGCCGCTACTCCGTCGCCGGCGCCCGCAGCCAGGCGCACGCGAGCAGGGCCAGCTCGACGTCGAGGCGGTCGTCGCCGTCGCCCACCGGGCGGCCCCGCACCTCGTGGGCCCGGGCCACCCGGTACTTGACGGTGTTGCGGTGCACCTGCAGCCGCCGGGCCGTGGTGGCGAGGCTGCCGCCGGTGCCGAGGAAGGTCCGCAGCGTCTCGCGCAGCCGCGCGGCGCCGGGGTCGGGGTCGGCCAGCGGGC
The DNA here is from genome assembly GCF_050955895.1 of Actinomycetospora sp. CA-101289. Lineage (NCBI taxonomy): Bacteria > Bacillati > Actinomycetota > Actinomycetes > Pseudonocardiales > Pseudonocardiaceae > Actinomycetospora > Actinomycetospora sp. CA-101289. The sequence goes on along the minus strand of NZ_CP192093.1, from coordinate 5,235,993 downwards.
CGAGGACGCGCCGGGCCCACGCCCAGGCGCCCTCGCGGTCCGCGCACAGCAGCGCCACCGCGCCCACCTCGTCGAACAGCGTCACCGGGGGCGGGTCCGCGCCGGCGGCGAGCGCGACCTCGCGGGCCCGGCGGGCCTGGTCGTGCGTGGTCCGGAAGCCCTCGACGCCGTCGGCCGGCGCCCCGGCGGCCACGCGGACCCCGGGGCCGTGGCGCGCGACGACCCCGGCGACCACCTCGTGCGACGGGGCCGTGTCGTCGCGGCACGGCAGCCACGCCCACACGCTGCCCGCGTCCCACGGCACCACCAGCGGCCGGCCCGCGGCCTCCAGCGCGGTGCCGAGGTCGAGGGCCACCCGCTCGAGGACGCCGAACGCGGACTCCGCCGGCGTCGGCTCCAGCCAGACGACGAGCCCGAGGTGCACGGCCGCGAAGCGGTAGCCCAGGGTCGACTCGACGGCGGGCCGGTCGTCGGGGCCGGTGGGGGTGCGCCCGGCGAGCACGTCGCGCACGCGGGCGACGCGCATCGCGTGCCGGCCTCGCCGCTCGCGGTCGCGCTCGGCCTCGTAGGCCGCGACGACGTGCTGGGTCACGTGGTCGACGTAGTCCATGACCACCAGCACGATGCGCTGCGACGCGGCCGCCGCCCCGAACCGGCGCGCGGCCTCGGCGAACGCCCACTCCATGAGGTGCGACTGGCCGACCCGGTACGCCCGGACCAGCGCGTTGACCGGGACCCCGCGCTGCGCCAGCCGCTGCGCGTAGGCGACGGCCGCGGCCGGGGGCTCGACGCCGCGCGGATCCAGGTCGTGGCGCAGGACGTGCAGGATCGTCTCGACGTTGCCCTCGACGCTGGCGCCGAGCAGGTCACGCAGCGCGGGGTCGCCGCGCAGCTCGTCGATGCGCGTCGCGAGCACGTCGCTGATCGACGCGCTGACCTCGCTGCGCCGCGGCGCGAGGGCGTCGGCGACGTCGGCGACGACCCGGCCGGTGTCGGCGGCGGGCTCGCGGGGGGACGGCGGGGTCGGCGCGGACGGAGCGGACGGAGCAGACGGAGCAGACGAGGGCTCGATCGTCACCACCCGCGACCACCACCCGAGCGCCCCGACGGCCCGCACCGGCCCTCTCCGCGACCGTAGCCGCCGCGGAGAGTGTCGACCAGCACACCGACGGCACACGGCCCAACGCCGACGGCGCGCGACGCGACGGGGACCAAAGCGCCGCCGCCGTCTGTGCAGCGGGGACGAGGCGCCGGACGTGTGGCTCGGGTCACGGTGGTGGGCATCACGTATCCCAAGCCCCGTCTCCGACCCCCCAGGAGCCCCCCGTGCCCGTCCACCCCGAGGCCCAGACGCTGCTGCAGGCGCTGGCCGACCAGGGCATGCCGCCCATCGAGTGCATGACCGTGCCGCAGGCGCGCCAGGCGACGGCCGCGTTCGTCGACCTCCAGCCGCCGGCCGAGCACGTCGGCACGGTGTCGAACCGGGCGATCCCCGGCCCGGCCGGCGACATCCCGGCGCGGATCTACACGCCGTCCGGGGAGGGCCCCCGCGGCGTGCTCGTGTACTTCCACGGCGGCGGCTGGGTGATCGGCGACATCGAGACCGTCGACCGGCCGTGCCGCACGTTCGCCAACGCCGCCGACGTCACCGTGGTGTCGATCGACTACCGGCTCGCGCCCGAGCACGTGCAGCCCGCGGCGTTCGACGACTGCTACGCCGCCACCGCCTGGGTGGCCGAGCACGCCGAGGAGCTGGGCGTCGACGCGTCCCGCCTCGCGGTCGGCGGCGACTCGGCCGGCGGGCACCTCGCGGCCGCGGTCAGCCTCGCCGCCCGCGACCGCGGCGGCCCGGCCATCGCGTTCCAGCTGCTGCTCTACCCGGTGGTCGACTTCGACTGGACGAGCCCGTCGATCAACGACAACGGCGAGGGCTACCTGCTCGGGCGGGCCACCATGCAGTGGTTCTGGGCCCACTACCTGGGCGCGACCGACCCGGGCGACGACCCGTACACCTTCCCCCTGCGCGCCCAGGACCTCTCCGGGCTGCCGCCGGCGTTCGTCGCCACCGCCGAGTACGACCCGCTGCGCGACGAGGGCGAGGCCTACGCGCGCAAGCTCGAGGCGGCCGGCACCACCGTCAAGGCCACCCGCTACGACGGCATGATCCACGGCTTCCTCTGGACGCTCGGGGCCACGCCGTCCGGGACCCGCATGGTCGACGACGCCGTCGCCGCCATGCGTCCCGTCCTGACCACCACCACCGCCTGAGCCGAGGAGGACCCGTGACCGTCACCGAGACACGACCCGCCGACGCGACCGAGGGCACCGGGGACGTCGAGCACGTCGACGTGCTCGTCATCGGCGCCGGCGTCTCCGGCATCGACGCCGGACACCACCTGCGCGAGCGCTTCCCCGACAAGACCTTCGCGATCCTCGAGAAGATGCCCGGACGCGGCGGGACGTGGTGGACCCACCGCTTCCCGGGCGCCCGCTCGGACTCGGACCTGTTCACCTACGGCTACGGCCACAAGCCCTGGCGGGGCCCCTCGATCGCCACGTCCGACGAGATCACCAACTACCTCGACGAGGTCATCGAGGAGGACGACCTCAAGGCGACGATCCGCTACCGGCACGAGGTGACCGCGGCGTCCTGGTCGTCGCAGGACCGCCGCTGGACCCTCGACGTGCACCGCGAGGACACCGACGAGACGCTGCAGATGACCTGCGGGTTCCTGTGGATGTGCCAGGGCTACTACAACCACCAGGACCCCCACCGGCCCGACTGGCCCGGGACGGACTCCTACTCGGCCAACGGGGGCGTCATCGTCCACCCGCAGACGTGGCCCGACGACCTCGACTGGGAGGGCAAGCGCGTCGTCGTCATCGGCAGCGGCGCGACCGCGGCCACCGTGGTGCCGGCGATGGCGGAGAAGGCCGCCCACGTGACCATGCTGCAGCGCACGCCGACCTTCGTCGCCGCGGTGCCGAAGACCCACGAGCTGGCGATCCAGCTGCGCGCGCTCGACATCCCGGAGGACTGGACGCACGAGATCCTCCGGCGGGCGTACATCGAGCAGTTCAACGAGCTGACCCGCATGTGCCTGGAGACCCCGGAGGAGGCGCGTCAGTTCCTGCTGGGCGAGATGCGCCCGCTCCTGCCCGAGGGCTACGACGTCGAGAAGCACTTCAACCCGGGCTACCGCCCGTGGCAGCAGCGGATCGCGGTGGTGCCCGACGGCGACATCTTCACCGCCATCAGCGAGGGACGGGCCTCGGTCGTCACCGACACCATCGACACCTTCACCGAGACCGGCATCCGGACCTCGTCCGGCGAGGAGCTCGAGGCCGACATCGTGGTGTCCGCCACCGGGTTCAACCTCAGCGCCCTCGGCGACATCCCGTTTACCGTGGACGGCGAGGCGGTCGACGTCTCGCAGCAGATCACCTGGCGCGGGATCATGATCTCGGGCCTCCCGAACATGGCCTACGTCTTCGGCTACTTCCGGCACAGCTGGACGCTGCGCGCCGACCTCGTCTCCGATCTCGTGTGCCGCCTGATCGCGCACATGGAGGCCCGCGGCGCGGCGCAGGTGACGCCGACACTGCGGCCCGAGGACGCCGACATGGAGATCCGGCCGTGGTCGGACCCGGAGAACTTCAACTCCGGCTACGTCATGCGCAGCCAGCACAAGATGTTCAAGCAGGGCGACCGCGCGCCGTGGACGCACATGCAGGAGTACGCCGAGGAGCGCCACACCCTGCCCGCCGCCGACCTCGACGACGGGACGCTGCAGTACCGGTGATCTACCGGAGCTCCGAGCGGCGCACCTTGCCCGCGTCGTCGCGCAGCGGTCCCTCCGCACGCCGCCAGGCCCGCGGGCGCTTGGCGGGGGACAGCCGCGCGGCGACGTGGGCGTCGAGGTCGGCGTCGCTGACCTCACCCATCGCGTCGTCGGTCTGCACGACGGCGTGGGGCACCGAGCCGTAGTCGTCGTCGGGCGCGGGGACGACCACGGCGGAGACCACGGCCGGGTGCTCGAGGACGGCGGCCTCGACCTCGGCCGGGTACACGTTCTGGCCACCGACCACGATCATGTCCGCGGCCCGGTCGGCCAGGTACAGGTAGCCGTCGGCGTCGAAGTGCCCCATGTCGCCGAGCGACTCCCAGCCGCCGGCCCGGGTGCGGGGCTCGGCGCCGAGGTAGCGGTAGGTCACCCGGCCCGGCTCGGGGCGCAGCCACAGCTCGCCGACCTCGCCCACCGCGCAGGGCCGCTCGCCGTCGAGGGTGCGCACCTCGATCTCCCCGCCCGTCACGCGGCCCACCGAGCCGGGGTGCGCCAGCCACTCCTCGCCGGTGATCGTGGTGCGGGCCTGCGCCTCGGTGCCGGCGTAGCCCTCGAGGACGCGGTCGGGGCCCAGCCAGTCGATCACCGCGCGCTTCACCGCCGGCGGGCACGGCGCGCCGATGTGGAACAGGGTGCGCAGCGCCGGCAGCTCCGGGCGCGGGCCCGGCAACCGCACCATCCGCCCCATCATCGTGGGCACCGCGTAGATCCAGGTCGCGGCATGGGTGGCGGCCAGCTCGAGCGCGCGGGCGGCGTCGAAGCGGCCCATGAGCACGACGTGGTTGCCGGTGAGGAGCGCGAGCAGCGAGAACAGGTACGGCGCGTTGTGGAACAGCGGCGCCGTGCACAGGAACGTCCCGTCCGGCTCGATGCGGTACACCGGCGCGCGGGCCGTGACGGTCTCGAACGTCCCGGCCTCGCCGGCGAGGATGACCTTGGGCCGGCCCGTCGAGCCGCCGGAGGTGGGCGCCTTCCACGCGGGCGGCACCGGCGCGGGCGGCGGCGGGGTGTCCGGGCCGCGGGGCACGTGCCCCAGCGGCAGGACGGTGGTGCCCGGCGGCGCGACCCCCGGGTCGGTGCCCGGCGCCAGCCCCGCCACCACGGGCGGGCGCACGACGTCGAGCACCGCGGCCAGCTCGCCGGGCGCGAGCCGGTGCGACAGGGGCTGGGGCACCGCGCCGAGCTTCCACACCGCGATCGTCAGCGCGTAGTGCTCGGCGACGTTGGGCAGCGCGATCGAGACGAGGTCGCCAGGCGTGACCCCGTGGCTCGCGAGCTCGTGGGCCCACCGGTTGGCGTGGGCCTCGAGCTGCGCGAACGTCCACCTGGAGGTGTCGTCGGTGACCGCGGGGCGGTCGGGGCGGGTCGCCGCGAGGCGGGTGGAGGTCTCGCCGAGGGACTCGGGCACCGCCCGATCATCCCTCCCCGCGGTGCCGCCGGTAGCTCAGCGGCGCGCGGAGCGCAGGGCGACCAGCCCGCCGAGGGCGGCGACGATGGCGACGAGCAGCAGCGGGGTGCCCCACGAGCCCGTGGCGCCGGAGTCGGGGGAGATCGCGCCGGGGTCGGCGGGGTCCTCGGTGTCCTCGGCGGACCCCGCGTCGTCGGCCCCGGGCGCCCGGTCGGTGAGCTCGCCGACGCCGCGGGGGTCGGTGAGCGCGAAGCCGTGGTCGAGCAGCGCGCTCGCCTGCTGGTACATCGGCACCGGGCGCTGCTCGCCGCGCATGAGCACGACCACGAGCCGGCGCCCGTTGCGCTCGGCGGCGCCGATGAAGGTGTGCCGGGCGTCGTCGGTGAAGCCGGTCTTGCCGCCGATGTAGCCCTGGTAGCCGCTGGTCAGCAGCTTGTTGTCGTTGATGACCTCGAACGGCGGGTTCGCCCCGTATCCGGGGAACGGGATCCGCCGGGTGGCGACGGCCTCGGCGAACGGCGGCTCGCGCATCGCGACGCGGAAGATCGAGGCGAGGTCGTAGGCCGACGTCTGCATCCCCGGCCCGTCGAGCCCCGACGGCGTCGCGGCCCGGGTGTCCAGGGCGCCGAGGTCGCGGGCGGTGGTGTTCATGAGGTCGACGGTGGCCGGGACGCTGCCGGTGAGGCGCACGGCCAGCGCGTGGGCGGCGTCGTTGCCCGAGGCCATCATCATCGAGTCGAAGATCTGGCGGACCGTGTACTGCCCGCCGGGCCCGATGCCGACGCGCGTGCCCTCCTGGTCGGCGTCCTCCTGCGTCCCGACGATGGGCTCGTCGAGGGGCAGGCGGCGGGCCACGAGCAGCCCGGTCAGCGTCTTCATCAGCGACGCCGGGCGCAGCCGCGCGTGGGGGTTGCGGGCGGCGAGCACCTCGCCGCTGTCCAGGTCGGCGAGCACGTAGGACACGACGCCCACCGCGGGCGCGGCCGGGGCGCCCTCGCCGACCACGTCCCCGCACGTGCCCATCGCCGCGCCGCCGACCGGCGGGTCGGGGATCGGCAGCGGGGCGGGCTCGCCCTGGCCGGGCTGCGGGGCCTCGGACTCGTCGACCGGCGGCCCGGGCGCGGTGCCGAAGGGGCACGAGGCGTCGGTGGGGAGGGCCGGGCTCGCGGGGCTCGCGGCGGCCAGCCCGGGCAGTGCCGAGAACCCGATCGCGAGCACCGCCGTCACGGTCGCGAGCCGCCGTCGGGTGCGCATCGCGGCGACAGTAGCGCCGGGGTGCGCGGCGGGCGGGAGGTGGGAGCGAAGGTCACCCCGACTGCGTGGGACGCAGCGGAGGTGACCTTCGCTGCGGCACCGCCGCGCGCTCAGCCGTCGGTGGACATGTCCTCGGTCGGCAGCTCGGCGCCGTTGACCTGGCCGTCGCGCACCGCGGACTTCCGGCCGCGGCGGGCGGTCGGGCGCGGCGCGGGCATCGAGCCCGACGAGCCGCCGCCGGGGCCGAGGATGATCTCGGCGAACGTGGCCATGGCCTCGTCGAGGTGGCCGGCGTTGCGGCGCTCGGACTCCTCGTTGGCCTGGCGGACCAGGGCGACGACGGCCTCGTGGTCGGGACGGTTGACCAGCGTGCCGTCGAGGCGGTCGAGCCCGTGCTCCACCGACGTCGACAGGGCGCCGACGCGCTCGCCGAGCCCGGACTCGACGCCGTCGAGGCGCGTGCCGACCTCGTCGAGGCGGGCGGTGATGGCCTCGAGGCGGGTCGAGAGCTCGCCGACCGCCGTCGCGGACTCCGAGCGGGTGGTGCTCGCGTCGCTGCGGGCGGCCTCGCGGGTGCCGGTGATCTCCTCGGACACGCCGCGGGCGAGGTCGTCGAGGCGGTCGCGCAGGGTGGCGTCGACGCTGTCGAGCCGCTCGCGCATCGGGCCGGTGACCGCGGCGGGCAGCCCGTCGAGGCGCATCTCGTGGCGGTCGAGGCGGTTGTCGAGGTCGTCGAGGCGCTTGTGCAGCCCGGAGAGGCGGTCCTCGAGCCCGTCCATGCGCCCGGCGACGCCCTCGAAGCGGCCGGTGACCCCGTCGAGGCGCCCGTCGAGCTGCGCGAACGGGGTGGCGAGACGGTCGGCCACGCGGTCGACGAGACCCTCGACGAGCCGCGCCAGCGAGGAGATCGACGACTCCTGCGAGTCGATCTTCGCGACGGTCTCGTCGAGACGCTCGGCCAGCACGCTCATCTCGGTGCGGTCGGGCACGTCGGAGAGCCGCTTGCGGATCGCGCCGATCCCGTCCAGCGTCGCGAGCCGGCCGTGGATCTCGTCGAGCGAGTCGAAGATCTGCTGCTGCTCGCTGTCCCGGACCTCCGCCGCCCGCACCAGCATGCTGCGCATGCGGTCGAAGGACTGGGTCTGGTTGTTGTCGATCACGCGGGCGCCCACTCTCCTTGCGACGCCGGCCCCGGGGGATGGCCGGTCTCGGCGGGGCCGAAGCGTAAACACCCCTCAGCGCGCCCGACCATCCGGGTGATCGCCCTGCGCCCGGGGGTGCACCACAGGGGCACCAGGGGTGCACCCGGGTTCAGTGGCGGCGCAGCCGCCCCAGGAACCGGTCCTCGAGTGCCCGCCACGCGGCGGCCTCGCGGTCGAACGGCGGGGACGGCGTGAGGCGGGTCGGGTCGGGTCGCACGACGAACGAGACGAGCCAGCCGAGGCTCTCCGACGGCGCGAGGTCCTCGCGGGTGCGCTTCTCCCCGGCCCACGCGGCGGCGTCGGTGATCAGCTCGACGGCGAGCTCGAGCTGCTCGGCGTCGACGACGTCGGGGCCCTCGCCGAGGTCGTCGGCCAGTCCGGCGAGCACGTAGTGGTTCTCCGGCGCGACCTCGATCTCCAGGTCGCCGCCGGTCGCCGCGGACACGACCTCCTCCCAGGTGCTGACCTCGGCGAGGTCGTGGCCGGCCTCGCCCTCGCCGGCGATCCAGCTGCGCAGCGCGCGGGCCGAGCCGAAGACGTCGATCGACCCGTCGGACCCGAGGAACACGGGCTCGTCGTCGAGGTAGCAGCGCAGGGTGATCACGTCGCCGTCGGGCGTGGTGATCGCGATCGGGTCGATGCCGACCTCCTCCCAGAAGCTCTCCTCGGGCTCCTCGGCGGCGTCGACGAGGTCGGTGCGCAGGGAGTCGCCCGTGGTGTCGGTGCGCAGCTCCTCGGGGGCGTCGTCCGGGACGTCCTTCGGGTCGTGGGCGACGGCCGCGGGGTCCTCGGGGTCGCCGTCGGCGTTCTCGGCCGGGGTCGCGGACTCGCCGTCGCCGTCGGCGTCGAGGTCCCCGGCCGGCGTCGGGGTGGCGGTGGCCCGCAGGCGGGCGGCGAGCTCGTCGTCGACCTCGGGCGTAGTGACCATGGCGTCGAGCGCGTCGACCACCTCGTCCCAGCGCTCGTCGACGACCTCGGCCAGCTCCGCCCACAGCGCCTGCCCGTCGCGCCCGGCGAACGCGGCCGGGCCCGCGGACAGGGCGGCGAAGGCGGGCGTCGCGTCGAGCACCTCGTGGACGACCTCGAGGTCGCAGACGTCGGCCAGCGACCGGCACATCGCCGCGACCTCGGCGAGGTCGTCGAGCGTGAACGTGTCGGGGTCGCCGGCGGCCAGCTCCGGGACGCCGACGACGTCGTAGCGCTGCACGTCCTCGGGGGTCAGCTCGTCGACCGAGAGCTTGACGACCACGGGCCACGCGGGGTGGTCGGCGAGGTCGTGCGCCTGGCCCGACTCCTCCGCCCCGGCCACCCAGGCCGCGAGGTCGGCGGCGTCGCCGAAGGCGAACAGCGCGTCGTCGTCGCCGAGGAAGGCCTCCCACTCCTCGCCGTCCTGGCGCCACCGCGGCGCCCACAGCGTGACGAGGTCGCCGGCCGTGAGGGCCAGCGTGATCGGGATGATGTCCTGCGCCATGGGAGAGCGGGCCTCCGCGAGCCGTGGGGTGTGCCTGCGCGGCGCACCCTATGACGGCGGCGGTGACCTGGCCGTACCGGCGTGACACGCTCCGGCCCGTGGACCTCCTGCGCACCCCGGACGACCGCTTCGCCGACCTCCCGGGCTTCGCCCTCGAGCCGCGCTACGTCGAGGTCCCCGACCCCGACGGTGGGGCCGCGATCCGCGTCGCCACCTACACCGCGGGCCCGGACGGCGCCCCGACCGTGCTCCTGCTCCACGGCGAGCCCACGTGGTCGTTCCTCTACAGGCACGTGATCGACACCGTGGTCGACGCGGGCCTGCGGGCCGTCGCGGTCGACATGGTCGGCTTCGGCCGCTCGGACAAGCCCGCGCAGGTCGCCGACCACAGCTACGCCCGCCATGTGACCTGGACGCGCCAGGCGCTCGACGCGCTCGGCGAGCGCGACCTCGTGCTGCTCGGCCAGGACTGGGGCGGGTTGATCGGGCTGCGCCTGGTCGCCGAGGACCCCGACCGCTTCCGCGCCGTCGTGGCCGCGAACACCGGCCTGCCCACCGGGGACCGGGACATGCCCGAGGTCTGGTGGCGGTTCCGGCGTGCGGTGGAGAAGGCCGACCCGCTCGACGTCGGCCGGCTCGTCGCGTCCGGGTGCGCGCGCGGGCTCGCCGACGACGTCCGCGCGGCCTACGACGCGCCGTTCCCCGACGAGACGTACAAGGCCGGGCCGCGGGCGATGCCGCTGCTCGTGCCGACCCGCCCCGACGACCCGGAGAACGGCGCCAACCGCGCCGCGTGGGAGGCGCTCGGGCGCTACGAGCGCCCGTTCCTCGTCGCGTTCGCCGACTCCGACCCGATCACCGCCGACATGGGCCCGATCCTGCAGCGCCACGTCCCCGGCGCCCTCGGCCTGGCGCACCCGGTGATCGCCGACGCCGGGCACTTCCTCCAGGAGGACGCCGGGCCCCGCCTCGGGCAGATCGTCGCCTCGTTCGTCCAGGCCGACCGGCGCCGCACCCCGCCGGGTGGCGAGCCGGGCTGATCGCCGCCCGCTAGCGTCCGGCGGCATGCCGGAGCCGCGCGTCGTGCGCCACCCGCTCGTCGACGTGCGCCTGACCACGCTGCGGGACGTGCGCACCGACCGGGCGACGTTCCGCGCCGCGGTGCGCGAGCTGACCGCGATGGTGGTCTACGAGGCCATGCGGGACGCGCCGACGAGCCCGACCGCGATCACCACGCCGGTGGCCGGGACGACCGGTGCCGTGCTCGCGAAGCCCCCGGTGCTCGTGCCCGTGCTGCGCGCCGGGCTGGGCATGGCCGAGGCCGCGCACGCCCAGGTGCCCGGCGCGGTGATGGGCTTCGTCGGCGTCGCCCGCGACGAGGAGACCCTGCGCCCCACCCCGTACATGGCGTCGCTGCCCGGCGACCTCGCCGGCATCCCCGTGCTCGTCCTCGACCCCATGCTGGCGACCGGCGGGTCGATGGCGCACACCATCGACCTCCTCGCCGAGCGGGGCGCCGACGACGTCACCGCGGTGTGCCTGGTCGCCGCGCCCGAGGGCGTCGCGCGGCTGTCCGAGGCGCACCCGACCGTCCCCGTCGTCGCCGCCGTCGTCGACGAGCGCCTCGACGAGAACGGCTACATCGTCCCGGGCCTCGGGGACGCGGGGGACCGGCAGTTCGGCGCCATGCCCTGACCTCAGAGGAGGTGCCGGGCGAGGAAGGCGTTCGCGGCCTCGCCCGCGAACGCCGGGACGCCCGTGTGCCCGCCCGTGTTGGCGTGCAGCGTCTTCTCCGCGGAGCCGAAGGCGTCGAAGAGATCGAGGGAGCGCTGCCGGTCGTTCCCCTCGTCGTCCCACTGCAGCAGCACGTGCAGCGGGACGGTGACCCGCCGGGCCTCCTCGACCATGGCGCGGGGCACGAAGGATCCGGCGAACAGGACGGCCGCCGCGATCCGCGGCTCGACCAGCGCCAGCCGCAGGCCGATGGCGATGACGCCGCCCGCGTAGCCGGCCGGGCCGCGGACCTCGGGCAGCGGGAGGAGGGCGTCCAGGAGGGCCCGCCATTCCGGCACCGCCTCCTCGACGAGCGGGAGGACGAGGCGGTCGACGGCGTCGTCGACCGGCTCGCCGGCCGCCACCGCCCGCCGCAGGTCGGCGCGGGCCTCGTCGGCGGCGGCGGAGCGGGGCCGGTCGCCGCACCCGGGGAGCTCGAGGGTGGCCGCGGCGAAGCCCGCCGCGAGGGCGCCCCGGGCCCGGCCCACCAGCCGGGGGTACATCGCGCCCAGCCCGCCGGGGTGGCCCAGCAGGATCAGCGGTGCCGGCGCGGACCCGGACGTCCACAGGACGCCGGGGACTCCGTCGAGGGTGAAGTCGCGTTCGCGGACGCCGTCGTCGAGGCGTCGGTCGGAGGTGAAGCGCATGGTCGTGCCTCTCGGGAGTGCCTGGGACGGCGCTCCCGGACGATCTATCGCCCGCTGACCCCGGAGGGGAGCGCCCCTGTCGCTGCGTCCACGGGTGCACCTCCTCGTTCTCTCGCGCGGTCCCGGGGAATCTAGCGCGCCCGGCCCTGCGCGAGGTGCTCCGCGCTCGTCACCACGCGGGCGTGCTGGGGGAAGAGCCCGCCCACCAGGGCGGCGTGCAGGTCGGGGTCAGGATCGTCGACCGCGTCGGACAGCACGGTCAGTGCGAGGTCCTCGTCGGCCGCGGCGCACACCGTCGAGGCGACGACACCGCCGGTCGACACTCCCGTCAGCACCAGCGCGTCGATGCCCAGGCCGCGCAGCACGGGTGCCAGGTCGGACCCGGCGAACGGCCCGGTGCGCCGGCGCGTGACCACGGGCTCGCCCGGGCGCGGCGCCAGGTCGTCGGGCACCGCGACGTCGGGGGAGCCCTCGATCATCCGCCCGCGGAACTGCTGCCCGAACATGCGGTTGGCGGCCGGGACGGGTGGCCCAACGGGCGGGAACGCCACCCGCAGGTGCACCACGGGCCGGCCCGCGTCCCGCGTCGCCGCGAGCACCCCCGCCGCGCGGTCGACCACCCCCGCGGGGTCGTCGAACAGGTCCAGGAACGCCGCCTGGAAGTCCATCACCAGCAGCGCGGATCCCACCCTGGCTCCCCTCGTCGGCCTGTAGGACAGACTGGTGTCATGAGCGTTCCCGTGCTGACCGCCGTGGCGTGGCCCTACGCCAACGGCCCCCGGCACATCGGCCACGTGTCCGGCTTCGGTGTGCCCTCCGACGTCTTCTCGCGCTACCAGCGCATGGTCGGCAACCGGGTGCTCATGGTCTCGGGCACCGACGAGCACGGCACGCCGATCCAGGTGCAGGCCGACGCCGAGGGCACGACGCCGCGCGAGCTCGTCGACAAGTACTCGCGGGTGATCCAGGACGACCTGGTCGGGCTCGGCCTGTCCTACGACCTGTTCACGCGCACGAGCACCGACAACCACCACCGCGTCACGCAGGACCTGTTCACGGCGCTGTGGAACAACGGCTACGTGCGCACCGAGAAGACGCTCGGCGCGATCAGCCCGTCCACCGGCCGCACGCTGCCCGACCGCTACATCGAGGGCACCTGCCCGATCTGCGGCTACCCGAGCGCCCGCGGCGACCAGTGCGACAACTGCGGCAACCAGCTCGACCCGGCCGACCTGATCAACCCGAAGAGCCGGATCAACGGCGAGACCCCGCAGTTCGTCGAGACCGAGCACCTGCTGTTCGACCTGCCGGCGTTCTCGACGTCGCTCGGGTCGTGGCTCGACACCCGGACGCACTGGCGGCCCAACGTCCTGAACTTCAGCAAGCGCCTCGCCGACGACCTCAAGCCCCGGGCGATCAGCCGCGACCTCGACTGGGGCGTGCGCATCCCGCTCGACGGCTGGCACGACCAGCCCATGAAGCGGTTCTACGTCTGGTTCGACGCGGTGATCGGCTACCTGTCGGCGTCGATCGAGTGGGCCCAGCGCACCGGCGACCCGGACGCCTGGAAGCAGTGGTGGTGCGACCCGGACGCGCAGTCCTTCTACTTCATGGGCAAGGACAACATCACCTTCCACTCGGTGATGTGGCCCGCGATCCTGCTCGGGCACAACGGCGAGGGCGACCGCGGCGGCGAGGTCGGGTCGTTCGGCCGGCTGAACCTGCCCACCGAGGTCGTCAGCTCCGAGTTCCTGACGATGAGCGGCTCGAAGTTCTCCACCAGCCGAGGCACCGTCATCTACGTCGGCGACTTCCTGCGCGAGTTCGGCCCCGACGCGCTGCGCTACTTCATCGCCGTGGCGGGCCCGGAGAACCAGGACAGCGACTTCACCTGGGACGAGTTCGTCCGGCGCACCAACTTCGAGCTGGCCAACGAGTGGGGCAACCTCGTCAACCGCTCGGTGTCGCTGGCGTTCAAGAACGTCGGCGCGGTGCCGGAGCCGACGAGCCCGGACCCGGCCGACGAGGCGCTGCTGGCGCAGTCGCGGGCGGCGTTCGACACCGTCGGCGCGCACCTCGCCCGCTCCCGGTTCAAGCAGGCGATCTCCGAGGGCATGCGGATCGTGGGCGAGGCCAACGCCTACCTGTCGCACCAGGAGCCGTGGAAGCGCAAGGACGACCCGGCGCGCCGCGACACGATCCTGCACACCGCCCTGCAGGTGGTGCAGGACGCGAACACCCTGCTCACGCCGTTCCTGCCGCACGCCGCGCAGAAGGTGCACGAGGCCCTCGGCGGCACCGGGGTGTGGGCCGAGCAGCCCCACCGCGAGGACGCGGGCGTCTCGGGCGAGCTCGGCACCAGCCACTCGGTGCTCACCGGCGACTACGCCCACGAGCAGGCGCGGTGGGAGTCGACCCCGATCCCGGTCGGCCGGCCGCTGGCGCGCCCGACCCCGCTCTTCGCCAAGCTCGACCCGTCGCTGGGCGAGACCGGGCCCTCGTGGGCGCCCATCGGTGAGTGAGGACCGCGTCCCGCCGCCCGTCCCCGAGCCCATCGGGGACGGGGTGGTGGACGCACACACCCACCTCGACGCCTGCGGCGCCCGGGAGCCCGAGGTCCTGGCGCAGGTCCTGGACCGGGCGACGTCCGCGGGCGTCACGGCGATGGTCACGACCGCCGACGACCTCGCCTCGGCGCAGTGGGCGGCGTGGGCCGCGGACACCGACCCGCGGGTGTTCGCCGCGGTCGGGCTGCACCCCACGCGCTCGCGGGACCTCACCGACGACGCGCGGGCGACCCTCGAGGCCCTGACGGCGCAGCCGCGCGTGGTCGCGGTGGGCGAGTCGGGGATGGACGACTACTGGACGACCCGACGCGAGGACTGCGCGCCGCTGGACGTGCAGCGCGAGGCGTTCGCGTGGCACATCGACCTCGCCAAGCGCACCGGGCTGCCGCTGGTCATCCACGACCGCGACGCCCACGACGCGATCCTCGACGTCCTGGACGCCGAGGGCGCCCCGCCGGTGACCGTCTTCCACTGCTTCTCCGGGGGCCTCGAGCTGGCCCGGCGCTGCGCCGACGAGGGCTGGTACGCGTCGCTCTCGGGCACGGCGACCTTCCGCAACGCCAACGCCGCCGAGCTGCGGCGAGCGGCACGGTGGATGCCCGCCGAGCTCGTCCTCGTCGAGACCGACGCGCCGTTCCTGACCCCGCACCCGTACCGCGGTCGGCCGAACGAGCCCTACTGCGTCCCCCACACGGTGCGAGACCTGGCGGAGCTGCGTGACGAGCCCGCGGAGCGGTTGGCCGCGGCGAGCACCCAGAACGCCCAGTGGGCCTTCCGGCTGGCCGAACAGCCTCAACCTTCACGCTCCGTGGAACGAGGGAGCACGCAGTGACCACGCTCGTCGTCGCCGGGACGCCGTTCGGCGCAACACGGTCGTGTCGGCTTGATGGTGGCGACACCCAACTCGTTACCGTGCTGTGACTCGCCGGGATGGAGCCACCCCCGAGGCCCGCGTGATGAGGACTTCCCCAGGTCCCCACCACAGGGAGGACGCCAGGACCTCACCGAGGTCCTGACCGACTCCCCAGGGCGCTGCTCCTGCCCGGAGGTACGAACGATGTGGACTCCCCTGTGCCTGTGCGCTCCCTGCTCGCATCGATGTCCTCCTCGTGCTCCCCGCTCGTCGGCCTGCTCGTCGCGGCGGACGCACGATGAGCGCCGACACCGCCACCGCCCGCGGCCGCGCCGGTCACGCCGACACCGGCGACTCCGACACCGCGGGCTTCCCGCTGGTCGAGGGCACGCCCGGCGACGACTGGTACGGCACCGCCTACACCGGTGAGCAGTCGTACGAGTCGGACTACGGCTACGACGCCGCCCACGAGTTCGGGACGGACCGGGGCTACGGCACCGCCTACGGCACGTCCGCGACCGAGGTGCCGGCCTGGTTCGACGACATCACCGGCCCGCTGCCGATCGCGCGCGCCGACGGTGCCTCCGGCGCCATCGCGCTGCCCGACCTCGACGAGTGGAACGACCTCGAGGCGTTCGCCGACGAGCAGGGCGAGGACGACCTCCGCGCCGCCGCGCCGGCCGGGCTCACCGAGCTCGACGACCCCGAGCGCCTCACCACCGACACCCGCCGCCGCTCGAACGCCGTCAAGGGCGGCGTCGCGGTGGCCCTGCTGGCCGTCGCGGCCGGCGGCAGCACGGCGGTGGCGCTCGACAAGGAGGTCACGGTCACGGTCGACGGCGTCGACCAGGTCGTGCACACCTTCTCCGGCGATGTCGCCGGCGCGCTCGAGAGCGGCGACATCGAGCTCGGCCCGGCCGACCAGCTCGCCCCGGGCCCGAACGCCTCGGTCGCCGACGGGGACCACCTCGTCATCAACCGCTCGCGCGACGTCGCCCTCATGGTCGACGGGCGCCCGCAGACGATCACGACGACGGCCCGCACGGTCGCCGACGCGCTCGCCCAGCTCGGCCTGCCGACCGACCAGGTCGTCACCTCGGCGCCGATGGGTGCCGCGATCCCGGTCAACGGGATGAACCTCGACGTCCGCGTGCCCAAGACGGTCACGCTCGTCGACGGCGGCGGCGCCCCGCGCCAGGTCACGACCACGGCCCTGAACGCGCAGGAGCTGCTCGCGCAGAACGGCCTGGCGCTCAGCCCGACCGACACGATCGCCGGCGGCGACACGCTGACCGGCGGGTCGACGATCACCGTCACCCGCAACACGGTCACCCAGGTCACCGAGACCCGCCCGATCGCGCCGCCGATGCGCACGGTCGACGACCCGGACCTCGAGCAGGGCCAGACCCGCGTCGAGCAGGCCGGCACGGCGGGCGAGGAGGTCGTCACCTGGTCGGTCAACGCGACCAACGGCTCGGAGACCGGCCGCACCCAGGTCGGCGAGTCGCAGGTGACCCGCCAGCCCGTCGGCGGCGTCGTCCACCGCGGCACCAAGCCCAAGAACACGGCGCCCTCGGTCGGCCGCGGCAAGTGGGACCGCATCGCCCAGTGCGAGGCGACCGGCAACTGGTCGATCAACTCGGGCAACGGCTACTACGGCGGCCTGCAGTTCGACCGCAGCACCTGGCGCGCCTACGGCGGCGGGCAGTACGCCTCGCTGCCGCACCAGGCCACGCGCGAGGAGCAGATCGCCGTCGCCGAGCGCGTCCGCGCCGACCGCGGTGGCTACGGCGCCTGGCCGGTCTGCGGCCGCAAGTAGACGACCGAGTAGACGACACTGACGGGGTGAGCGAGCCCGACCCCGTCCGTCTGCTCGGGGCGTCGGACGTCCGGGCGCTGGCCGCCGAGCTCGACCTGCGCCCGACCAAGCGGCTCGGGCAGAACTTCGTCCACGACGCCAACACCGTGCGCCGGATCGTCCGCCTCGCCGGCGTGGGTCCCGACGACGTGGTGCTCGAGGTCGGGCCGGGCCTCGGTTCGCTGACCCTGCCGCTGCTCGAGGCGGCGGCCACCGTCGTCGCCGTCGAGATCGACCCGTTGCTCGCCGGGCGCCTGCCGGCCACCGTCGCCATGCGCGCTCCGGACGCCGACCTGCGCGTCGTCACCGCCGACGCGCTGCGCCTGGCGCCCGCGGACCTGCCGGTCGAGCCCACCGCGCTGGTCGCGAACCTGCCCTACAACGTCGCCGTGCCCGTGGTGCTGCACCTGCTCGCCGTGCTGCCCTCGCTGCGCCGGGGCCTGGTGATGGTGCAGGCCGAGGTCGCCGAGCGGCTCGCAGCGCGGCCGGGGGAGCGGGCGTACGGGGCGCCGTCGGCCAAGCTCGCCTGGTACGGCGAGGCCCGGCGCGCCGGGTCGGTCCCGCGGGCGGTGTTCTGGCCCGTGCCCGGCGTCGACTCCGGGCTCGTGGCGTTCTCCCGGCACCCCGACCCGGTGGAGTCCGACGTCCCGCGCCGCGACGTCTTCGCCGTCGTCGACGCCGCCTTCGCCCAGCGTCGGAAATCGCTGCGGGCCGCGCTCGCGGGGTGGGCGGGCTCGGCGCCGGCGGCCGAGACGGCGCTGCGGGCGGCCGGCGTCGACCCCGGGGCGCGGGGCGAGGAGCTCGACGTCGCCGCCTTCACCGCGATCGCCCGCGCCGGGCGTCACCCGGCGACGGCGTGAAGACGGCGTGACGGCGAGGCCGCCCGGCCGCGGTCCGTACCCTGGACAGGTGCTCTCCGCCGTCGGACCGCCGGTCACCGTCCGCGTCCCGGCCAAGATCAACCTGCATCTGGCCGTGGGTGACCTGCGCCCCGACGGCTACCACGACCTCGTCACGGTCTTCCAGGCCCTGAGCATCACCGACGAGGTCAGCGTGACCGCCGCGGTCCCCGGCGCCATCGAGCCCGGCGTCACCGTGTCCGCCGCCGACGGCGTCACCGGCGCCGACGACGTGCCCACCGACACCACCAACCTCGCCTGGCGGGCCGTCGAGGCCCTCGCCCGCCGCGCCGACCGCAGCCCCGACGTCCGCATCCGCCTGCGCAAGGCGATCCCGGTGGCCGGCGGCATGGCGGGCGGCAGCGCCGACGCCGCGGGCGCCCTGCTGGCCACGGCCAGCCTGTGGCGCCTCGACCTGGGTCGCGAGGCGCTGATGGGCGTCGCCGCCGAGGTCGGCTCCGACGTGGCCTTCGCGCTGCACGGCGGCACGGCGCTGGGCACCGGGCGCGGCGAGCGGCTCGTGCCCGTGCTCTCGCGGCACACGTTCCACTGGGTGGTCGCCGTCGCCGACCACGGGCTGTCGACGCCGACGGTGTTCGGCGAGCTCGACCGCCTGCGCGCCCGCCCCGAGGCGCCTCGACGGGTCGGCGACGTCGAGCCGGTGCTCGAGGCGCTGGCGTCCGGCGAGGCGCGCTCGCTGGCACTGCTGCTGGGCAACGACCTGCAGGCGGCCGCGGTGAGCCTCGACCCGGGCCTGCGGCGCACCCTGCGCGCCGGGGTCGACGCCGGGGCCCTGGCCGGCGTCGTCTCGGGCTCCGGGCCGACCTGCGTGTTCCTCTGCGACGGCCAGGACGCCGCCGTGCGTGTGGCCGCCGAGCTCGCCGGCGTCGGCGTGTGCCGCACGGTGCGCGTCGCCCACGGCCCGGTGCCCGGCGCGCGCGTGGTCGACGGCGAGGGCGGGTCCACCGGCCCGCCCCGGCCCCGGCCCCGCGACCCCGGCCCCGGCGCCTACGCCTGACCCCGCCCGCCTACGCAACGAACTCCCCGTTCGCTGCTCCCATGCGAGTGAACTCCCCGTTCGCTCCTCCCGGAGACTGAAGAACCGTGCCCAACCTGGTCAACCTCGAGTCGGTCTCGATCGCCTTCGGCGGCCCGAAGCCCGTGCTCGACGGCGTGTCCCTCGGCGTCGACACCGGCGACCGCATCGGCGTCGTCGGCCGCAACGGCGGCGGGAAGTCGACGCTGATCTCGATCCTCGCCGGCCTCACGACGCCCGACTCGGGGCGCGTCAGCCCGGTGCGCGGGCTGCGCATGGCGACGGTGACCCAGCAGTCGCGCCCGACCGGGGCGTCGGTGCGCGAGGCCGTGCTCGGCGGGCCCGTCCCCGACCACGAGTGGGCCGCCGACAGCCGCAGCCGCGCGGTGATCGAGGGCCTGCGCCCCGGCGGCGACCGCGGCCTCGACACCTCGATCGAGGGGCTCTCGGGCGGGGAGCGCCAGCGGATCGCCCTGGCCGCGGCGCTGGTGCAGGAGCTCGACCTGCTCGTGCTCGACGAGCCCACCAACCACCTCGACGTCGAGGGCGTCGGCTGGCTCGCCGAGCACCTGCTGGCCCGGCGCACCGCGCTCGTCGTCGTCACGCACGATCGCTGGTTCCTCGACACGGTGGCGTCGCGCACCTGGGAGGTCGTCGACGCCCACGTCGAGCAGTACGAGGGCGGCTACGGCGACTGGATCTACGCGCGGGCGGAGCGGGCGCGCCTGGCCGACGCCGCCGAGCAGCGCCGCCGCAACCTCGCCCGCAAGGAGCTGGCCTGGCTGCGTCGCGGGCCCCAGGCGCGCACGTCCAAGCCGCGCTACCGCGTCGAGGCCGCCGAGGCGCTCATCGCCGACGTCCCCGTGCCCCGCGACTCCGTCGAGCTCGTGACCATGGCCAAGCACCGGCTCGGGCGCACCGTGCTCGAGCTGGAGGACGCGACCCTCGCCGTCGGCCACCGCACGCTGGTCGACCGTCAGACCTGGCGGATCGGCCCCGGCGACCGCGTCGGCATCATCGGGATGAACGGCTCGGGCAAGACGACGCTGCTGCGGGCGCTGGCCGGCGAGCGCGAGCTCGACGGCGGCAAGCGCGTCCAGGGCACCACCGTCCGCCTGGCCCACCTGTCCCAGGACCTCTCCGACCTCCCGCTGCACCGCCGCGTGCTGCAGGCCGTCGAGGACATCGCCGAGCGGGTGACGATCGGCAAGTACGAGCAGACCGCGTCGCAGCTGGCCGAGCGGTTCGGCTTCCCCGCCGCCCGCCAGTGGACGCCGGTCGCCGACCTCTCCGGCGGCGAGCGGCGGCGCCTCCAGCTCGTGCGCCTGCTCATGAGCGAGCCCAACGTGCTGATGTTCGACGAGCCCACCAACGACCTCGACGTCGACACCCTCCAGCAGCTCGAGGACCTCCTCGACGGCTGGCCGGGCACGCTCGTCGTCGTCAGCCACGACCGCTACCTCACCGAGCGCGTGTGCGACCGCGTGGTGGGGCTCTTCGGCGACGGCCGCATCACCGACCTGCCCGGCGGCATCGAGGAGTACCTCCGGCGCCGCGCCGGCCAGCCGGCCGCGCCGTCGGTGTCCTCCTCGTCGGCGCCCCCGACCGGGGACGCGCGCGCCGAGGGCGAGCGCCGCGCCGCGCGCAAGGAGGTGGCGCGCATCGAGCGGCGGCTGGAGAAGATCGCGACGCAGGAGACGAAGCTGCACGAGAAGCTCGCCGCCGCGGCCACCGAGCCCGAGCGCCTCATGGCCCTCGACGCCGACCTGCGCGCGCTGGTCAGCGAGCGCGAGGAGCTGGAGGAGGCGTGGCTGGAGCAGGCGGTCGACTGACCGTCGTCGCCGCCACCGGAGCGGGCCGGAGCCACCACCGCAGGTCGACGACGACGAGGACGACCGCCAGGGCCAGCCAGACCACCATGTAGAGCAGGCCCTCGTGCTGCACGGCGCCCTCGGCCGCGTGGGCGATCACCACGAGCAGGACGCTGCCGCCGGTGTGGTCGAACAGCCACGAGTACCAGAAGGTCACCGCGACGGTGCCCACGACGATGATCGACAGGTTCGACCACGGATCCCCCGCCTCGAGGAACGCCAGCGGGAGGTGCCACACCGTGATCACGACGGCGAGGACCGCCGTGGCGGCCAGCGGCGAGAGGCGCGTCTGCAGCCCGGGCAGGGCGAAGCCCCGCCACCCCGGCTCCTCGCCGAGGGCGCCGTCGGTCGGGTCGACCAGGCGGACCGCGAACGACAGCAGCACGGCGCCGACGGTGGCGGACGCGGCGATCGGGCTGCCCAGCACGACGGCGACCACGTGCACGCCGATCGGCACGGCGAGGGCGAGCACGTACCAGTACCACCGGACCCGCCAGCGCACGAGGCGCCGCCCGAGCGCCGCCAGCCCGGCGCGGCCCTGGGCCAGCGGGGCCACGACCAGCACCGCGATCAGCGGCGAGAACGCCCCGAACGAGCCGAACGGCACGAACGCCCAGGCGATGACGAAGGTCAGGACGAAGAAGGTGACGAGGGGATGGCGGCGGACGGCGGGCACGGGGATCTCCTCGGGGACGGGCGGGGTCAGGGGGCGGGTGGCACGGGGTACTCCCACGCGGCGTAGGCGGGGTCGCGGGCCTTCATGTCCTCGAAGAGCAGGACGGCGCGGTCGATGAACCAGGCCTTGGCGCACTGCACGATCGCGATGCCGGCGACGGTGAGGAGCAGGTCGAGCCGGAGGAGGCCGACGACGAGGATCGCCATCCCGAGCACCTGCCAGGCGATCGTCACGGCCGGCACCCGCGAGGTCCCGAACTGCGGCGGCAGGTCCGCCGGGGCGCGCTCGGCGGCGATCCGCTCGCCGAGCACCCCCTTCGACGCCCAGTTCCGCGTCGAGCGGGGCGGGGGGAAGATCAGCGGCTGGACCACCGTGAACACGAGCGCGGCGACGCCGGCGAGCACCGCCCACCAGCCGAGCCACACGCGGCTCCAGGCCGCGAGGGCGAGCAGCGGCAGCGCGAGGAAGCGCGTCCAGACGCTCCACGGGTTGGCGTGGCGCATCCAGTGCTCGCCCTGCAGGCCGAACAGGCGGGCGACGCGGGAGTCGGTGGTGGTGGTCGTGGTGGACGCGTTCATCGGAGAACCTCCGGTCGGTCGGTCGCGGGGTGCTGGCGCAGGACGGTGGCGGCGG
Source organism: Actinomycetospora sp. CA-101289 (assembly GCF_050955895.1). Taxonomy (NCBI): domain Bacteria; kingdom Bacillati; phylum Actinomycetota; class Actinomycetes; order Pseudonocardiales; family Pseudonocardiaceae; genus Actinomycetospora; species Actinomycetospora sp. CA-101289. The sequence goes on along the minus strand of NZ_CP192093.1, from coordinate 5,214,000 downwards.
CGAGCCCGACGCCGAGCACGAGCGCGCCGAGCACGGCGAGGGTGAGGCCGTCGGGGGCGAGCACCGGCTGGCCGCGCAGGGCCTGCCACGTGCCGAGGGCGACGAGGCCGAGGTAGCCGAGCCCGGCGATCACCACCAGCGCGCGCCGCGCGTCGGCGTCGAGCCGGGTGGCGGCCAGCGCGGCGGCCAGCAGCGGGAGGACCTGCAGCGCGTGGATGCCGACGAAGTGCCCGACCCGCAGGTCGCCGCCGACCGTGCTCCAGCCGACGAAGGGCACGCCCGGCCCGCCGTCGGCCACCCCGACGGCGTGCGCGCCGCCGTCGACCATGAGCATCCCGAGCGCCATGCCGACCAGGCCCACGCCCAGCCCGAGCCGGATGCCCCAGCGCATCCCGGGGTCGGCCACCCGTTGCCGCAGCAGCACGACGGCGACGACGGCGGTGGCGAGCCAGATCAGCGCCACCGTCGCGCCCATGAGCGAGTACAGCGATCCGTCGAGCGCGGTCTCCTCGTTGAAGTGGCTGCGCCGGCCCCGGGCGGCCTGGACGACGATGACGCCGACCTCCACCGCGGAGCCGACCACGAGCACCCAGCCGACGGCCCGGGCGGTGCGCAGGCCCCGCTCGAGCCCGCCGATCATCCACGCGAGCGCCAGGGCGTAGAGCCCGAACGACAGCGCGAACTTCAGCGGCTTGAGCCAGATCGGCGCGCCGAGCAACTCCCGGTCGTCCACGAGGACGCCCAGCGCCGCCACCACCGCCAGCGCGCCCAGCGCCGCGGCCAGCCAGAACAGGCCGGCGTGGCCCCGCCGTGCCGTGCGGAGCACCGTCGTCGCCGTCGTCATGCTCCCGGAGCGTCCGCGCGTCGCGGACCGGTCACCAGCAGGCCAGCCCTCGCGAGGACCAGGGACATCCCCGTAGCCCGGGAGGCCCCGCCGGTGCCAGCGTCCGGAGCGTGACCGCCCGGGTGCTCATCGTCGACGACCACGCGTCGTTCCGGTCCCTCGCGCGGCGGCTGCTGGTGGCCGACGGGTTCGACGTCGTCGGGGAGGCCGGGGACGCCGCGGACGCGTTCGACGCGGTGCGGACCCTCGCGCCCGACGTCGTACTGCTGGACATCCGGCTCCCGGACCTCGACGGTTTCGGTGTGGCCGAGGTCCTGGCGGGTGACGACGGTGTCTACGGAGCGCCCACGGTGGTGCTCGTGTCGAGCCGCGCCCGCGACGACTACGGCCGGCGGGTGGACGCCAGCCCCGCGCGCGGCTTCATCGCCAAGGACGAGCTCTCCGGGGACGCCCTGCGCCGGGTGCTGGGCGACCCGTGAGCCCCCGGCGCGCGGCGGTCACGACCTGGGCGATCGCGCTCGCGGCCGTGCTGGCCGGCGCCGCGGCCGCCGGCGCGCTCGTGCGGGGCGGCTACGAGGTCCCCGCCGACGTGGTCGCCCCGACGCTGGTGCTCAACCTCGCGGTCGGCTGGTCGTTCGTCGGCGTCGGGCTAGCCGCGCGGCGCCGGCGGCCCGGGAACCGCACGGGCGTGCTGATGGTCCTGCTCGGGTTCGCGTGGCTCGCGCGGTTCCTCGTCGCGGTGGACACGACGCCGGCGTTCGTGCTGGGAGTGCTCCTCGGCTCGGTCGCCCTGAGCCTGTTCGTGCACCTGCTGGTGACGTTCCCGACCGGGCGGACCACCGGCCCCGGCCAGCGCGTGCTCGTCGGCGTCGGCTACCTGCTCTCCGCGCCGCTCGACGCCGTGTTCCTCGCCCTCGGGACGCAGCGGGGCCGGGGCGAGGGGCCGCCGCCGAACGGCCTGCTCATCACCCCGTCCAACGGCGAGTTCTCCCCGGAGCCCGTCGACCTCGTCGTCCAGGCCGTCGTCGTCACGCTGTTCGTGTCGGTGCTCGTGTCGATCTGGACCCGCTGGCGCGCCGCGGGCGCCGCCGCGCGCCGCGCGCTCACTTCGGGCCTGGTCGGCGGCACCGTCGTCGTCGCCACCCTGCTCGTCGAGCGCACCGCGATCCTGCTGCTCCTGCCCCCGTCCGTGGGGGTCGTCCTCGCCTGGTCCGCGCAGGTCGTCCTCGTCGTCTGGCCGGTCGCGCTGCTGCTCGGGCTGCTGCGCAGCCGCCTCGACCGCTCCGGGGTCGGGCGGCTGGTCGTCGAGCTCGGCGACGGCCCGGCGGTGCCCGCGCGCCTGCGCTCGGTCGTGGCGCGCACGCTGCACGACCCGACCGCGGACATCGCCTACCGCGTCCCGGGCACCGACACCTTTCTCGACGCGGCCGGGCGCCCCGCCGACGTCGCGCCCCGCGACGACCGCGCGGTCACCCACCTCGAGCGGGACGGCGAGGTGGTCGCCGTCCTGCGCCACGACCCGGTCCTCGCCGGCGAGCCCGACCTCGTCGCGGCCGTCGCCGCCGGCGCCGGGCTGGCGGTGGAGAACGAGCGCCTGCACGCCGCGGTCCGCGAGCAGCTGGAGGAGGTGCGGGCGTCGCGGACGCGGCTCGTCGAGGCCGCCGACGCCGCCCGTCGCCGGGTCGAGCGGGACCTCCACGACGGCGCGCAGCAGCGCCTCGTGGCCGTCGGGCTGGCGCTGCGCCTGGCCCGCGCCCGCCTCGCGTCGCCGCCGGCGGAGCTCGACGCGCTGCTCGTGGAGGCCGGCGAGGAGCTCACCGCCGCGCTCGCCGAGCTGCGCGAGCTCGCCCGCGGCATCTACCCGGCGCTGCTCACGGACGCGGGGCTCGGTCCGGCGCTGGCCTCGCTGGCCGAGCGCGCGCCGGTGCCCGTCGTGCTCGAGGACGTGCCGACCCAGCGACGCTCGGAGCCGGTGGAGCAGACCTGCTACTTCGTGGTGTCCGAGGCCCTCACCAACGCGGCCAAGCACGCGTCGGCGTCGCACGTCGCTGTCCGCGTCGTCCCCGACGGCGGGGAGCTGCGGGTGGAGGTGGCCGACGACGGCGTCGGCGGGGCGGACGCGGAGGGCTCGGGGTTGCGGGGGCTCGCCGACCGGGTCGCCGCGCTGGGCGGCCACCTGCTGGTCAGCAGCCCCGCCCGCGGCGGCACGCGCGTGACGGCGACCCTGCCGTGCGGGTGATCGTCGCCGACGACGCGGCGCTGTTCCGCGTCGGCGTCGCCCGGTTGCTCGGCGACGCGGGGATCGAGGTGGTCGCCGAGGTCGGCGACGCGCCGGCGCTGCTCGGGGCCGTCGCGGCCCACCGCCCCGACGCCGTCCTCGTCGACATCCGGATGCCGCCGACCCACACCACCGAGGGCCTCGACGCCGCGCGGACCCTCGCGCAGCGGCACCCCGACGTCGGCGTGCTCGTGCTCTCGGCGCACCTGGAGCCGCACTTCGCGCTGTCGATCATCGACGCGGACAGCGGCGGGACGGGCTACCTGCTCAAGGAGCGCGTCGGCGACGTCGACGAGCTCACCGACGCGCTGCGCCGCGTCGTCGCCGGCGGCGTCGTGGTCGACCCGGCCGTGGTGGCCCAGCTCGTCGGGCGCCGGCGCGTGCGCAACCCCCTGGACGCGCTGTCCGACCGCGAGCGGGACGTGCTCGCGGAGATGGCGCAGGGACGGTCGAACCACGGGGTCGGCGAGCGGCTGCACCTGTCGGAGAAGACGGTGGAGGCCTACGCCCGCTCGGCGTTCACCAAGCTCGGGCTCGTGGCCGGGCCGGACGACAACCGCCGCGTCCTGGCGGTGCTGGCGTACCTGCGGGGCTAGTGGAAGCGGTTCTGCGCCGGCTCCAGGCCCTCGGCGGCCAGCGCCTCGACGGCGTCGGCGGCCAGCTCGACGGACACGTCGAGCTCCTTGCGCTCGGCGGCCGACCAGCGCTTGAGCACGTAGTCGGCGGGGTCCTGGCGGCCCGGCGGACGGCCGATGCCGAAGCGCACGCGCAGGTAGTCCTTGGTGCCCAGTGACTTCGAGATCGAGCGCAGCCCGTTGTGCCCGCCCTCGCCGCCACCGCGCTTGAGGCGCACGACGCCGAACTCGAGGTCCAGGTCGTCGTGCACGACCACCACGTCGGCCGGCGCGACCGAGAAGAAGCGGGCGGCGCCGGCGACGGGTCCGCCCGAGAGGTTCATGTAGCCGCGGGGCTTGGCCAGCACGGCACGGCGGCCGGCGAGCCGGCCCTCGGCGACGTCGGCCCCGGAGCGCTTGTGCGGCGAGAACCGGGCACCGACGCGTCCGGCGAGGACGTCCGCGACGACGAACCCGACGTTGTGCCGGGTGCCGTCGTAGTCGGGGCCGGGGTTGCCCAGCCCGACGACCAGCAGGGGGCCGTCGGGCCGGGCACCGTCGGGGCTCACGGGTGTGCGATCAGCTCTCGTCGGAGGACGACTCGGCGTCGCCGGCGGGCTGGTCGCCGGACGCGGCCTCGGACGGCTCGCCGGTCTCGGCGGCCTCGTCCTCGGGGGTGTCCTCCTCGACGCCGGCACCCTCGGTGTCGATCTCGTCCTCCATGGCGTCCTGGCTGGGCGCCTCGGTGACGTTGACGACGAGGACGTCGGGGTCGGTGACGAGCGTCGAGCCGTCGGGCAGGCGGATGTCCTTCGCGAGGAACTGGGTGTTCATCTCGGCGTCCTCGATGACGACCGAGATCTCCTCGGGGATGTCCATCGCGTCGGCCTCGATCGTCAGCCGGTCCTCGTTCTGGAACACCAGGGTGCCGGACGCGGGGTCACCGATGATGACGATCGGGACGTCGACCTGGACCTTCTCGCCACGGCGGACGAGGACGAGGTCGATGTGCTCGAAGAAGCCCTTGATGGGGTCGCGCACGATGCTCTTGGTCAGCGCGAGCTGCGGCTGGCCCTCGAGGCCGGTGAGCGTGAGGACCGCGTTGCGGCCGTTCTCGCGCAGCGCGGCGGCGAGCTCGACGGTGTCGAACGACAGGTGCACGGGGTCGGTGCCGTGCCCGTAGAGCACCGCGGGGACCTTGCCGGCACGACGGGTGCGGCGGGCCGCGCCCTTGCCGAACTCGGTGCGGGTCTCCACCGCGATGCGGACCTCGTCGGCCATGGTGTGTCTCTCCTGCGGTCGTCTGCGGGTCGGCGCGCCGCGCGCGGCCCCGCCCGGGACGCCGGGAGGCCGCACTGCGTCGATCACGGCCGGTGCTCGGACCGGGCCCTCGCCGAAGTGCAGGTCCGACGATACCGGGGCGCGTGGTGGTGCTCGGCGGGCGGGGTTCGTGCCGCGAGGGACGCCTCCGCTGCGTGGGACGCAGGCGGGGTGACCTTCGCTGCGGCGGGGCAGCGCGGAGATCCGTGTCCGTGGAGCGGACGCTCCGCTCAGCGGAACGCGCGCTCCGCAGATCGAGATCTCCGCACGCCCCCCCGGGGACTTCGGTGACGAATCCCGCGCTCAGCGCGGTTCCCGCCACCGAAGTGCGCCGCCCGGGTGGGGTTCGTGTCGCGAGGGACGCCTCCGCTGCGTGTCACGCAGTCGGGGTGACCTTCGCTGCGGCGGGCGAGCGCGGAGATCCGTGTCTGTGGAGCGGACGCTCCGCTCAGCGAAACGCGCGCTCCCGCAGATCGGGATCTCCGCGCACCCGACCGCCCCCGACAGACTTCGGTGGCGAAACCCGCGCTCAGCGCGGTTCCTGCCACCGAAGTCCCCCGCCCGGGCGGGGTCCGTGCTGCGAGGGACGCAGTCGGGGTGACCTTCGCTGCCCGCGTGCCGCGCCTCGCCGAGACCGTTCAGGGCGTCGCGACCCCGAGGTAGAGGTACGACATCGGCCCCGGGCCCCGGAGCCGGTCGTGGGACAGGTCGGTGATCACCAGCCCGGCGTCGCGGACCAGCGCGTCGATCGGGCGCGTGAGGTGGCACCCCGCGCACAGGCGCTGCTGGAGGCCGTCGAGGCGGTGCTGCCAGCGGGCGGTGCGCGGGTCGGGGGAGAGCCCGTGCTCGAGGAACAGGAACCGCCCGTCGGGGCGCAGGACGCGCCGGACCTCGCGCAGCGCGCGCTCGACGTCGGGGATGGTGCACAGGGTGAACGTGCTGACCACGGTGTCGGCGGAGGCGTCGGGCAGGGGCAGGTCGGCGCCGTCGAGGCCGACGTGCTCGACGGGCACGCGGGCCGCGGCCACCCGGCGGGCCGCCAGCCGGCGCGCCACCGCCGACGGCTCGACCGCCCGCACCGAGGTCACGGCGTCGGGGTAGAGCGGCAGCGTCGGCCCGCTGCCCGAGCCCAGCTCCACGACCTCACCGCGGGCCTGCGCCACGGCCCGCACCCGCAGCGCCCGGACGTCCGGGCTGCCGAGCGCGAGGTCCGTGACGCGCGGGACGACGTGCTCGCCCCAGAGGCCCACGACGCTAGGCGTTGCCGTCGAACAGGTTCGTCACCGAGCCGTCCTCGAAGACCTCGCGCACCGCGCGGGCGATGACCGGCGCGATCGAGAGCACCGTCAGCGACGGGAAGCGCTTGCTGTCGGGGATCGGCAGGGTGTTGGTGACGATCACCTCGCGGGCCCCGCACGTCGACAGGCGCTCGACCGCCGGGCCCGAGAGCACGCCGTGGGTGGCGGAGATGATGACGTCCTTGGCCCCGTCGGCGAGCAGCGCCTCGGTGGCCTTGGCGATCGTGCCGCCGGTGTCGATCATGTCGTCGACGAGGATGCAGGTGCGCCCGGAGACCTCGCCGACCACGCGGTTGGCGACGACCTCGTTGGGCCGGGTCTTGTCGCGGCTCTTGTGGATGAAGGCCAGCGGGACGCCGCCCAGCATGTCCGCCCACTTCTCGGCGACGCGCACGCGACCGGAGTCGGGGGCGACGACGGCGAGGTCGTGGTCGGCGTAGGTGTCGCGCAGGTGCTCGGCGAGGACCTTGTTGGCCAGCAGGTGGTCGACGGGACCGTCGAAGAAGCCCTGGATCTGGTCGGTGTGCAGGTCGATCGTCATGATCCGGTGCGCGCCCGCGGTCTTGAGCATGTCCGCGACGAGGCGGGCGGAGATGGGCTCGCGGCCGCGGTGCTTCTTGTCCTGGCGGGCGTACCCGTAGAACGGCACCACCGCGGTGATCCGCTTGGCCGACGCCCGCTTCAGGGCGTCGATCATGATGAGCTGCTCCATGATCCACTGGTTGATCGGCGCGGTGTGGCTCTGGATGACGAAGGCGTCGCAGCCGCGCACCGACTCCTCGAAGCGCACGAAGATCTCGCCGTTGGCGAAGTCGTACGCCGCCTGCGGGGTGATCGTGACGTCGAGCTCCTTGGCGATCTCCTCCGCCAGCTCCGGGTGTGCCCGGCCGGAGAAGAGCATGAGGCTCTTCTTGGGCGTCGACGACATGCTCACGGTCACGGCTCCTCCTGCTCGTTGGTGTCGCCACCGGCGGACCGGGTGGCCGCGGCCTGCTCCGCGGCCGTCGCGGCGGCCGTGCCCGGCCGCTTGCGCGCGACCCAGCCCTCGACGTTGCGCTGCGGCCCCGACGACACGGCGAGCGCGCCGGGGGGCACGTCCTCGCGCACGACGGTGCCCGCGCCGGTGTAGGCCCCGTCCCCGACGGAGACGGGGGCGACGAACGTGTTGTCCGAACCGGTGCGGACGTGCGAGCCCACCACGGTCCGGTGCTTGGTGACGCCGTCGTAGTTGACGAACACCGAGGAGGCGCCGATGTTGCTGCCCTCGCCGATGGTGGCGTCGCCGACGTAGGTGAGGTGCGGGACCTTGCTGCCCTCGCCGATGTGGCTGTTCTTGACCTCGACGAACGTGCCGATCTTGCCGCGCGCGTCGAGCTCGACGCCGGGCCGGAGGTAGGCGAACGGGCCGACCGAGGTCTCCGGGCCGACGCGCGACGACGACCCGTGCGTGCGCACCACCGCGGCGCGCGCGCCGACGGCGACGTCGGTCAGCGTGGTGTCCGGCCCGATCGTGGCGCCCTCGGCGATCGTCGTGCGCCCGTGCAGCTGGGTGCCCGGGTGCAGCGTGACGTCGCGCTCGAGGCGCACGCCGACGTCGATCCACGTGCTGCGCGGGTCGACCACCGTGACCCCGGCGCGCATCCAGCGCTCCAGCAGCCGGCGGTTGAGCTCGGCGCCCAGCGCGGCCATCTGCACGCGGTCGTTGACGCCGGCGACGAGCCAGGGGTCGGCGGTCTCGACGGCCCCGACCCCCCGCTCCTCCTGGGCGGCCATCGCCACGACGTCGGTGAGGTAGAGCTCGCCCTGCGCGTTGTGGGTGGTCAGCCGGCCCAGCGCCTCGCGGAGGAAGGCCAGGTCGAAGGCGTAGACCCCGGAGTTGACCTCGTTGATCGCGAGCTGCTCCAGCGTCGCGTCGCGGTGCTCGACGATCGCGGTGACCTGGTTGGCGTCGTCGCGGACGATGCGGCCGTACCCGCGCGGGTCGTCCAGCTCGGCGGTCAGCACCGTCACGGCGTAGTCGCCGCTGGCGTGCTCGGCCTGCAGCGCGCGCAGCGTCGCGGCGTCGAGCAGCGGTACGTCGCCGTAGGACACGAGCACGGTGCCGTCGAGGTCGGCGGGCAGGCGGGCGATGCCGCAGGACACCGCGTGCCCGGTGCCGCGGCGGCGGTCCTGCACCGCGGTGGTGACCTCGCGGCCGAGCTCGGCGGCGAGGCCGATGGTGTGGGTGCCGACCTGCTCGCGCTCGTGGCCGACGACCACCACGAGGTGCTCCGGCGACGTCCCCGCGGCGGCGTGCACGGCGTGCCCGAGCAGGCTGCGCCCGCCCACCGCGTGCAGGACCTTGGGGGTGGCCGACTGCATGCGGGTGCCCTCACCGGCCGCGAGGACGACGACGGCGGTCGGACTCGGCGTCATCGGTTGCTGACTCCCACTGCAGGCGCGGGCCGGCCCCCGGTCCGGGGCTCGTCGAGTGCGATCCTACGACCGCGTCCGCGCCGCCCCGGCGGGGCGTGCGAGGGGAGCCGGGCCGTCGGTCCCGCGCACGGCGTCGCCGCCCGCCCGCTTGACCGCGTACATCACCGCGTCGGCGCGGGCCAGGACCTCCTCGGCGGCCTCCCCGGGCAGGGCCCCGACGACGCCGACGGACAGCGTCACCGGCGCGCCGGCGGCGGCGCCCGAGGGCATCGCGGCCACCGCGGCGGCGGCGCGACCGAGGGCCGCCGCGGCGTCGGCGGGCGCGGTGTCGGGCAGGACGACGACGAACTCGTCGCCGCCGTAGCGGGCGACGAGGTCCGGGGCGCGCAGCGACGAGCGCAGGGCCGCGGCCACCCCGCGCAGCACCTCGTCGCCGTGGGCGTGGGAGATCGTGTCGTTGATCTGCTTGAAGCGGTCGACGTCGACCATGGCCACCGCGGGCGTCGCCCCGGGCGCGCAGGCGGCGAGCGTCTCGGCGAGCGCCCGGTCCAGCGCGCGCCGGTTCGGCAGCCCGGTGAGCGCGTCGGCCAGCGCCAGCGCGGCGACCTGGCCGTGCTCGCGGCGCAGGCGGTCGTGGGCGAGGTGGGTGCGCAGCGAGTGCACGCGCGCCTGCTGCAGCGCCCACAGCTCGGTCTCGAGCTGCGCGGTGTAGTCGTCGGCGGCCGCGCGGGCACGGCGCGCGACGAGGCCGGCCGACGGGGCGAGCGCGGCGCGCAGGCGGGCCAGCTCGCGGCTCACGGTGAGCCCGAGGCCCGGCTCGCCGCGGGGTCGGCGGGCACGCAGCTCCTCGAGCAGACACACCGCCGCGGCGACCTCGTCGGCGCGCTCGAGCGCGCGGGCGCGCGCGACGAGGGTCAGCAGGCGGTCGTGGTGGGAGGCGACGACGTGCTCGCGGGCCAGGGTGGCGGCGTCCTGGCGGGCGAGGTGCCGGGCGACGGTGGTGGTGGCCGGCGCGTGCCCCCGGGCCAGCACGCACGCGGCGCGCAGCAGGGGACGCTGCTCGGGCGCGGCGTCGGCCCGCAGGTCCGCGGCGAGCTCCGCCGCGGCGCGCACGTGCTCCCCGCCGGGCCGGCCGCCGCGCTCGAGGCGCAGCCCCCACGAGAGCCCGAGGCGCACGCGCTCGTAGCCGGTGGTCTCGGTCTCGGCGGCCTGGTCGAGCAGGGTCTCGGCGAGGTCGTGCAGGTCCAGCGACACCAGCGTGCTCGCGGCCAGCCACCGGGCGCAGGCGAGGTTGCGGCGGTGCTCGGCCACGCTCGGGGCGTGGTCGACGAGCACCGGCTCCTCGAGGTGCGCGAGCGCGGCCGACGCCGCCGCGAGGGCCGTGTGGTCGTCGTCGTCGAGCATGGCCCGGCGCGCGACGAGCATCTGCGCGTCGGCGGCGAAGAGCGACAGCCCGTGCTCGGCGACGAGGGCGAGCAGCTCGTCGAGCTGGCGGTCGATCGCGCCGGTGCTGCCGGCGGGGTCGGCCGGGTGGGCGCCGGCGGGGTCGGCGGCGAGGATCGTCCGGGCGACGAGGGACAGGCGCAGCAGCAGCGCCCGCACGCCCGGGTCCTGCCCGCGGCCGGCGTCCAGCACGGCGTCGAGCTCGGCGATCACCCCGACCGGGTCGGTGGCGGGGACGAACGAGGCCGCGAGGGTCGCGCAGCGCGCCCGGTCCACGAGCCCGGTGCGGGTCGGGGCGTGCCGCCGTGCCGGGGGGCTGGTCGTGCGTCCCGGGAGCATGGGCACCTCCGCCTCCGGCCCGCCCCAGAGGGGACGTCCGGGTTCGGACGATCGGGCGATCTCTGCACGCCGGGTGTGGACGCTCCGCCGACCGTCGGGGGCCACTCTGCTACGTCACCGGGGAGGGCCCGCGACCGGCCCCGGGCATCCGGCATCCTCGGGACCCATGCCGCGCCCGACGACAGGTCCCGCACGGTCGCTCACGGCCCGTGACGCCCGCCTGGTGCCGCCCGACCGCCGCCTCGCCGTCGGGGCGCTCGCCGCGCTCGCCGCCGTGGTCACCGCGGTGCTCGCCTGGCGCTACGCCGGCGACTCCGGCGCCGGGCGCACCGACCGTGAGCTCGGCGACCTCCTGGAGCAGCGCGGCACCGGCCGGGCCGTCAGCGAGGTGGTCGCCTCCGTCGGCGGCCCGGTGCCGACGGCCGTGGTCCTGCTGGTGCTGGCCGCGGTCGCGTGGCGCGTGCGGGGCGGGCGCGGGCTGGCCCTGGTGCTGGCGGGTCCGCCGGCCGCGATGGTGACGACGTCGCTGGCGCTCAAGCCGCTGGTGGGACGCACGCGGGGGGACGAGCTCGCGTTCCCGAGCGGCCACGCGACCTCGGTGGCCTCGTTGACGGTGGCCGCCGCGGTGCTCGTCCTCGGCCTGCCCGGCCTCTCCCGCGCGCGCCGAGCGCTGGTCGCCCTCGCGGCCGGCGCGGTGGTGACGGCGGTCGCCGTGGCGCTGATCGCCCGGGACTACCACTACCCGACCGACACCGCCGGCGCGGTCGGCGTGGCGCTGGCCGTCGTGCTCGCCGCGGCCCTCGCGGTCGACGCGTTCGCGGACGTCGTCGCCGACCCGGGCCCCGACCCGCGCGAGTTCGACCCCCGCGAGCGCCCGACCGACGTGCTGCCCCGGGCGCAGGCGCCGGAGGGTCAACCGCGGGCGCGGGCGAGCTCGCGCGCCTCCTCGTCCGAGGCCGCCGCCGGGCCCGAGCCCGGCAGCGGCTGACGGCCCGGTTCCCGCAGGTACCGCACGGCGACGAGGCCGACGACGGCCGCGAGCATCAGGTACACCGCCGGCATGACCAGCAGGCCGGTGAGGGCGATGAGCCCCTCGACGATCACCGACGTGGTGCCGCCGAACACCGAGACCGCGATGTTGAACGTGATCGCGAGCGAGCCGTAGCGCACCCCGGTGCTGAACAGGGAGGGCAACGTCGAGGGCATGGTCGCGTTGAAGCAGACCATCGTGACGCCCAGCAGGAGCAGGCCCCCGAGGACGCCGGGGATGGACCCGGTGCGCAGCAGCAGGAACGCCGGCAGGGCGAGCACCACGAGCATGACGCAGCCGGTCAGGATGATCGGCTTGCGGCCCACGCGGTCGGCGAGCTTGCCGAGCACGGGCACGATGGCCAGGAGCACGAGGAACAGGATGATCTGCAGGACGTGCGAGGTCGTCGTCGTGAGCGTCGGCGCCCCGTACTCGCCGAGCGTCTCGGTCAGGTAGGTGGGCACGACGGTGGTGAGCGTGTAGTTGGTGACGTTGAAGACGATCACCAGGCCGCCGCACACGAGCACCGGACGCCACCCGTAGCGGGCCGCCGCGCGGAAGAACTCCCGGAACGACTGCTTGCCCTGCTCCTCGGAGGACTCCGACAGCTGGCTGAAGGCCGGGGTCTCCTCGAGGCGGTAGCGCAGGTAGAGCCCGATCATGCCCATCGGCAGGGCGAGGAGGAACGGGATGCGCCAGCCCCAGCTCAGGAGCTCGGGGGAGTCCTCGCCGAGGACGGTCTGGAGCACGGTGACCACGGCGGCGCCGAGCAGGTAGCCGGTGATCGTGCCGAACTCCAGGAAGCTCGCCAGGAAGCCGCGGCGGCGGTCCGGCGCGTACTCGGCGACGAACGTCATCGCCCCGGCGTACTCGCCGCCGGTGGAGAAGCCCTGCAGCAGGCGGCACAGCAACAGCAGCATCGGCGCGGCCAGGCCGATGGAGGCGTACGTGGGCAGCACGCCGATCCCGAAGGTGGCCAGCGCCATCAGCAGCATGGTCGTGGCGAGGGTCTTGGTGCGCCCGATGCGGTCGGCCAGCGGTCCGAAGAACAGCCCGCCGAAGGGCCGCGCGAGGAAGGACGCCGCGAACAAGCCGGCCGTGATGATCGGGCCGCCGGCGGTGCCGGGCGGCAGGAACACCACCTGGATCGTCGTCTCCAGGTACGCGTAGACCCCGAAGTCGTACCACTCGGTCACGTTGCCGATGCCCGACGCGGTGACCGCGCGGCACACGACACCCGGCGGCGTGACCGTGACGCCGTCGACGGTGTGTGGCCCGTCGGAACTCGCCATGGGCGAGGTGCTACCCGGACCACACGCCGGACACACGCGTGCGACCTGCTGCTCCGCCGCCTGGATTCGAACCAGGATCATCGGAACCAAAATCCGAGGTGTTGCCCTTACACCACGGCGGACCGCCGCGGTGCCCGCGACACCGACCATGGTCGCACGGGGCCCGGCGGACGCGACGTCAGCGGTGGACCCGGCGGTTCCGCAGGGCGGCGCCGGCGAGGATCACCACGAGGACCAGCAGGCCGCCCGCGACCCACGAGGCCGTCGACAGCGTGCCGTCGTCCGAGCCGCCCGACGTGCTGCTCGGCGCGTCGTCCTCGGCGATCGCGGACGAGCCCGACTCCTGCGAGCGGACCGACGCGAGCGACGGCCCGATCCGCAGGTCCTCCAGCACCAGCCGGGCCGGCTCGTCGATCGACTCGTCGCGGTAGAGGCCGAGCTTCATGTAGTCGGACTGGTCGAGCAGCGTGCCGCCCGGCGGCTTGTAGCCCCGCAGGACGCGGTCCCCGTCACGCCACACGTCGACGGTGCCGCGGTCGGAGTCGCGGGAGAAGGCGATCCGCATGGTCAGGTCGATCCGGTCGCCGCCGCGCACGGGCCCGAGGTCCTGCCGGTCCTCGCCCTCCGCCGAGAGCATCAGGCGGTTGTCGCGCACCTCGACGGCCACGGGGGGCGAGCCGGAGTCGCCGAAGTGGTGCCACTGCAGCAGGAGCTGCCACGTGGTGACGTCGGTGGGGAAGTCGTCGGCCAGCACCGCGCTGTAGGAGTAGTACTGGACGTCGCCCTCGCGCTGCATGGGGATGCGGGGCTGCACCTCGGAGCGCTCACCGCCGCCGTCCAGGCTGAACTCCAGGGCCTGCTGGCCGGACCCGCTCGGCGACGGGACCACGCGCGGGGTCCCGTCCTGCTCGTTGTAGTCGTTGCGGTCGAACGCGGCGAGCGGATCCCCGCTGTCCGGCATCACCCACAGCGGCCGCTGGCCGTCGGCGGGCGGGGCGGTGCTCGCGCTCGCGCCACCCGCGAGCAGCGCGCCGGGCACCAGGGCCACCAGGAGCGCGGTCAGGACGGCGAGGACGACGGTCACGCCGACCGGTCGTCGGCCGACGGCCCGGCCGGCGGGGTCGTACGTCCTCACGGGTACTCCTCGTCTCGGGCGGTCCCACCGACGATACCGATCGGTGGCGCGTGACCGCCGTGAGCCCGGGGCGACCCGGACGAGCACCGCGCCCGTCACCGATCGCGACGACGGACGGCGTCGTGCCGACGAACAGGTGCTCCCGGGCGGCCCGGACGCCGCGGGGCCCTCGCCGGGGAGGTCCGTCGTGGCGCCCCGTGCACGAACCGGGGTGCTCGTCGGTGACGAAGACCCACTCGGTCCAATAGCCCGGTGACGCCGGCGTGACCGTGCCGGGGATGGGTCGTTGTCCCCATCACCACGCGCGGACCACGGGGGCGAGGGAGCGGCGGCCGGAAATTCCCCGGACGACCCGACGCAACCTCGACCCGGCCCGAGGCGTCTCACGTCGAGCAGAAAGGTGTCCATGGCCGACGAGGTGCTACGGGTGGGCGTGCCCACCCGTACAGCCCACGACGGGGGCGACGTGATGAACGGGCGAACAAGGGTGTCCGAGGAGGCCGGGATGTCGCACGACGACGTCCCGGGCCGAGCGCCGTCCTCCGTGTCGGCGCCGGTGACCGACGTGCCGCGCGACCGCCCCGTCTTCGTGGAGCCGGCCCCGACCGCGCCCGGCTTCGTGCGCATCTGGGAGGACGAGGGCCCGGAGCAGCCGGGCAGCGTCGCGACGGCCACGAGCTGGCAGCGCAAGTTCGCGCTCGCCGTGGCCGCCTCCGACCTCCTCACCCTCGCCGTCTGCGTCCTGCTCGGCGGGTTCATCGGCTTCGGTGAGGGCACCGGTCCCCAGGCCTCCGACCCGTGGCGTCTCGGCGCCGGCGTCGCCGTCCTCGTCCCGCTCGCCCTCGTCGCGTGCCGGGCGTGGGACCCGCGCACCCTGGGCCAGGGCGCCGAGGAGTGGAGCCGCCTCATGCGGGCCTTCGTCTCCTCGGCGATCGTGCTGGGCCTCGGCGGCCTCGCGATCGAGCGGCTCGGCGTGCGGCCGTGGGTGTTCGGGGTGCTGCCCGTCGCCGGCCTGCTGGCCATGTCCGGGCGCTACCTGCTGCGCCGGTGGCTGCACCAGGCCCGCAAGCGTGGCCGCGGGATGTTGCCGGTCCTCGCGGTCGGCACCGAGCAGGCCGTGCGCGACCTGGTGGAGCGCACCCGCCGCGTGCCGCACATGGGCTGGGTCGTGGTCGCGGTCTGCACGCCGACCGGTCTCGGCGAGGAGGGCCAGGGCCACGTCGCCGGCGTCCCCGTCATCGGCGACCTGGACGACCTCTCCACCAGCGTGGGCAGCGGGCGCTACGGCGTCGTCGCCGTCGCCCCGACGCCGGGCTGGAGCCCCAAGCGCCTGCACCGCCTGGCCTGGGACCTCGAGGGCACCGGCTCCGAGCTGGTCGTCGACCCGGGCCTCATGGAGGTCGCCGGCCCGCGCCTGCACGTCGCGCCCGTCGACGGCCTGCCGCTGCTGCGCCTCACCGAGCCGCGCCTCTCGGGCGTGCCGCGCGTGTTCAAGCTGATGTTCGACCGCGTCACGACGGCGATGATCCTTCTCGTGCTGGCGCCGGTGTTCGCGCTCATCGCGTTCGTCGTCAAGCTCGACGGCGGGCCGGTGTTCTACCGCCAGACCCGCGTCGGGCAGCGCGGCAGGACCTTCAAGATGATCAAGTTCCGGTCGATGGTGCCGGACGCCGACAAGCTGCGCGAGGACCTGATCACCGGGGCCAACGACGGCTCGGGGCCGCTGTTCAAGCTGCGCCGCGACCCGCGCGTCACCCGGATCGGCCAGCTCCTGCGGCGCTACTCCCTCGACGAGCTGCCGCAGCTGCTCAACGTGCTGGGCGGCTCGATGTCGCTGGTCGGGCCGCGCCCGCCGCTGCCGAGCGAGATCGACGCCTACACCGACGCCGCCAAGCGGAAGTTCCTCGTGCGCCCGGGCATGACCGGGCTGTGGCAGGTCAGCGGGCGCTCGGACCTCTCCTGGGAGGAGTCGGTGCGGCTCGACCTGCGCTACGTGGAGAACTGGTCGCCGGCGATGGACCTGGTGATCATGTGGAAGACGGTCTCCGCGGTGTTCCGCGGCGACGGCGCCTACTGAGAGAAGCCTTGGACAACAAGATCATCTGCCGACTCTGCGGCTCGGCCGACCTGGCGAGCTTCGTCGACCTCGGCGCCACCCCGCCCTGCGAGCTGTTCCTCACCGCGGAGGCCCTGGAGGCCCCGGAGCAGACGTTCCCGCTCCACCCGCGCGTGTGCCGCTCGTGCCTGCTCGTCCAGCTGCCGCCCCTGATCGACCCCGGCGAGACGTTCACCGAGTACGCGTACTTCTCGTCGTTCTCGTCGTCCTGGGTCGAGCACGCCCGGCGCTTCGTCACCGACGCGACCGCCCGGGCCGGCCTCACCGCCGACTCGCTGGTGGTCGAGGCGGCGAGCAACGACGGCTACCTGCTCCAGCACGTGGTGGCCGACGGCATGCGCGCCCTCGGCGTCGAGCCCAGCGTCAACGTCGGGCAGGCGGCCCGGGACAAGGGCGTGCCGACGAAGACGGCGTTCCTCTCCCCGGAGACCGGCGCCGAGGTGCGCGCCGAGCACGGGCCGGCCGACCTCGTGGTGGCCAACAACGTCTACGCCCACATCCCCGACCTCGTGGGCTTCACCCAGGGGCTGCGGGCGATGCTGGCCGACGACGGCTGGGTGTCGATCGAGGTGCAGCACCTGCTGACGCTGGTGCGCTTCAACCAGTTCGACACGATCTACCACGAGCACTTCCAGTACTACACGCTCGGCACGGCGCAGAAGGCGCTGCGCAGCGGCGGCCTGGAGCTCGTCGACGTCGAGCTGGTGCCCACCCACGGCGGGTCGATCCGCTGCTGGGCGCGGCCCGCCGAGCTGGGGCTGCAGCCCTCGCAGGCCGTGGCCGACGTGCTGGCCGAGGAGGCCGCGGCGGGGCTGGACACCGTCGAGGGGCACGCCGGGTTCGCCCGCGACGTCTCGCGCATCCGCAACGACCTCGTGCGCTTCCTCGTCGACGCGGCGGACGCCGGCAGGACGGTCGTGGGCTACGGCGCGCCGGGCAAGGGCAACACGCTGCTGAACTACTGCGGCATCCGCCCCGACCTGCTCGCCTACACCGTCGACCGCAACCCCTACAAGCACGGCCGGTACACCCCGGGCACGCGGATCCCGATCCACGAGCCGGAGCGCATCGACGCCGACCGTCCCGACCACGTGCTGGTCCTGCCGTGGAACCTGCGCGAGGAGATCACGGCGCAGCTCGCCCACGTGGCCGACTGGGGTGGGTCGCTGGTCTTCCCCATCCCCTCGCTGCAGGTGGTCGAACCCGGGTCTGGCAAGGTGCTCGACCCGTGAAGGTCGTTCTCTTCTGCGGTGGCTACGGCATGCGGATGCGCAACGGGGAATCCGACGCACCCAAGCCGATGCAGATGGTCGGGCCGCGCCCGCTGATCTGGCACGTGATGCGCTACTACGCCCACTTCGGGCACAAGGAGTTCATCCTGTGCCTGGGCTACGGCGCCCACCACGTCAAGGACTACTTCCTGGACTACCGCGAGACGGAGTCCAACGACTTCGTCCTGCGGCGCGGTGAGGTCGAGCTGCAGGGCTCGGACATCGCCGACTGGACGATCCACTTCGTCCACACCGGGCTGGAGTCGCCGATCGGCGAGCGCCTGCGCCGCGTGCGCCACCTCGTGCAGGAGGAGGAGATCTTCCTCGCCAACTACGCGGACGTGCTCACCGACGCCCCGCTCGACGACATGCTCGCGCGCTTCCGGGCCTCGGACGCGACGGCGTCGCTGCTCGCGGTGCCCCCGCAGGCGGTGTTCCACATCGTCGACGTCGACGGCTCGGACCACGTGAACTCGATCTACCCGGTGACCGACATGCGGATCCGGGAGAACGGGGGCTACTTCGCGCTGCGCCCCGAGGCCATCGACTACATCCCGGAGAACGGCGACCTCGTCGGCGACGCGTGCACGCGCCTGGCGAAGGAGGGACGCCTGCTGTCGTACACCTACGACGGCTTCTGGCAGCCCGCCGACACCCTCAAGGAGCGCAACGCCCTCGAGGCGGCGTACCGCGCCGGCACCCGCCCGTGGATGGTCTGGGAGCGCGAGCCCGAGCGCACGCCGCTCGAGAGCCTCGTGGAGGAGCAGCTCGACCGCTCCGCCCATCCGTGATGCGGGCGCTGGTCCCCGACGCCCTCGACGAGCTGGTCCTGCTCGCCGCGCACTGCGACGACATCGCCATCGGTGCCGGCGGCACGGTGCTGACCCTGTGCCGGGCGCACCCGGGGCTGCGCGTGCGGGCCCTCGTGCTCTCGGGCGGCGGCACCCCACGCGAGGACGAGGAGCGCGCCGCCCTGGCCGCGTTCTGCCCCGGCGCGGACCTCGCGGTGACCGTGCTCGACATGCCCGACGGGCGCCTGCCGCACCACTGGCAGTGGGCCAAGGAGCAGCTCGAGGCGTTCCGCCGCACCTGCGAGCCCGACCTCGTGCTCGCCGGGCACCGCGGCGACGACCACCAGGACCACCGCGAGCTCGCCCGGCTCGTCCCCACGGTGTTCCGCGACCACCTCGCGCTCGGCTACGAGATCCTCAAAGCCGAGCCCGACCTCGCGCAGACCCCGCTGCTCCTGCCCCTGGAGCCCGACGTCGTCGACGAGAAGTGCCGGCTGCTGTGGGAGCACTACCCCTCGCAGCGGCCGCGCGGCTGGTTCGACGACGAGACGTTCCGCGGGCTCGCCCGGGTGCGCGGGGTGCAGGGCGGCGTGCGCTACGCCGAGGGCTTCCACCTGACGCGGGCGCTGCTGGGCGCCCCCGTACCGTCAGCCTGAGACGCACACGAAGGAAGGACGGCCCGCGATGCGCGTGCTGCTCACCGGCCACCAGGGCTACCTCGGCACGCTGATGGCGCCGATGCTCGCCGAGGCGGGCCACGAGGTCACCGGGCTCGACTCGGGCCTCTACGCCGACTGCGTGCTCGGCGCGCTGCCCGCCCCCGAGCCGCCCGCGCTGGCCGTCGACCTGCGCGACGTCACCGCCGACCAGCTCGCCGGGTTCGACGCCGTCGTGCACCTCGCGGCGCTGTCGAACGACCCGCTGGGGGCGCTCGCGCCGCAGCACACCTACGACATCAACCACCACGCCTCCACCCGCCTGGCGCGCCTGGCGAAGGAGGCGGGCGTGGGGCGCTTCGTCTACGCCTCGACGTGCTCGGTGTACGGGGCGTCGGGCACCGAGGACGTGCTCGACGAGGAGGCGCCGATGAGGCCGGTGACCCCCTACGCCGAGTCGAAGGTGCGCGTCGAGGCCGACCTGGTCGACATGGCCGACGCCGACTTCGTCCCGGTCTCGATGCGCAACGCGACGGCGTTCGGCTTCTCGCCGCGGCTGCGCGCGGACATCGTGCTCAACAACCTCGTCGGGCACGCGCTGCTGTCCAACCGGATCCTCGTGATGAGCGACGGCACGCCGTGGCGCCCGCTGGCCCACGCCCGCGACATCGGCGGCGCCGTCGTGGCCGCGCTCGCGGCGCCGGCGGACACCGTGCGGGCGCAGGCGTTCAACGTGGGCTCGACCGAGAACAACGTGCAGGTGCGCGACATCGCCGACGCGGTCAAGGTCGCGGTGCCCGAGGCGGAGCTCGTCATCACCGGCGAGACCGGCGGCGATCCGCGCTCCTACCGCGTCGACTTCACCAAGATCGGCAAGTTCCTGCCCGAGTTCCGGCCCGCGTGGTCGGTGGCCGACGGCGCCGCCGAGCTGATCCGCGAGTACCGCGAGCGCGGCCTGACCCAGGAGGGCTTCGAGCGGCGCTTCACCCGCCTCGCCGTCCTCCAGGACCGCCAGTCCGCCGGCACCCTCGACGCGACCCTGCGCCCCGCCTGACGACCCATGTGCGTGATCTTCTGAGCTATGGCTCAGAAGATCACGCACGGAGGGCGGCGACCAGGTCCTGCCAGGAACCGGCGGTGCGGTCGCGCTCGGACACCACGGTGACGGGCTCCGGCCACGCGATGGCCAGGTCTGGGTCGTCGTACGCCACGCCCAGGTCCTCGCCCGGCGCGTGCGGGCGGTCGATGCGGTAGCAGACGTCGGCGACGTCGGTGAGCGCCTGGAACCCGTGCAGCAGGCCTGGCGGGACGTAGAGGTGGCGGAAGTCCTCGTCGTCGAGCAGGAACGTCTCGACGCGGCCGAAGGTCGGCGACCCGGGCCGGGCGTCGACGAGGACGTCGAACACCGCACCGTGCGCGGCGCGCACCAGCTTCGCCTCGCCCCGCCCGCGGCGCGTGTGCATCCCGCGCACCGTGCCCCGGCGGGACCGCGACTGGCTGTCCTGCGCCTCGGGCCCCAGGTCCACCCCGTGCGCGATGCCGATCGCCGTGTCGAACGTGCGGGTGAACAGCCCCCGGTCGTCGCGGTGCGGGGTCGGGACGAAGACCCGGACCCCCTCGATGGCGCCCTCGTGTACCTCCACGCCGCGAGCCTCCCATCCCCGCCGTCACGGCCCCGCGAGGGCCGCTGCGAGGATCGCCCGGTGAGCAGCCCGGAGACCACAGTCGACACCCTGACCTGCCGCTGGTGCGGCGGCACGGACGGCACGGTCGTCCTCGACCTCGGCGAGCAGCCCCCGGCCGACCACTTCCCGGCCGCCGACGACCCGGGCCCCGACCCCGTGCACCCGCTGCGGATGTGGCTGTGCGCCGCGTGCGGGCTCGCGCAGCTCGCCGAGGACCCGACGACCCCGGACGAGCCCCGCGGCGCCGAGCCGGACGCGCTGGTGGTGCAGGCCCGCGACGCCGTGGCCCGCGTGGAGTCGGCGGGGCTGCTGCCGCGCGGGGGCGGCGTCGCGGAGTTCGGCAGCCCGCACGGCGGCTCGTGGCTGGAGCTGCTCGCCGCCACGGGGTTGACCGAGGTCGCGCCGGGCGCGGGGACCGCCGACGTCGTCATCGACTGCTTCGGCCTCATGCACGCCGCCGACCAGCGCGCGGGCCTCGCGGAGCGCGCCGCGGCGACGGCGCCGGGCGGCGTCCTCCTGCTGCAGTTCCACACGCTCGCCGCGATCGTCGCCGACGGCGCCTGGAACGCCCTGCGCCACGGGCACTTCGCCTACTACGCCACCCCGGTGCTCGCGCGCATGCTCGACGAGCTGGGCTTCGAGGTCACCCACGGCTTCCTGTTCGACCTCTACGGCGGCACGGTGCTGCTCGCGGCCCGGCGCCGCGGCGTCGAGGGCCCGCGCGACCCCGCGTCGGTGGACGCGCTGCTCGAGCGCGAGCGCTCCCTGGGGGTCACCGACCCGGAGGTCGTGGGCGGCCTCGAGGACGCCGCGCGACGCAGCGCCGAGGACCTGCGGGCCCACCTCGTCGAGGCCCGCGACGCGGGGCGCGACGTGCTGGGGTACGCGGCGGCCTCCCGGGCGGTGCCGCTGCTCAACCGCGCCGGCGTCGGGCCCGACCTGCTCCCGGCCATCGCCGACGGCGCCCCGGGCAAGCAGGGCCGGCGCGTGCCCGGCGTCGGGGTGCCGATCGTGGCTCCCGACGCGGTCGTCGAGCGCCGGCCGGACGAGGTCGTGCTGTTCGTCACCGACATGCTCGCGGAGATGCGCCGCCGGATGCCCGAGGTCGAGGCGGGCGGCAGCAACTGGGTGATCGTCGACCCCGGCGTGCGCGTGGTGGCGCCCGCGTCCTGAGCGGGACTCAGACCGCGCGGCGCCCGCGCCAGCGGGCCACGACCCGGCGGACCCGGACGGTCGTCCTCTGCTTGAGCGGCCAGGCCCGGCGCAGAACCCCGGGGGCGACGGAGACGCCGGCCAGGATCGTCAGGGATCGCGGGTTGGTGCGGGCCCGCACCGCCGTGCGCGCGGCCTCCCGGGCGGCCCGGTCGTCGCCGGCGAGGAACGCCGCCCGGGCCCGGCGGATCGCCGACCGGTAGCGCAGGCGCCGCATCGCGACCTCGAGCGCGGCGAGGTCCTCGGGCCGGCCGGACGCGTGCGCGGCGCGGGTGAACGCCTGCTCGGCCTCGGCCTCGAACTGGTCGACCCCGTCGGCGGCGTGCGACATGGAGTCCTCGCGCAGGCGCCAGCACCCGACGACGTCGGGCACGGCGCGCACCGACCAGCCGCCGCCGACGAGGCGCAGCCAGAGGTCGAGGTCCTCGACACGGCGCGTGTCGGAGTGGTGCCCACCCAGCGCCTTCCACGCGTCGCGGCGGAACGCCGAGCCGTAGTAGAGGAACTGCTGGTTCATGAGGTCGGCGAGCGTGAGGTCCCCGCGCGGGACGCGCTGGCGCCGCACCCCCGACAGCTCGACGAACGTCAGCGCCCGCACCTGGCGGTCGGCGTCGTCGAACACCTGCGCGTCCGGGCTCAGGGCGTGCACGCCCGGGTTCGCGTCCGCGGCGGCCGCCATGCGCTCGCAGTAGTCGGGCAGGACGAGGTCGTCGCTGCAGAGAGGGACGAACCAGCGGCCGACGGCCGCGTCGGCCGCGGCGTTCACCCCGCCCGCGTAGCCCTTGTTCTCCTGGCGGACCAGACGCACCCGGGGGTCGGCCGTGTAGGGGCGGACCACCGCCGCCATCTCGTCGGAGTTGCCGTTGTCGACCACGACGGCTTCCCAGTCGTCCCGCGTCTGGGCGAGGAGCGAGTCCAGCGTCTCGGAGACGAGGTGCTCCGTGCGGTACGCGGGGATGAGGAAGCTGAACATCACCGAGCCGGCGTCGTCGGCCGGTCCGGGCAAGGGTTCGTCGATCGTCATCGTCTGTCCCCGGTCCTCCGCACTCGCGCGCGCCGAGGGGACGGCCACACGGGCCCCCGACCGCCGGGCGGGTCGGTTGGTGAGATCCACGTGCCGGGTCTCCTCACGGTCGGCGACGTCCGGTTCCTCCACGCACGTCACAGGCCACCACTATTTGGACGAGCGGCCCGACTATAACGACGCCCGACCGTGGCCCGCGTTCCGCTCCGGTCGGGTGATCCCTCGCCAGTTTTCCCTCGCGTCACACGTGTCCCAGCGGCCCCGTCAGTGTCGTTGCGCCTCACCAGCACGTGTACTTGTCCTCGAACTGCGCCGAATGGTCGTCTTATTGCGCCAAACGGTCCAACGGTCGAGCCGGCGCTGTCGGCGGTACCGCGAAGACGACGAGCGGTTCGAGGAGTGGTTGTGGCCAGGGACGAACGAACGGTACGGGTCGGCCGGGGTCGACCCGCACGGGTGGCCGCGGCGCTGGCGCTGGCCCTGTCGCTGACCGTGCTCGACGCGGCCGCGGCCGCCGCCGACCCGGCGGTCCCGCCGCCGGGCATCGACATCGGCCTGGACGGCCTGGAGGCGGGCGTGGAGATCGACCCGAGCACCGGCCCGGGCACCGACCGGGACCAGACCCGCGGCACCGTGCCGGTCGGCCCGCGCGAGGTGTTCGTCGGCGACTGGGAGACCGGCGACTTCAGCCAGTGGGAGGTCTGCCAGTCGGCGCTGACCAACGGCGGGTGCGGCAGCGTCGGGCGCGGCAACCGGTCCATGGCGATCGTGGACGCCCCCGGCGCGCGGCAGGGCGACCACGCCGCCCGCTTCACCGTGCGCCGTGGCGACAAGCCGAACTTCGGCGGGGGAGAGCGCAGCGAGGTGCAGTCGAGCTCGCCCGGAGCGCTCGTGCACGAGGGCGACGAGCGCTGGTACGAGTGGTCGGTCCAGTACCCGCAGGAGTTCCCGAACCCCACGGGCGGCTGGTTCATCGTCCTGCAGTGGCACAGCGCCTCGGGCTCGCCGCCGCTCGCGGTGAACATCAGCAACCAGGGCACGGTCGACATCGGCGGCGACGGGGTCCGCAACCACCCGAAGCGCACGATCGGCCCGGTGCGCCGCGGCGAGTGGGTCGACTACGTGCTGCACGTGAAGTTCTCCCGCAACGCCGGCACCGGCTTCGTGGAGGCCTGGGAGAACGGGCGCCAGACCGTGCAGCGCACCCCGCGCGCCACGATGGTCGACGGCGAGAACTACCTGAAGCAGGGCATCTACCGCGACACCGGTCCGGAGGTCACCCTGGTGCAGGACGGGCTGCGGGTGACGGCGCCGTGAGCCGCCGACTCCCCGGCCGGGTGACCGCCCGCCTCGCCGCCGCGCTGCTCGTCGCCCTCGGGGTGCTGGGCCTCGCGACGGCCCCGGCGGGCGCGACGCCCGCCACCGCGGCCGGCGCGCGGGACGTCTACCGCCAGCCGTTCTCGTGGGACTCCCCGTGGAACCTCCCGCTGGCGACGTCCGCCCGTTACGTCCCCTTCGACAGCGGGGCGTCGAGCACCTACCTCGACATCGAGGACATCAGCGTCGACCCCGCGTTCCCGGTGCGGACGCTGGACGCCTCGGGGACCTCGGTGCGGGTGCACACCGACCCCGAGCTCTCCGCCGACGGCTCCTGGAACCACTGTTCGACGTTCCTCGTCGACGACGGCGGCCGGCGCACCGTCGTCCAGGGGCAGCCCCTGCGTCTCGAGCCGGGCGGCGACCCCTCGTACGAGTACGCCTGGCCCGAGGTGTCGCTGACCTCGACGGGCCTGCCCGGCTGCCACGGCGGCTCCGGTCTGTCCGGGCTCGGGGGCAACGTGCGCGTCGGGGAGATCCGCGCGGCGGCGCCGATACGCCACGCCCTCAAGATCAGCCTGAACTGCGCGCGCAGCTGCAGCACGGAAGGGCGGGGCTTCCGCTGGCCGGCGACGAAGGCCGACTCCTACTACGCCGAGCACTACGGCGGGAAGACCCCCGGCGTGCGGATGGGCTCGTTGATGGCCATCCCGCCGGACGCGGACCTCTCGGGCATCACGGAGCCGGACGTGCGCAAGGTCGCCGAGGCCATGCAGACCTACGGCGCGTACGTCGTCGACGACACCTTCGGGCAGAACAGCAACTCGCTGTCGGTGCAGGCCGGCGCCGACGAGGAGCTGCCGCACGCGCGGTCGGGGCAGATGAGCCAGGTGTTCCGCCTGCTCGACCTCGTCGACAACAACACCCCGGGGACGCCCGGCGGTGGCCCGCTCGGCGGCCCCCGCCGCGCCCCGTGCGCCGGGGCGTTCGCCGACGGCACCGGAGGCGCCCCGCCCGGGTGCTGAGCCGGCGGGTCAGGGGCCGCCTTCGGGGTCCGGACCGTCGGGCGGGGACGGCCGGCCCGGCGGGCGCGGGGTCACGCGGACGAGGCGGCGCGCCGAGACCGGGGCGTCCGGCGCCGGCCCGTCCGGCGCGGGGGGGTCCGGTTCCGAGGGGTGCGGTGCCGGGGTGGGGGGTGCCGGCGCGCGGGGGGCGGGGTCGAGGGCGGTGGTCGGGGCGTCGAGACCCACGCCGGTGGTCCGTGGCCCGGGAGCGACGGGCAGCGCGGGTCGGGCCGGACGCCGTGGGCCGGCGGCCTGCCGGACGAGCACCCACGCGGTCGCGTCCTCGAGGTAGGGCAGGGCGAGGACGACGGTGGGCGCGTCGTCCGGCGGCGGCGCGGGACCGGCGCGGCCCGGATCCCGGTCGCCGCCGTCCGGCCCGCGGGGCGTGTCGTCACGCTCCGCGCCGTCGTCCTCACCGTCCTCGCCGGGCCCCTCGCCCCCGTCGCCGTCCCGCCCGCGCCGGCGCAGGACGGCGGCGGCGACGTCCCGGAGCGACTGCGGGGCGATGAGGTAGAGCACGCCCACGAACAGCAGGAGCAGGAGCACGGCCTCGCCGGTGATCGCGAGCAGGCCGACCACGAGGGTGCGCTGGTCGGCGTGGACCACCGTGTGCTCGAGCAGCCCGACGGCCACGCCCGCGACCGCGCCCGCGATCAGCGGCGGGACGAGGACCCCCGAGACCTGGCGCACCGTGGCCCGTGCCAGCGGCATCGCCAGGGCCAGGCTGGCGATCCCCGACACCAGGCCCTCGAGCGAGGCCGCGAGGCCCACGCCCAGCAGGCCGAAGGGGATGAGCGCGACCAGCCCGCCGAGCCCGACGACCAGCGAGATCACCGTGAGCCAGTGGATGCGCCGGCTCCGTCCCGACCCCTTGATCGACTCGAAGCCGATGGCGCTCATCGCCGTGCCGGGCCCGTAGCCGGCCATGGCCGCGACGAACAGGCCGGCCGGGCGCCACTGCTCGCCGAGCAGGACGACGATCATCGGCTGCCCGAGCGCGACGAGCATGACCGCGAAGGGCACGGTCGCCGTCCACAGCATCCGCAGGCTGCGCAGGAAGCCGTGGTGGAAGCGCTCGATGTCCGACGCGATGCGGGCGAACGCCGGGAACAGGACGTACGAGGCGACCTGGATGATCGCCTGCCCGGGCAGGATGCCGATCCGGCGGCCGTAGCGGTACTGACCGGCGGCGGCGACGTCGAGGCCGCGACCGACGAGGGTCTGCTGGGCGACGTTGCGGATGTTGTCGGTCAGCCCCGAGACGATGAGCGGGAACGAGTAGCCCGCCAGCTCCCGCCACAGCCGGAACGACCAGCGCCCGCGCCCGGGGCGCCAGCGCGCCAGGAGCCAGCACGAGATCAACGTGGCGAGCTGCGAGGCGTACAGGCCGATGACCATGCCCCACACGCCGAACCCCGCCAGGACCATCACGACGGTGACGACGGCGAACGAGCCGGCGGTGAGCGGGTCGACCACGAGCCGGCGCTTGAAGTTGAAGCGCCGCTGGAGCAGCGCCTCCGGGACGTTGACCAGCGAGTGGATGAGCAGGGTCCCGCAGGTCGCGGCGCAGACCAGCCCCACCATGCGGTCGTCGAAGAACAGCGCCAGCAGGGGTGCCACACCGAGCGCCGCGAAGGCCATCAGGGTGCCGGTGACGAGGCTCGCCCAGAACGCTGTGTCCGCCGCGTCGGCCACGTTCTCCTCGCGCTGGATGACGGCGGCGCGCATGCCGCCGTCCGCCACCGTGACCGCGAAGTTCGCGAACATCGTGCCGAGGGTGAACACACCGATCTCGGTCGGCGTGAGCAGGCGGGCGACGACGATGGTCTGCGCGAGCGAGATGATCTGGGTGAACGTCAGGGCGATCGCGGCGTACTGGGCGCCGCGGCGCAGCTTGCCGCCGAGGTTCTCCAGGTCCGGGTTGTGCTCGTCGTCCGCGCTCTGCGGCCGGTCGGCGCCGCCCTCGGTGGCCGGATCGTCCGGCCCGGGCGTGGCCTGCGTCACCGTGGGGGCGTCGACGCCCTCACCCGAGCCGGGTGCACCCTCGCGGGCGGCAGGCCCGTCGTGGTCCGGTGGCTGGTTCATCGCCCCGTCATCGGCCGCGCGGCGCGGGGCCGTCCGGCCCCGTGGCACCCGTCCGGGAGCGGGCGGTGCGGGACCCATCGTAACGACGCGCGGTGAGGCCCGGCCGCCCGACGGGCGCCCGCGGCGCCCGGGCGGGTGTGCTCAGTGGCCGTCGTGCCGGGCCGTGACGTCCTGCAGCGCGACCACCCGGCGCTTCGTGCCCGGTCGGCGGTGACCCGGGCCGTGCGACGACCCGCGGGCGGGCGGGCCCTGGCGGACCACCGGCGCCGTGGGCGCGCCGAGGTCGGGCGGTGCGGCGGCGTGGCGTGGTGCGCCCTGCCGCCGGAGCTGCTCGGTGCGCAGGTCGCGCAGGCCGAGCACGACGGTGGGGGCGTCGAGCAGGTCGTCCTCGCCGAGACGCTGCCGGTCGTCGTCCGGGTCCCGCGGACCGTCGGGTCCCGCGCCGGGACCGTCGGCACCGGCCGCTCCGTCGTCGCCCCCGGATCGCGCCCGGCGGCGCCCGAGGACCTTGGCCAGCAGGCCACGCAGCTCGGTGACCGTCTCCGGCGCGAGCACCCCGAGCACGGCGAGGTAGGCGACGAGGAAGACGAGGCCGTCCACGAGCAGGAAGAGCAGGCCGACGACGATCCCGCGGCTGCCCGAGGCCAGGACCTGCGTCTCCAGCGCCCACGTGGCCGTCCCCGCGATCGCCGCGGCGACCAGCGGCGGCAGCAGGACGCGGCCGAGCTGGAGCCAGGAGACGTGCACCAGCGGGCGCGCCAGCGCGAGGGTCAGGATCCCGGCGACGAGGCCCTCGAGCGAGACCGCGAGGCCCACCCCGAGCAGGCCGAGGGGCAGCAGGGCCACCAGCCCGCCGATGCCGACCACGAGCGACGTGCCGGTGACCCAGTGCAGGCGCCGGCTCTGGCCGGCGCCCTTGATGGACTCGACGCCCACGGCGTTGAGCGCGGTCCCGGGGCCGAACCCCGCCATCGCCGCGACGAACAGCCCGGCCGGGGCCCACTGCTCGCCGAGGAGCACCACGATCGCGGGTCCGCCCGCGGCGACGAGGAACGCGCCGACCGGGACGGTGGCCGTCCACAGCAGGCGCAGCGCGCGCAGGAAGCCGCGCCGGAAGCGGACCGCGTCGTCGGCGATGCGCGAGAACGCGGGGAACAGCACGTACGAGGCGACCTGGATGATCGCCTGGCCGGGCAGGATCCCGATGCGCCGCCCGTAGCGGTACTGACCGGCGGTGCCGATGTCGAGGCTGCGGCCCACGATCGACTGCTGGACGATCTCCCGCAGGTCCTTGGCCAGGCCCTGCACGATGAGCGGGAACGCGAAGCTCGCCATCTCCCGCCACACGCGGAAGCTGAACCCGTCCCGGCCCGGGCGCCACCCGGCCAGCCACCACGACGCGACGAGCGTGGCCACCTGCGAGGCGTAGAGCCCGGCGACCATGCCCCAGATGCCGTAGCCCAGCGCGCAGGTCGTCACGGTCACCACCGCGAAGGACCCGGCGGTGAGCGGGTCGACGATCAGCTTGCGCTTGAAGTTGAACCGGCGCTGCATGAGCGCCTCGGGCACGTTGAGCAGGGAGTGGACGAGCAGGGTGCCCGAGGTCGCCGCGGCGACGAGGGCCACCATCCGGTCGTCGAAGAACATCCCCAGCAGCGGGGACGCGGCGAGGGCGCCGGTGGTCATCGCCACGCCGGTGAACAGGCTGGCCCAGAAGGCGGTGTTGGCGGCGGTCTCGACGTCCGTGTCGCGCTGGATGAGCGCGGCCTTCATCCCGCCGCCCGCCACGACGACCAGGAAGTTGGCGAACAGGGTGCCGAGGGTGAACACGCCGATCTCGGCCGGCGTGAGCAGGCGGGCCACGACCACCGTCTGACCCAGCGAGATGAGCTGCGTGAGGAAGAGCATCGCCGCGGAGATCGTGGCGCCGCGGCGCAGCGTCCGGCTGAGCCCGTTCAGCGAGGGGTTGTGCTCGGCGTCCGCGACGGGGGTCCCGTCGGCGGGGCCCTGCCGGGGCCGCGAGGTCATCGTCCCGGCACCCTCGTGTGCCGGGGGCCACGGCTGCCGGTCCAGCGGACGTCGACCTCGTCGCCGTCCACCCGGACCTCGGGGACGGGCAGGTCCGTAGTGGAAGCGCCGGCCGCGAGCAGGGTGGCGAGGACGACCGTCCGCGTCCCCGGGTCGGGGGCGACCTGCGCGCCGACGAACCAGCAGGGCCGGCGCTGCTCGAGGCGGTCGGACCACCAGCCGAGCTCGCCCGCGCCGGGGTCGCCGCCGCGCAGCCGCCAGCCGGTGGCCGGGGCCGTGGCGGCGGTGACGATCTGCAGCACCGGCTCGCCGTCGCGGCGGGCGACCACGGTGCCGTCGGTGCCCGCCGGGTCGACCTCGAGGTCGGGGTGCAGCGGCCACGTCGTGCGCACCGGCGCCGGGGCGTCCCCGGTGCCGTCGGTCGTGACGACGTCGACGACGAGCACCACGTCGTCGTCGGGCGGGGCGTGGACGACGCGGCGGTGGGTCGCGGGCGTCGGGAGGCGGCGGTAGCCGTCGTGCTCGGCGTCGACGCGGCCGTCGGCGAGGTCCACGGCGTGCACCCGGACCGCGGCGTGCTCGGTCCACAGGAAGGGCCCGCCCATCACCGACTGGTCGGCGTCGTCGACGGCGACCGTGGCGTGCGCGCGGGTGGAGCGGTGCGCGGTGCGCCAGTCGGGATGGGCGAAGTAGCTGCCGGTGCCGGGGTCGCCGACGAGGTCGTGCCCGTCGACGGCCAGCCCGAGCGCCAGCGCGTCGGCGTGCCCGTGGGCGGCGATCGACAGGTAGCCCAGCGGCCCGACGTCGACGAGCACCCGGCGCCGCCCGGACCGCAGGATCGCGAGCCCGCCGTCGGGGGCGTGGACGGACCCGGGCTCCCAGGAGCTCGGCGCGTCCGTGGCGCCCAGCCGCGTGGCGATCCACGCGGCCGTGAGGTCGGTGGTGCCGGCGCGGCGGGCGGCGGGCAGGCCGGTGAGGGCGGCGGCCAGCGCGAGGTGCGGGCGGACCTCGCGGGTCGGCGCGGGGTCGAGGCGCAGCGCGAAGCCCTCGTCGTCGTCGCCGGTGCGCGGGGTGGGGTCACCGGTGCCCACGAGGTCGGCGAGGTGCGCCGCGGAGCGCCGCACGGCGTCCACCAGCGTCGTGTCGGCCGGGCCCGGGACGTGGCCGGGGCGCAGGCGCCGCAGCAGGGCGACGACGGCGAGCAGCTCGGCGGTGAAGACCTGGTAGCCGACGGCCTGCTCGGCGCCGACGCCGTCTCCCAGGATCTGGCGGTCGGCCTCGACGGCCAGGGCGGCGACGGCGTCGCGCTCCCAGCGCGGTGCGCGGGCGAGCTCGGGCAGCAGGATCGCCACCGTCGCGAGGCCGGCGAGCTCGCCGACCAGGTGGTTGTTGGCCGAGCTGTGCTTCGACCGGTCGCGCCAGCAGCGCCGGGCGCCGGCGGCGAGCATCCGCACCGCGCGGGCGTAGCGCTCCGGGGTCAGGGCCGGGTGGTCGGCGAGGCCCTGCAGCGCGACGAGCACGGAGATCGCCCGCACGCCCACCTCGAACGCGCCGCGCCAGGCGATCCCGCGCCCGGGCGGGTTCGCGGTGATCCAGGCGTCGAGCTGGTCGAGGGCCTCGGTGCCGTAGCGCTCGTCGCCGGTCAGCAGCCAGGCCTGCGCGAGCCAGGGCAGGTGCTGGAGCCGGTTGAGCTCCCAGATCCACTTGGGCTCGCCGTGCCCGGCGCGGTGGTTGATCGCGTGCGAGGGCAGGTCGGGCCAGCGCACCCCGGACAGCGGGTCGCAGGACCACTCGATCGGCCCGTCGTAGCGCGCCTCGGGGTGGGCGAAGAACGTGAAGCGGTGCTCGAGCACGCGGTCGGCCGCGGCGAGCAGCTCCTTCACGGCGTCCGGGTGCTCGGCGGCCACGGCGGTGGCGGTGGCGCGGTCGAGCAGCACCGGACGCCCCGTGCCGGCCCGGAAGTCGGCGAGCAGCGCGGACCAGTCCGGCGCCCCGTCGCCCCCCGATCGGGTCGAGCTCCGCTGCGCTCCGTCTCCCAGCAGCGCCGCGTCGTCCGGCTCCCGATCCCCGGTGACCCGCCGGGTGGCCGTGGCCCCGACGGTCAGCGCCCGGTCCGCGACCTCCCGGGGGCCCATCGAGCGGAGTCGCCGGGCGTACCACGTGAGCTTCGCCGGGGCGAGAGCACGGAAGCCGGGCATGACTCCACGGTAGGGGCAGGGTCCCCCGCACGGATGAGCACCCTCGCTGGGCTCCGCGGGTGAGCCTCCGGGAGGCACCGCCTCAGGCGGCCTGACGCCCGGTCACCGACTCGACCATCGCGGTGAACGCGGCGGCGGTGTTCTCCACCGTGAACTCGGTGCGCGCGCGGGTGCGGGCCCGGTTCCCGAGCGCCGCGCGCAGGGCCGGGTCGTCGGCCAACCGGGTCAGCCGCTCGGCGAGGGCCGCGGCGTCGCCGGACGGGACGAGGAACCCGTCCTCCCCCTCGGTGACCAGGTCACCCAGCGCGCCGACGTCGGTGGAGACGACGGGCAGCCCGGCCGTCATGGCCTCGATCACCGAGATCGGCACGCCCTCGTGCACCGAGGACAGCGCGAACACGTCGCCGCCGGCGAGCAGGCGCGGCACGTCGCGGCGCAGGCCGAGGAAGGTCACCGTGGCGCCGAGGCCCCGCTCGGCCACCAACGTCTCGAGTTCGGCACGGCGCTTGCCGTCGCCGACCACGACCAGCCGCAGGCGCGGGTGCGCGGCGCGCGCGAGTGCGTCGAGCATCACCTCGTGCGCCTTCTGCGGGCTCAGCCGCGCCACCATGAGCACGACGACGTCGTCGTCACCGACCCCGAGCTCGGCGCGGACCTCGGCCCGCCGCGCGGCGTGCTCCGCGGCCGTCGGGAGAGCGGACGCGGGGATGCCGTTGGGGACGAGGTACTCCCGCACCCGGCTGCGCCACGAGGTCCCGACGCCCTCCTCGTCGTGCAGGTAGCGGCCCTGGCTCGGCGCGAGCAGGGCGAGCCCCTGGCTGAGGAACAGGGTCTCGACGACGTAGCGCGGCAGCACCCGCCCGCCGACGCGGGTCAGGTCCATGTCGTGCGCCGCGATCACCGAGCGCGTCCGCCCGGTGAGCCGGGCGGCGACCCGCGCCAGGGTCAGCGCGGCGCGGTGGTGGTGGGAGACCACGGCGACGTCGGTGCCGCGCCGCCGGAAGTGCCGCACCAGCCGCGGCACGCGCGCGAGGCCCAGCCGCCCGCCGCGGGGGAGGGTCGTGAGCCCGTCCGACACCGCGCGGAAGTCGTCGGCGAGGGGGCCGGGCTCGCGCAGGCAGACGACGTCCGTGACGACGCGCGCGCGATCGAGGTGGGCGAAGGTGTCGCGCAGGACGATCTCGGCGCCGCCGACCGCGGCCACGTCGAGGACGAGGGTGACCCGGACGGGCCCGGCGTCAGCGGCCGGCCGCGAGGGCATGGAGCGACCTCACCGCGCGACCGTCGCGTCGATCATGGCCGTCACCGTAGTGCGGAGCCCGCCGACACGGCCCGCGACCGGCGCCGACGGCCGGCCAGGACCTCGTGGTACAGCTCCTCGATCCGCGCCGCGACGGCGTCGGCCGCGAACTCGGCGCGCGCGCGAGCAGCGCCGGCCGTGCCGAGCGCCCGGCGCCGGTCCTCGTCGGCGAGCAGCTCGCCGAGCGCGTCGGCCAGCGCCCCCGCGTCGTGGGGCGGCACGAGCAGGCCCTCCGCGCCGTCGGTGACCAGCTCGGGGATGCCGCCGACGCGCGTGGCCAGGACGGCCAGCCCGCGCGACATCGCCTCGAGCACGACCATCGGCTGGCCCTCGTTCTCCGACGGCAGCGCGAGCACGTCGGCCCGGGCGAGGAGGTCGGCGACCTCGTCGGGGGCGAGCCAGCCGTGCACGGTGACCGAGTCGGCCACGCCCAGCTCGCGGGCCATCTCGCGCGCGCGCTCGGGCTCGCCGTCACCGGCCATCGTCAGGTGCCCGCCGCTGCTGCCGACCTGCTTGGCCCAGGCCTCGACCAGGGCGAACGCGCCCTTCTTCGCCCAGATCCGGCCCAGGAACACGACGTGCGGGGCCGCACCGGCGGGCAGCTCGGTCACCGGGCTGATCGGGACCGGGTTGGGCAGCGAGGTCAGCCGCGCGTCGGGCGCGATCACCGCGAGGCGGGTGCGCATGAGCTCGCCGAGGGCGATGACCACGTCGGCGCGGGTGAGCGTCGCGCGGATGAACCGCCGCACCGGCGCGGGCGCCCCGTCGTGGAACAGGTGGAACCGGCCACTGTGGACGTGGAGCACCACCGGGACGCGCAGCAGGTAGGCGAGCCAGGCCATCGCGGCCTTGCGCACGAAGCTGCCCGCCGACGACATGTGGACGTGCACGAGGTCGGGACGGCGCAGGACCACCTCGCCGGCGTAGCGCACGAGCCCGCGGACGAACGTCGTCGCCTTGGTGAGCGTCGAGCCGTCGCGGTGGGTCGCGACGTGCCGCACGCCCCAGCGCTCCCACAGGCCGGTCGCGGCGAGCGTGCGCACGCACGTGGCGATGCCGCCCTGGGTGGTGGTGCTGGTGGAGACCCACAGCGTGCGCGGGGGGCGGCGCCTCACTTCGCCGTCACGAGGCGACGGTGGTCGGCCTCCCAGTCGGCGACCTCCGCCGGGCTCATCCCGCCGGGCAGGCCCGCGCCCGCGGTGCCGTTGCGGGGCTCGGGCCGCCGGCGCCGGTGGCGGTCGAGCTGCCCGGCGACCATGCCCGCGTAGAGGAACGGCAGCATGCCGGCGAAGTCGAGGATGCGCAGGTCCACGGTGAGGCCGTTGACGACCATCACCACCATGACCATCGCGCCGACCACGGCCAGCGGCGCCCCGAGGAACTCGTCGCGGGGGAGCTCGCGGATGGCCCGCCAGAGCGTCCACATGACCGCGACCACGACGGCGATCCAGAGCAGCACGCCGGGGATGCCGAGCTCCGCGGCGATGCCGAGCTCGTTCTGGTGGGAGATGATCCCCCACCCGCGGTTCCAGTCCATCTCCTGCGACCAGACCACGTGCTCAGAGGTGTTGTACGCCTCGAAGCGGCCGAGGCCGATGCCGACGAACGGGTGCTCGGCGACGGCGCGCAGGCAGGTCGCCATGATGTTGAGCCGGTCGTACACCTCGTTGGAGGACCCGACGCCGCCGGCGGAGCGGTCGCTGGAGAAGAACGTCGACGCGTTGGCCGCGACGGCGAGGAGGCCCAGCACGGCGCTGACGACGAAGCCGCGCCGCCACCCGCTGGCCAGCACGATGCCCAGCCCCAGGACCACGATGAGCGCGAGGAGCGCCGCGCGGGTGTGGGTGAGGTAGACCGAGTACGCCGCCGCACCCGCGAGCGCCCACAGACCGAACCGCACCCACCGGCGGGTGCCCGGCCGATCGGCGAGGAACAGGCACACCACGAAGCCGACGACGAGGATGAGGCCGTTGACCACGGGCTGGTTGAACACACCGTTGGCGCGGCCCTCCCAGTTGGGAGCGTCGACGATGTAGCTCGGCCAGACCAGCGACTTCGGCCCGTGGAACTGCAGGATGCTGACCCACGACGAGTAGGCGGACATGCCCACGGTGGTCCAGAGCAGCCAGCGCACCGAGCGCTCGTCGTCCAGCACGCTCTTGGCCACGACGTAGACCACGAGCGGCAGCATCACCCCGGCGAACAGCCAGCGGTACGTGTCGATCGAGGTGCCGGTGACCGGGTCGACCGCGTCGTACTCGTGCGGGATGAGCATCGACGTGATGTTCCACGCGAGGTAGGCCGCCATCAGCCACTCGACGACCCCGAGGCGGGGCCAGTCCTTGGCCCGCCGTGCGAGGGCCAGGGCGAGGGCCAGGAGCATCGCCCAGAACGCCGGCGTCAGGGCCTCGACCGACACGAACTCCTTCTGCGCGGTGCGCAGGAAGCTCGACACCACCACCAGCAGGAGCGCGAGCAGCGGGTCGCTCACGGCGAGGGCGAACACGACGGCGCCCACGGCGAGCCCCGCCAGCAGGAAGCCGACGTCGCCCGGCTCGGCGACGGCGAGACCGAAGACCACCACGACGGCGATCCCGCCCACGACCAGGTCACTCCGGGACGAGGCGCGCAGACGCCCGGGGATCAGGCTCACTTCTCGGTGCGCAGCGTGACCGTCGGGGCGGAGAGCCCGCCGGCGGGCTGCGCGGAGGAGGACGCGGCGTCACCCTCCTTGGCCGACGACGCGGGTCCGCCGGAGCTCGGCGCGCCCGAGGAGGACGCACCCTTGGGCGCCGCGCTGCGCGTGAACCGCGCCGTGCCGACCCGCTTCGCCCCGGGGGGCGAGCTCGGCGACGCCGACGGGCCGCCGGAGGCCGACCCGGACGAGGAGCCCCCGGCCTTCGGGCCGGACGCGGGCTTGGCGCCCGAGGGACCCGTGCCGCCGGGCTTGGGGCCGGCACCGGGCTTGGGGCTCGGCGACGGCTTGCCGCCGGACGGTGCGCCGCCGCGGCGGGTCTGGACGCTCAGGCCGGGGGCGGCCCCGTCGGGACCCGACGGGCCCGACGGCGACGACGGACCCGAGGGGCCCGAGGACGACGGTCCCGCGCCCGCGGAGGGCTTCGCGGTGCCCGTCGGCGTACCCGCCTGCCCAGCCGGCGCGCCCGACGGGCCGGAACCGGGGGAGGGCTTGGCGCCGGGGGAGGGCTTGGCGCCGGGGGAGGGCTTGGAGGTGGGACCGGCGCCGGGCGACGGCTTGCCGCCGCCTGCGGGTGCGGTGCCCTCGGGGGCACCGCCGCGTCCGGCGCCGCCGGCCGGGGCGCCGCCGCGGCCGGCGGCCGGGTCGTCGCGCCGCCCGGTGGGCCGCTCGGCCGACGAGCCGTTGGTGCCCGTCGGGCCGGACTGCCCCGAGGGACCCGAGCCCGGGGTGCGCACCGGGGCGCCGTTGGTGTTCTTCGTGCCGTTGACCGCGGTGCCGTTGGTGCCCTCGTGCCCGGCGGACGCGCTGCCCGCGGACGGGCCGGCGCCCATGGCGGCGCGGGCCTCCTCGAGCTTCTCGCGCGAGATCGGGGCGGTGCGGTCGGCCGGCGGCACCTGGGCGGCCGACCGGGGGCCGCCCTGCGCCGGGGCCCCGGCGGGCGGGCCGGGGCGGCCGGCGGGCACCGGCGCGGGGCCGGTGGGCAGGCGCACGGGCGTCCAGGAGCGCTCGGCGAGGAAGCCCGGGTCGGTCAGCTGGCTCGGGTTGCGCACCAGCACCACGCCGAGCGCGGTGCCGCCGGCGCTAGCCAGCGCGTCGAGCGCGGCCGATGCGTCGCGGGAGCGGGTCTCGCCCTCCTCGACGACCAGCAGCGAGCGGTCAGCGGCCGAGCACACGACCTGGCCCTCGACCGACTGAACGGGCGGGGCGTCGATGATCACGAGGTCGGCGAGCATCGTGCCCTGCTTGAGCAGCCGCGAGACGTGCGAGCGCGAGAACAGCGCGAACAGGTCGTCCCGCTTGCTGCCGCGCGGCGCGACGAGCAGCGCCCGCCCATTGGAGAAGACCTTGCCGTCGATGCGGCTGTCGCCGCGCTCGGCGAGGAAGTCGGCGACACCGGACATCGAGGAGAGCTCGGTGGCGCCGGTGGGCTCGGTCTCGAGGTCGGCCTGCACCAGCAACGTCGTCTGGCCCTGCAGCGCGCGCAGGCCGGCGAGGGCCACGGCCACGCGGGACTTCGACGCCCGCGTGGTGGTGGGGCCGGTGATGGCCAGCGAGCCCGGGGTGGGCATGCCGGCGGCGTTGGTGAGGCCCATCAGCGCGCGCAGCATCTCGTTGCGGGCGTTCTCGCCGGAGCGCTTCTTGCCGCCGACGGCGGCGAGGACCTGGAGACCGAGCCGGTCGCGGACCTCGTTCGGGGTCACGATGCGGTTCTCGAAGCGACCCAGCGCCATGGCCAGCAGGGCGCCGAGGAGCAGGCCACCGACCAGCGCGGCACCGGCGTTGCGGGCGGCGTTGCTGGGGTTGCCCACGACACCGGCGTTGAGCTGGAGGTCCTGCAGCTGGTTCGTGGTGTTGGCCTGGAGCTCGTTGCGCGTCTCCTGCAGCCGCGCCGCCTCGGTCTGGTTGCCCGCGGCCCGCGCCGCGTTCAGCTGCCCGTCGAGCGCGTCGAGCTGCTGCTGCTTGGTCTCACCGCCGAGGCTGGAGTTGACGTCGTCGCGCAGCGCCACCGCCATCTTGGTGGCGGACTCCGCCGCCTCCTCCGGCGTGTCGGCGACGGCCTCGATGTAGACGATCGGGCTGGCCGCGGCGATGCGGGCGTTGAGGCCCACCGACGAGTCGACCCCGGCGGTCTGGCGCAGCTGCTGCTGCGACGACGCCTGGTTGAAGTAGTCGGCGTAGCCCTGCGCGAGGACCGTGTCCTGCTCCGGTGCGCGGTCCTGGGACACGATCGTCAGGGCGGAGCGGCCGGTGTAGGTCGACCCCTGCAGGAGCGAGGCGCCCAGGGAACCGGCCGCTGCCACGATGCCGATGACGAGGATCAGCACCCACCGGCGGCGGATGCGGTCCCACTGGATCTGGAGCGGGCTCATGACGTGCCTTTCCTCGGGTCCTCGGCGTGTCGCTCGGAGCGGCCACCTGCCGGCATCCTAATGTCGAACGTCGGAGTCTCAGACATGCTTCGCACGTCCGGGCGCCTTCGTGCGGGACGGTCGGGGTGGTTCACCGCTCAGCGTCCCCGCATGGCCGATTCGTACGCGGCCAGCAGTTCCTTCTCGGAGTTCGTCCACGAGAGCGGCCCGGACACGCGTTCCACGCCGATCTCGCCCATCGCCGCGCGGCGACGGGGGTCGTCGAGCAGC
The DNA here is from genome assembly GCF_050955895.1 of Actinomycetospora sp. CA-101289. Taxonomy (NCBI): domain Bacteria; kingdom Bacillati; phylum Actinomycetota; class Actinomycetes; order Pseudonocardiales; family Pseudonocardiaceae; genus Actinomycetospora; species Actinomycetospora sp. CA-101289. The sequence goes on along the minus strand of NZ_CP192093.1, from coordinate 5,175,908 downwards.
TCGGACACGAGGTCCGCGAACTCGGCGACGTCGTTGGGGCGGGCGTAGACGGCGGCCTCGCCGGCCGACACCCGGGCCTCGACCAGGTCGAACGAGACCACCGGCCGCCCCATCGCCATGTACTCCATGATCTTGTTCATGGTGGACACGTCGTTGAGGGGGTTGCGGGGGTCCGGCGCCAGGCACACCGACGCGGTCGACAGGTGGCGCAGCACGTCCTCGTCGGGGATGCGCCCGGTGAACGACACCCGGTCGTCCAGCCCGTAGGCGTGGGACAGGGCGACGACGTCGTCGAACGCGTCGCCGGTGCCCATGAAGACGGCGTGCCAGTCGTCACGGCGCTCGGCGAGGTCGGCCAGCGCGCGGATCGCGTAGTCGACGCCGTCCTGCGGGCCCATGACGCCGAGGTAGCAGAGCAGGTGCTCGCGGCCCCGGGCCAGCGCGGGCTCGGGGGCGCGCAGCGAGAACCGCTCGACGGCCGGCGCGCTGCGCACCACGAAGGTGTCCTCGACCGGCACGCGGCCGCGCCCGGTGGCGACGGCGCGGTAGCTCTCGTTGGTGGCGATGACCGTGTCGGCGGTGCGGTAGGTGCCCCACTCGAGCAGGCGCATCGCCCAGTACATGGAGTCGCGCTTCTCGCGGAACCGCGAGAGGTAGAGCTCCGGCACGAGGTCGTGCTGGTCGAAGATGATGCGGGCGCCGCGGGCCTTCGCGCGCAGCGCGGGCAGGAACAGCAGGTCCGGCGGGTTGCACAGGTGCACCACGTCGACCGGCGCGCGCTTCTGGATGCGCTTGATTAGCCGGTTGGTGTGGAAGAGGGCGGTGCCGTACTCCTTGAGGTAGCCCTGCGGCCCCCCGGTGGCCGCCACCAGCGGGTAGCGGTGGATCCGGACGCCGTCGATCACGATCTCGGTCTCGGTGTCCCGCTTCGTCCCCAGCGGGCAGATCACCTCGACCTCCCAGCCGTGGCCGGTGAGGGTCTGGCACTCCTGCCACACCCGCCGGTCGAACGGGACCGAGAGGTTCTCGACGACGATCAGGGCTCTACCAGGCAAGGCCGACATATCCCTCCTGTTGGCGACGCGCGGAGGCGTCCGGGAGCCGGATGAGGTCGATGACCGGCGTCGTGGTGCCGGTCAGTGCGTGCTGCACGTCCTCGTCCGCCTTCCCCACCACGAGGACCTCCGCGTGGTCGACGACCTCGGCGACGGTGTCGACGAGGAGATCGCGCAGGTGGGGGAGGTGGGCCTCGATGAAGGCCCGGTTCGCGCCGAGCAGCGCCGACTCGACGACGGCGGGGTCGTAGATGCGCAGGTCGTAGCCCTTGCCGAGCATCCGCTCGCAGAGCTCGACCAGGGGGCTCTCGCGCAGGTCGTCGGTGCCGCCCTTGAACGCGAGGCCGAACACGCCGACCTTGCGCCTGCCGGTGGCCGCGACGTGCTCGAACGCCCGCTGGATGTGCTCGTCGTTCGACGGCAGCACGTTCTCCAGGATCGGCACCCGCACGTCGTGGCGGCGCGCGGCGTGCACCAGCCCGCGCAGGTCCTTCGGCAGGCAGGACCCGCCGAAGGCGAAGCCGGGCCGCAGGTACGCCGGGCTGATGTTGAGCTTGGTGTCCGCCAGGAAGATCTCCATGACGTCGCGGGAGTCGACCCCGAGCTCGCGGGCGAGCGCGCCGATCTCGTTGGCGAACCCGATCTTGAGCCCGTGGAACGTGTTGTCCACGTACTTCGTCATCTCGGCCACCGGCGGTTCGACCCGGAACTCCGGGGCGTCGAGCCCGGAGTACAGGCCGAGCACGGCGTCGCCGCTGGCGCGGTCGACCTCGCCGACCACCGTCTTCGGCGGGTCGTAGAAGTCCTTGACGCTGGAACCCTCGCGCAGGAACTCGGGGTTCACCGCGACGCCGAAGTCGGCGCCGGCGACGAGGCCCGAGGCCTCCTCGAGCAGCGGCACCAGGACGCCAAGGCAGGTGCCCGGCAGCATCGTCGAGCGGAACACGACCGTGTGGCGCTCGGGCGCGGGGCGCGTCGCGAGCGCGGCGCCGATCTCGCGGGCCGCGCGCTGCAGGTAGGTGGTGTCGAGGGCGCCGTTGGACGCCGAGGGCGTGCCGACGCACACGAGCGAGAGGTCGGTGCCGTGGATCGCGGCGGTGACGTCGTCGGTGACGGTGAGGCGGCCACTGGCGACGACGTCGCGGACGATGTCGCCGATGCGCTCCTCGACGACGGGCGTGCGGCCCTCGCCGATCATGGCGAGCTTGGCCGGGTTCACGTCCACGCCGACGACGTCGTGGCCCTCCGTCGCGAGGCAGGCGGCGCTCACCGTGCCGACGTAGCCGAGACCGAAGACACTGACCTTCATCGTGGTGGCCTCGCAGCGGGTCGGGTGCGGTGGGCGCGCTCCGTGCCGGGCCGTCCCGGAGGAGTGCACCCACGGTAGCGGGGCGGTCCGACGACGCCTCGGGCGGTCGGTCCGGTGCTCTCCACCAGAGAAGACGCCCCGGGGGCGGCGGGGGTTGCCCCGCGGCGGGACACGGTCCGGGCGACCCGGGTCACGCCGGGACGCGTCCGGCGGTCTCCTCGAGGGCGGCCTCCGCCTCCCGGATCGAGCGCTCGAGGCTGAACTCGTGCTCGAGGCGCTCGCGCGCGGCCCGGCCCATCGCCCGCGCCGCCGCCGGGTCGCGCAGCACGCGGAGGAGCCCCTCGGCGAGCGCCTCGGGGTCCTCCTTCGGGACGACGTGGCCGGTCCGTCCGTCGTCGATCATCTCCGGGATGCCGCCGACGGCGGTGCAGACCGAGGGCCGCGCGGCGGCCATCGACTCGAGCAGCGCCATCGGGAAGCACTCCACGATGCGGGAGCTCAGGGTGAAGACGTCGAGGCCCCGCAGCAGCCGCGGGACGTCGTCCCGGTAGCCGGTGAACACCGTCCGGTCGGCGAGGCCGAGCTCGGCGGCGAGCTTCTCGATCGCCGTGCGCTCGGGACCGTCCCCGATGACGAGCAGGCGGGCGCGCGGCTGCTCGGCGAGGACGATGCGCATCGCGCGCAGCAGGTTCGGGTGGTCCTTCTCGGTGCGGAGCACGGCGGTGATCCCGACGATCGGCTCGTCGGGGGCGATCCCGAACTCGCGCGCCACGTCCTCGTCGCGCTCGTCGTCGCCGACGCGGTCCGACAGGTCGGCGCCGTTCTGGACGACCCGCACCTTCTCCGCCGGGTAGCCGAGGTCCTCGGTGATGTAGGGCACCTGCCCGTGGGCGACGCCGTAGACGGCGCTGACCACGCGGGCGAGGAGACGGTCGACCAGGCGCCGGTGGCGCGGCCGGCCGCCGAGGTCCCCGCAGTTGTGGACCCAGACGACCAGGCGGGGCGTCCGGGTCAGGACCGCCGCCAGCCCGCCGAGCGCCTCGGCGTTGAACCCCCGCGTGACGATCACGTCCGGACGCTCGCGCCGCACGAGACGGACCAGGTCACGCAGCGTGCCGAGGACCTCACGGCTCTTGCGGTGCAGCGCGACGGCCCGGCCCCCGGCGCGCTGCAGGTCGTCGAAGCGGAGTCCCCCGTGGGCGAGCGCCACCACCGACGGGGCGAAGCGGGACGGGTCCATCGCGGGGAGGAGCGTGGCCACGTGGCGCTCGGCGCCGCCCCTGCCCAGGTGCGGGACGACGAACATGACACGCAGTGGGCCTTCCGCGCGGACCGCGCGGGACCGACTTCTCATGAGGATCTCCGTCGTCGACTGCGGTGCGTGGCGGATGCTAGTTGGGCGGCGGTGCGCGCCCGGGAGACGCCCGCGCCGAGGGGGCCGCTACCGTCGGTGGCCATGAGTCGACGGCTCCTCGTGCTCGGCTGGCACAACATCGACCCCACGCCGTTCTACCCCGCCACCCCCGGCGCGGGGCGGCGCGGCTTCGAGCGCCAGCTCGCCGCGATCGACCGGTTGGGCACCGTCGTGCCGCTCTCCGAGGCCGTCGACACCCTCGCCGCCGGCGGGTCGCTGCCGCCGCGGGCGGTGGCGCTGACGTTCGACGACGGCTACGCGGACTGGGTCGACGCCGCGGTCCCGGCGCTGGACCGCCGCGGCATGCACGGCACGTTCTTCCTGGTCTCCGACATCGTCTCCGGGCGCATCGGGGCCTGGTGGGAGGAGCTGGCCGACGCGTTCGCCCGGTGCACCGCGTCGGAGCTCGCGTGGGCCGGGCGCGTCCACGACCTGTCGACGCCGGTGGCGCGCCGGGCGGCGCAGTCCGCGCTCAAGGACGAGCTCAAGCTCGTCGACCGCGCCACCCGCGTCGAGGCCGTCGGCCGCATCGCCGAGCGCATCGCCCCGCCGCCGCCGGAGCGGCCCCCGATGTTCCTCGACTGGGCCGGCGCGAAGGCCCTCGCGGCGACGGGCCACGGCATCGGCTCGCACACGGTGACCCACCCGATCCTGGCCCGCGAGGAGACCGCGACCCAGCGCCAGGAGCTCGAGGAGTCGCGCCGCGCCCTCGAGGCGGGCCTGGGGCAGACCGTCGACCTGCTCGCCTACCCCAACGGCAACGCCGGCGACTACGACCAGCGCACGATGGAGCTCGCGCACGCCGCGGGCTACCGCGCCGCGGTCACCACCCGGCCCGGTCTCGTGGGGCCGCAGGAGCCGCCGCTCGCGATGCACCGCATCGTGCTCACGCCGCTCACCGACGTGGGCGAGCTGTTCGGCAAGGTGGCCCGCAAGAGCACCGGCGTCGCCCGGAAGGTGGCCAACCGCGCGTTCAGGACCCTGACGCCGACCGGCTGACCCGCGCGTCCCACGCCGACGCGACGATGTCGTCGAGGTCGTGGCGCGCCCGCCAGCCCAGGCGTTCGCCGATGCGGGTGACGTCGGCGACGACGGCGGCGGGGTCGCCGGGACGCCGGTCGGCGACGACGGGCTCGACGGGCCGGCCGGCGACGCGGGCGACGGTGGCCATCACCTCGAGCACCGAGTAGCCGCGCCCCACCCCGACGTTCAGCGTCTCCGCGCACGGGCCGTCGAGCAGCGCGGTGGCCGCGACGTGGGCGTCGGCGAGGTCGTCGACGTGCACGAAGTCGCGCACGCAGCTGCCGTCGGGGGTGTCGTAGTCGGTGCCGAACACGGTCGGCGCGTCCCCGCGGACGACGGCGTCGAGCGCGATCGGGACGAGGTTCGCCTGCCCCCGGTCGGCGAGCCGGGCGTCGTGCGCGCCGGCCACGTTGAAGTAGCGCAGCGCGACGTAGCGCAGGCCCGTCGCGCGGTGCACCTCGGCGAGCAGCCACTCGCCGGCGAGCTTGGTGGTGCCGTACGGGTTGACGGGCATGCACGGGTCGTCCTCGGCCACCGCGGCGCCCGTCGTCGCGCCGTAGACCGCGGCGCTCGACGAGTACACGAAGCGCTCCACGCCGGCGCGGGCGCACGCGCCGAGCACGCTGCGCAGGCCCTCGACGTTCTCGCGCCAGTAGTACAGCGGGTGCGCCACCGACTCGGGGACGCTCTTGCGGGCGGCGAAGTGCATGACGCCGTCGAGGCGGTGTTCGGTCAGCGCGCCCGCGACGGCGTCCTCGTCGAGCACGCTCGCGCGCACCAGCGGCACGTCGTCGTCGACGCGCTCTCCGAGGCCCGCGGAGAGGTCGTCGAGCACCACCACCGCGTCGCCGCGCGCCCGCAGCGCGCGCACGGTGTGCGCGCCGATGTAGCCCGCGCCGCCGGTGACCAGCCAGCGGCCCGTCATCGCAGCCGGCGGGGGGCCGCGGTGGCGCGCAGCGCCGGGGCGACGGGGCGACCGTCGAGCACCGCAGCTGCGCCGTGGGTCAGGGCGCGCTCGTAGGCCGGCAGCGCGGCCTCGACGGCGGCGACGGTCTGCTCGACGTCGGCGTCGGTGTGCGCGGCGGAGATGACGAACGACTGCCCGAGCACGCCGCGGCGCAGCAGCTCGGCGAGGAACACGGTGCGCATCTCCTGCGAGGGCCGGCCGTCGCGGTCGCGGGTGCGGAAGACGAGGCACGCCGGGTGGCCGACGACGTCGACGTGCTCGGCGAGCCCGGCGGCGGCGATCACCTGTGCGGCGCCCTCGGCCAGCTTCTCGCCCTGGCGGCGCATGGTGGCCACGGGATCCTCGCGGCGGTAGGCCTCGACGACGGCGCGGAACGCGGTGAGCCCGACCGTCTCGGGGCCGTGGGTGGTGGAGAGGAGGAAGACGCGCTCGTCGTCGGTGCGCAGGCCGCCGAGCTCCATGAGCTCGCGGCGCCCGGCGAGGGCCGAGACGGGGAAGCCGTTGCCCATCGCCTTGCCCCACGTCGACAGGTCGGGGGTCACGCCGTAGAGCGACTGCGCACCGGCGGCGGACCAGCGGAACCCGGTGATCATCTCGTCGAACACCAGCACCGCGCCCTCCGCGGTGCACAGCTCGCGGACGCCCTCGAGGAAGCCGGGCGCGGGGTCGTGCAGCGCGGTGGCGGCCTCCATGAACACCGCGGCGATCCGGCCCGGGTGGGCGTCGAAGAGCGCGCGCAGCGAGCCGAGGTCGTTGTAGGTGAACCCGACGGTGCCCTCGCGGGTCGTCGCCGGGATGCCGGCGTTCATCGGGGTGGTGCCGATGAACCAGTCGTCGGTGGAGAAGAAGGGCTGGTCGGCGAGGGCCACCATGTCGCGCCCGGTGGCCGCGCGCGCGAGCTTGAGCGCCGCGGTGGTGGCGTCGGACCCGTTCTTGGCGAACTTCACCATGTCGGCGCCCGCGACGAGGCCGAGGAAGTCCTCGGCGGCGTCCACCTCGAGGCGGCTCGGGCGGGAGAAGCTCAGCCCGCGGCCGAGCACGTCGCGGACGGCGTCGAGCACGGGCTCGTAGGCGTGCCCCAGCGTCACCGAACGCAGGCCCATCCCGTACTCGACGTACCGGTTGCCGTCGACGTCCCAGACGTGGGCGCCGCGGCCGTGCTCGATGACCGGCGTCATGTGCTCGGGGTACTGGTCCGAGCCGCGCGCGTAGGTGTGGGCGCCGCCGGGCACGAGGTCGTGCAGCCGGGCCTGCAGACGGGCGGACTCGGTGAACACCGGCTCCGGCGCGGCCGTGGTGGACCGTTCGGTCGAGGACGACGACACGGACGTCATGGGCCTCAGCTTCCCTGGTGACGACGGGTGGTGGCCGTGGGGGGTCGACGCTGTCCCCTCGGTGGGGGTGACGTCCGGGGTGCGGTCGGCGTTGCCCCCGACCAGGGTGGTCGCGCACCACGGTCAGCGCGTGTCGCCGTCGCGCGCTGCGGGCCGTGACGTGCCGGTACCCCGACGGCGCGGTGCCGGTCCCCCGGACAGGAACGGGGATCCGGGGCCCTCAGACTGGTCCACATGGCCGCATCCGTCGCCCCTTGTGGAGCAGCACCCGGGCGGGCCGGGCGTCACGTGCTCCGCGACGCCCCGCCTGCCCGGTCCGGTCGCTCGCGGCCGCGTCGCCGCCTCGCGGCGCCCGCGGTGGTCCGCCGTCCGTGGCCGGTGGCGGCGGTGGGTGCCGGCGCTCCGGTGACGTCCGTGCTCCCCGGTGCCCCCACGGCGGTGACCGACGTGACGCGGGTCCCGGTGCGGGCGGTGCGGGCGGGGGGTCCGCTGATCCTGATGCGGCCGGTGGACCCGCCGCCGACGGTGACGGTCGCGGCTCCCGCGGCGGCTCCCGTCCCGGCAGCTGCTGTCCCGGCGGCTGCTGCTCCGGCGGTTGGTCGGCTGGCGGCCGTGCCCACCGCCCCCGCGCCGGCCGCCGGCGGGCCGCTCCCGCCGCGCCGGGCCCCGATCCGGCGTGGGCACGTGCCCGGGACGCCGGTGCGCGCGGGGCGTCCGGTGTGGGGTCCGCCGCAGCCGGCGGTCTGATCACGGCGCCCCGCTGGCAGGGTCGTCGGCGTGGTCGGGGCGGAGGTGGCGGCGCTGGTCGCGGGCACCGTCCCCGCGATGCGTCGCCGGGGTCGCTACCGGCCGCCCGGTGGTCAGGAGGTCGGCGACCTCGCGGAGCTCGCGGACGCGCTCGCCCGGGGCGACGCCGAGGACGCGGTGCGGGTGGGGGGACGGCTCGGGCTCGCCTCCGACACGGTCGGTGGGGCGCTGGTGCTGCGCTCGGACCCGGACACCGAGCGGGCATGGCTCGTGGCCGTCCTGCGTCCCGGGGTCGTGCCGGGCGTGGTGGTCGAGGTCCCGCACCCGAACGCGGACCTCGACACCGAGGCGGTCGGGCTGGGCGTGTGGCGCCGCTGCCCGGGCGCGCTGTACCTGCAGGCGGGCGCGCACCGCGCCGCCGGGGCGTCGCCGGACGCCTGCGAGCGGGGCGACTTCCCCGCCGACGTCGCCGCCCGCGCCGACACGCCGTTCGCGCGGGTCGCGGCGGGGCTCGTGGCGCGGGGGCTCCCGCAGCTCCAGCTGCACGGGTTCGCCGACCGGGAGGGCGTCGACGTCGTCCTCTCGCCCGGGGCGAGCGCCGGCGGGCCGCTGCTCGCCGCCGTCGCCGAGCGGCTCGCGGCCACGGGGGAGCGGGTCGGGGTGGGCGAGGACCCGCGGTGGACCGACCTGCTCGGGCGGCGGAACGTCCAGGGCCTCGCCGCGGCGGAGCGGGCGACGGCGTTCGTCCACCTCGAGCTCTCGCGCTCGCTGCGCCGGGACGCGGGGCGGCGCGAGGCCGTGGCCGACGCCCTCGCCCGCGCGGTCGACGACCTGGAGGCGAGCGGGGGGATTTCCTGGCGTTGAACGCTGTGTTCGGCCTCCGGCGCGGCAGCTCCGCTGCGCTGCGTGCCGCAGCGTGGCCCCCACGCTGGCAACACCGGAGGTGCGCCAGGCGTGGGGGCCACGGCGGGTAGAGCGGTAGAGCGGGTAGAGCCGGTCAGCGACGGATGCGGAAGATGCCCCAGGAGAGCTGGCCGCTGCGGCCGCCGTTCACCCAGTTCTGCAGGCCCGTCTTCATGTTCGCGATGTACTCGTCCGAGATCGTGCCCCGGAACCGCGGCTCCGCGGCCTCGAGCTCGGCCAGCACGCGCCCGTAGTGGGTCGTGAGCTGGTCGGTGTGGTCCTCGAACGTGAAGTCGGCGAAGCCGAGCTTCGCGAACTCCTCGCGGTAGAACCCCGGCGACCCGAGGGTGTCGAGGTGCAGGCGCGCGAGGATCGGCGTCAGCGCCGCGGTGTCGGCGGCGTCGTCGGCCATCGGGTCGGTGAACACCACCTGCCCGTGGGGCTGGAGCACCCGCTCGATCTCCGCGACGACCTGGCGGCGCTCGCCGGAGTGCAGGAACGCGTCCTGCGACCACACGAGGTCGTAGAAGTTGTCCTGCACCGGCATGCTCTCGAACGACCCGTCGACGACGTCGACGAGGTGGTCGAGGCCCTGCGCGCGGTTCTTCTCGCGGTTGCGCTCGTTCTCGACCTCGCTGAGGTTCAGGCAGGTCACGCGGCAGCCGTACTGCTTGGCCAACCAGCGCGCCGAGCCGCCGTAGCCCGCGCCCATGTCGAGGATGCGGGTGTCCGCGGTGATGCCCATGCCCTCGGCCATGCGCTCCACCGTGCGCTGCGAGGCGGGGGCGATCGGCTCGTCGGGCGTCGCGTAGAGCCCGACGTGGATGTCCTCGCCGCCCCAGACCTCGTGGTAGAAGGTGTCGGCGTCGGTCGAGTTGTAGTAGTCGCGCGCGGTGTGCACCGCGGTCGAGTAGCTCTCGGTCAATTCGTCATCCGGTCGGTAGGTCTTCTCCGCGACGTGGATCCAGAAGTCCGGGCTCTCGGTCCCGTAGGTCTCCTGGAAGTCGCCGTACGAATCGATCTTCTGGAAGCCGACTTCCCGCATGAGCCGGCGCACGTAGTCCTTGCGCAGCGGGAACATGTTCAGGTGGTACACCGAACCGTCGTCGTGGAACGTGTACCGGAAGCGGGCCAGGCCGTCGTCGATGTACTCCGGCTCCGCGGTGACCGTGTCGCCGCAGTAGAAGTACTTGTGCTTCGACGAGAACCCGTGGTCGAGGATCTCGTCGTAGTTGCGCTGATCGAGGATCAGGACGCCGTCGTGCTTGAGCATCGCGTAGAACTCGGCCAGCGCCTTGCGCCGGTCGCGCTCGTTGAACAGGTGCGTGAACGAGTTGCCGAGGCAGATGATCGCGTCGTACTCGCCGTGCACATCGCGGTTGAGCCAGCGCCAGTCGGCCTGGACCACGCGCAGGACGTGCCCGTACTGACGACCGTTCTGGAAGGCCTTGGCGAGCATCTCGGCGCTGCCGTCGGCGGAGACGGTCTCGAACCCGGCCTTCAGGAGCTGGACGGAATTGAACCCGGTGCCCGTGGCGACGTCGAGGACCTTCTCGACCCCGCGGGCGGACAGCTGGTCGATGAAGAACGTGCCCTCACTGGCGGCACGACCCTCCCAGCCGATGTAGTCGTCCCACTTGTCCACGAACCCCTTGACGTATTCCTCTTGGTAATGGTTCGTGTCGCGGACGTCGTTCGGGTTCTCGCCGAACTCCTGCGTTACGTCGGCCTCGGTGTAGTCGAGGCCAGCCGCGGTGTCGGGGCTCCGGTCTGCGGCTGCGGTCATGTGTCCTCCGGACGTCGGTGACGCTTCCGGGGAGTCGACGCTAGGCAGCCGGGGACCGACCGGGAAGCGCCGGTAACGCCGTACGGTCGACAGAATCGATACAGCTCGCGGAGGTCTGGACCGACGGACGGGCCCATCAGCGCTGCTCCGACCGGGTGCGCACGCGAAGGATCTCCGTGACCACTTCGGTATGTGATGGCAGCCACGTTTGTGCGGGGACAGAGTTCCGGGAGCTGTGTCAGCGGGCTCCCGGCCCCGCCCGTCGGTCCTCGGATGCCCGATCGCCGCCGCGGGGGAACTACTCCGAGGGCTCCACGATGACCGTCCGGTTGGAGCTCGCCGGGCCGGGCAACTGGCGGCCGTCGGGCCCCACGTCATTGACGTAACCGGGGAACTGGCTGCCCACGCCGCGCGTGGTGATGCGGTCCGCAGGCGCCCCGAGCTCGACGAGCAGCGCCTTCACGGCCTCCGCGCGCCGGGTCGAGAGATCGACCTGACCCTGCGGTGTCCCGGCGCGCGCACTCGTGCCGGTGAGCGCGATCCGGCGGTTCGGGGACGCGGTCAGGAACTGCGCGAACGGGGTCAGCACACCGCGCGCGGCATTCCGGTCGCGGAATTCCGCGGTGTCGGGCTGGAACCCGACGGAATTGTCGTCGGGCAGCGCCGTCGCGCGCCCCGGCGTGATCGCGGGCGGCGGCGGCAGGTCCACCACGCTCACCGCCGGGGCGTCGGTGGGGGCGTCGCCGCCGCGGGGCTCGGGCAGGACGGCCACGCAGCTCGCCCCGCCCGCCGTGGCGATCGCGGTCCACAGCGCCACCAGCGACTGCCGCTGGGCCGGGCTGAGCGCGGGCTGGGGCTCGGCGACGTCCCCGAGGCCCGCGAGGACCACCGTGGTGCCCTGCAGGCCGGGCAGCGCGTTGCTCGACCGCAGCGCGTCGACGGTCTCCTCGGGCGGCGCCTCGAGCAGGCCGGGCTGGCGGAAGTCGAGCGGGGCGACCGTGGAGAGACCGGAGTCGACGAGCACGACGGTGCCGGGGCGGTTGCCGCCCGCCGACCGGCCGGCGAGGTCCAGCGCGGACAGCACGTCGACCTCGGGCGTCTGGGCCCGCAGCTCGGTCACCGCGGAGCCGAAGCCGTCGAGGAAGGCGTTGCGGTCGTCCTCGGCGGCGAGCGCGTTGCCCGCGTCGGTGCGGAACGTGTCGTTGCCGGCCGAGGTCGGCCGCCCGTCGACGTTGATCAGCGTGATGCGGGGCTCGTAGCCCTCGTCCACCGAGCGGGACAGCACCGACACCGTCGCGTCCTGCACCGCCTGCGGCAGCCCGGGCTCGGGGCTGTTCGCGCGTCCCGACACCGCGAAGGCCATCGGGCCGACGGGCGTCGGGCAGGACAGCGCGCTCCCGCCGCCGCCGGAGAAGCCGCCGCCCGCGGACTCACCGCTCGAGCAGCCGGCGAGGAGCGCACCGGTGAGGACGAGGGACAGCAGGCCAGCAGCGCGGCGTGCTGTGTTCCGCCTCCGGCGCGGCAGCTCCGCTGCGCTGCGTGGCGCAGAGGTCACCGATGGTCTCCGTTCGTGCTGGGCGCGGGCGCGACGGGGGTGAACGGGCGGAACTCCGGCGGGGCCTCCTCGCCGGGCACGACCTCGTTGGCCGGGGTGAACAGCGGGTAGAACGACGAGCCGGTGAGCCCGTCGGTGACCGACGGGTTGCCCTTCTTCGACGCCATGAGCGTGCGGGCGTAGTTCTGCAGCTCGAGCATCTCGGCGACGACCTGCTGGCGCGCGGCGCGCCAGCGCTGGTCCTCGCGCTCGCGCTCGTTCTCCTGCTGGCGCAGCGCCTCGCGGGCGCGCTCGAGCTCGGCGCGGCTGTGGCGCTCCTGCTCGGTGGCGTCGTGCATCCGGCGCTCGGCGCGGCGCAGCGCTCCCGCGACCGGGTTGAACGACACGAACGTCGCGACCATCGCGGCCATGCCGCTGGCGAGGAACAGGGCGCCGAACAGCGCCGCCGGCAGCACCGCGGAGAGCTCGATGCCCGACGAGGACCCGCCGAAGCCGCCCCCGCCGCCGGAGCCGAATCCGCCGCCCCCGCCGGACCCGAAGCCCCCGCCGCCGGAGCCGAAGCCACCGCCCGACGAGGTGCTGCTCGGCGTGAGCAGCCGCGCGGCGAACGCGGCGACGCCCAGCACCAGCCACGTCGCGGCGGCGAGGACGGTGAGCGTGGTGGAGGCGCGCGGGTCGCCGCAGCGCCGGCGGGCCAGGCCCTGGCCCACGAGGTGCGCGAGGCCCACGGCGGCGGCCGCGAAGCCGACCGTGCCCAGCACGATGAGGAACGGCGCCCCGCGGAAGACGCGCGCCAGCACGACGTAGAACGCGGCGATGTCGCCGCCGATGGCGAGCAGGATGATCCCGAGCGCCAGGTAGTCCTCGCGCGAGCGGTTGATCAGCAGCGTGGCGTCGCGGTACGAGCGCGGGCGGGCGCCGGGGGCGGGCTCGCCGGGGCCGGCCGGGCGCGCGGGGCCGCCACCGAACCGGCCCCGCAGGCCGCCGCGGGGGGCGCTCATCGGCCCGACTCGCGCGGGTCGTGGCTCATCGGGTCTCCACGGTCAGGGGAGGGCTCGGCGGGACGCGCGGCGTGGCGGGCGGGGATGCGGGCGGTGCGGTCGTCCCCGGTCATCGGCCGGGGGAGGGGGCCGGTCGGGGGGTCGGCCGGCGGGCCGTCCGGACGGTACGGGGCCTCCTGCGGGTCTCCACGGTCGGGACGTCCACCGCGGTCCCGGGGTCCGGACGACCCGTCCGACCCGCCCGATCCGCCCAGCGGCTCGGCGAGGCGCTCGCGGGCCTCCTCGTAGTCGCGGCGCGCCACCGCCAGGGCGCGGCGGTCGCGCTCGTGGGCGGCCTCGGCCTCGGCGAGCTGCTGGCGCGCGCCGCCGACGAGGCGGTCGACGACGGCCTGGTGGTCGGCGTGCTGCGAGTCGATGCGCGCCAGCCAGCCCGACGCCCACGACGCGATCAGCGGGTCGAGCGCCCCGCCGGTGCCCTCGTCGACGCCGTCGAGCAGCTCGGCGACCAGCGTGCGCACGCGTCCGCGGGCGGTGCCGACGTCCGGGGTGGCCTGGTTCGGGTAGGGCATGGGCCCGACCCGGTCGGCCGCGTAGACCTGCGCGAACCGCCGCTCCTCGGGCGTGCCCGCCGTGGTCGCGACCCCCGGCAGCGTCGACAGCGGGGGCCCGGACGCGCCCTGCGGCGCGGTCGGGTTGGCGGACGACGTCGGGGCCGGGGGGCGGGCGCCGCCCGCGCGGCGCCGGGGCCAGCGGGGCATGGCTACTCCTGCGGGGTCGGGGCCCCGAGGTCCCGGAAGGCCGGGCTGCTCGGGCTGTTCGTGGGGGTCGGGGCGGCGTGCGCGTCCGGTGCCGTGACGGGCCCGGTCGGGGGCCCGGTGGTGGGGGTCGTCCCGGGATCGCCGGGGTCGCCCGTCTCGGCCGCCGCCACCCAGCCCGGCACCACCGGGTGCTGGGCCGCGAGCGCCGGACCGATGCGGTCGCCCGCCGGGTGGCGGCGCACGAGGTGGCGCTCGTACGCACTGACCCGCCGCATGACCTGCGCGTGGAGCCGGCGGACGCGGGTGGCGCCGACGAGCTCGCACGCACGGATGGAGCTGCCCAGCCGGGCGTACTCCACGCGCATCTGCGTGAGCTGCGCGTGCAGCCGTGCGGCCTCGTCGACGAGCGGTCGTCGCGTGGCCTCGTGCTCGCGCGCGCGGCGGGCGGCGACGACGTCGTCGGGGGTGTCGGTCTCGCCGCCGCGGCGCACGGCCATCTGGTCGGCGTCGAGCAGCACGGGGATCGCGTCGAGCCGCGCGCGCACCCGCTCGAGGGCCTGCTCGGTCTCGGGGATGCGGGCGGCGAGGCCCGCGCGGGACTGGTGCATCGGGGCGATCTCGAGGTCCAGGCGCAGGCGCTCGCGGTGCACGCGCGCCAGGAAGTCCTGGTGGTACTCCTCGAGCGTCGGCGTCCCCGCCGGCCGCCCCGGTTCCATGCTGGGGAGCGCGGCGCGGCCGTCGGCGCGCGCCTGCCACCAGTCACCCATGCGTGCGATCCACCCGTAGGGGGGCATCGGTGACCCCGTGGCGCCGGGTGCGGGCCCGGCCTGGCCCGCGGGCTGGCTCATCGGGGCCTCATCGGGCGTGCCGTTCCACCTGCTGGGTTCCTCCTGCGTCGTCCACCTCGACGGACGGTCGTCGGCCGAGTCTAGGCCGACCGCCCGCAGGGGGACGCGGTCGACCGGGGGCACGGGTGCGGGGGACGGCCGACGCGGCGCCGCGCGCGGCGGGCGACACGCCGGGCCACCGGTCACCCGGAGGAGCGAAGAACACACCGCGCGGTCGCACCTCGATCGCGTGAGGACCCCGTTCGACCAGGGCGTTCGAGCTGTCTGCAGCGAACGCGCCGTTCGCTGCTTCTCAGCGCACGAAGTCCCCGTTCGCTGCGGGAACTCGGGGCGTCCCCGGGGCGACCAGCACGGCGATGGCCACCACGACGCACGAGCACCCGACCGACGTCCTGCCCGCGGCGGGCGACGACGACGCGGCGCCGGGACGCGGCACCGGGATCGTGCTGCTCGCCGGCGGGCTGGTCGGCGCGGTGGTGTCGCTGGTGCTGCTCCTCGACGAGCTCGCGCTGCTCGCCGACCCCGGCTACGTCCCGTCGTGCAGCATCGACCCGGTGCTCTCGTGCGGCACGATCATGCGCACCGAGCAGGCCGCGGTGCTCGGCTTCCCGAACCCCGTGCTGGGCCTGCTGACCTACCCCGTCGCCGCGGCGCTCGGCGCGCTCGTATTGGGCCGCGTCGCCCTGCCGCGCTGGGCCTGGTGGGGCCTGCAGGCGGGCACCACGGCCGGGATGCTGTTCGTGCACTGGCTGATCGCCCAGAGCCTCGGCGTCATCGGCGCGCTGTGCCCGTGGTGCATGGTCGCCTGGGTCGCGACGATCGCGATGTTCTGGGCGGTCACCGTGGCCAACCTGCGCGCGGGCCGGCTCGGGGGCGCGCCGGCCGCGCTGCGTCACCACGGTTGGGGGCTCGCGGCCTGGTACCTGGCGATCGTCGTCGCGATCGTCGCGACGTTCCCCGCCTGGGCCGCGGGGCTGGTGGGCCTGGCTTGATCACGGGCCTGATCACGCCACGGCGACCACCGCCGCGCGGACCGTGGCCAGCACGCCGGCGGGGTCGGCCTCGAGGTCGTGTCAGTTGACGCGCAGCACCGTCCACCCCGCGAGCACCAGCGCGTTCTGGCGGCCCTGGTCGCGGCGGAAGGCGGGCAGGTCGCGGTGGTACGCCCAGCCGTCGACCTCGACGAGCACGCGCGCGGCGGGGAAGGCGACGTCGAGGACGGCCACGCCGTAGCCGGGCACGACGACCCGGTGGTCGGCGAGCCAGCCCGCGACGCCCGCCCCGCGCAGCAGGCGGTGCAGGCGCCGTTCGGCCTCCGAGCGGGCCCCGCCGGCGGCGAGCACGAGCAGGCGCGCGACCACGGCGGCGCCGGGGCGGCCGAGACGCGCGTGGTGCGCCCGGCGCAGGCCCTCGAGCGTGACGCGGTCGGTCAGCAGCGCGCGGTCCATGAGCTCCGCGCCCCGCCGCAGGCCCAGCTCGGCGGCCGCGTCGACCACGGCGTAGGCCCGGGAGGCGATCGGCACGCCGTCGATCGTGGTGCGGAAGCGCGCCTCGAGCGCCCGCCGCACGGCCCGGAGGTCGGGGCGCGAGCGCACGCGCCGCTCCGGTGGCACCGCGAACCGCAGGACCTCGGGCGGCTCGTCCCACAGGCGCCACCACCAGGCCGCGCCGACCCCGATCAGCGTCGCGGAGTCGCCCAGCCACAGGGCGCCGGCGCGCACGCGGGCGCGGGCCGTCCAGCGGTGCGCGGCCGAGAGGTACACGCACGGCCAGAGCACGGCCCACACCCCGCGGGCGAGGCGGTGGTCGATCGCGGCCCGCGTGAGTCCGCGAGCGAGTGCCTGGGCCCGCGAGATGACGCCGTCCTGGCGGCGCAGGAGGGCGGCGATGTCGTCGGTGTCCACACGGGGTTCGACGCAGCGCGCCGGGCCTCGGCTCCACGCCGTGTCATCGAAGATCGCTCCCGGTGCTCCGCGGACCCCGTCAGTTCGGGTTCACGGAGCACCCGGAGCGATCATGCGCACTCAGCCCGCCAGCACCGCGTCCAGTTCGGGCGCTCCGGGCTGGAGCAGGCGGCCGTCGAGCACGATCGTCGGGGTCCCGAAGCTCCCGTCGCGCTGCAGCGCCGGGTCGTTCACCGCCTGCTGGTAATTCACGGTGACCTCGCCGACGTGGCGCCCGCTCTGCACGCACTCGCCGAACCCCGGCCCGGCGCCGGCGCGCTGACCGAGGTCGACGAGCTGGCCGGTGTCGTAGCCGCGCCCGCCCTCGCGCGGCTGCGCGGCGTACAGGCTCGCGTGCACCGCGGGGAACGCGCCGGACTCGGCCGCGCAGATCATCGCGTTGCCGGCGCCCGAGGAGTAGCCGGGCGGGTCCGAGCGCTGTTCGAGCAGGTTGACGAGGTGGTAGCGCACCTGGACGCGCCCGCTGGCGACGGCCTGGGCGATCGCGGTGCCCGCGCGCTGCTCGAACGCCTGGCAGGCCGGGCACAGCGCGTCCTCGTAGAGGTCGAGGGTGTGCGCGGCGGGCCCGCCGGCGACGACCACCCCGTCCTCGACGGTCGTCGGGTACGCCGCGGGCGCCGGGGTCACCGGGATCGCCTGGTCCGCGCCCTGCGACCCGCCGGACAGCAGCACGCCCCCGAACACGACGGCCGCGACGAGCACCACGACGGCGACCGCGACGATCGTCGGCGTGCGCGACGTCCGGCGCGGCGGTGGCGGGGCGGGCCTCGAGCGCGTGGCCATCGGCGGCGATCTCCTCGTGTCGGCGGGCGGCACCGGGCGGCGCCGTCCTGCTGGTCGCTCCGCGGGGCCCGCTGGTTCCCGGGCTCACGCCACGTCGGACTCCCACTCCCGTCCGGCCGGGGCGGCGCTCAGGGAGGTGTCCGCGGCGGGGCGCTCGTCGCGGCGCCACCAGCGCGCGCCGGGCGTCGGCCCGCGTCCGGGGCGGGGCACGGTGCGCACGACGGCGACGCCGAGCGCGAACCCCGCGACCAGCAGCAGGTGCGACGCGACGCGGCCGGGGTCGACGCGCCCGGCGACGAGGTCGACGCCGCTGACCACCGCGAGCACCGCGATGAACGCACCGAGCGCGGGCAGCAGGCCGGCGAGGTGGCGGGTCCACAGCGCGCCGGCCAGGAACGCGATCCCGAGCGCGATGTTCCACGCCGCGCTCTCGTGCGTCGTGTGCGCCATCCCGGCGCCGAGCACCATGAGGGGATCGATCATGGCGTGGGTGTGTGTCACGGCGCCGAGCAGCGCGACCAGCCCGATCGTCGCCTGCGCGATCCCCACCGCCGCGAGCCCGGCGCGGGCGGCCGTGCCGCGCCAGCGCACCCGTGGCCCCGGGGCGTGGTCGACGACGCGGGCGACGAGGTCGGGTCCCCCGCCCGCGATCCCGGTGCGGGCGCGGCGGGTGATGGCGGCGAGGTCAGCGAGGGAGCGCTGCCACGCGCGGCAGTCGGGACAGCCGGCGAGGTGCGCCTCGACCGCGGCCTGCTCCGCGGCGTCCGCCTCGCCGTCGAGCGCGGCCGACATCGCCTCGCGGCAGCCGTCGCAGTCCATGCCGTGCTGGTCGTCGCGCGGGCGGCCCGGGTTCCCGCTCACCCCGAGCGGTGCGGGCGCTCGGCCGACGGCGGCTCGCCCAGCGCCGCCACGAGGTCGGCCCGGGCCCGCGCGACCCGCGAGCGGATCGTGCCGATCGGGCAGCCGACCACCGCAGCGGCCTCGTCGTAGGGCAGGCCGAGCACCTGGGTGAGCACGAACGCCTCGCGGCGCTCGGCGGCGAGCGTGTCGAGGGCGTGGCGCACCGCCACCGACTCCGCCGGGTCCGACCCCGGCGCCTGACCGAACGGGCGGTCGTCCTCGGCGAGCGAGGCCGGGCTCACGGGACGCCGGGCGCGGCGGCGCAGGTGGTCGGCGGCGACGCGGCGGGCGATCGAGAGCAGCCAGCTGCGCGCCGGCGCGTCGCCCCGGTAGCGGCGCAGCGCCCCGAGCGCGCGCTCGTAGGTCTCCTGCGCCAGCTCCTCGGCCACCGAGGGGTCGGCGAGGTGCACGAGCAGCCGCCACACCTGGTGCTGGGTGACCGCGACGAACTCGCCGGCGGCGGCGCGGTCGCCCTCGCGGGCGCGCAGCGCCAGCGCCGTGATCCTCGCGTCGTCCACCCGTGCGCTCCTCGCCGCGTCCGCCCCGACGTCACCTGCGTCGTCACTGCGTCGTCCCGGGGCCCCGCGGAGTTCCCGGCCGTGACCGTCCCGACAAGCGGGCCGACGACCGCACCGACGGTCCCTACCGTGCCCGCTCGACGGTAGCGGCCGCTCCTGAGAAGGAGCGGGCCCGCCGCTGAGAACGCTCCGCCGTCCGGGCACACGTGCCCCGGGCGCCGGGGCGAAGGGTGGGCGCCGAGGAGGCACGGTCGTACGGTCCCGCCCGGACACCCGGCCCACGGAGGAGCACCATGACGGAGAAGGTCGCGGACGGCCTGCAGCACGTCGCCACGTTCTGCGGCCAGTGCTCGTGCGGCTGCCCGGAGCTCTACGTCGACCCCGCCGCCGACGACGACCGCCGCGTGGTCATCACCGACGACTTCGGCCAGGCGATCCGGATGAGCCTCGCGCAGCTCGCGGTCATCGTCGACGACGCCCGCAACGGTGTCCTCGACGGCCTGCTCCTGGACGCCGAGTGAGCCTGCCCGCGCCTCTGGCCGGGCTCCTGGCCGCGGTCTTCCTGGCCGCGGCCGCCCTGTGCACGGTGAGCCTCTGGCGCCGCCGGGCCCGCCACGAGGGCCCGGTCGCGGCGGCGGAGGCCAACCACGTCGTCATGGCCCTCGGGATGGCCGCGATGGTCCTGCCGGCCACCGCGACGGCGCTGCCCCCGCTCGCCGGTGCCGTGCTGTTCGGTGTGATCGGCGTGGCGTGGACGGTGCGCCTCGTGGCGCTGCGGGCGCGCGGGCGGGCGCTCGGCTCGCCGATCGGCGGCGACCGGTGCGCCGCCCACCCCACGCACCTGCTGCTGAGCAACGCCGCGATGGTCGTGATGTACGCGGTCATGCTCCCCAGCGGCGGGACGGCCGGCCACGCGGGCCACGCCGGGCACGGCGCCGCGTCCCCGCTCGCGCTGTCGGCGGTCGGGGTGGCGCTGGCGCTGTACCTGCTGGTGCACGCCGGGGCGACGGTGGCGGTGCTCGTGCGCGCGTCCGCGCCCGTGGCGGTCACGGTCGGCGGTGGCGGCGGCCCGGGGCCCGTCGGGCGCTTCGTCGACGCCCCCGCCGTGCAGCTCGGCTGCCAGGCGGTCACCGGGGCCGGGATGGCCCTCATGCTCCTCGTCCACTGAGTCCACTGAGCGCCCCGACCCCGAGAGGCCCGCGTGTCCGTCGACCGGTCCGCCCCGCCGCAGGCCCCGGCCCGCCCGGGCACCGCGGCACTGCTGCGGCCCCTCGTGCTGCGCGTGCACTTCTGGGGCGGCGTGCTCGTCGGGCCGTTCCTGCTGCTCGCGGCGCTGACCGGCTTCGCCTACACGCTCATGCCGTCGCTGGAGCCCGTGGTCTACCGCGACGAGCTCACGGTGCCCGCGTCGGACGCCCAGGTGCCGCTGGCCGACCAGGTGCGCGCCGGCCTCGACGCGATGCCGGGCACCGAGCTGCGCGCGGTGCGCCCCGGGCCGACACCGACCGACACCACCCAGGTGATCGCGGACGACCCCACGCTGCCCGACTCGTCCTACCGCACCGCGTTCGTCGACCCGCACACCGGCGCGCTCGACGGGGTGCTCGTGACGTACGGCTCGGGGCAGGCGATGCCGCTGCGCGCCTGGGTCGACCAACTGCACCGCAACCTGCACCTCGGCGAGGCCGGGCGGCTCTACACCGAGCTCGCCGCGTCGTGGCTGTGGGTGCTCGTGCTCGCCGGCCTCACGCTCTGGGTGGGGCTGATCCGCCGGCGCCGCCGCGCCCGAAGGTCGAGCTCCGCTCCGCTCCGTCTCCCGGAACGGGCGTCGGAGCTCCTCGTCCCCCGCACGCGGGGTGGCCGCCGCGCCCGCCTGCTGTCGTGGCACGCCGTCGTCGGCCTGTGGGCCGCGGCCGGCCTGCTCTTCCTGTCCGCCACCGGGCTGACGTGGTCGACCTACGCGGGCGAGAACATCGGCGCCCTGCGCGCGCAGCTCTCGTGGCAGACCCCCGAGCCCGCCACCGCCCTCCCCGGAACGGGGGCCCACGCCGGACACCCCGACCACGGGACGATGGCGATGCCGCCCGCCGACGTGGCGCCGGCGTCGTTCGACGTCGCCGCCCGCACGGCCGCCGACCTCGGTCTCGACGGCCTCCTCGAGATCACGCCGGGCGACGAGCCGGGCGCCGCGACCACCGTCGCCCAGGTCGACCGCACCTGGCCCGAGGAGCACGACGCGATCGCCGTCGACCCCGACTCCGGGGCGGTCGTCGACGTCGTCCGCTTCGCCGACTGGCCCCTCGCGGCGAAGCTCGCCACCTACGGGATCGACGCGCACATGGGCTACCTGTTCGGGGTGGCCAACCAGGTCGTCCTCGCGGTGCTCGCCCTCGGGCTCGCGTGCGTCGTGGTCTGGGGCTACGTCCTGTGGTGGCGCCGCGGCCCGGGCCGGCGCCCGGGCCACGTCCCCGCCGACGGCGTCCTGCGGTCACTGCCGCGCGGGCTGCTCGCGGCCGTCGTCGTCGTGACGATCGCGGTCGGCGTGGCCGTGCCGCTGCTGGGCGCCAGCCTGCTCGCGTTCCTGCTGCTCGAGACCCTGCTCGACCGCCGCCGGGTGCAGGACGAGGCGCGTCAGAACGCGTAGCGGTGCAGGCGCAGGGCGTCGCGCAGGTACGGCACGGCGTCGAACCCCCGGTACACGAGGTGCCACGGGCCCGCCGTGGCCCGCGCGCCGAGGTCGGTCACGCAGACGTCGTCGCGCCCGCGTAGCCGCGGGTGGCGGGCGACCAGGGCGTCGCGGTCGTAGCCCCAGGCGAAGCGGGTGTCCACCGACGTCACGCCGAACGCGGCGTTCGACACCGGCAGCACCCACGGGGACACCGCGTCGAAGGCGAGGACGCCGCTCGCGCACCGGGTGAGCAGCTGGTCGAGGACGCCGTCGACGTCGGTCGGGGGCAGGTACATGAGCAGGCCCTCGGCCACGGCCAGCGTCGGGCGGTCGGTGTCGACCCGCTCCCACCACGACGGGTCGGCCACGGAGGCGCCCACGACCTCGACGTCGTCGGGGAGGTCGTAGACGCGGCGGCGCAGGTCGGCGACGCGGGGCAGGTCGACGTCGATCCACCGCGCGCCCGGCGGGCGGTCGAGGCGCAGCGGGCGGCTGTCCAGCCCGCACCCCAGGTGCAGCACCTGGCCGTCGGGGTGCTCGGCGAGGAACTCCCGCGCCCAGTCGTCGAGGCGCCGCGCGCGGGCACTGATCGTCACCGTGTCGGAGCTGAACCAGCGCAGGGCGCCGGGGTCGTGGTCGACGCGGGCGAGCACCTCGGCGGCGAACCGGTCGCCCAGCACGGGGTGCGCCGAGCGGGCGTCGCGCTCCCGCAGGAACAGCGTGATCAGCATCGTCTGCTCGGACCCGCGCAGGTCCACCCGCTCGGCCATGGGCCCACCGTGTCACGCGCCGCGGGGACCGGCCCCTCGGATCCGGAGCGTGATCTGGCAGCGTGGGCTGCGGATTCGTCGACGGAGGACCTGAGGGGGGCGCCGTGTTCACGCGTCGGGTGGCGGTGGTGGGGACGGGCTATGTCGGGCTGACGACGGGGGCGTGTCTGGCGTCGCTGGGGCACCAGGTGGTGTGCGGGGACATCGACACCGCGAAGGTGGAGCGGCTGCGCCGCGGTGTGGTGGACATCGTGGAGCCGGGTCTGTCGGAGCTGGTGACCGAGCAGGTGTCGGCGGGCCGGTTGTCGTTCGTGGTGGGGGCCGCGGCGGCGGTGTCGGCGGGTTTCCCCGACGAGGGGGACGCGGAGATCGTGTTCCTGTGCCTGCCGACGCCGATGGGTGTGGGCGGGGTGGCCGACCTGCGCGCGGTCGAGGCGGTGGTCGAGGAGACCCGCGAGCTGCTGGCGGCGGGGACGGTCGTGGTGAACAAGTCGACGGTGCCGGTGGGCACGGCGGGGCGGACCGCGGAGCTGCTGGACCGTGCGGACGTGGCGGTGGTGTCGAACCCGGAGTTCCTGCGCGAGGGCTCGGCGGTGCACGATTTCCTGAACCCGGACCGGATCGTGGTGGGGTGTGACACCGCGGAGGCCGCGGAGCGGGTGGCGGCGCTGTACGCGCGGCTGGGGGCGCCGACGGTGCTGACGGACGCGGCGTCGGCGGAGCTGATGAAGTACGCGGCGAACTGCTTCCTGGCGATGAAGCTGTCCTACGTCAACGCGATGGCCGAGCTGTGCGAGCGGGTGGGCGCGGACATCGGGGACGTGACCGACGGGATCGGTTACGACCGGCGGATCGGGCAGGCGTTCCTGTCGCCGGGTCCGGGATGGGGCGGGTCGTGCCTGCCGAAGGACACCCACGCGCTGTTGCAGGTGGCGGACGCGGCGGACTTCGAGTTCCGGCTGCTGCGCGCGACGATCGACACCAACACCCGGCAGCGGCAGCGGATCGTGGACAAGGTGCGCGCGGCGGTGACGGGGCGGCGGACGGGGTCGCTGGCGCGGGTGCGGCTGGGGCTGCTGGGGCTGACGTTCAAGGCGGGCACCGACGACCTGCGGGACTCGCCGGCGCTGGCCATCGCGGCGCTGCTGCGCCAGGCCGGGGCGGACCTGGTGGGCTACGACCCGGCGCTGGTGGGGGACCCGGGCGACCCGGACAAGGTCGCGCCCGGTGTGGTCGAGGGCCCGGTCGGCAGGGAGGTCGAGGGCGTGCCGCTGGTGTCGGACCCGATCGAGGCCGCGCAGGGCGCCGAGGCGCTGGTGGTGCTCACCGAGTGGCCGGTGTTCCGGACGCTGGACTGGGCGGCGATGGCCGGGGTGATGAAGCAGCCCGTGGTGGTCGACACCCGCAACCTGCTCGACCCCGCCACCCTGCGCCGCGCCGGGCTCACCGGCATCGGCCTCGGGCGCCGGGTGGCCTGAGCACCAGGTCACGGGGGCGGGTCTGGTCCCCCGCCCGGCGCCCGCCTACCGTGGAGTGCGGGTCCGAGGTCCTCAGCGGAGAGGCGAACCATGCGTCGCGAGATCGCGATCGACGTCGACACGTGTCCGGACCACGTGTGGGCCGTCCTCACCGACGTCACCCGCTGGCCGGCCTGGACCTCCGCGGTCCGTGACGCCACCCTCGTCGGCGGCGGCACCCTCGCGCTGCACGGCGTCGTGCGCCTGCGCGCGCCCCGCCTGCCCGAGCGCACCTGGCGCGTCGGCGAGTTCCAGGCGCGCCGGCGCCGCTTCACCCTGCAGGGCGACGGGCTCGGTGGTCGCGCGAGCGTCCGGTTCGCCCTGACCACGCCCGCGGGCGACGGCGCCCGCACCCGCGTGCTCGTCACCCACGAGCGCGCCGGCTGGATCGGCTCGGCGATGGCCCGGATCACCGCCCGCACCGTCGACGGGCACCTGCAGACCCTCGCGGCCGACCTCAAGGAGCACTGCGAGACCCGCCGCCGCGCGGGCGTGCCGCCGGTGGTGACCGGGTCGGCGGGGTGAGTCCGCGGGGCCGGGGTAATCCCGGTCCATGTCGTCCGGCGAGTCCACCCTCGACCCCTCCCTGCGCACGTCGCACTGGATCCCCGGCCCGCACCAGGTCGTGCGCGAGGCGCTGATGCTCACGCGCCTGCCGCGCGGCGTGGCGGGCGTCCTCTGGCGTCTCGTGCGCCCGGACGTGCCGGTGCACGTGCGGGAGGAGATCGGCGACCACCGCGACCTGCCCCCGCACCTGCCCGACGCCACCGAGCGCGACCAGCCGCTCGAGCACGGCTACGGCCCGGCGCTGCACCGCGAGTTCCACATACGCGCCGTCGGCGCGCAGCGCGGCGCCGCCGCCCTCATCGACGCGATCGCGCGGGACATGAACCGCGCGGTCGTGCCCGGCGTCGCCCGCTTCGACTACGTCGCGTGCAGCGGCGCGATGGCCGTCGGCGAGGAGCTCGTGGTGCGCATGCCCGGGCCGTGGGACGGGCCGGTGCGGGTGCTGCGGCGCGACGACACCTCGTTCCGCCTCGGCACGCTCGTCGGCCACCTCGAGGCCGGGCAGATCGAGTTCGCCGCCCGGGACGTCGACGACGACACCCTCGAGTTCTCGATCACCACCTGGGCGCGGGCCGGCGACCGCGTCGCCGACGTGCTCTACAGCCGCCTCGGCCTGGCCAAACAGATCCAGTACCTGCTGTGGGTGGAGTTCTGCGTGCGCGCCGTGGGCCTGGCCGGCGGCCGGGTCGTGGGCGGCCTGGACGTGCTCACGCGGACCGTCCACTGGCCGGACGAGATTCCCGTCGAGGATTCCGCGCGGGCGGTGTAACGGCCGGCGCACCCCGGACGACGTCACCAGTGCCCCGCGTGGCCACCGGACCCCCGACCCGGTGGCCCGCGGGGCGTTCCTCGTTCCGGGCCCTCCTCGATCGTGACGGGCCCGCCTCCCTCGCCCGTGTGGCGGGTGATCCGTCAGGGACACGCGGGGTGGATGTGACACGGTGCCGTCCCCCGTCGGGCTTACCCTCCCTCGCGTGGACGGTGACGCACGGGTGACGACGGCGGTCGTGGGGCTGCTCATCGCCTTCTGCGCCGTGCTCCTGGCCAAGTGGCTCGCCGTGGTCGCCCTCGCCGCGCTGCTGCTCGCCGCCGTCCTGCGCGTCGCGCTGCGCCGGGTGGTGCGCGCGGTCCGGGGCCGCCGGGCGCCGGTCGCCGAGCTCGTCGAGCCGGTCGGGGTGGGTGGGGTCGTCGGCGGGGCCACCGCCGTCGACCGGGCCGTCGGCGCCGCCTTCGACCGCGCCGCCGGTCCGCGGCGCGTCGTGCCCGTCACCACGGTGGGCCCGCCCTGCTCCTGGTGCGGGCTGGTCGGCGGGCACCACGACCGCGAGGGGCGCCCCGTGCGGCCCCGCCACGCGCACGCCCTGCCCGCCCCCGCCCGCCGGGCCTCCTGAGCTACAACCGCAGGCGCACGACCAGGGCCCGGTGGTCCGAGCCCGGGACGTCGGCCACCGCGACCTCGCGGGCCCGTGGCCCGTTCGCGGTCAGCACGTGGTCGATGGGTGCGGCGACGCCCGCCGGCCACGACGCGGGCCACGTCCCGCGCAGGCCCGCACCCACCTCGCCCGCCGCGTCGGCGCAGCCTCGGGTGCCGGCCCGGAACGCGGAGTGGTCCGGGGTGGCGTTGAGGTCGCCGACCACCAGCGACGGGCCCGCCGCGGGGGAGCACCAGCGCGCCAGCAGCGCGAGCTCCCCGGGCCAGTAGCCGATCCACTGCGGGACGATCGACACGACGTGGACGGCGCCGAGGCGCACGGGGCCGAGGATCCCGCCGGTGACCTCGGCCCACGGGTAGCGCGTGTCGCCGGGGGACCCGGGCGGCTCGGAGATCGTGCGGGCGGTGACGTCGCCGGCCCGGGGGGCGGCGAGCACGGTGACGCCACGGACGTCCCGCACGCCGGGCGGCACGTTGCTCCACGACCGGTAGGCCGGCAGCAGGGCCGCGAGGCGCGCGCGGAAGCGGTCGCCGGCCTCGGGCAGCACGACGAGGTCGGGGCGCTCGCGGCGCACCAGGTCGGCGAGCACGTCGACGTCCGCCTGCCCCTCGTACGCGTTGAACGACAGGACGGTCAGCGGGGTGCCGCCGGGTGGGGGCGGGTCGGCGGCGACGGTGCGGGGCACGACGAGCGCGGCCGCGACGCCCACCACGAGCGCCGTGCCGACCAGCGCCACCGTGCCCGCGCGCCGCGACGTGCCCCGGCGTCGCCGCCACAGGGCGAGCAGCAGCACGAGGACGGCCGTGGCCGCGGTGAGCACGGGGCGCAGCGCGACGGTGGCGGCGAAGGGCAGCCACCGGTCGAGCGCGACGAGGTCGGGCAGCAGCACCGCCGCGGCGACCAGCACCGGGACGACGGCGACGACCGGCCCGACGGAGGCCGTCCGCCGGGGCTCAGCCGCGGGGGCGGGGTCCGATGCCCCCGATGCCCTGCTCGTCGCGGCCGATCTTGAGGTCGGTGACGACGATCGAGCCGGCCTGGCCGATGTTCGGGTCCCGGTAGAGCCCCATCTTCATGTAGGCGCCCTCGGTGCTCATGGTGCCCTGGCTCGGGCTCCAGTCGGTGACGCCGGTGGCGCGCCCGTCGCGCCACACCGTCACCGAGCTCTCGCCGGGGTCCTGCGAGAACTTGACGCGCATCGTCAGGTCGATGCGCTCGCCCGGGGACACGGGTCCGATGGCCCGGAGGTCGTCCCCGTTGCTGGCCATCATCAGCTGCCCGTTGCGCACCTCGAGCGCCAGCGGCGGCGAGCCGCTGGGCGAGTTGTGGTGCCACTGCAGGATGAGCTGCCACGACCCGGTGTTGGTCGGGAAGTCCTCGTCGAGGATCGCCGTGTACCGGACGAACTGCACGTCCCCGTCCCGCGGCTCGGTGCCGGGACCCTGCGGCAGGACCTCGCTGCGCTTGCCGCCGCCGGGCACCGAGAACTGCCAGGCGCTGCGGCCCGGGTCGTCGGGGTTGTCGACGACCCGCGGGCGGGGGGCGCCCTCGACGAGACCGTCGTCGCCGCCGTTGTCGAACAGCTCGCCGAAGGCGCCGGCCGCGGCGTCGAAGAGGGCGCCGACCACCGGTCGCGGTGCGTCGCTGGTCGGGGTGGTCGAGACGGTCGGGGGCGCCACCAGCACCGGGGACGGCGCGACCTGCGGGAGGCTCGGCGGCACGACCGAGGCGAGCCCGGCCGGCGCCGCGAGCTGCGGCGGCGCCTCGGGCGGGGCGGCCACCGGGGCGGGGGCGCCAGGGGTGGTCAGCGCGAACACCGCGGCGATGCCACCGACGCCGAGCAGGGCGACCGTCGCCCGCAGCGGCACCGTGCGCCGGGGCGCGTCGGCGCCGTGCGCGGGGCCACCACGGTGGGCGCCGGTGGCGGTCGGTGCGGCCGCGGCGGTGGGGGTGGCGGCGATGGGGGAGGCGGCGCGGCCGGTGTCGGCGCGGCGCGTGGGTCGCGGGGTGGCGGGGACCGAGGTCGGGATCGAGCCCGCGGTCGGGTCGAACGCCTCGCCGCGGTGGGCGGCGCGGTGCCGGCTGGTCTCCGCGGTGGTGGGCACGGCGATCGGCGCGGTGCCGGCGGTGCGGCGGTGGCGTGGTCCGTCGTCGTCGGGCACCGCCGTGGTGAGGCCCCCGGTCGGCGCGTCGGTCGGGCTGCCGACCGGGGTGCGGGTGGGCGGGCCGTCGCCGGGAGCACCGTGGGGGACCCGGAGGCCGAGCTGCCGGTGGCGGCGGGTGCTGCGGCGCCCCTCGCCCGGAGGCGTGGGGTCGGCGTGGGTCACCACGTCGGTCATCGAGGGCGTCTCCCGGGTCGGTCCGGACGGGCGCTGGTCGCCCGCCCCGCGGCCGTGCGGATCGTGAGCGTGCGTGGACAGCGTGTCACCCGACCGTGGGCGACACGCGCTCCGCCACGGGTCGCTGGGCCGAACGGCGTGCCACCGGCGGCGGATGGCTGCTCCATCCTGCCCGGACCCACGGCCACCCGGGGTGGGGGTCCGTCACGGAGCGCTGGTCACGGCTCGGTCACGCCTCGGTGTCGCTCCGGCGTCGACGACCGGTCGGACGGACGGCGGACCTCGGGCGGGCGGTCGAGTGCGACGGCCGTTCGGCGCGCGGGCCGTGCGGGTCGTCGCCCGATCGGCTCCCGCGCCGCCCGATCTGAGGCCCGGTGACCGGGCCCACCGCCCGACCTGCTCCGAACGGGTGATCGGCGCGGCCGGTCGTCGCGTCGCGGCGGCGCGTGGGCGGCAGGTCCTTCAGGGATTCTCAGGTTCGCCGCCCGTGTGCGGCCGACTCCCTAGCGTTCCCGTCGTGCCGATGACCACCACACCGCCGCGGTCCGCCGCCGGGACCGGACCGGGGACGCCCCGCATCCCCGCCCTGCGCGACGGGGCCGGTCTGCTGCGGATCGGGCTGCACCTCATGCTCGCGGCGCTGCCGCTCCTGGCGATCTCCGCGCACGTCTTCGGCGTCATCAGGATGCAGGACTCGGCCCCGATCCTCGTCATCCCCCTGGCCGCCGCCATCGTGGCCCTGACCGTGCTCGCGCCGCACCAGGGCGACCGCGTGGTCGCCGACGGGATGCTCTGGGGCATCGTCGGGTGCGCGATCTACGACGGGTTCCGCCTCACCACCGTCCACGTCTTCGGCTGGTGGGCCGACTTCATCCCGGTCATGGGCACCTGGATCACCGGCGACCCGCAGGACATGACCGCCGGCGCGGTCGTCGGCTACCTCTGGCGCTACATCGGCGACGGCGGCGGCATCGGCATCACGTTCTTCGCGCTGGCCTCGGCGTTCGGCCTCCAGCGGTGCTCGCGCCGCACCGCGGTGATCGCGTCGGTGGCCTTCTCGGTCTTCCCGGTGTGGGCCGGGCTCATCGGCACGGTGTGGCTCGCCCCGCGCGGCCAGACGATGATGTTCCCCCTGACCTGGGTGACGCTGACGCTCTCGCTGGTCGGGCACCTGATCTTCGGCGTCGTCATGGGCCTGGGCTTCCACCGCTCCCGTGCCGTGCGCGAGTCGTGGCCGTGGGAGCCGCTCACCGGCGAGCTCCCCGTGGCCCGGGCCGCGCTGCCGTCGCCCCGCGCCCCGCACACCCCGCCCACCGGGCAGGCGCTCGACCCCGACACCTGGGAGCTGTGGCGCCAGCAGCTCGAGGCCAACACCCGCGGACGCCGCACCCACGGGGTGCGGTGAACCTCCGCCCGACTTCGCTCCCCAGCGCCGCCCCGGCCCCGGCCCGCCCCCCGCGGGCCGGGGCCGTCGCGGGGGTGCTGCTCGCCGTGGTGCTGGGACTCCTCGCCGCGTGCGGGGGCGCGCCGCCGGACCCCGTGTCCGCCGTGCGCGGCGCCGTCGACAAGACCTACGCCGCGGGGACGGCGCGCGCGTCGTTCAGCTCGGCCACGGGCCCGCCGGGGACGCCCGGCACCCCGGTGACCGGCGACGGCGTCGTCGACCTCGTCGGGGGCCGCGCCGACACCACCCTCGCGGTCCCGCTGCTGGGCGGCGGCACCCGCGTGCTGCTGGCCGGCGGCGTGCTCTACGCGCAGGTGCCGCCGACCCTCGCGCTGCTCGTGCCCGGCGGGCGGCCCTGGGCCTCGGTGCCCCTCGACCGCCTGAGCACGGGCGCCGTCGCCGCCTCGCTCGCGCAGTTCGGGGGCACGCCCACCGACCCGCTGCAGCAGATCGACGCGCTGCACGGCGTGGTCGAGGCGCGCGCGGTGGGCCCGGAGCCGATCGACGGGACGCCGACCACCCACTACGCCGGGATCGTGGACCTCCTCGCGACCCCGGCCGCCGCCGATCCCGCGCGCCGCCCGGCGGTGGACCGGCAGGTCGCCGAGATCGGCACGAACCGTGTGCCCGTCGACGTGTGGGTCGACGACCAGGGGCTGGTGCGCCGGACCGTGCAGACCGTCACCGCGCCCGACCGTCCCGGGCGCCCGGCCACCGCCACGACGGTGACCGTCACGCTCTCCGAGCACGGCCTGCCCGTGACCGTGACGCCGCCCCCGCCCGACCAGGTCACCGACCTCGGGGCGTTCCTGCCGGTGCGCTGACCTCAGCCCACGCGGGTCACGCGCAGCGCCACCGCGCCGCCGTTGGAGGCGTAGCCGCTCCACGCGTCGTTGGCGAAGGCGTAGAGGTAGCCGCCGCGGGGCGTGGTGATCTCGCGCCGCCCGGTGGGCCCGATCGGCACCGTCGTGCCCTCCGCCACGGTGCCGTCCACGGCGACGACGTCGTCGGCCACCGCCGCGACCAGCTCCATCCACCGGGCCTCGGGCACCCGGCGGCTGCCCACGACGTCGCTGCGCGCGTTGCCGGTGGCGAGCTCGACGAGCCGCCGCACCCCGTCGAGCGCCGTCCCGACGGCGTACGACGGCCACGACGGGAGCGGCCACGGGGACGCGCCCGTGCCGGGCGACGGGGCCCCGTGGTCGCGCCAGCGACCGGACACCGCGAGCGCGTAGCGCCCGGGCACGAGGTAGAGCCCCGTCTCCACCCACGGCTCGGCCGCGTCGACGGCGACCTCGGCGGACTCGCCGACGTCCAGCACCCGCCCGCGCCGGTAGGGCGGGTCGAGCTCGCAGTCCTCCCGACGGGCGACCGCGGAGGCGCTGACGTCCGGCGCGCCCTCGACCACGTGCGGCGCCGGGCGCGGGCGCGGGCTCAGCAGCCGCCACAGCCCGTCGACGCCGTCGTCGGCCGGGGCGCAGGGGTCGCCGACGGGGAGCACCGGCGCGTCGGCGCGCCAGCGGGGCGCCACGGTGGCGTCGAGGGCGTCGATCATCCAGCGCAGCGCGCCGTCGGAGAGCCCCGTCGCGGCCTCCCCGCCGCCGACGTCGCCGTGACCGCCGGGGAACCACACCTGCGCGAACGAGTCGTGGCGCCCGGGCGGCGGGGTCGGCCACACCGACGGCACGTAGGGCCCGCGGCGCTCGTCGAGGGCCACCGCCTGCCGGGCGTGGCGGACGTCGGGGGCCAGCTCGAGGTCGTGGAACTCGACGCTCGCCCGCCCCACGAGGCCCGAGAGCAGCCCGAACGTGCGCGGGACGCCGAGGGCGCCGACCGTGTCCCACACCCCGAGGAACGCCACCGGCGCCCGGTCGTCGGGCCCGAACCCCGGGTGGAACGCCAGCCCGGACCCCGACAGGTCGCGCTTGGCGCGGTAGCCCTCGACGAACACCCGCTCGACGGTCGCCTCGCGGGCGGCGTCGTCCTGCTCGGGGCCGAACGCCACGAGCCCGCACTGCGCGAGCATGCCCACCAGGCTGCGCACGGTGAACGCGCCGCGGCTGAAGCCGAGCAGCACCAGCTCGTCGCCGGGGCGGAACGTCTCGGCGAGCCAGCGGTAGACCTCGCGGACGTGCTCGGCCAGGCCCACGCCGAAGGCGCCGTCGAGCACCCGGCGCACGGGCCCGCCGTCCGTGCCGACGCCCTCGAAGTACTGGGGGAGCTGGTCGTCGGTGGTGGCGAGGCGGTCGTAGAGGCGCCGGACGTTGGTGTCGTCCGACGCGGTGCTCCAGGTGCCGTCGCAGCAGACGACCAGGCGCCGCGTCACGTGATCAGTGTGCCGCGCGCCGACGGGCGGGTGACACCCGGGACACGGCCCGGCGGGCGGGTGAGAGAAGCTAAAGCCTCACGGCAGGTGACGCGGGGAGGACGAGGAGTGACCGGAGCCGGGACCTCCGTCGGCGCGCACGTCCCCACCGCGCGCAGCGCCCGCCGCCCGGAGATCGAGGGTCTGCGAGGCCTCGCCGCGGTCCTGGTCGTCGTCTACCACGTCTGGGTCGGGCGCGTGTCCGGCGGCGTCGACGTGTTCTTCCTGCTCTCGGGCTTCCTGGTCATCGGGATGCTCGCCCGCGCGGCCGTGCGCGGCGACGCGATCGACGTCGTGCGCACGTGGACGCGGCTGTTCTGGCGCCTCGTGCCCACCGCCGGGCTCGTGCTGCTCGCCAGCACCGTCGCCGCCGCGGTCCTGCTCCCGCCCTCGACGTGGGCGCGCAACGGCCGCGAGCTGCTCGCCGCGCTCGGCTTCTCCGAGAACTGGCGCCTGGCCCTCGACGCGGTCGACTACTACGCGAGCAACGGCTCGGCGAGCGTCGCCCAGCACTTCTGGTCGCTGTCGATCCAGGCGCAGTTCTACGTCGTGGCCCCGGTGGTCGTGCTCGCCGTCGCCTGGTGGGCCCGGTCGCGGGGCGTGGACGTGCGCGCCGCGCTCGTCGCGGCGCTGTCGGCGGTCACGGCCGTGTCCCTGGTGCACTCGGTGGTCTCCACCGCCGCCGACCAGCCCTTCGCCTACTTCGACGCCCGCGCCCGCGCGTGGGAGTTCGCGCTGGGCGGGCTGCTCGCGCTCGTCGTCGAGCGGGTGCGGCTGCCGCGGCGCACCCGCGCGGTGCTCGGCTGGGCCGGCGTCGCAGGACTCGTGACGTGCGGCGCGGTGCTCGACGTGGGCGCCGCGTTCCCCGGCTGGCTGGCGCTCTGGCCCGTGCTCTCGGCGGCGGCGGTGATCGTCGCCGGCCGGGCCGGCGCGGGCGAGCGGCTGCTGGCGAGCCGCACCGCGCAGTACCTGGGCCGCATCAGCTACCCGCTCTACCTGTGGCACTGGCCGGTGCTCGTCGTGGCCCTGGTGCTCTCCGGGCGGGCCACGGCCGGGCCGCTCGACGGCCTCGGCGTCGTCGTGCTGTCGCTGGGGCTCGCGGTGGCCACCCACCACCTGCTCGAGGAGCCCGCGCGCCACGTCTCCCTGGGCGGCGGCCGGATGCGCGCGCCCGCGCTCGTCGCGCTGCCCCTGGTCCCGGCGCTGGTGGCGCTCGGCGCGTTCTCGGCGGTGGCCGCCGCCGGCGCGGCCCCGCCGCTGGCCGTCGGCGACCCCGACCACCCCGGTGCGACCGTCCTCACCGCACAGGCCCCCGCCGGCACCGTCGCCGCGCCGGTGCGCCCGGCGATCGCGCAGGTGCAGGACGACTGGGCCGAGTACCGCGACGGGTGCGTGCCGGTCGACGGGCACCCGGTGCTCGAGGAGTGCGTGCCCGTCCGCGTCGAGGGCGAGCCGCAGCGCCGGATCACGGTGATCGGCGACTCGCACATGCAGCAGTTCCTGCCGGCCCTCGAGCCGCTGGCGCGCGAGCGCGGGTGGGAGGTGCGCACGCTGGTCCGCGCGCGCTGCCCGTTCGCGACGACGTCCGAGACCGATCCGGCGGACGGCTCGTGCGTGGCGTGGAACGCGGCCGCGATCGAGCACCTCGCCGCCGACCCGCCGGACGCCGTCGTGGTCAGCGCGTCGCGTGACGTGCGTGCCGGGCTCACCGAGCAGACCCCCGACGGCTTCGTGGCCGCCTGGCAGCGGGTCGACGCGCTGGGCATCCCGGTGGTGGCCGTGCGCGACAACCCGCGCTTCGACCACCGCCCCTCGGAGTGCCTGGAGCGCTACGGCCGCGGCGCGCCGGACTGCGAGGTGCCGCGCGGCGACCTGCTGGCCGCCGACGCGCCCTACGCGGTGCGCGAGGACGTGCCGGCGCGGGTGTCGTTCCTCGACCTGTCGAACGAGCTCTGCACCGCGTCGACGTGCCCGCCGGAGATCGGCAACGTGCTCGTCTACCTCGACGACAACCACGTGTCCGCGTCCTACAGCCGCACCATGTCGACGGCGGTGGGACAGCAGCTGCCCGCGCTGCTCGGCTGGTGACCGGCTCTCCTTGGCGCGACTGACTAACTGGAGGGCTCGTCGGCGGCGCCGGCCAGCCCCTGCTCGTCGGGCTCGAGGTCGATCTCGAACGCGGGCTCGACGTCGTCGGGGGAGGCGTCGGGCGCGGCGTCGTCGGTGGGCTCGGGGCGGGTCATGCCCTGCTCTGCGTCGAGGGCCTCGGTGTCCGTGCTGGGGTCGGTGCTCATCCCGCCCTTCCTACCCCCGCGCCGTGACGCCGACGCCCGCCGCGTGTCACGGGCACGTCACGTCGCCGAGGTTGCGTGTGACTTCCCCGATCGGGGCGTGACGACGGTGACGCCCCGTGGCCGCCAACCCGGAGGCGCGACGGCCGTCTGGATCCGTGAGTGCGGGGCGTACCCGGCTCGCCGAGAGGGAGAGAAATGTTCGTGATCGTGGCCCTGGTCGTCGTCGGTGTCGTCTTCGTGGTGGGGGGCCTGCTGGGCGTCAGCGTCGCGCAGAGCACGGCGTCCGACCGCGCGCGCCGCGCCTCGCGGGACCGCCGCCTGTCGGCGCTGCGCACCGAGGCACTGATCACGCAGTCCTGATCACCCAGTCCTGACCACCCGGCCCTGAGTCCGGGTCGGCGGGAACAAAGCGGCACCCCCGGACCGTCGGAGCGCCATGGACGTCGACGCCGGTGCCCCGGAGCTGGACACCGAGGTCCCCGACGGTGCCGAGGACCTCTTCACCGACCTCGACGGTGACGGCCGCGTCGACGTCACCGCGGTGGACACCGACGGCGACGGGGTGCTCGACCTCGCGTGGACCGACGCCGACGGCGACGGGCTGGCCTCCGACGACGAGGTGCACCCGGTCGGCGACGGCGGGTGGTCCACCGACTGGTACCGCCACGAGGACAACTTCCGCGACGGCGTGCTGCCGAGCGAGGCGTCCGCGGCCCGCGACGACGGGATGCACGGCGACCCGGAGCAGGCGTCGTCGTACTGGTCCGCGCAGTCGGTCAACGGCTACTGCGTGCCCGCGGCCGTGGCGCAGATCGTCGGCGAGTGGCAGGGCAGCAACGTCGGCGAGGGCGAGGTCGTCGGCCGCGCGATCGCGCACGGCTGGCTGACCACCACGGACACCGACGGCGACGGCACCGCGGACGACGCGTCGGGTATGAGCGCGCCGGACGCGGAGGCCCTGCTGGAGAGCTACGGGATCCCGGCGACGACGACGCACGGCGACCTCAAGACGCTGGAGAGCCTGCTCGACCAGGACCGGGACATCATCGCCTACATCGACGCCGACGAGGTCTGGAACCGCACGGACGACGACGACACCGACGGCGGCGAGGACCTCAACCACGCGGTGGTCGTGACGGGCATCGACGACGAGTTCGTGTACCTCGCCGACCCGGGCGACCCGAGCGGGGCGATCTCGGTGGTGCCGCGGGAGACGTTCGAGGACGCGTGGTCGGACTCCGGGCACGAGATGCTCGTGACCGACACGGCCCCGCCGGAGACCGCGCCCGCGGACAACGCGCCGCAGCACGAGCTGCCGCCCGAGGGGGCGCCCGAGGGCACGCCGCCGGCCGAGGGGCCGAGCGCGAAGCCGAGTGCGGCGGGCGCGCTGATCGCGCCGGGCTCGACGGGCGTGGTGCTGCTGCCGATCGTGCTGCGCGACGTCGCGGTCGCCACCGCCGGCGTCTCGGCGCTGCTGGTGGCGGGCGGGATCGTCCGCGCCCGCTCACGTGCGTGATCTTCTGAGCTATAGCTCAGAAGATCACTCACATGGGGTCAGGAGGCGCAGGTCGCCGCGACGGTCCGGGCGACGCGTGCGGTGACGGCGCTGTAGTCCTCGCTGCCGTCGCGCAGCCAGCCCAGCACGTCGTCGACGCCGTCGGCGTAGGCGCGCTGCTCGCGCGAGGTGTCGCCGTAGGTCGCGGCGAGCGTCTGCTCGCGGGCGTCCACGATCTGCGCCCACTGCGTGCTCGGGGTGCCGCCGAGGGCGGTGACCGTGTCGTCGATCGCGTCGGCGACGACGGTGGCGCACTGGCCGGCGACGGCCGGGGCCGGCGTGGTCCCGCCGACGTTCGCGGGCGCCGGCGCGGTGCTCGCGGTGGTGGCGGTGACGGCGTCGACGAGCCCGGGCAGCTGGGCCCCGGTGCCGATCAGCGCGAACGCGGCGCCGGCGACGGCCACGGCCAGCGGAGCGCGGGTGGCGCGGCGCCGGGGACGGACGGGTGCGGTGCCCCGGGGCGGCGTCGGCAGCCCGGTGACGGGGTGCGGCCGGTACGCGGTGGGCGCGGGGTAGCCGAGCCCGGCCGGCGGGGCGTCGTGCGGGACCGGGCGGAAGGGGGCAGCCATGACGGGGGCGGCGGTGACGGTGACCGCCTGGTCCTCCCGCCGGCTGTGCATCCCCATGATCGCTCCCCGGATGGCCTAGTGGTCCGCACTCTCTGCGAACGCTGTGTGAGCGATGTCGCAGGGAGCCTGGTCGGCGTTAGCGCCGAATCCGTCGTGGAGCCCGGGTTCACCACGTCGGGTGACGGAGAAACGTCCTCGCAGACCTGACAGGAGGTGTCAGGCACGGGGCCTAGCGTCGGGGTGGCAGATGCCCGCACCGCACGTCGACCGACCGGAGGACCGGTGTCCACCACGCTCGCGATGATCAACCTCGATGGCCCCGACCCGCGTGCCCAGGCTGCTTTCTACGGCGCCCTGCTGGGCTGGGAGACCGTCGTCGCCGAGGACGAGTACGCGATGATCTCGGGGGAGGGCGCGCCGATCGGCTTCGGCCGTGTCCCGGGCTGGGCGGCGCCGCCGTGGCCCGACCCCGAGGGCACCAAGCGCTTCCACCTCGACCTCGCCGTCGACGACCTCGACACGGCGACCGCCCACGCCCGGGAGCTCGGGGCGACGCTGCCCGAGCACCAGCCGGGCGAGCGGTGGCGCGTGCTGCTCGACCCCGTCGGCCACCCGTTCTGCCTCTGCCCGCGCTAGGTGCCCGGCGCGGCGGGCAGCCGCAGCACCTGCGTCGCCAGGCGGGCGGCGAGTCCGTCGCCGGCGAGCTCGCGCCCGAAGTCGGCGTGGGCCCGCAGCTCGCGGGCCACGAGCTCGCCGAGCGCCCCTGGGTAGACGCGGCGGGCGTGGTGCGCGGCGGCGCGGAACCGCATCGCCTCGTGGAACGGCATGCCCGCCGCACTGCCACGGACGTCCGGTGGCGACGGGACGGCGTGCGTCGCCAGCGACCCGTGCGCCAGCGTCGTGGCCCACGTCGGCGTGCTCACCGCCCGGGCCCCCTCGGCGCCCCCGCGCCCACGATGTCGCACACGGTGTCGCCCTCGTGCACCGCGGAGAGCACCTCGACGGCGAGCCGTGCGACGAGCCCGTCCCCGGCCAAGCGGTAGCCGAAGTCGGCGAACGCCCGCAGCTCGCGGTGGACGAGCTCGCCGAGCGCGCCGGGGTAGGCCCGCAGGGCAAGCTCCGCCGCGTCGCGGTACGTGCGGCGCTCCACACCGTCGAGCGGGTCGTCGGGCTCCATCGTCATCGTCCCCCTGGGTCGTGCGGCCCTCGTGCGACGTCGAGCCTGGTCGCCCGTCACCCGACCGGCATCAGTGGTTTCCCTAGTCGGTAGCCGAGGGTGACGACGGTTCACCCGTCCAGCCCCTGTGGGGGCAACCACGAGTCCCCAGCCGACTACGCGGAGCCGTTCCCGGTGGTCGGCACCAGGTCCTCGAGAGCGCGGGCGAGCTGCGTCCGCGAGCCGACGCCGAGCTTCGCGTACGCCTTGTGCAGGTGGTACTCGACCGTCTTCGGCGAGACGAACAGGGCGGCGGCGGCCTCGCGGTTGCTCATCCCGTCCGCCACGGCGAGGGCGCAGCGGAGCTCCTGGGGCGTCAGGGCGGGCGTCCGGGACGTGCTGCGGTCGGGCGAGCGGTCGCCGGCCGCGCGGAGCTCCTCGGTGGCGCGCTGCTCCCACGGGTGGGCCCCGAGCTGCACGAACACGGTGCGGGCATCGCGCAGCAGGGGCCGGCTGCGGGCGAGGTCCCGGCGGCGGCGGAGGTGCTCGCCCCAGCAGAACCGGCTCCGGGCGACCTCGAAGGGCACCGTGGGCGGACCGTGCTCGACGGCTGCGCGGAAGTGGTGGTCGGCCTCCTCGGGATCGTCGGCCAGCAGCCCGCGGCAGCGGACGAGGGCGCCGTCCGCCCACCACGCTCCCGACCCGGCCGCCGTGTCCTCGTGCTCGGCAAGCGCCGCGCGTGCTGCGTCGGCGCGGCCGGCCCGGACCAGGGCCTCGACGTGATCGGCCGCGAACGGGACCGCGGTCGCGTCGCGCCACCCGCTCGCCCGGTACGCGGCGGCGGCGTCGGCCAGGCGGTCCGCCGCCGCGGCGGGACGGCCCAGGCCGAGCTCCAGCAGGCCGACCGCCGCGCTCGTGTACACCCGGATCGGGCGCAGCCCGTGCGGCTCGGCGGCCACCTGCGCGGCCTCGGCGTCCCGCCGGCACGGCGTCTCGTCGCCCCGGGCCGCGTGCACCCGCGCGGCGACTCCGCGCGAGAACCACCCCAGCGCCGGCTGTCCGGTCTCCTCGGCCAGGTGCGCCGCCTCCGCGCCCGCCGCGACCGCCCGGGACCACTGCCCCCGCCACCACCACACCTCGGCGGCCAGGCCGAGGACCAGCGCCTTCGCCGCGGGCGCGGACTCGCGGTGACAGGCCGCGAGGAGGACGCGGACGAGCTCGGCCGCCTCGGCGAGGCGTCCGAGCCCCCGCAGCGTCTGGACCGTGCCGATGAGGGGGAGCCCCCGCAGATCGTCCACGGTCACGTCGTGGACCGTGGGGCAGCGCCACCCGGCCAGGCAGCGATCGGACTCCGCGGCCCGGCCCGCGAGGAGCAGCGACATCGCGAGCGTGCGACGGGCGTCCTCCCGGATCGCGCCGGGTGCCTCTCCGCCCGCCAGCTCCACCGCCCTCTCGGCGAGCCGCCGCGCCGTCGTGACCTCGCCGGCGATCATCGCGGCCGTGTGCGCCTGGGTCAGCGCCCGCACCGCGCGGCCCCGGTCCAGGGACGCCACCTCCTCGGCGGCCTCGCTCGCCACGGCGAGCGCGTGCTCGACCTCGGTGCTCCAGACCCCGGCGCCCGACAGCACGGCCGCCGCGTCGGCGCGGTGCACCGGGTCGCCGGTCGCGACCAGGACGTCCTCGGCGACGCGGCGCGCGTGGTCGCCCAGGCCGGCCAGGGCGAAGCCACGGGCCGCGGCCAGCAGTCGCTCGCACCGCGGCCTGCCGGGTCCGCCGAGCTCCGCGGCCCGCTCCCAGACCAGGGCGGCGCTGGCCGCGGCACCACGGCCCTCGGCGACCGTGGCCGCAGCGTCCAGGGTCGCCGCGGCGTGCTCGTCCGGTCCGACCGCGGCCGCGGCGAGGTGGCGGGCCCGGCGCTCGACGTCGTCGCCGGCGGCGCGGGCGAGGACCGCGTGCAGCTCGCGGCGCCGCGCCGGTACCTCGAGGGTCAGGGCCGCCGCCCGCAGGAGGGGGTGGGTGAAGGCGATCCCGCCGCCGACCCGCACCGCGCCGACGTCCTCGGCCGGGGCGAGGTCCGCGACGGCGAGGTCGAGCGCGCGCATCGCCGCCGCCAGCATCGGCGCGGGCGCCGACCCGGCCAGGGCGAGCAGCGCGACCGCGTCGCGCGTGCGCGCCGGCAGGGCCCGCAGGCGGACCTCGTAAGCGCGGGTCACCTGTCCGCCGATCGGCAGCGGGTCGGGCAGCGGGCCGCGCCCGGCGCGCTGCACGCCGTCGAGCGTCCGGGCCGTCTCGACGACCGCGAGCGGCAGTCCCGCCGTGGCCTCGGCGATCCGGGCGACGACGTCCGGGGCGGTCGGCAGCCCACGGTCCGCGAGCACCGTGCCGAGCTCGGCCGTCGCCAGGCCGGGGAGCGCGAGACGGTGGGCCTCGGGGAGGTCGGCGAGCGCGGAGAGGCCGGGCCGGGTGGTGGCCACGACCAGCACGCGCTCGGTGTCCAGCCGCCGGATCGCGAAGGCCAGCGCGTCGACCGAGGTCACGTCGAGCCACTGGGCGTCGTCGAGCACCAGCAGCAGCGGCCGGTCCCGCGCCGTCGCACCGAGCAGGGCGAAGGTCGCCGCACCGAGGGCGAACCGGTCGACCAGGGGCTCGTCGACCGCGCCGGTGGCCACCCCGATCGCCCGGCGCTGGCCGTCGGTCAGGGCGTCGAGGTGGTCGCCCAGGCGGCGCAGGACCAGCGAGAGCCCGGCCAGCGCGAGGTCGGCCTCGCCGTCGTGGCCCGCCACCTCGACCACGCGGACGCCGCTGCGGCCCGCGCGCCGGACCGCCTCGGCCGCGACCGTCGTCTTGCCCGACCCCGGGTCGCCCTCGACGACCAGCAGGCCGGCGCAGCCGTCGATGGCGTGGGCGAGGGCCGCGTCGTACCGGGCGAGGACGTCGTCGCGCCCGCGGACAGGGGGCCGTGCTGCACGGTCGGCGGTGGGGCGGTCCATGGCACCTGTCCGGGCGGGGCTCGGCGACGATGCGGCCCGACCGTAGCCAGCGGTGCTCGTGCGCGGTACCGACGGACGAGCGCCCCCGCCGGCGGCGTCAGCCCCGGCGCCGCGCCAGCCCGGCGAGGTAGGCGGCCTGGCCCGCGTGCTGGATGTCGTCGTCGACGACGCTGATCAGCCGCACCCCGCGCGTCACCGGAGGGTCCCAGGCGTCGTCGATGACCTCGTCGAGGTCGGCGTCGGCGAGCGTGCGCAGGTAGGCGACGGTGCGCTCGTGCACCGCGTCGTGGTACCCGGCCAGCAGCGCCGGGTCGTCGACGCGCACCGCCGCCACCTGCTCGCTCGTGTGGCCGTAGCCGATGGAGGCGTCGTCGAGGGGCAGGTCGAAACGCCGCGCCCACCCGTCGGCGGTGTA
The DNA here is from genome assembly GCF_050955895.1 of Actinomycetospora sp. CA-101289. Lineage (NCBI taxonomy): Bacteria > Bacillati > Actinomycetota > Actinomycetes > Pseudonocardiales > Pseudonocardiaceae > Actinomycetospora > Actinomycetospora sp. CA-101289. The sequence continues at coordinate 5,134,961 of NZ_CP192093.1, read as the reverse complement.
GACCTGCTCGGTGCCGGCCAGGTCGGCGACGTGGTCGTCCTGCACCCGCGTGAGGTGCCAGACGAGCCACGCGACGTGGTTCGCCTCGGCGTCCGGGCGCCAGTTCAGCTGGCCGGCGGTGAGCCCGTCGAGCGCGCGCGTCACGTCGCTCCGCGCGCGCCCGAAGGCGTCCACGAGCACCTCGATGCCGTCCACGGCGATCCTCTCCTCCCGCGTGCGGAGCTCAGCGCGCCGACGCGAAGACGACGACGTTGTCCTGGTACGACAGCGTGCCCTCGTCGAACGGTCCGCCACACGTCAGCAGGCGCAGCTGGGGCGTCGTCGACGGGCCGTAGACCCGGTCGCTGGGCATGCTGTCCTTCGGGAAGTACTCGACGCTGTCGACCGCGAAGCGCGCGGTGCCGCCGTCGGAGCGCGGCACCTCGACGAGGTCGCCGGGACGCAGCCGGTCGAGCTGGGCGAACACCGCGGGCCCGCGCCGGGTGTCGACGTGGCCGGCGAACACCGCGGGACCGGGGTCGCCGGGCACCGCGCTCGCGGTGTACCAGCCGACCTGCCCGAAGTCGGTGGGCACCTGCAGCGCGCCGCGGTAGTCGATGCGCAGGTCGGCGAGGTTCAGCGCGGCCAGCCCGATCGACGGGATCGACATCGCCGTGGGCCGCAGGCCGTCCGGGACGGGCGCGGTCGCGGCGGCCAGCGGCATGCGCGGGGCCGGCGGGGCCTCCGGGTCGTCGGAGAACAGGCCCCCGAACCACGCGCCGATCGACCCGAGCACGGACGGCGACGCCAGGCCGCCGAGGCCGGCGCCGGTGCCCCCGCGTGGCACCGGCGGCACGCGCGGCGCGGCGGGCAGCGGCGTCTCCGGGTCCGGCGTCGCGCGCGGGGTCGGCGTCGGCGGCGCGGTCGTCGGCGTGGTCCCCGGGGTGGGGACGCCCGCGACTGTCGCGGCGTCGGGGACGGCCTCGACGGCGAGCTGGCCGTCGGCCTCGCGGGTGACGATCAGCGTGGTCACGCCCGTGTCGGGCAGCGTCACCGTCGTCTCGTTCGTCGAGCCCAGCCGCGAGCGGACGTCGATCTCCCACTCGCGCGCGGGCACCGTCGCGTACGGGGTGGTGGAGCCGTAGAACAGGTCGCGGGCCAGTGGCGGGCCGCCGGTGAGGTCGACGTCGAGCGCGCCGACGCCGTTCGCGCCCTGCACCACGCGGACCTGCGCGTTCCCGGTGGCGGCGGGCGCGGTCTGGTCATCGAGCACCTGGAGCTCGGGGCGCCCGCTGCTGGGCGAGTCGACGAAGGCGGCGGTCTGCGCCGTGCCGCCGGGCACCTCGACCGACACCTGGATCGCCGGCGGGCTGTCGGCCGCGGCCCCGGCCGGGCGCGCGGTGATCGTGTACGTGCCGGCCGGCTGCGTCAGGTACGGCGACGCGGCCCGGTAGGCGACGCCGGGCGCGACGAGGGTCTGCGGGAGATCCGGGCCCGACACGTACATGTCGACCGCGGGCGTGGCGGGGGAGAGGTGCGCGAGGCGCAGCATCCCGGTGGCCGTGTCGGCGGTGGCCGACCGGACCCCGAGCGCCACTGTCCCCGACGCCACCGCGAGCACCACCGCGGCCACGGCGACCCACACCCAGGCCCGCCGTCGTCGCGGGCGCGCCGGGGCGGTGCCGTGCGCGGGCACCAGCTCGGTCGGCCCCTCCGCGGGCGGGAGGACGGGTCCGGTGGGCGGGTCCTGCTCGGGGGGCACGGGGAGCTCCTCGACGGCTGGGGTGGGGGGTCGTCACCGGGCGGTGGGGGTGCCGGTGCTGGTGGGACGATCGGCCGTGCGGGTGGTGACGCCGTCGCGGGCATCACCCATCGGGGGGATCGGGGGAGTCTGGCCCCGGGGGAACCGTCCCCGCCAGACGACGACGCCCCGGACCTCGACGGCGAGCCCGTCGAGCACGGACACGGCGTCGGCGAGCCGGGCCGGCACCGCCCGGCGGGTGTCGACGGCGACGAGGGCGGCGCGCACGCCGTCGCGGTGCACGAGGGCGCGCGCGGTGTCGTCCGCCCGCGGGCGGCGCAGCGACACGACCCGCGGCGCGGTCGGGTCCTCGCGGGCGGCGGCGGGCCCGGCGGTCAGGTCGTGGTGGGGCAGGTCGTCGCCGACGATGCGGGCCGCCTCGACGAGGTCGCGCCCGAGGTCGCGGGCGCCCGGGCGGGCGAGCTGGAGGACGAGCACCGCGCCGCGTCCGCGCACGACGTCGGCGTAGAGCCGGGTGAGCACGGCGGGGACGTCGTCGCCGGGGTGCAGCACGGCGTGCGGGCCCTCGACCCGGGCCAGCGCGAGGGTCCGGTCGCGCCGCGCCCGGCCCCGGTGCTCGCCGCCCAGCCCCCGGGCGACCAGCCCGCCGACCACGGCGAGCACCAGCACGGCGAGCGCGGCCAGCAGGGCCTCGGCCAGCGGCGACCGGGCGGTGGTGACGACCGGCTCGCCGTCGGGCAGCAGGCGCGGGGACGGGGCGGCGGTGCGGTCGGCGATCGTGTCGGCGAGCGCGGCGTAGCGCTGCTCGAGCGCGCCGCGGACGGGGTCGCCGAACGGGGTGGCGCGCAGGGTCGCGGTGACGTCGGCGAGCTGGGCCTCGAGCGGCGCGAGCTCGGCCCGCAGCGCCTCGTCGTCGAGGCGCGCGAGGGCTTCGCCGACCGCCGTCGCCGTGGCCCCGGCCAGCCGCGACGCCTCGGGCGGTGACGGGCCGTCGGCGACGACGGCGACGATGCCGCCGTCGGAGGCGCTCACCGCGACGTCGCCGGCGCGCCCGGCCGGCACCGCGGCGGCGTCGGCGGCGGCGGAGCGGACCGACGGGGTCGCCGCGAGCCCGACGGCGCTGCGCGCCACCTGGCCCGGCGAGGGGCCCGGCCGCCCGGCGACGGACGGCACGGCGACGACCGCGGTGGCCGTCGCGGTGAAGGTGGGCGAGCGCAGGACCAGGAGCAGAGCGGCGACCAGCACCGCCAGGCCCACCACGGCGGCGATCCACCACCGCCGGGCCCGGAGCGGGTCGCTCCACTCCGCCCACGGCACGGCGGTCACCCTAACGGGTCACTGCTCTGATCGGACCACTACTCGGGACGCGCGGTCCCGGACATCCTGCCCTGGGCGAACACGGCCACACCACCGAGCGGGGCGGGCCAGGCTGGGGCCATGAGCTCGAGCCTGTACGTGGCGCTGCGCAGCGGCCACGAGCACACCGCCCTGAACCTCGACGACGACGTCGCGACGTCCCTGCAGGCGCGCATCGTCGCGCACCTCGAGGCCCGCGAGTCGCACCCGACCCTGGACCTCGGCGACGGCACCGCCGTGCGCACCGACGCGGTCGTGATGGTGCGGGTGCACGACGAGGGCCCGCGGACGGGCTTCGTCGGGAGCTGAGAGATGCTTCGGAAACCGAAGCATCTGCAGGTGTCGAGGCCGAGCCAGGTCCGACGCATCCGGGGGCGGCGGTCGACCTCGTGTCTGCGGATGCTTCGGAAACGGAAGCATCTGCAGGTGTCGAGACCGCCGGCCGCGCACGACGATGGCCGCGGGCAGCCGCGCCGAGCAGCGCTCGACGCCGGTGGCTGACGCGGGTCAGTTCGGCGTGCGGGGCGCCGGGATGGCGGGCCCGGTGCGGCACGTCGGGCAGGACGTGAGGCTCCGGCGGGCGAGATAGGCGGCGACGCGGCGGCGTGCTGTGCTCGCCGCCGGCCGGTGGCCGCCCAGCTCGTCGAGCACGAGGTCGAAGAGCACGGGCAGCGCGGGGTCGTCCCAGTCGCGCCCGGCGAGGTCGACCAGCAGCGGGCCGTCGAGGCCGGCGCCGACCCAGGCGATGGCCAGCTCGACGATCGCGGCCGGGTCCCACGCCATGCCCAGCACCTGCGCGGCGCGGGCCTCGGCGGGCGTCATGCCGCGCAGCGTCGGCAGGTCCGCGAGGTCCTGGAGGACTCGGCTCGTCGTGGCCCGCGGTGGCGCGGTGATCGTGCTCGGCATCGTCGTTCCCCCACGTGATCGCTGAGCGTGAGTGGGCGCCCCTCCCGACTCACCCGCTGAGACTAGCGCGGGTCCGCGGCGGTGACCACGATCACGTTCTGCGCCCGCTCGGGAACGATCGGCTGCTGTGAACCTCGGGTTGACATCGATGCGATGCTGGCGGTGTGAACCTGGGGTTGTCAGTGGAGGAGGCCGTCGTCGAAGCGGCGGATCGCGTCGAGGTCGCCGACCCGGGCGCCAAGGCGGACGACCGCCCGGGCGAGCGGGACGCCCGGCGGCGCGCGATGGCGGAGCTGCGGGCGGCCCTGACGGTCGAGGTCGACGTGCGCGCCGCGGCGGCGGAGGCGGTGGCGGGCCGGGCGGAGGCGGCGGTGTGGCTCGGGGCGAGCCTGGCCGACCTCGGCGGGGTCACCGGGCGCTCGCGGCAGGCGGCGCGCCAGCGGTGGTCGGGGCTCGGCGGGGTGCACCGCCAGCGGCGCTGGCTGGGGAACCACGTCGACGAGGTGCTCTGGGCCGCGCGCCTGGTGCTCGACGCCGCGGACGACCTCGAGGGCGTCGACCCCGCCGTGCGCACCGCCCTCGCCGACGCGGTGGCCGCCGCGGAGCGGGCGTTCGGCGACGACGCCCCGGACGGCGTGGCCGCGGCGGTGGGGCGCTGGCGGGCCCTCGACACGCTCGTCGACCGCCACCTGCGCGACCTCCTCGCCGGCGTTCCCGCCGAACCGGCCGACCCCACCGCCGCCTTCGCCGCTCACGGCGCCCGCGGGGTGCTGGCGTACTACGACCACGACGTCCACCAGCGCGACCCCGACCAGCCGGGGTGACGGCGACGCCGCATCCCACGCCGGGAGCACTCCGGGAAGCCCCGGCCCGGCGTGTCGTCACTGGTTCCGCCAGACGTGCACTCGGCGGCGCGATGCGGCCGTCGTGGTCACCCAGCGTTAGGTCGTTCCCCCACGCCCGTCCCGGCCCCGGCGCGGCCTGCCCGGTCGTGACCTCGACGGATGACCACTCGTGCGCCACGAGCCCCGGACGTGCACGGCCCGATCAGCCGTGGTTCGCGTACGGAGAGTGAACCCGCTAGAGAATTCGGGTCATGGGGACAACCACGCCCATCCACGACGCGCTCGCCGAGGCGCTGCGCGAACTGCAGCAGGACCTCGACCTCGCCCGCGAGGTCCCGGTCGCCCGCGCCGTCGACGACCCGGTCGTTGACGACGAGCAGGCCGACGACGACCCCGCCGCCGACACCCCTCTCGCGCCGACGGTCGCCCCCGACGCCGAGCAGGTCGTCGCGCTCGCCTGGCGGGAGGCCGACGAGCGCGACCACGCGCGCTTCGGCACCGGGCACCTGCTGCTCGGGCTCGTGCGCGCCGAGGGGCCCGAGGCGGGCCTGCTCGCCGCGGTCGGCGTCACCGCCCGCACCGCCGGCGCCGCGATGACGCTGATCGCGTCGTCGTCGATCTCGGAGCCCGTGGAGCCGTGCGGGGACCACGACCCCGTGGCCGACACCTCCGTCGCCGAGGTCCTCGAGGCGGCCGCGGACAGCGGTCACGTCACCGGCGGGGGCCTGCTCACCACGCTGCTCGCCCGCCCGTGGGGCCAGGCGGCCGAGATGCTCGCGGCGCTCGGCGTCGAGCCCGGGCAGCTGGCGACGGCGGCCACGGAGATCGCCGTGCGCCCGGTCGTCGCCCCGCGCCCGATGCCCCGCGACCCCAGCGGCCTGCTGTCCGCGGCCTGGCGCCGGCCCGCGACGGCGGAGACGATGGAGACCGCCGACGCGTGACGATCACCGTCCCGGCAGGGCACGATCAGCGGCATGGCCAAGCCCAGCTGGATCCGTGCCGCGGACGGTGACTGGTACCGCACGTCGGAAGTGGTCGCGGTCAAGACGCTCCCGCACCCCAACGGCGGCTTCATGGTCACCATCGAGACCCACCGCCACGACAACATCGACGTGACGGGTCAGCTCGACGACGCCGAGGATGCCGGCCGGTGCCGCGACGCCCTCGCCCGCCTGCTGTCCCAGGCCGAGGAGGGCGCGGTCATCACCTACGCCGAGGGCGGGTTCGGCACCGAGACCGTGGGCTGATCCGTCACGGCCGCGGCCCGTACGCATCGAGGAACCGGTCCCGGAAGGCGTCCATCCGCCACACCGGCGCCCCGGGGTCGGGCGTCAGCCCGTCCGACCAGCCCCACCCCCCGATCCGCGCGAGCACCGCGGGGTCGCGGCTGACGATCGAGATCGGCACGTCCCGGCTCGCCCCCGGCCCGGTGATCATCGGATAGGGCTGGTGGTCGCCGAGCACGACGAGCACCGGCGCGCGCGCCGGGTTGAGCACGGCCTGGCGCTCGGTCCACGCCACGAGCGTCGCCAGCGAGTACTCGATCGACGCCCGGTAGTCGTCGCGGACCTGGTCCGGCGGCGTCGTGAAGATCGACTCGAACGACTGCTGGGGGTCGTCGGTCGGCGCGAACACCGATCCGTCGCCCACCGCCTCCCACGGCACCGTGCGCGGGCGCGGGGTCCACGGCGCGTGGCTGGAGGTCAGCGCGATCTCGGCCACCGTCGGCGGCGCGCCCGGGCCGCGCTCCAGGCGGTCGAACGCCGTCAGCGCGTACTGGTCGGGCATCGTCGACCAGCTGTAGCGGGGGCCGGCGTAGCCCAGGTCGGCGCTGCCGTAGGTGCGGTCGTAGCCGAAGAACGAGCCCTCGGGCCACGCCTGCGTCGTCCCGGGCGCGACGGCGACGGCGCGCCAGCCGGCGTCGTGGAACGCGCTGGTCAGGGTCCGGCGGTCGGAGCTGACGAGGTCGCGGTGGCGCTGCTCGCCGTCGATCCACAGGCCCGACAGCAGCGTTGCGTGCGCGAGCCAGCTGCCGCCGCCGGCGACCGGCGAGGTCAGCACGCCCGTGCGCGCCCCGTACCCGACGGCCCCGAGGCGGCGCTCGCCGTCGTCGAGCACCGCGCGCACCGGACCGGACATCGCCGGGTCCTGCAGCGCGGACATCCCGTAGCTCTCGACCACCGCGACCACGACGTCGTGGCCGCGCAGCGCGGTGAGCAGCCGGTCGCCGGGCACGTCGCGGTACGCGTCGACCGACGCCTCGGCCTCGAACGCCGCCTGGTCGCGCACCCCGGCCCCGACCGCCTCGGCGCGCTCGACCGTGCGGATCGAGGTGTCCCGCGACGCCAGCGGCACCGTCGGCACGAGCTGCGCCGACCCCGCCCACGCCACGGCCCACGCGACGGCGAGCACCGCGACCAGCCGCAGGCTCGCCGAGCGCCGCGTCCCGGCGATCCGTGCCAGCCGCGCGACCGCCCCGCCCGTCGCCACCACCAGCACCACCGCGAGCACCGCCACCAGCACCGCGACGACGACGCCGACCGCGGGCCCGGAGGTCTCGGCGACGAAGTCGTAGGCGTTGCCGAGCAGCACCGTGTCGCGCGCCGGGTCGAACGGGCGGGCGAGCGACACCGAGAACCCGAGGTCGAACAGGGTCAGCACCAGCACCAGCCCGAGCACGATCCCGCCGACCCACGCCGCCCACCGCCGCAGCCGCGCCGGGAGCACCGCCGCGACGGCGAGGCCGACGACCACCTCGAGCGGCACGCGCAGCCAGGTCAGCCGGTTCAGGAGCGCGAAGTCGCCGGGGGTCAGCAGCGCGACGAGCACGAGCACCGCGGCGGCCAGGGTGACGACGGCGGCGAGCGCCGGGCGGAAGCGCACGGGGTGCTCGTCGGCGGCCCGCCACAGCCGCACGACGTCGCGGCCGAACGACCACGCGAGCGCGGCGAGGGCGAGCGCCACCAGCACGCGGGCGAGCACTCCGGGCAGGAGTTGGGAGGCGATGACGACGAGCACGACGCCCTGCGTCGCCGCGACGACCTTGCTCGAGAACCGCGGCGCCAGCTCCCCGCGCAGCCACGGCAGCACCGCGCCGGCGGCGACGAACAGGTAGCGCGCGAGCCCGATCAGCAGCACCCAGCTGCTGTCGAGCAGGCCCGCGACGTGCACCGACAGCACGAGCACCAGGACCGCGTCGAGCTCCATGTCGAACCGTGCGCCGAACGCCGAGGCCACGTCCCGCCGCCGGGCGACGGCTCCGTCGACGCCGTCGAGCGCCAGCGCCACGGCGGCGCAGACGACGAGCACGGGCACCGACACCGGGTCGGCCACCAGCGCCGTCACTCCGGCGATGAGCACCCCGCGGGCGAGCGTCACCCGTCCCGCGGGACCGAGCCGGTCGACGCCGCTGCCGAGCAGCACCGCGACCAGCGCCGCGGCCGCCGTCGCCCCCGCGACCAGCCCGACGGGACCCAGCCCGACCCCGAGGGCCAGCGCCGCGAGGAGCACCACGCTCCCGAGGGCGCCGGCGGTGAGCTCGGCGACGAGGGTCGGGGACGGACGCGTCACGCGTGCCAGCATGACCGCCCGCGGATGACCGTGGTGTCAGGAGGGTGGGCGATGGCGGGCACGGCGCGGGCGTTCCGGATCGAGGCGCCGGGGCGGGCGGGGATCGTCGAGGTGCCGCTGCCCGACCCGGGTCCCGACGACGTCGTCGTGCGCACCCGGCACTCCGCGATCAGCCGGGGGACCGAGACGCTGGTGTTCCGCGGCGAGGTGCCCGTGAGCCAGTACGACCGCATGCGGGCGCCGTTCCAGGCCGGCGACTTCCCCGGCCCCGTCGTCTACGGCTACCTGGCGGTCGGCGTCGTCGAGGAGGGCCCCGGCGCCGGGCGCACCGTGTTCTGCCTGCACCCGCACCAGGACCGGTTCGTGGTGCCGGCGTCGATGGTGGTCGAGGTGCCCAACGGCGTGCCGCCCGAGCGGGCGGTGCTGGCCGGCACCGTCGAGACCGCGGTCAACGCGCTGTGGGACGCCGCGCCCCGGGTGGGCGACCGCGTCGCCGTCGTCGGCGCCGGCATGGTCGGCGCGTCGGTGGCGGGGGTGCTGGCGACGTTCCCGGGCGTGCGCGTGGAGCTGGTCGACGTCGACCCCGCCCGCCGCGCGGTGGCCGACGCGCTGGGCGTGGGGTTCGCGACACCGGACGCGGCGGCGGGGGAGTGCGACCTCGTCCTGCACGCCAGCGCGTCCGAGGCCGGGCTCGCGCGGTCGCTGGAGCTGCTGGGCGACGAGGGCGAGGTCGTCGAGATGTCCTGGTACGGCGAGCGCGCGCCCCGGGTGCCGCTGGGCGAGGCCTTCCACTCCCGGCGCCTGACGATCCGCGCCAGCCAGGTGGGCCAGGTCGCCCCGGCCCGCCGGCCCCGGTGGAGCCTGCGCGACCGCCTCGCGCTCGCCCTGCGCCTGCTGGCCGACCCCCGCTTCGACGCGCTGGTCACCGACACCTGCGCGTTCGACGAGCTGCCCGACGTCCTCGCGGCCCTGTCGGCGGGCGAGCGCCCGGGCCTGGGGGTGCGGGTCTCGTACTGAGGTGCGCTGCGCGCACGTGAGCACTTCTCGGTGCTGGAGCACCAATTGGTGCTCACGTGCGCGGAGCGCACCCCCCTAGGCTGCGGTCCATGCCGCGCTACGAGTTCCGTTGCCGAACCTGCGCGTCGACGTTCGAGGTCGACCGGCCGATGAGTGCCGCCAGCGACCCGGCCGACTGCCCCGATGGGCACGACGACACCGTGAAGATGCTCAACACGGTCGGGCTGGGCGGGAAGGCGCGCACGGCCCAGCCGACGGGCACGCCGCGGTCCATGGCGCCCCGGCCCGGCGGCGGTGGGGGCGGCGGAGGCGGCTGCTGCGGCGGTTCCTGCGGCTGCGGGTGACCCGCGCCGCTCGTCACCTATTCGGCCCAACCGGACTCCGTTTTTCGACACGGATGTTGCACGCGGTCACCAGCGCGCGTTTCCTGGGCCGGTGAGCACCAGTTCGGAGGAGTGCGACGTCACCCTCCGGCGTTCCTCGTCGGGGAGATCACCGTGTCCGTGACCACGTCCTGGCTGGCCGGCCCGAGCCGCGTCCGTCGACCCGTCCGCCGGCCCGCGTCCGTGCCGGCTCCGACCGCGCCGACCGGCACGTGGCAGCGCCGGCTGCTCGACGACCTGCTGCTGTTCCTGCTGGTGCTGGCGCTGGGCATGGTCGTGGCGGTCCTGACCGTGCTGCTCTGAGCCGGGCCCGCGACGATGGGCGCATGTTCGCCGTCACCGTCCGCGACCACATCATGATCGCCCACAGCTTCGCCGGGGAGGTGTTCGGCCCGGCGCAGGCCCTGCACGGCGCGACGTTCGTCGTCGACGCCGCGTTCCGCCGCGCCGAGCTGGACGCCGACAACATCGTCGTCGACATCGGGCGGGCCACCGAGGAGCTGCACACCGCCCTCGAGGACCTCAACTACCGCAACCTCGACGAGCACCCGGAGTTCGCGGGCACCAACACGACCACCGAGTTCCTGGCCAAGGTGATCGCCGAGCGCCTCGCCGCCCGCGCCCGCGACGGCCGACTCGGCGACGGCGGACGGGAGCTCGCCGGCATCTCGGTGACCCTGCACGAGTCCCACGCGGCGTCGGCGAGCTTTGAGCTGACGCTCTCGTGAGCGGTTGTCCGTGCCAGGGCACGGACAAGCGCGCACGAGCGCGCAGCGCCAACGCTCACCGCACGATCTGTACCTCGTCGCCCGGCTCCAGGGCGGCGAACACGTCGCGGGCGTCGTCGCGCTCGAGCCGGACGCAGCCGTGGGACGCGCGGGTCGTGTCGCCGCTGTGGAACGCGCGGCCCTCGTCGTCGAAGAACACGGAGTAGGGCATCGGCGCGTTGCCGCTCTCCTTGCTGACGTGGTGGCGCTCCTTGCGCTGCACCGTGAACGTGCCGGTCGGTGTCGGGTCCTCCCGCGAGCCGGAGTGGATGTCCATCGGCGCGCTGGTCGCCCGGCCGTCGTCGGTGAGCCAGGCCTGCTGCTCGGAGAGGTCGACGCAGACGTCGGCGGTGCTGTCGCACGGGGGCGCGTCCGCGGCGGGCGCGGCGGCGGCGAGCGGGGCGGCGGCCAGCGTGGCCGCCGAGGCGACGCCGACGGGCCAGAGGGCGGTGCGGACGACGCGGGCGGCGCGCGCGGGGGAGCGGTGGCGGCCGGTGCGGTGAGCAGTCATGAGGGTGCCCCTCCTCGAGGTCGGGGTTGGCGGGGCACACCGGGCGTGCCCGCCACCTCCCGACCCCCACGCCCCCGCCACCCGATCGAGCGAACGGGGAGTTCGTACGCGTAGAAGCAGCGAACACGCCGTTCGCTGCGACAAGGTGCTCGAGTGCCCGTCCTCCACGCGGTGCTCCCCGCCGACGTCGACGACCCCGCCCTGGTCAGCGGCGGCAACGTCTACGACCGCCGGGTGCTCGACGGCCTGCGCGCCGAGGGCTGGACCGTCCACGAGCACCCCCTGCCCGGCGCCTGGCCCCGCCCCGACGACGCCGCCCGCGCCCGCCTCGACGCCGCCCTCGGCAAGACCGACGGCCCCGTCCTCCTCGACGGCCTCGTGGCGTGCGGGGTGCCGGAGGTCGTCGTCCCCCACGCCGCGCGGCGACGCCTCGCCGTGCTCGTGCACCTGCCGCTCGGGGAGGAGTCGCCCGACCTCGACGCCCGCGAGGGCGAGGTCCTGCGCGCGGCCCACGCCGTCCTCGTCACCAGCCCGTGGGCCGCAGGACGGCTCCGCGAAAAACACGGCGTCGACGCCATCGTCGCCCCGCCCGGCGTCGACCCCGCCCCGCTCGCCCCCGGCACCGACGGCGCGCACCGCCTGCTCTGCCTCGGCGCCGTCACGCCCACCAAGGGCCAGGACCTGCTCGTCGACGCGCTCGCCGCGCTGCCGCACCACTCCTGGACCCTCGACCTCGTCGGCCCCACCGACCGCGACCCCGCCTTCGTCGCCGCCCTGCGCACCGCGATCGCGCGCGACGGCCTGGCCGGCCGCGTCCACCTCCACGGACCCCGCCACGGCGCCGACCTCGCCGCGATCTGGCGCGCCACCGACCTGCTCGTCGCGCCCTCGCGCACCGAGACCTACGGCATGGTGGTGACCGAAGCCCTCGCACGGGGCATCCCGGTGCTGGCGAGTTCCGCCGGAGGGCTGCCGGAGACGTTGGCGAACGGCGGAGTCTTAACGCCCGCTGAGGACGTACCGGCACTCGTCGCAAGCCTGGACCGCTGGTTCGCCGAGCCGGCACACCGCAACGGGCGACGGATCTCAGCGATATCTCGGCGTTGCAGGCTTCTCCCGTGGACGCAGACGTCGCGACGGGTGGCCCAGGTGCTGGCGACCCTCCTCGCGGACCCCTCACCGGGCTGAGCGAGCGCCCGGACCACGCGCGTCCCGGCGCCCCGGCGGCCCCCGACTGGCTCGCCCTGCGCGAGCCCGCCGACGCCGAGGCGCGGGCGATCGACCTCGTCGAGGACCTGCGCGCCGGCCACCCCGCGCCGGGCCGGATCCTCGACCTCGGCGCCGGCACGGGCGCGATGGCGCGCTGGCTCGCGTCGCGGATGCCCGGCCCCCAGCACTGGGTGCTCGTCGACCGCGACACCGACCTGCTCGCCCACGCCCGCACGCGCCTGCCCGCCACGGCCCGTGACGGGTCGCCGGTCACCGCCGAGACCCGCGTGCTCGACATCGCGGCGCTGACCGCCGACGACCTCGCCGACGTCGACCTCGTCACCGCCTCCGCGCTGCTCGACGTGCTCACCGCCGACGAGGTCGACGCGATCGCCGCGGCCTGCGTCGGCGCGGGGTGCGCGGCGCTGCTGACGCTCTCGGTGGTCGGCCAGGTGCGCCTCGAGCCCTCGGAGCCCCGCGACCTCGCCTTCGGCGCCGCGTTCGACGCCCACCAGCAGCGCCCCGTCGGCGGGCGGCACCTCCTCGGCCCCACCGCCGCGGCCGCCGCCGAGGCCGCGTTCACCCGCCGCGGCGCGCACGTCCGCTCCCGTGCGAGCCCGTGGCAGCTCGGGCTCGACGACGTCGATCTCGCGGTCGCCTGGCTCCTCGGCTGGGTGGCGGCGGCCGTCGCGCAGGACCCCGACCTCGCGCGCCACGCCGATGCCTACCTCGACCGCCGCCTCGAGGCCGCCGAGCAGGGGCGCCTGCGCGTCACCGTCGGCCACCTCGACCTCCTCGCCCTGCCCTGAACCCCGAGAACCCCGACCCCCGATCTGTCCGGAACGCTCCCCAGCTCCCCACTGGACTCCTCCGTGTCGCTCCCCGACATCCCCGCTCCCCGCACCAGCCCCGAGACCACCGAGAGACCGCAGGCCCCCACCAAGATCTCCCTCGGCGCCGTCGTCCGCCTGCTCGTCGGCGTCGGCCTGCCCGTCCTGCTCGTCGCCCGCCTCGGCGCGGACGGGGTCGTGGACGCGCTGGCCGGCATCACCGCGCCCGCCGTCCTCGCCGCCCTGGTCCTCGGCGCCGTCGTCACCGTCGCCGGCGCGGCCCGCTGGTGCGTCGTCGCGCGCGGGGTCGGGCTGACGTTGTCACTGCGCGCGGCCACCACCGACGCCTACCGCGCGATGCTGCTCAACTCCCTGCTGCCCGCCGGCGTGCTCGGCGACGTGCACCGCGCCGTGCGCCACCACCGCCCCGGCGACGCCCGCGGCGCCCGCGCCGTGGTGCTCGAGCGCGTCGCGGGCCAGGCCGTGGTGGCCGTGGTCGGCGCGGTCGTGCTGCTCGCGCAGCCGTCGTTGCGCGCGGCGCTGGTCGGGCCCGGGGCCCTGGTCGCCGGGGGCGCGCTGCTGCTGGTCCTCGCCGCGGCGGGCACCTGGCTGGCGATGGCCCGCCGCGCCGCCCGCTGGCGGGTCGGTCTGCTCGCCGGTCTCCGCGACCTGCGCGAGGGCCTGACCACGCGCCGCACGGGCCCGGCCGTCGTCGCCCTGTCGCTGGTGGCACTCGGTGGCCTGCTCGCGATGTTCGTGCTCGCCGCGCGCGTCGCCGGCGTCACCGCCCCGCTCGGGCAGCTGCTGCCGCTGGTCACCGTCGCGCTGCTGGCGATGACGGTGCCGCTGACCGTCGGCGGCTGGGGTCCCCGCGAGGCCGCGGCGGCGCTCGCCTTCGCCGCGGTCGGCCTCGACCCGGGCCAGGGCCTCGCGACGGCCGTCGTCTACGGGGTGCTCGCCCTGATCTCCTGCCTGCCCGGCGCGCTCGTCCTGCTCGCGGACGCCCTCGGTCGTCCGAATGCGCACCGGGTGCTCACCGCTGCGGCACTACCGTGGCGGACGTGCTCACCCTCGTCCGCCACGGTCAGAGTGCAGCCAACGCCCGTGGGCTGATGTGCGGGCGGTCCGATCCGCCGCTGACCGACACCGGGCGGCGCCAGGCCCGGGCGCTCGCCTCGGGGCTGCCGCGGCCCACGCGGCTGCTCTCGAGCCCCCTGGCCCGGGCGCGCGAGACGGCGGCGCTGCTCGGCGCGGACGTGCCGGTGGAGATCGACCCGCGCTGGACCGAGATGGACTACGGCGACCTCGACGGCCAGCCCATGACCGCGCTCGACGGCGAGGCCTGGCGCACCTGGCAGGCCGACCCCGACCACGTCCCCGCGGGCGGCGAGTCCCTCGCGGCGGTGCGGGCGCGCGTCGCGGCGGCGTGCACGGAGCTGGCGGACGAGGCGGCGCGCGGCGAGGTCGTCGTGGTCAGCCACGTCTCGCCGATCAAGGCGGCGATCAGCTGGGCGCTCGGCGTCGGCATCGAGATCGCGTGGCGGATGTACCTGCTCGACGCCGCGGTCTGCCGCATCGACACCAGCGGACCGGTGCCCCTGCTGCTCGCGGTCAACGACGAGGGACCCCTGCACGCGGGCACCGTCCAGCCGGCGTGATCCCGGCGCGGTGACCGCTCACGCCCGCGAGTGCCGCCCGGGCGGCGGCGCCGCCGTGATCACGGCCGTGGTCGTCGAGGCCCGCGAGCGGAGGTAGTCCTCGGCGGTCAGGGCGACCGGGCGGATGATCCCGACGCTGCGGGGGGTGCCGTCGCGCGGCGCCTCGTGCTTGGCCATCGGAGTCCCCCCGGGGTCGACGGTCGGCCTCGTCGCCGGCTCGTGCCTGCTTCTCGCGCGCGGGGCCTCCGCCGTTAGCGACACCAGAGACACTCACCCGCCCGAACGACGTGGGCCGTCCGGGGGACAGGTCAGGGAGCGCCGGTCGGCTCGTCGACGGGGCGTGACGGCTCGTCCGGCCTCCGCGGGTCCGGGACGGGGGCGCAGGGGACGGCGGGGCGCCGGCGCGGACGGCCCTCGCCGCGCCAGGCGCGGACGGTGCGGTCGTCGAGCGTGCCGCGGCGGGCCAGGTCGACGACGGGCGTCACGATCCACCCGGCGATCGCGGCGCCCGCGATGCCGAGGACGACTGCTCTTGTGGCCATGCCCGCTCCCTCGCCGGCATCCCCCCGGAAGCCGCCACGTGTGACGTGGTGTGGCCATCCTGGAGGTGGTCCGGGGTCAGCGGGGGGAAAGAGACCGGAACGTGAAGAGGCGACCGGTGACCCGACGTCAGCGCCGGGTGCTCCACTGGCGCTCGTCGACCGTGCCGTGGACGGCCATGCTGGCCCAGGGCGCGATCAGCCATGCGGCGGCTCCCGCCGTCGCACCCGCCACCGCCGTGAAGATGATGGTCATCGCAGGCAACCTCCGCGCTCCCGGAACGTCTGACGGCTCTGTCGCCGGGACGGGGCGCCGGTGTTACGCCGGTCGCCGATCCGGTGTCGCGCCGTCGCCGGACGGTCCGCGGCGGCATACTGCGCGGGTGATCGACGCGGGCCGGGCCTGGTCGCGCCGGGGCGCGTTGCGCCTCGCCGGGGCGACGGGGCTGGCCGTCGTGGCCGCGCCGGCCGCGTGCGCGAGCGCCGCGCCGGTGCCCCTGGTGCCCGGCATCCCCGCCGACGTCCCCACGCCCGCGGGCGCCCCGCTGCGCGAGGGCCCGGTGGCCGACGTGCGGGCGCTGGGCGCGCGGGGCGACGGGCGCGCCGACGACGCCCCGGCCTTCCGCCGGGCGCTGCAGGGCGTCGCCACCCCGGGCGGGCCACGCACCCTCGCCGTCCCCGCCGGCCGGTACCGCCTCGCGCTGGACGAGCCCCTGCGGGTGCCGGCGGGCGTCATCGTGGCCGGCGAGCCGGGGCGCTCGTTCCTGCTCCCCGAGCCCGCGCCGGGCACGCGCGCCGAGCTCGTCGGCCTGCTCGTCGACGCGCCCGGGGTGACCCTCGACGGGCTCGTCGTCGAGCGCCTCGTCGACGTCGACACCGTGCTGGTGCGGCTGGGTCAGGTCGACGGCTTCCGGCTGTCGCGCTCGGTGCTGCTCGGGCACACCGACGCGCTGACGCGGTTCGCGCACGGCGTGCAGGTCGGCACCGCGGACGGGACCAGCTCCGACCTCGCGCTGACCGACTCGAGCGTCGCCACGACGACCTACGGGCTCTACCAGGCCAACCCGTCCCGCGCGGTCACCCAGGGCGTCGCCGTCCGGGGCTGCACGTTCGTGCGCAACGCCGACACCGACCTCGAGTTCAACAGCCCGTCGGGCTCGTTCCGCGACGTGCGCGTCGAGCGCTGCACGTTCCGCGACCACGACGCCCCCGGCTTCGCGGTCGGCGTCGCCCACTGCGCCGACGTCGCGATTCGCGGCTGCACGGTGGAGCGCTACCGGATGGAGGCCGTGCACGTCGAGGACTTCTCCACCGACGTGCTCGTCGAGGACAACACGTTCACCGCGTGCGGGCTCACCGAGTTCGCGCACGTCCAGGTGATCGCCGGCGCCCGCCGCGTCACGGTCCGGGGCAACCGGCACGACGCGACGATGAACACCCGCCCGATCCCGATCGTCGGCGGGCTGCCCGGCGGCGAGGGGCTGACCGCGGGCGGGCGCCCGCTGGACCCGCCGACCGAGGTCACCGTCGCCGACAACGAGATGCGCTGCGCCGCGGGCATCACCGCGGTGGCCTTCGACGACGTCCCCGTGGGCGCGATCACCGGCAACCGCGTCGACGGCCCCGACCTCGACGCCCCCGACGACGCCTTCGTGCTGCGCGGCACCGGGGCGGTCCGCGTCGAGGGCAACGTCCTCAACGGCCGCCCGTCGTGAGGTGCGCTGCGCGCTCGTGAGCAGAAATCGGTGCTCCGGCACCGAGGTGTGCTCACGTGCGCGGAGCGCACACAGCGATCTTCGCGGCGGCGAGGACGTCGTCGGCGGAGCGCTCGGGGGACGCGGAGTCGGTGGGCACGTCGGCCGCCCAGCCGGTC
This sequence comes from Actinomycetospora sp. CA-101289, assembly GCF_050955895.1. Taxonomy (NCBI): domain Bacteria; kingdom Bacillati; phylum Actinomycetota; class Actinomycetes; order Pseudonocardiales; family Pseudonocardiaceae; genus Actinomycetospora; species Actinomycetospora sp. CA-101289. The sequence continues at coordinate 5,117,756 of NZ_CP192093.1, read as the reverse complement.
CACGCCCGGCGCGACCTCTCGAGCCCCGCGTGCAGCCCGTCGACGTCCGGCGCCACGATCCACGCGCCGTCGACGCCGCGCAGGTTCTCCGCGATCCCGGCGCGGTCGGACACCACCACCTGCAGGCCCGCGACCCGCGCCTCGAGCGGCGTGAACCCGTAGACCTCTTCCAGCGACGGCAGCACGAGCGTCTGCGCCGTCGCCAGCACCTCGACGACCGCGTCCTCGTCGAGGAACCCGCGGAACCGCACGCGGTCGGCGACGCCCAGCTCCTGCGCGCGCGCCCGCAGCGCCGGCATCTCGACCCCGTCGCCGACGACGTCCAGCTCGGGCGCGCCGTCGAGGCGGGCGAAGGCGTCGATCAGCGCACCGACGTTCTTGCGCGCGATGAGCTGACCGACGTAGACGAAGCGGTGCGCCGCCGGCCCCGGGCCGTCGCCGACCCCGGCCTCCTCGCGCAGCCGGCGGGGGCGCTCGCCGAAGAGCTCGAGGTCGACGCTGTTGACCGACTCGACGATCCGCTCGGGCGCGACGCCGGACGTGATCGCCGCGTCGCGGGCGGCGGGGCCGGGCACGACCACCGCGCCGGCGTGCGTGAACAGCCAGCGGCGCAGCCGGTCGACGGGGCCGCGCGTGAAGCGGCGGCTGGTCAGCGTGCTCTCGGAGAAGATCACGTACGGGACGCCGCGGCGCACCGCCCGCGCCATCGTCCAGGCGCTCGCGAGCTGCGCCCAGGTCGGGATGACCACGACGTCGGTGTCGAGCACGCGCTTCGCGGCGCCGGGCCGCAGCACCGCCTGGTACGAGTCGAGGCTCGCCAGCGGCCCCTTGCGCGGCAGCTGCCAGCAGGGCACCAGCTCGGAGGCGTAGCCCGGGTGGGGCCGGTAGCGGAAGTGGCGCTCGGGCTCCTCGGCGTAGAGGAAGTGGACGAGCAGGTCACTGCGCCGCGCGAGCTCGGAGAACAGCGGTTCCCGATAGGGGGCCTGCGCGTCGGTGAACCACGCGATCTGCATGCCCGCTCCCGGTTCGTGCCTATGCTGCCTGCGCACGGTAGCCGTGGGACACAACCGGTGCGAGAACGGAGCAGCGTGGATCACTCGCGGGCGACGGCGATCGTCGAGATGGACCCGCTCGGCCACCGTCTGCAGTATGTCCGGTTGCTCCTGGAGCGTCTGCCTGTCGCGCAGCGTGTCCTCCTGGTCTCGCGGCGGGTCGCCCGGTCGCCGGAGTTCGCGGAGTACCTCGCGCACACCGAGGCCGACGTCGTGGTGCTGGACGCCGACGACCACGACGCCGCCGTCACCGAGGCCCTGGTCACCGCGACCGCCCGCGGCGTCGGGCACCTCGTCGTCCCCGACGGCGACAAGGCCGTCCGCCCCCTGCTCGCGGCGCTGCTGCGCGAGTCGCTGACCCGGGCGCGTCCCCGCCGGCCCCGCGTCACCGTGCTGCTCATGCGGACGGCCCTGCCCGGCGGGTCCGAGGCCGCAACGGTGGGGATGGCGCTCAAGCCCGTGCTCGTCGCGGCGCTGCGGCGGCTGCCCGGGGTGCGGGTCCTGTTCCTCACCGACGCGTTCGGCGTCGTCACCCGCCGGCGCGGCTTCCCCGGGGTGACCCCGGTGCGCGACCCGGTCAGCCCGCCGGCCGAGACCCCGCCCCGCACGACGAACGGGCGCGCCCGCGTCGGCGTCCTCGGCGTGATCAGCGCGCGCAAGAACGTGCCGGTGCTCGTGCGCGCGGCCACGGACTGCCCCGAGGTCGACGTGGTCCTCGCCGGGCGGTGCGAGGACGACGTGCGCGACTTCCTCGCCACCGACCCCGACGTGGCGCGCCTGCGTGCGGAGGGCCGCCTCGACGTCGACGACCGCCTGCTCGACGACGCCGAGTTCGACGCCGCGCTGCGGTCGGTGGACGTGGCCGCGGTGCTGCACGACAACGACGCCCCGAGCGGCATCGTCGCCGAGGCGTGCGCGCGCGGGGTGCCGGTGCTCGGGCCCGACCGCGGCTGGGTCGCGACGGTGCTGGCGGCCACCGGGTGCGGCGTGCCCGCCCGCGTCGACGACCCGGCGGCCGTCGCGGCGTCCCTCGGGCAGCTGGTCGCCGACCGGGCGCGCTACGTGCAGGCCGCCCGGCAGGCGGGTCGCTCGCTCGGGGTACAGGACTTCGCTTCCCGGCTGGTCGGCGACGCGCAGTGAGATCCTGACCGCCACTCGGCGGCGCGCGTTGACCCGTTCGGTACCGTTCGCGGGGATCTCGACGATCACGAGTGGGGGGAGCGTGATGGCAGGGCGCGGACGTGGCCTCTGGGGCTCGCTGACCGCGCCCACCCTGCCCGCGATCGTCCCGGCCGCCCTGGTGCTCGCGTCGCTCCCGCTGCTGCGGCCCGGGATCCTCGGCGAGATGGCGGCGCTGGCGGGCTGCGCGCTCGCGCTGGCCGCCGGCGGGGCTGCGCTCCTGCGCCGCGAGCGCGTGCCGGCGCGACCGGTACCGGCCGTCCCCGTGCTCGTCGGGTTCCTGGCGCTCGCCTACCTGTGGATGGTCGGCCACGGCGCGATGGTGTTCGCGCCCGGCCGGATCAACGGTCTGTTCCAGGACGTCGTGCTGACGGTCGGCTCGCTCGTCGCGTTCGCCCTGGTGCTCGCCGACCCGCGCGCACGACGCGCGGTGGTCCGGGGCGTCGTCGTCGTCACGGTCGTGGTCTGCGCGGGCTGGGTGGTCACCGCGATGATCTGGGCCGTGGCGGGCATCGGCGCCGCCCAGATCGGGACCGTCCCCGTGGGCACGTACGAGCCGCAGCCGGTGTACTTCCCCTTCACGATCACCTACTCGACCTTCGACGTCTTCGGGCAGGCCGTGCCCCGTCTGAACGGGTTCGGGCGCGAGTCCGGCTGGATGGCCATGTTCTGCGCGGCGTCGTGGTTCCTCGCCGACGCCGCGGGCTACCGGGCGCGGTGGGTCAAGGTGCTGCTGCTCGCGGGTCTGGTCGGCACGCTCTCCACCGCGGGGTTCGGCGTCTTCGTCGTCGTCCTCGCCCTCGACCTCTTCCTGCGCCCCCGGGGCGGCATCGCGCTGACGGGGTTCGTGCGCCAGGTCGGTGGGCTCGTCGCGATCGCCGCCGCCGGGTGGCTCGCGGTGGCCGCCCCGGTCCTGGGCCTCAACGCGAAGCAGACGACCAACGAGACGTCGCTCGCCGAGCGCCAGGACGCTGCGGCCGCCGGCATCCGCGCGCTGACCGAGTCGCCGCTCGGCGGCCTCGGCTCCGAGAAGCAGGCCGGCATCAACCTCGTCTCCGACATCGCGGTCAACGGGCTGCCGTTCGTCCTGCTGGTGTCCCTGACGATCCTCGTGCCGCCCCTGCTCGCCCCGGGGCGGGGCGCGGCGCCGTTGGGGCGGGCGGTGCCGGTCGCGCTCGTCGTGTTCCTGACCCTCCTGCTCTCCCAGCCCGCGGCCGCCTCGACGTGGGCGTTCGCGCTGGTGGCCGTCGCCTGCGCCGCCGAGGGCCTGACCGACGCCGAGCGGGCGGCGCCCGGCTCGCCGCTGCTGGCCCGCTGGCACCGCCGGTGGGCCGGCCCGTCCGTCCCGTCATCGCCGTCATCGCCGTCATCACCGGACCCCGACCCCGTCACCCCACCACTGGCCCGAGCCCACGCGGCTCCCGGAGGAGATCGACCATGAACGCGCGCGAGTACTTGACCGTCCTGCGCGAGGACGGCCGCCTGATCGCCGGCGTCCTCGTCCTCTGCCTGCTCGGCGCGTTCCTGCTCGACCTGTTCCTGCCGCGGACCTACACGTCGTCGGCGGTGTTCTACGTGTCGTCGGCCGCGCAGGAGTCGTCGTCGACCGACGCGTACTCGGGGGCGCAGCTCTCGACCGAGCGCGTGAAGTCCTACACCGAGCTGCTGCAGGGGCCGCGGGTCGCGCGCGACGCGTCGTTGCTGCTCGGGGGCTCGCCGAACGCCGACGACATCCAGGCGGCCGTGAGCGCCAGCTCGGTGACGGAGACCGTCGTGCTCACCCTGGACGTCACCGAGCGCTCGCCCGACCAGGCCCGCCTGGTCGCCGGGGCAGTGTCCACGGCGTTCACCCGGCTGGTCGGGACCATCGAGTCGACGGGCCAGGCGGTGAACCGGCCGATCGCGACGGCCGAGGTGATCCTGCCGCCGACGCAGCCCGACGGACCGTCCGGGCCGCGGACGACGATCCTCTTCGCCGTCGCCCTGCTGGTCGGTCTCGTGCTCGGCGTCGGCGTGGCGCTGGCACGACGCGCGCTGCGCGACGCGGTGGACACCCCCGAGACGCTCGCTGAGCGCCTCGGTGCACCGGTGCTCGGGGTCGTGCCCGGTCTGCGTCGCCCGCCGAAGCACCCGGCGCTGCTCTCCGAGCCGCCCGTCGGCGCGCGCGGTCGCCGGGCCCGCCGCCAGCGCGCCCGCGCCGAGTCCTACCGCCGTGCCCGGGCCGCTCTGCGGTCGGTGGCCGGCGACCGTCGGTGCGTCGTGCTGACCGGCACCGGCCCGGACCAGGGCACCTCGACCACCGCGATCGACCTCGCCATCGCCATCGCCGCGTCCGGCGACTCGGTGGTGCTCGTCGAGGCCGACCTGCGCAGCCCGGGCCTCGCCGGCGCCCTCGGTCTCGACGGCCCGTCCGGCCTGCGCGACGTCCTCGAGCGCGACCTCGACCTCGACCTCGCCGTGCAGCGCTGGTCGCGCGGCGGGATCGACGTCCTCACCGCCGGCGCCCGGGGTTCGCGCCCCAGCGACGTGCTCGTCGGCACCCGCCTCGAGCCGCTGCTCGCCCGGCTGCGCGAGCGCTACGACCACGTCCTCGTCGACACCCCGCCGGTCACCGACGCCGCCGACGCGGTCGACGTCGCCCGCCACGCCGACGGCGTCGTCCTGGTCTGCCGTCGGGGGAGGACCCGCCCCGACGACATCGACGTCGCCGCGTCCGCGCTCGGCCTCGCCGGCGCGACCGTGCTCGGCGCCGTGCTGACCTGGGCCGTCGACGTCCGCGATGCCCCCGGTGGGGGTCGCCGCCCGGTGCTCGCGCTGCCGGCGGGGTCCTCGTCGTCCTCGTCGCAGCCCGCGCCCGAGAAGGAGCCCGCTCCGGCGGCTCCGGCGCCCGTGGAGCCGGAGCCGACCCCGGTCGCGACGGTGACCGAGGCGCCGGCGGAGGCGCCCGCGGAGGCCCCGGCGCGACCCAGGCGCCCGCGTCGCACGACCGCCGCGGTCACGACGGACACGGGGACGCCGGAGGCGCCGGAGGCGCCGAAGCGCGCGACGCGCAGCCGGGCGAAGAGCACGTCGACGCCCGCGGGCGAGGGCGCGGGCGCCTGGGACTCCGAGCCGCCGACCGTGCGCGTGCGCTCGCGGAAGACGGTGAGCACCGCCGACGGAACGGACGAGGCGCCGCCCAAGCGCACGCCGGCCAAGCGCACCTCCGCCAAGCGCACCGCGCCCGCCGAGGAGCCGGCGACGGGCGAGACCCCGACCGAGCCCGGGACCGCCGCCGAGAAGCCGGCCGCGAAGCCCCGCCGCCGGGCCACCCGCGGTACGACCACGACGGGCGCCGACGGCGCTTCCCACGGCGCGGGGCAGGGCACCGGGGACGGCACGCCTGGCACCGATGCCGACGTGCCGACCCCGGGGCCGATCGTGTCGCCGAGGTCCGCCGCCTCGAACGGCACCGTCACGACGAACGGGACCCACTCGAACTGAGGTCGCGCAGGTGTCCGGACGTGGCCATCTCGATCTCCCGAGGGTGCCGTCGACGCGGCCACGCTCCTGACACTCCCGCGAGATCGATCTGGCGAGCCCCACCCCGGAGCCCGCTCGCCCACGACGGGGCACGTGCTCACCGAGGGACGACGGGCGCCCGGCGTGCGCGGCGGACGACGAGGCACAGCAGGACGAGGATGACGGCCTGGCTGAGGAGGAAACCGGCCGCGGCCCAGACGGCACCGCCGAGGGCGGAGAGCACGAGGGTCGCGACGAGGCCGAGGACCAGGCCGGTGCCGATGGCCGTCGCGACGCCGCGCTGGTGGCCCCGGTTCTGGGCGATGATCGCGGGCGCCTGGTTCAGCGTCGTCACAGCGGCGCCGACGGCGAGGACCGCGAACACGGCGCCGGAGCTCGCGTACTCCGCGCCGAGCAGCAGCGGGATGAGCGGCGGGCCGGCGACGGCCGCGACCAGTGGCGCGAGGGCCAGGACGGCGCCCACGCGGACGACGCGGCGCTCCTCGACGCGCAGGGCCGCGGGGTCGGCCCCGGCGTGGGCGAGCCACGGGGCGGAGACCAGGGTCAGCGAGGTCGCGAGGAACAGCAGCGGGCCGAGCAGACGTCCGGCCGCGGCGTAGAGGCCGCCCTGGAACGCGCCGGCTCCGAGGGTCACGAGGGGGGTGTCGAGCTGTTGGGCCTGGGAGGCGAGGTTGGCGAGCCCGAAGCCGAAGGACTCACGGTGGTGCCCGACGAGCTCCCGGGCGGTGGTCGCCCGCTCGGGCGGGGCGCCGAGGAAGCAGCGGTCGATCAGGGCCTCGGCCGCGAAGCTGGCCGGGATGGCCGCGGCGAGCCCCACCTCGTCCGCCCCGAGCGGGACGAGGGCCAGCGCGACGGCCAGCCCCGACACGCGGCCGGCGAGCTGGCCGAGCGAGGCCTTCGAGAACCTCCCGGCCGCGCGCAGCAGGCCGTGCGCGGTCTGCGCCTCCCACATCGCCGGCCCGGTGAGCGCCAGGAGCAGCGCGGCCGGGAGCGAGGGGGCGAGGGCGAGAGCCACGCCGAGCCCCACCAGCAGCACCAGCACCGACCAGCGCCGCTTGGCCCGCACCAGCGCCCTCGCCGTGGCCACCGGCTGCCGCGCGGCCGCGGTCTCGCGCACCGAGTAGTTGATGAAGCCGGCGTCGAACACCGTCGCGGCGATCTGCCCCATCGCCGCGACCGTGGCGATGAGGCCCAGGGTCGCGGGGTCGATGCTGCGGGCGCCGACGATGTAGGTCAGGCCGAGGACGAGCTGACCGGTGACGAGCGTGCCCGCCACGCCCCCGATGCGGCCGACGAGGAGCGTGAGTCGCGACGAGCCGTCGATGGTCAGCTCCTCTGCACGCTCGACGGGTCCGCGGCCGGCGTGGGCGCCGGTGCCCCGTCCCCCGGACGCGTCGCGAGGAGCAGCGCGGTGCCGACGACGAGGACCACCTCGAGGGGCAGCCGGTAGCGGGCCAGCGCGAAGAACACCGTCGGGACGGCGAGGCTCGTCACCACGTAGCCCGCGATGAGCCAGGTGCGGGCGCGGCCGTCCGCTCCCGACGACTGCCGCCACCAGCGGATCCAGCCCCCGACTCCGAGCACGAGGACGACGAGGTAGCTCCCCAGGTACACCGGGTTGGTGCTCCGCGGGTCGGACAGGTCGACGGTGACCTGCGCGACGAGCTTGCGGACGTCGAGCAGCACCGTGCCCACCGGGTCGGTCGTGATGTGGTCGAGCGCGGCGTCGCGGAAGACGGCGTCCCGCTCGGCCTCGTAGTCGCGCGTCACCGGGACGGCCGCGAGGCGCGCCTCGAGCTCCGGCGGGGGGTCGGCGTCCTTCTGCGAGCCGGACGCGCCGGGGTGGTTGCCGATCCAGAGGTTGAACCCGCCCGTGGTCGCCGTCGTCAGGACGGGCTCGCCGAGGACGGCGGTGTTCCGGATCGCCCACGTGGCCGGGAGGACCGCCGCGACGATGACGACCACGCCCGCCACGGCCAGGCGCGACCGCCGGTCGGTGACGAGCGGTCGCGCGAACGCGGCCACCCAGAGCGCGACGAGCGGGACGATCACGACGGCCTCGGAGCGCAGCAGGCACAGCAGCCCCAGACCCACCGCGACGAGGACGAGGCGTCGCCACGTCGCGGCGCCGGCGAGGACGGCCAGGCCGGCGAGCAGCCAGATCTCGAGCGGGAGGTACAGGTTGGCCGCCGAGACCTGCGTCGCCAGGTAGACGGCTGTCGGGAGCACCGCGAGGACGAGACAGGCGACGCGGGCCGCGGTCGCGCCCGCGAGGGCCCGGACCAGCACGAACAGGCCGAGCAGGCCCGCCGCGGCCAGGAGCGTGTTGACCACCCGCACGATCCACACGACGCCCTCGGGCCCCAGGGCCAGCGCTCGGGCGAGCACGGTCGCCCCCGCCACGACCACCACGTAGGCGGGAGGCATGAACGCCCCGGGCAGGTAGGCGGCGCCGGGCACGAAGCCCTCGACCACGCCGGTGGGGGTCACCGAGAACCAGCTGTACCCGTCGCCGTTCACCCAGTTCGTCGCGATGACGCCGAACTCGTAGAGGTCGACGTCGCCCGCGTCGAACGCCACACCCGCGGCGAGCCGCAGGACCACGAGCAGGACGAGGCTCACCACGACCGGTACCCGCGCGAGGCGGGCGCCGAGGGCGAGCAGGCGGGTCACGGCCTCGTCACCGGTCCAGCGCCGCCAGGTCGGCGTCGACCATGAGGTGGGCGAGCTGCTCGGGCATGGTCTGGGCCTTCCACCCGAGGTCGGTCATCGCCTTCGAGGCGTCACCGATCAGCGCGTCGACCTCGGTCGGGCGCAGGTAGGTCTCGTCGAACTGGACGTGCTTCTCCCAGTCCAGCCCGACGCGCTCGAAGCACCACTGCGTGAACTCCCGCACCGTGGTCGCGGTCCCGGTCGCGAGCACGTAGTCCGCCGGTTCGTCGGCTTGGAGCATCCGCCACATGCCCTCCACGTACTCGGGGGCATAACCCCAGTCGCGGACGGCGTCGAGGTTCCCGAGGTACACGTTCTGCTCGATCCCCGCGGAGATGCGGGCCACGGCGCGGGCGATCTTGCGGGTCACGAACGTCTCCCCGCGGCGGGGGGACTCGTGGTTGAACAGGATCCCGTTGACCGCGAACAGCCCGTGGGCCTCGCGGTAGTTCCGGGCCATCCAGTACCCGTAGACCTTCGCCGCCCCGTACGGGGAGCGCGGGTAGAACGGGGTGTCCTCGGACTGCGGCGGCGGGGTCGCCCCGAACATCTCCGACGACGAGGCCTGGTAGTACCGGGTGTCCACCCCGACCATGCGGATCGCCTCGAGCAGCCGCGTGGTGCCGACGCCGGTGGTGTTGCCGGTGTACTCCGGCTCGTCGAACGACACCCGCACATGGGACTGCGCGGCCAGGTGATAGACCTCGTCGGGACGGATCTTCTCGATCAACGTCACCAGACGGCTGGAGTCGGTCAGGTCGCCGTAGTGCAGCACCAGGCGCTGCTCGGGCTCGTGCGGATCCTGGTACAGGTGCTCGATCCGCCCGGTGTTGAACGTCGAGGAACGACGGATGATCCCGTGCACCTGGTAACCCTTGCCCAGCAGGAGCTCGGTCAGGTACGACCCGTCCTGCCCCGTGATCCCCGTGATCAACGCCCGCTTCACGCGCCCGCCCCCTGCTGCTCGAGGAACCACTGATAGGTAGACGCCAACCCCTCGGCCAGCCCGATGGTCGGCTTCCAGCCCAGCGCCTGCAGGCGGGACACGTCGAGCAGCTTGCGCGGCGTGCCGTCGGGGCGGGAGGTGTCGTAGACGATCTCGCCCGCGAACCCGACGGTGCGCGCCACCAGCGACGCGAGGTCCGCGATCGGCACGTCGTCGCCGACGCCGACGTTGATCGGCGCGGGGTCGTCGTAGGTCTCGAGCAGGTGCAGGCACGCGGACGCGAGGTCGTCGACGTGCAGGAACTCGCGCCGCGGCGTCCCCGTGCCCCAGACGGTCACCGACGACGAGCCCGCCGAAGCCGCCTCGTGGAACTTGCGGATCAGCGCCGGCAGCACGTGCGAGGTCTCGAGGTCGAAGTTGTCGCCCGGCCCGTAGAGGTTGGTGGGCATCGCCGAGATCCACGCCCGGCCGTACTCGCGGCGGAAGGACTGCACGCCCATGATCCCGGCGATCTTCGCGATCGCGTAGGCGTCGTTGGTGGGCTCCAGCGCGCCGGTGAGCAGCGAGTCCTCGCGGATCGGCTGCTCGGCGTACTTGGGGTAGATGCACGACGACCCGAGCAGCAGCAGCCGCGACACCCCGGCCGCGTGGGCCGCGTCGAGCAGGTTGGCCTGGATGCGCAGGTTGTCGTGCAGGAACTCGACGGGACGCGCGGCGTTGGCGGCGATCCCGCCGACGCGGGCGGCCGCGTCGACGACGACCGCGGGCCGCGTCTCGTCCAGGAACCGCGCCGTCGCGGCGGCGTCGCGCAGGTCGACCTGCGCCGACCGCACGCCGACGACGTCGGTGAAGCCCTGGGCCCGCAGGTGGCGCACCACCGCGGACCCGACGAGCCCCGACGAGCCGGCGACGAACACGCGGGCGTCGCGGGGCAAGGGCCGGCCGAGCTCCCAGCCGGCGAGCGGATCAGACATGGCGTCCCTCCGGAACGGGTGCGCGGGAGGCGGCGAGGCCCTCCACCCAGCGCTGGTAGTCGCGGTGTGCGGCGGCGGCGCCGAGGTGGTCGATCGCGTAGGCGCGGCCGGCAGTGGCCAGCGCCTCGGCGCGCGCGGGATCCTCGGCGATCCCGCACACGGCGTCGAGCAGATCCTCTGGCCGCCCGGGGTCGACGCGCTCGCCGCCCCCCGATCGGCGGATCTCGGCGGCCGCCGCGCTGCGTTCCCACGAGGCGGCGACCACCGGGCGCCCGGCGCTGAAGTACGAGGTCAGCTTGCTGGGCACCGACATCTCGGCCACCGTCGTCGCCTCGTTGACCAGCAGGACGTCGGCGGCGGCGAGGGCGTCGGGGAAGCGGTCGCCGGGCAGCGGGTCGAGGAACTGCAGCCGCCCGACGCCGGCGCCGCGCTCCTCGAGGGCCGCGCGCTGGTTGCCGTCGCCGAGCAGCACGAACCGCACGGGGGCGGCGCGCTCGTCGGCGAGACGCGCGGTGTCGACCACGTTCTCCAGGCCCTGCTTGAGGCCCATGTTGCCGGCGTGCAGCACGACGACCTCGTCGTCGCCCCAGCCCAGCGCGCGGCGGGTCGCGGCGCGCTCGCCGGTGCCCGACGCGACGTGCGACCAGTTGCGGATCACCGTCACGCGCTCGCGGTCGACGCCCAGGGCGGCGAGGCCGTCGCCGAACTGCTCGTGCACCACCGCGACGCCGTCGGCGCGCGCCAGCAGCCAGCCCTCGAGCTTCGCCGCGGCGCGCCCGGCGCCGGCGGACGCGATGCCGGTCTCGGTCACCGCGCGGCTGTAGAGGTCCTGGGTGACGACGCCCAGCGCGGTGCGTCCTCGTCGCTTCCAGCGCAGCCCCGCGAGGACCGTCAGCAGCACCGGGCTCACGGCGATGACGACGTCCGGGCGGCGCGCGCCCTGCCGGCCGACCGTCGCCGCGTGCAGCGTGAACGCCGCGTCCATGACGACGCGGCGCAGGGCGCTGGGGGAGCGGGGCACGGGGTGGCGCACGCGCGTCACGGGCACGCCGTGGTCGTCCTCGCGGACGCGCAGGCCCGTGTAGCCGTCGTGCACGGCCCACTGCGGGTAGTGCGGGTAGCCGGTGACGACGCGCACGCGGTGCCCGGCGGCGGCGAGCGCGGCCACCATGCCGGCGGTGTAGGGGGCGTTACCGGTGTGCTCGGGCGGGTAGTGCATCCCCAGCACGAGCACGTCGAGGGCGGCGTCCATCGGCGTGGAAGCCCTCCTGTCGCTCGACCGGTGATCACGGACTGGTCCGAGCGGCGCAGTCGTTGACCGTACCTCCGATCCCCCGGACGATAACAGCGTGTCGCCATCGCCGTCCCACATCACCTCGTTGTCGGCATCACAGCGGGCCGAGCGTGACGATGAGCGACCGCGCGTCTCGGTCTGCATCCCGCTCTACCAGAAGGTCGACTACGTCGGACGGACGATCGACAGCGTCCTCGCCCAGAGCTTCACCGACTTCGAGCTCGTCGTGGTCGACAACGGCAGCACCGACGGCTCCGGCGCCGTCGTCGACCGCTACGACGACCCCCGCATCCGGGTCGTGCGGCACGCCGACACCCTGCCGATGATCGAGAACTTCAACGCCACCGTGGCGGCGACCCGCGCGCCCCTCGTCAAGGTGCTCAACGCCGACGACATGATCGAGCCCCACGCGCTCGCGCGGCAGGTCGCGGTGATGGACGCCGAGCCCGGCGTGGCCGTGGTGTCCAGCCGGCACCACCTCGTGAACGACCGCGACGAGGTCGTCGCCCGCGACCGCACCCTGCGCACCCCCGACCTCGTCGGCCGCCGGGACCGGGCCGCGGTGGTGCGCCGCGTGGTGCGCCACGGCGGGAATCCGCTCGGGGTGCCGGGCAACATGCTGTTCCGCCGCTCGGCGTTCGACGCGATCGGCGGCTTCCCCACCGACGACTCGTTCGTCCTCGACGTCGCGCTCGCCATCCGCCTGACCACCGTCGGCGACTTCTACGGGCTCCCCGAGACCCTCTCGCGGTTCCGGCTCGCGGTCGGCTCGGAGGGCGCGTCCGACCGCCGGCGCAACATCCGGGCCCAGCGCGCCTTCGTGCGCGGGCTGCGCTCCGAGCACGCCGACGTGGTGAGCCGGGTGGACGTCGTGCGGGGCTGGGCGCGGTGGCCACTGACCTACCTGCGGCACCAGGTCATCATGTCCGCGTCCTCGGACCCCGACTCGCGTGTGCACCGGGTCACCGCGCGACTGCTGCGCAGCGGCGGAGACCGTCGTCACGACCGCGCGACGCGAACCGAGTCCTGACCTGCAGACCTTCACGGTGTGCGTAGGAATGACTACGCCATCGATCGCAACCTTCTTGTCAACGTTCTGACCAACCCCTTCACCCGAAGGTGTTCCACCCGTACATTCGCGTTCGCTCAACCGGGTGACAACATGTCGAACTCGTGACGTTGAGCGTCCGCTTGTGCTGCGAGAGGAGCAACGGGGTGGAGACGAGTGGCTGCTGACGCTTCGGCCATGCGTACGTACGTATACGAGTCGGGTCACGAGTCGATCCCGGACAGTGACCGTCGGCCCGTCGACGACGACCGCCCCCCGTTCGACCGTCCGGCGGTACCCCCGCCCTCCCGCGCGCTGCTCGGCTTCCGCCACGCGGTGCACTGGAAGGCCTGGATGCTCGTGCTCCCGGTGGACGCGGCCCTGCTCGCGCTCCCGGTGCTGTGGCTGCCGCAGTACGCGAAGGCCGTGCTGGCCGTCACCGTCATCGCGATCGCCCTGCTCTCCGGCGGCGGGCGCTACCGGGCGCGGCTGCACCTCTCGGTGCTCGACGAGCTGCCCTCGGTGATCGGGCGCCTGCTCGTCGCCGCCGCGCTCGTGGCCAGCGTCTTCGCCCTGCGCCACGACGGCGAGGGCGTCGAGGTCTTCCTGCTCATCGTCCTGCCCGGCCTGGGCCTCGTGGTGCTCGGGCGCGTGGCGACGACGCGGTTCATCCTCGCCGCCCGCCGGCGCGGGGTCGTCGCGCACCGCACGCTCGTGGTGGGCGGGGGACCGCTGGCCGCCGACGTGATCGAGCTGCTCCAGCGCCACCCGCGCTACGGGCTCGCGGTGGCCGGGTTCCTCGACGAGGGCCGCGACTGCGCCGCCGCGGTGTTCGCGCCGCACGTCGGCACCCTGGCCGACCTCGAGACCATGGTGGTCGAGAACGACATCGACGTGGTGCTCGTGGCCGGCGGCGAGTTCGACGAGGCCGACCTGCTCGACCGTGTGCGCAGCCCCGAGTGCGCGGCGGTCGACCTGCTGATCGTGCCCCGGCTGCCCGCGTTCGTGACCCAGACCGGCACCGGCGACCACATCGGCTCGGTGCCGGTCATGCGCATCCGCACGCCCCCGCTCGACGGGGTGAGCTGGGCGGTCAAGCGCTTCGTCGACGTCGGCGTCAGCGCCGTGGTGCTCGTGCTGCTCGCCCCCGTGCTGGCGGCGTGCGCGCTGGCCGTGCGCCTCGAGGGCGGCCCCGGTGTGATCTTCCGGCAGGCGCGCGTGGGTCGTGACGGCCGGCAGTTCGAGTGCCTGAAGTTCCGCTCGATGCGCCCCGCCGACGAGCGCGAGTCGGCCACGCAGTGGTCGGTGGTGGACGACCACCGCGTCGGGCCGGTGGGGCGCCTGCTGCGCCGGACCTCGCTCGACGAGCTCCCGCAGCTGTGGAACATCCTGCGCGGGGACATGACCCTGGTCGGCCCGCGGCCGGAGCGACCGCACTTCGTGGAGAAGTTCTCCTCCGAGCTGCCCCGCTACGGCCACCGCCACCGCGTCCCGTCCGGGCTGACCGGCCTGGCGCAGGTCAGCGGCCTGCGCGGCGCGGACACCCCGATCTCCGACCGCGCGCGGTTCGACAACTTCTACATCGAGAACTGGTCCCTATGGCTCGACGTCAAGGTCCTGCTGCGCACGATCTCCGAGGTCCTCTTCGCCCGCGGGCGGTGACCCACCACCCCGTGCGGGAGGCTCCACCGATGACAGTCGCGGACACCACCAAGACCCTGTTCCGCCGGGCCGGGGTCGAGGTCACCCGCTACCGCCCCGTCGAGCGGCGCCGGCAGACGCTGATCGAGGCGGCGGGGGTGCGGTCCGTCCTCGACGTCGGCGCCAACACCGGCCAGTACGCCTCCGAGCTGCGGCGCTGGGGGTTCGACGGTCACGTCCTGTCGTTCGAGCCCCTCCCGGACGCCTTCGCCGAGCTGCGGGCCGCGACGGCGTCGGACCCCCGCTGGTCGGCGGTGAACGTCGCGGCCTCGGACAGCGCGGGGCGCGCGTCGCTGAACGTCGCGGGCAACTCGGCCAGCTCGAGCCTGCTGACCATGGCCGCGACGCACGAGCGCGCGGCGCCCGGCGCGGCGACGGTCGGGGTCACCGACGTCGCGCTCGCGCGCCTCGACGAGGTCGACGAGGTCCGCGGGCTCCCCGACCCGCTGATGCTCAAGCTCGACGTCCAGGGCCACGAGCTCTCGGCGCTGCGGGGTGCCACCGGCGTGCTCGACCGGGTGGCGCTGATCGAGGCGGAGCTCAGCGTCCGCGAGCTCTACGACGGCGCGCCGCTGATGCGCGAGGTCCTGCAGGTGCTGTCCGACACGGGCTTCGAGCTCGTCGGCCTCGAGCCCGGCTTCCACGACCCGGCCGACGGCACGATCCTCCAGTTCGACGGGTTCTTCCGGCGCGCGTGAGCTCGTCAGGTCCGCTGCAGCAGCAGATAGCCGTAGTTCCGGTCGAGGGCGTTCTCGGGCACCAGCGTCATCACCACGGGCGACAGGCCCGTCCCCGCCATGGCGGTCCAGAACTCGTCGAGGCGGTAGGTCGTCATGTTGGCGTTGAAGTAGCGGTAGTTCCGCCGTGAGGGCGCGGTGCTCGTCGAGCCGGTGCTGTACTTGATCTGGACGAACGCGAGCCCGCCGGGCCGCAGCAGCTCGGCGGCGAGCTCCATGAGCCGCAGGCCGTACTCCGGGCTGGGGACGAGCTCGAGCACGTAGAGGCAGACGAACAGGTCGACGCTGCCCGCCGGCAGGTGCTCCCGGACGGCCTCGGGCTCGGCGACGTCGACGACGAGCTCGGTGACGGGCGTCGCGCACGTCGCGCCGACCTGCCGGGCGGCCTCGGCGGGCGAATCGGGGTTGACGTCGACCGCGACGAGGCGGTCGGCGCGCGGTGCGAGGTGCACCGCGTTGGCCCCGCCGCCGACGCCCCACTCCAGGACGCAGCCCAGGTCGGGGACGCCGCCGAGGGAGGCGGCCAGCCGGTCGAACAGCGCGAGGTGCTCGGCGCCGATCGCGTCGAAGCGCTCCGCGTGGATGATCGAGCCGTTGCGCCAGTGCGACTGGTCGTTCCACTGCGGGTCGCTGCGGTCGCTCCAGTACTCGGCGGCGTCGGCGATCAGCCGCTGCTCGCTGTGCCGTGCCCCGACCGCACCGAGCGTGCGTTCGTAGAGCTCGCGGGTCCGGTCGCGCTCACGCCGGAGACGCCGCCGGACGCCGGTGCGCGACCTGTCCGATTTGGGCCGGTTCGTGCTCATCGGGGCGATGGTGCACGACGCCTCCGTGGCCACACGAACCCCCCGTGTCACGGCCACCGCCGTCACCAGCGGCGACGACGACAGCCGGGGCCCGCGTGTTCCGCTCCGGTGCACGGACGGGCCCGGTGTTTCACCTCTTCGGTACTCACCCGAGCCTGACTAGCCTGGTCACGGGGCACGTGGAGGCTCGCTGGGGGGCGGATGGGGCAGCACGTCGAGGTGCGCCTGCTCGGAGACGTGGCCGTCGTGCGCGACGGCGACGTCGTCGTCAAGCGCAGCCCGCTCCAGCGCACCCTCCTGGCGCTGCTCGCGCTCGATTCGGGCACGCCGACCGCGATCGGCACCCTGCTGGCCGAGGCGTGGCGGGAGCAGAAGGACCCCAAGGACGCGACGGCGGCGCTGCACGTCCAGATCCACCACCTCAAGGGCTGGCTGGACCCCGAGCGCCTCGACCGCCACGTCGCGAGCACGAGCGGCGGGTACGTGCTCGACCTCCCGGCGGAGCGGGTCGACCTCCACCGCTTCCACGGGCTCGCCCGTCGCGTCCGGCACGCCGCCGCGGAGGACGTCGTCGCGGTGGCCGACGAGGCCCTCGCGCTGTGGCACGGCGACCCGTTCGCCGGCTGCGCGGAGGCCGATCGCCTGGTGGCGGCCCGCGTGCACGCGCAGGAACGCCGGCGGGCGCTGATCGACCGCTACCTCGACGCCCTGCTCGAGCTCGGCCGCCCGCACGACGCGGTGGGCGTCGGGCTGCCCGAGCTCGTCCGCGACCCCGACCGCGAACCCCTCGTCCACCGCGTCGTGACCGCGCTGCACCGCGCCGGCCGGGGGGCCGAGGTGATCGACGTCTACCAGGCCTACAGCGCGCGGCTGCGTGTCGAGCACGGCGTCGAACCGGGGCCCGCGCTCCGGGGACTCGTGATGCACATCGGGCGCGATCCCCACGCCCGCCCCGGACCGCCGCCGCCGTCGGCGCCCACGGTGGTCGGCCGCGAGGAGCCGCTGGCCCGCGTGGTGGACGCGCTGCACGGCGGGGGCCGCATCGTGGTCGTCGAGGGCGAGGCCGGCATCGGCAAGTCGGTGCTGCTCCGCGCCGCGCTCACTGCCGCCGACCGGCAGGGGGCGCGCGTCGGGTCCGGCGCGTGGGAGGCCGGGGCGGGGCCGCTCGCCGCGTGGCACGAGGCGCTCACGCCGCTCGGGATTCCGCTGTCGACGACCGCGCCCGGCCCGGCCCTGCACGCCGAGCTGGCGCGGCAGGTCGCCGCGGTCCCGCTCCTGCTGGCCCTCGACGACGTGCACCGCGCCGACTCGGCGTCGCTGGCGGTGCTGACGACGCTCGCCCGCCTCGGCCTGCCTCACGGGCTCGTCCTGCTCCTGGGCGCGCGGACGCCGGACGCCGTCGCCCACCCCGAGTGGGAGGCCGCGCACGCCGAGCTCGCCGGGTCGGCACAGCTCGAGCGGGTCGCGCTCGACGCCGTGGACCACGCGGCGGTGCGCGGCATGGTCGACGCGCGCCTGATCCGGTTCGCGGCGCCGGCCCGCACCCGCCTCGCCGACCTCCTCTGGCACCGCGCCCACGGCCATCCCCTGCACACCGCCGCCCTGCTCGACGCCATGGCCGCCCAGCCCGACGAGGACGGCGCCGCGGCCGCCGCGGGCCGGGTGCCCGACCGGCTGCGGCCCACGCTCGCGCACCGGGTCGCCGGCCTGCCGCCCGCGACCCGCCACGGGGTCGAGGCCCTGGCCGTGCTGCAGCCCGTGCCGCTCGCCGGCCTCGCCCGCGTGCTCGAGACCGGCCCGCTCGAGCTCGCCGACCGGCTGCGTCCGGCCGTCGACGCCGGCGTCCTGGTCGCCCGGGACGAGGGCTTCGCGGTCCGCCACGACCTGGTCGCCGACGCCGCCCGCGACGCCGTGCCCGACGTCGTCCGCGCGCACCTGCACCTCGCCCGGCGGGAGGACCTCGACCGGGAGACCGACGCCTTCACGGCGCTGCGGCACGCCGAGGGCGCGGCGCCGTTGCTCCCGGGCGACGCCCTGGCGCGGGCCCGGCTCGACGCGGGCGTCGCCGCCTACCGGGGACGCGCGCTCGTCGAGGCCCTCGATCTGCTGACGCGCGCGGCCGACGCCCTGCCCGCCGGGCACGAGCCCGTGCGCCTGGTGCACGAGGGCCTCGCGCTGGCCGCCCTCGGACAGCTGGCCCGGTCCGACGACGTCCTCGACGCCGCCGTCGCCCACCCCGCCACCGAGCCGGAGGTGGCGGTGCTCGCCGCGATCGGTGACGAGTGGCTGGGCCAGCGCGTCGGCGGCGACCCGCGCCGGCTCGCGCGGCTGCACCACGTGGAGGCCCTGCCGCTGCCCGACCCGGCCCGCTTCGAGCTGCTCGCCGCCCTGTTCCGCGAGGAGGCGCTCGGCGGCACGTCGCGCGACGACCTGCTCGACGAGCTGGTCGCGATCGCGGCCCGGCTCGGGGACGACCCCGTGACCGCCGCGCGGGTCCGGGCGCTGGAGGCCCGGTCGCTGGTGGAGGCCTCGGCGCCGGTGGGGGAGCGGCTCGCGATCACCGAGGACGCCCACGCCCTCGCCCACGCCACCGACGACCCTGCGCTGCACCTCGACGCCACCGAGCAGCTGGTCACCGCCTGCCTCGCCGCGGGCCGCGTCGCCCGGGCCCGCGAGCTGCGCGACGACCTCCTGCGGATCGCCGAGCGCTGGCACCGCCCGCGCCAGATCTGGGCCGCCGAGCTGGTCGAGGCGTCCCTCCTGCTCGCCGAGGGCGAGATCGACGCCGCCGACTCGGCCGCGCTGCGCGGGTTCCAGCGCGGTCTCGACCTGGGCCTCGCCGACGCCGCCCGCGCCTACGGCGTGCACCAGCTGGTGCGCCACCTGCTCACCGGCACGCTGCCGGCCCTCGGCGACCTGGCGGCGCGCGCCGCCGCGGACGCGCCGACGATCCCGGCCTGGTCGGCGGCCGCCGCGCTGGTCGCCGCCGCGGCCGGGGACGACGACGAGGCACGCGGGCACCTCGCCGAGTTCCGGCGCCGGCGCGCGGCCAACACCAGCCGGTCGTTCGACCGCCCCGCGCTGTGCCTGGCCGCCCTGGCGTCGTTCCGCCTCGCCGACGGCGAGACCGCCGCCCTCGTGCGCGAGGGTCTGCCGCCCGATCCGGACGCGATCGTGCACGTCGGCTTCGGCGCGGCGCTGCTCGGTCCCGCGACGCTGCACAGCGGCCTCGCCGCGTGGACGTTGGGGGACATCGAGACCGCCCGGACCGAGATCGGCCGGGCCCACGCCGTCACCGCCGGTCTGGGCTGGATGCCGTGGGCGGACGCGGCGTCCGCGCTCCTCGCGGCCCTCGACGATCCCGGCGGCGACCTGCCCTTCGGGCTGTCGCGGGCCTGACTGTGGGCCCGAACCGTGTCCTCAGGACACGGTTCTCGGCCGCGGCCGCCGGGTCTCGGCCCGGCGCAGATGCGCGGCCACGTCCGGGATCCCGCCCGCCACCGCGAACTCGGCCACCGTCTCCTGCGCCGGGAAGTCGGCGACGCCCCGGAAGGTGTGCGTCCCCCGCCGGCCCGAGGGTCCGTGGACAGCCCCCGAGTTGATGGTGGTGAGGACGACGTCGGGGCCGTGGGCGTCGAGCACCGACGCGGTGTTCAGCGTGAGCACGATCTGGGCGCCGTCCGCGTACCGGCCGATCGACCACAGCCGCCGAAGGCGAGCAGCTCGCTGTCGTCCACCGCGACCATCCTCCGGCCACGGCCGACATCGCGACGGCCGAACCGTGTCCTGAGGACACGGGTCGCTCGCGCTGAGCCCCTCGCCAGAGGCGATGGTTTCGCGCGTTCGTGGTCCGCCTGTCAGATCGCTGGGCTACCGTCGCTGACGTGACGGCGATGCCTTCGGCCAGCCCTGGCCCCCAGCCGCGGGACCCGCTCGCACCCGGCGCGCAGCCTGCCGCGATCGCCGCGGCTTTGTGGCCCGGCGACCGTGAACGCTTCCTGGCCTCGTTCGAGCGAGAGCTGCAGCGTGCTCGATCGACTCTTGACCTGTCGGCGCTCGTCGCGACGTTGGAGCAGTGGCGGGGCGTCGCCGCCATGCAGTCCCGGCCTGAGGAGTATCGCCGAGACCTGCGCCGTGCCGCCGCGCTGATCACCGGGGAAGCGAGCCCGGAGGACGAGCCCGTCGAGGTCACGCGGGCCAAGGCCGACGCCTAGGTGCCCTGTGAGCTCGACCGGGGACTGTGGTTCCCCTACCCCTGACCGCTCTGCCGCACCCGGCACAACGTCCCCTGCCCGAAGGCCGCCCACAACATCCGCGGCGTGACGAGGGCGTGGGGGATCGGGTCGTCCGCGTCGGCCAGGTCGGGGTCGAGCGGGGGCACGACGAGCGGGTCCGGGACGTGCGGGCCGCCGACGACGTCGCGTGTCAGCGCCGCCACGCCCGACCGCGTCACCGCGGTGAGGCCGTGGTGCAGGAAGTCCCAGTCCTCCGCGACGAGGACGCCCATCAGCCTTCGCCAGCTCCGCCACTCGCGGTTGCCGATGCCGTCGACCCGGTCGTCGACCCGCCGCATGAGCCGCGTGAACCACCGCGGCTCCTCGGTCGCGTCGCCGATCCCGTAGCCCGTGCCCCGGGGCGGGACCATCTCGCCGCGGGTGAAGACGCGGCCGTAGGCGTTCGCCACGAGTTCGGCGCAGTAGTAGCTCGGCGTCCGGCAGGTGGCCGCCCGGACGGTCGCGACCTCACGGGCGGCGGTGAAGATGCGCTCCGCCAGCTCGGGCTGCGACACCCGCAGCTCCACCGACCGCAGGCCCGCGGCGACGGTGACGAGCTTGGTGACCGAGAAGGTCCCGCTCGCACCGGCCGCCTCGTGGAACCGCCCGAGGTAGGCCAGCGCCCGGCGCCGCCGTGGCTCGGGCATGGGGATGCAGTAGAGGGCCCGGTACGGCCGGAACGTGGAGAACGCGTCCCACCGCACGCCGCCGAGATCGATCCTGCTGTCGCCGGGGAGGGTCTTGACCTGGGCGCTGGCCAGGTGGGTGGCCGGGGCGCCGTCGAGGCCGTCCTTGCGCACGGCGATCCCCGAGTGCGAGAAGCACGTCCCGTCGAGCCTGCTCATCAGCTCACCGAGCGGCTCGCCGGGGATGCGCGTCACGAGGAGTAAGTCGCCGGGCCGGATCTCGCCTGGTTCCATGACCCCAAAAGACGTACGGTCCTCAACCATCGTCACTTTCGGTGTCTCCGGGGGGTCCTGTGGCATCGCCGCCACCGTCTGCTCGGGTCCGGCTGCTGGGTGAGGTCGCCCTCGTCGGCCCCGACGGCGTGGTCACGCGCCCCGGACGCCGCCTGCGCACCGTTCTCTCGCTGCTCGCCGCCGCCGGCGGGAGCGTCACGTTCGAGGCGTTGATCGACGAAATCTGGGGCGAGAAGTTACCCCAGGGCCCCGAGAGCGCGCTGCAGGTGCTGATCAGCCGGCTGCGCCGCGAGGTCCCTCCGGGCGCGCCGCCGTTGCGCATCGAGACCGTCGGCGAGTCCTACCGCCTCGACGTGCCCCGCGACGCCGTCGACCTGCACCGCTTCCACGACACCGCGATCGCCGCGCTCGACCCGGCCGCGACGTGCGAGGAGGTCCTCGACCGCGGCGCCCGCACCCTCGCTCTGTGGAGCGGCGACCCCTTCGGCGGCGCCGCCACCATGCCCCGCCTCGGGGCCGAGCGGGTGCGCACCCAGGACCGCCTCTTCCGCGTCGTCGAGCGCCTGGGCGCCACGCTGCTCGGCGCCGCCCGCCACGACGACGTCGTCGACGTGGTCCGCCCGTTCCTCCACGTCGACCGGGTCCGTGAGCGCCCCGCCCTGCTGGTCGCCGAGGCGCTGCAGCGGGCCGGGCGCACCGGCGAGGCCCTCGACATCCTCGAGGCCAAGCGCCGCTACCTGGGCGACGAGTACGGGCTCGACCCGTCCCCGGAGCTCGACGACCTCACCCGCCGCCTGCGCGCCCCGACCCCCGCGCAGCCCCGCCCGCGGCCCACGCTCGTCGGCCGTGACGGCGAGCTCGCGACGATCCGCGCCCTGCTCGAGGAATCCGCCACCGGCACGGTCGTCGTGGTCACCGGCGAGGCCGGCATCGGCAAGAGCACGCTGCTGCGGGCCGCGCGGCGCGACGCGCAGGCCCGCGGGACGGCCGTGGGCGGCGGCACCTGCGACCTCGACGCGCCACCGTGGTCGGGCTGGGCCGAGGCCCTCGACGAGCTGGGCGTCGACCCCGTCGCCCCCACCGACCTCATCGCGGGCCGCACCCTGCACGCCCGCCTCGCCGGCCGGGCCGAGCAGGGGCCGGTGCTGCTGACCGTGGACGACGCCCACCACGCCGACTCCGCGACGCTCGCCGCCCTGCGCGCGCTGGCGCGGCGTGGGCTGCCGGCCGGCGTCGTGCTCGTCGTCGCCGCCCGCGAGCCCGACAACCACGCCCACCCGGCCTGGTCGGCGACCCACGGCGAGCTCGCCGTGCTCGAGGGCGTCCGCGATCTGCGCCTGCCCGAGCTGGACCGCGACGCGGTGGCGACGCTGGTCGTCCGGCACCTGCCCGGGCTCGCGGAGGCGGGCGTCGAGCGCGTGACGACGGCGCTGTGCGAGCGCACGCTCGGGCACGCCCTGCACGTGGCGGCGGTGCTCGAGTCGCTCGAGGGGCTGGACGACCCCGACGGCGACAAGGCGTGCCGCGAGCTCGCCACCGTCGTCCCCGCCCGTCTGCGCCCCCTGCTCGACCACCACCTCGCCGAGCTCGAGCCCCCGGCCCGCGAGGCCCTCGACGCGCTGGCCGTCCTCTCACCGATCGCGCTCGCCGACCTCGCCGCTGTCCTCGACGCGGAGCCCCGGGCGGTGGCGCTCGGCCTGGGCCGGTCCGTCGACCGCGGCCTGCTGCGCGCGACCGCCGACGGCTACGCCTTCCGCCACGCCCTGACCCGCGACGCCGTGCGCGGCTCCGTCCCCCCGGCCGGCGCGCAGGCGCTGCACCACGCCCGCTTCCGCGCGCTGCCCGACGACGGGGAACCGTTCACGCGGCTGCGCCACGCCGCCGGCGCCGGCGGCATGGTCAGCGCCCGGGAGCTGGGCGACGCCCGGTGCGCGGCGGGCGTCGCGTCCTACCGGCAGGGTGCGCTCGAGGAGGCGCTGGCCCAGCTCGACGCAGCCCACGAGGTCTCCGACCCCGCCCGCCGGGCCTGCTACCGCGGGCTCATCCTCGAGGCGCTCGGCCGCCGCGAGGAGGCCGACGACGTCCTCGACCAGGTCGTCGAGGGAGTGGTCGGGGCCGGCGCCGTCGTGGGGGACGCTCCCGACGGCGCCGTCGACTCCGCCGTCCTCGCCGCGGTCGGCCACGACGCGATGGGCATCGAGGTCGCCGGTCGCCCGCGCCGAGCAAGGCGCCTGCGTCGCGTGCGGGACCTGGCGCTGACCGAGGTGCAGCGGGTCGAGGTCCTGCGCAGCCTGATCATCGAGGAGGGGCAGCTGCACGGCGACGTCGACCCCGGCCTCCTTCCCGAGCTGCTGGCCCTCGCCGCTCAGGGCCTCGACGACCCGCGCCTGCTCGCCGAGGTGCGGGTGCTGGAGTCCATCCACCTCGTCGACGCGCCCGTCGGCTCCGCGCAACGCCTCGCGGTCGCCGAGCAGGCGTGCGCGCTGGCCCGGGCGGCGGGGGAGGACATCCTGGTGTTCGAGGCCGAGGAGCTGCGCATCGCCGCGCTGCTGTCCGCCGGTCGCCAGGACGAGGCGCAGGGCGCACTCGCGGTGCTCGGATCGCGGGCCGTCGAGCGCCACCGACCGCGGTCGATCTGGCTGGCCGCACTGCTCGAGGCGGAGCTGTTGCTCGCGCGCGGCGAGACCGAGCAGGCCGACGAGGCGGCGCTGGCAGCGAGCCGGCGTGGGCAGGAGATGGGGCTGGCCGACCCGGCCCTGGCGTACACGCTGCACCTGTTCACCCGTCACTGGCTCGCGGGCACCTTGCCGGAGCTGAAGGGCCTACCGGCGGGTGCGGCGGCGGCCTACCCGCACATCGCGGCATGGTCGGCGGCCGCGGCGGTGGACGCAGCTCAGGCCGGTGATCGCGACGCCGCGACCCGTCACCTCGCGGAGTGGCACCGCAAGCGCGAGGGCCGTGAGGGCCATCTCTTCGATCGGCCAGGCCTGTGTCTCGCCGCGGCGGCCGGTTTCGCCCTCGGCGACGTGGCCACCGCGCAGGCCGTGTGCCGCGGGCTGCCGGCCGACCCCGGAGCGACGGTGCTGGTGGGCGTCGGGTCGGGGGTGTTCGGGCCGCTCGCGCTCTTCCAGGGCCTCGCACACGCCACCCTCGGCCGGCGCGCGGAGGCCCGTCGCCTGTTCGGCGCGGCCGCGGCCCTCGCCGACGACCTCGGCTGGACGCCCTGGGCCGACGCCGCGCGGGGCCTCGCCCGCCTGGTGCGGGCCGGAGCGACGGGACGCCCCGCGGGGCTCGTCACCCTGCCGGACGCCCGGCCGCTCGGGCTGCTCCCGCCACCCTGACGCGGGTACGGGGCCTCAACAAGCGCCCGGGGCCGTCGCGACCCCGGCGGCCAGGTCCGGCGACGTCGCGGGCGTCGTGGCGGTGGGCCAGGCGGTGATCTCCCACGCGTACCAGGCGATCCCGGCGGCCCCGGCCGCGCAGTACGCGGCCGCCTGCTCGCGCATCTGCGCGGCCGTCAGCACGTCCAGGACCTCGCCGTCGCGCGCCCGGGTGCCGTACCAGGCCTGGGCGACACCGACGAGCGGCTTCTCCTCCGGCTGCCACCCCCGCTCCACGAGCGCCCTCGTGAGGGTGGGCAGGGTCTCGGTCATCGTGTAGTCGGCCGCGTGCGGGGGATCCTCGGGCGGCCGCGGCTCGGGGTAGACGTACGGGGCGACGACGTCGCACGCGGCCGGCGAGTAGTTCTCGGCCACGCCCACGTCCCAGTCGGTGTCCGGTGTCGAGACGGCCGCGAAGCCGCACAAGGCCGGACGGTCGCGGGGGATCTCCGCCCGGACCCGCTCGAGGGCGCGCACGAGGCCTCCGTGGTCGTACGGGGAGACGTCGTCGAGGATCCAGTAGCCGGCGATCAACGGGTTCCCCGCGTCGCGCCGCACCACCGCCCGGACGTCGGCGACCAGCTGGTCCTCGCTGTAGGGGG
Organism: Actinomycetospora sp. CA-101289; assembly: GCF_050955895.1. NCBI lineage: Bacteria > Bacillati > Actinomycetota > Actinomycetes > Pseudonocardiales > Pseudonocardiaceae > Actinomycetospora > Actinomycetospora sp. CA-101289. Next base: position 5,092,612 of record NZ_CP192093.1, on the reverse strand, counting down.
CGTACTCGGTGCAGTAGGAGTTGGGGGTCCCGTCGGGTGGCGGCGTCACGGTCCACGTCCGTGCGCACTGGAGGGCGGACACCAGGGACGACGGCTCTCCGGAGATCACGCGCATCTGCCGCCGCGCGAGCGCACGCCCCAGATCGGAGTCCGGCGTCGGTGGCTCCCCGTAGTTGATCGCCGTCCGGACCCCGGCGTCGGCGGCCTGGTCCACCGCCGCCGGAGTCGAGAGGCTCCACCCCGCCGGGAGGGCGAACGGGACCGCGGTGCGCGGCGGGGCCGTCCCGCCGGCGGGGGCCGTCCCGCCGGCGCCACGGACTCCCGCGGCGACGCCCACCAGCACCAGCACCACGGTGCTGACGAGCACCCACGTCCTACCGGCGGAACCGCCCACCACACCCCGTCCGATCCATCACGGCTCCCGGGTGTGCAGCACCACGGTGCGGGGGGACGGGCTGGGGCGGGCGCTGCCGTTGTTCGGCCGGGGCCCGGTCTGCTCCGGCACGGGCAGGGCCCGGGCGCCGATGCGGTACGGAGTGCGCTGGTCGTAGGTCGGCGTGGGCTCCGGACTCATCGCCAGGACCGTGGCCGAGATCTCGAGCGAGACGTTCGCCAGCGCCGTCGCCGCGGCCTGGACCTGGCTGCGGCTGGTCCTGCCGTAGCGGCAGACCAGCACCACCTCGTCGATCGACGAGGCGAGCGCCACGGTGTCGGTGACCGGGTTCAGCGGCGCCGTGTCGACGATGACGATGTCGTAGCTGCCCGCGGCGTCGCGCAGGAACCGCGCCATCTGGGGGGACTCGAGCACTTCGCTGGGGTTCGGCGGGAGCGGCCCGCTCGTGATGACGTCGAATCCGCCGGGGGCGTGCCGCTGCACGACCTCCCGGAGGGACGCGCGTCCGGTGAGCACGGTCGTGAGCCCGATGTCGTCCTCCATCCCGAGGTAGCCCGCGATGCTGGGACGACGCAGGTCCGCCTCGACGACCAGCACCGACAGGTCGCTCGCGGCGATGGCCCACCCGAGGCTGAGCGCCGTGACGGTCTTGCCCTCGCCCGCCACCGCACTGGTGATGGCGAAGACCCTCTTCGATCCGTCGAGGCTGATGAACGTCAGGTTCGTGCGAATCTTCCGGGCCGCCTCGCTGAGCTCCCGATCGGGACCGATGCGCAGACCGGGGTCGGGCGCGGCGACGCTCGGGACGAAGGGGATGACGCCGATGCAGCTCGCCCCGGCAGCATTCCTGAGCTGTTCCTCCGATTTGACGGAGGTGTCGAGGGCGTGACGCGCGAAGGCGAGACCGAGCCCCAGTGCGAGACCGATGAACGCGCCGAGGGAGAAATTGAGCGCGGGACGGGGAGAAATCGCCTCGGGGAGGACGGTGGGCGGATCGACGAGCGTCGCCGTCACGGCGGGCGAGCCCCCGAACGACGTCGCCCGCTCGAGCTGACCGACGAGATCGATGAACGAGGCGGCCACGGCGTCGGCGGTGCCGACCGCCCCTTCCGGTGACCCCGCCGTGACCTCCGCGGTGATCAGGACCGTCTGCGGTTCAGCCGACGCCGTGATGTGCGCGGCCAGCTCGTCCGGGGTCGTGTCGAGATCCAGCCGGTCCACCACGTCCCTGGTCACGCGCGGGCTCGAGAGCAGCTGCACGTAGGACTTCACCTTGTCCTGGGACAGCTGCTCGCCCTGGAAGGCGTCGTAGGAGTTGCCGGGCGGGACCGGGGTGGACACGTACACCGTGAACCGCGCCGCGTACTGGGGCGAGGAGAAGATCGTCACGAGGCCCGCGACGACGAGGCCGGCGATCACCAGGGAAGCGATGACCAACTTCTGCTCACGCAGGACGCGGAGATAACTGCTGAACGGCACGATTCCCCCAGTCTGGCGGTCGGAGCAGCGAGGCTCTCCCACAGCCGACACGATCCGCTACACCATCAATCGATGAATCACTCGGACGGCCCAGAGCACGCGCCCCTGGGCTAACGGTTTCGGGGGGTATTGCGACCGTAGTCACCGGGCCAGGAGTACGCGACGGCGAGTTGGGCTGTGAGGAGGTGTGGCGGGCATTGGTGAGTGAACGGTCCGAGACGATGCGTGATCCGGTCCGGAACAGCTCGAGATCCGTTTTCCGGCGCGTCGGCCGCCACACCGCGCTGGGCTTCCGGACGTATTCGCTGACATTGGTGACCGAGCTCGCCACCGTCGGGGCGGCGCTGCTGGTCTTCCACCTGGTCGCGCGTCTCGGGGTGGCGCCGTTCGCCGAGTACCAGGTGGCCCGGGCCGCGATCACGTCCCTCGGGCCGGCGCTCGTCGTGGGGCTGGCGGTGGCCCTGCCGAAGTACGTCTCCCGGGCCGTGGCACGCGACGGGGGCAGGGCCCCCGACCTGCTCCGCACGGCCCTGCTGCTGGGCGCCGGGTCGATCCTGTGCGTCGCCGTCGCGGGGACCTGGTTCAGCGGGGCGGTCGCGCAGGTCGTCTTCGGCAGCGCGGACCGCAGCGACCTGGTCGTCGGGATCGTCGTCATGGCCTGCGGAGTGGTGGCGGACGGCGTCACCTACGGCTACGTCCGGGGCCGGTTGCTCGACCAGACGGCCAACCTGGTCCGGATCCTCAACCTCGGGGTGTCGCCCCTGGCGGCGGCCCTGCTGGCCGACGACGTCGTCTCGCTGCTCGTCCTCGCCGGCTCGTTCATGGTCCTCGGCTCGCTCGTGACGCTGGCCGTCGTCGCGTTCCGGCCGCGCCTCCCGCGGGTCACCGCCGGGACGAGCGGGGCGATGGTCCGGTACGCCCTCCGGCGCATGCCCGGCGACATCGCGCTGGCCGCCCTCCTGACGCTGCCGACGATCCTCGCGACGCACCTGGTGGGGATCGAGGAGGCCGGCTACGTGGGGTTCGGGACCTCGGTCGTCGCGCTCGTCGTCGCCTTCATGGCCCCCGTGAGCTACGTCCTCGTGCCGCGCCTGAGCCACGACCTCGTCCGCGGCGGCGGCCAGCTCCTCGAGACGGCGCGGTGGCTGCCGGTCTTCTTCGCCGCGCTCGCGGTGTGCGGCGTGGTCGCCCTGTACTTCCTGATGCCCCTGGTCGTGTCGCGCTACCTGGGTCCGGAGTTCTCCGGGGCCGTCGTCGTGGCGCGGGAAGTGATGCTCTCGAGCATCCCCCTCGCCGTGTTCATGGGAGGCCGCAGCTTGATCGACGCCCTGTACGAATCGGCCCGGAACTCGCGGAACCTGATCATCGCGGTGCTCGTCGAGATCGCCGCCACCTTCGCCGCGGTGACGGTCTGGTCCGGGGCGACCGGCGTCGCCGTCGGGCTGTTCTGTGGGTGCAGCGCCCTCGCCGTGCTCACGGGCGTGGCGCAGTGGCGCATCCCGAGGATCGAGACCGGTCGTGTCTGACGCCCTGCTCGTGGTGGCGCTCTTCGTCGTCGTCCTGCTCGCCGCCCCGCTCGTCCCCCTCGAGCCGCTGATCGTGGTGCACATGGTCGGGGGCTCCGGGCGGTGGGCCGAGCTCCCGCCGAACGGCCTGGGGATCCCGCTGATCACCGGCTCGGCGGTCGTCGTCCACGTCTTCGTGCGCTACTGCGCGTCCCCACGAGGTCCGCGGAGCACGGTGCGGGTCGTCCCGCGGCCGGAGATCGCCCTCGCGGTGTCCGGGGCGCTGTTCGCCGGCTGGGTGTTCGCGTCCCTGTTCTGGAGCCCGTCGACCGAGTACGGCCTGGAGAAGGCCGTGCGGCTCGCGGCGCTCGACCTGGTGCCGGCGGTCGTGCTCTACGCCGCGATCGTGCTCGGCTACGCGGACGTCCGCCAGGTCGTGCTCCTGCTCAAGTGGGCCGCCACGGCGCTGAGCCTGGGCGGGGTCGTCTCCGCGTTCATCACGGGCAGCACCGACGAGAACGACCGGCTGTCGATCGGCGGCACCGACCCGATCCGGTTCGGCATCTTCGCCGGGATCGGCCTCCTGCTGTGGATGTACCCCATGAAGGAGTCCTTCCCGCCGTGGTTCCTGCGCTGGACCATGGTGATCCTCTGCGCGGGCGCCCTGATCGGCAGCGACTCGAAGGGCCCGGTGATCGCCACCGCGGTCGCCCTCGTGGTGCCGGTGATCCGCACGTGGTCGACGAAGAACGCGGCCCGGCTCGCCGGCGTCGTCCTCATCGCGATCCTCGCGTTCCTCGCGCTGCCGAGCTCGTACACGGAGAGGTTCGACCCGTCCATCTACTCGGACCCGGCCCAGTCGGAATCCGTGGCGCTGCGCCAGCAGTACCAGACCAGCGCGATCGAGGAATTCATGACCCACCCCCTCGCCGGGGGTGGAGCGGGCTCCTTCAACACCATTCCTCAGGTGGCCTGGGGCGACGAACTCCCCGTGGGCAGCGGGGTGGTGCGGTACCCGCACCTGTTGCCGCTCGAGGTCGCCGCCGAACTGGGAGTGATCGGGCTGGCCCTGCTGTCCTGTCTCGTGTACACAACATGCAGGATCGTCAGCCGCCGCGCTGTTCCCGATGCTGTTCTGGCGCTCCTCCTGATCAGTGCCACGGAGACGTTGTTCTCGGGCGACATCTCCGACCACAGGGTGATCTGGTTCAGTCTCGCTCTGGCCGCCGGTTCCGTTCACCGCGCGTCGGCGGCCGAGCATTCGCGGAGAGTCGGAGATGAAGACAGAGATCTCGGTGGTGATCCCCGTCCTGAACGACGCGGGAGGCATCGAGCGCTGCCTCCGCTCGATCCAGTCCCAGAGGGATGAGCACTCCGCGGTGTCGTCCATCCTCGTGTGCGACGGCGGCTCGCGGGACGGGACGCGGGACGTCGTCGGACGCCTCGCCGCGGACGATGCCCGCATCGTGCTCCTGCACAACGAGCACAAGACCGTCCCGCACGCCATGAACCTGGCGGTGCGCCACGCGACGACCCCCGTCGTCGTCCGGGTCGACAGCCACGCCGCCCTGGCCGACGACTACGTCGACACGGCCGTCCGGGAGCTCGAGGAAACGGGCGCCGACGTGCTCGGCGGCCCGATGGTGCCGGTCGGGCGGGACCGGGTCGGCCGGGCCGTGGCGTGGGCCCTCACGCACCGGGTCGGCGCGGGCGGGGCCTCGTTCCACCGGTCCGGGGTCTCGGGGCCGGCGGAGTCGGTCTACATGGGGGTCTTCCCGGCGGCGACGTTCGCGAGGTTCGGCCCGTTCGACACGGCGTTCACGCGGAACCAGGACGACGAGTACACGTACCGGGTGAACGAGCAGGGAGGCCTCGTCTACCTGTCCGCGCAGCTCAGGAGCACGTACGAGCCCCGGGGCTCGGTCCGCGCCGTGTGGCGGCAGTTCTACCAGTACGGCCTGTTCAAGCCCCTCGTGCTGCGCAAGCACCCCTCGGGCATCAAGGCGCGGCACGTCGCCCCGAGCTCCGCCCTGCTGCTCTGGGGACTCGCCCTCCTGGGCGGGCGCCGGCGCATCGCGGCACTCCCGCTGCTCGGCTACCTCACGGTCGTGCTCGCGAGCTGCCGTGACCGGAGCCCGTCCGTCTGGGGCGCCCGCCTGGTCGTCGTCCTCGCCATGCACCTCGGCTACGGCCTGGGGTTCGCGGTGACCCTGGTCGGCGGGTCCGGCCGGCAGCGCGCGCGTCTCTAGAGCTCGCCGGGCGGGTGCAGGGGGACGCCGTACACCTCGACGTCCTCGATGCCGTCGTGGCGGAGCTGCTCGCGCATCGCCGCGAGCGCGGGCCCGATCTCGCGCGGCCCGTACGGCCCGTAGGCGTGCACGGCGCCCGCCGCCCGGTCGACGACGAGCAGCACGCGGCCTTCCGCGACGCCGTGTCCGAGGAACCGGTCGAAGGATTGTCCGAGATCGGCGACGAATCCGGGGTCGCTCACGGGCACGCCTCCTCGACGGCGGCGCACTTCGGTGGGATCGCTCACGGACGATGACCAGACAACGTTGCAGGGTCAGGATTCCGGATTCCGGGACGTTTCTCGACGGATCCGACATCGCGGACCGTAGCCCACTCCGCGCTCCCGGGGAACACCGAATTCGCGGCTAACGCTCTCGTCGGGCTCCGCGACTGGAGGGGCCTGGTGGGTGCGACATCTCCTGCCTCGACACCGAATCCACTGAGCGAGGGAGGGCGCATGGGCCGATCGCCAGGATCGAACTCCGACTCGGATTCGGACGCCCGCCATTCGCGCTGGTGGCGCGCGCGACGAATCGCGCTCGCGTCGATGGATTGCGCATTCTGGTTCCCGGCGCTGCTGATCTCCGAGGTGATGCGCGGTCAGACCGACCTGGGCCAGATGCCCCACGAGGGGGTCGAGCGCGTCTGGCTGGTCGCGGTGGCGGCCCAGCTCCTCCTCGGGACCGCCCTGCACCTCTACCGCGGGTGGTACTGCACCGGGGCCCTGGACGAGGTGCTGCGCGTCGGTGCGGCGGTCGGGTCCACCGGCATCGTCGTGTTCGTCGTCAACCTGGTGCCCGGCACACCCTGGGTGCCGCGCTCGGTGCCGCTGATCGCGGCCCTGCTCGTCGGGGCGCTGGCGGTCGGGGCCCGGACCGCGGTGCGTCTGCGGCGGGAGCGCACGCTGCGCCCCGACCGGCAGTGCGCCCAGCGCGTGATCGTCCTGGGCGCCGGCGTGGACGGCCAGCAGCTGGTGCGGGCGATGCTCTCGGACGCCAGCAGCGGCTACCTGCCGGTCGCGCTGCTCGACGACGACCCCGACGTCCGCCTGCGCCGGGTCCTCGGGGTGACGGTCCGGGGCACCCGCGCCGATCTCGGGCAGGTCGCCGCGGCCACCGACGCCGATCTCCTCGTGGTGGCGGACCGGGCCCTCGACGCGTCGACCGTCCGCGAGATCGCGCTCTCCGCGGTGGACGCGGGCCTGGCGGTCAAGGTCCTCCCGCCGCTCCCCGAGCGCCTGCGCACGTGGTCGACGCCGTCGGACCTCCAGGACCTCGACATCTCCGAGCTGCTCGGTCGGCGCCCGGTCGACATCGACCTCGCGGCCGTCGCGCACTACCTCGAGGGGCGGCGCGTGCTGGTCACGGGGGCGGGCGGGTCCATCGGCTCCGAGCTCTGCCGCCAGATCCACGGCTTCGGCCCGGGCGCCCTGCTGATGCTGGACCGCGACGAGTCGGCGCTGCACGGGACCCAGCTCTCGATCTTCGGGACCGCGCTGCTCGACACCCCCGACGTCATCCTCGCCGACATCCGGGACGCCCCGACCGTGTCCCGGCTCTTCCTCGAGCACCGGCCCGACGTCGTCTTCCACGCGGCTGCCCTCAAGCACCTCCCGCTCCTCGAGCAGTACCCGGGCGAGGCCTGGGAGACCAACGTGGTCGGCACCCGCAACGTCCTCGACGCCGCGCAGCTCGCCGGGGTCGACCGGTTCGTCAACATCTCCACCGACAAGGCCGCGGACCCCGTGAGCGTGCTCGGCCGGTCGAAGCGGATCGGCGAGCGGTTCGTCAGCCACGTCGCGGCCGACAACAGCGGCACGTTCCTGTCGGTGCGCTTCGGCAACGTGCTCGGCAGCCGCGGGTCGGTGCTGACCACCTTCGCCGACCAGATCTCCAACGGCTCCCCGGTCACCGTCACCGACCCCGACGTGACGCGCTTCTTCATGACGATCCCCGAGGCGGTCCAGCTCGTGATCTACGCGGCCGCCATCGGCTCCCCGGGCGAGGTCCTGGTGCTGGACATGGGCGAGCCGGTGCGCATCGCCGACGTCGCACGCCAGCTGATGGGCATCGCCGGGCGCACGGTCGAGATCGTCTACACCGGCCTGCGGCACGGCGAGAAGCTGCACGAACAGCTGCTCGGCCAGTACGAGCCGGATCGTCGGCCCATCCACCCCTCGGTCTCGCAGATCGAGGTGCCGTCCCTCGACCCGGATCAGGCGCAGGTCACCGCGCGGTCGCTGGGCGCGGCCGCGGCGCTCGTCCACCTGACCGAGCCCGAGCACGACCTGCGCGGCGCGGTCGACGGCGCCGTCCCGCTCCCGCGCCAGGCCCTCCGGACGGGCGGTGACCGGTCGTGATCACCGCCACCGGCACGCGCACCGCGTTCCTCCCGTTCGCCCGCCCGATGATCGAGGTGGAGGACGTCGACGAGGTCGCGGACGTCCTGCGCTCGGAGTGGCTGACGGCCGGCCCCCGCACCCAGAAGCTCGAGCTCGCGGTCGCGGAGGCCACGGGAGCACCCGCCGCCCTCGCGCTCAGCTCGGGCACGGCGGGGATGCACGCCGCGCTCGTCGCGCTGGGCGTGCGACCCGGCGCCGCCGTGATCACCACGCCGATGACGTTCTGCGCGACGGCCCACGTCATCGAGCACATCGGCGCCCGCCCGGTGTTCGTCGACGTCGAGCCGGACACGCTGAACCTCGACCCGGAGCGCGTCGCGCAGGTGCTGGCGGACGGCCGCCACGACGTCGGGGCCATCCTGCCCGTCCACTACGGCGGGCACCCCGTCGAGCTCGACCGCCTCCTCGCGCTCGCCCGCGACGCGGGCGTGCCCGTGGTCGAGGACGCCGCGCACGCCTTCGGTGCCACCTACCGGGGTGTGCCGATCGGGCAGGTCGAGCCCGACGACGGCGATCGCGCCGTGTCCTTCTCGCTCTACGCCACGAAGAACGTCACGAGCGGCGAGGGCGGCGTCCTCACCGGCGCCGAGCCGCTGGTCAGGGCGTGCCGACCCTGGATCCTGCACGGGATCACGCGGGACTCGTGGGAGCGCTACGGGCCGCGCGGGGCCTGGGAGTACGACGTCCTCGAGCCCGGCTTCAAGTACAACCTGTCCGACCTCGCCGCGGCGCTGGGGGAGTCCCAGGTCCGCCGGTGGCGGTCGTTCCAGCAGCGCCGCACCGAGATCGCCGCGCGGTACTCCGCCCAGCTCGCCGCGCTCGACGAGATCGACACGCCGGTGGCGCGGCCCCACGTCGTGCCCGCCTGGCACCTCTACCCGATCCGGCTGCGGCTGGACGCCCTGACCATCGACCGCGGCGAGTTCATCGAGCAGCTGCGCCGGCGCAACATCGGGACGAGCGTCCACTTCATCCCGGTCCCGGCCCTGAGCTACTACCGCCACCGGTACGGCTTCGACCGCGACGCCCTCCCGGTCACGGCCGCGGAGTCCGAGCGGCTGATCTCGCTGCCGATCTATCCCCGGATGACCGACGAGGACGTCGACGACGTCGTGGCGGCGATCCGCGACACGCTCGCCGGGCACCGGCGATGAGCCCGACGCGCCGCGTGAAGCGGCTCCTCGACGTCGCGATCTGCGTGCTCACCCTGCCGGTGACCCTGCCGGTGATGGCCGTCGTCGCCGTCGCCGTCCGGGCGACCAGCCGCGGACCGGTGCTCTACCGGGCGCGCCGGATGGGCCGGGGCGGGACGGCGTTCGACCTGCTCAAGTTCCGCACGATGACCCACGGGTCGAGCGGTCCCGGCGTCACCCGCGCCGGCGACGGGCGGATCACGCCGGTCGGGCGCTGGCTGCGCGCGAGCAAGCTCGACGAGCTGCCCCAGCTCGTGAACGTCCTGCGGGGCCAGATGAGCATCGTCGGCCCGCGCCCCGAGGACCCCACCTACCTCCACGCCTACGACGGGGAGCACCTCGAGGTGCTGACGGTCCCGCCCGGGATGACGAGCCTCGCCCTGTTCCGCTTCGGCGACGAGCAGTCGTTCATCGAGCGGGCGGGCCCGGCCGACGTCGAGTCCTTCTACCTCGCGGAGGTGCTGCCCGTGAAGCTCGACATCGAGCTGGGCTACGTCCGGAACTGGACCCTGCGCGGGGATCTGGGGATCCTCGCCCGCACGGCGACGGCGATGTTCTCGTGACCGCCACGTCGTCCGTCCCGCTCGGCGCCCGGGTCCACGTCGAGCCCAGCGCGGACGTCGCGGAGTCCGCCCGTCTCGGCGACGGCACCCGGATCTGGCACCTGGCGCAGGTCTGCGACGGGGCCGTCCTCGGCCGGACCTGCGCGCTCGGTCGCGGCGCGTACGTCGGCCCCGGCGTCGTGGTCGGCGACCACGTCAAGATCCAGAACTACGCGCTGGTCTACGCGCCGGCGGAGCTGGCGACGGGCGTCTTCGTCGGCCCCGCCGCCGTCCTGACCAATGACACGCACCCCCGGGCCATCGATCCGGACGGGGCGCCGAAGTCGGCCGCGTCGTGGATGCCCGTCGGCGTGCGGGTCGGCGAGGGGGCGTCGCTCGGTGCCCGGTCCGTCTGCGTCGCGCCGGTGACGATCGGGCGCTGGGCGATGGTCGGGGCCGGGGCCGTCGTCACCCGCGACGTGCCCGACTTCGCGCTCGTGGTCGGGGCGCCCGCCCGCCGCGTCGGGTGGGTGGGACGGGCCGGCGTGCCGTTGACGCCGGTCGGCGACGGGGTCTGGCGCTGCGAGCGCACCGGGGAGCACTACATCGACAAGGGGGGTGTGCTCGTTGACGGCCACCACTGAACCGGACCGGGCGCAGGTGCCGCTCACCGGACTGCTCATCGGCGAGGAGGAGCGCGCGGCGGTCGAGCGGGTCCTCCGCTCGGGGATGCTCGCCCAGGGCCCCGAGGTCGCCGCGTTCGAGGAGGAGTTCTCGGCGCACGTCGCGGGCCGCGCCTGCGTCGCCGTCAACTCGGGGACGAGCGCGCTGCTGCTCAGCCTGCTGGCGCTGGGCATCGGGCCGGGCGACGAGGTGATCGTGCCCTCGTTCAGCTTCGCGGCCACCGCCAACGCGGTCTTCCTCGCGGGCGCCGAGCCGGTGTTCGCGGACATCGAGCCGGAGCACTTCTGCCTCGACCCGGACGCGGTCCTGGCGGCGATCACCCCGCGGACCGCCGCGGTCGTGCCGGTGCACCTCTACGGCCACCCGGCCGCGATGGGCCGGCTCGAGGGGATCGCCCGTGGGCACGGCCTGGCGGTGGTCGAGGACGCGGCGCAGGCCCACCTGGCGACCCGCGGCGGGCGGCCGGTGGGCACCTTCGGGGCGGCCGCCGCCTTCAGCTTCTACCCCACCAAGAACATGACCTGCGGGGAGGGCGGCATGGTCGTCTGCGCCGACGACGCGACGGCGCGCACGGTGCGGCTGCTGCGCAACCAGGGCATGGAGCGCCGCTACGCCAACGAGCTGCGCGGCTACAACATGCGCATGACCGACCTGCACGCGGCGATCGGCCGGGTGCAGCTGCGGCGCCTGCCGACCTGGACGCGCGTGCGGCGGGCCAACGCGCAGTTCCTGGGCGCCGCCCTCGCGTCGCTCGACGCGGCGGGCGTCCTCTCCACCCCGCGGTCCGCGCCGGCCGCCGCGCCGGCGTGGCACCAGTACACGGTGCGCGTGCCGCGCCGGGACGAGGTGGCCGCCGACCTGGCCGATCTCGGGGTCGCGGCGAGCGTGTTCTACCCCGTCCCGATCCACCGGCTGCCGGCCTACGACCTCGACCTGGACCTGCCCCGCACGGAGGCCGCCGCGCGCGAGGTGCTCTCGCTGCCCGTGCACCCGGCGCTCTCCGACGCGGACCTGGGCCGCATCACGACGGGCCTCACCGCGGCGGTGACCCGGTGAGCCGGCCGCTGCGGGCCGGGCTCGTCGGTCTCGGCGCGATGGGGCGCAAGCACGCCCGGGTGCTCCAGGCCCTGCCCGGGGTGGAGCTGGTGGCGGCGGCGGATCCGCGGGAGCAGGCACGTGCCGTCCCGGTCGGCGTGGACGCCCTGGAGTGCGTGGGCGCGCTGATCGACCGCGGCATCGACTGCTGCGTGGTGGCCACGCCGACGGTGACCCACGACGTCGTCGCCCAGCAGCTGGCCGAGGCCGGGGTGGCCACGTTGATCGAGAAGCCGCTGGCCCCGGACGCGAAGACCGCCCAGACGATCGTCGAGACGTTCGCCCGCCACGGCGTCCTCGGCGCCGTCGGGCACATCGAGCGGTTCAACCCGGCGCTGCGCGACATGCGCCGCCGTCTCGCCCGGGGCGAGATCGGTGAGGTGTACCAGGTGGTCACCCGACGTCAGGGCCCGTTCCCGGCGCGCATCGTCGACGCCGGGGTGGTCGTCGACCTCGCCACCCACGACATCGACCTCACGGCCTGGGTCACCGGCTCGCCCTACCGCTCGGTGTCCGCCCGCACCGCGCACCGCAGCGGCCGGCCCCACGAGGACCTCGTCAGCGTCGTCGCCGAGCTGGCCAACGGCGTCGTGGTCACCCACCTCGTCAACTGGCTCTCGCCCTTCAAGGAGCGGGTGACGACGGTGACCGGCGACCTCGGCTGCCTGGTGGCGGACACGCTCACCGCCGACCTGACCTTCTTCCAGAACGGGTCGGAGCCCGCGCAGTGGGAGACGGTCGCGACCTTCCGCGGGGTGTCGGAGGGCAACATGACGCGCTACGCGATCCCGAAGCCCGAACCGCTCGTCACCGAGCTGGAGGCCTTCGCGGCCGCCGTCCGCGGTGAGGGCTCCGAGGTGGTGACGCTCGAGGAGGGGCTCGCGACCGTCGAGATCGCCGAGGCGGTGCGGGACTCGGCCTCGTCCGGCGAGACGCTGGTCCTGAGCCCGTGAAGATCACCGTCGTCGGTCTGGGCAAGATCGGCCTCCCGCTGGCCGTGCAGTGCGCGGGACGGGGGCACCACGTGCTGGGCGCCGACGTCGACCCCGACGTCGTCGCCGCCGTCCGCCGCGCGCAGGCGCCCTTCCCGGGCGAGCCGGAGCTCGCCGAGCGGCTGGGGCGGGTCGTCGACGTCGGCGCGCTCGAGGCCACCACGGACACCACCGCCGCCGTGACCGCGAGCGAGGCCGTGATCGTCGTGGTGCCGCTCTACGTGGACGGCGCGGGCGCGCCGCGCTTCGACGCGCTCGACGCCGCGATGGCGGCGGTGGGGCGGGGTCTGCGCCCGGGCACGGTGGTCGTCGTCGAGACGACCCTGCCCGTCGGGACCACCCGGGGGCGGCTCGCCCACGCGCTGCAGGAGGCGTCGGGCCTGCGGGCCGGCCGGGAGTTCTTCCTGGCCTTCAGCCCGGAGCGGGTCTCCTCGGGGAGCGTGTTCACCGACCTCGCGCGCTACCCGAAGCTGGTCGGGGGTGTCGACACGGCAAGCACGCGGCGGGCGATCGCCCTCTACGAGGCCGTGCTCACGTTCGCCGAGCGACCGGACCTCGCCCGCCCCAACGGGGTGTGGGACATGGGCTCGGCGGAGGCCGCGGAGCTGGCCAAGCTCGCCGAGACGACCTACCGCGACGTCAACATCGGGCTGGTCAACCAGTTCGCGCTCTACGCCGGCCGCATCGGGGTCGACATCGGCACGGTCATCGAGGCGTGCAACTCCCAGCCCTACAGCCACCTGCACCGCCCCGGCATCGCCGTCGGCGGCCACTGCATCCCCGTCTACCCGTGGTTCTACCTCGCCGGGGACCCGGACGCGACGATCGTGCGGGCCGCCCGCGAGGCCAACGCGGCCATGCCGGCGCGGACCGTCGACATGCTCGAGCGGGTGCGGGGGCCTCTGCGCGGGACGACCGTGGTGGTCCTCGGCGCGTGCTACCGCGGCGGCGTCAAGGAGACCGCGTTCTCCGGCGTGCACGCCACGGTCGAGGCCCTCCGCCACCGGGGCGCCGCGCCCCTGGTGCACGACGTCCTGCTCACCGACGACGAGATCACCGCGCTGGGGTTCGAGCCCTACCGAGGGTCGCCCGTCCACGCCGCCGTCCTGCACACCGACCACCCCGAGTACGCCGACCTCACCCCGGCCGACCTGCCCGGCGTCGACACGCTGGTCGACGGGCGCGGCGTGATCGACCCGTCGCGCTGGCCCGGGGTCACCGTGCTGGCCCTGGGGCGCGCCACGGCGGGGGAGCAGCGTGAGCGCTGAGGCCGAACGGATCCGGGCGGAGTACCGGCGGCGGGCCGCGGAGATCCCCGCCGACCGCTACGACCCCGTCGCGCCGGTGAACGTCTTCTTCCGCCAGGGCGTGGAGAGGGCGGCGCTCGCCGCCCTGCGCCGCGCCGGGGCGCTCCCGCTGACCGGGCACCGCGTCCTCGACGTCGGGTGCGGGGTCGGCGCCTGGTTGGCCCTCCTCGAGACGTGGGGCGCACGCCGCGCCGACCTCGCCGGCATCGACCTGGTGCCCGACCGCGTCACGGCGTGCCGCGAGCGCCTCGCCGGCGCCGACATCCGTCTCGGGGACGGGGCCGAGCTGCCGTGGGAGACGGGCACCTTCGACGTCGTGCTCCAGAGCGTGGTGTTCTCCTCCATCCTCGCGCCCGAGGTGCGCCGGGGCGTCGCGGACGAAATGGCTCGCGTGCTCGCGCCCTCGGGGGTCGTGCTCTGGTACGACTTCTTCGTCGGCAACCCCGCGAACCCCCACGTCCGCAGGATCGGACGCGACGAGATCCGCAGCCTCTTCCCGGGCTTCTCGCTCGATCTCCGGCGCGCGACGCTGGCGCCGCCCCTGGCCCGCGCCCTGGTCCCCCGGCTGCGGCCGCTCGCCGTCGCGCTGGGCGCCGCGCACGTCGCGGACACCCACCACGTGGGGACCCTCCGCCGTCAGCAGCCCCGCCCGGCGACCGCGCGCCAGAAGCCCGCGCCGTAGGCGAGGTGCAGGCAGCCCATCGCGACGGGCACGCGCGCGGCGACGTGGGTCCCGTGGTCGCGCTCCGCCCACCCGGCGACGACGAGCAGGGCCAGCCACGAGAGCGCGCCCCCGGCCCAGGCCCCGGCGACGAGCCTCGAGCGCGGGACGGCGACCGCGAGGGCGGGCCCGCCGGCCAGGCCGGCGACCAGCGCCGCGGGGATCAGGTGCCGGAAGGACGCGACCCGTCCGTGCTTGCGGAGCGTGGCCCACCGCCACCAGCCGTACTGGTGGTACTGGCTCCAGAGGCTGCGCAGGTCGGCGCGAGGCCGGTAGCGCGAGCGCAGGCGGGGCTCGAACCACATCGGGTAGCCCGCCAGGCGCGCCCGCAGGTGCAGCTCGTCGTCCTGGTTGCGCACGAGCGCCTCGTCGAAGCCGCCGATCTCGTCGATCAGGTCGCGCCGGTAGGCGCCGGGGAACGCGGTGTCCACCCAGCCCGCCCGCTCCCCGTAGTGCTGGTACGACGGCCCCTGCCCCAGCGGGGAGCCCATGGCCCGGGCGATCGCCTGCGCCATCGGGCCGTCGGCCGGGTCCGCCTCGGCCACCATGCGCCCGCCGACCAGCGCCGCGCCCGTGGAGGTGAACGTCTCGACGAGGGTGCGCGCGTAGTCGGGGTCGGCCGAGCCGTGACCGGACACCAGGCTGATGAGCTCCGCGGTCGTGTGCTCGATGCCGAGGTTGAAGGCCGAGGCCGCGATCCGGCCCGGGTTGCTGACCAGGCGCACCCGGGGGTCCTCCGCGGTCAGCGACGACACGATCGACCGCGTCCGATCCGTCGATCCGCCGTCGACCACCACCACCTCGATCGCGCCGTCGCGATAGTCCTGGGTGAGGAGACTCCGGACGCAGTGCTCGACGGAGCGTTCCTCGTTCAGGGTGGCCACGACGAATGCCACACCCGGGCCGCTGTCCACCTCGCACCTCCGGGAAATCGTGGTGCCACCAGGATAGCGAAACACGTATCGGGTCGAAAGACATTCTTGCGGAACCGGCGGCGGGGATTTCGCGAGCAGGCAAGAGTAACGGGATGGGGCCCCTCCTCGACTGAGCGTTCCCCCGTCGGAAAGGCCGGAAGGAGCAGGTTCCGTGATCACGCCGCAGCGCGTCCTGGTGCTGGCCCCACACACCGACGACGCCGAGCTCGGCTGCGGAGGCACCCTGGCCCGGTGGACGGACGAGGGCGCGGACGTCTTCGTCGCCGTCTTCTCCACCGCCGAGGAGTCGCTCCCGCCCGGGGCGCGGCCCGGCCAGCTCCGCGACGAGTGCCACCACGCACTCGACGAGCTGAAGGTGCCCGTCGGGAATCGTTTCTTCCACGATCATCCCGTCCGGGAGTTCGGGTACCACCGGCAGGAAATCCTCGAGCAGCTGATCTCCCTGCGCGCGGAAGTGCGTCCGGAAGTGGTGCTCGTCCCGGCCGGCGCCGATCTGCACCAGGACCACGGCGTCATCCACCAGGAGAGCCTGCGCGCTTTCCGGCACCTCACGATGCTGGGCTACGAGATGCCGTGGAACCACATCACGTTCTCCGCGGAGGGCTTCGTGGTGCTCGACCGCGAGCACCTCGAGCGCAAGTGGCGTGCCCTGACGCGCTACGCGAGCCAGATCGAGCTCGCCCGGCCCTACTTCTCCCACGACACCATCGAGGCGATGGCCAGGGTCCGGGGGCTGCAGATGAAGGCCGAGCTCGCCGAGGCCTACGAGGTGATCCGGCTCCGTCTGTGAGCGACGATGGGCGCCCGGCGGAGGTTCCCCCCGGATCCTCCGCCGGACGCCTTCCCACTGGGCCCGCGCCCGCTGCCCTGACGTACCCCCCTCGTCAGGGAGCGGCGGGGCACGGCCCATGACGCAGAGCTGACCCTGTCGCGCTTTCACCGACCTTTCGGACCGGACGGCCGCGGGCCGGCCAGACGTCGCCCGGATGGTCCAGCGGACTGGTCGTCAGCCACCACCTGGAGTCGGGCCACAGCACGGTTTCGTTCGGCAGCCTCAAGATTGATGACCGCTACGGGGCGCAAAGGAGACCTGGAGCACACAGAGCTGAACGGGTGATACCGCGTCATCAAACTCGGCGTGCCGCACCGACACGCCGGAAGAACGGGGCGGAGGGTGTGTAACGGCCAGGGCAAGACCACGCGATAGCGGGACAAGTTCGCCGGGCGTCCCGCTCGGCACCGGGTGACGAAACGGTCCACCGAAAGCCGTCAGAATCACCGTCCGCGAGGCTGGGGGGCCGTCCGACATGAGTAGTGGCGTGGACTTCACGGTATCGATCGAGGGGGCCGTTCCCCGGCCTCGCGCCGGCGCCGCCCACTCACCGAGCGTCACCGCCCGCCCGAGCTCGCGCCGCTGGCAGCGTCGCCTCGCGCAGATCACGCTCGCGACCGACCTCGCGGTCATCGCCCTGGTCTCGGCCATAGCCACGGTCATCGGCGGCTGGGGCCTCGGACCCGCCGCGCAGTTCAACCTCGTGGCCGCCGCCCTCGTGCTGGCCGGCCTCGTGGCCTACCGGGCCTGGGAGCGCGGGGTGCTCGGCCACGGCGCCGACGAGTTCAACCGCGTCCTGCGCGGCACCGCCGCCGCGGCCGTCGTCCTGGCCCTCGCCGGTATGGCCCTCAAGGTCGACGACGTCCGCCCCTGGGTCTTCGGGGTCATCCCCGCCACCGCCGGCGGACTCCTGCTCGGCCGCTACGGCGTGCGCCGCGTGCTGCACCGCGCCCGCCGCGACGCCCGCTGCATGTCCTCGGTGCTGGTCGTCGGCACCGACGCCGCGATCGCCGACCTCGTCGCCCGCACCCGCCGCGTCCCGCACCACGGCTGGACCGTCGTCGCCGCCTGCACCTCCACCGGTGTCGGCCAGATCGACGGCGTCCCGGTGGTCGGTGACCTCGACGACGTCGCCCGCCACGTCCACGAGCTGGGCATCGAGGTCGTCGCCGTCGCCCCGACGCCGGGCTGGACGCCGAAGCGCCTGCACAGCCTTGCGTGGGACCTCGAGGGCGCCGGCGTCGAGCTGGTGGTCGACCCGGGCCTCATGGAGGTCACCGGCCCCCGCCTGCACGTGGCCCCCGTCGACGGCCTGCCGCTGCTGCGCCTCACCGAGCCCCGCTGGGGCGGCCCGGCCCGCATCGCGAAGAACCTGTTCGACCGGACGGCCGCGGCCCTGCTGGTGCTGCTGCTCGCCCCGGTGTTCCTCACCCTCGCGGTGCTGATCATGCGCGACGGCGGGCCGGTGTTCTACCGCCAGGAGCGCATCGGTCGCGCCGGTCGGACCTTCCGGATGATCAAGTTCCGCTCGATGGTGGTGAACGCCGACCAGCAGGTCGCCCAGCTCGCCGCCACCAACGAGGGCGCCGGCCCGCTGTTCAAGATGAAGCGCGACCCGCGCGTCACCCGCGTCGGCGGCTTCCTGCGCCGGCTCTCGCTCGACGAGCTCCCGCAGCTGTTCAACGTCATCGGCGGCTCGATGTCGCTGGTCGGGCCCCGCCCGCCGCTGCAGCGCGAGGTGGCCACCTACACCGAGGACGCCCTGCGCAAGCTCCTCGTCCGCCCGGGCATGACCGGCCTCTGGCAGGTCAACGGCCGCTCCGACCTCACGTGGGAGGAGTCGGTCCGCCTGGACCTGCGCTACGTCGAGAACTGGTCGCCGGCCCTCGACGTCTCGATCCTCTGGAAGACGGTCGGCGCGGTGTTCCGCGGCCGCGGCGCCTACTAGGCGCCCTCTCCAGCCAGCTCGTTCACCCACCCCTTCGCGTACCGCAGAGGACCTGCCATGACCACGGACGCCCACTTCCGCCCGACCTTCGTCGCCGTTGACGCCGATGCCCCCGCTGACGTCGTTGTCCCGGCCCAGCGCGGCACCGGGCAGCGCAACCTGAAGCTCGTCGTGCCGGCTCCGACGACCTCGACGGCGCCGTGCCTCCGGATCCACTGCGCCCGGGTCCCGATCAGCGCCTGCACCCCGCAGGCCGGCGTCGACCAGGTCCTCGAGCTGGCCCGCCCGGACCGCACCCAGGGTGCCGACGTCCACCTCTGCAACGCCTACACGCTGGCGCTGGCCGATGGCGACGCCGCGTACCGCGGGCTGCTGCAGCAGGCGACCCTGAACCTGGCCGACGGCAAGTCGGTCGCGTGGATGAACAAGCTGACCGGCATCGTCGCCGAGGGCGCCGACCGCGTGCGCGGCAACGACCTCTTCCTTGACGTCGTCGACCAGGGCCAGGCGCGCGGCACCCGCCACTTCCTGCTCGGCAGCACTCCCGAGGTCGTCGCGCAGCTGCGGGCTGAGCTCCAGCGCCGCTTCCCGCAGGCCCAGATCGTCGGCGTCGAGTCGCCGCCCTTCCGTCCGCTGACCGACGACGAGCGCGCCGAGCAGGCCGAGCGCATCCGCACCAGCGGCGCCGACATCGTCTGGGTCGGGCTCGGCACCCCGAAGCAGGACCGCGCGGCGGTCGATCTGGCGCGCGCCGCCGGCGTGGTCGCCGTCGCCATCGGTGCCGCCTTCGACTTCATCGCCGGCAACAAGCCCGAGGCACCCCGCTGGATGCAGGAGTCGGGCCTCGAGTGGATGCACCGCTTCGCCTCGGAGCCCCGCCGTCTGTGGAAGCGCTACCTCATCGGCAACTCGCGCTTCGTCTACGCCGCGTACCGCTACCGTCGACTGCAGACCGTTACCGGAGCGTGACCGCTCGCCGCAGCGCGGCCACTCGTCGGAGTGTCATAGCCCGAGAAGGGGCACCAACCCCTCGACGTTGGGTGCCCTCCCGCCTACGGTGCGTTGCCTGTCAGGGTTGACATCGCATCGGACGCGTGAGCGAGGCGCTCGCGCCGCATCTGGAACAGGACTCGCCGACTCGCGACACACCCGCAGCCGGCCGAGGGGGGAGTACTGGTGAAGCGTGCGTTGATCACGGGGATCACGGGGCAGGACGGGTCGTACCTGACCGAGTTGTTGATCGGTAAGGGCTATCAGGTGCACGGGATCATCCGTCGCTCCTCGACGTTCAACACCGGGCGGATCGAGCACCTGTACCAGGACCCGCACGAGCCCGAGCAGCGCCTGGTGCTGCACTACGGCGACCTGACCGACTCCAGCCGTCTGGTGACGTTGATCGAGAAGATCCGTCCCGACGAGGTCTACCACCTGGCCGCGCAGTCGCACGTGCGGGTGTCGTTCGACGAGCCGGAGTACACGGGCAACACCACCGGCGTCGGCACCACGCGGCTGCTCGAGGCGATCCGCATGGTCGGGGTCGACACCCGCTACTACCAGGCCTCGTCGTCGGAGATGTTCGGGGCGACCCCGCCGCCGCAGTCCGAGGACACCCCGTTCTACCCGCGGTCGCCGTATGGGGCGGCGAAGGTCTACGGGTACTGGATGGCCCGGAACTACCGCGAGGCCCACGGGCTGTTCGCGGTCAACGGGATCCTGTTCAACCACGAGTCCCCCCGCCGCGGGGAGACGTTCGTGACCCGCAAGATCGCCCGCGCCGTGGCCCGCATCTCCGCGGGGATCGAGCAGAACGTGTACCTCGGGAACCTCGACGCCGTCCGCGACTGGGGTTATGCCCCCGAGTACGTGGAGGGCATGTGGCGGATGCTCCAAGCCGACGAACCGGCGGACTACGTGCTCGCGACCGGGACCGCGACCACGGTGCGGGAGTTCACGCAGTGGTGCTTCGAGCGCGTCGGGCTGGACTGGGAGAAGCACGTCCAGTTCGACGAGACCTACCTGCGCCCGACCGAGGTCGACGCGCTGATCGGTGACGCCTCGAAGGCGATGACCGATCTGGGCTGGAAGGCCCAGACCATGCCCGAACAGCTCGCCCACCTCATGGTTGACGCCGAGCTCACTTATGTAAGCGGCTAGTACCGTTGTCACCTCGGAGCGAACAAACGCAAGGTCGTCGCAGGGACCGCATCCTCGTGTACGACCCGAACGGTCTGAACCCTTACGGACGCGAACTAGCTCGCATTTTAAGTAGGTTCGCCGAGATCGACGTCCTTCAACCACGATCCGCGGAACACGCGACACCGCCGAGTCGCACCACACCGATCCTAGGTACGGACGCTCGCCACGACGGCCGAGCTAAGCACGCCGTTCTCCGAGTACTCGGTCCACTGGCCCTGCTAGCTAAAGCTAGTCGCAGTGACTTGGTGGTGATCGCTTGGACTCGTGGATGGCTGGACTCTCTCGCGTGTATTATCGCCGCGACGCTGCTGCCAGCCCGCACCATTCTCATTGACCACAACCCTACAGTTGAAAGACGTCCACCGGGCCTGCACGGCAGGCTTGAGGACCTCCTCCGCCGGGTCGCCCATATGTTAGTCGTTCACCGAGCCAGCATGGTTCAATACACGGGTCACCCTGCGAAGACTCATGTCGTAGGTCATCCGAGTTATCAAGACTGGCTCGACCGCCGCTCCGATGTAATGGACCAGCGGAAACGGAAGCCCGGGCAGTATCTGGTCATTGGAAACGTGCGCGCCGACAAGGGAGCCGCAGAAGTCGACAGCATCGTCGCGGGGCTGGCCGACGGCGAGGAGCTCGTTATTGCAGGTCGACTCGACCGACAACAGCGCGAGCACCCGCACCGGCTGACGGTGCTTGGCGCTTCTGGACGGTCACTTTCTGACGACGTACTTGCCGAGGCAGTAGCGGGAGCGGATGTTGTCCTGGCGCCGTATGCTCACGTAACAGTGAGCGGCTCGACCATATTGGCTTTAACTTGCTCTCGCCCCGTCGCCGCCTACGACGGCGAGTCAATGCGAGAACTCCTGCCGAAGGCTTGGCTCTGCAACCCAGAACCCTCGGCTCTCTTGGAGACTGCGCGGGCGCTGAGCGGCCGCTGCCCTGAAGATATCGGGCCGTCCCTTGATGAAGTTTCTTATACTTCTTGGGAGCGGGCACTGAAGGAGTTCGATTAGCGATGAGCGACCCGATACTCTCTCTGGTCACTATCACGCGTGACGACCCAGCAGGACTAGCGGCGACCCTAGAGTCGGTCACCAAGCAGACTTGTTTGTCTTCTACTGTAGGTCTTTGGGACTACCACATAGTGGACGGCCTCTCGTCTGACCTGAAGGCGATCGAGAGAGAAGTCTCGAAGGCGGCGGGACTCGGCGTCGACGTCCATCTTCGTAGCGAGGCAGACTCCGGCGTGTACGACGCTATGAATCGAGGAATCTGTCGATCGAGGGGCCGTTACCTCTGGTTCTTGAACTCCGGCGACATGCTGCATTCTCCAAATTCATTGGGTACAGTACTAAACGCACTCGAGTCTGGTTCGCCGTGGTTCGTTTTCGGCGCAATGCACCTGTTCGGGTTGCAGCGCCCGCCGCAACGAATTTCGAATGTGCCGCACAACTGGTTCCGTCACGCGCTCGGTATCCAGCCTCATTGTCATCAAGCAACAGTGTTTTCACGTGCCCTACTTGCTCAGCTAGGCAATCACGACTTGCGATACGGAGTCGTGGCCGACTTCGATACAATTATGCGGGCAGGAGTGATGGCGAGGCCTGAGGAATCAGAGGAGGTTATAGTAGATTACGCTGGCGGCGGACTGTCGTTTGATCGGGCTCTCGATTTGCCACACATGCTTGCCGACGTGAGGGATGATCGTTTCGAGTTGCAAGGAATTGTAAGAGCTGCCAACCACGCATTCGCGCGCTACAGGTCAACCAGAGTTCGCTTGCATCTCACCCGCCGGCGCCTGCGGAGCATCTCAAATTCCTCCTCCACGATTAACATGAAGAGCGATGTCTAGCGCCGAGGAGCGGCGTAAGCCCCAAAGCATTCTCCTGCGAGTCGGGCTGATCAGGTGCGTTACGCTCGGAGCGAGCCTAATCGCCAGCCTGGCAGTCGCCAGAACAGTTCTGATGGCGGCGGGGACCGCGACCTTCGCGGCATTCGCCCTTATTCAGTCGCTCTTTGCGCTCATCCCCTTCCTTGACTTTGGGGTGGGCGCAGCAGTAACAAACGCGGCGGCGGACCGTCGAGAAGCGCAGTTCATCGATATCTTGCGCCAAGCTTTACGCGTCACGGGCCTATCGGCGCTGATCACTGTCGTAATCGCCTCGGGGCTCACTGCGCTTGATCTTTGGGAAGCGATCCTTGGCCCAGTGATCGGCGCATCAGGTAGCAGCGTCCTTGTAAATCTTGTTTGCTTCGCCATTGCACTGCCTCTTGGATTGGGGGCACGGGTCCTGCTCGGGCTCGGCCGACAAGGCTTACTCGCAATTGTGCAAGCTCTGCCGACACCGTGCACACTAGTAGTCGTACTCCTAGGCGCTCAATCTGAGTCGCAGGCAACCATCCTCAACGCCCCGGGCCTTGGACTTCTGTGCTCAGCCGCAGTCGGCGCCGCCTGTGCGTGGATTGTAGCAAGACGCTCCCTCCAGGATGACGAGAATCTTGAAGAGTCCCGACGATATCCGACGAATACGTTCGGACGCGTGTCGTCGAGCGCCTTTATCATGACGATCATGATGCTTGTCGGCTTCCAGAGCGACCGTCTTGTCCTAAGCCACACAGTGGACGTGGGCGAGCTCGCGCTGTACTCGCTAGTTGCTCAGTTCTTCTCCCCAGTCTGGCTTCTGATATCTGCCGTAGGCCAATCCCTCTGGGCACATTATCGAAGCAGGCCAAGCGCCGCGTCGAATCTACGAAGTGTCAGCTTGTCTTTTTTTGCCGCGAGCATGCTACTCAGTGGTGTTGTCGGGATAGCCTCGTACTGGGGGGCGCCTCTACTTTCGGACGGACAGATACAGACGAATGTACTCATTTGCGTGGGCTTTCTTATCATGTTGGCGATCCGTTCGGCTCAGCTTCCACTGGGCATGTACTTGACGGACGACGAGGGATTCAAACTGCAAGCGCTTTGGTCCGTACCTGGCATGTTCCTGAACGTCTCACTATCTATACTTCTCGCTATATCTATAGGTCCGTCAGGCCCATTGTTCGCTACGGCGATCGGGACCGCGCTCTTCTCTCTCGTGCCGTGTGCAGTCGAGGTACGTCGACGAACAGGGGTCGCTACTGACGGGCTCACCCCTAGAACGGCGTTGAGCGGGGAGGTGAGCTGAGTGCCGGTCAATCTACTGATCGTATACAAGTATGTCCCGCAGTACCGACGAGAGTTCTTCAATCGGCTTCGGGACCGACTGAGTCCGAGCGTCGAGTTGCGAGTCACGGCTGGGACGCCCTACGGCGCGCAGGCAAGTAAGCGTGACGAGGCGAGAGAACCCTGGTTCGAATGGCATAAGAATCGAGTATTTCGAGTTCGAGGTAGCGACCTTGTGTGGCAACAAGGAATTCTTTCTCAAGCACGTGAAGCCGACGCAATAATCGTTGAGCAAGCAAACTCTCTGCTCGTGAACCAAGTTTTCTTGCTCTCTCGCAAACCGACTGCGTTCTGGGGCCACGGCTACAACCACCAAGTGTCCACGCGTAACAGGCTCAGCGAGCGCCTGAAGGGCCTCCAGCTAAGCCGACCGTCTTGGTGGTTCGCCTACACCAACGCCACCCGGCAGTACTTGGTTGAGCGAGGCGTCGCCGCTTCGCGCGTCACCGTGGTCCAGAACGCAGTAGACACCGACCAACTCCGCAACGCCCTTGCCGACGTCACAGCGTCGGCGCCTGTCCCCCAAGCCCTTTACGTGGGGAGTCTCTACCAGGAGAAGCAGATTGACTATCTGGTTCAAGTCGGCCGCGAGATGGCGGCCACATCCGGAGACTTCAAGCTGACGATTGCCGGTGATGGGCCGCAGCGCAGTTACGTCGAAACTCTCGCCGAAGAGCTGAGTTGGCTTTCCTACTACGGCCGAGTGGACTCGCCAGCGGAGAAGGTGGCGCTCGCGCGTGAGGCTTCGCTCTTCCTGAACCCTGGTTTGATCGGCCTCGCCGTCGTGGAGGCGTTCGCGCTTGGCCTGCCGGTGGTTACGAAGTACGGGCCGAACCACTCTCCTGAGTTCGAGTATCTCGAGGACGGGTACAATTCTATTCTACTTGCGGATGGGTCGAGTCCAAAGGAAATGGCATCTCAATGCCTTCGGGCACTAGCCGACCCGACCCTGATTGCCCGCCTACGGCTCGGCGCAAAATCCTCCGGCGAGGCGATCACGCTCGACGCTATGGTCGAGAACTTCGCACAGGGAGTTGAATCATGGCTATTGTAAAGGCGCTGAAGCAACTCCTCTATCGTAAAGCGGCGATTCCTGCCGGCGCACCTGTTAGCGTCGGACGGAACGTTCACATTGGGCCTTTCTCGCGTGTCTGGAGTGCTCACGGACTCTCTATCGACGACGACGTGTACATCGGCAAGTACTGCACCATAGAGGCAGACGGTAGCATCGGCGCCGGGTCGATGATTGCTAATTCGGTAGGCGTGGTCGGTCGCACCGATCACTCAATCGACGATGTTGGGCGACCAATCCGAGAGAGCACCTGGGTAGGAGAGCGCGAAGCTATCCCAGAAGACTACATCTCGATTGGTAGAGATTGCTGGATCGGGTTTGGCGCTGTTCTTCTCTCGGGCGTCGAGATCGGCAATTCGGTGGTGGTCGCGGCGGGCAGTGTCGTGGCTCGGAGTGTCGTCGCGAATTCAGTTGTCGCCGGGAACCCCGCGAAGGTTCTAGGACCGCGGTTCGCGGAGGAAGACTTCTTGCGTCACGAAGCCATCCTCGACCGTCGATACGGGGCCGTATGATGTACAGAGCGACTCGACTCAAGGTCCTTGCAACGGCATACGTTTGCGATCGTGACCGCGGCAGCGAACCAGGGAACGCCTATCGTACGCTTGAAGCTCTTAGTTGGCGTCCGGAAATAGAGAGCTTGACCGTACTCGTACGTCACCGCGACGCCGGAAAGCTTGTAGCGGATAGCATATCGTGGAACCTCGTCCCACGGATTGTGCCAGTTGCAGACGAGGTTAACCGGAGTTTGCGCTTCTCTGATGTAACTAGAACTTATCTCCGCTATTGGAGATGGAAGCGCGCTGCTGCCAAGGTGGTGGCAGGCGAGGAGTTCGACGTCGGCCATCACATCACCTACGGCTCACTTAGCCTCGGTAATCCTCTTGCACGAAGCAACAAACCATACTTGGTCGGTCCAGCTGGCGGGGGACATCCGTATTGGCGTGGTGTCGTCCGCTGGCTGGGGTTGAAGGCCGTTGCCAAAGAGCTAGCTCGGCTTTCCGCCGCCCTGCTGCTTGATGTGTTGCCTTCCCCTGCTCGGCGTGGCGCGGCGAGATCGAGCCGGGTCCTTGCCGTCAACGAGCACACAGCGCGAAGAGCGCAGCGACTCGGAGCAGAGCGGGTCGACTTCATGCTCGCGGAGGGAACATTGCCTGCGGTACCAGCCTGTGTCCAAGAGACCCCGCTTGAGCATAGGGCAGGCTTCGTTTGGGTGGGTCGAATGCTCCCGATCAAGGCCCCGCTTCTGGCCGTGAAAGCATACGAGCTGTACCTAGCTGGGGGTGGCGAGCAGAAGTTGACGATGCTAGGCGACGGTCCCCTCCTAGAAGTGGTGCGTGAGTACGTCAGAAGCCGCGGCGGGCTGCAGGGCATGGTGGAAGTTAGTGGACGCGTGCCCCACCGAGACGTGTATCGACAGTTGGCAAAGAGTGTTGCGCTTGTCTTCAGTAGCATTCGCGATAGTTCTGGCGCGCAGGTTCTCGAGGCCGCCACGTGCGGAACTCCTGCGGTTATGTGCGAATGGCAGCTCATGACGCAGTGGGTACCGAAGGATGCTCGTTGGACGGCTCGGCGCATGTCAACAGCGTTAGCGGAAGTACATTCGTTGGCGGACGCTCTGACAGAAGCATCGGCAGCTTTGAACGACGGTAGGTGGGCGCAACACTCCCGCTATGCGCTCGAATGGTCATCTTTGCATGCCTGGGATACGCGGGCTGCCGAGCTGGTGCAAAAGTATAGAGAGGTGTCCGGAATTGCGTAAGGTCGGTGGTCGAAGGCGACTGCCGACTAGGGTCGCAGTTGAGCTCGTCGCTCTCAAGCTTGCCGCGTACTCGCCTATCCATTCGCTGAGGGTCCTGGCCCTGCGACGATTCGGCGCCACGGTCGGCGACGACTGCGTGTTCTACCACGGCTTCCAGGTTCGGAGAGCCGCAGGGTTGTTTTTAGAACAGAGAGTTTCGGTGGGTGAGGATGCAATACTCGACGCGCGAGGTGGTTTGCATATAGGCGCAGACGTCAACATTTCTTCTCGGGTGCAGATTTGGACGGCCCAGCACGCATGGTCGTCGCCCAACTTCGACTACGAAGAGGCAGGCGTTGTCATCGGCCAGAAGGCCTGGCTTAGCGCCGGCTGCATAGTGCTGCCAGGGGTATGTGTCGGGCAAGGAGCAGTTATAGCTGCCGGCGCTGTCGTGACAAAGGATGTGCCCGACTACTGGCTCGTCGGCGGGATCCCGGCGCGAAAGATTGGTGAGCGGCAGTCTGACCTGAACTATCAGCTTGATGGTGTATCAGGTAAGCCGTGGTGGTGGTGAGTCCAGTAGCCCTATCGTCGTTCAGCTTTATCGAGAGGATGAGCCATGTCAGTAAGTGACTACATATCGGTGTTGCGCTATAGATGGCGGCTTGTGGCTCTTGGTACAGCCATCGGCCTTTTCGTAGGGTTCGCCTCTTACCTTGCCACGCCACCGACCTACTCGGCGTCGTCCTCGCTATACGTGTCGTCTCAGGGTGGCGATGCAAGCACCCAGGCGGCATACCAAGGTAGCTTGCTCTCTACCCAGCGGATCAAGTCGTACGTAGAGCTAATGACAAGTGGGCGGATCCTGGAGGGCGCCGCACGGACTGTGCCTTTCCCGGTTGACGTAGCTGATCTGCGCTCGCGGGTAGCAGCCTCCGCCGTCCCTGAGACGGTCCTGCTCACAGTCTCAGTAACAGATGAATCGCCTGACCGCGCGGCCCAGTTAGCGAACGCTATCACGACGAGCTTCTTGGGTGTCACGGCAGAACTTGAAGCTCCGTCGGATACTCGACCACCGCCAGTCACAACTCGGGTAGTTGAGCAGGCGACGCCTCCATCGTCAGCGATCGCCCCGCGTGCGTCTGTATATCTCGTGGTTGGCTTATTCTTTGGTCTTGTTGCGGGACTTGCTGCGGGTCTGTTCCGTGATCGGACTGATCGAAGCTTCAAGAGTGCAGAGGAGATTCAGGCGGCTACGGGGTGGCCGACTCTCGGCGTCGTCAGCTTCGACGAGAAGTTGGCAAATTCGTCCTCCATGACAAGTCTCCGGTCGCTTCCAGTGGGTCGCGCTGAGGAGTTTCGGAAGATTCGCACGAGCATTCAATTCGTCGATGTGGATGCTGCGCCCACAGTAGTCGTTTTTAGTAGTGCTTTGCCCGGCGAAGGGAAGACAACCGTAGCGGTTAACTGCGCTCTGGCGATGAAGGACCTCGGGCTTCGAATCTTGGTCGTGGAGGCGGACCTACGGCGACCCCGAGTTGCAACTTACTGCGGCCTGGAAGGCTCGGCTGGACTTACGTCAGTGCTCGCGGGTAGAGCAACTCTAGATGACGTTATTCAGAAGGGCGGGTCGACCTTCTTCGATTTTCTATCGAGTGGTCCCCTCCCGCCCAACCCGTCGGAGTTACTCGCGTCGCAACAGATGAGGTCGGTGTTGGAGACGTTGAGGACCCGCTACGACTTCGTCCTCATTGATTCACCGCCTGTGATACCGGTGACAGATGCCGCCATCTTGGCTAGTCGTTGTGACGGCGTTTTCGTCGTATTCCGATACGCGCAGACTACGTCAGATCAAGCTTCCGCAGCTGCCGCCGCCTTTAGCACTGTGTCAGCCAAGGTGTTGGGCGCGATTATAAACGCCACGCCGCCCAAAGCCGATACAGCGTACGATCGCTACGATCAAGACTTGATCTCTGTCCAACAGGGGCCCGTGGATCAGTTTTATGATTCGACGACCGTCAACCTCGACAGCACGGCGATGCCGCGTGCAGGCCACCGACCGCCTAGCCCACGCCCTAGGTAGCGCTTCGATCTTGCAGTCTGACTTCGACGATCGAGGCGAATTCGTATGATTGGGAGCACGACCGTAGCATTATTCGGCATCTTGATCTGCGTGACCGCTGTTGCAATTGGCGTCGGTGTTTGGTCGACCGTTAGGGTACGAAGCTTATCATTGTCGTTCTATTTCGTTGCGACCTGTGGCGTTCTTCTGAATCTCGGGACTTGGTCTACTAGCGTGCTGGGCGCCAAGGTGGCGGCGATCGATTCATTTGGCAACGAGCAGTCAGTGTATCCCGGGTGGAAGAACCAGCTTGAGCAGATCGACGGACGGCTGCTGTTGCTCGTGTGCGCCGTCATCTTCCTGTTGAGCGCTCGCTCCACGAAGAGGCCATCTGTACCGGCTTTACTTGCCCTGACGCTCGTTGTTGTCGGAATGTTGTCGACTTACGCGGCTGGGGACGCGTACCTGACGTCCGGTACCGCGATCTTGATCGGTATGCTGCTTGCATGCGCGTTCTTAGAGGGACGATCAGACGCACTTCTTGGTGTCGCGGTTGTAGCAGCCCTCACGGTCGGGTTAAGTCTCGCCGCAGGAATTTTTCAGCCTGAGTCGGTCTTTCTCGAATGTGTAGCCGACTATAAGTGCGGTCCTCTTGGGTATGTCTATTCAGGGGCCATGGGTGACTCTAATGGTCTCGCGCTTGTCCTGGCCGGCTCCCTTCCGTTCGTTTGGCTGGCACTCGCAGGGTGGACGCGTCACGCGCTGTGCATTGCTATGCTGGTGACGATCTGGTTTTCGGGAAGCCGCACCGGATTGTACGCAGCAGTGGCTACCTATAGCCTCATGCTGCTCTTACTCATCGGATCGCGTATCGGTGTACGTTTGGGGGCGACAAGCGTTCTTTCTGTCGCATCAACCGCAGCCTTCGTTGCTGGGGTAGCAATCCCGTGGGTCGGTCTGAGATTCGATGAACTGACGGGTCGACCGTATTTGTGGTATCTGGCGATTCAGGATGTGAATGAGCGCTGGCTTCTAGGCTCCGGGAGCCGTGCTTGGGCCGAAAAGTACACAGAGCAGGGACGGATTAGTATTGCCGCTACGTACAGCGCTCACAATCAATGGATCGACGTGTTGTTCTCTGGTGGAATTCTATCGTTCATGGTCCTGATTGTTCTACTTGCAGTTTGCATCGTTCAATCTCGTTCGCCCGCGTCAGTGGTCCTCCTGGTTTTCCCAGTCCTGGCTGGCGGGATCGCGGAACGTCTATGGAACATTGGTGCGTCAGACTGGCTCTCGTTCCTCTACGTAGCCTTCCTGATCTACTGCAGGCCCTCTTCGGCCGATGACGATGAAGCCGGAGAAGTGGGGGGTGCAGCTAGGGCTGCAGGGACCTCGGCCCGGGCGATAGCGCGTCTGCAGTCTTCAGCTGTCGCGCAAGGCACGTCTTAATGTCCGGCCAGCCTCGCGCGGCGGAGCTTTCACGGCGTGGCCCAGCGTCATGGCATGCCATCGAATCTTCTGCCAGCTAGTCAGGGGTGATCGTGGACCCGCCAGGTAACTTGGAAGTGTCGCGGACCACCCGAGGTCGCGGAGTTTCCAGGTTGCGGCATCAGCAAAGGCAAGTTGGCCTGCGGCTGTTGGGTGAATGCGGTCCGGGGCGACGTAGGCCGGCCCATATAGTTCTGGTGCTTGGACGACTTCTGCAGAATGCTGGATGGCACGCTGGCGGATGACGTCCCCAAACTGATGAATGCGCTTAACCCGGCGAAATCCGTAGGGTGCGATGGTAGGTAATGCACCGAGCCACAGCGGTGGCGTCATGACTAGAACAGTTCGTGCGATATCGCAAGCCCTCGCCAGAAGGCGATCGAAGCATTGCTCAAAGTCGTCGGGGTCGGCGCCCCTCAGTATGTCGTTGGTCCCGACGTAAACGAGCGCTAGTCGTGCCCCGTACGAGGCAGGGGGCAGTAAGTCTCTCTCGATCTCGGCGCAACTGGCTCCAGGTCGCGCAAAGAGTTCCACTGGTTCGTTGACGGCTCTGGCGACCCATTGCGCCCACGAAGCAAGGGGAAGGTTACTCGAGGGGAAGCCGCAGGAGTTCGTGATGCTGTCGCCTAGGCCGATGACCGCGCGAGACGTCATGCATAGATTGTGCCGCACTGCTGGCGCGGGTGGGTAGCCGGGCCACCGCGCTGTTGACGAAGGCACTGCACCAGCGGCCACAATGCAGCCGCCGGTAGTGTAATCGTTGGCGCTCTCGAGTTGCCTAACCTGGCGCGCCTTCACGCGATCTATCCGAAGGTGTCGACGGACGTCGCGTCGAGTGCTGAGGTCTCGCCGCGGGTGTGAACGGATTCTCCTCGTCTAGCGACGCTGTGTACGTCGCGCTGCCGGCAACGAAGCGGCGATCGGCGCTGATTATTCGAGCAGTGTCGGTGTCAGTTGGGGATGATCGTCGCGAGGTAACTGTGGGGGAGGGGGATCGTCTACTGGTGATGGACCGGTCGAGAGCCGATAGTTTTGGTGCGAGGGGCTGCGCTGTTCGTGTGGCACGCAGAAGCGGAGTAGTCGACCAGGTTCTAGGCGGCACTCGGTGTGGCGCGATGACGCACCTCCGGTGGTGCTTGGCTTCGGGGCGAGGGTCCGTGCTCAAGTGCACCGCGGCCCTACTGGTCCTCGCCCACGCGAACCTGCGTGAGCGCAGGCAAGGTGCCGATCGCTTGATAGGCCCTCGGCGAGCGACGGTGGTGGGCCTGGGCTGCAGGTAGGGAACGCGGTAACGGCTGCCTGTCGTGGGACGACAAGGGCGGCGACGCCAGGGTCACCCGTTCGGGTGGTGGCCGGCGCTGCTCCCCGGAGGGTCTGTGCACGAGCCGACGGTGGTCCTGTACGAGCTCAACGAGGTCCCGTGGACCCTGGTCGACGAGTTCGTCCGGCGCGAACCACGGTCGACGATCGCCGGCCTCCTGCGGCGCGGCACGACGTGGACCACCGTCAACGACGACGAGGCGCACCTGAGCCCGTGGCGCACCTGGCCGACGGTGCACCGTTCGATGTACACCGCCGACCACAACTCGTGGGAGCTCGGGCAGGACCCGGCCACCTTCCGGGGCGTCGACCTGTGGGACGCGCTCGACGCCGCCGGCATGGCGGTGGGCCTGTTCGGCGTGCTGCAGAGCTGGCCGCCGCGGGAGTTCGCGTCCGGCGGGTTCTGCGTCCCGGACACTTTCGCGTCCGACGCCTCGACCGTGCCGCCTGGGCTGTCGACGTTCCAGGACTTCAACCTGCGCATGACCTCGGAGAACGCGTTCTCCTCCGACGCCCCGCTCGCGCCGCGTGACCTCGCGCGGGTGGGCGTCGACCTCGTCCGCCGCGGCCTGACGCCCGACTCGGCCCGGCGCCTGGCGTGGCACCTCGTGCAGGAGCGCCGCGACGCCCGCCACCAGGCCGGGCGCGCGATGATGCAGGTGCTACCGGCGTTCGACCTGTACCGCGGGCTGCTGCGCACCCACCGCCCGCGGTTCAGCGCCTTCTTCACCAACCACGTCGCGGCGATGATGCACCGCTACTGGGGCGACGCCATGCCCGGCTACGCCGAGCAGTTCGAGTACGACGCCGACCCGGTCTACGGCTCGTTCGTCATCGACGCGATGCGCCTGGCCGACCGCCAGCTCCGGCGGATCGAGCGCGGGCTGCGCCCCGGCGACCGGCTGGTCGTCGCCTCGAGCATGGGTCAGGGGCCGATCGACCACCGCGTCGACGTCGCAGACCTGCTCGTCCTCGACGACGGACCCCGCCTCGCGGCGTTCCTCGGGTGCGGGCCGGCGGTGCAGCGGCTCGCGATGCACCCGATGTGCTCGCTGGAGTTCCACAGCGACGCCTCGGCCACGGCCGCCGCGGCGACGCTGGCCGAGGTCGTCGACCACGTCGGTCGCCCGCTGTTCGACACCATCGAGCGTCAGGGCGCGACGGTGCTGTTCCGCACGTCCTACGAGGCCGTCGCCGAGGACGATCCGCGCACCGCGCGCCGGACATCGGCGCCGGAGCACACCGCGTCCTACGACGAGCTGGGCCTGGCCGTGCGCGGCCGGCTCGGCGGCAGCAACACGGCCTACCACGTGCCCGAGGGCATCCTGCTGGACGTGCCGGCGCAGGGCGGCGACGGCGCCGACGCGCGCACGCCCCTCAGCGTGCTCGACGTGGCCCCGTCGCTGCTCGCCACCGTCTACGGCGTCGACGTCCCCGCCTCGATGAAGGGCGGCGTGGACGGCTCGCTCTTCCGCTGAACGGCCGTACACCCATCTCGGACAGGTCGCATTTCCGCAGCGTTCCTGTAACGGCCTTCTGGATGGCGGCGATTCCCCCCGGCATCACACGTGTGGGTGAAGGGGAGCAGCGTGACCGGTACCGACACGTCGGCAGCAGCCGCGTGAGCCGCCCGCTGGACGTCCTCGTCCTGGGCCTGAACTACGCGCCCGAGCCCACCGGCATCGCGCCCTACACCACGGGGATGGCCGGCTTCCTCGCCGACGCCGGGCACCGGGTCCACGTCGTCACCGGCCAGCCGCACTACCCGCAGTGGGCCGTGGCCGACGGCTACCGCAACGAGCGCGGCCACTCCTGGCACGGGTCGGTCGAGGTCACGCGCCTGCCGCATCCCGTGCCGAGCCGCCCGTCGGGCCGCACGCGCATCGCCATGGAGGCCGCGTTCGCCGCGCAGGCCGCCACCGTCGGCGGGCCGTCGCCCGACGTGATCGTGGCGGTCAGCCCCGCGCTGCTCACCGTCGGCGCCGCCCTGCGTCGCCGACGCCCGGGCCGCACGGCCGTCGGCGTCGTCGTCCAGGACCTCTACAGCCGCGCCGCGGTCGAGGCCGGCATCCTCACCGGCCGCGAGGCCGCCGCCACCGAGGCCCTCGAGCGCTGGCTCCTGCGCGGCGCCGACGGCGTCGTCGCCATCCACGAGAGCTTCCGCCGCTCGCTGGTGCGCCTCGGCGTCGACGCGCAGCGCGTCGCGACCATCCGCAACTGGACCCACACCGGCGCCGCCACCGGCGACCCCGAGGCCCTGCGCCGCGAGCTGGGCTGGGCGCCCGGCGAGGTCATCGCCCTGCACGCCGGCAACATGGGCGCCAAGCAGGGCCTGGAGAACGTCGTCGACGCCGCGCGGCTCGCCGCATCGCGCGGGCTGCCCGTGCGCTTCGTGCTGCTCGGCGCGGGCCACCAGCGCGACCACCTCGAGCGGCTCGGACGCGACCTGCCGACCCTGCAGTTCCTCGACCCGCTGCCCGACGGCGTGTTCGAGACCGCCCTGCGCGCCGCCGACGTCCTCGTGCTCAACGAACGGCCCGAGATCGCCGAGATGTGCGTGCCCAGCAAGCTGACCTCGTACTTCGCCGCCGGGCGGCCCGTCGTCGCGGCCAGCAGCGCGGCGAGCGCGGGCACCGCCGAGGTGCTGGTGTCCGGTGGCGGGGTCCCGGTGACGCCCGGCGAGCCGGGCGCGCTGCTCGACGCCGTGCTGGCCACCGTCGCCGACGAGACCGAGGCGCTCGCCATGGGGCTGCGCGGCCAGCTCTTCGCCCGCGACGCGCTGGCCGAGCGCGCCGCTCGCGACGCCTATGTGGGCTGGGTGGAGGGCCTCGCCGGCCGCGCACCCGCGGTCGAGGTGCCGCGCCCGCGCCGCCCCGACGCCCGCCGCTACGGCCGTCGCGCCCTGGGCCTGCGGCGGGTCGTGTCCCGCCCGGCCCGTCCGGCCGGGCTCGAGGACGCGTCGTGAGGATCGCCCTGGTCCACAGCTTCCACCGCGAGGACGTCCCCAGCGGCGAGAACGTCGTCGTGCGCCTGCAGGCCGAGGCGCTGCGGGAGGCCGGCCACGAGGTCACGGTCGTCGCGCGGTCCAACGACGAGCGCCGCCACCGGCCGGGCTACCGGGTCGAGTCGGCCGCCGTCGTCGCCTCCGGGCTCGGCCCCGACCCCCTCGACGAGCTGCGCGCGTTCCGGCCCGACGTCGTGCACGTCCACAACCTGTTCCCGAACTTCGGCACGCGCTGGGTGCACCGGTGGGACGGGCCGCTCGTGGCCACCGTGCACAACTACCGCGCGATGTGCGCCGCCGGGACGCTGCTGCGCGACGGGCAGCGCTGCACCGACTGCCGCACCGACCCGTGGGCCGGCGTGCGCCACCGCTGCTTCCAGGGCTCGCGGGTCGCGACGCTGCCACTCGCGCTCGCCGGCCGGGGCGGGGCCGCCGCGTCGCCGCCGCTCGCCCGCGCCGACCGCGTCGTCGCCATCTCGCAGCGCGCCGTCGACGAGTACGCCGCGGCCGGCGTCGACCCCGCGCGGTTCACGGTCGTCCCCAACGCGGTCGCCGACGTCCCGACCGCGGGCGTGCCCGGGTCGCGGTGGCTGTTCCTCGGCCGGCTCTCGGCGGAGAAGGGGCTGGGGGAGCTGCTCGCGGCGTGGCCCGAGGACGAGGCGCTCGACGTCGTCGGCGACGGCGAGCTCGCCGGCGAGCTGCGCGCGCTCCCGGTGCCCGCCGGGGTCCGCTTCCTCGGCGGCTTGGACAACGCCGAGGTCCGCGCCCGCCTCGGCGGCTACGCCGGGCTCGTCGTCCCGAGCCTGTGGCCCGAGGCGGGGCCGCCGCTGACCTACGTCGAGGCGCTCGCCGCGGGCGTCCCCGCGGTGGCCGTCGCGGGCAACGGGGCGGCCGACGACATCGACGTCCACGGCACGGGGGTCGTCGTCTCCCGGAGCCCCGAGACCGCCGAGCTCGCCGTGGCGCTCAAGGAGGTCCACCGCGACCGCACCCGCCTCGGGGCGCGCTGCCGGGCCGCCTACGAGGCCCGGTTCTCGACCACCGCGTGGGTGCAGGCCCTGCTGGACGTCTACGACGACGCCCGGCGCAGCAGACGGGGGACGTGATGGCGGAAGCGGGCAGCGGTCTCTACGCGTCGATCCTGCGGCGGCTCCTGGCCGAGGGCGTGATCGGGCGCTCCGACCGCGTGCTGGTGCAGTTCGCGGGGGAGTTCGACCAGGAGGTCACCCGCGAGCTCGGGCTCACCGACTGCACCTTCGTCAACCTCGCGCCCGACTCCCCGTCGAGCCGCCTCGACGGCGGCGTGCACGGCGACGCGCACGCGATGGACGTGCCCGACGGGGCCTTCGACCACGTCATCGGCCACGCCGGGCTGCACCACTGCAGCCGGCCGCACCAGGCCCTGCACGAGATGTACCGGATCGCGCGGAGGACGGTGGTCGTCGTGGAGAACCAGGACTCGCCGCTGATGCGCCTCGCGTGCCGTCTCGGGCTGGCCGGGGTATACGAGCACGACGCCGTGCGCGACGGCGGCGGCACCACCGGCGGCGTCGACGGCACGGGCACCCCGAACTTCGTCTACCGCTGGACCCGCCGCGAGGTGGTCAAGACGGTCAGCTCGTTCGACCCGGCCGTGCACGTGCCCATCGAGTTCCACGCCCACTGGCTGATCGGCTCCGACCGCGCGCTGACCCCGTCGATGCGCGGCGCCGTCGGCGGGCGCGAGGGCGTCATCGCCGCGATGAACGTCGGCCTCAACGGCCTCGCCCGCCGCCAGGGCAACATCTTCGGGTTCACGATCCGCAAGGACCTCGCAACCCGCCACCGCTGGATCCCCACCGAGGTGACCTCGTGATCCGTGCCCGCGCTCCCCGCCTGCTCCTGGCCGCGCTCGTCGTGTTCCTGCCGTCCGGCGCGCGCCGGTTCGTGCTGACCCGCCTGCTCGGCCACGACATCCACCCGGAAGCGACGGTCGGGCGCGCGTTCCTCGACGTCGACCACCTCGTGATGGGCGACCGCGCGCGCATCGGCAACCTCGTCGCCATCCGGGGCTGCGAGGAGGTCCGGCTCGGCACCGGCGCGGTGATCCACCTGCTGGTCTGGGTCAACTCCGTGCGTGCCTCGTCGGGGTACTTCCCGGGCTCCACGCGGCGGCCCGCGCTGATCCTGGGTGACCATGCCCTGATCACCATGCTGCACTTCATCGACGCCTGTGACCTCGTGCAGCTCGACGACTACGCCTGCATCGCCGGCTACGGGACGATCGTGCAGACCCACGCCGTGGACATGGAGGAGCTGCGGCAGTCGTCGACGCCGGTGCACATCGGGCACCACGCGCTGGTGGCCACGCGCGGGCTGCTGCTGCCCGGCGCGGACGTGCCCGACCGCGCGGTGGTGGCCGCGGGTGCCGTGGTGGGCGGCCGCCTCGAGGGGCACAAGATCTTCGCCGGCGTGCCCGCCAAGCCCGTGCGGGACGTGGACGTCGAGGGCGCGTTCTTCACCCGCGAGAACTTCTCCCACGTCTGGTGAGCATGTCGGGTCGGGGGGCGCTGGCGGGGGTCGCGGACCAGGTCGTCAGCTCGGGCAGCAACTACCTGACGGCGTTCCTGGCGTCGCTGGTGCTGCTGCCCGGCGACTTCGGGGCGTTCGTGGTGGCCTACGCCGTCGTCACCGTGGTGCTCGCGGGCGTGCGCGCGGTGGTGGGGGAGCCGCTGCTGGCGCACCTGCCGACGATCACCGAGGCGCGCCGGCGTGGCCTGGGGTCCTCGGCGCTGGGGCTGGCCCTGCTCCTGGGGCTCGGCGGGGCGCTGCTGTGCCTGGCCGCCGCCTGGTCGGGCGTCGCGATGCTCGCCGCGCTGGCCGCGTTCGTGCCGTGGGTGCCGGGCGCGCTGGTGGCCGACGCCGGGCGCTACGTGCTGCTCGCGCGCGGCGAGACCGGGCGTGCGCTGGTCGTCGACAGCGTGTGGGCGGTGGTGCAGCTCGCGGTGCTCGCCGGGGTGGCGCTCACGGGGAGCTGGTCCGTCGGGACGCTCGCGCTGGCCTGGGGCGTCGGCGGGATCGCGGCCGTCGTCGCGTTCCTGGTGGTGGCCGTCGAGCGCGTGCTTCCGCCGCGCGCGTGGTGGGTCGAGAGCCGTTACCTGTCGGGCTGGTTCACGCTGACCTCCGTGCTCGGCCAGGTGCAGATCTACCTCGTGCTGCTGCTCGCCGGCGCCGTGCTCGCCGCCGTCGACACCGCGGGCCTGCGGGCGGTGCAGCTGCTGGTGTTCCAGCCGGCGATCACCCTGATGGCCGCGCTGCTCGTCGTCGTCACGCCCGTCATGGCGAAGCTGTCCGCGGGCGGGGACCTCGCCGCGCTGCGCCGGGCGCGGCGCACGGCGCTGATCGCCATGGCCGGCGTCGGGCTCGTCGTGCTCGTCGCGGTGCCGCTGCGCGACGTCCTCATGGGGCTGCTCTTCCCCCGCTACACCGCCTACGCCGCGCTCGTGCTGCCGATCGCGCTGCAGACCGCGGTCGGCGGGCTGACCGTCCCGTTCCAGGCGCAGATCCGCGGTTACCGGCGCGGGCGGGCGCTGTTCGGGCTCCAGATCGTGCAGGCGGTGTCGCTGCTCGGTGCGGCCGCGATCGGTCTCGTGCTCGGCGGGGTGCTCGGCCTGGCCTGGGGCCTCGCGGCGGCCACCGTCGTCGCCCTCGTCGCGATGATCGCCACCGCGGCGCGGCTGACCCCTGCGCCGGCGGCGGCTCCGGCGATGGCGCCGTGACGGTGCCCGCGCCCGTGCGCGCCGCGTTCCCCGTGCTGCTCGCCGGGCTCCTCGCCGGCGTAGCCGTGGTCGGCGCGCTGATGGCCGACGCCCGGGGCTGGGCGCGCCTCGAGGTGGTGGTCGCCGGCGTCGTGTTCCTCGCGGTCGCCCTCGTCGTCGTCGCGGTGCGCGGGGTCGAGGACCTCGGGATCGGGCTGCTGTTCGTCGCGGTCACCACGGCGACGTGGAACGGCCTGTCGGGCGCCGCGGTGCCGGTCGCCCAGCCGGCGCTCGCCGCGGCGCTGCTCGTGCTCGTCGGGGTCGCGGTCGCCCAGCGGCGGCGGCTCGTCGTACCGGCGTGGGTGTGGGTGCTCGGCGGGGCGATCCTCCTCATCGCGGTGACCTCGACGTTCTGGCCCACCGACCCCGGCTACCTCTCCGCGCGCACGCGGGTCCCGGTGCCGGCGGAGGTCGCCGCGGCGATCCCGTCCTTCGAGGTCGCGAACCTGGTCAACGCGGTGCGCTGGCTGATCTCCGCGGTCGCGCTGCCCGTCGCGGTCTGCCTCGCAGTGACGTCTCGGCCCCGGCTCGCCGAGCGTCTCGCGACCGCCTGGGTGATCGGGTCGACGGTCAACGCCGCGGTCGCGGTCACCGACGAGCTCGGGGTCACCGCGATCAGCGCGCGGCTCGTCAGCATCGTCGACATCGGCGGGCGCCAGGCGGGCCTCGGCGCGCAGCCCAACCACCTCGCGCTGGCCGTCGCCCTCGTCGCGCCCGTGGTGACGTGGCGGGTGCTCACCTCGGTGGTGCGCTGGCCGTGGATCGTCGCGGGCGTCGTGCTCGCCGGCGGGCTGCTGTCGTCGGGGTCGCGGGGCGGGCTGGTCGCCGCCGTCCTCGGGATCGGGCTGACCGTGTTGAGCCTGTCCGCGGGACGCCGGGTCATCGCCCCGCTGCTCGGCGCGGTGGCGTGCACGGTGGCCGTCGTCTGGGCCGTGTTCCCCGCGCGGGTGGACGACCTGCTCGTCGCCCTGCGCCTGTCGGGCGCCGACAGCGCCGCCGAGAGCGACGCCGTGCGCAGCCAGATCGCCGACCAGGCCCTCGAGGACTGGGTGTACTCGCCGGTGCGGGGCATCGGCCTGCCGGTGGTCGCCGACGGGCACAACATCTACCTGCAGCTGCTCGCCGCCGGCGGGGTGCTGCTGCTGCTCGGCTTCGCCACCGCGATGGTCGGGTTCGCCCTCGACGGGCGGGACCTCGCGGCCGGCGGCGAGACGCTGGCGACCGTCCTCGTCGTGTGCACGGCCGTCTGGCTCGTCGTCGGTCTGGTGGAGAACCAGCTCACCGACGCGTTCCTCTACGTTCCCTTCGCCGTCGTCGCGGGCCTCGCGGCACGGCGCAGGACGAGGACGCCGGTGACTGAACAGCTCGTCCGTGGTCGGGGAGGACCGTCATGACGTTCAACGCGCTGCTGCGCGCGCTGCGCAGGCGCTGGCCGATGGTGGTGGCGGGCGTGCTCGTGGGCCTCATCGCCGCGGGCACGGTGACCCTGCTGCTGCCGAAGTCGTACGCGTCGACGGCGAGCGTCTACGTCACCGCCACCGACAGCTCGGTCAGCTCGCCCAACGCCTACCAGGGCAGCCTGTTCTCGCAGCAGAAGGTGAAGTCGTACTCGGAGATCGTCGTCTCCGACCGCGTGCTGCAGCCGGTGGTCGACCAGTACGCGCTGGGCTCCAGCACCGACTTCGCCGACCACGTCGTCGTCAGCGCCGAGAGCGACAGCACGGTCCTGCGCATCACCGTCGACGACGCGTCGCCGCAGCGCGCGGCCGAGATCGCCAACGCGGTGTCGGCGCGGTTCATCCAGGTGGTGGCCGAGCTCGAGCGCCCGCGCATCCCCGGCACCCCGCCCGCCGTGGACGTCGCCGTCGTCGACCAGGCCACGCCCGACGACGAGGCCGTCAGCCCGCGCCCGTTCCTCAACCTCGCCGTCGGGCTGGTGCTCGGCGTCGTCCTCGGCATCACCGCCGCGGTGCTGCGCACGGCCTACGACACCTCGCTGCGCACGGTCCCCGAGCTCACCGAGGCGACCGGCGCCCCCGCGCTCGGCGCGCTGCCGCTCGACTCCGGGCTCAAGGCGGGCCAGCCCGTCAGCGGCGCGCCGCAGGGCGGCTACGGCGAGGCGGTGCGCCGGGTGCGCACCAACCTCCTGTTCGCCGACGTCGACGAGCCGCCGGCGCTGATCACCGTCACGAGCTCGACCTCGGGGGAGGGCAAGACGACGCTGGTGCACGCGCTCGCCGCCGTGCTCGCGCCGACCTCGCGCGTCGCGGTGCTCGAGGGCGACCTGCGCCGCCCCGCCGCCGCGGAGCGCCTCGGTCTCGTCGCCGGCGTGGGGCTCACCGACGTGCTGGCCCGGCGCACCACGCTCGAGGAGGCCATCCAGCACTGGGGTCCCGGCGTCGACGTGCTCCCGGCGGGCAGTACGCCGCCCAACCCGAGCGAGCTGCTGTCCTCGCGGCAGATGCAGGACGTCCTCGACCGCCTGCGCGCCACCTACGACGTCGTGCTCGTCGACGCGCCGCCGCTGGGTCCCGTCGCCGACGCCGCGATCCTCGCCAGCCGCACCGACGGCGCGCTGCTGCTCTGCCGCGCCGGCGCCACCGGGCGCGAGCAGCTCACCGCGTCCACCGAGTCGCTCGCGGCGGTCGGCGCCCGGCTGTTCGGCGTCATCCTCACCATGACGGCGCCGACGAAGCGTGACGGCTACGACGACTACCGCGCGGCCCCGCGGGGCCAGGCCGCGCCGCCCGAGCGGTCGGCGCACGCGGCGGGCACCGGGCCCCAGCCGGTGGTGGACGTGCGGCCGGCGCCCGCGCGCGTGGCGGTGAGCGCGCGGCCGTCGCCGG
The DNA here is from genome assembly GCF_050955895.1 of Actinomycetospora sp. CA-101289. Classification (NCBI taxonomy): domain Bacteria; kingdom Bacillati; phylum Actinomycetota; class Actinomycetes; order Pseudonocardiales; family Pseudonocardiaceae; genus Actinomycetospora; species Actinomycetospora sp. CA-101289. The sequence continues at coordinate 5,051,561 of NZ_CP192093.1, read as the reverse complement.
GACGCCGGGCGGCTCCCGAGACCGAGGCCACCACCCAGGAGACCCGGCGCGACGCCTGGCGGCTGCCCCGGGGCGGGCCGCAGGCGGGTCCGCCGCCCGGCTCACCGCAGGGCGAGGCGCGGCGGGTCAACGGCCACGGCCCCCTGGACCCGAGCCGTGGGTGACGCTCGCCTGCGCCTCACCCGGCGCGGCGCGCTCGCGCTCGGGGGGCTGACCCTCGTGGCGGCGTGCGGCTCCGGCGCCGAGGTGGTGCCGGGCAACCGCCCCGCCGCCGCCACCCCGCGGCTGGCCACCCGGTGGGAGGGACGCCCGAACGGTCCGCTGCCCGCGACCGGCGATGAGGGCGTGGCGATCACGCCGATCCTCGCCGGGACCAGCGAGAACCCGTCGATCCGCAGCGGCGCGCTCGTCGGGAACCTGCCCGCCGACCGCGCCGCGGCCGCCTACGTCACCCAGCGTCTCGGGCGCCGGGTCGAGCGGATCGGCGCGCGCTACGCCTACGGGCGCGGGGACACCTCCGGGTCGCTCGCGCTCTTGGGGTGGACGGGCGAGGCCCTGCTCCAGGGCCACTGCCACATGGTGATCACGCCCGACCGGTGGATCGCCGGCGTCGTCACCGCGAACGAGGTCATCGAGATCGCGCAGGAGGACTTCGCCCGCCCCCTGCCCCAGGACGGCTCACCGCTGACCGTCGACATCGCCTTCGCCGGCTCCGCGGTGACCCTGTCGCTGCCCGACGGCTCGGTGAAGCAGGTGTCCGACCTTCGCTTCGCCGCGCCCGGCGGGGTCATGGCGGGCTGGGAGTTCTACAAGAACACCGCCGACGGGTGCGACGTCCGGCTCCTCGAGACGTGGGCCGGGTGACGCTGACGCGCGCGCCGGCCCGCGTCTCGCTGCTGGCGTGGGCCTGCGCGACGATCGCGCTCGGCGTCGGCGCCGTGAAGATCGTGAGCACGGTGCTCGCGCCCGGCCCGTTCCGCCTGCTCGCGTTCAACTCCGACGACGTGCACTACTACGTCCTCACCGCCCTGCACGCCGCGGCGGGCGACGGCTCCACGTTCGACGGGATCACGCCGACCAACGGCTACCAGCCGCTGTGGTTCCTGCTGCTCACCGCGGTGTTCCGGGTGCTCGGGGTCGACCGCGCCGGGGCGTACACGGCGACGATCGCCGTGCTCGTGGTGCTGTGGGTTGCGGCGCTCGCGCTGCTCTACCGGCTGGGTCGCGAGGTGCTGGGCACCGTCGGCACGCTCGCGGGGCTCGTCGGGTTCCTCGTGCACGCGCGCTGGTGGACAGGCTGCGAGAACGCGCTGGCGGTGGTCCTGCTGCTCGGGGTGGTCCTGCTGGTGCTCACGCGCCCGGTGCTGGTGGGGGCGCCGTCGACGCGGGCCGTGGCGTGGCTGGGGGTGCTGCTCGCGCTGCTGGTGCTGGCGCGGCTGGACACGGCAGTGCTGGTGGGCGTTCTGGCCCTGGTCTCGCTGTGGCGCTGGCGGGAGCGCCGCGGGGTGCTGCTCGTGCTGCTGGCGGGCCCGGCGGCGGTGACGCTCGGCGCGTACGCGCTGGTCGACCAGCTGGTGTTCGGCGTCCCGGTACCCGTGAGCGGGCTGGCCAAGCAGCTCGGGCCGCTGGGGCAGAACTGGTCGGTGCTCCGAGACTTCCTGCTCTACGGCCAGCTCGGCCCGCTGCCCCTGCTGTTCGGGGTGTCGGTGGTGGTGGCCGGGGGCGTGGCGTTCGCGCTGCTGGGGCGCGCGCTGCCCTCGCCGCTGGGGGAGCACGCGCCCGTCGTGCGCGACGTGCTGGCGGTGCTGCTGCTCGCCCAGGCCGGGCAGCTCCTCTACTACGCGGTCATGTCGTCGTGGGAGCTGCAGAGCTGGTACTTCTCGTTCGGCCTGGTGGCGCTGGTGATCGCGCTGGGCGTGATCGGGGCGCGGCTCTCGGCGGTGCGCTTCGTCCCTCATGTCGTCCTCGGGGCGTTGGCCCTGGCGCTGCTGGTGGTGACCGCGCACGAGGCGACCGCGCTCGACCCGGGCCCGCCGGACGCCTCGCCCTACGCCGCCGACATCGCCGCGGGGCAGTGGGCCGATGCTGCCCTCCCGCCGGGCACCGTCCTGGCGATGGGCGACTGGGCGGGCACCCTCGCCGCGTCCACCCGCCACCCGGTGGTCCAGCTCGAGGGACTGGTGACGTCGCCGGAGTACCTGCGGGCACTGCAGGACGGCACCGCGCGGTCGTGGCTGGCGGACCAGGGCGTCACCCACTACGCGCGCCTGACCCACCCCGGCGAGACCGTCGGGTGCCGGGTCGACGAGCCGTACTTCGGCCTCGGGCCGCGGGTGGCGTTCGACGTGTGCGGCCGGCCGCTCGTGTACCGGGGGACGGTGCAGGGCGTGATCGAGCTGCTGGTGTGGGACGTGCGGCGGTGATCGTCGACCCACCGCGTCTCACGGCGACGATCTGCTCGTCCGGCCAGCGGCCGACTCGTGGGCCGACGCCCGCCGGATCGTGACCAGGGCACGGTGCTCAGCGACCCGTACCGACGCGGGGGTGGACCCGAGGATGCGTGCCGTCTCCGTGGTGGTGAGCGCCCGCTGCACCCTGAGGAGCAGGACGGCCCGTTCGTGGTCAGGGAGGCGGTCGACGAGCTCGTTCATCCGGGAGGCCCGGCCGTCGTCGCCCCCGTCCGACCCCGAGGTCCGCGGCTCGGGGATCCGCGCTTGGCCGTTGCGCGTGCTGCGCGCGGCGATGCTGAAGACCAGGGACCAGAACTCCGCCCGCTCGTGCGCGAGGAGCCGATCCCGTGCGGCCGGGTCGTCCGCGGCCACCGCGGCCAGGAGGTCTGCCGACGGCCCGTCGACCGGAGCGGCCCTGCTCTGCGGCTCTGACACGTCGCCCCCCGCGAGACGCCTGCTTCGTCGAGCGTCCTGGTGCTCGTCGTCGGCGTGGGAGGCGGGGTCCGGGCTTCGCTGCCGACACTGTTGAACCTTCTTGCGTTCGTCGGTGGCGGACCGTATCAGCGCATCGTGAGCGAAAGCGAGACCCTCTTCTGTCCGATGGAGGAGTCGACATCGGAGATGAATGATCGAATTACTCTGTGTGCAATTCAGCGTTCCACATGTCGGGAAGGTGCCCCGCCTTTTCCGTCCTGTGACCGAACGGTGTCCTGATCTCGGCATGGTGATCGAGATCGGCTGGACGTCGTGTGGCCGGGGGAGGGGCTTCGCCCCTCGACGGCCGGTGCTCCCGGCTGCTGCGACCGGCGGCCAGTCGCCGTGCGGGGAACCAGTGGTGACTGTCGGTAGCTGAGTGCCGATTCCGGGAAGGAGTCGCGGAGCAGCATCGACGACATCCCGCTCCCGGGCCACGCGTGGTTACTCACCCGTACGCGTCGGAGGTGCCACTTTGCGTAGCACTTCGGCGCGGAATCTGATCACCGACTTCGCGTGGGGGACACGATCGCGGCCAAGACGTCTCGCCGGGAGTAACGGCGGCTGATACCGTTCGGGTGACGGGGGGTCACCAGCACGCGCCTGCCGTATTCGGGGGGAGGAGATGTCGTGCCTGTAGCGAACATAGATCTTGCCAGGGACTGCGAGGAGTCGATCGAGGAACTGGCGAGGACGGCCACGGGCGATTCCGCTGCTCTCGAACGGCTCCTCGCACGGATTCAGCCCGAGATCTCTCGCTATTGTCGGACACGTCTCGACAGCGGCTCCGCGGTGCACTCCGACGAGGACGTCGCCCAGGACGTCTGCCTGGCGATCGTGAAGGCACTGCCGAACTATCGGCACGAGAGCTCGACTTTCTGGTCGTTCGTCTTCAGCATTGCGTCGCGTCGAGTGACGGACAGTTACCGTCGGGCCCAGGTGAGCAGGAGCCACCTCCAGCTCACGGCCGATGTCCCGGACGTCCCGACGCCCGGCACGGGGCCCGAGGACGAGGCGCTGCGCCGCGAGCAGGCGGCCGTCATGGGCCGGCTGGTGTCCCGGCTGCCCCCGCACCAGCAGTCCGTCCTGCTCCTGCGCGTCCAGGTCGGTCTCTCGACGCAGGAGACGGCACGCGTCTTGTGCTCGACCCCCGGCGCGATCCGGGTGGCGCAGCACCGGGCGCTCTCGACGATCCGGCGGATGCTGCGCGAGGGCGACGAGGCGCGATCGATGGCGTCCTAGTGGGCGCTCAGAGCTCGTCGGGCGGGTGCAACGGGATCACGTGCACCTCGACGCCGATCATGCCGTCGCGATGGAGCTGCTCCCGCACCTGCGTGACCGCCGGACCCGTCTGGTGCCGCGCGAAGGGTCCGTAGGCGTGGGCGCCGCCCGCTGCCGGGTCGGCGACGAACACCACCCAGCTCTCCGTCCCGGGCAGGCCCAGGAACTGGTCGAGGGTGGCGCCGAGGTCCTCGGGCTCGACCGGCGCCCCCCTGCCTACTCCGGAGTCACGCTCCGTGGGCTCGTGCACGCCAGGACGGTCCCACGTCCGGCTCCGGCACACAGGGCTGGGCTCCCCTCGTCACCCCGGTGGAGCACCTCGGAGGTTCCCGACGAGGTCCCCGACGAGGTCGATGCCGAGCGACACCGCGAGGACCACCGCGACGGAGAGCAGGGCCCCGCCGATCGTGTCGGTCGTGTAGTGCCACTGGAGGGCGACGAGCGAGAGCGCGACCGCGAGCGACAGGCCCCCCGCGACGACCATCCCCGCGGCGCGCCACCGTCCCGGCCCGGAGGCCCGCAGGAGGACGAGGATCACCACGGTCGCCAGGGCCACCGCGCGCACCGTGTGGCCGCTGGGGAACGCGAGGTCGCCGTCGCTCAGGCGCCCCACCAGCGGCTTGATCGCGAACTCGGCGAGCAGTGCGGCGCATCCAGGCCCGAGGACCGCCAGTGCCGCGACCGACCAACGGCGCAGTGCCGCCGCCCAGATCGCGAGGACGGCGATCAGCGCGCCGCTGACGAGCGGGCTGCCCAGCACGACCACGAACGACCACACCTGGAGTGCCGTCGGGGAGGTCGCCGCCAGGGCCGGATCGAGCAGTGCGTCCACCCGGCCCGGCCCGTCGCCCCCGCGGTAGCGGAACCCCATCGCGGCGACGCCCGCGGCGCCGAGCGCGACGAGCGCGAGGGCCGCCCCTCGCCGCGCCCGCGGCAGCAGGCCCCCGGAGGTCACTGGGTCCACGCCGCCAGTGTGCTCCCGCCGTCGAGACCGACACCCGCGACATCGGGGACGTCCGTTGCGCGAACCAGTACATTCTGCGCAGTTCTATCCACTTCCGGGGCCCGTGGAGTCGGGCTGCCACACAGGGGGGGCCATGGGCAACGCGATCGCCGGGTCGGCGCTGCACCTCGAGCGGTGCCACCCGACCGACGACGACTGGCGAGCTCTCGACCGCCTCCCTGGGCGTGAGCTCTTCTCCACCCGCGCCTGGGTCGAGTTCCTGGTCGACACCCAGGGCGGCGAGCCCGTGGTGGCGAAGGTGGTGGCCGGGGAGCGGACGGTCGGCTGGTTCACCGGCCTCGTCGTCCGGCGCCTCGGGCTGCGCATCCTGGGCAGCCCCTTCCCGGGCTGGACGACCCCGTCGATGGGCTTCGCGTTCCTCGAGTCGGTCGATCCACGCGACGCGGCACGGGCGCTCCACCGGTTCGCGTTCCGGGACCTGGGGTGCGTCCACCTGGAGTTCTCCGACCGCTCGCTCCGGGAGGACGACCTCGCCGGCCTCGGTTTCCGGAGCACGCTCGCGATGACCTTCCAGCTGAAGCTGGGCACCGACGACGACATCTTCGGCGCCTTCACCAGCTCGTGCCGGCGCGCGGTGCGCAAGGCGGCGAAGACCGGCGTGGTGGTGGAGGAGGCGACGGGACCCGGCTTCGCCGAGGAGTACCTCGAACAGCTGACCGGCGTGTTCGCGCGCCAGGGCCTCGCTCCCACCTACGGCGTCGACCGGATCCGCTCGCTCGTCGACCACCTCGGTCCCACCGGGCGCCTGCTGCTGCTGCGGGCGCGGGACCCGGACGGCACGTCCATCGCGACCGGGATCTACCCCGCCGACGACGCCACGGCGTACTTCTTCGGCGGGGCCAGCGTGCGCGAGAAGCAGATCCTGCGGCCCAACGAGGCCCTGTTCTGGCACGCGATGCGCCACTGGCGGGACCGCGGGGTCGAGACCTTCGACTTCGGCGGCCGGGGTGACTACAAGCGCCGCTACGGCGGCACCGAGTTCTGGTACCCGGCGTTCCAGCGCTCCCGCTACCCGGGGCTCCCGGCGCTGCGCGGTGCTGCGCAGTGGTGGACCGCACGCCGCCAGCAGCTGCCGGGAGGGGCGCGCGAGGTGGCGTCGGACGGAGACGAGGCCTGACGAGGCCTGCGGACCGGGGTGACGACGGGAGACCGGCCGCCGGGCGTGCGCCCGACGGCCGGTCCCTCTCCTCGTCCGCCGCGTGGTCCGGGGCTACCGCATCGGGGTCTCGTACACCCGCACGTAGTCGATCAACATGTTGCGGGAGAAGGCGCCCGTGGGCGGCGTTCCGCCTGCTCCACCGACCGCGAGGTCGAGGATGATGCTCTGCGGGTGGGTCTGGATCCGGCTCCACAGCCCAGCCTGCCGGGCGTTGGCGTCAGCTGCGGTGATCGTGCGGATGACGGTGCCGTCCACCGAGAACTTGAGATAGCCGGTGGCGGAGTTGTCCCAGTCGAGCGCGTAGGTGTGCCAGGCGCTCACGTCGACGGGGGCGTGCGCGCCCCAGTTGACGTCCGCGCTCTCGCCGTAGTGCAGGTACGTGTTGATGTTCGACGGGTCGGGCCCACCGAAGTACTCGGCGATGTCGATCTCACCGTTCTGCGGCCACTCCTCGCCGCGGGTGGGGTCGCCCACCGTCCAGAAGGCCGGCCACATCCCGGAGCCCTTCGGCAGCTGCATCCGGGCTTCCCAGTGGCCGCCGAGCTGCTGGAACGTGGGGGTGCCGCCCGCGGCCCAGTTCAGCATCGTCAGCCGGCCGCTGCCGTAGCGGCACGGCGCGTTGCCGCACTGTGCCCCGGCGCCGTGGTTGGTGTCCGCGGTGATCACGAGGTTGGTGCCGTCCTGCCGCACGTGGTCGGCGCGGTACTCGACCTGCGTGGTGTTGCCGTTGCAGCCCGTCGGGTTGCGCCAGCAGGGGTCGGTGGAGAAAGCGCCGCCCCGCGTGCCGGTGGAGCCCGCGTTCGGGTCGGAGCCCGTGTGACCGTTGAACTCGTTGCCGAACGTGAGCAGGTTGGGTGCCGCGCCGACCGTGAAGATCTTGTGCGGGTCGAGGTTGTACCAGGTGCCGTTCACCTGCACCGCGACGAACGCCTCGTAGCTGCCGGCGCCGAAGGTCCGGGCGCCCGAGGTGAAGGTGTAGCCGCCGGACGGGACGGTGGCCGCCGTGGCGCCGGGGAAGTCCGCCTGCGTGCCTCCGACACCCCGGACCGCGACGGTGACCGCCTGGACGGCGACGCTCGCCCCCGTCGCGCGGAGACGGGCCGAGGCGTTGACCGACTGGCCCGACGTCGGCGAGGTCGGGACGGTGAGGGTGTCGACGACGACGCCGGGCGACGGGCTGCCGACCGTGAACGCCTTGTGCGGCTCGAGGTTGGTCCACGTCCCGTTGATCTGCACCGCAACGAAGGCGTCGTAGGTGCCCGCCGCGAACGTGCGTGCTCCCGAGTTGAACGTGTACCCCGACGTCGGGATCGACGCGGCCGTCGCGCCCGGGAAGTCGAACTGCGCGCCGGAGCTGTTCCGCACCGCGATGGTGATCGCCTGGACGGCCACGGTGCCGCTGGCGCCGTGCACGCGCGCCGACGCGCTGACCGACTGCCCGGCCTGCGCCGAGGTCGGCGTCACCAGGAGGTCGACCACCACGGCGGGCGCGGCGGACGCCGGCGGCGCCACGAGCGCGGACCCCGCCCCGGCGGAGAGCACCAGCGCCAGGAGCGTCGCGAGGACGACCAGGACGGGGTGCCGGCGACCGGGTCGAGCGGGCCGGGGGAGGTCATCAGGGCGTCGACGTCGCACACGTCGCATGGCGGTTCTCCTCGGGGTGGCCGTGGTGACGGCAGGGATGACGGGCCGCCGCGATCGCGGGGCCGGCGCTCCGACCCGCACGTCCCGGACGGGCACACCGGCGAGTCATCAACAGCTCAGCATCGGCGAGAACGTTTCTCCACCGTTTCTCCGAGAACCTGCGCAGACGCCTCTGACCTGGTCTTTTCCCCTTGTGCAGGCCGTGGGCGGTGACGTGTTTCCGGAAACCGCGTGACCGGGCCGAGACATCCGTGCCGTAATTTCGTCCCTCGCTGATGACCAGGGGGAGGTCGAGGTGACCGGCTCGAAGCGCCGTACCCCGGACGCGGCCGAGCTGGAGAAGATCACGGCCATGCGCGCGGAGCTCCGCTCCACCGTGCGCGACGCCATGGCGCGGCAGGGGATGACCACCTACGCCGCCCTCTCGGAGCGGTCGGGCGTCAGCAGGGCGCAGGTGTCCAAGTACCTCGCCGAGCCGAAGGACTACCACCCCCGGCGGCTGAGCTGGAACGTGATCGCGAAGCTGTTCGAGGCGCTCGAGGTCGACCCCACGGAGTTCGTGGACCGGCACCGCGACGTGCTCGACGTCGACGCCCCGCCGGCGCCGCCCGCGGTTCCCCCGTCCCGGCCACGTCCGTGGACGCTGCGCCGGACGCGGTGGCGGCCGGGCGTGGTCGCCGCCGTGGTGGGCGCGCTGCTGGTGGTCGTCGCCGCGGGAACGGCGGTGTGGTGGTCGACGGGGGAGGGGTCAACGGCATTGCCGTCGTCGACCGAACGGCCTTCCTTCACCGAGGACTTCACGGAGGCGGGGCTCGACCCCGTACGCTGGCAGCTCCCCTCGGACCCCGTCCACCTCTTCCCCCGCGACCGTCGGCTCAACGTGATCGGCTCCCCGGGACCCGACCAGGAGATCGAGACCACGCTCCGCCCCCGCGACGCCGGCCCCTTCCGCGAGCTCGACTTCGTGATGAGCGCCCTCGCCCACGACGTCCCGGGTCCGGGCGGCGTCGACGTCACGGTGACGGAGAGGTCCGGGCGCACGCACCAGATCGTCTTCGGGCCGAGCCCGGGCCCCATCCCGCTGCTCGCCGCCGTGCTGGTCTGCTCGCGGCCGGTCTGTGCGTCCTACGACGACTACGACCCGCCGCCGCCCACGAGGCTCACCGAGCAGTTCGTCCGCGGCGAGGTGGTGCCGATCAAGATCGTCCAGGATGGGTCGACCCTGACCTTCTGGATGCGGGACGCCGTCATCGGCGAGGCGCAGGTCGACGAGCCGCTCGCCGACTTCGCGATCCACGCCTACGCCTCGCCCGGCGAGAGCTGGCACGTCACGGTCGACGCCGTCCGCGTCTACCGGTGATCGTGTCCCGTCCCGGGCTCGTCGTCAGAGTCGGACGACGCTGACGAACTCGTCGCCGTCGACGGCGTAGAGCAGCCGGCCGTCCGGGCTGAGCGCGAGGGCGGAGGGCTCGGCGCCGATCGGGGCCGGCGACGGGCGGGCGCCGGTGTAGGTGGTGACCAGGATGGACCCCGGCCCACCGGTGCCGCGCTGCGCGGAGTAGACCACGCCCGGCCCGGCGGTGAAGGCCAGCGGGAGGGCGCGTGTGGTGAACCGGCGCGGGAACCGCATCTCGGCCATGTAGAGGATGGCGATCTCTCCGCTGTCCGTCTGCGGGCCGCGCGTCCCGATGAACGCGTACCGCCCGTCGGCGGTGAAGGTGAGGGCCGAGATGAGGTCGCGCCCGGCCGTGAGGCTCGTGCGGACGGTGAGCGTCGCCGCGTCCAGCACGCTGACGGTGGCGTCGTGCCCGACGACCAGGGTGCTCCCGTCCGGGCTGAGGGCGAGGTCGGACGCGTCCTCGCCGACGGGTCCGGACGCGCGCACGGTGTTCGTCGCGGTGTCGAGCGCGACGACGGTCCCGCTGCCGTAGTGGGCGACGTAGACGGTGCTCCCGTCGGGGGCGATGGCGATGCCCTCGGGGAAGTCGCCGGTCGGGACGCGCGCGACGACCGTGCGGGACGGCACGTCGATCACGTCGACGACGTCGTCGACGCTGGCCGTCGCGTAGGCCCTCCGGCCGTCGGGGCTGACGACCAGGCCGAGGATGCCCCGGCTGGTGGTCACGCTGCCGCGGCTGACGCCGGTGGCGGCGTCGAGGAAGACCACGGTGCTCGCCTGCACGGACTGCGACGGGCTGGCGGGCGGGTAGACGCCGACGAGCAGCGTGGAGCCGTCCGGGGTGAGCGCCAGCGTCTGGGTGCCGTCGACGCCCACCGGGATGCGGGTCCGCTCGCCCGAGGCTCCCGGCAGCGGAACCGGGGACGTCGCGGCCGGCGTCGTCCCGGGAGCGGGCGCGCTCGCGGAGGAGCCCGACGGCGACGGGTCCGTGGCGGTCGACGGCCGCAGCGCGCCGCCGAGGATGAGCACGAACACCGACAGGCCGACCACGGCCGCGATCGCTGTGGTGGTGGCCGCCGGCCCGTGGCGTCGCGCGCCCGTTCCCGGCGGCGGGCCCGGGGTGGCGACGTCCTCGCGCCCGCGGGTGACGGTCACGGGCGGCGCCCTGCGGCGGGGCCGGCCTGCCCGACCGGCGCGAACGGCGGTCGCGGGCCGAGGGCCGGCGGCGCCATCCGGCGGGGGACGGGGATGGGCACGGTGACCGGGTCGTGCGCGAAGGCTGGGACGAAGGCGGGGACGAACGCGGGAGCCGGGGGTGCGGCTGGGGCGACGTCGCCGAACCACGCGCGGGAGGACCGCGGCAGCCAGAGCAGGATGATCAGCGTCGCGCTGAGCGGGATCACGAACGCGATGCTCACGCCGCCCTCGGCGGCGCCGCCACCGGCCACCATCGTCGCGGCGATGTTGAACGACACCGCCAGCACCGGCGTGAGGGTGATGAGCAGGCGGGCGATCGTGCGGCGCTTCCCGACGGCCACGAGGGCCCAGATGTCGAAGGCGGCGGCGGCGACGCTGTAGATCGAGAGCATCACCAGGGCCGTGCGGGCCCCGGCGAGCATCGCTGCCGATTCGGCGTCGATGTCCGGCAGCCCGCTGGTCATCGCGGCGGCGAGCGACGCCGAGGCGATGCCCAGCAGCACCGACACCGCGTTGGCGGCCGCGGCCAGCCCGAGCAGCACCTGGACGGCGGTGATCGTGCCCGGCTTGTGCGCCATGGCCGGCGCGCACCCGCCCGGGCAGCTCACCGCCCCCGGAGGCAGCAGACGTCCACAGCGGCAGGTCGGCATCGTGGGTCCCCCCGAGCCTGCGGCGTGACGATCACACGGCGGCCCCGACGTGCGTCGTCGCGCGCGGGGGGTGCGTTACGGGTCTGCCGCGTCGCGCGCCCGAGCGGTCGACGCCGGCGTCAGGGACCCTCGCCGGCGACGGGCAACGGGCTGAAGGTCAGCTGGCCATGGATGACGCCGTTGCACGCCGTGTCGCCCACCGGGCTGGGAAGGGTCGTCGGCGCGGCGTCGGCCGGGGGCGTGATGCGCACGCCGCTGACCGGTTCGGGAGTGCAGCGGTCCTCGTCGAAGGCGTAGGTCGCGGTGCTGCGCATGGTGGTGGCGACCGACTCGCCCGGCGCCAGCCGTGTGGTGCCGCCCTCGATGGCTGTCGACCCGCCGACGACGCTGCCGTCGCCGCGCACGAGCTCCGCGCGGGCGCCTCCCGTGAGCTGGCAGGCGACGGTGGCCGTGTTGGTGAAGGTCACCGGGCGGTAGGTGGAGCCGGCGGTGGCGTCGATCGCCCCGAACGCCACCCCGATCTTGCAGGCCCGCGCCGTCGGGGGGAGCGCCGACGTCGTCGTCGTGGCCGGCACCGTGGTGGTGTGCGGGACGGTGGACGGGGTCGCGCCCACCGAGGTGGTGGTCGGGCTCGTCGTCGAGCCCGCTCCTGCCGCCGGCGCGGTCGAGGTGGAGCTCGTCGGGAGGGCGCCGGTCGAGGTGGTCGGCCGGGCGCCGACCGGGTTGCACCCCGCGAGCAGCACCACGGTCAGCGCCGCCAGGACCAGGACGCCGACGGAGGCGGGGGACTGGCCGGTGCGGGGTGACGTCACCCGGGGTCAACGAGCGCGGACGCGACAGGTGATCGGCGGTCGACGGTCGGTAACGGGCCGACACGGCCGCCCGATGACCCTGCGCCGGGACCGCCCGATCGCGAGGGACGCATTGACCGACACCGCACGGCCGTCCGTACCGCCCGCCGTACGCGGGTTCGCCGAGCCCCCGACGATCCCCATGCCACGTGCCGGCTTCGCCGGCGCCCCGCCGCGCGGCCCGGGCTGGCCCGTGCTCGCCCCGCCGCGTCCCGCGCTCCCGCCCGCGCCGCCGCGTCGCCGTCGCCCGTGGCTGGTCGTCGGCATCGTCGGGTCCGCGCTCCTCGTGCTGGTCGTCGCGGCGTCCCTGCTCGTGCGGCCCGGCGTGCTCCTGCCCGTCGCGGCACCCTGCGAGGCCGCGCCGGGCAGCACGCTGGCGGGCTTCCCCGGCGACATGGTCGGGCCGACCGACATCACCGCCGCCCTGGCCGTGTCCGCCTCGTCGGCACCCGTCGGGGTGCGGGCCTGCATCTACGGCACGCCCGGGATCGCCTGGGGAGGGGACATTCCTCCGGGTGGGCGCGGCATCCGCGTCATCACGTGGCCCCGGGCGGCAGCCGAGGGCGACCCCGCGTTCCTGGCGTCGCTGGGATCAAGCGACTCGTCGAGGACGCCTCCGGGTGCGCGTCAGGTCGTGCTGCCCGGCACCGGCGTGACCGGCTACGTCCGGTCCAGCAGCGCCGAGGACCTCACCCGGACCGACGTCCGGTGCCGGACCGACACCGCCTACTTCGACCTGGCCGCCGCCGTGTCCGGGACCGCCACCGACGACGTCGACTCCCTCGACGCCCTGACGACGGTGCTGGGGTGCGAGCCGATCTAGCCGCCCCTACGGCAGCGCGAAGCGCGTGCCGGCGAAGGTCCAGTCGAGGGGCGTCTCGAGGTCGTAGCGCTGCTGGTCGAGCAGGGCGCGCAGGGTGTCGACGCGCGGGATCGACTCGCGCCAGACCTCGGTGGTCTCCTCGTCGGCGGGGTCCTGCAGGTGGGCGCGCCGGACCTCGAGGAACGCCGGGAGCCAGCCGGAGTGGTCGGGGTCGGGTCCCGGGGCGCCGGTCTCCCTGATCATGGTGATCAGGCCGTCGGCGCTGGCGGTGGCGCCGTGCTGGACCGCGGCGTCGAGGATGATCAGCTGGCCGAGGCCGGTGGTCAGGCCGACCGCCTGCGCCTGCACCATCGCGGGGTCGAAGTAGAGGCGGCGGTAGACGTCGTCCTGGGCCTGGTTGAGCCGCGGGTCGGTGCGGGAGGTCTCGCGCCAGGTGTCGGCGAACCCGCTGAGCCCTGCGGTGCTGGCGGCGTCGCCGTCGTCGGCGACCGCGGCGTCGATCCTGCGCAGCGGCGCGAGGTAGCGGGTCAACGGGGTGCGCTGCCCGGCGGCCAGCTCCTCGTAGCGCTGCACGACCAGCAGCAGGTCGTGGGTGCCGCTGGTGAACCCCGCGCGGCCGGCGGTGATTCCGCGGCCGTCGTCGAGGTCCTGGGCCTCGGCGTAGGGCAGCTCGACGGTGGAGTTCTCGAAGCTGCTGATGATCGCGTCGGCGACCCGCACGCGGGCCGGGTCGGTCAGGCCCGGCGGGCGGGGCGGGGCGCCGGCCGCCTCGGGCGGCGCGCACCCGACCACGAGCGCGGCCCCGGCCAGGGCGCCGAGGGCCAGGAATCCTCGTCGGTCGAGCGTCACCGGCTCAGGGTCTTCCGCATCGGGGGCATCGTGCCGCAGCTCCGGCTCGCGCGCTGTCGACGATCAGCCAAGCTCCGCGACGGCGCGGTCGGCCATGGCCCGTTCGCCGAGGGCGTTGGGGTGCACGACGACGGCGTTGGTGCCGCCGACGGCGGGCTCCACCCAGCGGGTGCCGATCGGCCGGCACGCGTCGTGGCCCCGGGAGGCCTCGGTGACGTCGACGTAGGTGACGCCGGTGGCCTCGGCGGCACGGCGCACAGCGTCGTTGAGCGTCGCCTGGATGTCGTCGAGGTAGGGCACGTCGCCGGACGCCACGGGCATGACCGGGTAGCAGCCCCGCTCCTCCGGGAGGATCTGCAGGTAGCCGGCGATCGCGACGCGGGCGTTCGGTGCGGCGGCCTTCACCGTCTTGAGCGCGTCGACCAGCGACGGGTAGGTGACGTCCTCGATGGCCTCGTTGAACCGGTCCCCGTTCTGCTCCTCGCAGGGATTGCCGGTGCCGGCGGTGAGCGCGGCGGCGGTCGCGCAGGCCTGGATGGCGCCGATGAACACGCCGCTGTCGTTGCCGCCGATGGTCATGGTGACGACGTCGGTCGACGCCGAGAGCGCCTCGATCTGCGGCGGGACGCCGGGGTACTGCGGCTCGGTGTAGTGCCTGGTCTCGGCGGCGCCGCAGGAGACGTCGGTGAGGCGGTACCCCCAGCGGTCGGCGAGGACGTGGCCCCAGTTGCGGAGCGACTGCAGGCACTGCGGCGGTGCTCCGGGCGCAGGCGGGAGGACCCCGCTGGCCGCGCTGTAGCTGTCGCCCATGTTGACGTACTCGACCGCGCCGGGCGCGCCGCCGTGGTCGTCGTTCGCCAGCGCGGCCGGCGCGCCGAGGGCCGTCACCCCGATCGCGACGATCACCGTGACGAGTCCGCGCCGCAGGAGTCCGATCGGTGCCACGGTTCGCCCAACGAGACGGCGGTCGCGGGGTCACGCGATCGGGGGAGCTGGCGGAGCGGGTCGGTCAGCCGAAGATGCTGACCAGGATCCCGATGAGCACGACGAGGCCGACCAGGATGCCGAGGATCGCCAGCCAGGCGCCCGGGGTGTTGGAGGACGCGACGCGGGTGTGGTCGAGCTCGATGAGGTCGCGCTCGGGGCCGAAGGCCTCGCCCGGCATCGCGAGGTGCCGGTGGACGTCGCCCGCGGCGGCGGAGCAGAGGTAGACGCGGCGGCCGTGGCAGGTGGCCTCGGCGAGCCTGGTCCCGGGGCTGACGGGGGCGCCGCGCGGGACGAGCCAGCGCACGAGCGTGCCGTGCCCGTCGAGGCACTGCCAGCGGGTGTCGCGGGGCGAGGTGGCCAGCACCCGGGTCATCGGCGGGCTGCCGGGCGTCGCCCGCGGCGTGATCTTCGGGCGCGGGGTGGACGGGCCGGCGGGCCCGGACGGCGGCACCGGGCCGGGCGTCCAGGGCGCCATCGTCGGAGCGGCGACGTGGCGGGTGAGGGCCTGGCGGGCGGCCGCGGCCAGCTCGCCGGCGCTGGAGTAGCGCTCGGCGGGGGACTTGGCGAGCGCACGGGAGATGACGATGTCGAGCTCGCCCGGGATGCCGGCGCGCAGCCGGGAGGGCTGGGGCGCAGGGCTGCTGAGGTGGGCGTACATGAGGCTGGGGAAGTCGTGGCCCGGGAACGGCGCGGAGCCGGTGAGGGCCTCGTGCAGCACGCAGCCCAGCGCGTAGACGTCCACCCGGTGGTCCGAGGTGGCGGGGTGGGTGAAGCGCTCCGGGGCCATGTACGGCGCGGTGCCCAGAGCGGTGCCGGTGGCCGTGACGCTGGTGGCAGCCATCGACTGCGCGATGCCGAAGTCGACGAGGTAGGCGTACACCTCGTCGTCGGGACCGTCATGCTGGTCGAGCAGCAGGATGTTCGACGGCTTGACGTCCCGGTGCACGAGCTGGTTGCGGTGCGCGGTGTCGAGCGCGCTGCCGATCTGCCCGACGAGGCGGACGGCCCTGGTCGGCGGGAGCGGGCCGCGGCGGCGGAGCTCGGCGGCCAGGTCGACGCCCTCGACCAGCGCCATCTCCAGGAACAGCCGGCCGTCGACCTCGCCGTAGTCGTGGATCGGGATGACGTGCGGGTTGCGCAGCCGCGCGGCGGCGTCGGCCTCGCGGCGGAAGCGCTCCTCGAACTCGGGGTCGGTGATCTCGCGCGACATCAGCTTCACGGCCACGAGGCGGTCATTCTTGCGCGTGTCCGCGGCGCGGTGGACCTCGCCCATGCCGCCCCGGCCGATCAGGTGCTCGAGCCGGTACGGCCCGACCATCGTCGTCGTCACCCCGTCACCTCCCGCGCTCGAGGAGCACGCTACTGCGCGGCGTCGCGGGGCGAAGAAGACCGTCCGGCTGGGCCATTTCGGTGAAGGTCGTTCGCGCAACGTGACGGACGGTCGAACCTCGGCATACTCCGTTCGCGAGTCCGCGACGCCAGGAGGAACCATGATCACGACCTCTGCGCGGTGACGGCACCGATCCCCGTCGGCGGGGGCCTGCTGTTCGGCGGCTGGAACTCCGCGCAGTTCCTCAGCAGCCTGGAGACCGAGGACGCCCGCGCGATCACGTTCGCGCGCCGCGGGAGCTTCGAGCCGCCCGGCCGGCCGCCCGTCGACGTCTGGGACAGCGTGGACGGGGCGCACCACGACGTCCTGCTGGTCGACATCTACGCGACCCCGGACGGCCTCCCGGCGCCCGCGGGGTACCGCTATCGGCCGGACGTCCGGCTCCCGCTGCGCCTCGCCCTCTCGACCGTCACCGCCCCCTACTCGGCGGCCGACGATGTGCCGCAGCGGTTCGCGGCCCGGACCTGGCGCCTCGTCGGCCGAGGGGACATCGAGGGCTCGGCCGTCTGGGACGGCCGGCGGACGGTGTCCGTCGACCTGACGCCGAACCTCGCCGCGCTGGTGCGCGAGGAGGTGGACCGGCGCGTCCCGCTGACCCCCACGGCGTCGCTGGCGGAAGTGCTCGACGACCTCTTCCTGCGCTACCTCCCCGTCGAGAGCGGCGGCGCGATGGAGGGCGTCCCGGTCCCGCCCGCTGCCGCCGGTCCCGCTGGTCCCGGGGGCACGCTGACGTGGATCGGCCGCTCCGGCCTCTCCCCGCTCGCGGTCGCCGCCGACCGGCGCGGCACGGTCTTCGTCGTCGCCGGGCGGAACGACGTCCTCGAGGTCTGGGACATCGGGGCCAGGACGAAGCGGGGGGAGCTCCGCGGCCACCGGGGGCCCGTCGCCGCACTGGCCGTCAACGGCGACGGGCGGGTGGCCGTCTCCGCGGGCGACGACGGGACGCTGCGCAGCTGGGACCTGGCCGGCGGACGGCAGATCGCCGAGGTCGCGGTGGAGCACGGGGTGGTCGCCGTCGACATCCCCGCGGGCGGCCCGAACCTGCTGGTCGGCGACGACGCGGGGTACGTGTCGCTCCGCGACCGTCGGGACCTCCGGCTCGTCCGGAGGCTCGAGGGCTGCTGCACGACGGTGTGGGACGTCGCGGTCAGCCCGGACGCCGAGTACGCCGTGGCGGCGGGGGACGACGGCGTCGCGCGGATGTGGGACCTCAGCACGTTCGAGGTGCACGCGGCCCCGCAGCTGCACGACGGCACGATCTGGCGGGCCCGGTGGGACGGGACCAGCGCGCGGGTGGTTCTGGGCTGCGACGACGGGTCCTTCCGGACGTGGGATGCCTTCGGGGGTGCGTTGGTCCCTGCCGCCGGCGAGCTCCACACCGTCGCGGGACCCGCCACCGGCGGTGATTTCGTCGTCACCAACGATCGGCGGCACGTCGTCACCTCCGACGACACCCACGGCACCCTGCTCGTGCGGGACCTCGTCACCGGACGGGTGGTCGACGAGGTGGCGGACGTCCCGACGCGCGGTGTCGCGGCCCTCGTGGACGCGGGCGACTCCCACCTCGTCGTCGCCGGTCACGACGGGAACCTCTGGGACCTGCGCCGTGACCCCGCGCCGATCCCCGACCCGCGGAGGGCGCCCCGGTAGGGTCGCCGCCCTGGTCCGGTCGGGGGAGGACGATGCGCGACAGGTCGGCCTCGTGGGTCGTGGTCATGGTGATCAGCACGGTGCTCGCGGCGGTCGTGGTGATCGGGACGGGCGCGCTCGTGGTGGCGGGGGAGATGCCGGCGCGCCAGCGGCAGGACGTCCGCGCCGAGGTGCTCCGGGCGGCGAGCGACGGGGTCGTCGCCATCAACACCGTCCGCCCGCAGACCCTGACCGCCGACCTGGACCGCGCGGAGTCGGTGCAGGCCGAGCCGATGCTCACCGAGTACCGGCGGGTGCGTCCACGGTTCGCGCAGAGTCTCTCTGCGGCGCAGGCGGTGGTGATCGCCCGCGCGGTGGAGGCGGGCGTGCAGCTGGACGATCCGGTCCGACCCAACGTCATCGTCGCGATCGAGGTGACGGCCAGCAGCGCGACGGCTCAGCCGTCGATCAAGCAGCAGCTCTTCACGGTCGACATGGTCCAGGTCGGCGGGGTCTGGAAGCTCAGCAGAGCGATGCCCGCGACAGGACAGACGTGACCACCGAGTCACCACCCGACCGCCGCAAGACGGCGCTGGTCATCCGGCTGGTTCTCCTATGGGTCGTGCTCGTCCTCGCCGCAGTCGTGGTCACCGGCCGCGACTCGAGCGTCGTCTCGCCCGCGCGGGTCGCGGAGCAAGCCCGACCCGCGATCGTCGCGTACGCCCGGAAGGCGGTGGAGACGGTGTTCACCTACGACTGGACGGACCTGGAGCGGAACCGGACCGCGGCGAACACGATGACCGTCCAGCCGTTCACCGCGCGTTTTCTCTCGACCTTCGACAACACCATCGCGACCCCCGCGACCCAGCAGCACCTCCGGCAGACGGCCACGGTCCTGAACATCGGCGTCATCGAGGCGAGCTCGGCATCGGCCCGGCTGCTGATGCTCGTCCAGTTCTCGGCCCAGCGGCAGACGACCGGGCAGTCGACCAACGCCCCCGGTGTGCTCGTCGTGCAGATGGTGCCGGGGCCGTCGGGCTGGCTCCTCGCGGAACTGACCCCGGCGACGAGCCGATGACGTCCCCCGAGTGGTTCGGCCGCTACCGCCTCGAGGTCCTGCTCGGGCAGGGCGGCATGGGCGAGGTGTACCGCGCCCACGACACGACGGCCGACCGGCGGGTGGCGCTCAAGCTGCTCACGCGCGAGCTGTCCACCGACGAGCGCTTCCGTGCCCGTTTCCGCCGCGAGTGCCAGGTGGCCGCGCAGCTCTCCGAGCCGCACATCGTGCCGATCCACGGCTACGGCGAGATCGACGGCCGCCTCTACCTCGACATGCGGCTGGTCGAGGGCGCGGGCCTCGACTCGGTGCTCGCGGCGCGGGGGCGGCTCGTGCCGGAGCGGGCGGTGTCCGTGGTCGCCCAGATCGCGTCCGCGCTCGACGCCGCGCACCAGGACGGGCTGCACCACCGCGACGTCAAGCCGTCGAACATCCTGCTCACCGGCCCGCAGCGCGAGTTCGCCTACCTGCTCGACTTCGGCATCAGCCGCCGGATCGACGACGTCAGCCGCCACACCTCCACCGGCACGCTCATCGGGACGTTCGCGTACATGGCGCCCGAGCGGTTCACCGCCCGCGACACCGACCACCGCGTCGACGTCTACGCTCTGGCCTGCGTGCTGCACGAGTGCCTGACCGGGTCGCCGCCGTTCGCGGGCGAGGACCTGCCCTCGGTGATGCACGCGCACTTCCACGCGCCACGCCCCCGGGCGTCGCTGGTGGACGCGCGCGTGCCCACGGGGCTGGACGACGTCGTCGCCCGGGGCCTGGCGGTGGACCCCGCGGCGCGCTTCCCGTCCGCGGGAGCGCTGGCCGACGCGGCCGGGCAGGCGCTGGCGGCGTCCGTCCCCGGGTGGCCGACCCCGCCGGTCGCACCGGCCCCAGCGGTGGTGCCCGTCGCGGCGGCTGGGGCGACCTGGGCGCCGAGCTCGCAGGGCGCGTGGCCGCTCGCCGGCGTGCCCGGGACGACGGCGTTGCCCGAGCCCGTCGCCGTGTCGGAGCGGCCCCGCCGGCCGGTGCCGTGGTTCGTCGTGCTCGGCGGGGACGTGGTGCTGCTGCTCGTCCTCACGCT
Organism: Actinomycetospora sp. CA-101289; assembly: GCF_050955895.1. NCBI lineage: Bacteria > Bacillati > Actinomycetota > Actinomycetes > Pseudonocardiales > Pseudonocardiaceae > Actinomycetospora > Actinomycetospora sp. CA-101289. Next base: position 5,031,625 of record NZ_CP192093.1, on the reverse strand, counting down.
CGTGGTGGTGCTGGCGCTGACGCGGGGGTAGCCGTCGGCGCGATGCCCCTCGACGGGCCGGCCGTCACCAGGTCGTAGTCGACGGACAGGACCTCGTCGTACTCATTGATCGGGTAGAGGTCGACCCGCAGCCGGTAGGTGTCGCCGCCCGTGCGCTCGAACGCCAGGCCGGCGAAGCCGTTGCGGTGGGTGGGGTGTCCGCGCATCCCGATCGCCTGGACGGCGGGCGGCCACGGGTCCTCCAGCACCTGCGGCATCGACGCCGGCTCGTGGCGGAACCGCCAGGCCTCGGTGGTGTTGTAGCCGTAGACCAGCGACAGCGGGGACGTGACCACCTGGATCACCCCGTACGGCTCCGCGTGGGCCACGTAGCTGCGGTGGATGTCGCCGCCCACGAGCACCGTGGGGCGTCCGTCCCGGGCCGCGAGGAGCCGGGTCCAGAAGTCGACGTACTGCACCGTGTAGTGGCGGACGCCGAAGTCGGAGAAGCCGGGGACGCTCGGTCGCCACCCCGCGGGGGCGGCCAGGAGCGGCTCCTGCGTGGCGAGGACGAACACGGCCGCCTCGGGCGCCGTGGCCGCCGCGACGGTCGCGTCGACGAACTCGTCGTCGACGAACCGCGAGAACCTCTTGTTCGTGCGCGACCGGGTGCGACGGGTGCGGGTGTCGAGCAGCACCACGCGCACCGGCTCGACGTCGACGATCTGCACCGGCGGCGTCAGCGGCCGGTGGATCACGCCGACCGGACCGTCCGCGGGCGGGCGGAACGGGTCGTTCGCCGGGTCGTCGGAGTACCCGCCGCGGGTGATCGGGCCGCCGTCTCGCTCCCGGGCGCTCCGCGTCTGGAAGGCGCCGAACAGGTCGAACGCCGCGCGGCTCCACCGTCCCCACTCGTCGGGGTGGACCGGGAGGTGGTTGCGTTCGGTGGCCCCCTCGGGCACGACGCCGGGGAACGTCGGCACGCGCGGGGCGACGTCGACGAACAGGTCGCGCACCGCGGCGGCCGACCGGAACAGCCCGCCGACGACCCCGCGGGCCTGGTTGAGGAACGAGTGCTTGGCGGTGGCCGAGGCGTGGGGCCAGTTGTTCCAGAACTCGTGGTCGTCGGGCAGGAACCAGGTGGGGCCGTGGCGGAGGAAGGGCGCGAGGCCACGCTCGGCCGTGGGGTCGTGGCCCTCGGGGGTCTGCATCCCCCAGCTCGACCAGTACTCGAGCAGCGCCGACGTCCGCGGGGTCGCCTGGGCCTGCAGCGCGTAGCTCCACCACGGGGTGTCGGCATAGACCTGGTCGCCGAGCAGCAGCGTCAGGTCGGGAGGCCCGCCGAGGTCGGTGGGCACGTGGGCGGCGTAGGCGCGGGGCACGCGCGAGTGGTCGTCGGTGTAGGCGTCGTAGCAGGAGCCGACGACGATCCGCAGGCTCTGCCCGTCCGGTAGGTCTCGGGGCAGCAGGCGGACGGTGCACTGCGCCGGCGCCAGGTCCGTGCTCTCGGCGGGCAGCACCGTCGCCGTGGCCGTGTAGTCGCGGCCGCGGACGACGCCCTCGGTCGGGAGAGCGACGTGGCGGTGGAACAGGCGGCTGCGCGGGTCCCACCCCGTGACGACCAGCTCGTCGTCGATGACGAACCGCAGCAGCTCGCACGTGACGCTGTGGACCTCGTCGGTGCCGTCCAGAAGCCGCACCTGTACCGCGACGGTCTCGGTGGTGCGGTCGTGGAGGAAGGCCGCGACCCAGAGGTGCACGCCGTCGGCGTCCTCGTCCTTCTGGGCCACCGTGATCCCGGCGGTCATGTCGGCGCCGGCCGGCCCGGACTGACGGTTGGCCCGTCGCCCCGCCCGGAACGCCGCGCGGTAGGCCGGGCGGAGCGCCGTCTCGAGGGGGCGCAGCGCGCGCTCCGTCGTGCGCTTCAGGACGCTGACTGCGCTCACGGAGCTCTCCCTCTCGACGACGCGATCACGTGACCACCCGGGCGGGACCACCATCAACGCGGACCCGTGCGGGCCACTCGCCCGGCCGAACGAGCACACCGGGACGGCCTAGTGACCCGGCCGGCTGGTCAGAACGGCGGTGCGTCATCGAGGTCGTCCCTCCGGCGCGGGGCGGGGGCGGGGCGGGCAGGCGCCGTCGGCGCCAGCTTGCGCCACCAGTCCGGGTCGATGCCCTCGGCGGCGTCGTCGGGCCGGCCCTCGACGGGGAGGGGACGCGGGCGTGCAGCGGGGCGCGGGTCGGGGAGGGGCTCGAGCACCCTGCGGGGTGCGGTGGTGGTCGTGACCCCCGCGCGGGTGCGGATCGTGAAGCGGCCGGGCGACGGCTGCCGGACGCGCCAGCCGGCGTGGTGCTTGGCGCGGTGGTGGTGCCGGCACCACGCGCCCAGGTTCCAGTGGGACGTCGGGCCGCCGAGCGCGTGGGCCAGGGTGTGGTCGAGGTCGGCGCGGTTGGCGGGGCGTCGGCAGGAGGGCGCCACGCAGTGCCGGTCGCGGACCCGGATCCAGCGATCGAGTTCGGCGCGGGCTCGTCGCCGCGCCCGGTCGTCGGGGCCGGCGTCGGCGTCGGGGGGCCGGACGTGGCCGGGAGCGAGGCGCAGCTCGACGAGCCGCTGCTGGAGCTCGGCGAGCAGCGGCGCCCAGTCGCCGTGATCTTCCGGTGTGAGGGCGGCGAGCAGCGTCGTCGGGACCCGGAGCTCGACGATCGCGCGCTCGCACCCCCGCCCCGGACGCCTTGACCGGTGGCGGGGGCCGGCTGGTCGGCGCCTCGCGAGCAGGACGTGCTGGAGGTGGCCCTGCGGATCGGTGAGGACGATGCGCCACTCCCCGTCGAGGCGACGCATGATCATGGTGAGGGCGTCGCCGGCGAGCACCGTGCCGTAGCCGGGGACGGTGCCGGGGTGCCGGTCGAGACCGAGCGCCGTGGTCAGCCGCAGCCGGACCTCGACGGTGCCGACGCGGAGCGCGCCGGGGCGGTGGTCGAGGGGTTCGGGGAGGTCGAGGACGTCGGGCCGGCACTGCGGTGTGGTCTCGCCGGGGTCGTCGTCCGCGCGGACGCCGCTGTCGACGGGGCCGTCGTCGTCCGTCCCGTCGTCGGGGCCGTCGTCATCGGGGCCGTCGTCCGGACCGCCCGGGTCTTCGTCCGGACCCTCGTCCGCCTCGGGCTCGTCCGGCGAGCCGGCGGCGTGGTACTCGGCGGCGAGCAGGAGCGCGATCGCGCGGTCGTCCATGCCGGCCGTCGAGCCGTCGAGCAGCCGCATGCCCACCTGGGCGCGCAGCGGGCCGATCGGCGTGAGGACACCGAGGTGCCGGACGGCGGCGGCGAGCGCCTCGACCCGCGCGTGCGAGGCGATGGCCTCGGGCGCCGGCGCGTCGGCGAACGAGAGGTTGGCCGTGCCCGACGGGTTGGGCGACAGGACCACGCGCGCCCGCGCCTCGGCGCGCCGCCGGCGGCGCTCGGCCCATTCGGGATCGAGGGCCTTGGCCACCTCCTCGATGCGCTCGATCAGCGCGCCCACCGGCAGCTCCGGGGCCTCGGGCAGCACGACCTCGCACACGTGGTGGGCGTGGTCGTCGGCGAGGTCGCGCGTCCAGTCGCAGAACGTCCGGGCCTTGGCCTCGTCGAGCCGGCCCGCGTACAGCGCGTCGCCGACCTCGGTGAGCCGGCGCTGCAGGTCGTCGGCCAGGTCGAGCTTGCGGCCGGCCATGGTGCGCGACCAGCCCAGGACCGTGGCCACCTCGTCGCCGGAGAACTCGTCGAGCCCGGAGCGGCGGTCGAGCCGGTCGGCCTGGGCGCGGCCGAGGTGGTGCAGAGCGTCGAGCAGCACGGCGGTGGCGCGGTTCTGGGCCCGCGCGCACGCCCGGACGTAGGCGGCGAGCTCGTCGCCGGTGAGCCCGGCGGGCTCGACGCCCTCGAGCCGGGCGACCAGGGCGGCGTCGGGCACCGCGGACTCCAGATCGGCCTCCCGGCCGACCCGGAACCCCTGGTCGATGCTCACGGTTCGACGCTAGCCCCGACCCCCGACAGTCCTGGTGGATCGCGAGGGGATGGGCGGGCGAGTTCTCCCGTTCGCCCCATCCGCGGGCGTCCGGTGTGCCAACCTCCGCTCCGGAGGCGGCCGGGAGGTGGGTGCGCGTGGACGAGCGGCGGTGGGGCTTCGCCGGGCTGAGCGACGCGGAGTACGAGGAGCTCGAGCGCGCCGGGCCGCGCGGGCGAGCACGACGACGCCAGGACGAGGTCGTCGACGTGGCGCTCGACCCGGCGGGCGAGGTCGTGTGCGTGTCCCTGGCCGACGACTGGCGCGCGCGGGTCGACCCGGGCCGGCTCGGGTCGGAGGTCGTCGCGGCGCACGGGCGGGCCGTCGGGCAGGTGCTGGCCGCGAATCTGGACCTCGAGGCGCCCACCGAGCCCAGCGGTCCCCCCGACCTCACACCCTGGAACGGGTCGTTCCGCCGCCTGCTCGCCGAGGCGAGCCAGGACCTCGCGCGGTTCTCGGCGGCGACGTCGGCGCTGGCGGGGCGGGTGCTGACGCGCACGAGCGCGGGCCGCCACGTCACCGGCACGGCGCGGTACGGCGTGGTCACCGAGGTGACCGTCGACGCGGCCTGGGCGCGCGGCGCGTCGGTCCCCGAGGTCGAGCGGGAGCTGTTCGACGTGCTCGCGGGGCTGCGGCGCGACCTGGTGCCCGAGGGCGTGCGGCACGGCCCGGCGCACCCGGCGTCGGTGGCCCTGGGGCAGCTCGCGGCGGACCCGGCGCTCGTCACCCGCCTGGCCGGGATGACCCCGTGACCGGCACCGAGCCCGGCAAGGGCGTCACGGTCGAGCTCCTCGCGCTGCGGGCCGACGCGTCGGTGTGGCAGGGCGCCTCGGAGGAGCTCGGCGAGCGGCGGGCGGCGGTGGAGAGCACGGCCATCGACCCCGCGACGTTCTCGATGTGGGCCGTCGACGCCGGCCTGGACCGCGTCTACGAGGAGGTGCGCGTGCAGGTGGCACACGTGCTCGGCCAGGGCGCCGGCGCGTTCCGGTCGATCGGCGGCTCGCTGGACGCGGCCGCCGACACCTACGGACGCGAGGACGCGCGGGGCGCCGGCCGGTACCGGTCCGTCCGGCGGGGCGGCGGGTAGGGGGCGCGGTGGCCGTCGTGGACGAGGTGCGCGCGGAGGTCGAGGAGCTCGACCGGAAGGCGCGCGAGTTCTTCGCCGCCGTCGACACGGGGCTGAGCACGGCCACCACGGTCGCCGCGCCGGTCGCGGCCGCGGCGGGTGTCGCGCCCGTCCTCGTCTCGCCCGAGCTGATCGCGGCGATCCGCGACGGACTGCGCCGCGTGCAGGAGGCCCACCAGGCGGCACTCGATCGCTTCCAGCAGTTCCTCGAGCAGCCCGGGGACCCGCCGCGGCTCTACGAGGTCGCCGAGACCTGGGCGACCCTCGCCTCCGGGCTCGGCGACACCGCGAGCTCCGTCGGGCTCGACCGGATGGCGGCGAACGTCGAGTGGGACGGCCGCGCGGCCGCGGCCTACCGGGCGCTGGTGCCGGCGCAGGCGGAGCACGTCGGCACCATGAAGACGCAGTGCCTGGCGCTCTCGACGTCCCTGCGCGGCCTCGCCGACCAGATCGACGCGTTCTGGACCGCCATGACCGCCGCGGCGATCACCATGGCCGCAGGGTTCGCCGTCGCCGTCGTCACCGCGCTGACCGTCGTCGGCATCCCGGCGGCGTGCGCGACGATCCTCATCGCGATCGCCGCCGGGGCGACGATGGTCGGCACGGCCGTCGTGCAGATGAACGCCCTCACCGACCGCATTGCCAGCGAGCAGCGGGACATCGCGCAGGTGCTCCGCGAGGTCGGCGACGGATGGCCGGCGCCGAACCTGGTGCCCCTGAGCGACGCGAGCCGGACCGACGGCGACCGGTCGGACTGGCGGCCGATGCGGTGAGCCTGTTCAGGGAGCCGTCGCGCGCAGGGTCAGCGAGGTCCGGCGCCCGTCGCGCGGGCCGTCGACGGCGTGCAGGGGCCGCTCGTCCGCCACCCCGCCCAGCCCGGGGCCGCGCAGCAGCACCAGGCTGCCGGCGGCCGCGTCCCAGGCCTGGACGGTCGTGCCCGCGCGGTCGGAGCACTGCCGCAGCAGCGCCGAGCCCTCGAGCGTGAGGATCGCGACCAGGTACGCGTGGCGCCGTCCGTCGCGGTGGGTCGAGATGCCGGCGCTGCCGGGGGCGTAGCGCTGGATCGTGACCTCGTCGGGCGTCCACGCGGCGACGCCGGCGATGTCCGGGTGGGCGTGCACCGCCTCGACCACCGCCGCGTGCAGGGCGGCCACGGCGGGGCGCGCGGCGATCTCGTCGCCGGTCAGGACGAGGTGCTCGCCCTGCTGGCGCACGCGGTGCGGGCCCTCGACCGCCGGCAGGTCGACGTAGCGCTCCGCGTCGAGCTCGGCGAGGACGGCGTCCCGCAGCGGCTCGGGGACCACGCCCGGCTCGTGGGCGACACCGTCGCGGGCCGTCCGGTGCAGCGCGGGACCGAGGTCGCGGGCGAGGGTCGCGGGGACGTCCATGGGCCGGGACTACCCGCGCGGCGTAACGGCTGTCGCGCGCACGACGACCCCGGGGAGTGACCACCACCGACGCGCACGGCCTCCGCTGCGCGACGTGCGCCACCGCGCTGGGCCCGGCCGACCGGTTCTGCACCACCTGCGGGACGCCGGCACCGACCCCGCAGGGCGCGACGCCGACGCAGGGCTGGCCGCCGCAGGGCGCCCTCCGGACGGAGGGCTGGCCGCCGTCCGCGGGCGCGCAGCGCGCGGTCCCGACCCAGGGGTGGCCGCCGGCCTCGGCCCCGGCGGCGGACCAGGGCTGGCCCACCCCGGCCGCCCGGCCGACGATGGTGCCGCCGCCGAAGGGCCCGCCGCCGCGCACGGGTCCGCCGCCCATGGGTCCGCCGATGGGCCCGCCGCCATTCATGGCCCCGCCGCTCATGGCCCCGCCGCCCCCGCGTCGCTCCGGCGGGGCCCGTGGCGCGGTGATCGCGGCGATCGTCGTGCTCGCGGTGCTGGCGGTCGTCGGCACGGTGCTCGTGGTGCGCGGACCGTGGTGGGAGGAGGCGACCCCGACCCCGGAGGTGGCCGCGCCCTCGTCCGCGCCGACCTCGCCGTCGCGCACCCTGCCCGCCGAGCCGTCCGCCGCGCTGCAGACCCAGCGCGGCTCCGACGCCGGCGTCGCCGAGTCGATGGTCGGCTCCTGGGCGCCGCAGCTCTCAGCGAAGAAGGAGGGGCTGGTCGTCGACGGCCAGACCTACGACGCGGCCGCGATCCTCGCCGACCACCTGCGCCTGCGTGGGGAGTACCCCGACGCGGTCCTCGTGTGGTCCGGCGACTACACGAGCTTCCGCAGCACCGACTTCTGGATCACGATCGTCAACCGGCCCTTCGCCACCCCCGAGGCCGCCAACGCGTGGTGCGACAGCGCCGGCATCGGCCCCGACGACTGCTACGCCAAGCGCCTGTCGCACTCCGGCGAGGCCGCCACCCACACGGCGCTGCGGCCGGCGGGCAGCGGCACGGGTCTGCGCGACACCCCGGTGCCGGGCGGGGCGACGCCGGTCCTCGGCGACCCGAGCTGGGCGCCGGGAGTCGTCGGCTTCGGCTCTGCGCGCCCGGTGGAGATCAACGCCAACGGCGACCCGACGAGCTACGCCGTCGGCATCACGTGGGACTCGTGGGGCGGAGCGCAGGCGACCGGTCGCGGCACGGCCGGCTGGTACCCCCCGAACGGCTACGCCAGCGACACGCGGATGTACCCGGCGGTGATCGTCGCTTACGACCTCGGCGAGTGCCACGGACGCCTCGGCTACCGCAGCGTCGGCTGGTACTTCCCGACTCAGGGCGAGACCTCGCTCCCGCCGGAGAACGGCTACCGCAACATCTGCGACGGGTCCTGACGCCGACGGCCGGACCCCGAGCCGGACGCACACGCCCATACCGGACAGGGTCGGCACGGAACGGGCGGACGCCGTAACGCTCGGTACCTCGCCGAGCGACCGTTCGACGACGGCACGGGGTGCCGTCGGGGACGGGGGAACGGCGTGACGACGATGACCTGCACGCGCTGCGCCAGCACGGCGCAGGCGTCCGACCGGTTCTGCCGGTCCTGCGGCCTCGAGCGGTCCGCGCTCTCGGCGGCGGTGGAGCAGGCGTTCGACGACCCGGACCCGACCGGCCCCGTCGCCACCGCCGACACGGCGCGCCACCGGGCGCCCGAGCCCGTCACCACCGAGATCGACGCCGGGGACCCCGACCCCGACACCGTCCGCGTCCGCATCCCGCCGCCGCGCCGGCCGGCACCACCCCCGCGCCGGACGCTCGTCGCCCCGCCGATCGCGCCACCCCGGACCGCGCCCCCGCCCCACGCCGAGCCCCTGCGCTGGGCGGCCACCGGCACCGCCGCACTGCTCGCGCTCTGCCTCGTGGTCGACGTCCTCGGCGCGTTCTCCCTGAACACCTCCGGTTACTCCGACCACGTCGCGCTCGTCGTGCTCATGCTGCCCGTGCTCGTGATCGCCGGCGGGGCCGTCGGGGTCGCCGCGGTGGTCGCCCGCCGCAGCGCCTCGGCCCTCGCTGCGGCGTCGGCGCTCGCGGCCGTCGTGGTCACGGCCGGCCTGGCCTCGTCGAACTCGTCCGCGCCCGGCGTCCTCGCCGGTGTGCTCGCGGTGGGCACCGCGGTGCTCGTGCTCGTCGCGCGCCACGGCACGGTCCTGCGCGCGCCCGGCGCGCCGACCCCGGTCGTCCTCACCTGGTGGTGGACGGGCGGGTGCGCGCTGGCGCTGATCGTCGCGCTGGCGACGGGCTCGACCGCCGGCCGCGCGTCGCCGTCGTACGCCACCGGCGCGCTGCTGTTCGGCGTGCTCGCGGCGGTGGGCGTCTGGTGCGCGCTGCTGTTGGCACGGGGCCAGGCGCTGGGTGCCTGGGTGCTCGCCGGGTCGTGGCTGGTCGACCTCCTGGCGGTCGGCCTGGCGGACGACGGCGGGTACCTCGCGCCGCTGCTGATCCTGCACGCGATCGCCGCGGGCACCGCGCTCGTCGCCCGGCCCGTGGTGGCGCGGGCCGGACCGGGCGCGCTCGCCGCCCTGGACAGCGTCCGCACGGGCTGGGCCCGGCTGCCGCGGCTGGGCGTGATCGGCGGGGGAGCGGCGCTCGTCGTGCTCACCGCCCTGGTCCTCGCGATCGGGGGGCAGTCTTCCTCGGGGTACGAGGCCGGGTCCTCGTCCGGCTCGAGCGCGGGGGCGACGATCATCGTCGTCCTCGTCGGGCTGCTCTCCTTCGCAGCGGCCTTCACGCCGACGCTCCCGGCGGTCTGGCGGGGCGGGCTCGTGCTCGGCGGGCTCGTCGCGCTGTGGATCGGGTGGTCCGGGCAGCAGGACCTGTCGACCACGAGCTCGTCGCTGACGTGGATCGTCGTCATCCCCGCCCTGCTCGTCGGCGGGGTCGCGTGGGGCCTCGTCGAGAACCGCCGGACGGGGGCGACGAGCACCCGTCCCGGCTGGTCCGGCCCCGGGGCGCCGCCACCCCCGCGGTCGGTCGCGTTCATGGTCCCGCCCACCGCGGGCGGTCGGGCGCGCCTGTGCCTCGACGTCGAGACCGCGCTGCCGCAGCACGTGGTCCTCGACGCCGTGCGGCGCGTCACCGCGGTGCGGGGCAACTGGTTCGTGGTGCAGGGCGACCACGTCGAGGTGTCCGGTGCGGGGCCCGGCGAGCTCGGGCTGCACATCGGCGGGCACTGCCACTTCCGCGCCCGCGTCCAGCCCCGCGGCGCCCGCACCGCCCTGCGCGTCGGCGGGATGGACCGCTGGGCGCAGAGCCGCAGCTACTACGCCGGCTTCATCCCCGCCGGGCTCGCCCACGTGCAGGGCTTCTTCGCGTACACGCTGTTCCTCCGCACGGTCGGCGCCGAGATCGCGCGCCTCGACCCGCTCGCCTCCCTCCGGATCGGGGCCCCGTCGTGACGACCCAGCTCGGCGCGCCCGCCCACGGCGCGGTGCCCCCCGGCTACTCGTCGGGGCGGCTGCTCGGCCGCGGCGGATCCGGGACGGTCCACGAGGCGCGCCAGCACTCCACGGGGCGCGCGGTGGCGCTCAAGGTGCTCGACCTCGACGTCGTCGGCCCCGAGATGCAGCGCCGCTTCGCCCGCGAGCGCGCCGCGATGAGCGGGCTGGCGGGCCACCCGCACATCGTCTCGATCCTCGACGCCGGCTGGTTCGGCGGACGCCCGTGGCTGGCGATGGACCTGTGCTCGGGCGGCTCGCTGGCGTCGATGACCACGCCGCTCGAGGCGGGCCAGGCGCTGACCCTGCTCCACGCCGTCGGGTCCGCGCTGGCCACCGCGCACGCGCACGGCGTGCTGCACTGCGACGTCAAGCCGGGCAACGTCCTGCTCACCGCCTACGGCCAGCCGGCCCTGTCCGACTTCGGCATCGCGCGCCTGACGCTGGAGAGCCAGGGCTCGCGCATCGGCGGCTACACCCTCGACCACGTGCCGCCGGAGATCCTCCGCGGCGAGCGTCCCTCCGACCGCAGCGACGTCTGGTCGCTCGGCACCACGATCTGGCAGCTGCTCGCCGGCCGCCCGCCCTTCCGCGAGGGCGACGACGTCGCGGCCGCGTTGGTGATGCGCCGCATCGAGAACGACCCGATGCCCGGGCTGCGCCGCGGCGACCTCACCCCTGAGCTGAAGGGCCTGCTCGAAGAGATGACCGCCAAGGACCCGGTGCGCCGGCCCGGCGCCGAGGACGTCGTGCGCCGCGCGGCCGAGCTCGCCCGCGCCGACGGGCACGCGCTCAACACCCCGCTCCCGCTGCCCGGGCGCCGTCCCGCCACCGAGACCTGGGCGGGGTCGTTGCCGCCCCAGGGTCCCGCGCCCTCGGTGTCGGGACCGCCCGTGCCGCGCGCCCCGCACCACGACGACGCCGCCACCGGCCGCATCCCCCTCGCGACGCGGGCGGCGACGTCGGTGCCGCCCTCGGTGTCGGGCCCGCCGCGGTCCGCGCCGCCCCGTCCGGCGCCCGCGCCGACCCCCGCGCCCCCGGTGCTGCCGCCGCCCCACGACGGGCCGTCACCGCCCGCCCCGCGGCGCCGACGTTGGGGCCTCATCGCCACCGGCCTCGTCGTGCTCGTGATCACCGCGATGGTGGGCGGCGGGTTCCTGACCTACCGCTACGGCCCCGCCCGCACCGTCACCGCGCCGCCGACGACGGTCACCGTGACCGCCGCACCGGCGCCGGCAGCCCCGGGCAGCGCGGACCCTGCGCCCACCGCAGCCGCGCCGGTCGGGGTGCCGCCGCTCTACCTCAGCCAGGTGGAGGAGGTCAGCTCGTCCTTCGAGGTGCTCAAGCAGGGCTTCGGGATCAACGGGACCTTCTACCCGCTGAGCATCAACGTCCAGACGCCCATCCAGTCGGACCCGTACGCGATCGACTACCTGCTCAACCGGCAGTACCGCAGCTTCACGACGGTGTTCGGGGTCGCCGACGAGTACAGCGAGCTCGGCAACTCCGACCCCACGCCGGCGACCTGCACGCTCCAGGTGCTCCTCGACGGCCGTCCGATCGCATCGCTGCAGACGGCGACGAGGGAGACGCCGGTGACGCTGACGAACCTGGACGTCTCGGGGGGCACGCGCCTGCGCCTCGTCGTCAACCAGGCCGGTTCCTCCGGCAACGCGTCGCCCTACCCCTGCACGCTCGGCAACCCGATGGTCGCGGGCTGAGCTCCGGCCCTCACTCCAGCACCAGCCGCACGATCGCGATCAGCCCGACGACCACGATCACGACCCGCAGCACGGTGGGGGAGAGCCGCCGGCCGATCCGGGCGCCCAGCAGCCCGCCGATCGTCGAGCTCACCGCGAGGATCGCGACCACGGGCCAGCTGATCGGCGCGACCACTGCGTACACCGCGCCGGCCACCACGTTGACCACCGCCGCGAGCACGTTCTTGTAGCCGTTGAGGCGCTGCAGCGGCTCGTCGAGCAGGAGCCCCATGACGCCGACGAGCAGGATCCCCTGCGCGGCGGTGAAGTAGCCGCCGTAGACGCCGATGAGGAAGATCAGCGGCATGAGCAACCAGCGGGGGCGGGCGTCGGCGCGCGTCCCCTGGAGCCGGCGGGTGAGCAGCGGCTGGACCACCACCAGCAGCAGCGCGAGCCCGACGAGGAACGGTACGATCGTCTCGAACGCGTCCTCGGGCAGCGAGAGCAGCAGGGCCGTCCCGCCGACCGCGCCGAGCGCGGAGGCCACCGACCAGCGCGCCAGCCGCCGCGCCGACCCGGCGATCTCCGCGCGGTAGCCGTAGGCGCCGGTGATCGACCCCGGCACCAGCCCGATCGCGTTGGACGTCGTCGCCGTCACCGGCGGGTAGCCCAGGGCCACGAGCACCGGGAACGTCACCAGCGTTCCGGACCCGACCACCGTGTTGATCGTCCCGGCCCAGACGCCGGCGATCGCGATGATCACGCCGTGCCACCAGGTCACCCGCGGACCCTAGGACCGGATCACGCCTCCGCGCGCGGGCGGGCCAGCCGGGCGAGGGCGGCGAGGAGTGCGGGGTCGTCGGTCAGGTCGCGCTCGGCGTCGGCCACCGCCGGGGCGAGCCGCTGGTGCACCGCGCGGCCCCGGGCGCTGAGCGTGACCCGCACGCGCCGCCGGTCGACCGGATCGGCCTCGCGGTAGACCAGGCCGAGGGCGGCCAGGCGGTCGACCACGCGGGTCAGCGTGGAGTCGTTGAGGCGGGTGTCGGCGACGAGGTCGCGCATCGCCTGGTCGCCGTGCGCGGCCAGGCGGCGCAGGACGAGCCACTGCTCCAGCGCCAGGCCCTCGCCGGCGGTGACCTCCTCGACCCGCCGCGACACCTCGTCGAGCGCCTGCGTGAGCACCACGGTCAGCGGTGCGCCGTCCGGCGGCAGTTCCTGCGCCACGCGGCCCACCTCCTCCGGCATCAGGCACCTTTGAGAAATTCCCGGATGGTGTGACCATAGGGCGCCAGTCCACCTCCACACCCCGGGGGCCTTTCGGTGTCGTCTTCGCCACGAGCCTCGCCGCGCGGCGAGTACCGCGTGGCGATGGTCGTGCCGCTGCGGGGCCCGGCCGGGTTGTTCGCGCCCTCGTGCGAGGCGGTCGTCGCGCTCGCGGTCGACGAGTTGAACGCGGCCGGCGGCGTCCTCGGTCGCGAGGTGGTCGCCGAGATCGTCGACGGGGGCGACGAGCCGGCGCGGGTCGCCGAGGCGGTCCGGCGCCGCGTCGACACCGGCGCGGTGCAGGCCGTCAGCGGCTGGCACATCTCGTCGGTGCGCGAGGCGCTCGTGCCCGTCGTGGCCGGCCGGGTCCCCTACGCCTACCCGTCGCTCTACGAGGGCGGCGAGACCCGCCGCGGCGTCTACTGCGGTGGCGAGACGCCGGACGTCCAGATCGCGCCCGCGCTGCGCTGGCTGCGCGACGAGCTCGGGGTGCGGCGGTGGTTCGTGGTCGGCGACGACTACGTCTGGCCGCACCTCTCCGCGCGTGCCGTGCGCGGCTTCGCCCGCCGGCTCGGGCTCGACGTCGTCGACGAGGCCTTCGTCGCCCTCGGCGCGATCGACCTCCCCCGGCTGGTGGACCGCGTCGAGCGCGCCGCGTGCGACGGCGTGCTGATGCTGCTCGTCGGGCAGGACGCCGTGGACGTCAACCGCGAGTTCGCCCGGCGCGGCCTCGACGACCGCCTCGTGCGCTTCAGCCCGCTGATGGAGGAGAACATGCTCCTGGCCAGCGGCGCGGACGCCACGGCGAACCTGTTCGTCGCCTCGTCCTACTTCCGCTCGATGGCCACCGCCGGCGCGATCGACCTGCTCGGCAACTACGTCCACCTGCACGGGGCCGGGGCGCCGGCGCTCTCCAACGCCGCCGAGAGCTGCTACGAGGGCCTGCACACCCTCGCCGCGCTGGCGGCGCGGGCCGACTCCGACCGTCTCGAGGCGTGGGACGCGGTCGCCGACGGCACGGCCTACGAGGGACCCCGGGGCACCGTCGAGTTCCGCGGGCGCCACGCCCACCAGCCCGTGCACCTGGCGGTCGCCGACGGCGTCGACTTCGACGTGCTCACGACCCTCCCGGCGCTCGCCCCTTGACCCGGGGACCGGGAAGCCCTCTCATGTGAGAACGTTTCCAGAGTCGAGGAGAGTGACCATGCCCGAGACCGTGTTCCGCGTGGACCAGTCCAAGTCGATGCGTGACCAGGAGGTCCCCGGGCACAACCGGTGGCACCCGGACATCCCCGCCGCCGCGTCGGTGCGCCCCGGCGACGTGTTCCGCATCGAGTGCAAGGACTGGACCGACGGCCAGGTCCGCAACGACGACTCGGCCAACGACATCCGCGACATGGTCCTCGACCACAACCACATGCTCTCGGGCCCGATCCACGTCGAGGGCGCCGAGCCGGGCGACCTGCTCGTCGTCGACTATCTCGACCTGGGCCCCGCGCGCTCGGGTGCGGCGTCGGTGGGCGACGAGCCCGGCGAGGGCTGGGGCTACACCGGCATCTTCGACATCAACAACGGCGGCGGCTTCCTCACCGACCACTTCCCGCACGCCGGCAAGGTCATCTGGGACTTCCGCGGCATGTACGCCACGTCGCGGCACCTGCCCGGCGTCCGCGTCGCGTCCAACGTCCACGCCGGGCTCGCGGGGTGCGCGCCCGACGCCGACCTGCTCGCCCGCTGGAACCGCCGCGAGCAGGCGCTGATCGACACGGACCCGGACCGGGTGCCGCCGCTGGCGCTGCCGCCCCTGCCGAACCACGCGCTGCTCGGGACGATGGGCGGATCCGACCTGGAGAGCGCCGCCCGCGAGGCCGCGCGCACCGTGCCCCCGCGCGAGCACGGCGGCAACGTCGACATCAAGAACCTGTCGATCGGCTCCCGCGTCTTCTACCCCGTGTACGTGCCGGGCGCGAAGTTCTCGATCGGCGACCTGCACTTCGCCCAGGGTGACGGCGAGATCAGCTTCTGCGGCGCCATGGAGATGGGCGGCTACGCCGACGTCCACGTCGACCTCATCAAGGACGGCGTGAACAAGTACAAGACCGACACCCCGATCTTCCAGCCGGGACGCCACGAGCCGCGCTACACCGAGTTCGTCTCGTTCATCGGCATCTCGGTCGACGAGGCCGGCGACCAGCACTACATGAACGCGACGATCGCCTACAAGCGCGCCTGCCTCAACGCCATCGAGTACCTCAAGCAGTTCGGCTACACCGGTGAGCAGGCGTACCTGATCCTGTGCGCGGCGCCGATCGAGGGACGCATCAGCGGCATCGTCGACATCCCCAACGCCTGCTGCTCGCTCTACCTGCCCACCGGCATCTTCGACGTCGACATCCGCCCGAACGGCGACGGCCCGACGCTCGTCGACCGCGGCCAGTGCGCGACGGCGAGCTGACGGGGTGCGCTTCGCGCACGTGAGCAGAAATTGGTGCTCGAGCACCATTTCCTGCTCACGTGGCGCGGAGCGCCACACAGGAGGAGCAGTCCATGCCCGCACCGACAGACCACGCACTCTTCGACCTCGGCGACGTCGTCCTGCAGCACGGGGCGACGCTTCGCGGCGCGCAACTCGCCTACCAGACCTACGGGACGCTCAACGCCGACAAGAGCAACGCGATCGTCTACCCGACCTGGTACTCCGGGCGGCACACCGACAACGAGTGGCTCATCGGCACGGACAAGGCGCTGAACCCCGACGAGTGGTTCGTCATCGTGCCCAACATGCTCGGCAACGGGCTCTCCAGCTCGCCCAGCAACACCCCGCCCCCCTACGACCGCGCGCGCTTCCCGCACGTGACGTTCTGGGACCAGGTGGAGTGCCAGCACCAGCTGGTCACCGAGCACTTCGGGATCGAGACGCTCGCCCTGGTCACGGGGTGGTCGATGGGCGCGGGCCAGACCTACCAGTGGGCGGTGAGCCACCCGGAGATGGTGCAGCGGGCCGTGCCGTTCTGCGGGTCCGCGGTCACCAGCCCGCAGCCGGGTGTTCCTCGAGTCGATCACCTCGGCCCTGCGCGCCGACGCGGCCTTCGCCGAGGGCTGGTACCGCGACGACGCCTGGCCGACGAAGGGTCTGCGGGCGTTCGCCCGGGTCTACGCCGGCTGGGGGTTCTCGCAGGCGTTCTACTGGCAGGAGGAGTGGCGCCGACTCGGGGCCAGCTCGCTGGAGGACTTCCTCGTCGACTTCTGGGAGGGGTTCTGGCTCGATGAGCGGGACCCCAACAACCTGCTCGCCATGGCGTGGACGTGGTCGCACGGCGACGTCGGGCAGACCCCCGGTTTCGACGGGGACACCGTCGCGGCGCTCAACTCCATCCGCTGCCCGTTGCTCTCGATGCCGGCGGAGAAGGATCTCTACTTCCCGCCCGAGGACGAGCACTGGTCGTCGCAGCACATCCCGCGGGGCGAGGTGCGCGTGATCCCCGGGGTGTGGGGCCACTTCGCGGGCGGCGGGGACAACCCGGAGGACACGGCGTTCATCGACCAGGGCATCCGGGACGTGCTGGCGATGGAGGGAGCTGACGCCGCAACCGGGTGACGGCGACGGCCGGCGATGGCCCGATCGGCGCGCAGTGATGACACTGCGTCGATGGGGTGGGGGTTGACGGACCTGCGGTTCGCGGTGGAGTCCCAGTCGTGGCGTCGCCGCCGCCGGATCGCCGACTGCGGACCGGACGTCTTCGGGGTCCGCGACGACGGGGCCGCGGGGGAGTACGTGCCGCGCGACGTCGACGCGGCGGTGGAGGCCGCGGTGGGGTCCGACCGCCCGCTATTGCTGGTCACCGGGGACCGCCTCGCCGGGTCGTCGCGCACCCTGCACCGCGCGGCGCGGCGGATGCTCGGCGACCGGTGGGTGCTGCCGCTCCGGGAGCCCCACACCGTCGACCTCGCCGACGCCCTGCGCCTCGCCGGGCGGATCGCCGGTCGCTCCGGCCCGGTCGTCGTGGTCGTCGACGACGCCCCGCCCGCCCTCCTCGACCAGGTCACCGACGAGACGTGCGCGCTGCTCGGCGGCGACGTCCGGCTCCTGCTCACCAGCCGCCGCTCGTTCCTCGGAGCGTTCGCGGCCGAGGAGACGCGTGCGCGGCTCCGCGAGGCGACGGTCGAGGTGCCGGCCGCGAGCGACGGGCGTCCCTTCGGCGAGCGCGTCCGCCCGCTCGGCCGGGCCCGCGCCGTCCTCGACCCCGTGGGGTGGAGCTCGCTGCTGCCGCTGGCGCTGCTGCGCGCCATCGTCGACTGGGAGCGCCTCGGGGTCACGACGGCGCTGACCCCGGAGGTCCTCACGGCGATCGCGCCGATCTACACCGCGGCGCTGGGCGTCCCGACGCCCTCCGCGGCGGAGGTGCACCGGGCTGCCCGGGACGGGTGGCGACGCGACCTCGGCGGGATGCGGTGCTGGCGCCGCACCCGCCGCCGGGGCGAGGCGCACCTCGTGCCCGACCGCGTCTTCTCCCACCTCGCCGACACCGAGCCGGCGCCGGCCGGGTGGGCGGTGCCCGGGGCGCTAGCCCGGGCGCTGGCAAAGCGGTGCGACCACGCCGAGCGCTACCGCCTCGCCCGCGTCGCCCTGGTCCGTGGCGACGTGGAGTCCGCGCTGGTGCTCTGCGCCGACCTGAGGCCCCAGGGCCTCGAGCCCACCGCCGCCCTCCTCGTCGGCCGCGGGCTCCTCACCCCGCCGCCGCGGTCCGCGACGCTGTCGGCGCGGCGGGAGGACCGGGCGGCGTCCTGGCTGCGGTCGGTGGTCGCGCGGGCGGAGGGCGACCTCCTCCGCGACGCGCACGAGGCCCTCGGCCACCTCGAGCACGGCAGGCGCGATCACGTCGCGGCGCGCCGCCACCTCCTTGAGGTCGAGGACCGTCAGCAGGCGCAGAGCACGCTCGGGGCCATGTTGCTCGCGGCCCGCCCGACCCCGGCGGAGCGGGAGGAGGCGCTGGGCTGGTTCGAGCGCGCCGCCCGGGGCGACGACCTCGAGCGCGCGGCGACCGCGGCGCTGAGGGCGGGCGAGGTCCTGGTCGGGCTCGGTCGGGACGACGACGCCGAGCCGTACCTGGACCAGGCCGCCACCGCGCGCGACCGCGAGGTCGCGGCGTCGGCGATCCTCGAGCTGGCCCGCCTCGCGCGCCGGCGCGACCGGCGTGCCCGCGCGATCGAGCTGCTCCTCGGGCTCCTCGAGTGGGTCGCAGAGGGGGACGTCCGCACCCGGGCGCTCGTCGAGCTCGGCGAGCTGAGGAACCACGACGGGGACGCGGACGGGGCGGCCGCGGCCTTCCGCCGGGCGAAGCGCGGCGGCGGACCGGCTGGCCACGAGGCGGCCGTCCTGCTGGCGGAGCTCGAGCTGTCCCGGGAGGACTGGGACGCCGCCGAGGCCGCGGCGGCGGACCTGGTGGACGGGTTCCACTTCGGCCAGCGCGACCCCCAGCTCCAGGCGCGGCTGCTCGCCGCCCGCGGGGAGGCAGCGCTCCGGCGCGGCGACCTGCAGACCGCCCGGCGCTGCTTCGAGGCACTGCGGCGCGCCGAGGGGCGGCTCGGCGAGCTGGGCGCGGTCCGTCTCGGGCAGGTCCTGAGCCGCCTCGGTGACCCGGTCGCGGCGTACCGGGTGCTGCACCCGATGCAGCAAGCCACCGATTCGGCACTGGCGGCGCGGGCGTGCGAGCTCGTCCGGCGGCTGGGCCCCCAGGTGCAGCACATCCAGAGCGCGGCGGCCGTGCAGCGCAGTGTCGCGGCGCAGGCAGCGCGCTTCATCGCCCCGGCCTGACCCGGCGTCACCCGGTCGGGCCCCCGACCGCGTCCGCCGCCCCGGCACGGGGAACATGGCGCCCCGTGAACGAGGAGCCCGCCGTGCGGTGGGGGCGGCTGCGCCTCGACCTCGAGATCGGGGTCGAGGGCACGGTCGTGCTGATGACCGTGCTGGTGGTCGCCCTCGACGACGGCGTCGAGGACTTCGTCGCCGCCGGCCAGATCGTCGTGGGGTCGATGGTGGCGACGTTCGCCGCCCGCCTGTTCGCCGTGGTGCTCGCCCGCCGGGCGCGCCAGGACGTGCCGCCGCCGACGCGGGCGGAGCTGCGGCGCCTGCGGGGCCACGCGGCGCAGTACCTCCTGCTCGCCGTCCTCCCGCTGCTCGTCGTCGTGGTCGGGGGCGTCACCGGGCTCTACGACCCCGAGGGTGCGGTCGACGCGGTCCTGTGGCTGGGGCTCGCGTTCCTCGTCCTGCTCGGGGCGGTCGGGGGGTGGCGGGCGCGCGGGAAGGCCCTGGGCACGCTCGTCGGTGGGGCCGCCGCCGGCGTCCTCGGGCTGTTCGTCCTCCTGCTCCGCCTGGTGCTCGAACACTGACGGGAACGTTCGGCGACCCGCAGACGTCTCCACTGCATGGTGTTCTCGGCGCGTCGTCTCCTGCTGGCGGCCCTGCTCGTCGTCGCGGCGGTGATCTGGGTACGGATCAACAAGCCCGTCGAGGGCCGCGTCCTGCTCGAGCTCACGTCCCGGCACGGGGTCACCACGGCCGACATGCTCGCGCTCGTGGCCCTCGCGATGGCCGTGGTGATCGCCTGGCCGTCCCGTCGCCCGCCGGCACCGCCCCGCGCGGCGCCACCGGCCGCACCCTGGGGTCAGGCGCCCGGTGCGACCTATGGTCGTGATCGCGTCGAGTCCCCCGCGCCCGGCCGCACCCCCCGAGGAGGACACCCGTGACCGAGCCCGTCTTCACCGGCGTCGGCGTCGCCCTGGTGACCCTGTTCGACGACACCCGCCAGATCGACCACGACGCCACCGGGAAGCTCGCCGCGCAGCTCGTCGAGCTCGGCGCCACCGCGATCGTCGCCGCCGGCACCACCGGCGAGGCCGACGCGCTCGACGACGACGAGCGCCTGCGGCTGTTCGCCTCGGTGCGCGCCGCGGTGCCCGACACCGTGGTGGTCGGGGGCACCGGCGCGTCGTCGGCGCACCAGGCGGCCCGGCTCACCGCGTCCGCGCGCGACACCGGCGTCGACGCCGTGATCGCCCGCTCGCCCCGCGGCCTCGCCGACCCCACCGGCTACTACCGGGCGGTGGCCGACGCCGCCGGTGACGTGCCGGTCCTCGCCTACCACTTCCCGGCCGTCGCCCCGCCCGGCATCCCGCTGGAGATCCTGCCGACCCTGCCGGTCGCCGGGGTCAAGGACTCGTCGGGCGACCCCACCCGCCTGCTCGCCACCCTCGACGCCTACGGCGGCCCGGTGTGGACCGGCTCCTCGGC
Source organism: Actinomycetospora sp. CA-101289 (assembly GCF_050955895.1). NCBI lineage: Bacteria > Bacillati > Actinomycetota > Actinomycetes > Pseudonocardiales > Pseudonocardiaceae > Actinomycetospora > Actinomycetospora sp. CA-101289. Next base: position 5,011,357 of record NZ_CP192093.1, on the reverse strand, counting down.
GCTGCTGCTCCAGACCGGCCTGCTCGGGGGCGCCGGGGCGATCCTCGCGCTCGCCAACTCCGAGCCGGAGCGCTGCGTCGCGGCCTTCGCCGGGGATGCCGGCGCCCAGCGGGACCTCGCCGCCGCGCACGTCGCGGCCGAGCAGGACTTCCCGCGCGGGGTGAAGCACCTCGTCGCGCAGCGCTTCGGGACGTCCGAGGTCGTGCGGATGGGCTGACCCGGCGCACCCGTACGTTGGACCTGTCGCACAGGAGGTGGGCGGGTGTCACGGGTCTGGCTGGTCACCGGCACGAGCACGGGGTTCGGCCGCGCGATCGCCGAGGCCGTGCTGGCCCGGGGCGACCGGCTCGTCGCCACGGCGCGGCGCGTCGACGACGTCGCCGAGCTCGTCGCGTCCGCCCCCGATCGCGTGCGCGCCGCCCCGCTCGACGTCACCGACCCGGACGCGGTGCGCGCGGCGGTCGACCTCGCGGTCCGCGAGTTCGGCCGGATCGACGTCGTGGTCAACAACGCCGGGTACGGCAGCCGCGGGGCGTTCGAGGAGTTCACCGACGCGCAGGTCCGCGAGCAGTTCGAGGTCAACGTGTTCGGCGCCTTCGCCGTGACGCGCGCGGCGCTGCCCGTGATGCGCGCGCAGGGCTCGGGCCACGTGATCCAGATGTCGTCGCTCGCGGGGGTGCGCTCCGCGCTCGGGGGCTCGGTGTACTCGGCGACGAAGTTCGCGCTGGAGGGCATGTCCGAGGGGCTCGCGGCCGAGGTCGCGCCGCTGGGCATCGCGGTGACGATGGTCGAGCCCGGCCCGTTCCGCACCGACTTCGCCGGTCGCTCGCCGGCGCGCGCCGAGCCGATGGCGGCCTACGACGAGGTGCTCGGCGACTCCCGCGCGCGGTTCGCGGCGCTGCACGGCACGCAGCCGGGCGACCCCGAGCGCGCCGCCCGGGCCGTCGTGGGCCTCGTCGACCTCGACGACCCGCCGCTGCGCCTGCCGCTCGGGGCCGCGGCGTTCGCGTCGGTCCGCGAGACGCTGCACCGCCGCCTGGCCGAGGTCGACGCCGTCGAGCACCTCGGGGGACCCACGGACTACCCCGCGTCCTGAGCGGCCGCCCGGAACCACCGACCCGAGCGCGTGCCCCCCAGTCGCTCGAGCCCGACGTCGGGGAACCACGGCCGCGCCCGCTCGGCGGTGACCACCACGCACCGGCGGGCCACGGCGCGCGCGAGCTCGACCCAGTCCGGCGTGAGCGGCGTCGGCACCGTGTGGTCGCGGGCGAGGGCGAAGCCGTGGTCGCTGGCCCGTGGGTCGGTGAACATGGGGTCGAGCAGGACGACGTCGACGCGCTCGCCGGCGGCGGCCAGCGCGCCGAGCACCTGCCGGCTGTCGCCGTGCCGCACCCGCACGGGCGCCGACCCGGGGCGCGGCACCGGCCCCGCGAACCCGTCGTCGGCGAGGACGGCGAGCACGAGGTCGGCCTCGACGCCGAGGACCTCGCCCTCGGCCCCGAGCGCCCACGCCGCGACGAGGGCGTCGCGCCCGAGGCCGAGGGTCGCGTCGAGGACCCGGTCGCCGGGGCGCAGCTCGCCGGCCCGGATCAGCGGATCGGTGCCGCCGTGGCGCAGCGCGCGCAGTCGCTTGGCCGCGGTGCCCTGGTGGAAGGCGAGGCGCCCGCGCGCGGTCTCGGCGACCAGCCCCTCCTCGGTGCACACCAGCGCGGTCGCCGCCGCGCCCCGGGCCGTGGCCACCGAGCCGCGGTGGCGCTCGACGACGGGCAGGTCCCACCGCCCGGCGAGCCGGTGCGCCCGGTCGCGCAGGGCGTCGGACGGCGACTTGCTCGTCGTCACGACGACGTCCCGGTCCACGGGGCCAGCGTGCCCGAGGCGCGTCGGGCGGGCCCGGAGCGGGCATGTCGTCGCGGTGACCCGACGACGCCGCTGGACCTGGGCCGGACTGCTGGTGGTGGCCGCGGTGGCGTGGCTGCCGCTGAACAAGGCGGTCGAGGGGCCGAAGCTGCTCGTGCTTTCGCGCACCCACGCGATCGTCACCGCCGACCTGCTCTCGGTGCTGCTGGTGCTCGTGGCCGTCGGGCTCGTCCTGCCACGTCGGCGCTGACCGTCCCCGGTGGCGGGGGCTCGGCGCCCCTGCGACGGTGACGCCGTGGACGCAGCGGAGCCCGGCGCGCGCAGGGCACGGCTCCGGCTGGTCGGCGTCCTGGTGGCGGTCCTGCTCAGCGGGCTCGGCGCCTGCTCGACCGCGTACACCGAGGGCACGTCGGCGCCCCCCGCCCGTCCGAACGGGTCGCTGGAGGCCGCCCGCGCCAAGCTCGGGCTGGTCCAGCAGGACCCCTGCTACACGTCGCGGGACCTCGCGACGCAGTGGACGGTGTGCGGTCGCTGGGAGGAGGAGGTCCGCAACGTCGCCACCGCCGCGGCCGGGGCGCGCCCCGCGAACCCCGAGATCACCGACCCCGCGGCCGCCGTCGAGGCCGGCCACGAACGCTTCCTGCGCGCCGGGTGCCCGGCCGGGGTCGCGCCCGCCGATCCCGGTGCCTGCATCGCCGCCGTGGAGGTCACCCGCACCGGGGTCACCCGGCTCGCCACCGGGATCGCCGGCGCCCGCTGACCGGGCGCGAGGGGGTCCGGGTCGACCGATCCACGTCCTCGGCGCAGGATGGGGACATGGCTGAGGTCGAGGTCGCCGGGGTCGGTCAGGAGCAGGGCAGCGAGGACCCGATCCTGCTGCTGCGCGAGCGCGTCGGCTCGCGGCGCTATCTCGCGATCTGGATCGGCGCGCCCGAGGCCACGGCGCTCGCGGCCGCCGAGGTCGCCGCGACGCTGCCCCGCCCGCTGACCCACCGCCTGCTGCTCGACGCCGTCGAGGCGTTCGGCGCGCAGCTGGAGCGCGTGCGGCTCACCGCGCTGGTCGCCGGCCAGTTCCACGCCGAGCTCGACCTGACGACCGCCGACGGGAGTGCCCGCACCGTGTCGGCGCGCGCCAGCGACGCGGTCACGCTGGCCGTGCACCAGGGCTGCCCGATCGACGCCGCGGAGGACGTCCTCGCCGAGGCGGCGCTGCCCGCCGGCGCCGTCGCCACCGTCGGCGGCCCCGAGGACGCGCCCGACGAGGCGGCCGTCCCGGCGGAGGCGGACGTCGAGACCGAGGTCGAGCGGCTGCGCCGCGAGCTCGCCGAGGCGACGCCCGACGACTTCCGCGCCGAGGACGAGTAGCTACCGCGCGGACTCCGCCGCCCACCACGGCGTGAACGGCTCGGCGACCTGCCACTGGTCGGCGAGCGGGAGCCACGTCGTCGCGTCGGCGTCCGTGGCGGGCTCGAAGGCGCGCACGAGGCGGCCGAGCGCGTCGTGCTCGAGGAAGACCGTGCGGTCGTCGACGCGGTAGAGGTCGCCGAGCGAGCGCGCCCAGGCGAACGCGGGGGGGTCCCGGCGCTGGTCGAGCACGGCGACCTCCTCGCCGCGCGCGGTCGTCGCGGTGTAGCGCCACGCGCAGGAGAACCGCACGTAGTACGGCACCGGGCGTGGCACGAGGCGCAGCCGGCGTCGCCGGAGGCCGCGGGCCACGGCGTCCCCGACCGCCTCGACCCACGCGGGCTGGGCGGCGGAGGCGGGCGGGTCGCCGCGCAGGTAGCGGTCGACGTCACCGACGTCGGCACGCACCGCGTACGCGTCGAGCGTCTCCACCCGCAGCACGTCGTGGGCGTCCTCGAGCAGCACGTCGAGGTCGTCGAGGTCCATCGGCGCCTCCCCCCGGGGCCGGATGGCGCATCGTGGCAGGGTCGGACGGGGGAGCGGAAGACGGTGACCGTGTCCTGAAGACACGCTTCGGGTCGCCTCACCGTCCGGGAGCCGACGGCGATCGGGTGAACGGGACGATCTCGATCTGGCGTGTCGGGGGGCCTGACCTGACACTCCGTGGGTGGCATTCGGGCTGAGCGGGCGAGGGGCGCCCACCGGACGGGTCCGGCGGATCGCGACGACGGGTCCGGACGACCTCGGGGTGCACGACCCGGACGCCGGGGCGCCGTACGCGGCCCGCCCGGTGGACGTCGACCTCGAGCACGCGTTCGGGGTCGAGCGCCCGCTGGTGGTCGTCACCGGCGACCGCCTCGCCGGCACCTCGCGCGCCGTGCACCGGGCGCTGCGCCGCATGCTCGGCGACCGGGTGCTCGTGCCGATCACCGACCCGCACACCGCCGACCTGCGCGCCGTCCTGCGCCGCGCCCGCGAGGCCGTCGAGCGCTCGGGCCCGGTCGTGGTGTTCGCCGACGACGCCCCGCCCGCGCTGCTCGACCAGGTCGGCGCGGACGCCGTCGCGGCGCTCGCCGCCGACGTGCGGCTGGTGCTCACGACCCGGCGCACGTTCCTGGGCGCGCACCTCGCCCCGGCGACGCGGGCGGTGCTCGAGGGCGCGCTGATCGAGGTCCCGGCCGACGACGAGGGCCCGATCGGCGAGCGCGTGCGTCCCGTGACCCGGGCGCGCGCGGTGCTCGACCCCGTCGGCTGGTCTTCGCTGGCGCCGCTGGGGCTGCTGCGCACGGTGGTCGACTGGGAGCGGCTCGGCGTCGGCACCCCGCTGAGCCCGCAGCTGCTCACCGACCTCGCGCCCGTGCACCTCGACGCGTTGCAGGTGCCGCGGCTCGCGCCGGACGACCTGCGCCGGACCGTGCGCGAGCTACTGCGGGGCGACCACGGCGGCCTGCGGCTGCTGCGGGCCGCGCGGCGTGGACAGCGCGGGCACCTCGCCGCCGACCGGCTGTTCTCCCACCTCGCCGACCGCGACCCGGCCGGCTGGGCGGTGCCGGAGGCGTTCGCCCGCGAGCTGTGGGGCCACCTCGCCCCCGACGAGCGCGCCCGCGTCGCGCGCGTCGCCCTGGCCCGCGGCGACGACCAGGTGGCCCTGTGGCTGGCCACCCAGGTGCCGCCCGACGACCTCGAGCCCGAGGCGCTCTACCGCCTCGGCGTCACGCTGGCCGAGCGCTCGGCGGCGCACACCCCCGAGCCCGGCCGCTGGGACGGCGGCGCGCTGCGCTGGCTGACCTCAGCGCTGGACCGCGCCGAGCCCGACCTGGTCCAGCGGGCGCACCACCAGATCCTGCGGATCGAGTCCCACCGCGACCGCCGCGACGGCATCCCCGGGGCCCGCGCCACCACCGACGACGACCTCACACCGGCTGGGGCGTCCCGCGGGGAGCGGCGCGGCGCAGGGAGCGGTCGGCGAGCGTGAGCACCAGGAACAGCACGGCCGCGGCCAGCATGACGAGGGCCAGCTCGTGCATCCCGGCCGTGGTGGCGCCGTCGCGGAAGACGATGCCGTTGGCGGCCGACGCGGTGATCGCGCCGAGGTAGAAGAACGTCCGCATCAGCCCCGCCGACGACCCCAGGCGCGCCTCGTCGGCCTGCCGGTAGACGGCGTTCTGGTTGGCGAGGTTGTTCAGGCCCTGCGGTACCCCGGCGACGACGCCGAGCAGCAGGAGGAACCACAGAGCGCTCTGCGGCCCGACGAGCAGCAGCAGCCCGGCGAGCACGACCTGCCCGATCGCGCCGACGACGAGCTTGCCGCGGATCTCCTCGCGCCGGCCCGTGATCGTCGAGACGACCAGCCCCGCCGCGAACACCGGCAGCAGCACGAGCCCCGCGACCTGGGGCGAGAGCCCCCGCCCCTGCTCGAGCCACTGGGTGTAGCCGTAGAGCAGCGCGTACGACGTGACCGCGGCCAGCAGGGAGCGCGCGTACGTGGCGAGCAGCGGGAGGTTGCCGCCGAGCAGGCGCAGATCGAGGAACGGCTCGGGGACGCGCAGCTCCCACGCCACCAGCCCGGCGCCGGCGAGGGCGGCGAGCACCGGCAGCCACCAGAGGTCGGCGCGCAGGTGGGTCAGGAACAGCAGCAGGGTGACGAGGGTGGCCACGAACAGCGCGATGCCGACGGGGTCGACGGCGCTCAGGACGTCGCCGGCCCGGTGGCGCCCCGACGGCGCGGCGCGCGGCAGGTACAGGGCGCCGAGCACGAGGCAGGCGAGCGCGAGGGGCACGTTGACGGTGAAGGTCGCGCGCCACCCGCCGAGGCCGATGAGGAACCCGCCGAGCGTCGGCCCGATGACGGCGACGGTCTGCGTGGAGACGGCGAGGACCGTGAGCACGGTGGCGGGGCTGTCGCGCCCGGTGCGCCCGGCCTCGCCGCGGATGAGGGTCATCGCCGCCGGATAGCCGGAGCACGTGCCGAGGCCGATGAGCACGCGCGCGAGCACCAGGACACCGATCGACGGGGCGAGCGCGCCGACCAGCCCGCCGACGCCGACGAGCACCGCGCCGGCGAGGAAGAGCCGGCGCGGCCCGTAGAGGTCGACGAGGCGCCCGACCACCGGCTGACCGATCGCCGTCGCCAGGTACAGCCCGGAGACCAGCCACGCGGTCTGCGCGGCCGGGGCGCCCAGCGCGACCCCGATCGGCACCAGCGCGACGGCGATCATCGACGAATTGATCGGGTTGAGCACGGCGCCGAGCACCATCGGCGGGACGAGCCGGCGGTCGAACCGGTCGGGGGCGGGGAGCCGGGTGCTCACGAGTCCAGCTTGGCGCTCCGCGCTCGTGCGCGCTCGCCCGTGCCGGGGCACGGGGAAGCGCTCACACCTCAGCGAGGGGCTGGGCGCTCCTTGACGGGGCGCCAGGCGACGTAGACGCCAGGGGGTGGTGGGCGGAACTCGATCTCGCCCGGCCCCGGCCCGCGCGTGGGGACCCGGAACACGCCGGTGTCTCCGATGTCGCACGGCGAGTCGGGCCGGGTGTCCAGCAGCCCGACCATCTCGTAGTCGCCCGACACGATGCGTTCGTTCATGACCTCGCGGCGTCCGCCCTCCCGGTGCGCGGCGCCCGGTCGCCCGTCGTCGCCGATCGTCGCGGCCAGGCGGCCCAGCGCCTCGGCGTTCTCCGGACGGGCCTCCGCCTCCCGGGCGATCGCGCCGGGTTCGAGGCCCGGGGCGATGGTCTCGTAGCCGGGTACGGGCTCCTCGGGGGAGACGCGCCGGGCGGCCAGGTCCTCTCCGGGCGAGGTCTCGAAGGCGGCCACGCCGTCCCCGGGGCGGGGCGCCTGGCCGTGACGCTGCGACGCACCGGCCTCGGGGAGCACCGTCCCGTCCGCGGCATGCGGCGGTGCACCCGGCCGACGCTCCTCGGCGTACGCGCTCGCGACCGAACCGTCGGTGGAGGTCGACCGCACGTCCAGATTCTCGGTGGGACCGAGGGGCTCGCCGCTCCTCGACGGGTCGTCGCGCTGCTCCGCCGCGGACTTCCAGTCGCCGACGGCCGACTCCTCGAGTCGCTCCCCCCGGAAGAGCGTCTGGTCGGGAGGCGGGGCGGTGCGGAGGTCGCGGGAGAGCCGGCCGAGCTCGGCGACGTCCTCCTCACTGCGGTGCGGGACCGGGTCTCCGCGTTCGACGGCCTTGGTGTCCCGCCAGGCGTGCCGCCCGAGGTTGTCGTCCTGGTAGGCCGGATAGTCGATGCCGTCGACGGCGTGGGGCGGGTCGACCTCGTCGCCGCTCGGCGGCAGGTACGCGTGGACGACGCCGACGTCTCCGGGCCGGTCTCCGCCGCTGTCCTGGTCCGCGGCCGGGAGCTCCCGGCCGTCGTCACCGTCGGCGCCGCCGGTGTCGACCTTCCCGTCGGTGTCGACCTTGTCCGCGCCGGGCGTCAGCTGCTCCGCTGGCGGGGGCGCGCCGCCGTCCCCGTCCGGCTCCTCGGCGACCTCGCCCGGCTTCCCCGCCGTCGCCTCGACCGCGCTCTCCGACTTCTCGCCGGGCACGGGCGCCCCGCCCTCGGGGTCGGGCGGCTCCGTCACCTCGGCCGCCCCGGCCTGCTGCGCGGGCTCGGCCACCTCCGCCTCCTGCGCCGGCCCCGGGACCTCGGCCTGCTGCGCCGGCCCCGGGACCTCGGCCTGCTGCGCCGGCTCCGGGTCCGCGGCCTCGTTCGCCGGCTCGGGCGGCGGTGCGCCGCCGTCGTCGTCGGGCTGCTCGACCGGCGCCTGCGCCCCGTCGTCGACGGGGTCGTCGCGCTCCGGGTTCCTGTCGCTCACCGGCTCGCCTCCAGGGCCGTGCGGACCGCGTCGCACCACTGGGCGGCGCGCTCGGGCTGGCGGGGTGACCACCCCTTCGGCGGGAAGCGGCGGCGGTAGAGGTGCAGGAACAGGCAGGTCGCGTAGTCGACCTCCGCCGCCGGGGACGTCGCGTCGTCCTCGCCCAACGGGTTCCGCGCCGCCACCGCCCGGACGGCACCCGCGGCGTCCGCGGCCGACGCCCCGGCCAGCTTGAGCTCGCCGAACCCGACGGGGTCGACCGCGGCCACCGACGCGGCCTGCGTGCGGAAGCGGCAGCGGCTCCGGCACCCGCGGCACTCGGTGTACGGCGCCATCGCCTCCTCGACCGCCGGCACCGCCGCCCGCAGCTCGTCGTGGCGGCGGCGCAGCTCCGCGTCGTCGGCGAGCGGGGCCTCCGGGAGGCCGCGGGCCTCGGCGTCGAGCCCGCGCACGTCGGGCACCGTCACCGTGACCGCGCGGTCGAGCCCGTTGTGCGAGACCACCGCTCGGAACGGTGCCAACGACGCCGCCGCCTCGACCTGGTCCTCGTGCATCGACATCGTCTCGCCGAGCAGGCGCCGGTCCTCGGCGGACGACGTCCGGTGCAGGACCTTCAGGTTGGTGATCTTGTAGGCGTCGGCGGCGACCTTGTCGACCTGCTGGTCGACGAACACGTACGACTCGCCGTACTTGCGGTCCTCGGCCAGCCCCTGGGCGATCCGCTCGGCGGCGAGGCCGCGCGGGTCGGCGCGCTCGCCGCCGTCGTCGCCCCGGGCCGCCCGCGGGAAGATGCGGTGCGCCTCCTCGATGATCATCGCGTGCTGCGGGGAGCCGTCGCGGCGGTGGGCGCGGTAGTGCGCCCGCAGCGTGCTCATCAGCAGCAGGGTGATCAGCGCCTGCTCCTTCGCGTCGCCGCCGACCGCGGCGAGCTCGACGACCACCGGGCGCCCGAGCAGCACGGCGGGGTCGATCGAGGTGCGGCAGTCGAGCGTCGGACCGCACACGCCCTCGACCAGCGACTCCGCGCGCAGGCGGCTCGCGGCGTCGATGTTGTGCCCGATGTCCCCGCGGTAGCCGAGCTCCTCGACCACGACCGCGAGCTGCACGCAGAAGTCCTGCAGCATCGGCCACCGGCCGCGCAGCGCAGGCGAGCCCCGCAGCCCCGCGTGCTGGCCGCGGGCGGCGTAGGTGCGGGTCATGGCGCGGCGGTAGATGAACGGCAGCGGGTCCCACAGCCCGAACGCCGCCTCGAAGCAGGCGAGCAGGCCGGAGACGTGCGCGGCGACGGTGACGCCGTCGGGGACCTCGAAGGGGTTGAGCCGCAGCGGGGCCACCGACTCGTCGCCGACCGTGAGGACCACCAGCTCGTCGAACCCGGGCAGCGTCGCGAGCCAGCGGTAGTCGTCGAGCTCGGCGTTCACCGGCTCGAACACCGTGAACGGGAGCTTCCGCTCCCACAGCTGCCGGCACAGGTGCAGCGTGCTGTTCGTCTTGCCCGAGCCGGGCGTGCCGACGACGAACGCGTGCCGCGGCAGCGCGTCCAGCGGCAGGCGCACCTCGGCGCCGTCGTCCTCGCCCTGGCGGCCCAGGAGCACCGACGGCCCGCGGACCGCCGGGGTCGGGCGCACCGGGTCGGCGGGGGCGACCACCGGGAAGCCCGGCAGGTGCCCGTCGACGGCCACCGGCAGGCGCACGAGCGAGGCGGCCTCGCCGACGTCGACCAGCGCGCGGAGCTCGGCGAGGCCGTCGCGCACCACGCCGCGGGTCCAGCGATCGCGCTCGAGGAGCTCCTGGAGCTCGGCGTCGGGCCAGGGGCGCGGCGTGACCCGCGACCAGCCCAGCACCGCGTCGCGCGCCTCGGCCTCGGTGCGCGGGCGGCGCACCACGGCCCGGTGCGCGACGGCGTTCGCCCGGTGCTCATCGGCGCCGGCGGGCACGGGGGAGAGGGTCGCGGCGACGGTCTGCAGCAGCCCCGGGTCGAGGGAGCCCTCGGACAGCACGGTCACCGCGGCGCGGAACGCCCGCCCGGCGTAACGGCGCTGCTGGTCCTGCAGCGTCGGCAGCATCGCGACGGCGGCGGCGTCCGGGTCGAGGTGCTCGCGTCCGCCGAGGTCCAGGGGACGGTCGCCGGCCTGGCCCATGACGAGCAGGCGGTGGGCCTCGCGCCCGAGCACCTCGCGGACGTGCCCGTCGACGTCGCAGGGCGCGAGGTCGACGGCCAGCGCGACCGGGACCGGCGAGCGCCGCAGGGCCTCGAGCACCACGGTCCAGGGCGCGCGGTGCCGGGAGAAGGGCTCGACGGTGACGTAGGCGCCGACCCCGGCGTCGGGCCGCGCGGGCGCCGCGGCCCGCACGGTCTTGTGCACCTGGGCGACGCCGTCCGCGGCGGGCGTGAACGGCACGAGCACCCCGGGCACCTCGCCGGCCGGGACGGGCGCGCCGACGACGTGGTCGGGCACGGCCGCGATGGCGCGCGCGAGCTGCTCGGCCGCCGTGTCGAGGGCCGGTCCGGCGCCGACGACGCTGCCCACCACGACGCAGCGGACCCGCCCGCGCCCGTCGCCGGTCCAGCGCCATCCGACGCCGGTGCCCGGAGCGAGCCCGAGCAGCCCCGCGAGGTAGGTCTCCTGCGCGGTGACGGCGTCGGCGAGCCGCTCCTGCGGGTCGCGGCGCTGCTCGTCGGCCCGGCGGGTGAGGTCCACCGCCTGGTGGATCTCGAACGCGACGTGGCGGGCCTCGCGGTGCGGGCCGTTCACATGTACCGGGCGCCCGGCCCCGACGGGTCGAACTCCTGCAGGTTGGCCATGTCGTAGTGGATCTGGTCGGGGCTGGCGTTCTCCTCGGCGACCATGGTGTGCGCCGAGATCGCGGCCTGCACGCCCTCGCGGCTGAGGCTGTGCACCAGCTCGCGCATGGCGCGGGCGTCGGTCGCGCGCATCTCGCTGGCGAACTGCGCCGCCGGCGAGACCCGGCCGAACGTGTCGCGCAGGTAGTGCCCGATGAGCACGACGGTCGAGCGGGCGCGCCACATCGTCCAGCCCACGTAGAGGTGCTGGCCGTAGGGCCGCACCACGAGCATGGCGTTGAGGCGCCCGTGGATGAACATCATCACCGGCTGCCCCTGCATGCGCACGGCCCGCAGACCGAACGGCATCCCGTGGCGCTGCGCGGTCTGCATCACCCACCAGTACGACGGCTCCTGGAACGACGCGCGGCCCTCGACGACCTGCGAGTACTCGGCGATCGGCTCCTTGATCGGGAAGAACAGGACCACGATGGCGAGCACGAACAGGCCGAAACCGACGACCATGGCGAAGGCCGAGAACCCGCCGCCGCCCCCGCCGCGGAAGCCGTTGCCGGCCGCCACGAGCAGGTCGAAGAACGCCGCGAACACGAGGAGCACCGAGGTGATGAACGCCGGCAGGACGATGAAGACCAGCGCCCGCAGCAGGTGGGGCACCACCATCGGGAACGTGACCGTGTCGTCGACCAGCGGGTCGGGGCCGGTGTGCTGGACGTGCTGCGCGCGGTAGCCGCCGTGCAGTTCGTTGATCGTGTTCCGGAAGCCCGGCGGGGTGCCGTTGGACAGCAGGGACATGGGTGTCCCGATCCTCTCGAGGTGGTGGGCGGGGTCAGCGGGCGCCGACGAGGCGGACGGTCGAGGTCCCGGTCTTGGTCACCGGGCCCTGATCGCCGACCGTGCTGCCGGGCACGGTGGTGGTGACGGTCAGCAGCACGCTGCTCGTGCGCACCGGCGGGACGGACATCGTCTGGAGGTCGCGGCCGGTGGTCGGCGACGTGTCGAACGACTGGCTGACGACGGTGCCGTCGTCGAACGTCCAGGTCGCGCCCAGGATCCGCGGCGACTGGGCGAACCGGTCGGTGCCGTCGTAGGGGTCGACCTTGTCGTAGCCGGGGACGAGCCCCACCTCGGTGATCGTGACCGGCGTGCCGAAGTCGGCGCGCAGCCACTGGCCGTACCCCGCCCCCTCGCAGCGCCAGGCGCTCTCGGGGTCGCTGTCGAAGGCGTTGACGGGCTGGTAGCGGAAGGGCGTGCCGGCCGAGTCCGTGCCGGTCGTCGCGCAGCTCGCGTCGGCCGAGACGGGGGTCAGGACGCTGACGGGACCCGGGGGCAGCGGCCCCGGCCCCGGCGTCGGGGACGTGCCCGTCGTCACCAGGTCCGCGCCCACCGGCGCCAGGGCGCAGCACACGGCGAGCACGGCGGCCAGCCACGCGAGCGGGCGCGGCACCGAGGACCGCGGCGGGGCGCTCCCGGGCCACGCGGGCGCAGGAGTGTGCAGGGCGCTGACGGCCACGACGAGCACGGCGGCGGCCAGGCCGCCCAGCACCGCGGCCTGCTGCGCGCCGACCGCCGACCCGTCCAGCGCGGACGCGATCCCGAGACCCGAGACGGCCAGGAGCGCGGCGAGGTCGAGCCCGCCGGCGGCGTCGGCGAAGGCGCGGCGCCCGGTGACGAGGGCGGCGACGGCGGACCCCGCGGAGGCGAGGACGAGCAGCAGCAGACCGGCCGGCACGAGGACGTCGCCCCCGGAGGCCAGGACGACGACGAACGGGACGGCGAGCAGGACGTCGAGGCCGAGCACCACGCCCGGCACCCAGCCCGCGACCTCGCGCCGCGGTGTCCCCGGTCCCGCCGGCGCCGGCCTGAGCGGCACCGGCCCCCGGGGCACGAAGGTCGGGGGGCCGGACGGGTGCACGGAGAACGGCGCCGACGGCGGCGCGAGGGCGTGGCCGAGCTGGGTCGGCACCGCCGACTGCGGCCACCGCGGCGCCGGGACCGCGGTCGGCCAGGGCGCGTCGTCAGCAGGAGTCGGGGCGGGGGCGGCGGCGGTGGGCCACTGACCGCCGCGCGGCGCCGGCCACGGCGCGCCGTCGTCCGGTGGCGCCGCGTTGCTCCACGTGGTCATCGCCGTGCTCCCCCCGACCGGGCCCCGTGCCCGGCACCCCGTGTGATCGGCGGGGCGTCACCAAGTGTTAGTCCCGGGCGGTGGATGCGCGACGGGCATGACCCGTTCGCGCTAACGGAGGTCGGTGTGCTCCGCGATCCGGCCGGCGAAGTCGGCGGTGTCGAGGGCGGCCGGGGGGTGCTCGGCGAGGAACCGCAGCAGCCGGTCGGCGAAGGCGACGGGCTGGTCGCAGTGGGGGAAGTGCCCGGCGCCCTCGAACAGGGCGAGCTCGCTGCCGGGCACCAGCTCGTGGGCGCGCCGCCCGTGCGCGACCGGGATCATCGCGTCGGCGGTGCCCCAGGCGAGGAGCAGGGGCAGGTCCTCGGCGAGGTCGAGGCGGTCGGTGGCGCGCACCCGCTGCCCGCCGCTGTCGATGACGCTGCGCGCGGTGTGGACGAAGGCGCGCCGGTGGGTCGGGTCGGCGAGCGAGGCGTACGCGCGGCCCGACTCCCACGTCGAGGGGGACAGGCGCCGCGACAGCCGCCGCCCGGCCACCGAGGCGAGACGACGTGCCGCACCGACGACGCCGGTCCCGGCGATGACGGGCAGCACTCACTCCGCGGCCGGCAGCGTCGCCGCGCGCAGCACCGGGCTGACCTCGCGACCCAGCCCGCCGGAGTCGATGAGCACGAGCCGGGCGGTGTGCTGCGGGAACTGGAACGCGAACTGCTGCGCCACGCCGCCGCCGAGCGAGTGCCCGACGATCGTGGCGCGCTCGTAGCCGAGCGAGACCAGCAGGTCGCGCAGGCCGGTGGCGTAGCCGCCCAGCGAGTAGTCCGCCCACGGCGCCGACGACGACCCGTGCCCGAGCAGGTCGGGGGCGACGAAGCGGCGCCGGTCGCCGCGGCGCGCCATCTGCGCGAGCAGGGGGCTCCACGTGTGCGCCGACCCGGCGATGCCGTGGATGAGCAGGACGAGCTCGCCGTCGCGCTCGTCGACGAGGCCCTCGGCGGGTGCGGAGTCCCAAAAGGCGACCTCGTCGCCGTGCAGCGTCGCGTGCCGCCGGCGGGTGCGCCGCCGCAGCGGGGTGGCCGTCCGGTCGTGGTCCGTCACGCGTCTCCTCTCGCCGGTCACCTCGAGAGTGCCCGTGGGGGACGGCCGATCCCCGCGCACCGGCCCGGGTCACACGAGCCGCGCGTCACCCGCCGACGAGCTGGGCCGCCGGGCCGACCTGGCGCTGCCAGCGGCCCAGGGCCTCGACGAAGTAGTAGTCGCCGAACATGATCCCCGAGTCCTGCTGGCCGTCGGGCAGGTTCTGGGTGCCGTGCAGCAGGATCGACCGGAACGGCGTGTCGCGCGCCAGGTAGGGCGGCGCCGACAGCGACGCGAGCATGCCGCGCGCGGCGTCGACGTCGCCCGCGCGTCCCGGGTCCAGCTCGCTCAGCTCGAGCAGTGCGCTCGCGGTGACCGCCGCGGCGGAGCTGTCGCGCGGCTCCGGGGGCGCCTGCGGCACGGAGAAGTCCCAGTACGGCACGCGGTCGGGCGGCAGGTGGGCGACGAACCAGTCGGCGGTGCGCCGCGCGGTGTCGAGGTAGCGCGGGTCGCGGGTGTAGCGGTACGCCGTCGCGAACCCGTACACCGCCCACGCCTGCCCGCGCGCCCACGTCGAGTCGTCGCGGGCGCCCTGCTCGGTGTACAGCCGCTGCAGGGCACCGGTGGTCTGGTCGTAGGCGCCGAACATGGTGGTGCTGCCGTCGGGGCGCACGAGGTCGGTCATTGTCCGGTCGGCGTGCCGGCGGGCGATGTCGGCGTACTGCGGGCGCCCGTTCTGCGCGGCCCACCACAGCAGCTCCAGGTTCATCATCGCGTCGATGTTGACCTGGTACTTCTCGGTGTCGTCGCGGTCGTCCCAGACGCGGATCAGCCCGACGGTGGGGTTGAACCGGGCGGCGACGGTGTCGGCGGCGGCCAGGGCGGTCTGCTTCGCGGCCTCGTCGCCGGTGAGCTGGTGGTCGACGGCGAAGGTCATGAACATCTTGAAGCCGAGGTCGGTGTCGTCGTGCGAGGTCTCGGCCTGCAGCGGCGCCTGCCAGCGCTCGGCGCGGTCGCGCCACACCGGGTCACGGGTGCGCTCGAAGACCCGCCAGAGCGCCGCCGGCAGGAACCCCGCCGTCCAGTCGTCGGGCCCCTTGGTCAGCCACGTCCCGTCCGGGTTGGTGCGCACCGGGTAGGCCGGCGGCGCGAGGGAGTCGGCGGTGACGGCGAGGCGCGCGTCGGCGAAGACCACCGGGTCGGGATCGTCGACCGGTGTCACCGCGCCGCGTCCCGTCGCCGCGGCGGGCATCGGCGCCGGGGCGGGCGCGGGCGGCGGAGAACTGCAGCCCACGGCGGCCAGGGTCGCGAGGGCGAGCGTGCCGAGGCCCCGCCCGAGTCGGTGCCCCCGTCGGTGCCCGAGTCGGTGCCCGGTCATCTGCTGCCGCATCGTCGACCCCCCGGTCGCCCGGGCGCCGTCCGGAGTGGCGCGCCGGTTGGGCGCAGGACCCTAACAGCCCCCCGGACGACGACCGCGGGGGACGCTCCGGTGGTCCGGTGCGTCCCCCGCGGTCGGCGGTCCGTGCGTGGTGCGGGCGATCAGCTCGCGAGCGGCGAACGGCGCTGGTCGTGCGCGGCGCCCCGCGGCGCCGGGATGGCGGCGACGAGCGCGCTGCGGCGGCGGGCGCGGCGCACGACGTCGACCTTCGCGGCCTCGTCACGCCACGACGCGACGGTCTGCTGCTCGACCGTGCCGCGACGGGCCATGCTCACCAGCGGCGCGGCGACGAACGCGCCCGCACCCGCGGCGGCGGTACCCACGATGGCCAGAACACCCATGACTGATCCCCCGACTGTCCCCCGACGCTCCCCCGATGGAACGTTCTGGATGGGACGTCGTGGGGAGCCGCGCCCTCGTTATCGAGACCCACGACACGCCACCCGTTCGGTTGAACGCCGAACTTCACCACACGTCGGCCACCGGGTGTCGCGGGGGCAGGTCGTCGCCCGCGGTGTCGAGCGCCCCGAGCACGGCGACGCGGGTGTCGGCGGGGTCGACGACGTCGTCGATCTCGAAGGCCGTGGCCGTCGACAGGCCCTTGCCGCGCTCGTAGAGCTCGGCGACGAGCTCGTCGTGGCGCCGCTGCCGGGCCTCGCCGCTGAGCGCCTCGAGCTCCGCGGAGTACCCGAGGGCTACCGCACCCTCCAGCCCCATGCCGCCGAACTCGGCGGTGGGCCACGCGACGCCGAGCACGGGCCGGTGCACCGAGCCGCCGGCCATCGCCATCGCGCCCAGCCCGTAGGCCTTGCGCAGCACGACGAGCACCACCGGCACCCGCAGGTTCGCCCCGACGGTGAACAGGCGGCCGAAGCGGCGGACGGTGGCGGTGCGCTCCGCCTCGGGCCCGACCATGAAGCCCGGGGTGTCGCACAGCGAGACCACCGGCAGCCCGCGGGCGTCGCAGAGCGCGAGGAAGCGGGCGGCCTTGTCCGCGCCCGGCCCGTCGATCGCCCCACCGAGGCGGCGCGGGTCGTTCGCGAGCACGCCCACCGCGCGGCCCCCGATCCGCGCGAAGGCCGTCACGACGCCGACCCCGTCCTCGGCGCGGAGCTCGAGGACGCTGCTGGGGTCGGTGAGGCGCTCCAGCACGGGGCGCACGTCGTACACGCGCAAGCGATCCTCGGGCACGACGTGGCGCAGGGGACGCTGGTCGTGCGGCTCGGGGCCGTCCTGGTGCGGTCGGGTGACCAGGGACAGGTAGTGCCGGGCGACGGCCGTCGCGGCGGCCTCGTCGTCGACGAGCACGTCGAGCACCCCGGTGGCCGCGTGCACGGCGGCGGGCCCGACGTCCTCCGGGGCGACCCGTCCCAGCCCGCCACCGGAGATCATCGCCGGGCCGCCCATGCCGAGGGACAGGTCGCGGGTGCCGACGAGCAGCTCCGCGCACCCGGCGAGCGCGGCGTTGCCGGCGAAGCAGTAGCCGGCGGCGATCGCCACGGTCGGTACGCGGCCCGACAGCTGCGCCATCAGCGCGAAGGTCGCGACGTCGAGGCTCGCGACGGCCGTGCTGTCGGTGTCGCCCGGGCGCCCGCCGCCACCCTCGGCGAACAGGACGAGCGGGAGGGAGTGCTCGAGGGCGAGGGTCAGCAGCCGGTCGGTCTTGCGGTGCCCGAGCAGGCCCTGAGTGCCGGCGAGCACCGTGTCGTCGTAGGCGACGACGGCGACGCGGCGCCCGTCCACCCGCGCGGTCGCGGTGACGACGCCGTCGGCCGGGGTGCGGGCGACGAGGTCGTCGAGCGGGCGGCGCCGGCGCTGCGCGGCCACGACCAGCCCGCCGTACTCGACGAGCGTGCCCTCGTCGACGAGGTCGGCGAGGTTCTCCCGCGTCGTGCGCCGGCCGCGGCCCCGCCGGCGCGCCACGGCGTCGGGCCGGGCGGCGTCGGTGAGCAGGCGGTGGCGCTCGTGGACCTCGGCGAGGTCGGCGCGGACGTGGTCGGGGTCGATCTCGCCGGCCTCCGCGGCCCGGGTGTCGTCCCCGTCGACGGGGCGCAGGACGGCGACCACGTCGCCGCGGGCGGTCTCGTCGTCGACGGCCACGGCGATGCGGACGACCTCGCCCGCGCGGTCGGCCGTGACCGGGTGGTGCATCTTCATCACCTCGATGACCACCAGCACCGCCCCGGCGGCCACCCGGTCCCCGGGCGCGACCGGCACGTCGACGACCACCCCGGCCGTCGGGGCGGTGATCTCCTCGGGTGTCACGGGTCTGTCGTAGCACGCAGGTGGCCGCACCCGGGGATCCGACCCTGGACGGCGATCACCGGGTCGGCGACGCTGATCAGGTCGTCGTCGACAGGACTGGAGCGCCGGTGCCCACCTACGTCGTCCGTGCCCGCGCCGAGACCCTGATCCCGGGGCGTCGGCAGCGGCTCGCGGAGCAGATCACCGAGGCCCACCAGCGCGTGACGGGCGCGCCCCGGGCGTTCGTCCAGGTGGTCGTGGAGGACCTGCGGGGCCGCGACCACTTCGTCGACGGGCGGGCGGCGGCGAGCGGGTCGGTGTGGGTGCACGGCCACGTGCCCGCCGGGTGGGACGAGCCGACGCTCGCGGCGCTGGCGAAGGGGGTGCGCGAGGCCGTGGTGGCGACGACCGGCGTCGTCGAGGACCTGGTGTGGGTCTACCTCTCCGAGATCCCGCCGGAGCGGATGATCGAGGCGACGGTGCCGGCCGTGCCGTGACCAGGGCCGGGCGTCAGCTCTCGCTCTCGTACTTGAACGACAGGGAGAGACGGACGCGGTAGGCGGTGATCTGCCCGTTCTCGATGACGAGGTCGGACTTCTCGAGCTCGGCGATCCGCAGGTCGCGGACGGAGCTCGCGGCGGTCTGGATCGCGTGCTGGGCCGCCTTCTCCCAGGACTCGGTGCTCGTGCCGATGAGCTGGGTGACGCGGTAGACGCTGTCGGCCATGCGGGATGACCCTCCCTCGGTCGTCGTGCGGTGGACCAGGGAGGGGTGCCCGCTGTGACGGCGCCCACACTTCTGTGGGTCCTCAGGCCACCAGCGAGGGGGCGGGTGCGGGCGGGACGACGGCGCCCAGCGCGGCGAGGTCGTCGGCCAGCCAGCCCAGCCGGCCCCACGCGTCGACGAGCCGCAGCGCCTCGCGCGAGTGCTCGCGGCGCCCGGGGGCGTCGGCGACCTGGCCCAGGGCGCGGCGCAGGAAGCCCGCGGTCAGCGTGACCACCGGTGTCGCCGGCCGGTCGGCGGCGAGGCCGTGGGCGACGGCGCGGTACCCGTCGGCGAGGGCGCGCGCCTCGTCCTCGAGCCGGGCGACGAGGTCGGGCCAGCGCACGGCCTGGCCGGCGCCGGCGTCGGGCTCGCCGTCGAGCGCGGTGCGCGTCGCGCGCACCACCCGGTGGCCCACGCCGAGGACGGTGAACCAGTCGACGTCGTCGTCGCGCCGGCGTCGTTCGGTGCGGATCTGCAGGAACGTCGCCTCGAACAGCAGGACCTGGCGGTCGGCGACCCGCACGCGGTCCTCGAGCGCCGCGCGGCTGCCGGTGCCGCCCAGCCACGCGGCCGTCGCGGTGAGGAGGTCGGCGGCGGCGAGCAGGCAGCGCGCGGCGTCCCGACGGACCTCGCCGTGCCCGCCCGCGGGCCACACCGCCGCGCCGACGCCGATCCCGACCGCCGCGCCCACCGCGACGTCGACCAGGCGCACGCCCGCGAGCGAGGGACCGGCGGGGGCGAGCTGGGCGAACAGGACCGCGACCAGGACGGTGAAGCTCGCCTGCCCCGCGACGGTGCCGAGCACCTGGCCCGCGAGGACGGCCGCGACGCAGAGCACCGGGAAGAGCAGCGCGTAGACGACCTCGTGGTCGCCCACGAGCGCGAGCACGGCGGCGGCCACCAGCGCCCCGGCGGCCGTGCCCACCACCGCGGGCAGCAGGGCGGCGCGGGTGGTGGTGACCGACGTGCGCATCAGCGTCAGCGTCGCCAGCAGCACCCACAGCCCGTGGGAGAGGTCGAGCCCGCCGGCGACGAGGCGGGCCAGCGCGAGCCCCACCCCGAGCCGGACGGCGTTCTGCAGGTACACCGACCGTGGCGAGAGGTGGACGCGCACGCGGCGCCACCAGAGCGTCGGGGTGGGCGCGCTCGCCCACCACGCCAGGTCGCCCGGGGCCGCCACGCGGGGACGGTGCCGTGGGTCGACGACGATCCGCGCGGCCTGCACGGCGACCCGCTGCTCGGACACCACCTGCCCGATGGCCACCGCCTCGCGGGCGTGCGCCACGGCCTCGTCGGCGGGTCCGATGGTCGCGATCATCGTGAGCCGGTGCGCCGTGTACGCGTCGCGGGCGGCGTCCAGGTCGGCGAGCTCCGGCAGCGGTCCGTGCGCGCGCAGGGCGGCGGCGGTGGCCCGCAGGGAGCCGGCCGTGGCCACCAGCGGTCCGGCCTCTGCGGCGCCCTCGCCGGCGCCGCGGTCGAGCAGCACCTCCACCCGGCCCCGCAGCCCGCGCAGCGCCGCGCCGAGGTGCGCCAGGCCGCGGTCCCGTGCCGCCGGACCGGTCGGCCGTTCCTCCCACGGCGTGACGTAGAGCTTCAGTCGCGTCGTGGCGTGCCCCGCCGCGGCCCGCCGGGCGGCGAGGTCGCCGGTGCCGGAGGTCAGGGCCTCGAGCAGCGCCGCGATGGCCTCCGCCGCCGCGGCCGCCCGGCACGCGTAGGGCCGTGGCGGACGCGGCGGCCAGAGCAGGCGGTCGCCGAGGGCGAGCAGCACCATCCCGATCACGAGACCCAGCACCCGGGCGGGCAGCGTGTCCGGGGCGTAGGGCGGGAAGGACGGCAGGATGTAGAGCAGCTGCAGGCCGTTGGCCACCCCGGCCGGCCGCGCGCCGCCGATCGGCAGGAACGCGACCACCACGCCGACCACGAGCATCCCGATCGTCGCCATCGCCGTGCTCCCGGCCAGCAGCGTGCCCAGCGTCAGCAGGACCGACCCGGCCACCAGGGAGGCCAGCAGCGTGCGCGTGCGCTCCCGCGGCGTGCCGACCACCTGTGAGAGCACGCCGAACCCGATCGCACCGAACACCGCGTAGGTCGCCATCACGGGGTCGCCGAGCCCGTAGCGGCACACCATGAACGCGGCGGTGGCGGCGACGGCGACGCGAAGCGCCCGCCGGCTCGTGGCGAGGCCGGGGTCGTGGCGCAGCAGCCACCGCAGGCCCCGCTGCCGCGTGCGCCGCCCGGCCATCGCCGCAGTCTGCCGGGCGCAGGCGGGGCTGCCCAGGGTCCGACCCTGTCCTCGAGGTGACAGAACCCTGACCCCCCGGTCACGAACTGCTCGTCCTCGCGCCGATGGGGCCGCGACCCCGATCCGCGGAGGCTTCTCGCCATCGACACAGCGACCCGCCCGGGTCGCGGGACGACACCCGAGGAGCCGAGATGGACACGACGATCACCACCCCGCGACGCTGGCTGGCCACGGCGGCCCTGGTCCTGGCCCTGGCCGTCGGGCTCGTGCCCGTCGCCGGGGCGGGCGAGGCCCAGGCCGCCCCGGCGGCACCGTGCCCGAGCCTGGAGTCCTGCTACTCCTACGAGCAGATGGACCTGTTCTACGACCAGGTGATCGACCTGGTCGGGGGGTTCTCCACCGCGAGCTACGCCGACATGCCCCCGCCGAGCGCCTGGGTCTACGTGCCCCACGGCGACGCGGTGGTGAACGCCTGCGGCTCGGTGAGCGACGAGAACGCCTACGAGTACTGCTCGGCGGACAACACGGTCTACATCGGGCAGGACAGGCTCTGGCAGTTCTACACGCAGCAGGGCGACGCCGGCGCCGCGTTCGGGATCGCCCACGAGTGGGGCCACCACGTGCAGAGCGCGGCGGGCGTGACGGCCGTGGCCGACACCCGGCTCGAGGGGATCGACGCCGAGAACCAGGCCGACTGCGTCGCGGGGGCGTTCGTCGCCCACCTCGAGCGCGGGGGACGGCTCGAGAGCGACGACGCCGAGGACATCGACGCGACGCTGGTGGCCATCGCCTCGGCCGAGGACGACCCCGAGCGCGACCACGGCACGCTCGACGAGCGCACCGACGCGGCCCTGCTCGGCTACACCGGCGGGCTCGCCGCCTGCAACGGCTGGTTCCCCGGCAACCCGATCCTGACCTGAGCACTGCGCCGCTTCCGACGGACCACCGCGGCCCCTATCGTCCCGCACGTCGGGCTCGGAGGGGGTCGCGGTGGTCGACGCGCAGGCGACGTTCCTCGAGGTGTGGTTCCCCGGGGGCCGCGACCTCGTCGTGCTCTCGGGCGCGCGGGTGACGATCGGCCGGACGCCGGGGAACGACGTCGTCCTCGCTCACGACCCCCAGGTCTCGAGCCTGCACGCGGTGGTGGAGGCCTACGGCGCCGCCGGCTGGTGCGTGCGCGACCTGGGCAGCACCAACGGCACCGTCGTGGACGGCGAGCGCCTGCACGCCGAGCGGGCCCTGCGCCACGGCGACGAGCTGCGGATCGGCCAGACCCGGCTGACCTTCCGCAGCCCCGCCGCCGACCGCGACCGCACCACGGCCCCGAAGCGAGCGCCGGAGCTGACCCGACGGGAACGCGACGTGCTGGTCGCCCTCTGCCGGCCCCTGTTCAGCGGGGCGATGTTCCCTGAGCCCGCGTCGGCGCGGGACGTCGCCGCGGCCCTCGTCGTCACCGAGGCCGCGGTGAAGCAGCACCTCAGCCGGCTCTACGAGAAGTTCGAGCTCGACAGCGGCACCCGGCGCCGCCGCGCCGACCTCGCCAACGAGGCCCTGCTGCGCGGCGCCGTGTCGCCGGCCGACCTCCGCCTGGACCGGGACGGCTCCTGATCCGGGAGATGCTTCGGAAACCGAAGCATCTCCCGACTCAGCGCGCCCGCGGCCGCCCGCCGGGGCGGCGGGAGAGCACGCGTTCCGACGAGGCCGGGGCCGGGACGGGGGTGGGCTCGGCCACCGGCGCCGCCGTGGGGGCCTCGTGCCCGTCGCGGCCGCGCGGCAGGCAGCACTTCTTGTACTTGGCGCCGGACCCGCACCAGCACGGGTCGTTGCGGCCCGGGGGCCAGGCGAGGCGCGGTCCGGGCTCGGGATCGGGCGCGTCGGGGGAGTCGGGGTCGGCGAGCATCGCCGTCAGCAGCGCCGGGGTCGCCACCTCGACGTCGAGGACCTCGCCCTCGGCGTCGGCGGCCTGCAGCTCGCCCTCGATGAGCGCGCGGTGGGCGTCCCAGTCGCGGCCGAGCTCGTCGGCCACGGCCGGCTGGGCGGCAAGCAGGCGGGCGAAGGGCGCCTCCGGGAAGAACACCAGGTCCGGGGCGGCGTCGAGCTCGTCGGCGAGCGCGTCGTACTCGTCGGGGGCGAGACCGAGGTCGGCGCGGACGTCGCGGCGGACCGTGACCAGCCCGTCGACCACGTCCGCGGCGTCGAGCTGCTCGTCGGATCCCTCCGTGTGGCGCTCCTCGTGCTCCATCGCGGTGGCCAGCGCGGCGGTGAGCCACTGCTCGGCGAGCTCGGCGCGCCCGTTCTCCGTGAGCGCCTCGACGATCGGCACCGCGGCGGTGGCGTCGCGGTGCAGCAGCGGGCGCAGCGAGGTGAGCGTCGCCATCCCCTCGTCCTCGCGCCCGCGGCGCAGCAGGCGCTCGGCGTGCACCGCGCGCAGCCAGTGCGCGTCGATGGTCCCGGCGCTCGCGGTGACCGCGCGCGCGGAGAGGTCCAGGGCCTCGTCGTGGTCCCCGGCGAGCTCGTGGGCCTCGGCGGCGAGGCTGAGCGCGTAGCCGGCGTCGTCCGGGTCCGCCAGCCGGCCCCCCTCGACCGCGTCGACCAGGTCGCGGGCGAGGGGGCGCGGGTCCCGCGCCGCCTGCACCTCCTCGCCGAGGCCGTCGAGGTCGTCCGAGGTCAGCTGCGGGGCCACCGGCGCCACGGTAGGTGACGCCCGGCGGTCAGCGCGGGAGGCCCACGTGGTCGATGAGCACCGTGCGGTGGTGGTCCGCCGACCCGAGGATCAGGGCGTCGGCCCGGGCGCGCTTGAGGAACAGGTGCGCGGGGTGCTCCCAGGTGAACCCGATGCCGCCGTGCAGCTGCAGGGCCTCCTCGGCGGCGAGCAGCGCGACCTCCGAGCAGTGGGCCTGGGCGACGGCCGCGGCGACGGGCAGGTCGGGCGAGTCGTCCGCGGCGCACCGCGCGGCGTAGCGGGCCGTCGCGCGGGCCTGGGTGATCGCCACCCACAGGTCGGCGAGGCGGTGCTTGAGCGCCTGGTACGACGCCAGCGCCCGGCCGAACTGGTGCCGCGTGCGCAGGTACTCGACGGTGTCGGCGAGGCAGCGCTCCGCGAGCCCGAGCTGCTCGGAGGCGAGGATCGCGGCCCCGATCTGCAGGGCCCGCTCGACGTCCGCACCCTCGACGATCCGGGCCGGGGCCCCGTCGAAGGCGATGTCGGTGAGGCGCCGCGTCATGTCCAGCGACTCGCCCGTCGTGCGGGTGACGCCGTGACCGTCGGCCTCGACGACGGCCAGCCCGCCCGCCCCGTCGGCCACGGGCACGAGCAGGACGTCGGCGGTGGCGGCGTCGACGACGGCCGTGACGGTGCCCTGCAGCAGGTCGCCCGCGCCCTGGCGCTGCACGGTGACGGGCACCGGGCGCCCGGGGCCGTGGGTGGCCCCGGCGACGAGCACGGCGGTGCGCTCGCCGGCGGCGACCGCGGCGAGCAGCTCGTCCTCGCCGGTGCCGAGCAGCAGCGCGGTGGCCACGACCGTGCCGAGGTGGGGGACCGGCGCGACGGCGCGGCCGAGCTCCTCGGCGACGACGGCGGCCTCGCGCCACGAGGCACCGGCGCCGCCGCGCTCCTCGGGCACGGCCAGGCCGGCGACGCCGATCTCGCCGGTCAGGCGCTTCCAGAGGTCGGTGTCGACGGGGTCGTCGGTGTCGGTGCGGGCGAGGACCGCGTCCCAGGGGGCCTGCTTGTCGACGAGCGCGCGCACGCTCGCGCGCAGGTCGTCCTCGACGTCGGAGTAGAGGAGGTCGCCGGTGACGGGCGTGCCGGGGCTGGTCATCGGGGCAGGTCCTTCCAGGGGACGTCCTTGTCGGCACGGGCCTCGGCGGGCAGGCCGAGCACGCGCTCGGCGACGACGTTGCGCAGGATCTCCGACGTGCCGCCCTCGATGGAGTTGGCGCGGAAGCGCAGGTAACGCCACCCGGCGTCGCGGGAGGCGTAGTCCTCGACCTCGGGGCGGCGCTCGGTGTAGTCGGGGTAGCGCAGGCCGTCCTCGCCCTGCAGCTCGAGCTCGAGGCTCGAGCACTCCTGGTTCAGCCGCGCGTAGGTGATCTTCACGCCGGAGCCCTCCGGACCCGGCTGGCCCGCGGCCTGCTGCTGGCCGAGGCGCTCGGCGGTCAGCCGCGCCGCCTCGGTCTGCACCCACAGCCGCAGCAGCCGGTCGTGCAGCCCGGGCGTGCGCACCTCGGGGTGCTCGCGCCAGCGCGCGGCCAGCGGGCCGATCGCGCCGCTCTCGCGGGGCAGCGTGCCGCCGCCGATCGCGACGCGCTCGTTCATCAGTGTGTACTGCGCGACCGCCCAGCCCTGCCCGACCTCGCCGAGGCGCTGGTCGTCGGGGACGCGGACGTCGGTCAGGAAGACCTCGTTGAACTCGGCCTCGCCGGTGATCTGCCGCAGCCCGCGGACCTCGACGCCGGGTGCGGTCATGTCGATGACGAAGTAGCTCAGGCCGCGGTGCTTGGGCGCCTCGGGGTCGGTGCGGGCGAGCAGGATGCCCCAGCGGGCGTGGTGGGCCATCGAGGTCCACACCTTCTGCCCGTTGAGCACCCACCCCTCGCCGTCACGCACCGCGCTCGTGCCCACGCCCGCGAGGTCCGAGCCCGCCCCGGGCTCGCTGAACAGCTGGCACCAGATGTCCTCGCCGGTCCACAGCGACGGGAGCCAGCGCTGCTGCTGGGCGTCGTCGCCGAAGCGCAGGATCGTCGGCGCGGCCATGCCGAGGCCGATGACGTTGAGCCGCGGCCGGTTCTCCGGCGCGCCGGCCTCGGCGAACGCCTGGTCCACGGCCGTCTGCAGGCCGTTGCCGGCGCCGAGCCCCCCGAGGCCCGCGGGGTAGTGCACCCACGCCAGGCCGGCGGCGAAGCGCGCGCGCAGGAAATCGGCGGGCTCGGTGGTCGACGGGTCGTGCTCGGCGAGGAACTCCTCGACGCGGCGCGCCAGCGTGGCGGCGTCCGGGGGGCTGTCCGTGGCGGTCACCTCTGCACCCTCGCCCGCCACCGGGCCGCCTGTCGACCCCGCCGGGCCCCCACCGTCACCGGCGGCGCGTTGGTGGGCAACCTGCCCGATCACCAGAGCGCCGCGTACGTCAACCAGCCGCTCGGCACGACGCTGCGCCGCGTGGGGGCGCGCTTCGCGCTGGGACCCGGCTCCGGCGAGAGCTCGCTCTGCCTCGTCGCGTGGACCGGGGCCACGGTGCTCGCCACGTGCGGCTGCTGGAGTCCTGGGCCGGCTGATCAGGACGTGAACACGAGCACGACCGGCACCGGGTCGGGCACGGGCGTCACGACGGGCGCCGGCGCGGTGACCAGCGCGCCCGGTCCGGTACCCGCGAGCGTGCCCAGCTCCGTGGGCGCGAGGGGCGCCGGGCCGGCGGGCAGGGCGGGGAGCACCGGCAGGGGCGCGGCGGCGGGTGCATCGGCCTCCACCGGCGGCGCGCCGGCCGCCGACACCGGCGCGGCCGGGGACTCGCCGACGCCCGAGCCGGGCGTGGCGATGAGCTCGTCGAGCCACGCGCGGTAGCGGCCACCGTCGACGCGGCTCGACCAGCACGTGCCCGTGCCGCCGACGGCGCTGGACACCACCGCGAGCAGCACCGGCGCCGGGCCAGCGGTGACCAGCGGGCCGCCGCTGTCGCCCGCCGCGCACGTGCCCGCGGGGACCCCGCCGGTGGCGCCCGGCGTCGCCTGCAGCACGAGCGAGGTGCCGTCGGGCGTGCGCAGGTCCCCGGAGAGCACCTGGGCGCCGCGGCGCAGGCCGCCGTCGAGGCTCGGCGCGCCGTTCGGGGAGGTGGCGCCCCAGCCCAGCTCGAGCACGGGGGTGCCGGCGGCGGCGGTGGCGGTGCCCGCGGCGAGCGCGACCGGCGCGCGGTCGACGGGCCGGTCGAGCTGGACGACGGCGAGGTCGTCGAGGGGCATGCCGTCGCGCACCCCGCTCTGCGCGGAGTAGGGCACGAGCGCGACGGCGTCGCGGCGCTCCCCGTCCGGGAAGGTGATCGCGAAGTCCTCGGGGCGCGGGCTGTCGAGGCAGTGGGCGGCGGTGAGCACCAGCCGCGGCGCGACGAGCGAGCCCGAGCAGGTGAACGTCGCGGTGGCGGAGCGCGCCACGCCGAGGCGGGCGACGAACCCGCCGGTGGCCTCGTCGGCCGCCTCGCCGCCGGCGATCGCCGACGCGGGGGCGGGGGCCAGCAGGGTTCCGGCGACGAGCCCGGCGAGCACGAGCAGGACGAGCACCATCGCCGAACGTCGTCCTCGCTGCACCGCCCACCCCCGCCGCCGTGGCACCGGGAGCATCGACGCGATCACGCTGCGCGTTACCGGTCCCCGGCGACAGCGCCGTGACCGGCCCTGCCAGGGTGCTCGCGTGACCGCTCCCCGCCCCGACGCCGAGGTGGGGCCGTGGCTCGCGGCGCACGCCCGCCCGGTGGCCGTGCCCGACGACGACGCCGACGGCCTCGATGGCGTCGCCGCCTGGGTGCAGGCGGCCCGCGACGCGCGGGTCGTCGCGCTCGGGCCCACGCTGGCCGGCACCCGCGAGCTCGCGCAGATGGTGACCCGGCTCGTCGACGGCCTCCTCGAGGACCCCGTCCGCGGCGCCGCGGTGCGGACCCTCGCGCTGCAGACCTCCGAGTCCGCGACCACGGCGCTCGACGAGCAGGTGCGCCGCGGCGCCGTCTCGTCCGACGCGCTGGACCTCCTGGGCTCGTGGAGCTGGAACACCCGCGACGTCCTCGACCTCGCCCGCCGGCTCGCCGAGGCGCCCGCCCCGGTGCGGGTTATCGGCGTCGACCCCCGCAAGCCCGCCGGTGCCGTGGGCGCCGTCGGCCGGTTCCTGCGCACCGCGGCGCCCGACGTGCTGCCCTCGGTCGCCGACTCCTTCTCCGAGCTCGCGCTCGGCCACGGGGACGCCGCCACGCGCACCGCGGTCGAGCGGGTGCGCGCGCGTCTCGACCGCGACGTCCCGGGCCTGGTCGCGGCGACGTCGCCCGACGCCTACACCGCCGCCGTGCGGCAGGCCGGCTTCCTCGACCGGGCCGCCGAGCTCGCGGCGGCCCCGGCGGCCGAGGCCGACGCGGTGGCGGGGCGGCTGATGGCGGAGTCGGTGCTCGAGGCCCTCGACGCCTCGGGCCCGGACGGGCGGCTCGTGCTGTGGGCGCACGCCGACCACGTCGTGGTCCGCGACGACCCGCCCACCCTCGGCGCACACCTGCGCGAGCACCTGGGCGACGCCTACCGCGCCCTGCTCCTGACCGCGGGCACGGGGACGACGCGGGCGGTGCGGCGCCGGCGCCTGTTCGGTCCCGCGCGCACGCCCTCGACCCACCGCCTCGGCGACCCGCTCGAGGGCGGCCTCGAGGCGGTGCTGCTCGGCGCGGTGGCGCGCGACCACGTCCTCGACCTGCGCGTCCCCGACGTGCCGCCCGCCGTCACCGCCTGGGCGGACTCGGTCGTCCCGCGCCGCTCGGTCGGCGACGAGGTGACCGCGGCGGCGTCGGCGCGGGCCGTGGTGCCGTGCCGGCCGGGCCTCGAGACCGACGGCGTCGCGGTGGTGGGCACCGTGCACCCCGCCCGGGTGCGCTGAGGCCTGCGCTGAGCGCGCCGGTCAGGACCGCGCGGCGAGCACCGCGCGCCCGCGCGGCGAGAGCTCGTAGCCCACGGGCAGGGAGTGGGTCAGGCCGAGGGCCTTCAGCCGGCGCACGTCGGTCTTGAACGGGGCGGTCTCGCGGCCGAAGGAGGCGGCGAGGTCCGGCGCCCGCACGGCGGGACGCTCCGCGATCGCCGCCAGGGTCGCCCACGCCCAGGGGCCGTGGCCGCTGCGCGCGTCCATGTCGTCGAGGCGCCGGCAGACGGCGTCGAGGTCGTCGCCAGCGGGGACGCTGGCCGCCAGCTCGGACCGCGGGTCGGGCTCGTCGAGCGGGTGGAACCGCACGCGGTAGAGCTGGGCCTCGGGCCCCGCGTGCCGGTCGGCCTCGGCCAGCAGGGCCTCCACCGACGCGAACCCGGCCCGGCGGGCGTCGTCGGGCCCGAGGTCCCCGGGCTCGACGACGTCGACCTCGTCGACCTCGAGGCGCCCGACCACCGTGCGGTAGGGCCGCCCGGGCCGGACCTGGGCGCGCCGCCAGCGGCGGAACGTCAGGTCGACCTCGCGGCGCGCGATCGGCTGGGCGAAGCGCAGGGCGAAGAGCACGGTGGCGGGACCCCGGGCCCTCAGACCGTCCCGATGCTGATCGCGAAGACCAGCCAGAACAGCACCCACGCGACGATGGGGATGTAACCGAGCACCAGCCCGGCGATGGCCATGCCGTGGCCCGCCTGGCGCCCGCTGTGGGTGTCCTTCCACGCCAGGTGCCCGCACACCACCGCGCCGATGGACGCCAGGCCGGCGGTGAAGAAGCCGAGGATGCCGCAGACCAGCGCCGCGACCGCGAGCCCCGATTGCGGCGGGCCCTGGGCGTACCCGTACTGAGCCCCGTACTGCGGGCCGTAGGCCCCGTACCCGGAGGCGTAGGGGTCGGCGCCGTACGGCGTGGCGTAGGGGTTGGCGTCGTACGGCCCGTACCCGCCGGACCCGTACTGGCCCGGGCCGTAGGGGCTCGCGCCGTACTGGCCGGGCGCGGAGCCGGCGAGCGGGTCGCTCGGGTACGGCGAACCGGCGTAGGGGTCCGACGAGTACGGCGACGGGCTGCCGCCCGCGTCGGGGCGGTCGGCGGAGCCCGGGGACGAGCCCTCCCACGGCGAGTTCACGATCGGACCGTACAGGCCGGGGCGGGGTCGGTGGGGCCGCTCAGAGGCCCGGGACGACGAGGTCGGCGTAGGTGTCGCCGTCGGTGTCGGCGACCACGACGGTGCCCTGCTCGCCGTAGGCGGCGCCGTCGGTGACGGCCGCGTCGCCCCACCCGTCGGCGTCCGTGTCGAGCACGACCTCGTCGACCGCGCCGTCGCCGTCGTGGTCGGACACGGCGTACTCGTCGTACCCGTCGCGGTCCTCGTCGGCCGAGGCGGTCTCGGCGTAGCCGTCGCCGTCGGCGTCGGTGGCCGTGGACTCGTAGTAGCCGTCACGGTCGCCGTCGAACGAGGTCGCGCTGGGGGTGCCGGCCGGGAAGGAGAGCAGGCCGCCGTCCGCGCCGTAGGTGGCGCCGTCGGTGGCGGTGTAGCTGTCGGAGTCGGTGGTGGCGGTGATGTCGGAGGTGCCGGGGTCGCTCATGGTGATCTCCTCGCCGAGTGTCGGTGTTCTCGCCCGTGTGACGGTGCGGGCGGCGGGGATGTTCCTGAGAGAACCGTGGCGGGCCGCGGTCCGACGAGCTCAGCGCTTGCGGGTCCCGCGGATCGGCTCGACGCGGCGCAGCAGCATGCTGGTCGCCACGGCGAACAGCACCGTGAGCCCGACGAGGGCGCCCAGGTCGAGCACCCAGGTCAGCGCGTCGTGGTCCCACAGCGGGTCGGCCTCGCGGTAGGGCGTCGGCAGGCCCGGTCCGGCGGGGATCCCGATGGTCGACGCACCGAGCGCGAACCCCCACCGCGCGGGCACCAGCCACGACAGCTGCGCGAGCACCGGGCTCCCGCCGATCTGCAGCAGCGCGCTGGACAGGATGAACTGCAGCATCGCGAGCAGCACGAGCAGCGGCATCCCGCGGTCGGCGTTGGTGATCGCGGCCGAGACGGCGAGGCCCAGCGCCATGCTGGCCACCGCGACGCCGAACAGCGCGATGACGATCTCGGCGGTGCCCGAGCCGAGCAGCACGGCCTCGTCGGGTGCGGGGCGCCCGAGCATCCCCAGCACGCCGAGGAGCACCGACTGCACGCCGGTGATCACGACGAGCACCAGGAGCTTCGAGGACAGGTACGCCCCGCGCGAGAGCCCGATCGCCCGCTCGCGGCGGTAGATCTCGCGCTCCTTGACCACCTCGCGGATCGACGCCGCCGACCCCATGAGCGCGGCACCGACGACGAACACGAGCAGCAGGCTGTTCGGCGCCCCGGGGGTGCCGCGTGCCTGGGCCGCCTGGGACAGACCCGTCTCGCCGGGCAGGGCGTGGGTGAGCACCGCCAGCAGCAGCGGCAGGGCGGCCATGAAGATCGTGTACTGCTTGTCGGCGAGCACCACCGCGAGGTAGCGGCGCGCGAGCACCGCGAACTGCGTGAGCACCGGCTGCTGGCGCGGCGCCTCGGCCGGCACCGTCGCCCCGCGCCCGGGCGCCCGCCGCGCGTCGGCGCCGATGTAGCGGGCCCACTGCGGCGAGCGCCGGAACCGGTCGGCCCAGTCGACGCCCTTCTCGCGGTCGAGGAGCAGGAAGAGGTCGGCGAAGTCGGTGACGCCGAAGTACTGGAGGGCTTCGCGGGGTGGTCCGAAGTAGGCGACGGTGCCGCCGGGGGCGAGCAGCAGGAGGCGGTCGCAGACGTCGAGGTTGGCGACGTTGTGGGTGACGACGACGACGGTGCGGCCGTCGTCGGCGAGGCCGCGCAGGGTGTGCATGACGGATTTGTCGAGGCCGGGGTCGAGCCCTGAGGTGGGTTCGTCGAGGAAGAGCAGGGAGGGGCGGGTGAGGAGCTCGAGGGCGACGCTGGTGCGTTTGCGCTGG
This sequence comes from Actinomycetospora sp. CA-101289, assembly GCF_050955895.1. Taxonomy (NCBI): domain Bacteria; kingdom Bacillati; phylum Actinomycetota; class Actinomycetes; order Pseudonocardiales; family Pseudonocardiaceae; genus Actinomycetospora; species Actinomycetospora sp. CA-101289. The sequence continues at coordinate 4,979,976 of NZ_CP192093.1, read as the reverse complement.
CCGCCGGACAGGGACTCGATGCGCTGGTCGGCCTGGCCGGTGAGCCCGAGCTCGCCGATCACCTCCTCGATGCGGCGGTCGCGGTCGCCCGCCGACACGTCGGTCGGGAAGCGCAGACGCGCGGCGTACCCGAGGGCTCGGCGCACGGTGAGCTGCGGGTGCAGGATGTCGTCCTGCGGCACGAGCCCGATGCGCTGGCGCAGCTCGTCGTAGTCGGTGTAGAGGTCGCGGCCCGCGTACTCCACGACGCCGTCGTCGGCGGGGCGGAAGCCGGTCAGGGCCCGGAGCAGCGTCGACTTGCCGGCGCCCGACGGGCCGACCACCGCGAGCAGGCTGCGCTGCGCGAGCGAGAAGCCGACGCCGGAGAGCAGCGTCTTGCCGCCGACCCGCACGGCGAGGCCCTCGGCGCGGAACCCGATGTCGCCGGTGTCGACGTGCTCGACGAGCCGGTCACCTTCGAGGTGGAACAGCGCGTGCCCGATGCCCACGACGGACGTCGGGGTGACGGGCGCACGGCGCACCCGGGCGCCGTCGACGAACGTGCCGTTCGGGCTGCCGAGGTCGACGATGTCCCACCCGTGGCCGGGGCGGCGGACGAGCTCGGCGTGGTGGCGCGACACGAGCAGGTCGGAGACGACGACGTCGTTGTCCTCGGCGCGGCCGATGCGCACCTTCGGCGACGGCCCCGCCCCGGCGCGCGGCAGGTCGGCGGTGGACGACAGCTGGTGCACCGCCGAGAGCCGGCCCTGCGCCGACGACCGCTCCGCGGCCGGCACCGTGACCCCGAGGTCGCCGGCCGGCGGCACCGGACGGCCCCCAGGTGGGGGCGTGGGCCGCAGCGGCGGGGTCCGGGGCGGCGGCGGGGGTGGGGCCCCGATCGTCGCGAGCCGCAGCTCGGGGCCCTCCCGGGCGTCGCCGAGGCGGACGGAGACCGGGCCCGTCACGGCCATCTCGCGGAACGCCCGCCCGCCGGCGAACGACCCGTTGCGGCTGCGGTCGACGAGCTGCCAGCCCTCGGGGGTGGAGCGCACGAGCAGGTGCTCGCGCGAGACCCGCGGCCCGAGCACCTGCAGGTCGGATGCCTCGTCGCGGCCGATGACGAGCTGCTCGCCCGGGCGCAGCGTGCGGGAGCGCCCCGCGACCTGGATCTCCAGCGGCGGGGGCGCGCCCGGTGCCGCGCGGGCGCCCCCGCGCACGGGATCGAACGTCATGCGGCGGCGTCCCTCACGGCAGCACCAGGAACGCCATGCGTCCCTGGGCGTCGACACCGACCCGGGCACCGGCGGCGCTGTAGCGGAAGGTGCCCGCACGGCGCTGCGGCGGCTCGCGCAGGGCCGCCATCAGCGCCTCGCGGTTGGCGGGGACGCCCAGCAGCGGGCCGACCTGCGACCACGGCGCGGCGTCGAGCGCGGCCGCCGGCGCGTAGCGGGACTCGACGCCGGCGAGGTCGCCGGTGCCGAGCGCGGTGTAGAGGCCCTGGACACCGGTGACCGCGGCCGCGGGCAGGGCGCGCCCGGCGGTGTCGGCGACGGCCGGGGTGCCGACCACGGCGGGCGCGGGTGCCGGGGCCGCCGCCGCGCTGGGCGCGGGGGCGGGTGCGGCGGTCTCCGTCCGCGAGCCCGACGTCGGCACGGTGACCAGCGTGAACACCGCGAGGGCCGCGGCGACGACGATGGCGACGGCGAGGGCGGCGCTGGCGATCCACGGACCGCGGGCGGCGCCGGCTCCCGCGGCCGGGGCAGCTGCCGTCACGGCGCCGGGATCCGGTCGGTGCTGGTCACGAGGCCCTCCTCGATCGTCGTCGCGCCGGAGTATCGGGACTCCGGCGCCTCGGTGTTACCGCTGCCCGGGTCGGTCATGGTCACATCCGGGGCCCCTCGTCGTCACCGTCGGCGCCGCGGAGATCACGGCGGCGGCAGGCGCGGGCCGGTGGCCGTGGCGAGTGTGCGGGACAGGTCGCAGAGCCCCGCGGGCGGGCCGTCGCCGAACACGGTGACCTCGAGGAGCTCGACGCGCGGGCTCCCGTCGGGCGCGGTCAGGGCGCGCTGGACCAGGGCGGTGGTGCACGACGCCGACCCGGGGGTGACCACGGCGGCCCGCCCCGCGACGTCCTCGGTCGGCGCCACCGCGCGGCGGCGGGTGACGCCCACGGTGACCACGGACCCCCGGCCCTCGCCGCTGCCCCAGCGGCACGACCACCCGCCGACCCCCCGAGCGACGCGGGCAGGGTCGAGGCCGGGCACCGCGGCGAGGTCGGCCGGCGTGAGCAGGCCGCAGGCGTCGACGCCGGTCAGCGCGCCGGGCGGGTCGTCGCCCGCCCGCCGGGGCAGCGGCGCGCCCCGGGACAGGGCGGCGACCGCGCCGTCGGTGGCCGCGTCGGCGACGGGGCAGGGATCGGCCCCCGAGCCCGCGGGGGCGACGGCGTCGAGCGCGACCTGCACGCCCTCCGTGGTGACCACCGTGCGCGTGCACACCCCGGGACGCGGCGGGGCGCGGCGCACGAGCAGCGGGCCGACCCGCTGCTCCTCGCCGGCGGTCACCGCGGTCGCGACGGGCTCGAGGGTGGCGACGACCACCAGGTCCGCGCGCGGGCCCGGGACGTCGGCGGTGCAGGCGGCGGGGGAGCCGAGGTCGGGGACGAGGCGCGCCGGTGCGCCGCCGGCCCCTTGCCCGAGCGCGGCGGGGTCGAGGAGCCCGCAGGGGTCGACGGTGCCGGGGTCGCCGATCGCCGCGGGGACCACGCGGTCCTCCGGGCCCGCCGGGACGTCGGGCGTGGCCGGGGTGAGGACGACCGCGACCACCCCGGCCAGCAGGAGCGCCACGGCGCCGGCGGCGAGCAGGGCGAGCGACCGGGTGGACGGGCGCGAGGACGGCGGGGTCCCTCGTGGCGGGGGCGTCGGGGGACCGGGCGGTCGGGATGGTCCGGGTGGACCGGGCCGGGGCGGGAACGGCGGGGGCGGGCCGTGGAGCACGGGGCGGGCGGGTCCCCGGGGCGGGCGGGGCGGCATGCCCGGCGGGGGGCCCGGTCGGTAGGGGCGCGCGGGCGCCGAGGGTGCCGCGGCGCGGGCGGGGGAGCCGGTCGCCACCAGCGGCGGGGCGCCGCCCACGGGCAGGTCCACGCGCTCGGTGCGCCGTTCGGTCACCGGCTCCGGCTCGGGTGCGCCCTCCGTCAGGGCCCGGAGGTCGCGGCGCAGGCGGGCGTCGAGTGCGCCCGCGGGCTCGCCGGACGGCGCGGCGTACCGGGCAAGGACGTCGGCGAGCCGTGTCGCGAGGTCGCTGCCCTCGTCGCTCACGGGCACCGCGGCGAGGGTGCCCGCCAGCGCACGGGTGTCGTCGTCCTCGGCGGCGGGGCGATCGGCCGGGCGCCGGCCCGACGGCGCGCCGAGCAGGCGCACCTCGCCGGCGTCGTCCCCGACGAGCACCACGTCGGCGCCCACCCGCCCGTGCACCAGGCGGGCGCCGTGCGCGGCCGCGAGCGCTCCGGCGAGCACGAGGGCCCGCTCCAGCAGCACCCGCGCGGGCACGGTTCCGGCGTCGGCGAGGCCGCGCGCACCGGTGGGCGCCTCGTGCACGAGCCACAGCGTCCGGTCGCTGCCCGCGGCGACGTCGCGCGCCGGGGCGAGGCCGGGGTGCGGGTGCTCTCCGGCCCGCCGGACGTCGCGCGCCACGCGGGCGAGCGCGCCCTCGCCGCCGTCCGGGGCGAGGGCCACCGCGACGACGTCGCGGCCCTCCCACTCGTCGCGGGCCGACCACACCGCGGGGCTGAGCGGTGCTCCCAGGCGGTAGTGCCCGCCCGAGAGCACCTGCCCGGTCCTGGCGGGCGTGCAGCCGTCCGTCACGTGTCCACCCGTCGTCCCCGAGGCCGTCGTCGCGGTGGCCGTCGCCGGTGGATCAGCCGCCGAAGGAGGTCCGCGGGCTGAAGCGCAGCTGGTTGAACACCTGGTTCGACTGGTCCAGGTTCGAGGTGCGGATCTCCCAGCTGAAGGGCAGGCCCTCGTAGAGGCCGGTCGAGTACACGGTGCCGTTGGACTCCGCGGTGTAGAGCGGGCCCTGCTGCACGCCGCCGGCCCGCCAGATGTCGAAGTCCTCGATGCGCGGACCGAGGTTCTCGGTGTCCTGGTACCAGGAGCGGGCGCCGGCGGCGTCCGCCCACCGCGCGAAGATCACGCGGGCGCCGGGGACGACGCTGGCGTAGTCGCAGTAGTAGACCTCGGTGGCCAGCGCGCCGCCCTGGGTGCGCAGCGGGTTGGCGGCGACGTCCACCTGCTGGCAGTTCGAGCTGGCCGAGTCGGGGAAGACCTGCGCCATCGAGGCCTGCGCGCCCGTGCCCGACGACGCCGAGGTGGACGGCGCGGTGGTGGCCGTCGGGGCCGTCGAGCCGCCCGTGGTGGGCGTGGCCACCGGCGTGGACGGGGTGCTCTGGTCGAACAGCACCACGGCGCCCACCGCGAGGATCAGCAGGAGCACCGCGACGCCGGCGACGATCGCGACGACCTTGCCCTTGCCGCTCTTCGGCGGCTGCGGCGGCTGGCCGTACCACCCGCTCTGCGGCCCCGATCCGGGCGGCGGCGGGTACTGGCCGGTGCCGTGGCCCGGCTGCCCGTAGCCCTGCGGCGGGCCGGGCGGGAAGCCCTGCGGGTAGCCCTGGGTGCCGCCCCCGGTCGGCGGGCCGTACCCGGGCGTGGGCTGGGGGCCCGACCCCTGCGGGGTGCCGAACGGCGAGGGCTGGCCGGTCTGCTGCGGGGACCACGGCTGGGGCTGCGACTGCTGGGGCCCACCCGGCTGCGGCCCGGACGTCCGGCGCGGCGGCGGGACGTGGGTGGGCGTGGAGCCGGGCGTGCCCGCACCGACGGCGGCCGCGGCGCCGGCACCGGCCGCCGCCCCGAGCGCCGCCCCGCCCGCGACGCGCGACGTGGCGTCGGTGGCGGGGGCCCCGCTGGTCGCGCCGGTGCCGACCTCGCCGCCGACGGCGCGGATGGCGGCGTCGGCGAAGTCGCCGGCGGTGGCGTAACGCGCGGCGGGGTCCTTGGCCATGGCCGTGGCGAGCACGCCGTCGAGGGCCGGGGGCGACCCGGGCGCGACCTCGGAGAGCCGCGGCGGGGTCTCGTTGAGGTGGTCGTACATGAGGCCGGGGCCCTCGGAGAGGAACGGCGGGCGCCCCGCGATCGCCTCGAACAGCAGGCAGCCCAGCGCGTAGACGTCGACGCGGCGGTCCATCTCGCGGCCCAGGAAGAGCTCCGGGGCCATGTAGGCGAGGGTCCCGATGGCCGAGCCGGTGCCGGTGAGCGAGCTCTTGGTGTCGCCGCCCATGGCGCGGACGATGCCGAAGTCGACGAGGTAGACGAAGTCGCGTCCACGGTGCTGGGTGATCAGCACGTTCGACGGCTTGACGTCGCGGTGGATCAGGCCGTCCTCGTGGGCGGCGTCGAGGGCGTCGGCGGTCTGGCGGACGATCTCCGCCGCGCGCCGCGGCTCGAGGCGCCCGTTGCGCTCGATCTCCTCGGCGAGGTCGAGGCCCGAGACCAGGCGCATGTCGATGTAGAGGCGCCCGTCGATCGTGCCGAAGTCGTAGATCGGGATGATGTGCGGCGAGGACAGGCGGGCGGCCGCGCGCGACTCGCGCCGGAAGCGCTCCTGGTAGTCGGCGTCGTCGGCGAGCCCGCCGTGCAGGCGCTTGACCGCGACGGTGCGCTGGCGCGAGGTGTCGAAGGCGCGGAAGACCTCGCCCATGCCGCCGCGCCCGATGCGCTCCTCGAGGCGGTAGGGCCCGAACATCTCCACCGGCTCGCCGGGCGACGACGAGGGCGAGTGGCCGGGGGCCTCGGTGCTCATGGGCCGTTCTCCTGGGTGTGTGGCCGGGGAGAACGGCTCCCCCCGGTCGTCACCGAGAGTATGCGCGATGGCCGACGACAGGACCAGCGGGGGCGCCGAATTCGTCGGTACCGGTGACGGGACGTGAGCGTCGTGCACGCTCCGACAGCCGCGCGCGGGGTCCCGCGGACGCGGACGCAGCGCATCCCCGCAGCTCAGCGGACGTGCAGGGTGGGTCAGGCGGGGAGCGCGGCCGTCGGCAGCAGGCGCATCGCCCCGAACACGAGCGGGGTGTCCTGCGCCGAACGGGTGACGACGTCGAAACCGTAGGGCCGGTCGGCGTAGGCGGCGGTGGCGTAGACGGTGCCGTCGGCGCCCGCGCGGGCGTGCCACGGCCCCTGGTCGGCGCCCGCCGCGGCCCAGCTCGCCCGGCCGTCGAGGCTCGGACCCCACGCGACCTGGTCGGCCTGCCACTGCCGGGCGTCGGCGGCGGTCGGCCACTGCGTGTAGTACACCCCGCCGCCCGGCACCATCGCCCCGTGGTCACAGCGGAGGACCGCGACGGCCCGGGCCCCGGTCGAGGTCGTGTAGCCCTGCGCGCCCGGGTCGAAGGGCGTGCAGGACGCGCCGAGGGCCGCGACGTCGGGGAACGCGGCGGCGAGGGCGGGCGCGGCGGTCGCGGCCGCCGACGGCGGGGGCGCGGGCGCCGCCTGCCGGGTGACCACGACGAGCCCGAGGAGCAGGCCGAGGAGCAGGCCCACCACGAGCGCCGCCAGCGGCAGGCCGACGGCGAGCCCGAGACGGCCTCGACGGGAGCGCCGGCGCGGGGCGGTGCGGGGCGGCACCGGCGGGGACGCCGGGGCCGGCGGGGCCGTGGGCCGGGCGACCGGCCGGGCCGCGGTCACCGTGGCCACGTAGCGGCGCTCGCCGGGGCGGGGCGGCAGCGTGACGGTCATCGGGTCCTCCCGGCGCGCGGATCCAGGCGGCGCAGGAGCACGGCCGCGAGGACGACGAACAGGACGGTGACGGCGGTGAGCGCGCCGAGGTCGAACAGCCAGGTGCCGGCGGTGTGGTCCCACAGCGGCTCGGGCTCGGTGTAGGGCGGCGGGGCGCCCGGCCCGCTGCGCAGGCCCAGGGTCGACGCGCCGAGGGCGAAGCCCCACCGCGCGGGGACGAACCACGACAGCTGCGCGAGCACGGGGCTGTCCTGGATCTGCAGCAGCGCGCTGGACAGGATGAACTGCAGCATCGCGAGCAGCACCAGCAGCGGCATCCCGCGGTCGGCGTTGTCGATCCACGCCGAGACGGCCAGCCCGACCGCCATGCTCGCGACGGTGGTCGCGGCGATCGCCGCCAGGATCTCCAGCCGCGGGTCGCCGAGGAGCACCGCCTCGTCGGGGCCGGGCCGCCCGATCGTGCCCAGCACGCCGAGCACCACGGCCTGCAGCCCGGTGATCAGCGAGAGCACGACCACCTTGGACAGCAGGTAGGCGGCGCGCGAGAGCCCGATGGCGCGCTCCCGGCGGTAGATCTCGCGTTCCTTGACGAGCTCGCGGATCGACGCCGCCGACCCCATCAGCGCGGCGCCCACCACGAAGACCATGAGCAGGCTCTGCGGCGCGCCGGGCACCCCGCGCAGCTGCTCGGCGAGCGACAGCCCGGTGTCCACCGGCAGCGCGTGCGACAGCGCCGCGAGCAGCAGGGGCAGCGTCGCCATGAAGATCGTGTACTGGCGGTCGGCGGCGATCACCGCGAGGTAGCGGCGCGCGAGCACCCCGAACTGGGACAGCGCCGACTGCTGGCGCGGGGGCGGGGTCAGCGGCGCGGGCCGGCGGGCGGCGGGCGCAGCGGGGGCAGCCGGGGTGAGGTGGCGAGCGCCGAGCGGGCTGCGGCGGAACCGCTCCGCCCACGCCGTACCCGGGGCGCGGTCGAGGAGCAGGAAGAGGTCGGCGAAGTCGGTGACGCCGAAGTACTGGAGGGCTTCGCGGGGTGGTCCGAAGTAGGCGACGGTGCCGCCGGGGGCGAGGAGCAGGAGGCGGTCGCAGACGTCGAGGTTGGCGACGTTGTGGGTGACGACGACGACGGTGCGGCCGTCGTCGGCGAGGCCGCGCAGGGTGTGCATGACGGACTTGTCGAGGCCGGGGTCGAGCCCGGAGGTGGGTTCGTCGAGGAAGAGCAGGGAGGGGCGGGTGAGCAGTTCGAGGGCGACGCTGGTGCGTTTGCGCTGGCCGCCGGACAGGGACTCGATGCGCTGGTCGGCCTGGCCGGTGAGCCCGAGCTCGCCGATCACCTCCTCGATGCGCCGGTCCCGCTCCACCGCGGTGGTGTCCGACGGGAACCGCAGCCGGGCCGCGTAGCCCAGCGCCCGCCGGACCGTGAGCTGCGGGTGCAGGATGTCGTCCTGGGGGACGAGGCCGATGCGCTGGCGCAGCTCGTCGTAGTCGGCGTAGAGGTCGCGGTCGGCGTAGGTGACGGTGCCGTCGTCGGCGGGCCGGAAGCCGGTCAGGGCGCGCAGCAGCGTGGACTTGCCGGCGCCCGACGGGCCGACCACCGCGAGCAGGCTCTTCTCCTCGAGCGCGAAGCCGACGTGGTCGAGCAGGACCCGGCCCTGGGCGGTGCGCACGACGAGGTCCTGGGCGCGGAAGGCGACCGCGCCGACGTCCTCCCGCTCGACGAGCGTGCCCTGGCCGTCCGGACCGACCTCCAGGTGGAACAGCGCGTGCCCGATGCCCACCAGGCGCCCGGGGTGCAGCTTGACGTGGCGGATCCGCTGCCCGTCGACGTAGGTGCCGTTGGGGCTGCCGAGGTCGACCAGCTCCCAGCCGCCGGCGCCGTCGGCGACCAGCTCGGCGTGGTGGCGGGAGACGAGCAGGTCGGCGACGACGACGTCGTTGTCGTCGGCGCGCCCGATGCGGATGCGCCGCGGACCGGCCGGCGCCGCGGGGTCGGGCCCGGACGGGGGCGCGGACGGCAGGCGGTGCACCGCGGAGAGCCGGCCCTGTCGGCTCGGGCCGTCGGGCTCGTCGGGGAGCGCGGGCACAGGGGCAGCAGCGGGGCGGCTCGCGGCGGGCCGGGCGGCCGGGGGCACGAGGGGCGCGGCCATGGCCACCGGCGGGGCGCCCGGGTCGGCGGCGACGGCGCGCAGCACCAGCCGGACCTCCGGCCCGCCGTCGCCGAGGCCCAGCACGAGGCGGGGGGTGGCGTCGGGGGACAGGCGCAGCTGCTGGAGTCGCGCGCCGGCGACGTAGACGCCGTTCTGGCTGCGGTCGATCAGCTCCCACCCGGCGGGCAGCGGGCGGAGCTCGACGTGCCGGCGCGAGACCAGGGGGTGCACGACGCGGAGGTCCGCGGCCTCGTCGCGGCCGATGGTGACCGGGCGACCGGCCGGGACGACGATCCGCTGGTCGCCGTGGGTGAGCTCGAGCTGCGGCGCCGTGAGGCGCCGTCCCCGTCCCGCACGTCGGCCCGCCGAGGGCCGGGGCAGGGGCTCCACCGAGTGCACCGACGGCCTCCTCGCGCAGCCGGGCGGCGGAGCCCGGCGTCGTCACGTCCCTCGGCGCGGACGTCCGAGACGGTGACAGTGTGTGTTCGCGAGGAGGGGCGTGACCAGGGGGTTCGCGATAATCGCGCCGAGGCGTCACGCAGTGTGCCCGCCCCGGAGACCGGGACAGGCACGCTGAGAGTGATCAGGCCGGTGATCAGGCGGAGCGGGCCATCGCGAACGGCGCGGTGCTGCGGTGGACGCGCGGCGCGGGCGCCGCGAACGGGCGGGTCAGCGGGTCGCGGCGGGCGGTGTCGGTGTCGATGGCCTGGGGCCGGGTCACCTGCACCGAGCCGACCTCGACCAGGCGGCGGTGCACGCGGTCCAGGCGGGCCTGCCGTGCCGCGGTGTCGACGGCCTCGCGGCGGCGCTCCCGGCGGGAGTGGCGGGCCCGGGTCTGCAGGGTGGCGGTGCCGGAGCTGGTCGGGCGGCGGAACATCTCGATCACGTCCCTCGGGGCGACGGGCCGACGTACACGGTCACCCTCTCCATCGAGCGCCACGCGGCGGACCTTGATGCGCCGTCCGGTGGATCACGAACGGGTCAGCCGAAGATCCCGTCGAAGAACCCGTCGTCGCCCTGGTCGGCGCCGTCGTACTCCCCGTACTCGCCGCCCTCGCCCGTCCCGGGGTCGTCCGCGCCGCCCTGCTCCTCGCCCGTGGCCCCGCCGGGGTCGTCGCCCGCCGGCGCCCCCGACGTGGGCGCGGAGCCCGCGCGCGCGACGTCGACGGTGACGGTGCTGCCGCGGGGGACCGCGGTGCCCGCGCCCGGGCGCAGCGCGACGACCGTGCCGACCGCGCCACCCCCGTCGACCTCGCGGAACGTGACCTCCAGGCCCACACCCTCGAGCGTCGTCTCGGCGGACGCGCGCGAGCGCCCGGTGACGTCGGGGACCTCGAGGGTCGCGCGCCGCTGGCCGACGACGAGCTCGATCGCGCTGCCCGCGGCCCGCAGCGAGCCGGGCACGGGGTCCTGGCCGACGACCTGACCGACCTCGGTGGCATCGTCGGTGTCGCGCAGTCGCGGCACCGGCGTGAGCACCAGCCCGGCGCCCTCCGCGGCGACGCGCGCCGCCTCCGGGCTGCGCCCCACGAGCAGCGGGACCTGCACCAGCCCGGGGCCACGGCCGACGCGCAGCGTCACCGTGGACTCCTCCTGGACGCGGGCGCCGACGTCGGGCGAGACCGCCACCACCCGGTCGACCTGCTCGGGCGGCGAGGCGGTGGGCACGACGATGGGGGCCAGCCCGGCGTCGGTGACCGCGCGGACGGCCTCCTCGCGGCTGAGCCCGACGAGGCGGGGCACCTCGCTGTCCGAGGGCGCGACGAGCCACCAGCCGCCGAGGCCGAGCAGCGCGACGAGCCCGAGCGCGACCACGAGGAGGCGCCGGCGGGAGCGCCCGCGGGGCGCGACGGCGGCGTGCGCCCCGGTGCGCGGCGACCGGTCGAGCTCCGCGCCGCGGCGGGCGCCCCGCCCGATGACGGGGTTCAACCCGGTGCCCGGGCCGCCGAGGCCGGGATCGGTGGGGTCGCCGCTCTCGTCGAGGTCGCCGAGACGTTCGTGCTCGGCGAGCACCGCCGGCGCGTCGGGACGCTCGCCGGCGAGCACGCGCAGGAGGTCGGCGCGCATGTCGGCCGCGGTGGCGTAGCGGTTGTCGGGGTTCTTGGCCATCGCCCGGCGCACGACGGCCTCGAGCTCGCCCGGGACGTCGACCCCGGCGGGGGCGAGCGTCGCGATCAGCGGCGGGTCCTCCCGCACGTGCTGGTAGACGATCGCCACCGGGCTGTCGCCGCTGAACGGGGGCTCGCCGGTGAGCAGCTCGAAGAGCACGCAGCCCGCGGCGTAGACGTCGGCGCGCGCGTCCACCTCCTGCCCGAGGCCCTGCTCGGGGGAGAGGTACTGGGCGGTGCCGATGACCATGTCGCCGGTGAGCCCGGGCCCGGTCTCGGTGAGGGCGCGGGCGATCCCGAAGTCCATCACCTTCACGACGTCGCCCGGCGTGATCATGATGTTCGCGGGCTTGACGTCGCGGTGCACGACGCCGTGCTCGTGGCTGAAGCCCAGCGCGCCGCAGACGTCGGCCATCACGGCGCAGGCGCGCTCGGGGGGCATCGGCCCGTGGACGCGCAGCAGGTCGCGCAGCGTCGACCCGCTGACGTACTCCATGACGATGAACGGCAGGTCCACGTGCTCGCCGGCGACCTCGCCGGTGTCGTAGACCGCGACGATGCCGGGGTGGTTCAGCGCGGCGACGTTCTGCGCCTCGCGCTCGAAGCGCAGCCGGAACGACGGGTCGCGGGCGAGGTCCGCGCGCAGCACCTTGATCGCGACCTCACGTCCGAGGCGCACGTCGTGTCCCGCGTGCACGTCGGCCATGCCGCCCCGGCCCAGGGCCGGACCGAGCTGGTAACGCCCGGCCACCACGGTCGCCTGCGACATCCGCTCCTCGCGCCTCCGCTCCGCCCGGGTCCCGCTGCCGCCGTGGTCCCGGTCAGCATCACCCGGACGGGTCCAACGGCGCGGGACCGGGTCGGGAACGGTGCGTCGCCCCTTCGGCGCCCGAGTTCGTCCGTTCGCCGGGCCCGCGGCCGCCGAGCGGGCTCAGCAGTCGCAGCCGCAGCCGTCGCAACAGCCGCCCTCACAGGAGCAGCAGTCACAGCAGTCACAGCTGCACTCCGAGCAGTCACAGCAGCTCGCACAGGGGTTGCTGCGCGGCTGGCCGCTCCACGGCCCGGTGATCGGGTCGGCGCAGCAGAGCTGGCCGGTGCAGCACAGGCCCGCCGCGGCGGCGCAGCCGGTGAAGAACCCGCGGGGCGGACGGACCCGCCCCGGGTCGCCGGGCTGCGGCGGCTGGTCGGTGGGCGGCTGCTCCGTCCGGGCGTGGGTGCGCGCCAGGGCGCGGTCCGTCTCGTGGACGAGCAGGCGGTGGGCCAGTCGCGCGTCGAGGCCCGCCGGGTCGGGGAGCGCGACGCGGGGCAGCGTCGCGGCGAGCGTGACGACCTGGTGGCGGGCGAGCGCGGTGGTGGCGTCCACGCCGGCCCCGGTGGCGTCGACGGGGTTCCAGCGGCCGTGGCGCCGGTCGTCGACGAGGTCGTCCAGCGCGTCGAGCAGGTGCGCGAGACGCCCGAACGCGGCGCCGGCGGTGGCGAGCGGGGCCGCGTTGTCCGGGCGCCCGGCGAGCACCGCGGTGTGGGCGAAGGCGGCCGACACCGCGTCCGCGGTCGGGGCCGTGACCTCCTCGAGCGTGGCCCCGGCGTCCTCCTCGACGGCCCGCTGGCGCGCCGGCACCGCGAGCAGCGCCGACGGGTCGAAGCCGCGGGGCGCGGACGCGGCGGCCCGCGCGCTCCAGCGCGTGGCCACGTGCCGCCCGGCCGCGGCGAGCGGGGCGTGCCGGAAGGCGCCCTGCCGGTCGTCGGCGTGGTCGGCGAGGTGCCCCGCGGCCAGCAGGAGCGCGGCGTGCGCGGCCAGGCGGGCGCCGTCGCCGCTGACCACGGTCGCGGTGCGCATCCCCCGCGCGGGGCAGGGGCCGGCGCGGCGGTCGGCGCTGACGACGGGGTCGGGCGCCTGGGCGGTGGTGAGCACCGAGACGAGCAGCGCGTCGACGTTGGTCGCGGTGCGCGCGACCTGGCCGTGGCCGTCGCGCAGCGCGAGGCAGGTGCCGCACAGGTGGGCCGCCCAGCGGCGGTGCAGCGCGGGGGAGAGGTGGTGACGGCAGGGCCGCACGATGCCGAGCACCGCGCGGAGGTTAGCGGCCCGGCGGTGTCAGTCCCCGCGCACCCGCGCGCGGAAGTGCATCGCCCGGTAGGGCCAGTTCGTGCCGGTGTTCCACTGGCTGACGACGAGGTGCAGCTCGTCGGGCGTGGAGCCGGGGAGGATGTAGCCGCCGTAGGGCTGGGCGACCCGCCCGCACGCGTGGTCCTCGTCGTGCCACCCGGAGCCAGCGATCACCGTGAGGCGCTCGGCGCGGTGCAGGTCCGTGGTCGGGCCGTCGGGCAGCGGGATCAGGTCGACGCGGTAGCGCCCGGCGTCGAACGCGGCGAGCCACCACTGCCCGTCGACGCGCCGCAGGCTGAGCTCGCCGAACGCGCCGGGCAGCACCAGCGTCGGCGGGCGCCCCCAGTCCCACGTCCTGTCCGCGAAGCCCCAGCCCTCCCACGCCGCCGGCTCGAGCAGCCGCTCGGGGGGGACGCGGTGCAGCAGCAGGCCCTGGTCGCGCCGGAACCCCGTGGTCAGCGCGTAGACGTAGCCGTCGGGGCCGAGCTCCCAGGTCAGCATCTGGAACAGCCCGGCGTGGAGGTCGCCGGGGAACCACGTGCCGGTCGGCTCCCAGGAGACGCCGTCGTCGGTGGAGCGGTGGATCTCCGTCCAGTGCACGTTCCCCAGGCCCTGGCAGGCCATGACGTGCAGGTACATCGTGTCGCCGAGCGTGATGACGTCGGTCGGCAGCTTGGTGGTGATCTTCGTACCGCCGACCAGCCCGCCGAGGCGCCCGCCCACCCGCGCGCCGTGGGCGTAGGTGACGACCTGGTCGGCGTAGTCGCGGGTCGGCCCCGCCGAGCCGGTCCACTCCAGGCCGGTCCGCACGGTGGCGGGGTCGGCGAAGAGCACCACCGGCGAGCGCCAGCCCGGCCCGCCGACGCTGGCGACCTCGAACGTGTCCCCGAAGACCGCGACGATCCGCCCGTCGGGCGCGGCCGCCGCCGCCCCCAGGTCGGTGCCCCCGATGCCGAAGGCGTCGGTGTGCCCGGGCCCGGTCAGGTCCCGCAGCTTCGTGACCTCGAGCGTGCGCATGCCCCCGGTCTACCCCGTCCGCGAGGTCGCGGTGGCGTAACGGTGAGGTCTCGTCGGGCGACAGGTGATTCATCCCGCAGGTCGCGGGGTACCGGGGAGGCTCATGTGGGAACCGTGCTCGGCACCGTCGCCGTGCTGGCCGTCTTCGCGCTGACCGTGGCGGTCGCGCTGCGTCACGGTCCGTGGGCCGCTCCGGCCCCACGGCTCTCGCCCGACCTCGCGACCACGATCCTCACCCGCGCCGGCTTCCCGGCCACGCCGCACAACGTCCACGCGGTGTGCGAGCACCTCGGCGTGATGTTCCTCGAGCAGGGCCGCGACGACGTCGACCCGGCCCGCTGGGCGCAGGTCGTGGCCGAGTGCGAGGCCGCCCGCGACGACGTCGTCGGCTGGCCCCAGCACGTGCTCGACCGCATCGCCTCCGCCCGCGGCGCGGCCGACGGCGCCGCGGTGGTCCGCCTCGCGCGGCGCTGCCAGGACGCGCTGCTCGCGACGGCCGGGACGGGGCGCGGGGTGTTCGGGGGATCGCTGTTCGAGCCGCTGCCGCGGCCCGTGCACGCCGCGGTCTGACCCTGCTGACCTGCGGTGACGCGCCGCGCGGCCGTCAGGCCGAGGCGCGCGCGCCCACCTGGCCGCGGCGCGGCGAGGGGATGACCACGAGCGGGGCGGGCGGCGGCGTCGCGCGGGCCGCCGTCCCGCGCCACCCGGCGCGGGTGCGGTCGTCGATGGTGCCGTGCACCGCGAGGGAGACCGCCGGCGACGCCATCCACGCCGCCGCGAGCCCCCCGAGGGCGAGCGCGAGCGTCTTCATCGAGAATTCCCCCCTGGCCCGGTGTCCCGGGTGATGTCCGAGCGCCCGGCTCCGCGGCCGGCGCATGCGCTCACCGTAGAGCGACGGCGTCCGCCTGCACTGGGCCGTACGGGTGAGCCCTGCTCAGGTTGCTCTCATCGGTGAGTGACGTGGCTCACAGCACGACGTGACGGTGCGCGAGGGAGACTCCGCCCCGCCCGACCCGCCAGAGAGGATCTCCGTGCCCGAGAGAGCCGTCCGCATCGCCAACTGCGCCGGCTGGCTCTGGGACCGCTTCTCGGGCCTGCGCGACGCCCTCGCGGGGCCGGTCGACGTCGTCAGCGGCGACTACCTCGCCGAGCCGACGCTCCGCCAGCTCGCCCTCGAGCGCGCCGGCGACCCGTCGCTGGGGTACGCGCGCAGCTTCCTCGCGCAGTTCACCGACGCGGTCGATCTGCTCGCCGAGCGCGGGGCCCGCCTCGTCGTCGACGCCGGCGGGCTCAACCCCGCCGGGTTGGCCGACGAGGTCCGCCGGGTGATCGCCGACGCCGGGCTGGAGCTCACCGTCGCGCACGTCGAGGGCGACGACCTCTCCGCCCGCCTCGAGCACCTCGGCGCGCTCGAGCACCTCGACACCGGCGTCCCGCTCGCCGCCTCCGGCCTCGCGCCGACCACCGCCAACGCCTACCTCGGCGGCTGGGGCATCGCCGCGGCGCTCGCGGGCGGGGCGGACGTCGTGGTCTGCCCGCGGGTCACCGACGCCTCGCTGACCGTCGGGGCGGCGGCGTGGTGGCACGGCTGGGGCCTCGAGGACTGGGACCGCCTCGCCGGCGCGGTCGCCGCCGCGCACGTCATCGAGTGCGGCCCGCAGGCCACCGGCGGCAACTTCTCGGGCTTCACGACGGTCCCGCGCGTCGACGACCTCGGCTACCCGATCGCCGAGGTCGCCGCCAACGGCACCGCGGTGATCACCAAGCACGAGGTCGCGGGCGGCACGGTCACCACCGACACGGTCACCGCGCAGCTGCTCTACGAGATCCAGGGCCCGACCTACCTCAACCCCGACGTCACCGTGCACCTCGACGACGTCGCCCTGACCCAGGTCGCGCCGGACCGCGTGGAGATCACCGGCGTCACCGGCTCGCCGCCCCCGCCGACGACCAAGCTCGCGATGACCGCGCCGGGCGGGTACGAGACGAGCGTCGCCTTCTACGCCACCGGGCTCGACCTCGACGCCAAGGTCGCGCTGCTGCGCACCCACGTCGACCGGATCACCGCCGGGCTGGACCTCAGCCTGCTGCGCATCGACCGCCTCGGCGTGCCCGTCGACGACCCGCCCGACCAGTGGGCCGCCGCCCAGCAGATCCTCGTCACCGCCCAGTCGCGGACGAAGAGCCAGGTCGACGCGCAGCACTTCGTCGCGCCGATGACCGGGCTCTTCCTCCCCGGCTACCCCGGGCTCTACGTCACGCCGCTCAAGGTCTGCGCCCCCGTCGTCGAGTACTGGCCGGCGCTCGTGGGCGTCGACGAGCTCGACCACGTCGTCGTCACCGCGGACGGGACGCGCACGCCGGTGGCGGAGACCCCGCAGCGGGCGCCGTTCGCCGGGCAGCGGCCGTCGGACCCGGCGCCCGACCCGCCCGACCTCGGCCCGACCCGCCGTGTCCCGCTCGGCCTCGTGGCGCACGGCCGCTGCGGGGACAAGGGCGGCAACTCCAACGTCGGCCTGTGGATCGGCGCCGGCGCCGACGAGCGCGCCTGGCCCTGGCTCGCCGCGACGCTGACCACCGCGCGGCTGCGCGCCCTGTTCCCCGACGCCGCCGACGTCGCCGTCGAGCGCCACGTGTTCCCGACCCTGCGCGCCGTGCACTTCGTCGTCCACGACGTGCTGGGCAAGGGGGCGTCGTCCAACGGGCGGCCCGACATCGCCGGCAAGGCCGTCGCGGAGTTCCTCCGCGCGCGGCACCTGGAGGTCCCCGAGTGTCTGCTCTGACCGCGCGGCTCGAGGCGGCGTGGGCGCACCCGGCGACCGGCGAGGGCGACCTGGACCCCCTCGCCGAGCTCGACGAGGTCCTCGCCCCGCTGGGCCTCGCCGCCGCCGACGCGGGCGGGGCCGTGACGCTCGCCGGCGCCGACCCCGTCGTGCCCAGCCCCGTGCGGGTCGGGGCGGCCGCGAGCATCGGGCTGCTGGCCAAGTCGGTGGCCGCGGCGGCCCTGCACCGCGACCGCGGCGGCCCGGGCCAGGACGTCCACGTCGACCTGCGCGCGGCCCCGCACCGGCTCTGCCCGTTCTACGACCGCACCTGGGAGCGCCTCGGCGGCTACCCCGTGGCCTCGAGCGTCGAGCAGGGCAACGCGATGGGGTTCGCGTTCTTCCGCTGCGCCGACGGGCGCTGGGTGATGCCCCAGAACATGTACCCGGGCCTGCGGATGCGCGCCCAGGAGCTGCTCGGCGTCCCGCTGACCCGCGACGCGGTCACCGAGGCGATCGGCCGGTGGGACGCGGCCGCGCTCGAGGACGCCGCCGCCGCGGCCGGCGTGGTCATGCCGATGGTGCGCACGCTGCCGGAGATGCTGGCCACCGCCCAGTACACCGAGGCGCTCGCCGACCTCCCGCTCGTCGAGGTCACCCGCGTCGGCGACGCCGACCCCGAACCGCTCCCGCCGCTCGGCGAGCGTCCGTTCTCCGGGCTGCGCGCGCTCGGGATGGGCCACGTCATCGCCGGCGCGGGCTTCGGGCGCTCGTTCGCGCTGCACGGCGCCGACGTGCTCAACCTGTGGCGCCCCGGTGAGACCGAGCACGAGACCACCTACGCGTCGGCGAACGTCGGCGTGCGCTCGGCGTGGCTCGACCCGCGCCGCGACCGCGACGAGCTCTCCCGCCTGCTCGCCGGCGCCGACGTGCTGTTCCACAACCGGCGCCTGCCGTTCCTCGACGAGATCGGCCTGCGCCCCGAGCAGGCCGCGCAGGAGCGTCCCGGGTTGGTGTCGGTGACGATCTCGCTGCACGGCCTCGAGGGCCCCTGGGCCGGGCGGCCCGGCTTCGACCAGACCGCCGGCTCGGTCACCGGGATGATGCTGCTCGAAGGTGGTGGGGAGGCTCCGCGCCTGCCCCCGATCCTCGTCGTCAACGACTACGTCGTGCCCTGGCTCGCGCAGGCCGGCGTGGTGGCGGCGCTGCGCCGGCGGGCCAGCGAGGGGGGCTCGTGGCACGTGCACGTGTCGCTGACCCGGGTGGCGCTGTGGATCCTCTCGCTCGGCCTGTTCGACCGGGACTGGGCGCACGCGACGGCCGATACCGGCGAGGAGCACCGCTACCTCGACCCCGAGACGTTCACCGCCGCCACCGGTCTGGGCGCCTACCAGGGGGTCACCGACCAGGTGGCGATGTCCGCGACGCCCGGGCGCTACGACCCGGTCCTCGTCGCGCGCGGGTCCTCGGAGCGGTCGTGGCGGTGAGGGGCCTCCTGCTGCCGCTGCTGCTGGTGCTGCTCGCCGGGTGCGGCGTCGCGGACCCGCTCGCCCCGGCGCCCGCGCCGTCGCCGTCCTCCGCGGCGGTGCCGCTGCCCGGTGCGCGGTCGGGGCCGCTGCCCGGTGCGGAGACGCCCACCACGGCGGCGCCCGCCGGCCCCGCGCCCGTCGTCGTGCTCGACCCGGGGCACAACGGGGGCAACGCGGCCGCCGCCGACGAGATCGGGCGCGAGGTGCCCGACGGGCGCGGGGGCACCAAGCCCTGCAACACCACCGGCACCGAGACCGCCGACGGCTACGCCGAGCACGCCTTCGCCTTCGACGTCGCCGCGCGCGTCACGCGCCTGCTCACCGCCCGCGGCGTCGAGGTGCGCTCGACGCGGGACGACGACGACGGCGTCGGGCCGTGCGTCGACCGGCGCGCGGCAGTCGCGAACGACGCCCGCGCGGCGCTGAGCGTCTCGATCCACGCCGACTCGGGGCCGTCGGGGGGCCGCGGGTTCCACGTCGCGCTCTCCGACCCGCCGCTGTCGGCGTCGCAGCGCGCGCCGTCGGCGGCGCTCGCCGACGCGCTGGTCGCGGGGCTCGAGGCCCAGGGGTTCACACCGTCGACCTACCGCGGGGAGGACGGGCTCGACCCGCGGCCCGACCTGGCCGGGCTCAACCACGCGCGCGTGCCCGCGGCGCTGGTGGAGTGCGCGAACATGGCCGACCCGGGCGAGGCCCGGGTCGTCGAGGACCCGGCGGGGCGCCAGCGCTACGCCGAGGCCATCGCCGCCGGCGTCCTGCGGACGCTCGGCCGGTGAGTCGGAGCCGGGTGACTCAGGCGGCGGCGGCGCCGTGCCAGCGCACGACGCGCACCACGACGTCGTCGAGCTCCTCGCGGTCGAGGGTCTCGCGCATCTCCTCGGCCGCCTGCAGCGCCGCCATGCCCACGAAGGGTCCGTGGGCGTCGACCTCGCCGGTCTGCGGGTCGACGGCGAGCACCACGTAGCCGTCGCAGTCGTCGAGCTCGGCCACCGCGGTGAGCCAGTCGACGTCTCCCGCGCCGTCCGTGCGGTCCGCGCGCTCGGGGCACCAGGGCTCGTTCATCGGTTCTCCTCCGCGCTCGGCGCGAGTGCTCGCCACGTCGATCGCTCCGTCCCGCTCCGGACCGGGGGGCCGGCCCCCGTCGGGTGAAGGAGGCGCGTCGTCGCGGGTCGCTGTCACGATTGGTGACACGGGAGTGCCCGCTCCCTGACTCAAGATTTCAACTATTCACCCGGCTGGGTGGACCGTTCGGCGATCCCCACTACGTGGCGGCGTTTTTCTCGACGGTCGGTGTCGATCACCTCACTCCGCGTCGTCTCCACGGGGGCTCGCCGAGGCGGTCCCCTCCGCCGCGGCGGTTCCGGACCGGGTGCCGACGTGCCTATGGTCGGTCGTCCGCCCACCACCGGCAGCGGGAGGAACGGCCATGAGCGAGCACGCGCACGGCACCGAGGGTCTGCACGTCCCCGAGCACGTCACCTGGGCCGCGGTGGCCGGACGGGTGCGCGGCCTCGTCGGCGAGGCGTTCACCGACGACGGCCCGGCGAACCTCGTCGACGGACAGTGGCAGGCCGTCGGCACACCCACCGAGCAGATCAGCCCGAACGACGGGTCGTCGCTCGGCACGATGCTCAAGGTCGACTCCGCGACCGCGACCGACGCCGTGCAGCGCGCCGCCCGGACCCACCGCTCGTGGGCCGCCACCGACCTCGACGAGCGCCGCCGCAAGGTCTCGGCGTCGCTCGACACGATCGAGGGCGCGCGCGACGACCTCGCGCTGCTGCTGGCGTGGGAGATCGGCAAGCCGTGGAAGGCGGCCTGCTCCGACGTCGACCGGTGCATCTCCGGCGTGCGCTGGTACGTCGAGGAGATCGAGGGGATGCTCTCCCGTGACGTCGAGGGCGCCCCGGCCAAGCGTGTGGCGCTCGAGGGGCCGGTCTCGAACATCGCGAGCTGGAACTACCCCATGAGCGTGCAGGTCCACGCCGAGCTCGTGCAGCTCTTGGCCGGCAACGGCGTCGTCGCCAAGACGCCCACGCAGGGCGGCTGGATGACGCTGACCGTCGCCCACGCCCTGATGGCCCGCGAGGGCCTGCCCGTCACGCTGCTCTCCGGCGACGGCTCGGAGCTCTCCGACGCGCTGATCCGCTCGCCCGAGATCGGCGCGCTGGCCTTCGTCGGCGGGCGGTCCAACGGCGGCAAGGTCGCCGCCCAGCTCGCCGACACCGGCAAGCGCCACATGCTCGAGCAGGAGGGCCTCAACAGCTGGGGCATCTGGGAGTTCTCCGACTGGGAGTCGTTCTCCGAGATCCTGCAGAAGGGCTTCGAGTACGCCAAGCAGCGGTGCACCGCCTACCCGCGGTTCGTCGTGCAGCGCGGGCTCGTCGACCAGTTCCTCGCGACGTACATGCCCGTGCTCGACGGCGTCCGCTTCGGTCACCCGCTGGCGGTCGAGGCGGG
Source organism: Actinomycetospora sp. CA-101289 (assembly GCF_050955895.1). Taxonomy (NCBI): domain Bacteria; kingdom Bacillati; phylum Actinomycetota; class Actinomycetes; order Pseudonocardiales; family Pseudonocardiaceae; genus Actinomycetospora; species Actinomycetospora sp. CA-101289. The sequence continues at coordinate 4,959,082 of NZ_CP192093.1, read as the reverse complement.
CGGCGACGGCCTCGACGACCTGCCCGCCCTCGACTTCGGCCCGCTCATCTCGGCGGGCAAGGCCGAGGAGCTCGACGAGAGCGTCGCGGAGGCCCTGCGCCACGGCGCGGTCCCGCTCTACCGGGGCCGGCGCGACAGCGGCCGCTTCCTGCCCGGCCAGGACACGTCGGCGTACCACGCGCCGGTGTCGATGCTCGCCCCGCCGGGCGCGTCCCGGCTGATGCACGAGGAGCCCTTCGGCCCGGTCGACTCGATCGTCGTGGTCGACACCGAGGCCGAGCTGCTCGCGCAGATGAACGCCTCCAACGGCTCGCTCGTGGCCAGCATCGCCAGCGACGACACCGGGAAGGCCGAGCGCCTCGCCGAGCAGGTGCAGGCGTTCAAGGTCGGGATCAACAAGCTGCGCTCCCGCGGCGACAAGGACGAGGCCTTCGGGGGGCGCGGCGAGTCGTGGAAGGGCGCCTTCGTCGGCGGCGAGTACCTGGTGCACGCGGTCACTGAGGGCCCGCCCGGGGAGAACCTGTACGGCAACTTCCCCGGCTACCACCGCTACCCCGCCACCTGAGCCGCGGCGCCTGTACTGTCCTCCCGGCGCGACCGTGGACACCCAGCGGATCCCGCCGGGAGTCGGGTGAGGGTCGGTCGGGGAGGGCCCGGGGATGGTCCTGCGCAACCGGGTGTCACGCGACGCCCCGACCGGCGGCACGGCACCGGGCGCGATGGTGCTCATGCCCGAGGGCCGCGTCGGCCCCGTGGTCGCGCTGCTGCGGCGCCTCGCGCTGGCGCTCGGCGCCCTGACGGCCGCCGCCCTGATCGTCTACTTCCAGCGCGACGGCTACGTCGACAACAACAACGACGACGGCATCGGCCTGATCGACGCGTTCTACTACGCCACCGTCTCGCTCTCGACCACCGGCTACGGCGACGTCGTCCCGGTGTCGCAGTCCGCCCGGTTGTGGACGATCCTCGTGATCACGCCGCTGCGGCTGCTGTTCCTCATCGTGCTGGTCGGCACCACGGTCGAGCTGCTGACCGAGCGGTCCCGCCAGGCGTTCCGCATCCGACGGTGGAGGTCGCGCGTGCGCAACCACGTGGTGGTCGTGGGCTACGGGACGAAGGGCCAGGCCGCCGTCACCACGCTGCGCGGCGACGGCCACGACGTCGACCACATCGTCGTCGTCGACACCGACCGCGGGCGGCTCGACGCCGCCTCCGCGCTCGGACTGGTGACGGTGCGCGGCGACGCGACCCAGTCGTCGGTGCTGCGCACCGCGGGCCTGCCGCACGCGACGGCGCTGGTGGTGGCCACCAACCGCGACGACACCGCGGTGATGGTCACGCTGACCGCCCGCGAGATGGCCCCGAAGATCACGATCACGGCCGCCGTGCGCGAGGCCGAGAACGTGCACCTGCTGCGCCAGTCGGGCGCCGACTCGGTGGTCGTGTCCGCCGAGACGGCGGGCCGGCTGCTCGGCATGGCGACCACCACCCCGGCCGTCGTCTCGGTGGTCGAGGACCTCATCTCGCCCGAGGCCGGCATGAGCATCGGCGAGCGCGTCGTGGCCGAGGGCGAGATCGGCGGCTCCCCGCGCCACCTGCGCGACATCGTGCTGGGCGTCGTGCGCGACGGGCACGTGCACGCCGTCGACGCCCCCGAGGTCGACGCCCTCGAGCGCGGCGACAAGCTGCTCTGCGTGCGGCGCGTGGGGCCCGACGAGCGCTGAGGCTCCTCCGCTCAGCGGTGGACCGGGAGCAGACAGCCGGGACAGTCGGCCTGCTCGGCGCGCAGCCCCGGCACCACCTGCTCCACGGCGGCGCCGCACCGCGCCCGCAGGCCGGACGGGTCGCCGAGCTCGCCGGTGACGACGTCGACGACGTGGCGCCTGCGGTCGTCGCGGCCCACGGCGACGAGCGTCAGCGTGCCCTCGGGCGCGGGATCGTCGGGGACCGGGCGCCGCGGGTCGCGCGGCAGGGGCCGGTCGGGCCGCTCGGGCCGGTCGCCCAGCGGCGACGGGACGGACGGCGGCATGGGGTCCATGCCCGTGGTGGGGCCGGGGCGGGCGTCCGGGTGGCCCGGATCGGGGACGGTCACCGCGCTGCCTCCTCGCTGCCGCGGCGTCGGCGGCACCCCCACGGTAGGCCGGGGACTCCGGCGCCGCGCCGGGCGTTCGCGGCGGGCGGACGCCCCGCGGGGACCCGCCGGGCCGCGTCAGGTGCGGCGGCGGGGGAGCGGGAGCGCGTGCTCCCCGTCGGCCTCGCCGTCGCCGCGGGGGGCCTCGCGCGTCACGGCCGGCAGGTCGCGCAGCCCGTCGAGCACGCGAGCGAGGACCTCCGGGCGCGGGGCCGGCACCGGCCCCGCCGCGGCGGCCGCCTCGCGGGCGAGGGCCTCCGGGTCCACGTCCGGGTCCGGGGGAGCGTGCCCCTCGCGGTCGAGGACCGTCTCGCCGTGCTCGTGATCGGGAGTCACCCTTTCGAGCGTAGTTCCGGGCCGGTCGCGGCGGGGTGAGCGGGCGCGGCCGGTCGGGCGACGGCCGGTCGCGCGCGCCGAGCCGCCCGCGGCGACCGGCGAGCGAGCTGTCACGCTGGGTCCACCCGGACGGCCGCGCACCGTGCGCCGCGTAACGGGAGGCGTTCGCCGTTCGAGGAGAACGGGGTGGGTCGCGCGGCCGTCGGGGTCGCCGCCGCGAGGGAGCAGGGGTGGTCGGGTCGATGAGCATCGACAGCGTGGTCGGCTCGGGGGGTCCGGGCGGACCGGACCAGGACGAGGACCCGCGCCGCCGTCGCAAGGGCCTGCGGGCGCTGGCGTACGGCCTCATCGCGCTGCTCGTGCTCGTGCTGCTCGCCGCGGCGGGCATCGTGCTGGTCACCCAGCAGCTCGGCTCGCAGGTCGGCCGCTACCCGTCGGTGTTCGCGCCGATCGACCCGTCGTCGCGCCCCTCGGACGCGGCGGGGCAGACGTTCCTGCTCATGGGCACCGACACCCGCTCGCCCGACCCGACCACCGGCACCGATGCCGCACCCGACGCCGTGTTCGGCTCGCAGCGCAGCGACGTGATCATGGTCGCGACGATCGCCGAGGACGGGCAGAGCGCCAGCGTCGTCTCCATCCCGCGCGACTCGTGGGTCGACGTCCCGGGCCACGGCCGCAACAAGATCAACGCGGCGTACGCGTTCGGCGGGCCGCCGCTGCTCATCCAGACCGTCGAGCAGCTCGCCCGCGTGCACGTCGACCACTTCGCGGTCATCGACTTCGCGGGCTTCGCGCAGATGACCGACGCCGTCGGCGGCATCGACGTCAACGTCGGCCAGGCCTCCGAGCGCGACGGCGTCGTCGTGCCCGCGGGCCCGCAGCACCTCAACGGTGAGCAGGCGCTGGTCTACGTCCGCGAGCGCAAGGCCCTGCCCGGCGGCGACCTCGACCGCGTCCGGCGCCAGCAGGCCGCGCTGCGCGCGTTCGTCAAGCAGTCGCTCGACTCCGGGACGCTGACGAACCCCTCCAGCGCCTACGCGCTGGTCGACACGGTGACCCGCCACGTCGGCGTCGACGACTCGCTGAGCAACACCGGCCTCGCGCAGCTGGCCTTCGGCATGCGCGACCTGCGCAACTCGGCGGTCTCGTTCCTCACCGTGCCCACGGCGGGCACCGGGATGGAGGGCGACCAGTCCGTGGTCTACCTCGACGAGGGCGCCGGGCGTGACCTGTGGTTCGCGGTGAACACCGACGACGTGCCGCAGTACGTCGAGTCCCGCCCCCAGGAGCAGCTCTCCGACACGCCGCGGTAGCCGCGGATCGGTGCGAGGCTCTCGCACCGTGACGTGGGACGTGGTGGTCGTCGGCGCCGGTTCCTCGGGCTGCGCGCTGGCGGGACGTCTCACCGAGGACCCGCGTCGCCGCGTGCTGCTGCTCGAGGCCGGCGCGGCCGTCGGCGACGCCGCGGAGTTCCCCGACGACGTCCGCGACGTCGCCTCGCTGGCCGCCGCCGACCCCGCGGGCCCGCACACCTGGGACGTCGACGTCGGGCTCGTTCCCGGCCGGCGCACGCGGGTCGGTCGCGGGCGGCTGCTGGGCGGGTCGAGCGCGGTCAACGGCGCCAACCACCTGCGCGCCACCCGCGCCGACCTGGACTCCTGGCCGGGGTGGTCGTACGACGCGGTGCTGCCCTACTACGTGCGCGGCGAGCGCGACCTCGACGTGCGCGGGCCGCTGCACGGCGACGCCGGCCCGGTGCCCGTGGTGCGCCCGGCCGGCGAGCTGCGCGCGGCGCTCACCGAGCGGTTCCTCGACGCCGCCGCGCGCGTCGGGGTGCCCGCCGAGCCCGACAAGAACGGCGACCAGCCCCCGGGCGCCGGCCTCGTCCCCGCCAACGTGCGCCGCGGCGTGCGCGTGAACGCGGCGATGGCCTACGTCCTGCCGCACCTCGCGCGGGAGAACCTCACGGTGCGCGGGGACACGACGGTGGCGCGGGTGCTGCTCGACGGCGACCGGGCCGTGGGCGTCGAGGTGGTGGGCGCCGACGGCGGCACCGAGCGGATCGAGGCCGGCGAGGTCGTGCTCTCCGCCGGGTCGGTGTGCACGCCGCAGCTGCTCGCGCTCTCGGGCATCGGCCCGCCCGACGCCCTGCGCGCCGCCGGGCTCCCCGTGCACCACGAGCGCCCCGGCGTCGGGCGCGGTTACTCCGACCACCCGAGCGTCTACCTCGCGTTCCCCGACACGACCGGCGGCGCACCCCTGCACCCCGAGGCGCCCGGGGCCCAGGCCGCGGTGCACCTCGACGCCGGCGACGACCCCGCAGGCGACCTGGAGATCCTGCTGTTCGCCCGCCCGTTCGCGCCCGACGGGCCGTGCCACCTCATGTGCGCGCTGCAGGCCCCGGAGAGCTGCGGGGAGATGGTGTTCGACGACCCCGTGCCCGGGGGGACGCCGCGGCTCGAGCACCGCTACCTGGTCTCGGCGCGCGACCGCGCCCGCATGCGCACGGTCGTGCGCCGCGCCGGGGAGCTGCTCGCGGCGGGCGGGCTCGCGCTCGGTCCGGCGGTCGGGCTGGGCGACCGCGAGCTCGACGCGTGGATCGGCGCGCACCTCACGACGTCGGCGCACCTGTGCGCCAGCGCGCGCCTGGGCCCGGCCGACGACCCGAGCGCCGTCGTCGACCCCGAGCTGCGCGTGCACGGTCTGCGCGGGCTGCGGGTGGTCGACACCTCGGTGCTGCCCGCCGTGCCCCGCCGCGGCCCGGCGGCGACGGCGCTGGTGCTCGGGGAGCGGGCCGCGGACCTCGTCGCCGGCCCGTCCCGCCCCGCCGCCGGACGGGCCTCCTGACACGCGCCGTCAGCCTTCCCGTCGCATCGTGTCCGGTTCGTCCCGTGTCGCGCGCGGGCGTCCTGCTTGCGCGTCACCGCTGGTCACAGCTGTGACACGAACGTGTGGGACACCGTCACGTCTCGCGGGTCCGCGACGACACTCCCCCCGAGAACCGCTCGAGGTGATCGAGGAGACCGCGATGTCCTTCCTGCGCCGCCGTGCCGACGCGCCGCTCCAGGCCGTGCCGGACGCCGTGCCGGACGCCGTGCCCGACGCCGTGCCCGTGGCCGTCACCGACGAGCCCGCCGCACCGGCCCGCCGCCTCACGCGCGCCGAGCGCAAGGCCCAGAAGGCCGAGCAGGCCGCCGCGGCCGAGCTCGCCGCCCGCATCGCCCGCGCGCAGCGCCGCCTCGCCCAGGCCACCGGCCCGCTGCCGGTCGTGCCGCAGCGGCGCTCGGCGGAGGACGCCGTCTCCTCGGAGTGACCACCGCCTAGACCCCACCGGGTGGACCCGTCCGCGTCACGGGCGGCGGTGGGGCGTGCCACGCTGCGCGCCGTGCCCGCCCGACGTCGCCCGCCCGGCCGCACGGTCGTGACCGTCCTGCTGGCGGTGCTCACCGGGCTCGCGGGGCTCGCGGGCTGCGGCGCCCCCGACGAGACGGCCGGTCCGCCGCCCGCCCACGACCCGCCCACGGGCTTCGCCGCCCCCACCGGGAGCCTCTTCGGGGGCTCGGGCACCCGGGTGTTCGGCCGCGACGCCGACGCCCTGCCCGTCGCGCTGGTCGGCACCGCCGTCTGGGCCACCGACGGCGGGCGGGTCCTGCGCGTCGACTCCACCGGCACCGAGGTCCCCGGCCCCGCCACGCCGCCCGGGCGCCACGCCGCCGGCCGCCCGGTCGCCACCGCCGACGGCGGGGTGCTCGTCGGCGCCGCGAGCGTCGTGCCCGGCGCGGGCACCACCCCGCCCGGCCTGTCGGTCGAGCTGCTGGCCTTCGACGGTGCGACCGGGGCGCCGCGCGGGAGCGCCGCCACCGTGCTGCCGTGGGCCGACCGCCCGCCCGCCGTGGCGCTGCGCGTCGCCGGCGTCGTCGCGGGCGTCGCCGTCCTCACCGCGAGCACCGACAGCCGGCGCACCGCCGTGGGCGTCGACCTCGCCACGCAGCGCGTGCTCTGGACGGCCGACGGGGTCGCGGTGGACGCGGTCCTCGCCGACGGTCCGGCGGGCGGCACCGCGCTCGGCGTGGCGACCGGGTCCGGGCAGAGCCGCGCCTACGCCGACTCGGCGGTGGTGGGCCTCGACGCCGTCACCGGGCTGCGCCGCTTCGCCGGCGAGGTCCTGCGCGACCCCGCGGTCGCGGCAGCCGGACCAGGTCTCGCCGTGGTGTCGGGTCGCACGGGCGCCACGACCCTGTCGGCGTCGGCGGCCACGCTGCGCTTCGTCGACGCCCGCGGTGTGACCGTGCGCACCGTCGACGTCGGCCGCTCCTACACCCCGCCGCGCTGCGTCTGGGACGAGGCGGCCACCACCGTCTGCGGCGGCGACACCCGGGTCTTCGCCGTCGACGCGGCCACCGCCGCGCCGTTGTGGGAGCTGCCCGACCCGGGCGCCAACCGCGTCGCCCCGCGGGTGACCACGGCCTGGCACGGCGCGGTGTACGGCACGACGGTCAACGGCCCGCTCGTCCTCGACGCGCGCACCGGCGCCGACCGCGACACCCGCCCCGGCGCCGCGCCCGTGCTGGTCAACGCCTACCTCGGGCTGGGCGCCGAGGCCGGCGGCGTCGCCGGGTTCGGCGGCGGCGCCGTCATCACGCCCGCCGTTCGCTGACGGCCGGCCCGGGGTAGCCGCGCTGATGGGTGACTACGAGCACAGCGCCGACGTCCAGCGTCCGCCCGAGGAGGTCTTCGGCTACCTCGCCGACGTCTCGCACCTGCCCGAGTACTTCAGCGGGCTGGAGAAGGCGTCGAGCACGGGGCCCGAGGAGGTCGCGGTGGTCGCGAACATCGAGGGCGAGCGCTACGAGGGCACGGCCTGGATGCACGCCGACGCGGATGCCCGCAGCCTGCGCTGGGGCGCCGAGCGCCCGAGCGGCTACCACGGCGAGCTGTTCGTCACCGGCATCGGCGACACGGCGTCGCGGGTGACGGTCTCGCTGCACACCGAGCGCGCCGACGGGCCGGGCATCCGCGCGGGCCTGGAACAGACCCTCGCGGACCTGAAGCGGATCCTCGACGGCTCGGGCACCGACCGCGTCGGGTGACCCCCGCGGCTTGATCGTTCGATGTGGCGGCGGTCACCTGCCTCTGGCATCGTGGGTGGTTCCCGAAGCGAGAGGGAGCGGAGAGCCCGTGCGCAACCCGTTCGTCCGCCGCCGCGCCACCACCACCCCGGCCGGCCCGTCCACCACCACGGCCCGACCGGCCTCCGCACCGGGACGTCCCCGGCCCGGCGTGCCGGGGCCCGAGGTCATGGCCGGGATGGAGTACCTCGACACCCCGGCCCGCGAGCGGGTCCGCCCGCCCGCGCCCGAGATCGCGATCTGCGGCATCGACCCGCAGGTCCCGGGCAGCCCCGCCGTCCCGCGGCTGAGCGTCGTCGTCCCCGACGGCTCCCGGCCCGACTCCGTCGAGCAGCTGCTGACCCGCGCGACGCAGGACGAGACCGTCCGGGTGCGCCGCCTGACCGTCGACGTGCGGGGGCTGCGCGACGTCCTCGAGAGCCGCGGCGGCTGGAACCTGCTGGCCGCGATCGTGCGCGACCCCTCCGACCGGGTCACCAACGCCGTCTTCCGCGCCGCCGTGGGCGGCCCGACGCCCGAGGCCCCGCACACGCCGGGTCCCGGCGGCGCCGTGCTCGCGCCCGGCGACGTCGACACCGAGGTGTGCATCGTCGGGGACGGCGACACGGTCGCCGGGCGCTGCCGCCACGAGCTCGGGCTCGGACGCCTGTCGCTCACCGGGTTCCTCGCGGGCTCCGAGCGCCTCACGCGCCGCCTGGCCGAGGCGCTGGCCCGCCCGCGCGACCGCGCGACGCGCCGCTGCCTCGAGCACGCGCTGGCCGACGCCGTCGCCGACGCGCCGCTCGCGGCGCTGCTCGGCAGCCACGGCGGGGCGCCGTCCTGCGCGGTGCCGGGCACCTGGGCCACGGCGCCGACCGCGGCCACGCCGATCCCGCGTCAGTCGGCGCTCAGCGAGCAGGTGCCGACGTCGGCCCCGCTCGAGGAGGCGTCCCGCTAGACCGCCCTCAGGTCGTGTGGACGATGAGGACGTCGGTCGGCGAGCGCCGCGACACCTCGGCGGGCACCGAGCCGAGCAGGCGGCCGGCGAAGCTCGCCAGGCCCTTGTTGCCCACCACCACGAGGTCGGCGTGGTGCAGCTCGACCTTGTCGCAGATGGCCTTCACCGGGTCACCCTCGACGGCCACGGTGTTGACCTCCTCGGCGCCGGCCCGGCGGGCCACGTCGCGGGCGTCGCGCAGCTTCTCCTCGGCCGGGTTGGCGCCGATGACCTTGTAGGCCTCGTCGCCGAGTGCGCGCTCGGCCTCGGCCTGGTCGCGCCCGCCGCCCGAGCTCCCGCGCTCGTACGCGCAGACGATGAGCAGCTTGGCGCCCGTGTCCGCCGCGATCTGACCGGCCCGTGTGACGGCCGCGGTGGCCGAGGAGGACCCGTCCGTACCGACCGCCACCAGCTTGTAGTCACCCACGGCGGCACCCTAGGGTTCCCTCGTCCGGGGGTCTCGCGGGGGTCTCTCCCGTGGCCGCGGAGGTCCCGGACCCACCCGGGCTCGCCTCGCCGGAGGAGATCGGACACACTGTGTCCCCGCGCGCCCGGCCGGGTGGGTGGAGACGTGGACGTGGAAGGGCGGTGCGCCGGCGATGTACTTCGTGCTGACTCCGATCTGGCACGAGATCGTGATCGGGCTGATCGCGTTCGGCGCGCTCTACCTCGTCATGAGCCGCGTGCTGATCCCGCGGTTGGAGAAGGTCTACGCCGAGCGCACCGACCGCATCGAGGGCGGCTTCGAGCGCGCCGAGCAGGCCCGCGCCGAGGCCGGCCGGGTGCAGGCCGAGTACCGCACCCGCATCGGTGAGGCCCGCGACGACGCGACGCGCATCCGCGACACCGCCCGCCAGGAGGGCCAGCAGCGCGCCGACGAGGTCCTGGCGAACGCGCGCGACGAGTCTGCCCGCATCGTCGCCGAGGGCCGCGAGGAGCTCGCGAACCAGCGCTCCGCGGTCAGCTCCGACCTGCAGCCCGACGTCGCGCGCCTGTCGCGCCAGCTCGCCGGCCGGCTCCTGGGCCGCGAGGTCGGCGACGACGAGTACGGCGAGACCGTCGACCAGTACCTCGAGCGCGTCTGACCGTCCCGGGCGCTGACCTGCGGGAACGCGACGATCCGGACACTTCCGGCGCCGGCGGTCACGGCCAGGTCACGATCCCGGTGTGTCGTCTCGGTGCGGCCTCGTGTCGGGTAACGAGACGGTCGTCACGCCTCGATGACCGCCCGAGGACCCACCGGGGTCCGCGGAGGGCGGCGGCATGGGTGGACGCGGTCGGGAAGCGGTCGGGCGGGTCCTCGCGACGCTGGCCCTGGTGCTGGGCGCCCTGTTCCTGTTCGTCCCGGGCGCGCTGGCGGCCGACCCCGCGCCGGCCCCCGGCCCGGCGCCCTACGGCGGCGCGCTCGAGGCCCCCGAGGCCGGCGACCTGTTCACCGGCGAGCGGGCGCTCGAGGTGGCGATGCTCGGGCTGGGTGCGGTCAACGGCCTCCTCGTCGCCGGGGCGGTCATCTTCAGCCGGAGGGGCAACGACGCCTACGCCACGCGCCGGGCGCTCATGGCGCGGACGAGCCGCGGCGTGCCGTCCGGCCCGCGCCGACCGGGGGTGCGCGCCCGGTGACGCTCCCCGCCGAGAGTCCGGACGGCGCAGTCGAAGCGTCCGGTCGGCGCTCTCCGGCGCGGACGGGCGACCCACGGAGTGAAGGAGATCCCCCGAACGGGCTGTTCCGTCGACCGAGCGCAACGCGTCACGCTGTCGCGGACGATCCACCGGGTGACCCCGTGTCGCCGATCCGGCGCCTCCGGCCCACCCGGCCGCGACACGTCCCTGCCCGAGAAGGAGCGCCGTTGTCGACCGACGCCGCGATGCCCCCCGCCGACGTCCCGGCGCCGGCCGCCGAGCGACCGGTGGCCGGCCCCGTCGCCGTGCCCCACGACACCTCCGGCGGCGCGCTGAGCGCCCGGCTGCGTGAGGCGCGTGCCCGCCTCGAGCCCGAGCGCCCGTCGATCCCCGCCCCGCGCAGCCCCGACGGCGTCGTCCCGCCCGCCGTGTTCGGGCGCGGCGCGGGCGCCCCGGCCGCCGACCTCGTGAGCGCCGTCGACGCGCTGCTCGCCCGCCTCGTCGAGCTCGAGGACGACCCGCAGGAGCCCGAGCAGCGCGCGCTCGTCCGCGCCGTCGAGCTCGTGGCCACGGGCGTCCCCGACGCCGGGTGGTCCGCGGACGACCGGCTGGAGGGCGAGACGCTCCTGGGCGCCTCCGACCTCGCGAGCACCCTGCACACCGACGCGGCGGCGCTGCTGGAGCGCCTGGACGCCGAGGAGCGTGCGGCGCCCGCGGTGGAGGTCGACGCCGTCGTGACCGCGCTGCGCGTGGCCCGCATGGTGCTCGACCTCGAGTCGTTCGCGCGCCAGGTCCGCTGACGCCGGCACCCCGGACGGGTGCCCCGGCCCCACCCGGTGCCGTGACCAGGTCCTCCCTGCGGGGGGAACGTCCAGGTCGGCGGCGCGGACCGCTCGCGCCGACGGCCACGGACTGCGACGATCGGCGGTATGGACGGTCGGGGAGAGGTGGCGCCGCGGCGTTTCCGGCTCCTGTTCGTCTGCACGGGCAACATCTGCCGCTCGCCGTACGCCCTCTTCCACGCCCGCCTGCTGCTCGAGACGCGCCTCGGCCCGCGGTGGGCGTCGTGGTTCGACGTCGCCAGCGGCGGCACCGGCGCGGTGGTCGGCTCGGAGATGCACCCGCTCTCGCGGGCCCAGCTCGGCCCGCTCGCCACCCACCCCGACGTCGCGGCGTTCCGGGGTCGCCAGCTGCCCGCGCGCGACGTGGAGCTCGCCGACCTCGTGCTCACCGTCAGCCGCTCGCACCGCTCGGCCGTGCTCGAGCTGGAGCCCCGGGCGCTGCGCAGCACGTTCACCCTGCCCGAGTTCGCGCGGCTGCTCGGCAGCATGGACCCCGCCGCCCACGCGGCCCTGCCCGCCGACCCCCGCGACCGCGCGCACGCCCTCGTCGCCGCCGCGCTCGCGCAGCGGGGTCAGGGCGCACCGGTCGACGCCGAGGACGACGCGATCCCGGACCCCGTGCAGGGCGGCGTCGACGACCACGCCGAGTCGGCGCGGCGCATCCACGCCGCGGTCCGGCCCCTCGTCGACGCGATCGGCGCCGCGGTCCCGTGGCCCGCCCGCCCCGGACCGCCGCGCCGTCCCGGCCCGCCCCCGATGCCGCCCGGCGCCCCGCCGCTGCGCCCGGGCCCCCCGCGCGGGGCCGTGCCGCCCGTGCCGCCCGGGCCGCCCCCGGGCGCGCCCGTGCCGCCCGTGGTGGTGGGTCGCCCGGCCGGTCCGGCCGGCCCGCCGCCGATCGGTCCGATCCCCGCGGGTGCGCCCGTCGCCGGCCCGCCCCGCGGGGGCACGGCACCGGACCAGGCCCCGGACCGGGCGCCGCTGCTGCCGCCCGGCGCCGCCCGCGTGCCGCGGCCGACCGAACCGGTGGACCCGCTGTCGCCCGCGACGCCGCTGAGCGCCCTGGGCAACGGTGACCACCGGGACCACCGCGACCACCGCGACCACCCCGACGAGGCCGCGCCGCCCGCGGAGGACCGGGGGCCGCAGGTGCCGCGCGTCCACCGCCACCGCGCGCCCGAGCCAACGCCCGAGCCTGCGCCCGACGTCGCCGACGAGGAGCGGGCCGACGGTCGGGACGGCTGGCCGGACGCCGACGAGGCCGAGCAGCGCGCCCGGGCCACGCCGCGGGCGGGCCGCTAGACCGAGGGCGTCGGCTGGACCGGGGGCGTCAGGGGGACGGGGCGACCGCGCCGAACCCGCGGGCCGTGAAGCGGCGCACCCGGGTGCGGGAGCGCGCCACACCGGCGCGCGCGGGGGCGAGCCGGGTGCGCCAGACCGTCCAGGCGTCGTTCTCGCCGTCGGTGCCCAGGTGCCCGGCGACGGCGCGCTCGACCAGCTCGCGGCACGGGGCGACGCCGCCCGAGGGCCGCACGACGCGGACGGAGAGGCGTTCGGCGCCCACGGTGACCCGGACGCCGGCGCGGGAGGACCGGCCGACCTCGAGGTCGAGGTCGGCGGGCGTGCCGTCGAAGAGGACGCCGCGGGTGGACTCGAAGCTCAGCCGGCCGCGGCGCAGCCGGAGCACGCCGGGGACGTGGGTGACCTCGCGGACGATCCACGCGGCCCCGGCCAGGTCGTCGCGGACCTCGCTCTCGGGGAGGTCGTCGAGATGGGCACGCGGTGACGGCGCCCGACGCGGGGTGGGTACGGCGGCGAGAGCCACGGACGAACCCGCGAGCGCGGGCCGGGGCGGGACGGCCATCGTGACCTCCTCCCGAGATGTTGCGATGTCGTGACCTGGCCTCCACCCAACGCGCGAGGCCCCCGGGGTGTCATGCTCCGGCCGGGCGAGCCCGGCCGGGCATTGGGGTGATCCGTGTTTGGACGGCACATCGTGAGGTCGCTGTCCGGCCACGTGGGTGACGGCGGACCCCGACTGCCCGGTCACCCCACCCGATCGTGACCGCCCGGCGGCGTGGTGCGGCCTGGTGGGTGCCGGCGCCCCGGGCGCGGTCGGGCACCCGGGTGCCGTCGCGCGCCGGACACCGGCTCCGGACGCGGTCCGTCCTCACACAGAGCAGCCGCCGGCGGGCCGATCGCCCACGTCACCGCTCCTGCGGCGCACACAGGGTGACGGGCGCCGACACGGACCGTCTCCGCGTCCGACGCGGTCGCGCTCCGGGGTGCTGTCCGTCGGGCGAAGCCGCTTCTCGCACCCGAGGTGGGCGGGCCCCGGACTCCCGGTGCTCCGTCACCCGTCGGGGGAACCACTGGTCCGGCCGGGCGAAAACGGCGCCGCGATGTCTCGGAGCGAAACGGCCACTGTCCGCCGAACGACTAGCGGGCCGTACCCGGGTGCACCGATGCGCCCGCCGACGACGGAACACGGCCGGGCTGCCCGGCACGTGATGGAGGCGTCCCGACGTGAGCACGACAGAGTCCCTGTCCCGCGGTGGGTGGAGCGCGTGAGCGCCCCGCCGCGTGGCGGCTACGCCGCCTGGGTCAGCTGGCTGGAAGCCTTCCGCCGCGGGGAGGACCCGCCGACCGACGGCCTCGGACCCGTCCGGGGAGGCTTCGGCTCGTACGTGGAGGCGCGGCTCCTCGAGCGGCTGTCCGCGGCGTTCGCCGAGCGCGTCCGTCAGTGGCAGACGGCCCTGGGCGACCGCATCGTCGCCCAGCCGCCGAGCGGCCCGGTCGCCGCGGCCGCGATGCTGCACGAGGCGACCACCCGCCTCGCGCCGCTGATCCGGCTCGCCGACTCGCCGCTCGTCCCGCGCCCGCTCGCGATGTCGATGCACGAGATGCTGCGTGCCGTGCGCGACGGCGCCCGCACCGCGCTCGACGAGTCCTGGCACCGCGGTCTGGACGACGACCACGCGCCCGGCATGCCCGCCCAGCGCGGCCTCGACCCGATGCGGCCCACGCCGAGCGGGATGCGCGCCGGGCGGCCCCTCACGCCGTCCCGCGTGGACGTGCGGCACCGCTGACGGCACCGCTCACGACGCGGCAGCCCCGCGCGGGTCTCAGGCCCGGGCGGGGCGCCGGCTGCGGCGCAGCACGACCGAGCGCACGAACAGCGCGAGCACCGACGACGCGGTGAGCACCCCGAGCAGCGCCGGGGTGCCGATGCGGCCGACCGCGTAGGCCGCCGGGTCGGCGGTGCTCGCCGTGGTGACGCCGTTCTCCGGGGCACCGAGCGTGCGGGCGGGCCGGCCCGAGAGCAGCAGCCGCGGGTCGAACGCCGCCGGCGCGATGAGCGACGCGCCCGCGCCGCCGACCGGGGACGTGCCGAGCAGGCCGGTGGGCACGCGGTCGTACGCGGAGGACATCAGCGTGTCGTAGTTCTGCGTCGGCGCGATCGACGTCGCCCCGGCCGCGGGGGCGGCGGCCGCACCGGTGGCGGGCGCGCGGGTCGCGGCACCGGAGCCGCTCGTCCCGCTCGTCCCGCTCGTGCGCCCGGAGGACGAGGACGCGCTCGGCGCGCGGGTGGCGGGTGCGGAGCCCGTGCGGCCGGAACCGGTCACGCCGGAGACCGTCCCGCCGACGCCCTCGACCACGCGGGGCACGACGCGGGGCACGGCCCGGGGCACCGACTGCACCACGCGGGGCACGGACTGCACGACCGAGCCGGCCGTGGAGCCGACGCTGCTGGTGAGTCCCAGCGTGGCCTCGCACAGGCGCTTCTGCGTGCCCGTGAGCAGGGGCAGCAGGGCCCGCGAGCACTCGGCGGCCTGCGGGGCGGCAGGCAGGGGCTCGGCGGCGGCGGTGCCGGTCCCGATCGCGGCGGAGCCGACGATCACGAGACCGGCGATCCCGGCGCCCAACGTCTTGCGCACGGACGACTCCCGACTCCGGTGTGGGTCAACGACCGGCGTGCGTGGGCCCCGACCCGCGGGGTCGATCTCGGCCTCCGCGGGAACACCGCGCGCGCTGTGTCGACCACCATAAGTCACGAGTGGGCGATTACCCAACAGTAAGCGGACCGTTCGCCACCCTGGGTGCGGCCGAGCGGTGGGTCGATCACCGCTGGAGGGTGGGTCGACCGGGTCTGGAGGACCCGGTCGAACGGACGACGGTCCTACAGCCCGACGCGGGCGAGCACGCCCCGGTGGTCGCTGCCCTCGACGTCGAGCACCTCCACCTCCCGGGCCCGGGGGCCGCCCGAGGTGAGCACGTGGTCGATCTGCACCCCGAGCACGCGCGGCGCGGCCGACGGCCAGGTGCCGGTGAGCCCCTCGCCGACATCCTCCGCGGCGTCGGTGCAGCCGTCGATGGCCGCGCGCAGCTCGGCGTGGTCGAGGGTGGCGTTGAGGTCCCCGGCCACCACCGTCGGGCGCTCGCCGGTGCACCAGCGCGAGAGCGCGGCGACGTCGCGGCGCCAGGCGTTGGTGTCACCGGGCTTCGGCGACTGCGGGTGCGTCGCGACCACCCGCACCGCGCGGCCCCCGACGTCGGCGAGGTCGACGATCAGCGAGGGGAACTCGGTGTCGCGGTTCGGGGTCACGGTCGGCCGGCCCAGCTCGCGGCGCACGAACACCGTCATGGGGCTGTCGTCGCTGCTGGAGTCGGCGGCGAAGACCCGGTAGCCGCTCGTGCCCTCCTCGCCGCCCGACTCGTCGACGATGGCCTGCTGGAGGTTGTCGCGCAGGCGGCCGCGGGCCTCGGGGAGCACGACGACGTCGGGGTTCCGCGTCCGCACGATCTGGGCGAGCGCGTCGGGGTCGGCGCGCCCGACGTAGGCGCTGGCGGTGAAGACGGTCAGCTCCGCCCCGCCCGTCGCGCCGGTCGCGGAGGAGCCGACCGCGCGGGGCGCGATCATCGCGAGCCCGAGCAGGCCGACCAGCCCGAGGGTGACCGCGGTCGGGCGCAGGCCCCGGCCGCCGAGCGCGGCCAGGACGGCCAGCAGCACGAGGCCGGCCGCGAGCTGCGGGCGGAACGCGATCGACTGCACGAACGGCGTCCGGTCGTCGATGCCCAGCAGGTCGGAGAACGTCACGACGACGGCGCCGAGACCGAGGACCGCGGCGGTGACCAGCGCGCCGGTGCTCGGGCGCCCGACCCCGCGCGGGCGGCGCCGGGCGGGGCGTGACGGGGCGACCGGCGCGGGCTCGCGGACCGGCGCCCGGGGGACGTCGCGCGCCAGCGGGGCGTCCAGGCGGCGGGTCGGGGGCGGGCTGCCGGGACCCGGTGGGCGTCCCGGGGGCGACCAGCGCGGCGGGGGACCGGGGGGACCGGGCGGGCCCGGGGGACCGGGCCGGCCCGGCGGCGGGCGCGGCCCGTTCCGGTCGGTCACGCCCGGGTGACGCGCAGGAGGACGTCGTCGGACCCGTTGTCGCTGGTCAGGTACAGGGCGCCGTCGGGGCCGAGGCGTGCCCCGCGCAGGCGCCCGAACTCGCCGTCGAGCTCGGGCGGCACCGTGACCCCGACGATCCGGCTGGCGTCGCCGTCGGTGCCCGGGCGCATGAGGAAGAGCTTCTCGCCCTTCTGCGCGGACACCGCGAGCAGGCCCGCCATGTCGCCCCACGCCGGGCCGTCGAGGAAGGCCGCGCCGCTGACCGCCTCGGTGGGGTCGCCGGAGCTCCACGCCGCGGGGACGGCGTCGGGGAAGCGGTCGAGGTCGGTCATCGGCACCGACTCGTCGTAGCCGCCCGGCGTCTCGCCGCCCTGCGACGGGTCCCAGCCGTAGTTGCCGCCGGGCACCACGACGTTGATCTCGTCGTCGACGTCCGGGCCGTGCTCGGCGCTCCAGGCGCGCCCGGTGCCGGGCTGGACGGCGACGGCCTGGACGTTGCGGTGCCCGTAGCCCGAGACCAGCCGCTCCGCGGCGCTGCCGGAGCCGGCGAACGGGTTGCCCGGGGCGGGCCCGCCCGTCGCCGGGTCGACGCGCAGGACCTTGCCGCCCAGCGAGCCCCGGTCCTGCGAGATCGTGGCGCGGGCCGTGTCGCCCGTGCCGACGAGCAGCATGCCCTCGGCGTCGAAGGTGGGCCGGCAGCCGGAGTGGCGGCCCGAGGGGTTGATCGGCAGGCCGCCGACCAGCGGGTCGCGCACCCGGTCGGCGCGCAGGCCATCGGGGGAGAGGCGCCAGGAGACGAGGCGGACGTCGACCGGCCTGCCGTCCTGCTGGTGGGTCTGGCAGGTGACGAAGCTGCCCGAGGTGGCGGCGTCCGGGGCCGCGGCGATGCCCATCAGGCCGCCCTCGCCGCGGGCGTAGACGTCGGCCAGGTCCGCGGTCACGGGCGCCACGCGCGCGCCCGGCCCGAGGCCCGTCACCAGCGACAGGACGCCGTCGCGCTGGGTCACGAGCATCCGGTCGCCGCCGACGAAGGCGACGTCCCACGGGTTGGCGAACCCGCCCGCCACCGTCTCGACGCGCAGCGTCGTGCCCGCGGGGGTGGACGTCGGGACGGGCGCCGCGGCGCGGCCGCCTCCGCCCCCGGCGGGCGCGGCGACGCCGCCCGCCCCCGGCTGCTCGCTGCAGGCGCCCAGGGCGAGCGCCAGCAGCGCGGCCAGCGCGAGCAGGGCGCGCGCGGGGTGTGGTCGGCTCGGGATCACACCGACGATGATGCCGCGTGCCGCGTCCGGTCCCGGTGGGGCCCCGGTCGCGGGCCCGGGCGGCCCGGGCACACCTGTCCGCGAGGCGAACGACCTGGCCGGTACCGCGAGACCCCACCGCTGTTGTCCACGAACGGACCGCACGGTACTTTTTGCCGGGCGTCGATCGCCCGTGCGCCCCGGGGGGCACGCACGGACGGCGGCGTCGCGGAGGCGGCCGGCTGCGGGGCGCCGGCGCCTCCGTCGACCGGGCTGCGGTCCGCGCGCGACGTGACGCGTCCGTCGCCGCGGGCCGGTCGACGGCCCGGCCCGCTGTCGGGGTCCGCACGTACCCTGGAGACACCTCGGTGCGGGCCGCTCTCGCCCGCGGCCGACGCTCTGTCCACGCCTCCGGCGCCGCAGCTCCGCTCCGCTGCGTGCCGCCTGTCGAAGGGTCACCCCGCGTTGTCGCCCGCTGCGCCAGCTCTGCCCGCCGTGTCCTCCGGCGTGTCCGCCCCCCTCGCCGCGCTCCTGCCGGCCGCCCTGGCCGACCCCGGCCTGCGCGAGGTCGTCGCGGCGGCCGGGCGGGACGTCGCCGTCGAGGGGCCGACGGGGCTGCGCCCGTTCCTCGCCGCCGCGCTCGGGGCCGACCCGGACGCCCCGGCACAGGGCGCGGGCGTCCCGGTGCTCGTCGTCACGGCCACCGAGCGCGAGGCGGAGGAGCTGGCCACGGCCGTCGGCGAGCTGCTGGGCCCCGACGCCGTCGCCTACCTGCCGAGCTGGGAGACGCTGCCCCACGAGCGCCTGTCCCCGCGGGCGGACACCGTCGGGCGCCGCGTCGCGGTGCTGCGCCGGCTGGCCCACCCCGAGGCGGCGGACACCCCGGACGCCCCGCTGCGCGTGGTGGTCACGGCGACGCGCAGCCTCATCCAGCCCGTCGTGCCCGGGCTCGGCGACCTCGAGCCGGTGCGCCTCGCCGAGGGCACCGAGTACGAGCTCGAGGCGCTCGCCGCCCGCCTGGTCGACCTCGCGTACGCGCGGGTGGAGATGGTCGAGAAGCGCGGCGAGTTCGCCGTGCGCGGCGGCATCGTCGATCTCTTCCCGCCCACGGCGCCGGCCCCGGTGCGCATCGAGTTCTGGGGCGACGAGGTCTCCGAGCTGCGCTGCTTCTCCGTCGCCGACCAGCGCTCGCTGCCCGGCGAGGGCCCCGACGCGCGGCCCACCGAGGTCGTCGCGCCGCCGTGCCGCGAGCTGCTGCTCACCGCCCCGGTGCGCGCCCGCGCCGCCGAGCTGGCCGTCGAGCACACCAAGGACAAGGCGCTGTCCGAGCTGCTCGGCCGCGTCGCGGAGGGCATCCCGTCCGAGGGCATGGAGTCGCTGATCCCGGCGCTGCTGGGCGGCGACGGGAGCACGCCCGAGCTGGAGCTGCTGCCCGAGCTGCTGCCCGCCGGCGGGCACGTGCTGATCTGCCACCCTGAGCGCGTCCTCACCCGCGCCGCCGACCTCGTGCGCACCGGCCAGGAGTTCCTCGAGGCCTCGTGGCTCGCCGCCGCCGACGGCACCGACGGGCGAGCCCCGATCGATCTCGGCGCGTCGGCGTACCGCGACCTCGGCGACGTGCGCGCCGTCGCGGCGAAGGCCGGGCGGCCGTGGTGGACGCTCTCGAGCCTCGCCACCGACCCGGACGTCGAGGACGACTCCCACACCCGCGACGGCTCCCGCGTCCTGCGGCCCGGGTTCACCGGCGTCGACGCCTACCGCGGCGACGTGTCCCGCGCGGCGGCCGACCTGCGCGCGCTCGCCGCCGCCGGCGGGGTCGGCGTGCTCGTCGTGCCCGCGGCGGGCACCGCCATGCGCGCCGCCGAGCAGCTGCGCGAGCACGAGGTGCCCGTGCAGCTCGCGGCCGAGGGCCTGCTCGAGGCGCCGGCGGCCGGGGTCGTCACCATCGCGCGCGGGTCGCTCGCCGACGGGCTCGCCGCGGCGGGCACCGGCCTGGTCGTGCTCACCGAGTCCGACCTCACGGGCGCCCGGCCGGGCACCGAGGGCACCGTCAAGCGCGCCGCGGTCAAGCGGCGCAACGCGGTCGACCCGCTGACGCTGCAGCCCGGCGACTACGTGGTCCACGCCCAGCACGGCATCGGCAAGTTCGTCGAGATGACCCAGCGCACCACCGGGGTCGGCCCGGCGCGCACCACGCGCGAGTACCTGGTGCTCGAGTACGCCTCGTCGAAGCGCGGCCAGGCCTCCGACCGGCTGTTCGTGCCCACCGACCAGCTCGACCAGGTCAGCCGCTACGTCGGTGGCGAGCTCCCGACGCTGAACAAGCTCGGCGGCTCCGACTGGTCGAGGACGAAGTCGAAGGCCCGCAAGGCGGTCCGCGACATCGCGGCCTCGCTGGTGCAGCTCTACGCGGCGCGCCAGTCGGCGCCGGGGCACGCGTTCGCGCCCGACACCCCGTGGCAGCGGGAGATGGAGGACGCGTTCCCGTTCACCGAGACGCCCGACCAGGCCTCGGCCATCGACGAGGTCAAGGCGGACATGGAGAAGGCGGTCCCGATGGACCGCGTCATCTCCGGCGACGTGGGCTACGGCAAGACCGAGATCGCGGTGCGTGCGGCGTTCAAGGCGGTGCAGGACGGCAAGCAGGTGGCGGTGCTCGTGCCCACCACCCTGCTCGCCCAGCAGCACCTGCAGACGTTCACCGACCGCATGCACAACTTCCCGGTCACGGTGAAGGGCCTCTCGCGGTTCACGCCGGCCAGGGAGGTCGACGGCATCCTGCGCGGCCTCGCCGACGGGAGCATCGACGTCGTCGTCGGCACCCACCGGCTGCTGCAGACCGGGGTGGCGTGGAAGGACCTCGGCCTCGTGGTGATCGACGAGGAGCAGCGCTTCGGCGTCGAGCACAAGGAGCACATCACCGGGCTGCGCGCGCACGTCGACGTCCTGTCGATGTCGGCGACGCCGATCCCGCGCACGCTGGAGATGAGCCTGGCCGGCATCCGCGAGATGTCGACCATCCTCACCCCGCCCGAGGAGCGCCACCCGACGCTGACCTACGTCGGCGCCCACGACGAGAAGCAGGTCGCCGCCGCGATCCGGCGCGAGCTGCTGCGCGACGGGCAGGTCTTCTACATCCACAACCGGGTGCAGTCGATCGACGACGCCGCCGCGCGGGTGCGCCGGCTCGTGCCCGAGGCGCGGGTGGCCACCGCCCACGGGCAGATGGCCGAGGAGCGCCTCGAGCGCACGGTCAACGAGTTCTGGGAGCGCGAGCACGACGTGCTCGTGTGCACCACGATCGTCGAGAACGGCCTGGACATCTCCAACGCCAACACGCTGATCGTCGAGCGGGCCGACACGCTCGGGCTCTCGCAGCTCCACCAGCTGCGCGGGCGCGTGGGCCGCAGCCGTGAGCGGGGTTACGCCTACTTCCTCTACCCGGCCGACCAACCGCTCACCGAGACGGCGCACGACCGCCTCGCCACCGTCGCGCAGCACTCCGAGCTGGGCGCGGGCACCGCGGTCGCCATGAAGGACCTCGAAATCCGGGGCGCGGGCAACATCCTGGGCGCCGAGCAGTCCGGCCACATCGCGGGCGTGGGCTTCGACCTCTACATGCGCCTGGTGGGCGAGGCCGTCGAGGCGTTCAAGGCCCACGCCGGCGCGGGCGGGGCCGACGAGGAGCCCTTGGCGGAGGTGCGCGTCGACCTCCCGATCGACGCCCACGTGCCGCACGACTATGTCGACACCGAGCGCCTGCGCCTCGACGTCTACCGCAAGATCGCGGAGGCGGACGACGGCGCCGCGCTCGACGCCGTCCGCGAGGAGCTGGTCGACCGCTACGGCGAGCCGCCGACGCCGGTGACCAACCTGCTGGCCGTCGCCGCGTTCCGCCACGCGTGCCGGGCGCACGGCATCACCGAGGTCGCGGGGCAGGGCAACCAGATCCGCCTGGCCCCGGTCGACCTGCTCGACTCGGCGCAGATGCGGCTCAAGCGCCTGCACCCGCGGGCGCAGTACAAGCCGGCGTCGCGGACGTTGTCGCTGCCACGGCCGGTGGCGGGCCAGGACGGGCGCGGCCCCGTGCGCATGGGCGCGGCGCCCCTGCGGGACCTCGAGCTCCTCGCCTGGTGCGAGCAGCTGTTCGGGCAGCTCTTCCCGGCGCCGGCCACGACCCCGGCGTGATCAGGGAGCACGTGCGGTCGGTGTCGATCTCCTCGCCGACCGCACGCACTCCCTGACCACCGCGAGGGAGCCGTTCGGCCGGCCGCTGCGTCGAACCGGGTGTGCCCCGCCTCTCCTGCCGTTCCGCCGACCCCTTCCGCGGTTCCTTCGCCGTCGCGCGCGGCGATGTCACCTGGGAACGCCTCCGCCGCCACGAGTTCCGGAAGCTTCGCCCCGACACCTACGTCGGGTCCGCGACGCCGGACGACCTCTGGCTCCGGGTCCGCGGCCTCGCCGTCTGGGCCGGCCCGGAGGCGGTCGTCGCGGGCCCGGTCGCCGCGCTCGCCTGGGAGGCCGAGTGCCCGTGGGACGACGACGAGGTCGTCCTCCCGACCTCGCGGCACCCCGGCCCGGGCGCGCCCCGGGTGCGTCGCGACGTCCTCGCGCCCGGCGAGGTGACCCGGCGGTGGGGAACCCCGATCACCACGCCCGCGCGCACCGCGTTCGACCTCGCCGGCCGCGCCCCGCTGCCCGACGCCGTGGCCGCCGTGGACGCCCTCGCCCACGCGTGGCGCTTCGGGCCGGACGACCTCGCCGCCCTGGTCGACGCCCACCCCGGGGTGCGGGGTCTCGTGCAGGTCCGGCGGGTGATCGGGCTGATGGACGCCCGCGCGGAGTCGTTGCCGGAGAGCCGCCTGCGCGTGGGCCTCGCCCTGCGCGGGGTGCCGTCGCCGGTGCCGCAGTACCCCGTGCGGCTACCGAACGGGCGGGGCGTGCGCCTGGACCTCGCCTGGCCCTGCCCCGGTGCCGGCCTGCGGCCCGTCGCGCTCGAGTACGACGGGCCGGAGCACCGCACCATCCGCGGCCACGGTCTCGACCTCGACCGCGACGCGGGGCTCGACGACCTGGGCTGGGACGTGGTGCGCGTGACGGCGCGGCAGATGCACGACCTCGACGCCCTGGCTGCCCGGGTGCTGCGGAAGCTGGGCCTCTGAAGATCAGGGAGCGCGAGCGGTCGGTGTCGATCTCCCTGCTGACCGCAGGCGCTCCCTGATCACCGGCGGGACCGGGCGGCCGAGAGCGCGACGCGCCCGGGTGAGAAGGTGACCGCCGTGCGTCGTCTGCCTGCGGTCCTCGTGTCCGTCGTGGCCCTGCTCGTCCTGGCCGGCTGCGGTTCCGGCCCGGACCGCGTGGGCGCGGCGGCGATCGTCGGCGACCAGGTGATCACCATCGACGAGATCCAGGGCGGCCTGCGCACCGCGGTGCCCGACCTCCGGGTGGCCGTCGACCAGCAGAACGCGTCGCAGGGCACCGCGCCGGGCGCGCCGATCCCGCCCGCGCTGCTCGCGCAGCAGTCGCGACGTCTCGTGACCGTGCGCGTGCTGCACACCCTCATCGCCGAGCAGGCCCGCCGCGACGGGGTGGTCGTGGCGCCGGCGCAGGTGGACGCGGCCCTGGCGCGCGCCGGCGGCGCGGAGGGCGCGGCACGGGGGAGCGGGTTCGACCCGGCCACGATCCGCGAGCTGGTCGGTGACCAGATCGCCGCCGCCGAGATCGGCCGGCGGACCTTCGACCGGCTCGCCGTCACCGTCGACTACGCCGGCACCCGCGACCGCGCCTCCGCCGAGGCCCTCGCCGCGCAGGTGGCCGCCGACCCGGCGCGCGCGGCAGCGCTGTTCTCGGGCCGGGGCGGCGGGGCGGGCGCCGCCGGACTCGCGCTGCGGCCCGGCGCCGACCAGGGCGCGGGCGTGCGCTCGACGGCGTCCTCGGTGCTGTTCGGCCTGCCGGCGGGCACCGTGGCCGTGACGCCGGGCGGGGGCTCGCAAGCCGGCGAGGACCCCGCGCAGGGCCCCTGGACCGTGGTGCACGTGCGCGAGCGGCGCCTCGACGCCCCGCCGCCCGGGCCGGGCGTCGTGCCGGCCGCGGCCGTCGACGAGGACACCATGTTCGCCTTCGGGCTGCGCCAGCTCCAGCCCCTCGCGCTGGAGCTCGGGGTGACAGTCAGCCCCCGCTACGGCACCTGGGACCCGACGCAGCTCGACGTGGTGGACAACCCGGCCGCGGTCGGCACGATCACGCCGGTGCGCACGCCCGCCCCGTGAGCGTGATCGTCACCGTCGACCCCCGGCTCGGCGCGGTCCTGCCCGCCGCCGCCGTGCGCACGATCGCGGCGGCCGACCAGGTGCGCCTGCACCCCGACCTGCCGCCCGACGTCGCCGCCGCGTTCGTCCGCGACCTCGGCGCCGTCCCGCCCGATGCGCCGCGCGCCGAGGGCACGGTGGTCGAGCTGGTGCCCGCCGCGACGGTGCCCGGCGCCGCGCTCCTCGAGGCCGTGCGCGTCATGGACCGGCTGCGCTCGCCCGGCGGCTGCCCGTGGGACGCCGCGCAGACCCCGGCGTCGCTGTTGCGCTACCTCGTCGAGGAGACCTACGAGCTCTACGACGCGATCGCCGACGGCGACCGGGAGGCGGTCCGCGAGGAGCTCGGCGACGTCCTGCTGCAGGTGCTGTTCCACGCCCGGATCGCGACCGAGGACCCCGCGGACCCGTTCGGGATCGACGAGGTGGCCGACGCGCTCGTCGCCAAGCTCGTCGGGCGCCACCCGCACGTCTTCGGCGACGGCGAGGTGATCACCGGCGCGGCGGAGCAGCAGGTGCGCTGGGAGGAGCTCAAGGCCGTGGAGAAGCGGCGGGCGTCGGCGCTGGAGGGCGTCGCGCGCTCGCAGCCGGCCGCGGCGCTCGTCGCCAAGTACCTGTCGCGGGCGCGCCGCGCGGGGGTGCCCGACGACCTGCTGGCCGCGGCGTCGGACGACCCGCTCTACGCCGGGATCGCGGGGTCCGCGGAGCCCGACCCGGAGGGCGCCCTGCGCGCCGCCGCGGGCGAGCTCGCCGGGCGCGTGCGCGCCGCCGAGGACGCGGCGCGCGCGACCGGCGCGGACCCGGCGGCGCTGGACGCGGACGCCTGGCGTCGTCACTGGTCGAGCGCGGACCGGCACCGCCCGTGACGTGACGGGCCCACGCTTCCCCTCCCTCACCCCCGAAGGCTAGCCTCACCTCACGGCAGGTGAGGGTCACCTGACCTTCGCCCGCGGGAGGGGACGCGATGCTGGGCAACGCCCTGATCGGGCTGCGCGAGGGGCTCGAGGCGTCGCTGGTGGTCAGCATCCTCGTCGCCTTCCTGGTGCGCACCGACCGGCGCCGCGAGCTGCCGAAGGTGTGGCTGGGCGTCGCGGTGGCCGTCGCGGTCAGCGTGGGCGTCACCCTCGCGCTGACCCTCACCCAGCAGGCCCTGACCTTCGAGGCCCAGGAGCTGCTCGGCGGCTCGCTCTCGATCGTCGCGGTCGGCTTCGTCACCTGGATGATCTTCTGGATGCGCCGGGTCGGGCGCACCATCGCCGCCGAGCTGCGCGGCGGTCTCGAGCGCGCGATCGCCATGGGCTCGGTGGCCGTCGTCGTCATGGCCGCGCTCGCCGTGGGCCGCGAGGGGCTCGAGACCGCCGTGTTCTTCGTGGCCGCCGCGCAGGCCGCCGGCGAGACCACCGGCCCGCTGATCGGCTTCCTCCTGGGCATCGCCGTCGCGATCGTGCTGGCGTACCTGATCTACCGGGGCGCGATCACGCTGGACCTGGGCAAGTTCTTCACGGTCACCGGCGTGCTGCTCGTGTTCGTCGCCGCCGGGATCCTCGCCTATGGCGTGCACGACCTGCAGGAGGCCCGTTTCCTCCCCGGCCTCGACACCCTCGCCTTCGACGTCAGCGCCGCCGTGCCCGCGGACTCCTGGTACGGCGTGCTGCTCAAGGGCATCTTCAACTTCTCCCCGCAGACCACGGTCCTCGAGGCCGTCGTGTGGGTGCTCTACGTCGGCGTCGTCCTGACGCTCTTCCTGCGCCCGGTGTCGAGCCGTCGGCGCGAGCCCGTCCCCGCCGCGTCGGCCGCCGACCCGGCCTCCTGACCCGCTCCCCAGCCCCGCCCCGCGCACCGTCGCGCCCCGAAAGAGGAGAACCCTTGTCCCGCAGGTCCCTCGCCGTCGCCGCCGTCGCGGCCGTCACGGCGCTGGTCGCCCTCGCCGGCTGCACCAGCACCGCTCCACCGCCCCCGGGCGCCCAGGGGGCCGGCGGCCCGATCCAGGTGCAGGCCGGCGACACCAGCTGTGACGTCTCGGCCACCGAGGCGCCGGCGGGCAACCTGTCGTTCTCGGTGCAGAACACCGGCACCAAGGTCACCGAGTTCTACCTGCTGGGCACCGGCGACCGGATCCTCGGCGAGGTCGAGAACGTCGGCCCCGGCCTGACGCGCCAGCTCATCGTCGAGGTGCCGCAGGGCGGGCAGTACACGACCGCGTGCAAGCCGGGGATGGTCGGCGACGGCATCCGCGCGCCGTTCACCGTCACCGGCAACGTCGCGGGCTCCACCGAGGGCGACGCGCTGCTGGCCGGCGCTGTCACCGGCTACAAGCGCTACACGACCTCGCAGATCGAGGCGCTCGTGACGCGCACGCAGGAGTTCACCGACGCGGTCAAGCGCGGCGACGTGCCCGCCGCGCAGGCGCTGTTCCCCGTCGCGCGCACCTACTGGGAGCGCGTCGAGCCCGTCGCGGAGTCCTTCGGCGACCTCGACCCGAAGATCGACGGCCGCGACGACGGCGAGCCCGGGGTCGAGTTCACCGGCTACCACCGCCTCGAACGCGACCTGTGGGTCACCGGCCTGCAGCCCGACTCGAACGCGATGGCCGACCGGCTGATGGTCGACATCCGCGACCTGCAGGCGCGGACGGCCGGCATCGAGCTGACGCCGCTGCAGCTGGCCAACGGGGCCAAGGAGCTGCTCGACGAGGTCGCCACCGGGAAGATCACCGGCGAGGAGGACCGCTACTCGCACACCGACCTGTGGGACTTCCGCGCCAACGTCGACGGCTCGCAGGCCGCGATCTCGGCCCTGCGCCCGGTGCTCGACCAGCGCGACCCGGCCCTGGGCCCGCTGCTCGACCAGCGCTTCCGCGACGTCGACGTGCTGCTGGAGAATTACCGGCAGGGCGACGGGTTCGTGCTCTACACCCAGCTGACGCCCGAGGACACCCGGCGCATGACCGAGGCGGTCGACGCGCTCGGCGAGCCGGTGAGCCAGGTCGCGGCCGTCGTGTCGGCGTGACGGGCCCGACGACGAGCGTCACGTGGCGGGCCGCCCGGCCCGTCCCGACGATGGAGGCATGACGACCACGTCACGGGGCTTCTCCCGGCGCCGGCTCCTCGGGTGGACCGGCGCCGGGGCGGCCGTGGCCGGGGTCGGGGCGGTGGCGGGCTTCGCGGCGGGTGCCGCGGAGCCCGACGCGCCCGACCCCGCCGGCCTGGTGGTGCCGTTCCGCGGCGTCCACCAGGCGGGGATCACCACGCCTGCCCAGGACCGCCTGCACTTCGTCGCGCTCGACCTCACCACCACCGACCGCGCCGCCGTGGCGAGCCTGCTGCGGCGCTGGACCACGGCCGCCGAGCGGATGACGGTCGGCGCCGAGGCCGCGCCCGGCGGGGCCGTCAACCGCAACCCGGAGGCGCCGCCGAGCGACACCGGGGAGGCCCTCGGGCTGCCCGCGGCGTCGCTGACGATCACCCTCGGCATCGGCGGCAGCCTGCTGGACAAGCTCGGCATCCCGCGCCCGCCGGAGATGGCGGAGCTGCCCCCGTTCACCGGCGACCAGATCGACCCGGCGCTGTCGGGCGGCGACCTGTGCCTGCAGGCGTGCGCCGACGACCCGCAGGTCGCGGTGCACGCGGTGCGCAACCTCGTGCGCACCGGCTTCGGGACGGCGGCGGTGCGCTGGTCCCAGCTCGGGTTCGGGCGGACGTCGTCGACGTCGACCACCCAGCAGACCCACCGCAACCTGTTCGGCTTCAAGGACGGCACCAACAACCTCAAAGCCGAGGACGGCGCCCTGCTCGACGAGCACGTCTGGGTGCCGCCGGCCCAGGGCCCGGCGTGGCTCGCGGGCGGCACGTACCTCGTCGCCCGGCGCATCCGCATGCACGTCGAGACGTGGGACCGCACGTCGCTGGCCGAGCAGGAGTCGCTCACCGGGCGCACCAAGGGCGAGGGCGCGCCGATCGGGCAGCCGCGCGAGTTCGACCTGCCGGACCTCGCGCCGACCTCGCCGATCGGCGAGGACGCGCACATCCGCCTCGCGTCGGCGCAGAACCTCGGCGGCGTGCGGATCATGCGGCGCGGCTACAACTTCGTCGACGGCTCCGACGGGTCGGGGCACCTCAACGCGGGCCTCTTCTTCGTCGCGTTCATGCGCGACCCGCACCGGCAGTTCGTGCCCATGCAGAGCGCGCTGGCCCGCCGGGACAAGATGATGGAGTACATCGAGCACACCGGGTCGGCGGTGTTCGCCGTGCCGCCGGGGCTCGCCGAGGGCGCGTACTGGGGGCAGACCCTGCTCGAGGGCTGAGGCCGCCGGGGCCCACCCACCCGCGAGACGCGCGCCGCACGTACCGCCGCGTAACCTGCACCACGATGGCTGCGCCGACCGACCCGACGCCGGGCTCCCGCGACCGTGTCCCGGGCCCCCGTCGCTCCACGGTGCGCAGCGGCCTCGACCCGGACGGGCCGCGCCCGCCGCGGCGGCTCGCGGTCGTCGGCCGCCTGACGCTGGTGCTCCTGCTGCTCGTGGCCGCCGTGGCGACCGTGGTGATCGTCAGCCAGCGCAACCAGTTCGGGCGCCAGGACGCGGGCGCCGAGGAGATCCCGGCGCTCGAGATCGAGCCGGCGCCCGTGCAGCTCGGCACCGTCGCCCAGCCCGACGCGCTGGCCCCGCCCGCGCTGACCCAGCTGCCCGGCACCGCGCCCGCCCCCGCGGCGGGCGGCCGGCCGACGCTCGCGAGCTGGGCGAGCGGCATCGCCGGGCGCGTCGACGTCCCCGCCCGCGCGCTGCAGGCCTACGGCGTCGCCGACCTCGCCGTGAAGAACGAGCAGCCCGACTGCAACCTGTCGTGGGTCACGATCGCCGGGCTCGCCCGCATCGAGTCGAACCACGGGCGCTACCGCGGCGCGCGGATCGCCGACGACGGCAAGGTCACGCCGCCCATCGTCGGCGTCCCCCTCGACGGCACCGGCGGCAACCGCACCATCGGCGACTCCGACGGCGGGGTGCTCGACGGCGACACCTCGCTCGACCGCGCGGTCGGGCCCCTGCAGTTCATCCCGTCGACGTGGGCGAAGTGGCGCTCCGACGGCAACGGCGACGGCGTCGCTGACCCGAACAACATCGACGACGCCGCCCTGGCCGCCGGGCGCTACCTCTGCGCGGGCGGACGCGACCTCGCGACCGGCCCGGGCTGGCGCGCGGCGGTGCTGTCGTACAACAACTCCGACGAGTACGGCCGCCGCGTCTACGCCGCCGCCGACTCCTACGCCAAGGCCTCCCAGGCGTAGTCGGCGCGGTCCGGGGATGTCAGCGGAGTGGCACCACTGACGTTGAGTGTCTGCGGCGCCACTCCGCTGACACTGGCGCTCACACTCAGCCGCCCGAGCCCCCGGCGCGGTCGGAGCGGACGGCGATGTTCGCGCTGACCTCGCCCAGGGCCTCCTGGTACTCCGGGCGCGGGTCCATCACGACGGCCATGCGGAGCTGGGCGCGGG
The DNA here is from genome assembly GCF_050955895.1 of Actinomycetospora sp. CA-101289. Lineage (NCBI taxonomy): Bacteria > Bacillati > Actinomycetota > Actinomycetes > Pseudonocardiales > Pseudonocardiaceae > Actinomycetospora > Actinomycetospora sp. CA-101289. The sequence continues at coordinate 4,929,617 of NZ_CP192093.1, read as the reverse complement.
CCTCGGCGAGGCGGCTCTGGCGCTGGAGCGTGCGCCCCAGGGCGAAGCGGGCGTAGTGGTCGGCGGGGTCGAGCTCGAGCACGCGCAGGAACCCCTCCTCGGCCCGCCGGAACTGCGCCGACGCCAGGTAGGCGCGCGCCGCCAGCAGGTGCACGGACGCGGCTTCCGGCTCGGCGTCGAGCAGCGGGGCGAGGGCCTTGAGGGCGTCGAGCGGGCGCCGGCGCTCCAGGAGGTCCTCGGCCCGGCGGAACGCCTCCACCGCCGACGCCGCCCCCGGACCGTCCTCTTCCACGGGGTCGTGCTGCGCGGCGGACATCCCCGTCACCGTAGGCGGCGTCACGGGACGGCGCGAGGGCTCACCCCGGGATGTCGTGACGCCCGTCGCGACCGTGCGTGGCGCGGTCGTGGCGCGCGGACCGCCGTCTACGATGCGGGCGACGTGGCGTGCCCCGACCGGGTGCCCGCGAGGCAGTCGGCTCCCAGCAGCAATCGGAGGCAAGGTCCGTGGCGGTCATCGAGCAGGTCGGCGCGCGCGAGATCCTCGACTCGCGGGGCACACCCACGGTCGAGGTCGAGGTGGCGCTCGACGACGGCACGCTGACCCGCGCCGCGGTGCCCTCCGGGGCGTCGACCGGCGAGCACGAGGCGGTCGAGCTGCGCGACGGCGACGACTCCCGCTACCTCGGCAAGGGCGTCGAGCGCGCCGTCGCCGGCGTCCTCGACGAGATCGGGCCCGGCCTGGTCGGCATCGACGCCGCCGAGCAGCGCGTCGTCGACCAGAAGCTCATCGACCTCGACGGCACGCCCGACAAGTCGCGGCTCGGCGCCAACGCCCTGCTGGGCGTGAGCCTCGCCGTCGCCCGCGCCGCGGCCGAGTCGGCCGAGCTCGACCTGTTCCGCTACGTCGGCGGGCCGAACGCGCACGTGCTGCCGGTGCCGATGATGAACATCCTCAACGGCGGCGCGCACGCCGACTCCGGGGTCGACATCCAGGAGTTCATGATCGCGCCGATCGGCGCCGAGTCGTTCCGCGAGGCCCTGCGCTGGGGCGCGGAGGTGTACCAGGCGCTCAAGAAGGTGCTCAAGGGCAAGGGCCTGTCGACCGGGCTCGGCGACGAGGGCGGCTTCGCGCCCCAGCTGCCGAACAACCGCGAGGCCCTCGACCTCATCGTCTCCGCCATCGGCGAGGCCGGCTACCACGCGGGACGCGACATCGTCCTCGCGCTCGACGTCGCGGCCAGCGAGTTCTACGCCGACGGCGTCTACACCTTCGAGGGCGAGACCCGCAGCGCCGCGCAGATGAGCTCGTACTACGGCGAGCTGCTCGACGCCTACCCGCTGGTGTCGATCGAGGACCCGCTCTCGGAGAACGACTGGGAGGGCTGGACCAAGCTCACGGGCGACATCGGCGACCGCATCCAGATCGTCGGCGACGACCTCTTCGTCACCAACATCGAGCGTCTCGAGGAGGGCATCGAGCGCCGCGCGGCCAACGCCCTGCTGGTGAAGGTCAACCAGATCGGGACGCTGTCGGAGACCCTCGACGCCGTGAGCCTCGCGCAGCAGTACGGCTACCGCTGCATGATGAGCCACCGCTCCGGCGAGACCGAGGACACCACGATCGCCGACCTCGCGGTGGCCACCAACTGCGGGCAGATCAAGACCGGCGCCACGGCCCGGTCCGAGCGGGTCGCCAAGTACAACCAGCTCCTGCGCATCGAGGAGGCCCTGGGCGACGCCGCGCGCTACGCCGGCGACCTGGCCTTCCCGCGCTTCGACCCGGACGCCTGATCCGCGTGCCCGCCCCGGACCCGGCGCGCGGAGGCCCCGCCGACCGCGAGAGCGCGGCGGGGTCCGGCGGTGCCGCGTCCCGGGGCGGGCGCCGCCGCGGCACGGGGCGGGCCCGCGGCACCGGGGCGCCCGCCCCGGCTCGCGGACGCACCCGCGCCCGCCAGGGCCCGCGCCGCGACCCGCAACGGGTCGTGCGCCGCCGCCACCCGTTGCGCGTGCCGTCGGGGCCGGCCGCGGCCGCCGCGCGCGCCCGGCGGGCCGCCCAGGCCACGGGCGGCGCGCTGGGCCTGTCCACCGCGCGCCGGGCCGCGGTGCTCGCCGTCGTGGTCTGCGCGCTCGCGCTGACCGTCGCCGTGCCGCTGCGCAACTACGTCACCCAGCGCCACGAGATCGCCGCGGTCGCCGCCGAGCAGGAGCGGCTGGCGCGCGACGTCCGCGCCCTGACCGACGAGCGCGCCGCGCTGCGCGACCCCGCGCACGTCGAGGCCCTGGCGCGCGAGCGCCTCGGCTACGCCCGCCCGGGCGAGGTCCCCTACCGCGTGGAGCTGCCCGGCGACGCCGCGTCGGCGCGCGACCCCCGCCAGCCCCGGCCCGACGCGGGCCTGCCGCCCGTCGAGGCCGAGCTGCCCTGGTACTCCCGCGTGGCGCGCTCCACGCTGGGCACCGCGCCGTGAGCACGCGGCCGCCGGGGACGGAGGCCGCGGACGCCGACGCCGTCGCCGCCCAGATCGGCCGGCGTCCCCGGGGGCTGCGCGGCGTCGCGCACCGCTGCCCCTGCGGCCTGCCCGACGTCGTCGAGACCGCGCCGCGCCTCGAGGACGGCACCCCGTTCCCGACGCTGTACTACGCGACGTGCCCGCGGCTCACCTCGCGGATCGGGCGGCTCGAGGCCGAGGGCCTCATGCGCGAGCAGACCGAGCGCCTCGCCGAGGACCCGGACCTCGCCGCCCGTTACGCCGCCGCCCACGCCGCCTACCTCGCCGACCGCGACGCGATCGAGCCCCTCGGCACCGACACCAGCGCCGGCGGGATGCCCGAGCGCGTCAAGTGTCTGCACGTCCACGTGGCCCACACGCTGGCCCGCGGCGCGGGCGTGAACCCGATCGGCGACGAGGCCCTCGAACGCCTCGACGACTGGTGGCACGCGGGCCCGTGCGTCCCGCCGCCCGGCGGCTCCTCGACGGACTGATCCCCGTGCCCGACCGGGCGACGGCCGAAGCCGGGGGAGTCGCACGCACCGTCGCGCGCCGTGGCGGGCGCGTCCCGGCCCGGTGAACCCGCACCCCGGCCCGGTCACGACCCCCGCCTGGGCTTGGTCCCGGGCCCTTCGGCACCGCAGGATGGTGGAGCCGGTTCCCCCGACCGGCCGCGCGGTGGAGCGGACGGCCCGCTGCGCGACGGGTGGTGTGCGCCGCCGCGGTCCCTGGTGCTCCGGGGTGGCCGCGCCGTGTCGCCCCGCCCCGCGGTCCGGTCGCCGGGCGTCCCCATCCCGCCGGGGACGGCCGGCGACCGACCAGCCGGAGCGCGCCGGGCCCGGCCTCGCTAGCGTCGCGGGTGGAGCCCGGGTGCCCGGGGACGGCAGGTGCAGGGGGAGCGTCCATGCCACGCGTCGCCGCGGTCGACTGCGGGACCAACTCGATCCGTCTGCTGGTCGCCGACGTGACCGTCCGCGAGGACGGGTCGGCCTGGCTGCGCGACGTCCACCGCGAGATGCGCGTCAACCGCCTCGGGCAGGGCGTGGACGCCACCGGCCGCCTGGCGCCGGAGTCGCTGGTGCGCACCCGCGAGGCCCTCGGCGCCTACGCCGAGATGCTGCGCCGCCACGGCGTCGCCGTCGGCCCCGACACCGTGCGGGTGTGCGCGACGTCGGCCACGCGCGACGCGGAGAACCGCGAGGAGTTCTTCGGCGCGGTCCGCGAGATCGTCGGGGTGGACGCCGAGGTCATCACCGGCGACGAGGAGGCGCGCCTGTCGTTCGCCGGCGCCGTCGCCGACCTCGACCCCGACGAGGGCCCGTTCGTCGTCGCCGACGTGGGCGGCGGCTCGACCGAGATCGTGACGGGGACGTGGGACGCGGTGCGCGCGGACGTCCTCGGCGCCCGCTCCACCGACGTCGGCTGCGTGCGCCTCACCGAGAAGTTCCTGCACGACGACCCGCCGACCGCCGAGCAGATCGCCGAGGCCGAGGAGTTCACGCGCGCGACGCTCGCGCCGGCCTTCGACGAGGTCGCGGTCGGCGACGTCCAGACCTGGGTGGCGGTCGCGGGCACGGCGACGACGCTGGCCGCGGTGGCCATGGACCTGCGCACCTACGACCCGGAGCGCATCCACCTCTCGCGCCTCGGCCTCGACGACGTGCGCGCCACCGCCCGGCGGCTCGAGGGCATGCCGCGCGACGAGCGGGCCGCGCTCGGCCCCATGCACCCCGGCCGCGTCGACGTCATCGGCGGCGGGTCGCTGGTCATGCGCGTGCTGGCCGAGGAGCTCGCCGAGCGCACCGACGTCACCGAGCTCGTGGTCAGCGAGCACGACATCCTCGACGGCATCGCGCGGGCGCTGGCCGCGCGGTGGTGAGCCCGGCAGCGGTGCCGACGGGGGCGGCGACCGGGCTCCCGCTCGCCGCGCTGGTCCTGGCGCGGCGGGTGCGCGCCCTCGTCGCGGCGACCATCGTGCACACGCTGGTGGTCGCCCTCGTCGCGTGGTGGGCGGGCGACGGGCCGACGCTGCCCGGGGTCGCGGCGCTCGCCGCGCACCTCGCGGTGTCGCTGGGGGCCGCGCTGCCGGTGCGCTGGCAGTTCGCCGGCGACCCCGCCCGCCGCGAGCGCCGGGCGGTGCGGGCCATGACCATCTCGTTCGTCGTGCTCGCCACCTACAGCGCCGTCGACGCCGTCACCGACGCCCTGGCGCCCGGCCGGCCCGGGGAGGCCGTGGTCGGCGCCGCCCTCGGGCTCGCGGGCGCCGTCGCGCTGCCGCTGCTCGTGGCGGCCGACGCGCGCGCCGCCCGGGCCGCGAGCGCCGCCGACCCGGCCGTGCGCGGTGCCGCGCCCGGTGTGCTCGTCGGCGCGCTGGTCGCGGTGCTGCTCGCCGCGTCCGTCGTGGACCTGGCCGCCGGCACCGGGGCGGCGCCGTCGCTCGCCGCGCCCGCCGTCTCGGCCGTCGTCGCGGTGCTCGCCGCCCGGGAGGCCCTGGGTGCCTGGCGGAGCTGAACACGTCGACCCCGCCCGGGTGCGCGACCTGCCCGCCCTCGACGCGGCGGTGTCGCAGTGCCGCGCGTGCCCGCGGCTGGTGGCGTGGCGCGAGGAGGTGGCGGCCACCAAGCGCGCCGCCTTCCGCGACGAGACCTACTGGGGCCGGCCGGTGCCGGGGTTCGGCGCGACCGCCGCGCGGCTGATGATCGTCGGGCTGGCGCCTGCGGCGCACGGCGGCAACCGCACCGGACGCATGTTCACCGGCGACCGCAGCGGCGACGTCCTCTATGCCGCGATGCACGCCGTCGGGCTGGCGTCGCAGCCCACCGCGGTGGCGATCGGCGACGGCCTCGAGGTGTACGGCACGCGGCTGACCGCCCCGGTGCGCTGCGCCCCGCCCGCCAACAAGCCGACCCCGGAGGAGCGGGACCGCTGCCGGCCCTGGCTCGCCCGCGAGCTGGCGCTGCTGCGGGGCACGGTGCGCGCGGTGGTCGTGCTCGGCGGCTGGGGGTGGCAGGCGTTGCTGCCGGTGCTGGCGACGCCGGACCCCGCCGGCGGGCACCCGGGCTGGGTGGTCCCGCGTCCCCGGCCGGTGTTCGGGCACGGGGTGCACGTGACCCTGGAACCGGCCGATGCGACGAGCGCGGCGCCGCTCGAGGTGTACGGCTGCTACCACGTCAGCCAGCAGAACACGTTCACCGGACGGCTCACCCCGGCGATGCTCGAGGACGTCCTCGCCCGCGCGGCCCGCGCCGCCGGCCTCGACCCGACACCTCCGGCCCGGCCGGGCGGTTAGGCTCGTCCGCGCCGGTCACGGCGTCGAGAGCTCGGCCCCTGTAGCCCAATCGGCAGAGGCAGGCGACTTAAAATCGCCGCAGTGTGGGTTCGAACCCCACCGGGGGCACACCCGTCCCGGACGGCCCGTCCACCCGCACGCCGCCCCCGTGTCACCGGCTGCACCCGCCGGCGTCGCCCGCGTGTCACCCGCCCGCCGCAGCGCGGCGCGGAGAGCGGTCACGACGGAGTGAAGACGTCGCCGGAACGATCACTCGGGCGCGCACGACGGACCGCTCGACGCCCGTCGCCGCGGGCTGGTCCGAACGGGCGAGGCGATCGGCCACACTGGTGGCCGGGAGGTGAGCGCCGTGGCTGATCTCGGCGACCTGTCGGGTCGGATCCCGATGCCGGGTGCGCGCCCGCCGTGGCGCGAGCTGGAGGGCCTGCGTCCGCTGACGCTGCGCGCCTGCCGGCGCCTGGTGGTCGTCGCGCCGCACCCGCGAGACGAGATCCGCGCGGCCGGCGGCCTGCTGCGCCGCCTCGCCGCGCGGCACGCCTCGGTCGACGTCCTCGCGCTCACCGACGGACCCGGGCGCACCTGCACCCCGCCCGAGGGGCTCGCCGTGCCCGACGTCGCCGAGCCGCGGCCCGACCTCGTCGTGCGCCCCGAGGACCTGGAGGACCCCGAGACGCTCGCCTCGGTGCTGGGCCGCCTCGACGGCGCCACCGCGGCGGAGGACACCGACGACGACGGTCCCGCCGCCGACCCCGAGGAGGCCGCCCTCGCCGCGGCGTACCGCACGCTCGGCGTCGCCGAGGTCCGCCGGCACCGCCTCGGCCTGCCCGACGGCGGGCTCTCGCGGCACGAGGCGGACGTGGTCGGCGCGCTGAGCGAGATCGTCGGCTTCGTCGAGGATCCGCACGGGCTGTGCGTGCTCGCCCCGTGGTCGGGCGACGGCGACGACGACCACGAGGCGGCCGGGCGCGCCGCCGAGATCGTGTGCGCCGCCTACCGGGTGCGGCTGGTGCGCTGGCTCGACCAGGCGTGGAGCTGGGCGGGCCCGGAGTCCGCCGAGGTCCCGTGGCGCCGGGCCCGCCAGCTCGCGCTGTCGGAGACGGTCCAGGCCCGTAAGCTCGCCGCCAGCGCGGCGTTCGGTGACCGTCCCGGGCGCGACCGCGAGCTGCCCGACGGTTCGGCCCCCGGTCCCCGTGAGGTCTTCCTGGTGTGAGCAGGCCCCCCACCACACGAACGGGCGCCACGGCGTCCCCCACATCGCCCGTCCGGACCTCTCGCTCCGCGACCGCTGCCCCACCGGGGGGTCACACCCGGGCCGAGGGCGGCGCAGGGCCGATAGGCTCCGTCAGGTGACGGGCAGGACGAACGGCGACCACGGCGAGGTGGCGACCGAGGCCCCGGGGCTGGACGGCGACTACGCGGCCCAGGCGCAGCGCGTGCGCGACACCGTGATCGACCCCGACGCCGCGGCCCAGGCCGACCTGCCCCAGGTGCTGCACACCGCGCCCGCCGCCGTCGCGCTCATCGACCTCGGCGAGGGCCTCGTCACCTACGCCAACGACTCCGCCCAGGGCCTCACCGGCGGCCGCGCCACGCTGCCGATCGACGTCGACGCCTGGAGCGAGGCCGCCGGGCTCACCGACCTGTCCGGGCGCCCGATGCGCGACACCGCCTCGCCGCTCTCGCGCGTGGCCCAGGGCATCCCGGTCTCGGGCGAGCCCGTCGCCGTGTCCGACGCCGCGCGCCGCGGGTCCGAGGCCACCGAGGAGGAGCGCGAGGAGGCCGAGGGCCGCCTGCTGTGGGTCACGGGCTTCCCGTTGTCGGAGTCCGTGAACTCCGACCAGCGGCCGCTCGCGCTGGTGGTGTTCCTGCAGCTCTCGGGCGCGGGGGCGCAGCGCCACCTCGAGATGGTGCGCGACCGCGCGGTCGTCGCCACCGAGCTGTCGTTCACCATCTCCGACCCCTCGCGCGAGCAGAACCCGCTGGTGTGGGTCAACCCGGCGTTCTCCCGGCTCACCGGCTACGAGCTCGACGAGGTCCTCGGGCGCAACTGCCGCTTCCTGCAGGGCCCGAACACCGACCCGGCCTCGATCTCGCGCATCCGCACGGCGCTGGCCGAGGAGCGCCCGATCACCGAGGTGCTCCTCAACTACCGCCGCGACGGCACCGCGTTCTGGAACCAGGTCTCGATCACGCCGGTGGTCGACGGCGACGGCCGGGTGGTCAACTTCGTGGGCGTCCAGTCCGACGTCACCGAGCGCGTGATGGTCGAGAACGAGCGCCGCGCCGCCCTCGCCGCGGCGGAGGAGACCCGCGAGCAGCTGCGCCTGCTCACCGAGTCGACGTCGGCGATGTCGGCGAGCCTGGACACCACCGGCGTCGCCGCGGCGCTCGTCCGCATCGTGGTGCCGGCGATGGCCGACTTCTGCTGCGTGGACCTGCTCGACGAGGTCGACGACAACACCTCGGTGCGCCGCGCGGCGGTCAACCACCGCGACGAGTCCAAGCTCGACGAGGTGCTCGCGCTCGGCCGCTGGGTGAGCCCCACCGACGACGGGCGCGACCCCATCGGCCAGGCCCTCACGGCCGGCTCGCCGTCGTTGCTGCCCGAGCTGCCCGTCCGGCCGGCGGGCATCGCCGAGCAGCCCGACCTGCTGCGCCGCTACGAGGCGCTGCGGCCCCGCTCGGCGATCGTCGTCCCGCTGCGGGCCCGCGGTCAGGTGCTGGGCGCGCTGACGCTGGGCACCGAGCTGCCCTACGGGCGCCGCTACTCCCAGCGCGACCTCTACCTCGCCGCCGACCTCGCGGCGCGCGCCGGCCTCGCGGTCGACAACGCGCGTCTGTACGCCCGCGAGCACGGCGCCGCCGAGACGCTGCAGCGCAGCCTGCTGCCGGCCGTCCCGCCGATGAAGGGCATGTCGGTGGCGTCGCGCTACCTCGCGGCCACCGACGGCGCCCAGGTCGGCGGCGACTGGTACGACATGCTCCCGCTGCCCGACGGCGCGGTCGGCCTCGCCGTCGGCGACGTCGTCGGGCACGACCTGCGCGCCGCCGCGGCGATGGGCGAGCTGCGCGGTGTGCTGCGGTCCTACGCGTGGGAGGGCCTCGGGCCCGCCGACGTGGTCGACCGGTGCGACGACGTCGTGCAGGGCCTCGGCATGGCCGCGATGGCGACGGCCGTGTACGCGCGCCTCGAGCGCGGCGACCAGGCCGGCTGGACGCTGCGCTACTCCAACGCCGGGCACCCGCCGCCGCTGCTGCGCCGGGCCTCCGACGGGGCCGTCGAGCTGCTGACCGGCAACCTCTCGCCCCTCATCGGCGCCACCCGCGCGATCACCCGCCACGAGACGGCGGTGCACTGCAGCGCCGGCGACCTGCTGGTGCTGCACACCGACGGGCTCATCGAGGCGCCGGGCACCGACCCCGACGAGCGCACGCAGCTCATCGCCGACACCCTCGCCGGGCAGGCGCCCAACATGCCCGTCGAGGAGCTCTGCGACCAGCTGCTCGAGGTGCTCGGCGTCGAGGGGCTGCGCGACGACGCGGTGCTGCTGGCGATCCGCTTCGACGACGAGCTCGCGCCCGCCTGAGCCCGACCCCGGACGCACGACGGCCCGGTCCGTCGGGTGACGGACCGGGCCGGTCGCGGCGTGACTGCTGTGTCCTCTACTGCTGGGGCGGGGGCTCCTCGCCCGGCGGGGGCGGGGGCGGCGGGGCCTGCTCGCCCGGCTGCTCCTGGCCGCCGTGCAGGTAGTCCTTCGCCTTCTGCCCGGCCTGGTCGACCTGCCCCTCGTGGCCGCCGAAGCGGCTGTCGGCGAAGTCCTCGCCCTTCTCGACGAAGGAATCGGCCTTGTCCGGGTTCTTGCCGGCCCAGTCCTTGGCCTTGTCCGCCATGCTGCCGAAGTCCACTGTCGAGGACCTCCTCCGGGTGCGTCGGGTGGCGTGCGACACGAGAGTTCCCCGTGCACACGGGACGACACGTCCGCGACGACGCCGACCGCCCCGGTGCCCCCGAACGGGCCTATAGAGTGGGATGTGGAGCCCCACCCCGGGGCGAAGTGGATACGCTCGGTGGCCGCCGCATCCGGTAAAGTTCCTTTTACCCGGGCGGGAACCGATCCGCCCGTCCGGTCGTTGCACCGGGTGGACGAACAGTCCGCGGTCGACCCGGCCGATGACATCCGCCATCGGGCCCGGCTCCGCTACGGAGGAGGACGAGAGGTGCGCACCAGCAGCAACCCGGCGTTCCGCAACCTGCCCACCTCGCCCGGTGGGTACGCGCGGTTCGGCGACGCCCCGGCAGGGATGGCCGGCGGCATGTTCGGCGGTGGCACGGGCGGGGGCCCGATGCCGGTGGCCGGCGCCACCGACCGCCCGCTGACCGTCGACGACGTGGTCCAGAAGACAGCTCTCAACGCCGTCCTCGCCATCGCCGTCGGTATCGCGAGCGCCGTGCTCGGCCTCGGGTTCATCGGCATCATCGGTGGACTCGTCGTCGGCCTCGTGCTCGCTCTGATCATCATCTTCAAGCAGAGCACCAACAAGGCGCTCGTGCTGGGTTACTCCGTCGCCGAGGGTGTGGCCCTCGGGTCGTTGACGGGGCTCCTCGAGAGCGCCGGCAGCCAGTACGCCGGCATCGGTTTCCAGGCGATCCTCGGTGTGGTCGGTGTCTTCATCGGGATGCTGATCGTCTACAAGACCGGCGCCATCCGGGTGACCCCGCGCCTGACCAAGATGGTCATCGGCGCGGCCATCGGCGTCCTGATCCTCATGGTCGCCAACCTCCTGATCAGCTTCTTCGTCGACGGCGGCCTGGGCCTGCGCTCGGGCGGTCCGCTGGCGATCATCTTCAGCCTGGTCTGCATCGGCATCGGCGCGTTCATGCTGCTGCTCGACTTCGACCAGGCCGACCAGGCCGTGAAGGCGGGCGTCCCCGCGAGGTTCGCGTGGTACCTCGCCTTCGGCTTCATGACCACGCTGGTCTGGCTCTACATCGAGATCCTGCAGCTGCTGAGCTACTTCCGGCAGTAGCCGCTCGACGCCCACGACGGCCCCTCCCGGTGCTCCGGGAGGGGCCGTCGTGCGTCCGGGTCAGCTCAGGCGCTCGAGCACCATCGCCATGCCCTGCCCGCCACCGACGCACATGCTCTCGAGGCCCAGGGTCGCGTCGCCGGTGCGCAGGCCGTTGATCAGCGTCGTGGCGATGCGCGCGCCCGTCATGCCGAACGGGTGGCCGACGGCGATGGAGCCGCCGTGGCGGTTGAGCTTCGCCTCCATCTCGTCGTCGCTCATCCCCAGGCCGCGCGCCGACGGGATGACCTGGGCGGCGAAGGCCTCGTTGATCTCGACGAGGTCGACGTCGTGGACGGTGAGGCCCGCGCGGGCCAGGGCGCGGGCGGAGGACTCGATCGGCCCCAGCCCCATGACCTCCGGCGACACCGCGCTGACGCCGGTCGAGACGATGCGCGCGAGCGGGGTGATGCCCAGTGACGAGGCCCGCTCGGCGGACATGATCACCAGCGCCGCGGCGCCGTCGTTCAGCGGGCAGGCGTTGCCCGCGGTGATGCGGCCGTCGGGGCGGAAGACGGGCTTGAGGTCGGCGAGGCCCTCGAGCGTGGTGTCCGGGCGCGGGCTGTCGTCGCGCTCGACCACCGTGCCGTCGGGCAGGCGCACCGGCGTGATCTCGCGGGCCCAGAACCCGTTCTGCCAGCCCTCCTGCGCCAGCTGCTGGCAGCGGAACGCGTACCGGTCCATCTCCTCGCGCGAGACGCCCTCGAGCAGCGCCACGTTCTCCGCGGTCTGGCCCATGGCGATGTAGGCGTCGGGCACCAGCCCGTCCTCGCGCGGGTCGTGCCACTCCGACGCGCCGGCCGCGGCCACTTCGGCGGTGCGGGCCTCGGCGTCGGCGAAGTACGGGTTGTGGGTGTCGGGCCAGCCGTCGGAGCTGCCCTTCTCGAACCGCGACACGGTCTCGACGCCCGCGGCGACGAAGACGTCGCCCTCGCCGGCCCGGATCGCGTGCGCGGCCATGCGGGCGGTCTGCAGCGACGACGCGCAGTACCGCGTGATCGTCGCGCCGGGCAGCGTGTCCATCCCGAGCTCGACGGCGACGATGCGGGCCATGTTGAACCCCTGCTCGCCGCCGGGGAGCCCGCAGCCGAGCAGCAGGTCCTCGACCTCGGTCGGGTCGAGCGCGGGCACCGCGTCGAGGGCGGCGCGCACGACCTGCGCGGCGAGGTCGTCGGGGCGCATCCCGGCCAGCGAGCCCTTGCGGGCGCGGCCGATCGGCGAACGGACGGCGGACACGATGACGGCCTCGCGGCCTGGGTCGACCATGCCGCGACACTACGACGGAGCGGCGCTGCGGACACTGATCGTCAGCCGAGCCGCTCCGCTGACACCGGGCTCTCGACGTGATCCGGCGCACGACCGTGGGGGCGGGGGGCGTTCCGCGCCCGGAGTGCGGAAGATGGAGGCATGCAGTACGTCGAGCACGTCGCGGACCTCATCGGGCACACGCCGCTGGTGCGTCTCAACCACGTCGTGCCGACGGGGCCGGACGCGCCGTTGGTGCTGGCGAAGGTCGAGTACTTCAACCCCGGCGGCAGCGTGAAGGACCGCATCGCCGAGCGGATGATCGACGCCGCCGAGGAGTCGGGGGAGCTCAAGCCGGGCGGGACGATCGTCGAGCCGACCTCGGGGAACACCGGGATCGGGCTGGCCATCATCGCCCAGCAGCGCGGCTACCACTGCATCTTCGTGGTCCCCGACAAGGTGAGCGTGGCCAAGCAGGACGCGCTGCGCGCCTACGGCGCCGACGTCGTGGTGTGCCCGGCGGCCGTCGAGCCCGACAGCCCGGAGTCGTACTACTCGGTGTCCGACCGGCTCGCCCGCGAGACCGACGGCGGCTGGAAGCCCAACCAGTACGCCAACCTCGCCAACCCGGCGTCGCACGTCGCGTCGACCGGCCCGGAGATCTGGGAGCAGACCGAGGGGCGCATCACGCACTTCGTCGCGGGGGTCGGCACCGGCGGCACGATCTCGGGCACCGGCCACTACCTCAAGGACGTCTCCGACGGGCGGGTGCGCATCGTCGGCGCCGACCCGGTGGGCTCCGTGTACTCCGGCGGAGACGGCCGTCCCTACCTCGTCGAGGGCGTCGGCGAGGACTTCTGGCCCAGCACCTACGACCGCGGCGTCCCCGACGAGATCATCGCGGTGCCCGACAGCGAGTCGTTCCACATGACGCGGCGCCTGGCCCGCGAGGAGGCGCTGCTCGTGGGCGGCTCGTGCGGGATGGCGGTGTGCGCGGCCGCGCAGGTCGCCGCCACGGCCGGGCCCGACGACGTGATCGTCGTGCTCCTGCCCGACGGCGGGCGGGGCTACCTCTCGACGGTCTTCAACGACGGCTGGATGTCGTCCTACGGCTTCCTCACCCCCGATACCACCGAGTGGACCGTCGGCGACGTGCTGCGCCGCAAGGACGGGTCGATCCCCGACCTCGTGCACGGGCACCCCAACGAGACGGTCGCGGACGCCGTGTCGATCATGCGCGAGTTCGGCGTCTCGCAGATGCCGATCGTCAAGGCCGAGCCGCCGGTGATGGCCGCCGAGGTGCGCGGCGCGGTGACCGTGCGGGACCTGCTCGACCGGCTGTTCAACGAGCAGGCCTCGCTCACCGACCCGGTGGAGAGCCACCTGTCGAAGCCGCTGCCGAGCCTCGGCAGCACCGAGCCCATCTCCAAGGCGGTCGAGGCGCTGCGCGGCGGCGACGGCGCGCTCGTGCTCGTCGACGGCCGGCCCGCCGGCATCGTGACCCGCGCGGACATCCTGGCGTTCCTGGCGACGGGCAGCCGCTACGACGTCGGCGGACCGGCCTAGGGTGGACGAGGTGAACGGTTTCTCCACGCGCGCCCTGCACGACGGCCAGGAGCCCGACCCGACCACCGGGTCGGTCGTGGTGCCGATCTTCGCGACGTCGACCTTCGCCCAGGACGGCGTGGGCGGGCTGCGCGGGGGCTACGAGTACGCGCGCACCGGCAACCCCACCCGCACGGCGCTCGAGACGACGCTGGCCTCGCTCGAGGGCGCGCGCCACGCCCGCGCGTTCGCCTCGGGCATGGCCGCCGAGGACGCGCTGCTGCGCGGCGTGCTGCGTCCCGGCGACCACGTGCTGATCCCGATGGACGCCTACGGCGGCACCTACCGGTTGATCTCGACGGTCTACTGCGACTGGGGCGTCGAGTACACCGCGGTCGACACGGCCGACGTCGACGCCGTGCGTGCCGCGATCCGGCCGAACACCAAGGTCCTGTGGTGCGAGACGCCGACCAACCCGCTGCTCGGCATCGCGGACATCGCCGCGCTGGGCGCCCTCGCGCGCGAGCACGAGCTGATGCTGGTCGTCGACAACACCTTCGCGACGCCCTACCTGCAGACACCCACCGCGCTCGGCGCGCACGCGGTCGTGCACTCGACGACGAAGTATCTCGGCGGGCACTCCGACGTCATCGGCGGTGCGGTGATCACCGACGACGACGCGCTGGACACGACGCTGGGCAAGATGCAGAACGGCATGGGCGCGGTGCCCTCGCCGTTCGACTGCTTCCTCACCCAGCGCGGGCTCAAGACGCTGGCGGTGCGCATGGAGCGGCACAGCGACAACGCCGAGCGCGTGGCCGACGCCCTCGCCGCGCACCCGGCGGTCACGGCCGTGCTCTACCCCGGGCGCGCCGACCACCCGGGCCACGAGGTCGCGGCGAAGCAGATGCGCCGCTTCGGCGGCATGATCTCGGCGCGCGTCGCGGGCGGCGAGGAGGCCGCGCGCGCCGTCTGCGCGGCCACCCGCGTGTTCACGCTGGCCGAGTCGCTCGGCGGCGTGGAGTCGCTCATCGAGCACCCGGGCGCCATGACCCACGCCTCGGCGGCCGGGTCGCTGCTCGAGGTGCCCAACGACCTGGTGCGCCTGTCGGTCGGGCTCGAGGACGCCGACGACCTCGTCGACGACGTCCGCCGGGCCCTCGACTCGCTGGGCTGAGCCGGTCACCGCAGCCGTGCCCCGTACACCCGCTCGACGGTCATGACCATGAGCACCCGCCGGTCGGCCACCATCGTCGCGCGGTAGTCCTCCCAGTCCGGGTGCTCGCCGGCCGCGGCGCGGTAGTACGCGACGAGCGTCTCGACCTCGGCCCCGTGCGGGTCGTCGCTCGGCCCGGTGAGCGTTACCGTGCCCTCGGCGGTGGCCCACGACCAGCCGTCGGACGAGGTGACCTCGAGCGCCGCGCGCGGGTCGCGCCGCAGGTTGGCGGTCTTCGCGCGCCCCTCGGTCATCGACACCGAGATCGTGCCGGCGTCGCGGTCGTAGAACGGCGTGACGGGGGAGAGCTGCGGGATCCCGCTGGACTTGATGGTGGCGAGGACGCCGAGGCGGCTCTCGGCGAGCAGCGCGTGGGGGTCGAACGTCGGGGAGGTCATGTCCCCGATCCTGCCCCTGCGCGGACGAGAGGGGCTCAGCCCCGCTCGGCGGCCGCGTCGTGCGCCTCGGGGTGGCCGGGCACCGGGTGCACGTCGCCCGGGCCCAGGCAGCCGCCGACGAGCTCGATGCCGCTGGCGGTGCTCACGTAGCGGGCGGGCTCGTCGCACCCGGCGGAGCCGACCGTGCCCAGCGCGGCGACCGCGAGCAGGACGGCGAGCAGCAGCGGCAGCGCCTGGGCGAGGCGCGGCGCGCGCGGCTCCGGGTCCACCGTCAGCATCGCTCGTCCCCCCTCGCCTCACGCTCTCCCCACGAGGCTACCGACGCTCGCGGCGGCGAATCCCGACGTGCACGATCGGGCGACCGGCGTCGCCGGTGGCGCGACGACCGGTCGGGTCCAGGTGGTTCCGACCGCGCCGCCGCCCGCCCGTCCGCTCGTCGGCGCGCGCAGGGCAGGATCGGGCGGGTGCAGCCCGTGGGACGCGACGACGTCGAGGCCGCCCGGGCGGCGCTGGCCGGGGTGGTCCGCGAGACGCCCGTGACGCCGTCGCGGGTGCTCGAGGCGCTCGTCGGCGGGCCCGTGCTGCTCAAGTGCGAGAACCTGCAGCGCGCCGGTAGCTTCAAGATTCGCGGGGCCTACCGGCGCATCCAGCGGCTCACCGCCGACGAGCGCGCCGCCGGGGTGGTCGCGGCCAGCGCCGGCAACCACGCGCAGGGCGTGGCGCTCGCGGCGCAGCTGCTGGGCACCCGGGCGACGGTGTTCATGCCGGCCGGGGCGCCGTTGCCGAAGGTGGAGGCGACGCGCGAGTACGGCGCGCAGGTGGAGCTCGTCGACACCCTCGACGAGACGTTCACCGCGGCCGCCGGGTTCGCCGGGCGCACCGGCGCCGTGCTCATCCACCCCTTCGACCACCCGGACATCGTGGCCGGGCAGGGCACGGTGGGGCTGGAGATCCTCGAGCAGGTCCCGGACGTCGCCACGATCGTCGTCTGCACCGGGGGCGGCGGGCTGCTGGCGGGCATCGCCGCCGCCTGCGTCCCGGCGGGCGTGCGGGTGGTGGGGGCGCAGGCCGCGGGGCTCGCCGCGTGGCCGCCCTCCCTGGCCGCGGGCGTCCCGACGAGCGTCACCGGCGCGACCATCGCCGACGGCATCGCCGTCTCGCGGCCGGGTGACGTGACGTTCGCGCTGGTCCGGGACCTGGTGGACGAGATCGTCACCGTCGACGAGGAGGCCCTGGCCCGCGGCGTCCTGCGCTGCCTCGAGCGCGAGAAGCTGCTCGTCGAGCCCGCCGGCGCGGCGGCCGCCGCCGCGGTGGCCGAGTACCCGGGGCGCTGGCCCGCGCCCGTGGTGGTCGTGGTGTCCGGCGGCAACGTCGACCCCGTGCTGCTGGTCGACCTGGTGCGCCGCGGCCTCGTGGCCGCCGGGCGCTACGCCGCGCTGCGCGTGCGGCTGCCCGATCGCCCGGGCTACCTCGCGGACGTGCTGCGGCTGGTGGGCCGGGCGGGCGGCAACGTCGTCGACGTCGAGCACCGGCGGCTCACCGCGTCCGGGATGGCGCCCGGCACGGTGGACGTGGCCCTCACGCTCGAGGCGCGGGGCCACGACCACCGGGCGGCGATCCTCGCGGAGCTGGCGGCGGCGGGCTGGGACGTGACGGCCGAGCCCTGACGCCGGTCAGGGGGAGTACGGCTCCGCGGAGACCAGGGTGACCTGCATCGACCCGCCGTCGGGCAGCGCGTAGCTCACGGTGTCGCCGGCCTCGGCGCCGAGCAGCGCGGAGCCGAGCGGGGAGTTGGGGGAGTAGACCTCGAGGTCGCCGTGGGCGCCCTCCTCGCGCGAGCCGAGCAGGAAGGTCTCGGCGTCGTCGTCGCCCTCGAATCGGACGGTGAGCACCGTGCCCGGCACGGCCTTGCCGCTCTCGGTGGGCGTCTCGCCGACCTTCGCGGTGTGCAGCAGCTCCTGGAGGTGGCGGATGCGGGCCTCCATGACGCCCTGCTCCTCGCGGGCGGCGTGGTAGCCGCCGTTCTCCTTGAGGTCGCCCTCCTCGCGCGCGGCGTTGATCTTCTGCGCGATCACGGGACGCTGCGCGACGAGGTCGTCGAGCTCGGCCTTCAGACGGTCGTGCGCGTCCTGGGTCAGCCAGGTCACCTGCGTCTGCGTCTCGGTCACGGCGATCAACTCCTCGGAGGTCCGGGCCCGCGCTGCACGGGTCGGCGGCCTGCTCCCTGCACGGGCCCTGTGACACCGCCCCGGGGCGGGACGGTGCCGGCGGCCCGGGGGCCACAGACGGAAAAACACGGCCCGCGGCATGCGGGCCGTGTCGGAGAACGGTAACACGAGCGGCGGCCCGCGGAACCCGTTCGAGCGCGCGGCACTGCGCCCCGGCGGCCCGCACAGGGCCTTGCCCACCTGCGCTTTCCCCGTCGGGACGCCCCGCGACGGAGATCTCGGTGGCCTCCCGGCGGGGTCCTGTGAGCCCCCGGTGAAGGCCGCCGCGGACGCCCGGGGACGGCCCCGGCGGGCGCTGTCGGGGGTGGCCGGGATGATGGGACGGGACCGGGGCGTTGTACCCGGCGGTACTCCCCGCGGTCCCCGCACCACAGCCGAGAACGACGCACGAGGACGGCTCCGGACAGACGATGAGCTCACTCCAGCACGACCAGCCGCTGCGCCTCCTGACGGTGCACGCCCACCCCGACGACGAGTCCAGCAAGGGCGCCGCCACGTGCGCGCGCTACGTCAGCGAGGGCGTCGAGGTCATGATCGTGACCTGCACCGGGGGCGAGGCGGGCAGCATCCTCAACCCGGCGATGGACACCCCCGAGGTCAACGCCGACATGACCGGCACGCGCCGCGCCGAGATGGCCCGCGCGGCCGCGATCCTGGGCGTGCAGCACCGCTGGCTCGGCTTCGTCGACTCGGGCCTGCCCGAGGGCGACCCGAAGCCCCCGCTGCCCCCGGGCTGCTTCGCCCTCGAGCCGCTCGAGGTGCCCACCGAGGCACTGGTGCGCATCGTGCGCGAGTTCCGCCCGCACGTCGTCGTCACCTACGACGAGAACGGCGGCTACCCGCACCCCGACCACATCCGCTGCCACGAGATCTCGGTGGCCGCGTTCGAGGCGGCCGGCGACCCGGACCGCTTCCCCGAGGCCGGCGAGCCCTGGCAGCCGCTGAAGCTGTACTACTCCCACGGGTTCTCCAAGGGCCGCGTCGTCGCCTTCCACGAGGCGATGCTCGAGGCCGGGCTCGAGTCGCCGTACGCGGAGTGGATCGAGAAGTGGGACGACTCCCGCCCCGACAACGGCCCCCGCATCACGACGCGGGTGCCCTGCGGCGAGTGGTTCCCGGTCCGCGACGACGCCCTGCGGGCGCACGCCACGCAGATCGACCCGACGTCGCGGTGGTTCGCGGTGCCGCTCGAGCTCCAGAAGCGCGTGTGGCCCACCGAGGACTACGAGCTCGCCCGCTCGATCGTGGACACCGACGAGAGCAACGAGAGCCTCGGTGACGACCTGTTCGCCGGGGTGCGCGAGCGGGTCGGCGCATGACCCCGCTGGCCGTGTGGTGGACGCTGCTCCCGCTGTCGGCGCCGCCCCCCGGTGCGCCCCCCGGGTCGGAGCGCGGCGAGGAGTTCGGCAAGACCTCGCCCATCGCACTCGTCGTGATCCTGCTGCTCGGCCTGGCCACGGCGCTGCTCATCCGCTCGATGTCCAAGCGCCTGCGCAACGTGCCGGAGTCGTTCGACCCGCCGCCCGAGGCACCCGACGACGACGGCGACGGCCCGTCCGAGGGCCCCGACCGGCCCTCGACGACGCCGTCGGGCCGTACCCCGGTGGACCGTCCGGACGGACCGGGGGGCACCGGCTCGCCCTGACCGGGCACGGCTGCGACGATTCGGTCATGGCCAACCGGCTCGCCGGCTCCACCAGCCCCTACCTGCGCCAACACGCCGACAACCCCATCGACTGGCAGCCCTGGTCGCCGGCGGCGTTCGCCGAGGCGCGACACCGCGAGGTGCCGGTGCTGCTGTCGGTGGGGTACGCGGCGTGCCACTGGTGCCACGTCATGGCGCACGAGTCGTTCGCCGACCCCGAGGTCGCCGCGTACGTCAACGAGCACTTCGTGTCGATCAAGGTCGACCGCGAGGAGCGCCCGGACGTCGACGCGGTCTACATGGAGGCCACGCAGGCGATGACCGGCCACGGCGGCTGGCCCATGACCTGCTTCCTCACCGCCGACGGCGACCCGTTCCACTGCGGCACGTACTACCCGGCGCGCCCCCACGGCGGGATGCCGTCGTTCACCCAGCTGCTCGGGGCCGTGGTGCGGGCGTGGACGTCGGAGGGCGAGCGGGTGCGCGACGCCGCGCGCGGGATCACACAGCGGCTCTCGGCGGTCACGCGGTCGCTGCCCGCCGCCGAGGTCGACGACGACACGCTCGCCGGCGCCGTCGTGGCCCTGACCGGCGACTTCGACGAGGAGCACGGCGGGTTCGGGGACGCGCCCAAGTTCCCGCCGTCGGCGGTGCTGGAGTTCCTGCTGCGCCACCACGAGCGCACCGGCGACCCCGACGCGCTCGCGATGACCGAGATCACCGCCGAGGCGATGGCCCGCGGCGGGCTGTTCGACCAGCTCGCGGGCGGGTTCGCGCGGTACTCCACCGACGCGACGTGGACCGTGCCGCACTTCGAGAAGATGCTCTACGACAACGCGCAGCTGCTGCGCGTCTACGCCCACCTCGCGCGGCTCACCGGCTCCGGGGCCGCGGCACGCGTCACCGACATGACCGCGGCGTTCCTCCTGCGCGACCTGCGCACGGGCGACGGCGGCTTCGCCTCCGCGCTCGACGCCGACGCCGACGGCGAGGAGGGCACGACGTACGTCTGGAGCCCGGCCGAGCTCGTCGAGGTCCTGGGCGCCGACGACGGGGCCTGGGCCGCGGAGCTGCTCGGGGTGACGGCGGAGGGCACCTTCGAGCACGGCCGCTCGACGCTGCGCCTGCCCGCCGACCCCGACGACCCGGGCCGCTGGCAGGCCGTGCGCAAGTCCCTGCTCGCCGCGCGGGGACGCCGCCCGCAGCCCGAGCGCGACGACAAGGTCGTGGCCGCGTGGAACGCGATGACGGTCACGGCGCTGGTCGAGGCGTCGGCCGCGCTGGGGCGCAGCGAGTGGCTCGCGGCCGCCCGGCGTGCCGCGGCGCTGCTGCTGCGCGTGCACGTCGTCGACGGGCGGCTGCGGCGCACGTCCCGCGACGGCGAGGTCGGCGACGCGCCTGCCGTGCTTGAGGACCACGGCGCCCTCGCCGAGGCGCTGCTCGCCCTGCACCAGGCCACGGGGGAGGCGCGCTGGCTGGACGAGGCCCGCGTCCTGCTCGAGACCACGCTCGCGCACTTCGCGGAGACCGACGACGACGGCGCCCCGACCGGCCGCTTCTGGGACACCGCCGACGACGCCGAGAGCCTCGTGACCCGCCCGCGCGAGGTCACCGACGGCGCCACGCCCTGCGGGTCCTCGCTGCTCGCCGGCGCCCTGCTCACCGCGTCGGTGCTCGTCGAGCCCGAGGCCTCGGCGCGCTACCGCGAGCTCGCCGACGCGGCGGTCGCGTCGGTCGGCGGCCTGCTCGCCCGGCACGCCCGCTTCGCCGGCTCGTGGCTCGGGGTCGCCGACACCGCGGCCGCCGGCCCGCTGCAGGTGGCCGTGGTGTCCGCCGACGACACGGAGGGCCGGGCGGGGCGCGAGCGCCTCGCCGAGACCGCCCGCCGCCACGCCCCCGGCGGCGCAGTGGTCGTCGCCGGCGAGCCCGACGCCGACGGGGTGCCGCTGCTCGCCGACCGCCCGCTGGTCGACGGCGCCCCGGCCGCGTACGTCTGCCGGGGCTTCGTCTGCGACCGCCCCCGCACGGACACCGACGACCTCGCGGCGGCCCTCGCCCGCTGACCCTTCGCCACCGGCGAACACCATCACACCTGCACTCGTGTAATGCTGTAAGCACAGCAACGCATGAAGGAGGCGGCCATGATGGTGGGACGCGGTGGACACCGGGGACGACCGGGCCGGGGCGGTCCGGGACGGCGTGGCGGCGGGCGGGTGCCCACGGACCTGCCGGGCATCTCGGACCTCGAGGGGTGGCTCGCCGGGCGCCTGCCCGACGGCTGGTTCACGGGCACGCCGACGGTGACGGTCGACCGCGAGGAGATCCTCGTGGTGGGCGAGCTGCCGGCGCCGACCCTGGACGAGGGCGCCGACGAGGCCGCCCGCGCGGCGGCCGCGCACGGGCGCATCGAGCGGTTCCGGGAGGACACCCGCGACGAGCGCATCGAGGTCGCGCGCCAGGCTGAGCACCGCTACGGGCGCAAGGTGGCCTGGGGCGCGCGCGTCGGGGACGTCGAGGAGCTGTTCACGACGCTGTCGGTGCCGGTGATGACGCGCCTGCGCCAGCCCGAGCGCCTCGTGCTCGACACGCTGGTCGACGCCGGCGTCGCCCGGTCGCGCTCGGACGCGCTGGCCTGGGCGGTCGCGCTGGTCGGCGAGCACGCCAGCACGTGGCTCGACGACCTGCGCGGCGCGATGAGCGCGGTGGACGACCTGCGCACGCGGGGCCCGGTGCTCGACGAGGACGAGGGGACGTCCGACCAGGACACCCCCGACCAGGCAGGCGGCGACGGGGTGCCGCCGCAGGGCTGACCGCCCGGCGCTACCCGGCGTAGAGCACCAGCCAGATCGCGACGTGGTGGCACGCCGCGGCGATGACCGTCGCGGCGTGGAAGAACTCGTGGAAGCCGAACGTGGCCGGCCACCCCACGGGCCGCCGCAGCGCGTAGAAGACGGCGCCGAGGCTGTAGAAGGCGCCGCCGACGAGGAGCAGGACGAGGGCGGCGACGCCCCCGCGGTGGAGCAGGTCGGGCACGACGAAGATCGCGACCCAGCCGAGGGCCAGGTAGAACGGCACCCCGACCCACCGCGGGGCGTGCGGCCACGCCACCTTGAGCACGACGCCGCCGAGCGCGCCGGCCCACACGATCGCCAGCACGATCAGGCCGGTGCGCTCGGGCAGGGCGAGCACCGCGAACGGCGTGTACGTGCCGGCGATGAACACGAAGATCATCGCGTGGTCGAGGCGTTTCATCACCGTGCGGGCGCGGGCGGTGACCCAGGTCCGGCGGTGGTACAGGGCGCTGATGCCGAACACGCCGCAGACGGTCAGCGAGTACACGGCGACCGCGAACGCGGCCTCCGCGGAGACCGTGGCGCCGGCCAGCGACACCAGCACGATCCCGGCCGCCACGGCGACCACGAACGACCACAGGTGCAGCCAGCCCCGCAGCCGCGGCTTGACCGCGGCCGGTTCGGCGAGGGGGTCGATGAGCGTCACGGCCACCAGCGTAGGGCCGGATCGGGAACGCCGTGGCCGATCCGTGACCTCGTTCGCGAGGCCGTCGCGGGCGGGCCACGGGACGTCACGGGGGTCCGCCGCGGCGACGGCACCGGCTAGCGTGGTGCGCCGTGAGCCTCCGGGACGATCTGCGGCGGGTCGCCTACTCGCTCTACGAGCGGCGCCTGCGCCGTCGTGGTGCGACCAGCGCGCCACCGCGGCACATCGGGGTGATCCTCGACGGCAACCGGCGGTGGGCCCGCGAGGCCGGCCTGGCCGACCCCAGCGACGGGCACCGCGTGGGCGCGGCGAAGATCGTCGACCTCCTGGACTGGAGCCAGGAGGCGGGCGTCGAGATCGTCACGCTGTTCCTGCTCTCCACCGACAACCTCGACCGGCCCACCGCGGAGCTCGACCAGCTCCTCGAGATCATCGCCGGCGCGGTGGAGGAGCTCGCGGCGCCGGACCGCCGCTGGCGGCTGCGGGTGGTGGGCAACCCGGACGCGCTGCCGCGCCCGATCGCCGAGCGCGTCGAGGCGGCGGCGGTGGGGACGTCGGGCCGCGACGGCATGCAGGTCAACGTCGCGATCGGCTACGGCGGGCGTCAGGAGATCGCCGACGCCGTACGGAAACTGCTGCTGCGGCACGCCGAGGCGGGCACGTCGATCGAGGAGCTCGCCGAGGTCCTCGACGTCGACCACATCGCCGAGCACCTCTACACCTCGGGCCAGCCCGATCCGGATCTGGTGATCCGCACCTCGGGCGAGCAGCGTCTCTCGGGGTTCCTCATGTGGCAGTCGGTGTACTCGGAGTTCTACTTCACCGAGGCGCTCTGGCCGCAATTCCGGCGCATCGATTTCCTGCGCGCGCTGCGCGATTATTCACGGCGCAACCGACGCTGGGGCGGCTGAGGGTCCGCACACGCGAAACGGCCCCGGGAGCAGCGCTCCCGGGGCCGTCGTCCACCCGGTGGTCACCGCCGGCCGTGCCATCCCCCGATGGGCACGGTCGCGCGGCGACCCGGGTCGTGGTTCAGCTGTTGGAACCGAGGACGGCGATGTCCGACACGTCGGCGTTCGCCAGCAGGTTGCTCGCGTTGATCAGGCTGTTGCCCTGGGAGACCGCGGTGTCGCCGTCGCCGCCGCCACGGTGGCCGCCGCCGTGGCCGTGGCCGCCGTCGCGCCCGTGACCCCGGCCGCCCCCGCCGCAGTCGTCGTCGTCGCCGCTGTTCGAGCCGAGGATCGCGATGTCCTCGACGTCGGCGTTGGCCAGCAGGTTGCTGGCGTTGACGAGGCTGTCGCCCTGCGAGAGGGCGAAGTCGCCGCAGTCGCCGCCGCCACGGTGGCCGTGGCCGCGGTCGCGGTCGTGCTCGCCGTGGTGGCCGTGGTCGTTGTCGTGCCCGCCGCCGTGGGAGGCCTCGCCGGCCGAGGCCAGGGGAGCGAGGGAGAGCATGCCCGCCGCCGCGCCCAGGACGACGATTCCCGCCTTCTTCAGCATCCAGTGCTCCAGTTTCGTTCGTGGGTTCGACGGGAATTCGGGGTCCCCGTTCGAAGTGCTTCCAGCCTCACGGACGGTGCGGCTGACGGGACAAAAGCTAGCCGCCCCGAGCAGGGCATTTCCAGCCGCGAACCCCCATCGAGTGATTGACAATTCCGAGCGCGACTTGAGTGGGATATCCGGGTGATCCGCCGATCACGTCGGCGCGGGTTCTCCCGCGCTTCCGAGACCTTCAGTGCCGCTGCGTCGCGACCCCCGACCCCCGCCTGTCGTATCAAGGGCGGGTCCGCCGCGGACGAGGCCCCGACGGGCCACGCGGCGTAACCTCGGCCGGTGGTCGCGGCGACGTCGGGGATCGGCGCGGGGACGGACGGCGTCGCCCGGTCCTACGTGCGCCTCGCGCTGCGGCTGGACCGCCTCGTCCCCGGGGTGCTCGACGCGCACCTCGGCGACCCGGACGAGGCCGCCGCGGTGGCGGCCGAGCCCGCGCCCGACCCCGACGACCTGGTGCGCGAGGCCGACCGCCTGCGCCGGGCGCTGGACCGCGGGCGCGAGCCCCACCGGACGGCGTTCCTCGACGCCCAGCTGCAGGCCTGCCGCGTCCTCGCCGAGAAGGCCGGCGGGCGCGAGATCGGGTTCGTCGACGAGGTCGAGCGCTGCTATGGCGTGCGCATCGCGCGCGGCGACCCCGACCGCTACCGCGCCGCCCACCGGGACCTCGCCACCCTGCTCGGCGGGGCCGGGCCCCTGCCCGAGCGCCTCGCCGCGTTCCGCGACCGCGACCGGCTCCCGCGCGCGCACCTGCCCACCGCGCTGACGGCCGCCACCGAGGCACTGCGCGGGCGCACCGCGTCCGCGCTGGGGCTGCCGGCCGGCGAGGAGGTGACGCTCGAGGTCGTCGACGACGCCCCGTGGAGCGGCTTCAGCCGCTGGACCGGCCCGCGGCGCTCCGCCGTCGCGGTCAACGGCGCCATCGGGCACCGCGTGACGCACCTGCCGCTGCTGGTGGCGCACGAGGCCTACCCGGGCCACCACACCGAGCACTGCCGGGTCGCGGCCGACCCCGCCCGCCGGCCGGAGCGCGAGGTGTTCCTCGCCCGCACCCCGCAGAGCCTCGTCGCCGAGGGGGCGGCGGAGCTGGGGCTCGAGGTCGTCGTCGGCACGGGCTGGGGACGGTGGAACGCCGAGGTGCTGGCCGCCGCGGGCGTGCCGGTCGACCGGGAGCGCGCCGAGCTGGGGGAGGCGGTCGAGACGGTGATGGCCCGCCTCGCGCCCGTGCGCCAGGACGCCGCGCTGATGCTGCACGCCGAGCACCGGCCGGCCGACGAGGTCGTCGCGCACCTGCGCCGCTGGCTGCTGGTGGACGAGGCGCGGGCCCGCCGGATGCTCGAGTTCCTGGCCCACCCGCGCTGGCGCACGCACACCACCACCTACGTCGAGGGCGCGCGGCTGCTGCGGCCCTGGCTGACCGGCGCCCCCCGCGAGGTGGTCACGGGCCGTCTCGCCCGGGTGCTCGACGACCCCCCGACCCCCGGGGCGCTGGCGGCCGGACCGCCCCCGGATCCGCCGCCGGCCCCGTCCCGTCCTCGCGCCGGGTGGGCGCCCTGGCTGCGCCGAACGGTCGGAGGACGGCGGGCAACGACCGGAGATCGGTGAGCCACGTCACCAACTCGTCGCGCTCGGCGCGTGACGACGACCGGCTACCGGCGGTAGCGTCCGCGCCGACGGACCCGCACCGGATGCGGGGCGTCCGGGGAGGCCGGTAGTGGCAGATCGGAGCGGGACGGGAACGTCCACCGCTCGCGGACCAGGCGCCTCCTCGGCGTCCGTGTCCGCGGCCGGCGCGACGCGACCGCCCCGGCCCGGTCCCGGGGGAGGGCCGGCACCCGGTCCTGTCCCGCGATGGCGCAGGACGGCCCCCGGGCCGCGCCACCGCGCCGTCGAGCCGCCCGACTAGCCGACCCGTTCCGGCGAGGAACCAGTGGTCGCGGGTGCCGTGGCCGCTCGAGGGAGTAGTCGTGAGCGCAGCACCAGCCGAGCGTCCCGCTTCCGTGAGCCCCACCAGCACCCCCGATGGGCGCCGCTGTTACGTCATCGACACGTCGGTCCTGCTCAGCGACCCGTGGGCCCCGACCCGCTTCGCCGAGCACGAGGTCGTCCTCCCGCTCGTGGTCGTCTCCGAGCTCGAGGCCAAGCGCCACCACTCCGAGCTGGGGTGGTTCGCCCGGGAGGCCCTGCGCCTGCTCGACGACCTCCGCATCCGGCACGGCCGTCTGGACCAGCCCCTGCCGATGACCCCCGAGGGCGGCACGCTGCGCGTCGAGCTCAACCACACCGACCCCTCGGTGCTGCCCGCCGGCTTCCGCACGGCGGAGAACGACAGCCGCATCCTCGCCTGTGCGCTCAACCTGGCGGCGGAGTACTCACCCACCCGCCCGAACGTCGTCACCCTCGTCACCAAGGACATGCCGCTGCGCGTGAAGGCGGCCTCGGTGGGACTGCCCGCCGACGAGTACCACGGCCAGGACGTCACGACGACGGGCTGGACGGGCACCGCGGAGGTCGCGGCCACGCCCGACGAGGTCTCCTCGCTGTTCGCCGACGGCGTCGCCGACGTCGAGTCCGCGCGCGAGCTGCCGTGCCACACGGGGCTGCGCCTGCTCGGGGGCGGTTCCTCGGCGCTCGGGCGCGTCACGCCGGACAAGCAGGTCCGCGTCGTGCGCGGCGACCGCGACGTGTTCGGGCTGCACGGGCGCTCCGCCGAGCAGCGCATCGCGATCGACCTGCTCACCGACCCCGACATCGGCATCGTCTCCCTCGGCGGGCGCGCCGGCACCGGCAAGTCCGCGCTCGCCCTCTGCGCCGGGCTCGAGGCGGTGCTCGAGCGCCAGCAGCACCGCAAGGTCGTCGTCTTCCGGCCCGTCTACGCGGTCGGGGGCCAGGACCTCGGCTACCTGCCCGGTGGCGGGGACGAGAAGATGGCCCCCTGGGCGCAGGCGGTGTTCGACACGCTCGGCGCGCTGGTCTCGTCGAACGTGGTCGAGGAGGTCATCGAGCGCGGGATGCTCGAGGTCCTGCCGCTGACCCACATCCGCGGCCGTTCGCTGCACGACTCCTTCGTCATCGTCGACGAGGCCCAGTCGCTGGAGCGCAACGTGCTGCTCACGGTGCTCTCCCGCCTGGGCACCAACTCGCGGGTCGTGCTCACCCACGACGTCGCGCAGCGCGACAACCTGCGGGTGGGCCGGCACGACGGCATCGCCGCCGTGATCGAGAAGCTCAAGGGCCACCCGCTGTTCGCCCACGTGACGCTGACCCGCTCCGAGCGCTCGCCGATCGCCGCGCTCGTCACGGAGATGCTGGAGGGCGAGCGGTAGGTGCCTTCGGCACGTGAGCACTTCTCGGTGCTCCGGCACCGAGAAGTGCTCACGTGCGCTCCGCGCACCTCACCAGCCGGCGGGCAGGGGTCGTCCCTCGGCGAAGCCGGACGCCGACTGCACGCCGAGCACCGCGCGCTCGTGGAACTCCTCGAGCGACGCCGCGCCGGTGTAGGTGCAGGCGGAGCGCACGCCGGCGCAGATGCTGTCGAGCAGGTCCTCGACGCCCGGGCGCTGGGGGTCCAGGCGCATGCGCGAGGAGGAGATGCCCTCCTCGAACAGGCCCTTGCGGGCGCGGTCGAACGCCGAGTCCCCGCGCGTGCGGGCGGTGACGGCGCGCTTGGACGCCATCCCGAACGACTCCTTGTACGGCGCGCCGTGCTCGTCGCGCTGCAGGTCGCCCGGCGACTCGTAGGTGCCGGCGAACCACGAGCCCACCATCACCGCGGACGCGCCGGCGGCCAGGGCGAGGGCGATGTCGCGCGGGTGGCGCACGCCGCCGTCGGCCCACACGTGCGCGCCCGCCTCCCGCGCCGCGGCGGCGCACTCGGCCACCGCGGAGAACTGGGGACGCCCGACACCGGTCGCCATCCGCGTCGTGCACATGGCGCCGGGGCCGACGCCGACCTTCACCACGTCGGCGCCCGCCGCGGCGAGGTCGCGGGTGCCCTGCGCGGTGACGACGTTGCCGGCCACGATCACCGCGTCCGGGGCGGCCTCGCGGGCGGCGCCCAGCGCGGTGAACATCTTCTCCTGGTGCCCGTGGGCGGTGTCCACGACGAGCACGTCGACGCCCGCGGCGCCCAGCTCCTTGACGCGGGTCGCGACGTCGCCGTTGACCCCGAGCGCGGCGGCCACCCGCAGGCGCCCGTCGGCGTCGACCGCGGGGCGGTACACCTCGGCGCGCAGCGCGCCCGTACGCGTGAGGATGCCGGTGAGGCGCCCGGTGTCGTCCACCCCGAGCGCCGGCGTCCCGGTGTACGCCGGGTCCTGCAGCGCGTCGAAGACCTCGCGCGGCGGCGTCGTCACCGGCAGCACGACGGCCGGGTGCAGGACGTCGGCGAGGCGGGTGAAGCGGTCGACGCCCGCGCAGTCGGCCTCGGCGACGACGCCCACGGGGCGGCCCGCGTCGTCGACCACCACCACCGCGCGGTGCGCCCGCTTCGACACGAGGTTGAGCGCGTCGGCCACGGCGTCGCCGGGGTGCAGCACCACCGGGGTGTCCCACACCGTGTGCCGCGACTTCACGCCCGCCACGATGTCGGCGACCGCGGACGGGTCGACGTCCTGCGGGATCACCGCGAGGCCGCCGCGACGCGCCAGGGTCTCGGCCATGCGCCGGCCGCTGACCGCCGTCATGTTGGCCGCGACCACCGGGATCGTCGCGCCCGAG
Organism: Actinomycetospora sp. CA-101289; assembly: GCF_050955895.1. NCBI lineage: Bacteria > Bacillati > Actinomycetota > Actinomycetes > Pseudonocardiales > Pseudonocardiaceae > Actinomycetospora > Actinomycetospora sp. CA-101289. The sequence goes on along the minus strand of NZ_CP192093.1, from coordinate 4,900,733 downwards.
GGGTCGGCGACGGAGAGGTCGACGTCGAAGCGCGACGCCACGTCCGACCGCGTCGGGACGAGGAAGACGTCGTCGTAGGTCAGGTCGTGGGGCGGGCGTTCGCCGTCGAGGAACTGCACGTGTCACGAGGTTACGCGTCGGGGGGTGCTGCCAGGGTGGTGTCGTGACCGTCCTCGGCAACCGCGCGCTGGGCCGGGCGGCGCTGGCCCGGCAGTTCCTGCTGCAGCGGGCCGACGTGCCGGTGCTCGACGCCGTCGCCCACCTCGGCGGGCTGCAGGCCCAGGAGCCGCAGGAGCCGTTCACCGGGCTGTGGTCGCGGCTCGCCGGGTTCGACCCCGCCGTGCTGTCCACCCTGCTCACCGAGCGCCGCGTGGTGCGCACGCACCTCATGCGCCGCACGGTCCACCTCGTCACCGCGCAGGACGCGCTGGCCTGGCGGTCGCGGCACGACGCGATGCTGCTCCAGCGCCTGCTCGGCGTGTACCGCGCCGAGCTCGCCGCGGTGGACCTCGCGGCGCTGGCCGACGCCGGGCGCGCGCTCCTGGCCGAGGAGCCGAGCACGCTGCCCGCGGCCGGGCGCGAGCTCGCCGCGCGGTGGCCCGACGTGCCGCCCCGCGTGCTCGGCGAGGCGGTGAGCTGCCTCGTCCCGCTCGTCCAGGTCCCGCCGCGCGGGCTGTGGGGACGGACGGGCCCGGCCAGCAGCGTCGCGCTCGCGACGTGGCTCGGCCGGCCCGTCGACCCGCCCGCCCCCGACGGTGACGACCCCGTCGGCGAGGCCCTCGTGCTGCGCTACCTCGCCGCCCACGGCCCGGCGGCCACGGCCGACCTGCGCGCCTGGTGCGGGCTCGCGGGCCTGCCGCCCGCGGTCGCCCGCGTGCGCGAGCAGCTGGTGGCGTTCCGCGACGCGCGGGGCCGCGAGCTGCTCGACCTCCCCGACGCCCCGCGTCCGGACGAGGACACCCCCGCACCCGTGCGCTTCCTGCCCGCGTTCGACAACCTGGTGCTCGGTTACGACGACCGCTCGCGCTTCATCGACGACGCGCACCGCGGGCTGTCGGTGGCCGGGGCGCGGTTCGTGCTCGTCGACGGGCGGGTCGCGGGCACGTGGACCGTGGCCGACGGGGTCGTCGCGGTCACCCCGCTGCGCCGCTTCTCCCGCCCCGACCGGGCCGAGGTGGGGGAGGAGGGCCGGGCGCTCGCGGGCTTCCTGTCCGGGGGCGCGGGCCACCGCGTGACGGTCGCCGCGTCACCCCGCTGATCAGCCCCGGACAGAGTGGACGGCGTGTCCGCGAACGGGGAGTCTGCGCGCGTGGAAGCAGCGAACCGCCCGTTCGCTGCGGCTACATCCTCAGCGCGCGCACCGTGTCGATCGTGTCGGCCTCGGCGGCGGTCTTGTCGTCGCGGTAGCGCACCACGCGGGCGAAGCGCAGGGCCACGCCGCCGGGGTAGCGGGTCGAGGTCTGGACGCCGTCGAGCTCGATCTCCACGACGATCTCGGGCCGCAGGTACACGGCCCACGAGTCCCGGTGGGTCTCGTGCTGCGGGAACGTCGCGGTCTGCCAGCGCAGGGTCTCGTCGGTCATGCCCTTGAACGTCTTGCCGATCATCACGAAGCCGTCGTCGCTCCGAGCGCCGAGGTGGATGTTCGACAGCCACCCGCGCCGCCGGCCCGATCCCCACTCGCAGGCCAGGACGACGAGGTCGAGGGTGTGCGACGGCTTGACCTTCTGCCACGCACGACCCCGCCGGCCCGCCGAGTAGGTCGAGTCGAGGGCCTTGACCATCGACCCCTCGTGCCCGGCGGCGAGCGAGGCCTCGACGGCGTCGGCCGCCTCCTGCGCGCTCGGGCGCACGACACCGGGCATGACGTGGTCGGGCGCGATCGCCGCGAGCTCGGTGCGGCGGCGCTCGAGGGGCTCGTCGACGAGGTCGACGCCGTCGCGGTGCAGGCAGTCGAAGAACCACGGCTGCAGGCCGGTGGTGCCGAACGCCTTCATCGTCTCCTGGAACGGCCGCGGCCGGCCGTCGTCCTGCAGCGCGAGGATCTCCCCGTCGAGCACCACCGACTCCACCGGCAGCGACCGCAACAGCCCGACGGTGTCGGGCACGCCGTCGGTGATGTCGCGCAGGGTCCGCGTGAACACCCGCACCTCGTCGCCGCGGCGGTGGCACTGGATGCGGGCGCCGTCGAACTTCTGCTCGACGACGACCTCGCTCCCCAGCTCCTCGAGCGCGGCGTCGAGCGAGTCGCCCGGCGACGCGAGCATCGGGCGCACGGGGCGCAGGACCTCGAGGCCGATGGTCGTGAGGTCGCCGCCCGTCAGCGCGACGTGCGCGGTCTCGGGCAGCCGACCGGAGAGCATGAACGCCCGCCGCACGGCGTCGGCCGGCACCTCCACACGACTGCCCGTCGCTTCGCTCGCCAGGGTGGCAGCGGCCGCCACCGCCTCGATCATGATCCCCTCGAGCGCGCCCTGGCGGAGCTCGCCGCCGAGCAGTCGCACGAGGAAGCGGCCCTCGTCCTCGGTGGCGGCGTCCAGCAGCGCGCCGAGCTCGGCCGCGCGCCGGGCCCCGACCCCGCTGCCCGACCCGGCCATGGCCGCGAGCCGGTCGAGCGCGGCGTCGACGTCGCCGATGGCCAGCGACGACTCCGCCGCCGGCGTCGGCGTCACCGCCTGCAGGGTGCGCCAGCCGATCCCGGTGCGGCCCTGGAGCATCTCGCCCGCGAGCCACGCCGTCGCCGGCCGGATCTCGGTGGGCTCGAGGCGCGCGAGCAGCGTCGAGAGCGTCGCGGTCTTGGCCTTGCGCGAGCGGGTCGCCGCCACCTCGCCCGAGGCGGCGACGACGTCGCCCAAGAGGGTCACGTCTGGTCGACCCGCGTCATCGCCAGCACGTCGAGCGCGTCGTCGAGCTGCTCCTGGGTGAGCTTGCCGTCGGACACGTAGCCCTCGTCGTCGATGACCTCGCGAATCGTCTTGCGCTCCTTCATCGCCGTCTTGGCGATCTTCGCGGCCTCCTCGTACCCGAGCAGGCGGTTGAGCGGCGTGACGATCGCCGAGGACGACTCGGCGTACCGGCGGCACTGGTCCTCGTTGGGCTCGGTGCCCTCGAGCACGCGGTCGGCGAGCAGCCGGGCGGCGGCGGACAGGAGCCGGCAGGACTCGAGGACGTTGTAGCCCATCACCGGCATCATGACGTTGAGCTCGAGGTTGCCCTGGCTGCCGGAGAAGGCGACGGTCGCGTCGTTGCCCAGGACCTGGGCGCAGACCATCATCGTCGCCTCGCAGATCACCGGGTTGACCTTGCCCGGCATGATCGACGAGCCGGGCTGCAGGTCCGGGATGTGGATCTCGGCGAGGCCGGTGGACGGGCCGGACGAGAGCCAGCGGATGTCGTTGGCGATCTTGTAGAGGCTGACGGCGACGGTGCGCAACGCCCCGGAGGCCTCGACGAGGCCGTCGCGGGCGCCCTGGGCCTCGATGTGGTCGCGGGCCTCGGTGAGCTCGGGGATCTCGGTGGCCTGGCGCAGCCGCTCGACGACCTTGCCGCCGAAGCCCTCGGGCGTGTTGATGCCGGTGCCGACGGCGGTGCCGCCGATCGGCAGCTCGGCGAGCCGCGGCAGGACCGCGCGCAGCCGCTCGGTGCCGTGGCTGCACTGGCTGGCCCAGCCGCCGGCCTCCTGGCCGAGGGTGATCGGCACGGCGTCCATGAGGTGGGTGCGGCCGGCCTTGACGACGTGGCGCCAGTCCTGGGCCTTGCGGTTGAGCACGGCCCCGAGGTGGTCGAGCGCCGGGACGGTGTCGCGCACGATCGCCTCGGCGGCGGCGAGGTGGATCGTCGTCGGGAAGACGTCGTTCGAGCTCTGCGAGGCGTTGACGTGGTCGTTCGGGTGCACCTTGTGCCCCGAGGCCTTGCTCGCCAGCGTCGCGATGACCTCGTTGGCGTTCATGTTCGAGCTGGTGCCCGAGCCCGTCTGGAAGACGTCGATCGGGAACTGGTCGTCGTGCGCGCCCGAGGCCACCTCGTCGGCGGCCGCCGCGACGGCGTCGGCGACGTCGCCGTCGAGCACACCGAGGTCCTTGTTCACGCGGGCGCACGCGCCCTTGACCAGCCCGAGCGCCCGGATCTGGGCGGGCTCGATGGGTCGCCCGGAGATCGGGAAGTTCTCCACGGCGCGCTGGGTCTGCGCCGCCCACAGCGCGGCGGCCGGCACCCGGACCTCGCCCATGGTGTCGTGCTCGGTCCGGTACTCCTGTTCCTCGCTCATGCCCCGCAGTCTTTCACCGGGATCAGGAGACCACCTGCACGGTGTCGCCCGGCGACAGGTTCGAGAAGAAGCGCTGCGAGGCGGAGCGGCCGAGGTGGATGCAGCCGTGCGAGCGCTGCGACAGGCTGCCCTGGTGGAACGCGACCGCGGGCGCGAAGAACACCGAGTTCGGCATGTCGGCGTCGAAGAGGTTGCTGACGTGGTCGCGGTCCTTGTAGTCGACCGAGAACGTGCCGGTCGGCGTCGGGTCCTTGCGGGTGCCGCCGAGGGCGCCCACCGGGCCGTAGGTGACGTTGCCGGCGCCGTCGAGCAGCCAGGCCTGGCGCGACGAGAGGTCCACGCACGCGTCGGCGGTGGACGAACAGGGCGTGCCGGCGGCGAGCGCGGGCACGGCGGGGGCGGCCGGCGCGACGACCGGGGCCGGGGCGACCGCAGGGGCCGGCGCGACCGCGGGAGCCGGGGCGACGACGGCGGCGGGCTCGACCGCGGGGGCCGCGACCGGGGCCGGGGCGGCCACCGGGGCGGGCGCGGCAGCCGGCCCGAGCAGGGCCGATCCCGCCGCGAGCACCCCCATCACGGCGACCAGGGCGACGAGCATCGCCAGCATCGTCTTCTCGGACGGGGGAACGACGGGCGACGACACGATGACCTCCGTGGCCGGGGTTGGACCAGTTGGTCATGATGGTTACCCCCGAGGGACGGGGATCATCCCACCGCGGGCACGACTGCGCCGACCACCACGCCGTTCGGGTGCGGAGGGCTCCGCGTTACAGCGCCGGGCCCTCGGTCCCCCAGAAGGGGACGTCCTCGTCGCCCACGCCGAAGTCCACGTTGGAGTACTGGCGCAGCTTGTGCAGCCGGTGCCACGCGTCGATCATGCGGACCGTCCCGGACTTGGAGCGCATGACGATGGACTGCGTGGAGGCGCCGCCCGCGCGGTAGTGCACGCCGCGCAGCAGGTCGCCGTCGGTGACCCCGGTGGCGCAGAAGAAGATGTTCTCGCCGCGCACCAGGTCGCCGGTCTGCAGCACGCGGTCGAGGTCGTGGCCCGCGGCCAGCGCCTTCTCGCGCTCCGCGTCGTCCTTGGGCCACAGCTTCGCCTGCAGCTCGCCGCCCATGCACGCCAGCGCGCAGGCGGTGATGATCCCTTCGGGCGTGCCCCCGATGCCGAGGAGCACGTCGGCGCCGCTCTCGGGCCGCGCGGCGGCGATGGCGCCGGCGACGTCGCCGTCGGAGATGAAGCGGATGCGGGCGCCGGCGTCGCGGATGTCCTGCACCAGCTGCTGGTGGCGCGGCCGGTCGAGCACGACCACCGACACGTCGGAGACGTTGACGCCCTTGGCCTTCGCGATGGCGCGCACGTTGTCGCGTACCGGCCGGTCGATGTCGACGACGTCGGCGCACTCGGGGCCGACCGCGAGCTTCTCCATGTAGAAGACGGCGGACGGGTCGAACATGGCGCCCCGCTCGGCCACCGCGAGCACGGCGAGCGCGTTGGGCATGCCCTTGGCCATCAGGGTGGTGCCGTCCACGGGGTCGACGGCGACGTCGCACTCCGGGCCGTCGCCGTTGCCGACCTCCTCGCCGTTGAACAGCATCGGGGCCTCGTCCTTCTCGCCCTCCCCGATGACCACGGTGCCGCGCATCGAGACCGAGCCGATGAGCTTGCGCATCGCGTCGACCGCGGCGCCGTCCCCGCCGTTCTTGTCCCCGCGGCCCACGAACCGGCCGGCGGCCATGGCCGCGGCCTCGGTGACGCGGACGAGCTCCATCGCGAGGTTGCGGTCGGGGGGCTCGTGGCTGCGGGTGGCGTCGGCCTGGACGGGATCCTGCGGGGTCACCGGGAGGCACCTCCGGGAGGGCGGGACGGCGGGCGTGTGCCCGGCCTCGGGCCGGGCCCGTCATCCTCGCAGACTCCGACGGCGTCCCGGGGGTTCCGCGTGCTCACCAGCGGTCGCGGGGCGGCGGGCCCCACCCGTCCGGCGGGACGCCATGGCCGCCGCCGCGGGGGACCCCCACGCGCTCGTCGGGACGCTCGGTGCCGGTCGGGCCGCCTGTCCAGGCCTGCTGGCCGCCGGTCGGCGGGCCGCCGGTGGGCAGCGCGCCCGACGGGTGCGGGTCCTCGACGGGCTGCGCGGCGGGGTGCGCGGCGGGCTGGTCGGCCCGGTAGGGGTCGGGGGCCGGCCCGGCGTCCCGGCGGTCCGCGTGCCACGCGGGGTCCTCGCGCGGCGGCGCCGACCAGCCGCCGGTGGGGTCCGGGCCGGCGGCGGGGTGGGTGGCGGGGGTGGTGGCGTGCACTGCCGCCGCGACGCCCTCGCGCGACAGGGAGTGCACGCTCTCGCGCAACGCCCGGGTGGCGGCGGCGCGGAGCTCGGCTGAGAAGCGGGGCGACGGCGCGAAGCGGCCGAAGGTGTCGCGCAGGAAGTGCAGGAGCAGCGTCGCGGTGGAGCGCGAGCGCCACATCGTCCAGCCGACGTAGAGGTCGCGGCCGTAGGGCTGCACGAGCAGCATCGCGCGCTCGCTGTACTGGCGGAACACCAGCACCGGCACGCCGGCCACGGTCGACGGCACCACCTCGGCGGGGCTGCGACGGGAGGCCGCGGCGGCGCGCACGTACTCGTAGGCGGTGGCGGCGGCCTCGCCGCGGTTCTCCAGCAGGCGGGCGTGCTCGGCGATCGGCTCCTTCGCGGGCGCGAAGAACGAGGCGACGCCGGCGAGGTAGAGCACGAGGATGAGCACCCCGAGCAGCCCCGACACCGCGTCGGTGAACCCGTCGGGCGACGACATCGACGCCAGGTAGTCGATGATGACCTTGACCAGCAGCAGTGCGGTCGGCGCGACCAGGAACAGCAGCGTGCGCATGAGGTGCGGCGCGAGCATCCGGTAGGTGACGACGTCGTCGACGAGGCCGTCGGGCTCGGCGTGCTGCTGGATCTCGCGGTGGTAGTCGGCGTGGGCGCCGACGACGGCACGGTCGAGCTCCTGGTCCTGCGGGATGCCCCCGGGCGGGCCGTACGAGCTGCTCATGGCCGTCGAGTCTGGGGCATCGGGCGGGCGACGTGGTGCCGCATCACCCGCGCGCCGTCCCGTCGTCGTCGGCCCCCGCCTCGTGCAGGACGGTCTCGACGCGCTCGCGCGCCCCGGCCAGGTGGCGCTCGCAGGTCCGGGCCAGCGTCTCGCCCCGCTCCCAGAGCGCCAGCGAGTCCTCCAGGCTCAGCCCGCCCGCCTCGAGGCGCGCGACCACCTGCGCGAGCTCGTCCCGCGCTTGCTCGTAGCCCGGCTCGGCCTCGCCGCCGGTGTCACCGTCCGCCATGACCCGATCCCATCACGACCCGGCCCAGTGTCAGCGGAGTGGCATCACGGACGTTGAGTGTCTGCGGCGCCACTCCGCTGACTCTCCGCCTGGTCGCTCTCGGTCACCACGGCGTGCAGGGCGCCGTCGGCGAGGCGCACGCGCAGGTGATCGCCGGGCGACGGGGTGCCGGCCGCGCGCAGGACGGGCGCGTCCACGGCGTCGCCGTGCTGGACGATCGCGTAGCCGCGCGCCAGGGTCGCCGCCGGCCCGAGGGCGGTCAGCGAGGCGGTGAGGTGGCGCAGGTCGGCGGCGCGCGCGGTGAGGCTCGTGTCGACCACCTGGCGGGCGCGGGCGCGCAGCCCGGCCACGGCGTCCTCGCGCGCCGCGATCGGTCCGAGGGGGTCGGCGAGCACGGGACGGCGGCGCAGCGCGGCGAGCGCGGCGTCCTCGCGCTCCACCCACGCGTGGAGGGCCCGGTGCATCCGGCGGCGCAGCTGCGCGAGGTGCGCGGACTCCTCGGCGAGGTCGGGCACGATCCGCTTCGCCGCGTCGGTGGGCGTCGCGGCGCGGACGTCGGCGACGTGGTCGACCAGCGGGGTGTCGGGCTCGTGGCCGATCGCCGAGACCACCGGCGTCCGGCACGCCGCCACGCCCCGGCAGAGCGCCTCGTCGGAGAACGGCAGCAGGTCCTCGACGCTGCCGCCGCCGCGCGCCAGCACGATCACGTCGACGTCGGGGTCGCGGTCCAGGGCGCTCAGCGCGTCGAGGATCTCGGGCACCGCCTGCGGGCCCTGGGTCGGGGTGTTGCAGGTGCGGAACCGGACCGCGGGCCAGCGCGCCGTGGCCACCGTCGTGACGTCGTGCTCGGCGGCGCTCGCGCGCGAGGTGATGAGCCCGACGCAGCGGGGCAGGCGCGGCGGGCGGCGCTTGCGGGCGGCGTCGAACAGGCCCTCGGCGGCCAGCAGCGCGCGCAGCCGCTCGATGCGCGCCAGCAGCTCGCCCACGCCGACCGGGCGGATCTCGTCGACGCGCAGCGAGAGCGTGCCCCGGCCGAAGAAGTACGACGGCTTGCCGTGCACCACCACCCGCGCGCCCTCGGCCAGCGGCGGCACCGCGCCGCGCACCATCGAGGTCGGCGCCGTGAGCCCCAGCGAGACGTCCGCCGCCGGGTCGCGCAGCACGAGGAACGCCGTCGACGAGCCCGGGCGGGCGGTGACCTGCGTGAGCTGGCCCTCGACCCACACGCTGCCGAGCCGGTCGATCCAGGCCGAGATCTTGCGCGCGACCGTGCGGACCGGCCAGGGCTCCTCGGCGCTGGTGGCGGGCGGGGTGGTCACGCGCTCACCGCCGTGGTCAGCCTTGCTGCGAGAGGGTCGCGATGCGGTTGGTCAGCATCGTGACGAACGGCGGGCGGTCGGCGTGCGCCTGCTCCCACTCCAGCAGCTCGGTGACCTGCTCGATCGACAGCGCGCGCAGCTTGCCGCGCAGCTGGGCGATGGTCATGGTCTCGTAGCCGGGCAGGGCGTCCGGGGTCACCGAGGCCGTCGCGCCCGCCTCGCCGACGATGCCCAGCGCGGGCGCGTGGTGGCCGTTGGTGCGCCGGGGCGTGTCACCGAGGTCGGCGGCGTACCCGGGCGCGTCGTGGGCGTCCGCGTCGTAGGCGTCGTAGCCGCTGGGCAGCGCCTCGGGCAGGTCGTCGTCGAAGCGGGCCCACGACGGGGCCTCCTCCACCGGCCGCATCCCGTCCAGCGCGGTGTCGCCCTTGATGGCGAGCTCGGTGACCACCTGCTGGGCGCGCATGCCCAGCTGCAGCACGCGGCTGACCGCGGTGATGGGCAGACCCGCGACGGTGCGCGGGAGATCCCGGGCCTCCTCGACGGCGGCGACGACGAGACCGGCGGCGACCCGCACCGGGAACGGCAGCGAACTCATGTGCACAGGGTGCCAGCAGAACGCCACCGGTGTGCGAACGACCACCCGCGGGCCCGTGACGCCCGGTCGGTGACGCCCGTCGCCCGTAGGCTGGGGTCATGTCCACCAGTCACGAGACAGGCGCGACGACCCCGCGGGTGCTGCTCGCGAAGCCCCGCGGGTACTGCGCGGGCGTCGACCGGGCCGTGGTCGCGGTGGAGAAGGCCCTCGAGACCTACGGCGCCCCGGTGTACGTCCGCAAGGAGATCGTGCACAACCGCCACGTCGTGACCACGCTCGCCGCGCGCGGTGCCGTGTTCGTCGAGGAGACCGACCAGGTGCCCGAGGGCGCCACGGTCGTCTTCTCCGCGCACGGGGTCTCCCCGGCCGTCCACGCCGAGGCCGCCGCCCGCGAGCTGCGCACGGTCGACGCCACGTGCCCTCTGGTCACCAAGGTGCACCAGGAGGCCAAGCGCTTCGCGCGCGACGACTACGACATCCTCCTGATCGGCCACGAGGGCCACGAGGAGGTCGAGGGCACCGCCGGCGAGGCGCCCGACCACGTGCAGCTCGTCGACGGGCCCGCGGCGGTCGACGGGGTCACGGTCCGCGACCCGGAGAAGGTCATCTGGCTCTCGCAGACGACGCTGTCGGTCGACGAGACGCTCGAGACCGTGCGCGCCCTGCGCGAGCGCTTCCCCTCGCTGGCCGACCCGCCGTCGGACGACATCTGCTACGCCACCCAGAACCGCCAGGTCGCGGTCAAGCAGATGGCGCCCGAGTGCGACCTCGTGCTCGTCGTCGGCTCGCGCAACTCGTCGAACTCGGTGCGCCTCGTCGAGGTCGCCCTGCAGGCCGGCGCGTCCGACTCGCACCTGGTCGACCACGCCGGCGAGATCGACGAGGCCTGGCTCGAGGGCGTCACGACGGTCGGGGTCACCAGCGGCGCCTCGGTGCCCGAGATCCTCGTCGGCGAGGTCCTGCACTGGCTCGCCGACCGCGGGTGGGCCGACGTCGAGGAGATCACCACGGCGAACGAGAAGCTGACCTTCTCGCTGCCCCGCGAGCTCAAGCGGGACATGAAGCCGCAGGCCGTCCGCTAGCCACCCCGTTGTCCTCCGGGCGCGGGCACCGCACAGTGTCCCCGTGCTGCTGGCCCTGACCCTGCTCACCGGGGGTGCGCTGCTCACCCTGGTGCTCGGGGTGGTCGGCGGCGGTGACCCGGTCGCGGTGCTCCCGCTCGGCGTCGCGTTCGCCCTGCTCGCGACCCTCGGATTCCGGTGGGTGCAGCGCCGGGGGAGCCGTGCCTGGTCGGCGGCGCACGTCGTCGTCGGGCTGGTGCTCGCGTCGGTGGTGTTCGCGCTGGCGCCCGGGGTGGGCGGGACGCTCTTCCTCATCGTGCTGGTCAGCCAGTGCGTGCTGCTGCTCCCGCTGCCCGCGACGATCGTGGTCATCGCGATGGTGCCGATGGTGCACACCGGGATGCCGCTACTCGAGGGCGTGCGCGAGGGCCTGGGGACGCTGGTCGCGGTGGTGTTCGCCGCCGTCGTCACCGAGCTCCTGCGCCGCGAGCAGGCGATGCGCCGCGAGCTCGCCGTCGCGCACCAGCAGCTGCGCGACCAGACGGCGCAGTCCGAGCGCCTCGCCCTGGCCCAGGAGCGCAACCGGGTCGCCCGGGACATCCACGACGGGCTGGGGCACTCGCTGACCGTGGTGCAGATGCAGCTCCAGGCCGCCCGCGCGCTGCTCGGGAGCGGGCGGGACGGGGCGGACGAGGTACTCGCGAAGGCTCAGCACCAGTCGCAGGAGGCGCTCGCCGAGGTCCGCCGGTCGGTGGGCGCGCTGCGCGAGGCGCGGGTGGTGCCGCCGCTGCCCGAGGCGCTGCGGGCCCTGGCGCAGGAGAGCGCGGCGGCCGGCCTGCCCGCCGAGGTCGCCGTGGCCGGCGAGGAGCGCCCGCTGCCCGATGCCGCCCGCGAGGCGCTCTTCCGCGCCGCGCAGGAGGGGCTGACCAACGTGCGCAAGCACGCCGAGGCGCACCGCGCGGAGCTGTGCCTGGAGTACGCCGACGGCGCGGTGCGGATGGCGGTCCGCGACGACGGGCGAGGCCCCTCCGGTGCCGTCGGCGCGACGCCCGGCTACGGCCTGGTCGGTCTGCGCGAGCGCGCCGAGCTGCTCGGCGGGCACCTCGAGCTCGCCCCGGCGCCGGGCGGCGGCAGCGCGCTGACCGTGGAGGTGCCGGTGTGAATCCCGTCCGGCTCCTGCTGGTGGACGACCAGGCGCTGTTCCGCGAGGCCCTGACGACGTTGCTGGGCGTGCGCGCCGAGGTCGTGGTGGTGGGCGAGGCCGGCGACGGCGCGGAGGCCGTGCGCCGCGCCGCGGAGCTCGCCCCCGACGTGGTGCTCATGGACCTGCGCATGCCCGTGCTCGACGGCGTCGCCGCCACCCGGCGCCTCAGCGTGGAGCAGCCGCACGTGCGCGTCATCGCGCTGACCACGTTCGACGACGACGAGGACGTGTTCGCCGCGCTGCGGGCCGGCGCCGTCGGCTACCTGCTCAAGGACGTCTCGTCCGCCCGGCTCGTCGAGGCCGTGGTCACGGCGGCGCGGGGCGGGTCGGTGCTCGAGCCCTCGGTGGCGGCGAAGGTCGTCGCCCGAGTCGCGCGGATGCCGGTGGACGACGGCCGGCCCCGTCCGCAGCCCCTCGTCGTGCCGCTGTCGGACCGCGAGGTCGACGTGCTGCGGCTGCTCGCCGACGGGCGCAGCAACCGGGAGATCGCCGGGACGCTGCACCTCGCCGAGGGCACGGTGAAGAACCACGTGACCAACGTGCTCGGCAAGCTCGGGGCCCGCGACCGCACCCAGGCGGCCCTGCGCGCCCGCGCCCTCGACCTGCTGTAGCGGGTCACGTGCGAGGTGACCGCGGGTCATGACCTCCGGCACGTCCCGCGGGGGGCGCGGGCGGCGAGGCTCGTCCGCGTCGCCCCGCCGTCCGAGGAGCCACCGATGACCCGCTCGCTGCCCACCGCCACCGTCACCGCTCCCACCGCCCGCCCCGCGTCCCGCCGGTGGCTGCGCTTCGCGCTCCACTACGTCGAGATGGTCATCGCGATGTTCGTGGGGATGGTGCTGCTGATGCCGCTGACCCCGGCGGCCTGGGCGGCGCTGCCCGCGGTGCACGCCCTGGTCATGGCCGCGGACATGACGATCGGCATGGCGGTGTGGATGGCGGTGCGCCGGCACTCCGCGCGCCAGATCACCGAGATGTCGGCGGCGATGTGCACGCCGTTCGTGGTGCTGCTCGTGCCCTACGGCCTCGGCGCGATCACCGGCGAGACGCTGATGATCGGCGGCCACGTCCTGATGTTCTTCACCATGCTCGGCGCGATGCTGCTGCGCCGCGACGAGTACGCGCACTGAGGGGCCGGGGTCAGCGCCGGTCGTCGGGCCCGTCGACGCGGCGCGGCACCCGGCGCACGCCCGGCCCGAACTCGTCGTCCGGGTCGTCGGGCCGGGTCGGGCGGCGCCGGGGGTCGTCGGCGGCCGGGCGGCGGCGGTCGTCGCGCACGGGGCGCATCTCGACCGGCACCCGGCGCGGCCGGTCGCGGGGGTCGCGGGGTTCCCGGTCACGAGGGTCCCGGGGGTCGCGGTCCCGCGGATCGCGGCGGTCCCGGTCCCGGTCCCGGGTGTCCCGCTCCCGGTCACGGTCCCGGGGATCGCGGTCGCGCGGGTCCCGGTCCCGGGGACGCTCGCGATCACGATCCCGCGGGTCCCGGTCGCGGGGCGCCCGGTCACGCGGCAGGCGCTCGGCGGCGCGCGCGTCGGGGTCGAGGTCGTCGCCGGGCCGCTGGAACGGCTCGATGCGCGAGCGGATGAACCCGAGCGCCAGGCAGATCGCGGCGGTGATCGCCAGCGTCGGGAAGCCGTTGACCAGCGGCCCGCCCACGGCCAGCAGCACGGACGCCGTGCCGCCGGAGCGGGGCAGCGAGCCCGTCGCCACGACCACCGCGGGCACCGCGACCGCGAGCAGCAGCGGCGGCTGCACGAGCGGGACGAACAGCGAGTCGCGGCGCGCCCAGGCGGTGGCGAGGATGCAGCCGCCCGCGAAGCACGCCGTGAACACGACGCCCAGCTCCCCGGAGGTCAGCAGGTCGATCGCGACGCCGGCGACGGTGAGCACCGCCGCGAGCGCGATCGCCCCCCACCAGCGCAGTCCGCGCACCGTGCGGACGACGGACCGCTCGCCGGGGCCGACCGCCCCGGTGAAGACGGCGTCCTCCCGCGCGCTGGTCACAGGGGGCAACGCTAGCGGGCGTTCGGCGCTGGGCCGTCGGCCCGCCACGACACGCGACGCGTGGCGTGACGCGCACCACGACGCCCGGCGCACCCTCGCGGGCCCCGCCGGGCCTCACGCCGTCTCGGCCGGCGCGCGCGGGCGGCGCTCGACCTGCTCGGGGGCCTCCAGGTGGGCACTGGTGACCGACAGGTCGGCGAAGCGCCGGGCGCTGACCAGCACCCGCGACTCGAGGGAGCTCACCGTCTCGTTGAACGACCGCACGCTGCCGTCGAGCGAGCGGCCGAGCCGCGCGAGGTGCCCCGAGAGCACCGCGAGCCGCCCGTGCAGCTCGCGGCCGAGGGCGTGCACCTCGGCGGTGTTGCGGGCCAGGGCCTCCTGGCGCCAGGCGTAGGCCACCGTGCGCAGGAGGGCCACGAGCGTCGTCGGGGTGGCGATGACGACGTCGAGGCCGAACGCGTGCTCGAGCAGCGCCGGGTCGGCCTCGAGGGCCGCGGAGAGGAACACCTCGCCGGGCACGAACATCACCACGAACTCGGGCGTCGGCTCGAAGCGCCGCCAGTAGGCCTTGGCGCCCAGCGCCTCGACGTGCGCGCGGAGTTGCTTGGCGTGGGCGGCGACGCGCTCGCGCCGCGCGGCGTCGTCGCGGGCCTCGGTGGACTCGAGGTACGCCGCGAACGGCACCTTGGCGTCGACGACCACCTGCTTGCCGCCCGCGAGGTGCACCACGAGGTCGGGACGCTGGGCGCCGTCGTCCCCGCCGCGGGCGTGGGCCTGGCGGGTGAAGTCGCAGTGCTCGACCATGCCGGCGAGGTCGACGACCCGCTCGAGCTGCAGCTCGCCCCACCGTCCCCGCACGTGCGGGGCGCGCAGCGCGCCGACCAGCGCCCGCGTCTCGCCCGCCACCCCCGCGGCGTTGGTGGCCACCGCGCCCACCTGCTCGCGCAGCGCCGCGAACGCGGCCTCGCGCTCACGGGCGGCGCCCGCCATCTGCGCCTCCATCCGCCCGAGCGCGCTGGCCACCGGCTCGAGCACGCGGTCGAGCGCCTCCACCGACGCCGCGCGTGCCGCCGGCGACACCGCCCGCTCGCGCTCGTGGGCCCCGCGCCGCTCGGCCTCGAGCTCGGCGCGCGCCGCGGCGACCTCGGTGCTCGCGCGGCGGACGGCCTCGGACACCGCCACGTCCCGCCGCGCGCCCGCCAGGTGCAGCGCCGCCCACGCGCCGACGGCCGCGCCCAGCACGAGCCCCAGCAGCAGCCCCGCCAGCACCCCGCTCGTCGTCATGGGGGTGAGGATGGATCACACCCCCGACACCGCGGGCCCGCGACCGTGATCCGCCTCCGGCGGGGCAGCTCCGCTGCGCTCCGTGCCCCAGGCCGCCTCCATCGCCAGCAGCCGCTCCTTGAGCTCCAGCCCCCAGCGGTAGCCGCCGAGCCCGCCGCCGCGGCGCAGCACCCGGTGGCACGGCACGAAGAGCGTCGCGGCGTTGTGCACGCAGGCCCGCGCCGCGAGCCGGTGGCCCTTCGGGTGGCCCGCCGCCTGCGCGAGCTCGCCGTAGGTGGTCGGCGCGCCGGCCGGCACGGCGCGCAGCGCGTCCCAGATCGCCGTGGTGGCGGGCCCGCTGATCTGGCGCACCGGGACCGCGACGGCCGGGACCGGGTCGCCGTCGTGGAACGCCGCGACCGCCGCCGTCACCGCCCCCAGGTCGGCGCGCCGGGCGGGGTCGGCCGGCCGCAGCTCGGCGTGGACCAGCGCCAGCAGGAGGTCGGCGTCGTCGGTCCACCCCGAGGCGAGCACCGCGCCCTCGTCGTCGACGACGGCGGTGAACGGGCCGAGTGGGGTGGGGACGGTGGCGAGGGCGCTCATCGGGGGCCTCCGGGATCAGGGCGGAACGGCTGTCACCCTGGTTGGACGCCGCCGGAGCCCGTCCGGATCCCTCGCTGGCACACTGGACCCCCGTGAGCTTGACCCTCGGCATCGTCGGACTGCCCAACGTCGGCAAGTCGACCATGTTCAACGCCCTGACCCGCAACGACGTGCTCGCCGCGAACTACCCGTTCGCCACCATCGAGCCCAACGTCGGCGTGGTCCCCCTGCGCGACGCCCGGCTCGACCGGCTCGCGGAGATGTTCCACTCCGACAAGATCGTCCCGGCCACCGTGTCGTTCGTCGACATCGCCGGCATCGTCGCGGGGGCGAGCGAGGGTGCCGGGCTGGGCAACAAGTTCCTCGCCAACATCCGCGAGGCCGACGCCATCTGCCAGGTCGTGCGCGTCTTCGCCGACGACGACGTCGTGCACGTCGACGGCCGCGTCGATCCGGCCGCCGACATCGAGACCGTCGCGACCGAGCTCGTCCTCGCCGACCTCCAGACCCTCGAGAAGGCCCTGGTGCGCCTCGAGAAGGAGGCGCGCGTCCGCAAGGAGGCCAAGGCCGCGGTCGACGAGGTCACGCACGCGCAGTCGGTGCTGAACGAGGGGCGGACGCTGTTCTCCGCGGGCCTCGACTCGCCGCGGCTGCGCGAGCTGAACCTCATGACCGTCAAGCCGTTCCTCTACGTCTTCAACGCCGACGAGCCGGTGCTCACCGACGACGCGCGGCGCAAGGAGCTCGCCGAGCTCGTGGCGCCGGCCGACGCCGTGTTCCTCGACGCCAAGGTCGAGCAGGAGCTCCTCGAGCTCGACGCCGAGTCCGCGCAGGAGCTGCTGGAGTCGATCGGCCAGCCCGAGCCGGGCCTCGACGCGCTGGCCCGCGCCGGCTTCCGCACCCTCGGCCTGCAGACCTACCTGACCGCGGGCCCCAAGGAGTCGCGCGCCTGGACGATCCGCGCGGGCGCCACCGCCCCCGAGGCCGCCGGCGTGATCCACACGGACTTCCAGAAGGGCTTCATCAAGGCCGAGATCGTCTCCTACGACGACCTCGTCGCCGCGGGCTCGATGGCGGCCGCGAAGACCGCGGGGAAGGTCCGCATGGAGGGCAAGGACTACGTCATGCACGACGGCGACGTCGTGGAGTTCAGGTTCAACGTCTAGCGCGCCTGGCCTAGGTTCCCCGGGTGACCTACCGGATCGTCGACCACTCCGCCCTCGACGTGGGGCGGGGCCCCCACCCCGCGGCGAGCCCGTTCGAGAAGCGGGTCGGCGAGGCCCTCGGCCTCACGGCCTTCGGGCTCTACCAGATCGAGCTGCCCGCCGGGGAGGAGACCGTTCCCCACGACCACCGCGACGACCTCGCCGAGGACGCGTACGCCGTCCTGCGCGGCAGCGGCTGGGTGGTCGTCGACGGCGAGGAGGTCGCGGTCGGCCCGGGGCAGTTCGTCGCGGTGACGGTCGAGTCGTCGCGGTACCTCCGGGCCGGGCCCGACGGCCTGGTGTTCATCGCGGTCTGCGCCGCGGCCGCGGCGGTCGGGATCCACGAGCGGTCGGGCCTCCCGGTCGTGGGGGTCGGTCGCGCCGTGACGTCGGAGGACGTCGCGACCGCCCTCGACGAGGAGTGACCACCCGCGGGCCCGCCGCAGCGCCGGTGACCCCGCTCAGGCCGGGGCACCCCGCACCCGGTCGCGCATCGCGCTGACGACCGCGTCCTCCTCGGGCGTGGTCAGGCGCGGCCTGCTGACGTCGATGCCGCCCTCCCACTGCTTCGAGAGCGGGAGGTCGGCGTCCGCGCCGTCGGAGATGTGCGCTATCGACCACCGCGTGAACGCGCGCTCGACGCCCGGGGTCGTCTCGACGAGCTCGACCTGCTCGTGGCGGGGGTCGCGGCTGATCGTGTCGTAGACGCCGCGGACGACGCCCTCCTCGCCCTCGAGGGTCTGCACCACGCCGTCCTCCCAGACGACGAGGGCGCCGGTGATCCCGAGCTGCGGGTTCTTCCGGCGGGCCGCGGCCAGGATCGTCGCGACCTCGGCCTCCACGTCGTCCGCGGGGATGTCCAGTCGGCTGCGGTAGACCAGGCGGAACACCGGTCCACCCCCGGCGCTGCTGTCGTCGGCCATGACGTGGACTCCTCGTCCGCACGATCCTGCCGGCCCGCTGCTGGACCGGTCGTGGCGCGCGTCACACCCGACGCTCGCCGGGAACGACGGTGATCACATGTCGAACCGGGGCGAGGTCGCGGAGTGCCGGGCTCCGGCGCGGCGCCCGCCGCGGGGCAGACTCCCGCGGCATGACGAAGTACCGGGTCCACCTGATGACCGACCTGACGCGCCTCGACGAGGACGGGCTCGCCGACCTCCTTGAGCGTCTCGTGGAGGTCGGCGGGGTCCCGACGGTCCCGTCCGGCGTCCTCGAGGTCACCGGGAGCACGACGGCCGACGACGCCCGCGCGGCCGTCGAGGAGGTGGGGCGGGTCCTGCAGCGCGCGCTGCAGGCGATGAACCGCCCGTGCCACGTGATCGGGGTGCAGGCGGGCGAGGTCGGGCCGTACGGCCCGTAGGGGGCCGGGCGTCAGCGCCAGCCGAGCTCCGGGGCGAGGTGGGTGAGCACGCTCTCCACGACGTGGGCGTTGTAGTCCACGCCCAGCTGGTTGGGCACGGTGAGCAGCAGCGTGTCCGCGGCGGCGATGGCCTCGTCCTCGGCCAGCTCGGCGATGAGCTTGTCGGGCTCGCCCGCGTAGGTCTTCCCGAAGCGGGCGTCGCCGCCGTCGAGGTGGCCGACCTGGTCGGTCGAGTGCCGCTCGCGCCAGAACAGCTGGCGGTCGAGGTCCGAGACGATCGGGAAGATGCTGCGGCTGACCGACACGCGCGGCTCGCGCTCGTGCCCCGCGGCCGTCCACGCGTCGCGGAAGCGCTGGATCTGCTCGGCCTGCAGCCGGTGGAACGGCACGCCCGTGTCCTCGGTGAGCAGCGTCGAGCTCATGAGGTTCATGCCCTGGGTGCCGGTCCACTCCGCGGTCGCGCGGCTGCCGGCACCCCACCAGATGCGGTCGCGCAGGCCGGGGGCGTGCGGCTCGAGGCGCAGCAGGCCGGGCGGGTTGGCGAACATCGGGCGCGGGTTGGGCTCGGCGAACCCCTCGCCGCGCAGCACGTCGAGGAACAGCGCCGTGTGGTTCCGCGCCATCTCGGCGTCGTCGGAGCCCTCCTGCGGGACGTACCCGAAGTAGCGGAAGCCGTCGACGACCTGCTCGGGGGAGCCCCGGCTGATGCCCAGCTGCAGGCGCCCGCCGGAGATCAGGTCCGCGGCGCCGGCGTCCTCGGCCATGTAGAGCGGGTTCTCGTAGCGCATGTCGATCACGCCGGTGCCCAGCTCGATCCGGCTCGTCCGCGCCGCGGCCGCCGCGAGCAGCGGGAACGGCGAGGCGAGCTGCTGGGCGAAGTGGTGCACCCGGAAGTAGGCGCCGTCGGCGCCCAGCTCCTCGGCGGCCACCGCGAGCTCGATCGACTGCAGCAGGGAGTCCCCGGCCGACCGCACCTGCGAATGCGGCGACGCCGACCAGTGCCCGAACGACAGGAACCCGATGTTCTTCACGTTTCAACCAACGGCGTAGGTGGGCCGGACATTCCGCCACCTCAGCGCACGGCCGTCTGCCCCGGGCAGTCCGTCCGGGTCCGCCACGCGCCGCCCTGGGCGGCGACGTACGCGTCCGCGTGGCTCCGTCCGAGGTTCCACGCCAGCGCGTCGTCGACCTCGCGCTCGTCCAGGCGCAGCGCGCACTCCGCGAGCGGGCGGGGGAGGCCCTCGAGGGCGGGCACCGCGTCGTCGGACAGGTCGCGCAGGTAGCCCCAGTCGACGGTGCCCGTCACCGCGTACCGGTCGAGGTTCTGCCGGGCGACCCAGGCGTCGGGGTTGGCGACGGCCAGCGCCAGCAGCAGCACCACGCCGCTGACCAGCCCGAACCGCGGCAGCCAGCGCGCCCGCAGCGCGCCCGCGGCGGCGACCACGGCCAGCACGAGCACCCCGAGCCAGCCCTCGAACACCGCAGCGAGCAGGCGCGCGGTCGTCAGCCCGTAGGCCTGCTCGTAGAGGTGCATCCGGGAGAGCGCCGAGGCGACGACCACCAGCGTCGCGGCGCACAGCACCCCGAGCGCGACGCGCAGCCAGGCGCGGTCGGCCGGCGTCGCCCGCGGCGCCTTGCGCGACGCCGCCCAGACGACGAGCAGCGTCAGCAGCGTGGCCACGGTGAGCTGGCCGAAGCCCTGGTGCACGTACTGGGCGTAGGTCAGGCCGGTGGTGCGCTCGAGGTGCTCGCGGCCGCCGAAGAACGCCGTCGCCTGCGCCGCGAGGAACAGGACGAAGACCGCGTCGACCACCAGCACCGGCGCGACCCACTCGAAGCGGTGGGCGACGGGCCGTGCCGGGCGCTGCACCTGGCCGACCTGCGGCGGGTTGAGCGCCAGGTACGCGCCGCAGAGCACCAGACCGGCGATGGCGACGGCGACGAACACGCGCACGGCGACGTCCTGCGAGCCGAGGTCGGGGACCACCGCGTCCACCCACTCCGCGAACAGCGCGTCGGCGGAGGCGAAGAGCAGCGCGAACACCGTGATGCCCAGGACCGACCAGACGGCGGTGCGCAGCAGCGCCGCCCCGTTGCCGAGCCCGGTCAGGGCCCGCACGGTGCGCCCCAGCCAGGGCAGGCCGCGCAGGGCGGCGAGCGGCCACGCCGCGGCGGCGGCGAGGAACGACGGGACGCGCCGGCCGCGGACCAGCCCCACCATGCCGAGCCCGGCGGCGGCGAGCAGGCAGAGCGCGACGATCCACTCGGCGTCGCGCAGGACGACGACCGAGGACAGCGCGAGGCAGAGGCCGGCGCACGTCAGGGTGAACGGGTCGCGGCGGTGGCGACTGGCGGCCAACAGCACCCCGCCCGCGGCGAGCAGGACGAGGAACGTCGCGAGCCCCGGGTCGCGGAACGGCAGGATCGCGCCGGCGAGCACGCCGACCCCGAGCGCGCCGCCCAGCACCCGGACGTCGCCGGGGACGCCGCGGTCGGGCCAGGCGTCGCCGAACAGGGCGTCCGTGAGCGAGGCGGGCTCGGCCGGGGTGGGCTCGGGCGGTGCGAGCGTGGTCGTCCCGCCGCGCGCGGGCTCCGGGCCGTCGGGGATGTCGGGCACGGCGCTCTCCTCCGGCCGGGGACGGGTGGGCACGGTCGGGAGGTCGGCGACGACGCGCACGCCGTGCGTCCCGGGAGCGGGGTCGGCGAAGGCGATCGTCCCGCCGTGCAGGTCGGTGACCCAGCGCGCGATGGCCAGGCCGAGCCCGGTCCCACCACCACCTCCGGCCCCGCCGGCGGCGACGTCGCGCAGCGTCCCGAAGCGTTCGAACGCGCGCTCGCGGTGCTCGGGAGCGACGCCGGGGCCCTCGTCGAGGACCTCCAGGCGCCACGTCCCGTCGCCGCTCTCGGAACAGCCCCGCGCCCGCACCGTGACGGTGCCGTCGGACGGGCCGTGGCGGGCGGCGTTGTCGAGGAGGTTCGCGACGAGCTGGTGCAGGCGCGCGGGGTCGCCCTCGACGGCGAGGTCGTCGGGCTCGACGTCGACGACGTGGGTGATCGCCGGCGCGCGTCCCCCGACCCGCGCCTCCTCCACCGCGGCCTCGAGCAGCGCCCGGACGGCGACGCTCTCGCGGGCCAGCGGCGCGTGGCCGGCGTCGACCCGGGACAGGTCGAGCAGGTCGCCGACCAGCCCCGACATCCGCTCGCCCTGCGCCAGCGCGACGCGCAGGGTCGCCGGGTCGGGCTCGGCGACGCCGTCGGCGAGGTTCTCCAGCACCGCGCACAGCGCCGCCAGGGGCGTGCGCAGCTCGTGGCTGACGTTGGCGACCAGCTCGCGGCGCTGGCGGTCGACGCCGGCGAGCTCCTCGGCCATCGAGTTGAACGCGCGGGCCAGCTCGCCGACCTCGTCGCGCGAGGTGGCGGTGACCCGGACGGCGTGGTCACCGGTGGCCATGCGCCGGGCGGCGGCGGTCATCTCGCGCAGCGGCGAGGTCATGCCGACGGCGAGGAGCTGGGTGACCCCGAGCGCGAGGGCGACCGTGACGGGGATCGACAGGGCCACCGGCACCCCGCCCGCGGCACCGATCGTCGCGATGACCGCGGCGAGGACGACGCTCGCGGCGACGAGCAGGCCGAGCTTGACCTTGACCGAGCGGACGGGGTCGAGGGCCCGCAGGCCGGCGGTGTCGCTCACCGGGTGCTCCCGGTCTCCAGCGCGTAGCCCACGCCGTGCACGGTGCGCACGCGCTCGGCGCCGATCTTGGCGCGCAGGGCCTTGACGTGGCTGTCGACGGTGCGGGTGCCCGACGCGCCGGGCCAGTCCCACACCTCGGACAGCAGGCGCTCGCGCGTCAGGACCACCCCGGGGTTGGCCGCCAGGCAGAGCAGGAGGTCGAACTCGGTGGGGGTCAGGTGCACCTCGTCGTCCCCGGTCCACACGCGGCGCGCGCCGGGGTCGACGCGCAGGTCGCCGAGGTCGGTCGGGGCGGTCCCGGTGAGCTCCGCCGCCCGCTCGACCCGCCGCAGCAGGGCGGCGACGCGGGCGACGAGCTCGCGCATCCGGAACGGCTTGGTCAGGTAGTCGTCGGCGCCGACGGCCAGCCCGACGAGCACGTCGGTCTCGTCGTCGGCCGCGGTGAGCATGAGGACCGGCACCGGGCGCACGGCCTGGATGCGCCGGCACACCTCGTGCCCGTCGAGCCCGGGGAGCATGACGTCGAGGACGACGACGTCGGGGTCGCTCGCGCGGAACTGCTCGACGGCGCCGGGCCCGTCGAAGGCGCGGACCACGTCGTAGCCCGCGGCGGCGAGCCGGTCGGTGACCGCGCCGTTGATCACCGGTTCGTCCTCGACCACGAGGACGCGGCGGTTGGTGCCCATGGTCGGCGAGACTAGGAGCGCCGCTGGTCGGGTCCGGGGGTCGTCGTGTGCAGATCCTGTGCAGGTCTCCCGGTGCTTGACACCGGCGAGCCGCCCGGTCGACCGTGCGCGGACGATCGTGGGCTCGAGGAGGAGCGGCGTGGGCGAGCGGGACCTGGACGTGGTGTCGGACGGCTGGTCGTTCCTGGAGTGCCCGCGGTGGCACGAGGGCCGGCTGTGGCTCTCGGACTTCTACACCCAGAAGGTCGTCGCGATCGACGACCGCGGGCACCACGAGGTGATGGCCGAGGTCCCCGGCCAGCCCTCCGGCCTGGGGTTCCTGCCCGACGGGCGTGCGCTGATCGTCTCGATGCGCGACCGCCGCATCCTGCGCCGCGAGGGCGACGGCGAGCTGGTGGAGCACGCCGACCTGTCGGGGCTGGTCGGGGCGCACCTCAACGACATGGTCGTCGACGAGCACAGCGGCGCGTTCGTCGGCGACTTCGGCTTCGACCTCATGGGCGGCGCCCCGCTGGCGTCGACGGGACTGACCCACGTCGCCCCCGACGGCACCGCGCGGACGGTGGCCGAGGACCTCCTGTTCCCCAACGGGATGGTGCTGCGCGACGGGGTGCTCGTGGTCGCCGAGACGTTCGGGGCGCGGCTGACCGCGTTCGACGTCGCCGCCGACGGCGGGGTCGCGCACCGCCGGGAGTGGGCGCGGTTCGGGCCGCCACCGGCCTCGACCGACGTCGGCGAGGCCCTGGGCGGGCTGGCCGTCGCGCCCGACGGGATCGCCGGCGACGCCGAGGGCGCGATCTGGGTCGCCGACGCGATCGGCGCCCGCCTGCTGCGCGTGGGCGGGGACGGCGAGGTGCTCGAGGAGCTCCCCACCGGCGGCATCGGGGTCTTCGCCTGCATGCTCGGCGGCGAGGACGGGTGCACGCTCTACGCCTGCGCGGCGCCGTCGTTCGCCGAGCACGAGCGCCGGGCCGCGCGCGAGGCGGTGCTGCTGGCGGCCCGCGTCGACGTCCCGCACGCCGGGCGGCCCTGACCCGTCGCCGGGCGAAGTCGGCGGCGCCCGCGAGGTCGACGAGCACGGGGGTGCCGGGCGCGAGGACCACGCCGGCGAGCTCGACCTCCTCGGCGGCGAAGCGCCACAGCGTCAACGGGGCGGGCGGGTCGCGGCGCAGGACGTCGTCGACGAGGGCGACGGTGTCGGTCGGCGGGCCCTCGAGCGCCTGGTGGCGGCGGGCCACGCGCACCGCGTCGCCGACCCCGACGACCGCCGGCGGGTGCTCGTCGAGCCCGAGCCCGCCTCGCTGGCGCGGGTGGGGGCGCTCGACGACCCGCTCGACGCCCGCCTCGCGGCCGAGCTCGCCGGGGCCGACGACGCGCTGCTCGAGGGCATGGCGGCGTTCCTCGCCGCCGCCGAGCAGCGCACCGAGGACGTCATCCGGGAGCTGTGAGCGTGCCGGGCGGGGTGTCCGCGGGCAGCGTGGCGGGCAGGCCGGCCATGGTCACGTGCTCGGGGCCGATGAACGCGGTGACCTCGGCGATCCGCCCGTCGAGAGACAGCGCGAGCACGTCGAGCACGGCCGCGCGCCAGACCCCCCGCTCGGCGTCCCACGGATAGCAGGCGACGGCGAGCTGGCCGTTGGCGCGCGCCGCGAGATGGCGCCACGGCACGGTCATCGGCCCGGCGCGCAGGAACGTCGTGACCGCGTCGGTGCCGCGGAACCAGGCGGCGTTCGGCGGCATCGCCCACGTGACGTCCGCGGTGAGCAGGGCGACCAGCGCGTCGGCGTCGCCCGCCTCGAGCGCGCTGGCGTAGCGCCCGACGGTGGCGGCGAGCTCGGCGTCGGGGAGCGCCCGCAGCGTGCGCTGCTGGCTCGGCGCGGTGACCTTGGCGGCGATCGTGGCGCGGGCCCGCTGGACGGCGCTGTTCACCGACGCCGTGGTGGTGGCCATCATCGACGCGACCTCGGCGGCCGAGAACGCGAGGACCTCCATGAGCAGCAGCGCCGCCCGCTGGTTGCCCGGGAGGTGCTGCAGCGCGGCGACGAACGCGAGCTCCACCGACTCGCGCTCGGCGACGGTGGCGTCTGGGTCGTCGGGATAGGGCCCCAGCCAGGCCACCTCGGTGCGCGGCGGGTCGTCGCCCGAACCGTCGCTCGACGGCCCGAGGTCCATGGGCAGCGCGCGGCGTCCGCGCCGGCCGATCGCGTCGAGGCTCGTGTTGGTGGCCACCGTGTAGAGCCACGAGCGCAGCGAGCCCTGGTCCCCGCGGTCCTCGAACCGGCCGATCGCCCGCCACCCCCGCAGCAGCGCGTCCTGCAGCGCGTCGTCGGCGTCGTGGACGGAGCCGAGCATGCGGTAGCAGTGCGCGTGCAGCTCGCGGCGCAGCGGCGCGACGAGCCGCTCGAACGCTGCGTCGTCGCCGGCCCGGGCGCGGGAGAGGTCGTCGGCGGGCGTGGTGGTCACGGGCTCACCCATGGCCGGGAGTGTGCCCGGTGGCACCGACGACGGGACTGCTCCGTGCGGCCGCCCGGCCGAGCACACGCCGGGCGTTCGGCCGGGGCGTGACCGCCTGCGACGGGCGGTCAGGCCGGTCGGCCGAGATCCTTGGCCCGTGCGGACGCACCGTTCGACGCCGTGTGCTGCCGTCCGAGGACTGCTCGCTCTCGTGGGGGACGAGCTGCCTACGCTGTCTCCGTGCGCTCGGAGCGGTGGTCGTCCCGGACCGCGGACCTGACGCTGCCCGAGCGGGTGGCGTGGGTCCTCGGTGACGACGACGGCCGCCCGCTGTCCACCCTCACCGAGCCCGCGGGGCTGCTCGTGGCCGCCGCGATGGTGGAGCTGCTGCTCGACGCGTCCCTGCTCGACGCCGGGGCCGTCTACCGCCGCGGGCCCGTGGCGATCGACGACCCGCTGCTGTCCTGGGTCGCCGACAGCCTCCTCGTCCACGGCGGCGCCAAGGTCGACCTGCAGCACGCCGTCACGGGTAACCGCGGCGCCCAGATGATCCGCCGGACGATGGACCGCCTGGTCGAGCGCGGGCTGGCGGCCCGCGAGCCGCGCCGGGTGTTCGGCTACCTCGCGATGCCGGTGTTCGGGTCCGCGCTGCGCGTGCACGAGGTCGACGCCCTGCACCACGACCGGGCCGCCGTGCGTGCCGCGCTCGACGGCGAGGAGCCCGACGAGGCCGTCGCCATGCTCATCGTCCTGCTCCACCACGGGCGTCGCGTGCGCGCGCTGAGCCCGGCCGACCCGACGCGCGCCGCCCGCCGCGCGCGGGCGATCTCCGACGGCCGGCACGTCCCGCTCGGCGTCTCGCAGGACATCCGCCGGCTGGTGTCGCCGACGGTCGGGGCCGTGCTCGCGGCCCTCACGGCGACCACGGTCATCGGTTCCGAACACTGACGGTCGCCGCGGGCGATCAGCTCCTGCTCCGGATCGGGCGGCGATTCGCTCGACCGGACCCCCTGCCGTGACGCCGGAATCGGTCTACGGTGGAGCCTCCGACCGGGCGCGAGGGCCCGGGGCCGGGGAAGGGAGCTTCCCATGACGTCCACACGCCCTCCGGACGGCCTGCCCGTCCTCGACGCCGGTGCCCACCGCGACGCGGAGGCCGGCAGCTGCCTCATGGAGTACGTCTCGGTGCTGGCCGGCGAACGGTTCACCGACCGTCCCCGCTGCACGCATCCCGCTCTCGCCGCCGTCGCGTGGCAGGTCAACGACGCGGTCTCCTCCGCGGCCCGCCAGCAGCTGGCCACCCGCGCGGTGACGCTGATCGGGCTCGGCCGGGGCGCGGACGTCGAGGTGCGGCCGATCGTGCTCGAGACCATCGCGCGCGCCGGCCTCGCCGTCGACCCGGGCAACCGCTTCTTCCCGCGCCTGCAGCGCCGCCTCGCGCGCCGTGCGGAATCCGGGCCGCGGCGTCCCGGGCGCGGTGAGGACGGGCGCGGCGGCCGCATGGCGACGCTGCTGCACGTCGGCCCGGTCAACCACGCGTGCGCGCACCTGCTGGTCGCGGCCCGCGTGGCCGACCTCGACACCGAGGCCCGCGACCGGATGCTCGTGGCGCTGCTCGACGACACCATCGCCGCGGTGCGCGCCGCGGAGCACCGGCCGGTGGCGGTGCGGGTGCCCGTCGCGGTCGTTTGAGTCAGCCGACCCCGAGACGCACGCATTTCCCGAGCAGCCACTCCAGGCAGACGCCCACGCGGACGCCGCCGCCGGAGCCCGCGTCCGACGAGCCACCCCCGGACGAGCCGCCGCCCGAGGAGCCGCCCGACGACCCGCCGGACGAGCCGCCGGACCCGCCCGAGGAGCCGCCGGAGTCGCCGGAGCTTCCGGAGCCGCCCGAGCGGTCCGCGTCCGCCGCCGCGCGATCGCTGTCGCCCTCGGTGGCGGGCGCGTCGTCGCGGGGCGCGTCGCCGGTCGCGGCCGGCCCCCCGGCGGCACCGGCCGGACCCACCCCGCCCGGCCCGCCCGCGCCGACCGGTCCGACGGCGGGCGCCGCCCCGGGTGCGGGGCCCGCCACTGGGACGCCGGGCACGGGGACGACGGGGGTGACGGCGCCGGACAGCGCGGGCGCGGGAGGCGCCTGCCCCGACGGCGTCGGCAGCGTGGACGGCGTGAGGTAGCCCGCCTGGGCGGACCCCATCATCACCATCGCGCCGAACAGCGCCGAGAGCAGGACCTTCTTGAGCACGCCCGCCTCCCTCGCGGCCTCCGACCCGCCCCGGGCCGGCACGCGCTCATCGCCCCCGACCCCGAGCCCGTGACCAGGCAGGACGCGGTCTCGCCCGAACGCACACCGGGATCACCCGGGAGGGTGTCCGGACACGACACATCGCGGCCGGCGACACCCGTCCGGGGGATGACGGCGACAGAGGTGGGTGGCGGCGCGCTCTAGGTGGGAACGCGTGGTCGTCCGCCGGGTCGTGGTCTCTGTTCGGGGTCGATCCAGGGTGGTGGTGTGAACCACGGCAGGCCGTCGATCATCTCCAGCTGCCAGTGGTCGTGGTGGATGACGAGGTGGTGGTGCTGGCAGAGCAGCACCATGTTGTGCAGCTCGGTGTCGCCGCCGTCGAGCCAGTGACAGATGTGGTGGGCGTGGCATCGGCGGGGTGGTCGGGTGCAGCCGGGGAAGGCGCAGCCGCCGTCTCGGAGGTTCAGCGCGCGGCGGATGGCGTCGGTGGCGGTACGCGCGAGGCGTCCGACGTCGAGGGGTTCGGACTTCGACCCGAGAACCATGGGGATGATCTCGGCGTCGCACGCCCACCGGCGGACGGTGGCGGCGTCGGCGAGGTGCCCGGAGTCGAGGGTGCCGTGCCCGACCGCGGCCTGGAGCCAGCGGTGGTCCATCGTGATGTTCAGGAGGGGCCGGCCCATCGCGCGCGGCGGCTGCCGGCGCCGTAGGGCCGCGGGCGGCTCGGACTGGCGGGGCTGCGGGATGAGCGCCGGCTCTGGATCCGGCTGGGGCTCGCTGGTGTCGTCGTCGGCGAGGATGCCGCCAGCCCCTTGCGCGCCGAGCACGAACTCGACCAGCGCCCCGGCCTGCCGGTTGCCCAATGACCGGTCGTCGTCCGGCCCGGCGGGGGTGGAGGCGGCGTCGAAGCCTTCGCGGACGATCTCCGCGTTGACCGTCCCCCGGAAGGTGGCGGTCATCCGCAGCGTCCCGTCCCGCCGCGACGAGATCAACAGCTCGTCGTCGCGTTCCTCGCGCGGGTCCGGCGCGGCGCCGTCGGGGTCGGCGTAGGCCAGCACCCGGGCCGCGACCTTCACCAACGCATCCGGCGACAGTCGGGTCGCGGCCTCGGCCAACGTCGCCTCGGACTCGGACCACACCGCCGGATCGAGACCGTCGACCTTGTCGAGGCGGCTCATGGTCCGCCGGATCACCGCCACGTGCCCCGGCCCGATCTGGCCGGCGGCGTAGACGGTGGCGGTGCAGGGCAGCCGCGGCGCCAGCGGCTCACCCGACAGCGACAGCTGGGGGACGAGGTCGGCGGTCTCGTCGACCAGCCGGTCGGCGTCGCGGCGGTTGAGCCGCCCCAAGTCCTGGAGCAGGCGTTCGGTGAACCGGTCCCCGGTCTGCTGCGCGACCCCCAGCCGCTGCAGGTCCGCGACGTCCTCGAGCAACCGGTACTGAGCGGCCCGCAGGGCGGCGATGCCGTCGCGGAACCGGTCGAGCGCCTCCCGCTCGACCTGCCCGACAACCCCACCTTCGCTCATGTGTTCGAAGGTAGACCCGACCCCCGACAGTCCCGCCGACCAGCGAGGACGGGCGAGCGGCAGTCTCGACGGCTCGCTGAAGCAGGCCAGCCCGAAGCCATTTGAGTCACCGAAGGGCGCCCGCCGCCCGCCTATCCGAACGAAGGTGCCCTTCGCTCAGATCGCCGCGCCGGCTCGGGCCGCGACGATCGAGGGTGCAGCGCGGTCTCGACGCGATCTTGAGCGTACGTGGCGTCGACCACCCCCGCCCGCCCAGCCCTACGACCTGCGCGGCCCCTCCGCGCCGGAGCCCCGCCGCGCCCCGAGCGGCGCGATCACGACGCACGCGAGGGCGGCCACGAGGAACGCCGCCGACCCGCCGGCCACGCCCAGCACCGTGGAGAAGGCGGCGGCGCCGAGCCCGGTGCCCGTGTCGTAGGCGGTGTTCCACCAGGTGCTGGCGGTGCCCGAGCGCTCGGGGCCGGCGCGGGCGAACAGGGCGAGCAGGGTGTCGCTCTGCACCGCGCCGAAGCCCAGCCCGACGAGCCCGGCGCCGGCGAGCACCACCCACCCGGCGCTCGTCCCGCCGATCGCGACGGCCAGGGCACCGAGGCCGACGACCGCCAGGCCGACGAGCGTGATCACGGGCCGGCGTCCGGGCGACCCGCGCCGGTCGGCGAGCTCCCCGGCGGCGCTGCGCCCCACGAGCTGGCCGACGGTGAGGACCGCGAGCGCGACCGCGGCGACGACCGTGCCGCCGGCGAGCCCGGGCGTCGACGGGCCCGGCGTCCACAGCGGCAGCACGGTGATCACCCCGCCCGCCGCGGCCGCCGACACCACCATCGTCGACCAGGGTCCGAGCGCCGCCGACACGGGCAGCGCGCGGCCGCCCGCCGGGGCGCTCGTCCGGCCCGCGCGGCGGCCGGGCAGGCGCGCGCACAGCGGCGCCGCGGCCAGGGGGAGCAGGGCCCCGGCGAGCAGCACCGGCGTCCCGCCGAGCGCCTCGTACGCCCACACCCCGCCGCTGAGCAGGCCGAGCTGCGGCAGCCCGACCGCGAGCCCGTAGACGCCGGTGGCGCGTCCGCGGCGGGCGGGCGGGGCGAGGTCGGCGATGAGCGCCGCGCCCGTCACCGTCACCAGGCCGAAGCCCAGGCCCCGCACGACCGCCACCGCCACGAGCACCGGCAGCGACGTCGTCGCGACGAGCACCGCCGCCGGCGCGCCCAGCGCCAGCACCCCGGCGACCATCCCGGCGCGCGGCCCCACCCGGCGCAGCACGGCGGGCACGGCGAGCTGCGCGGCGACCGTGGCCGCCATGAAGACGCCGGTGGTCGCGCCCGCCGCCCCGGGCGACGCCCCGCCGGCCGTGGCGTGCAGCGGGACGACGGGCAGCAGCAGGGCGTAGCCGCCGAAGGCGAGGACGGTGGCGGCGAGGACCGCGACGAACGGCGCGGACCAGAGGACCGCGGGGCGCGGCGTGCTCAGCTAGCGCCGCGTCGGTCGAGGACGCCGGAGATCTTGCCGGCGAGGTCGGTGTCCTTCGCGGTCAGCCCGCCCTCGGAGTGCGTCGAGAGCTTGAACTTGAGGCTGTTGAAGCGGATGTCCATGTCCGGGTGGTGGTCGGCCTCCTCGGCGAGCTCGGCCACCTCGTCGACCGCCGCGATCGCCTCGAGGAAGCTCGGCAGCTTCGCGAACCGCACGATCGTCGCCCCGTCCTCGCGCTGCCAGCCGGGCAGGCGCTCGAGGGCCTCGCTGATCGCGTCCTCGTCCAGGAGTTCGGCCATGGCCCGCATCCTGGCACGCGCGTCCCCGCGGAACACCTGCCGGAGAATGGCGGCGTGCGCATCGTGGTGGGGGCGGCCGTCGTGCGCGACGGACGGGTGCTGGCGGCGCGGCGGACGCGGCCCGCGGCGGCCGCAGGACGCTGGGAGCTGCCGGGCGGCGCCGTGGAGCCCGGCGAGGACGAGCAGACCGCCCTGGCGCGCGAGCTGCGCGAGGAGCTCGACCTCGAGGTCGTCGTCGGCGACCGCGTCGGCCCCGAGGTGGCGCTGCCGGGGGAGCGGGTGCTGCGCATCCGGGCGTGCCGCGCCGGCGGCGAGCCCACGGCGCTGGAGCACGACGCGCTGCGGTGGGTGGGCCCCGACGAGCTCGACGCGGTGGACTGGCTCGACGCCGACCGGGCGTTCCTCCCGGCCGTGGCGGCCCTGCTCAGGCCGCCCGGGCCTTCTTCAGCGCCTTCTTGAGGTCCTTGCCGCTCACGCCGGCGTCGGCCAGCCGGGCGGCGCGCATCAGCACCACCGGGCAGCCCTTGCAGCGCGGCGACGACCGGCAGCACTGCTTCTTGATCTTCTTCGCCCCGGTGAGCGGGGCGGCGTGCGCCCAGGCGGCGAGGTGGAGCGGAACCTTGGGTGTCTTCGGCTCCCGGGGCTCCTTCTTCCCGCCCTTGCCCATGAGGTGAGGCTAACCTCTGCTCCCCGCCACGGAACAGACCCATCGGTCGGGGGTCGCGGACACCGTGTCACGATGGCTTCTCCAGGCGGTCTCCCGAGGAAGAAGGGCCCGGACGAGGCGTGAGCGCTCCCCGGCGTGCCGTCGGAGTCCTCCCCGCCCTCGTGCTCGCACTGGCGCTCCTGGTGGCGGCGTGCTCCGGCGCACCCCCACCCGTCGTCGGTCAGGTGCCCGTCCCGGCACCCGCGCCGACGCCCCAGCTCGAGCCCGACCCCACCGAGCTGCGCCTCGGTGTCGACGACCTCGGCGTCGGCTTCAACCCGCACCGCGTCGCCGACGACACGCCCGTCTCGCGCGCCATGGCCTCGCTGGTGCTGCCCTCGGCGTTCCGGCCCGGCCCGGACGGCGAGCCGCGCCTGGACACCACGGTGGTCACCTCGGCCCGCGTCACCTCCACCGAGCCGTTCACCGTGTCCTACGAGATCGCCCCGGCGGCGAGCTGGTCGGACAACGCCCCGGTTGCGGCCGAGGACTTCGTCTACCTCTGGCAGCAGATGCGCAGCCAGCCGGGCGTCGTGGGCGCCGCGGGCTACCGGGCGGTCAGCGACGTGCGGTCGCGGGCGGGCGGCAAGGCCGTCGACGTCGTGTTCGACCGGCCCTTCCCGGCGTGGCAGACGCTCTTCGACCACCTGCTGCCCGCGCACCTGCTCAAGGACGCCCCCGGGTCCTGGGGCGGCGGGCTGACCGACAGCATCCCGGTGTCCGCGGGGCCGTTCGTGGTGCGCGTGGTGGACCGCATCCGCGGGCAGGTCACGCTCGCCCGCAACGACCGCTTCTGGGGCACCCCCGCCGTGCCCGACGAGCTGATCTTCCAGGCCGCCGACGCCCCGTCGCTGATCGACCGCGTGCGCAGCGGCGACGTGCAGGCCACCCAGTTCCGGGCCGACGCCGACGACCTCGCCGCCCTCGCCGCGGCCGGTCCGGAGCTGACGGTGCGCACCCTGCCCGAGCCCGCCGTCGTGCAGCTCGCGCTGCGCAGCGACGACGGGCCGCTGGCCGACCTGCGGGTCCGCCAGGCCGTGGCGGCGTCGATCGACCGGGAGGCGCTGCGCTCAGTGGGCACAGGCGGCGGGCCGGCCGCCGACCTGCCCGCCGACGCGTTCGCCCGCGCCCCCTCCGCGCCGGGCTACCGCGCCACGCTGCCGGCGGACTCCCCGGCCGCCCGCCGCGACCTCGACGAGGCCGCCCGCCTGCTCACCGAGGCCGGGTACGCCCGCGGCGAGGACGGCACGTGGGCGCGGGCCGGGCGTCCGCTGGTCCTGCGGCTGGCCGCGCCCGCGCAGGTCGCGCCGTTCGGGCGTCTCGTCGACACCCTCGGCACGCAGCTGCGCGCCGCCGGGATCGCGTCGGTGGTGGTCGCCGACAGCGGCACCGGCAACGCCCCGCCCGGTCGCGGACCGGCGTCGACGACCACGACCGCCGCGCCGCCGACCACGGCCTCGCCCGCGCCCACCCCGAGCCCGACGGGCCCCGCGAGCCCCACGACGCCCGCCCCGGCGAGCGCGCCGGCGAGCTCCTCGGGCACGACCACCACGACCGTCCCGCCGACCCCCGACTCGCCGTCGGACCTCACCGTCGCCGACGTGGCGGTCGTGGCGCTGCCGATCGGGGCGGACCCCGTCACCGACCTGGCGTCGCTGATCGGCTGCCCCGGGGGCCGGGCGCCCGCCACGTCGGGGCGCACCGCGGTCGACCCGGCGGTCGACCTCGCGACCGCCGACGCGGCGCCGCCGGTGCCCGGGGCCACCTCGGCGGCGCCGAGCACGCCCGCGGCACCCACGAGCACATCCGCGCCGACCAGCGAGGCCCCGGCCGCCACGGCCACCGGGGCGCCGCCGTCGTCCACCGCCGCCCCGGCCCCCGGCGACCCCGCGGACGTCCAGGACCCGCAGGACGCCGCCGAGGACAACGCCGAGTACCTCGAGGAGCTCACCGAGCCGCAGGCATCCGAGGCCCTCACCGCGACCGGGTTCTGCGACCCGGCCCTGCAGTCGCTGCTCGACGCCGCCTCGTCCGGCGCGGTCTCCACCGACACCGCGCTCGCCCTCGCCGAGCCCACGCTCTGGTCGGCGCTGCCCACCGTGCCGCTGTTCCAGGCCGCCTCCGTGCTGGTCGGCCCGGCGGACCGCACCGACGTCGTCGTCGGGCCGCTCACCGAGAGCCCGTTCGCCGGGGCCGACCGGTGGGTCCCGCCCCCGGCGACCCAGCGCGGCGACGACGGCATCAACTAGGCCGCCCGCCCCGACGTTCCCCCGAGCGCCGGTTTCGGTTCGGACGCTAAGGTTCCCGCCGGTCGGGTCACGCGCGGTGACCGCTTCGTCGCCCGGCGCGAGCGACCCGGGGTCCCGCACCGAGGAGGAACGTTGCCGATGCGTCGCTGGGCCACCGCCGTGGCCGCCGCCCTGGCCCTGGCGCTGCTCGTCTCCGCGTGCGGTGGCGGGGGCGGTGACGAGCAGACCGCCCAGACCCTCGGTGTCGAGTGGGGCGAGCCGGAAAACCCGCTCATCCCGGGCAACACCACCGAGCAGAACGGCGGCGACGCGGTCGACGCGCTGTTCTCCGGGCTCGTCAAGTACGACGTGGACACCGGGCAGCCCCGCAACGAGGTCGCGGACGCGATCACGACGACGGACAACAGGACGTTCACCATCCGGATCAAGCCGGGCTGGACGTTCCACGACGGCACGCCGGTGACGTCGCAGAGCTTCGTGGACTCCTGGAACTGGACGGCCGCGGGCCCCAACGCCGCCGGGGCGCAGTCCTTCATGGAGAAGATCGACGGCTATGACGAGGTCTCCACCGAGGCGCCGACCGCGCCGGCGATGCGCGGCCTGCGCGTCGTCGACCCCCAGACGTTCACGGTGACGCTCAAGGCGCCGTTCACGATCTTCCCGGTGACGCTGGGCTACTCGGCGTACTACCCGATGCCGCAGAAGTTCTTCACCGACCGTGCGGGCTACGAGGCCGCGCCGGTGGGCAACGGCGAGTTCCGCTTCGCGTCCCGCACGCCGAACCAGAACCTGACCCTGGTGCGCAACGACCAGTACGCGGGCCAGGACAAGCCGCAGATCCAGCGCCTGGAGTTCCGGGTCTACTCGGAGCTGCCGACCGCCTACGACGACGTGGTCTCCGGCAACCTCGACCACGTCCGCGCGATCCCCAGCGAGGCGCTGGCGGGCAACCGGTGGCGGACCGACCTGGGCGCCGGCGCGCGGCAGAAGGAGGGCCTGGTCACCGACTCGCTCGGCGTCCCCCTCTACGACCCGCGCTTCGCCAACCCGGCGCTGCGCCAGGCGATCTCGATGGCCATCGACCGGCGCACGATCGTCGACCAGATCTTCGGTGGCGTGTACACGCCGGCCACCGGCTACGCGACCTCGGCGGCCCAGGGCTACGTCCCGAACCAGTGCGGCGAGCTGTGCACCTTCAACCCGCAGCGCGCCCAGCAGCTCCTGGCCCAGGCCGGCGGCTTCCAGGGACCGCTGACGCTGACCGCCAACTCCGACGGCGGACACGACCCGTACATGCAGGCCGTGGCCAACAGCATCCGCCAGACCCTGGGCATCGACGTGCGCTACGCCCCGGTCCCGTCCTTCTCCGAGCAGCGGCGGCTCGCGAACGCGCAGGGCTTCACCGGCCTGTTCCGGGCCGGCTGGCAGGGCGACTACCCGGACATCGAGACGTTCTTGACCCAGCTCTACCGCACCGGGGCCTCGTCGAACGACTACGGCTACTCCAACCCCGCCGTCGACGCGGCGCTGGCCGCGGCCGACCAGGCCCCGACCGTCGCGGCGGCCGACCAGGGCTACGCGGCCGCCGAGCGTCTCGTGCTCAACGACATGCCGAGCATCCCGCTGTGGAGCCGGCCGATCATCTACGGCAACGGGGCGCGCGTGGCCCAGGCCGAGCAGAGCCCCCTCAACCGGCAGGACACCTCCACCTACCGGCTCAACCCCCAGGGCTGACCCGTGGGGCGCTACACCCTGCGGCGGCTGCTGCAGCTGGTCCCGGTCTTCCTCGGGACGACGTTCATCGTCTACGCGCTGGTCTGGGGCCTGTCCGACGACCCGTTCGCGGGCAAGTGCGGGCAGCGCCCCTGCTCACCGGCCTACGTCGCGACGATGACCGAGCGCTACAACCTCGACGACAACATCCTCGTGCAGTACCTGAAGTACCTCGGGGCCCTGCTCACCGGCGACTTCGGGCAGACGTTCTCCGGCACCGAGGTCTCCGACCTCATCGCCAACGCCTACCCGATCACCGTCCAGCTCGCCCTGGTCGCGCTCGTCATCGAGGCCGTGATCGGCATCCTCGCGGGCATCGTGTCCGGGCTGCGGGGACGGGGCTTCGTCGACTCGCTGGTGCTCGTCTCGACCCTGTTCCTCATCTCGCTGCCGGTGTTCGTCACCGGCCTGGTGCTCAAGCAGCTGCTCGGCGTCCAGCTCGGGATCATCCGCACCTCGGTGCCCAACGACCCCTCGCTCGGCGACCTGCTCGTGCCCGGCTTCGTGCTGGGCAGCCTGTCGATGGCCTACGTCGCCCGCCTGACCCGCACGAGCCTGCTCGAGAACGCGCGCGCCGACTTCGTGCGCACCGCCGTCGCGAAGGGCCTCACGCGCCGGCGCGTGGTCGGGGTGCACATGCTGCGCAACTCGCTGATCGCCGTCGTGACGTTCCTCGGCACCGACCTGGGCGCGCTCATGGGCGGGGCGATCGTCACCGAGGGCGTGTTCAACATCCGCGGCATCGGCGGGCTCGTGTTCCGCGGGATCATCCAGCAGGACACCGCCACCGTCGTCGGCATCGTCGTGCTGCTCGTGATCGTCTACCTGGTCGCGAACCTCGTCGTGGACCTGCTCTACGCCGTGCTCGACCCGAGGATCCGCTATGACTGAACCCCTGCTCGCCGCCCGGCCGGGCGATGCCGGGCCTGACGCGGTGGCCGACGCCGAGGTCGAGCACGCCGGCGGGCTCTGGTCCGACGCGTGGCGCCAGCTCCGGCGCCGCCCGCTGTTCTGGGTGGCGTCGTCGATCATCCTCGTGCTGCTCGTGATGGCCTTCTTCCCGTCCCTGTTCACCTCGGTCGACCCGCGCGAGGCCGACCTCGCCGGGTCGGGCGCCACCCCCGGGCCGGACGCGCTGTTCGGGCGCGACCTGCAGGGCCGCGACGTCTACGCCCGCGCGATCTACGGCGCCGGCCCGACGCTGGCGGTCGGGGTGCTCGCGACCCTCGGCACCGTGCTCCTCGGGGCGCTCGCGGGCCTGCTCGGCGGCTACCGCGGCGGCTGGCCGGACTCGCTGCTCTCCCGCTTCGCCGAGGTCTTCGCGGGCCTGCCGTTCGTGCTCGGCGGCATCGTCATCCTCACGACGTTCAACCCGCCCGGCCAGCTCGTGGGCGAGTCCCGCCTGGTCCTGCAGGTGGTGGCGACGATCGTCGTGCTGTCGTGGCCCATGGCCATGCGGATCATGCGCGCGGCGACGATCACCGCCCGGGACCAGGACTACGTGCGCGCCGCGCGGGCGCTGGGCGCGGGGCGGCTGCGCGTGGTGTTCCGGCACATCCTGCCGAACACGCTCGCGCCGGTGCTGGTGTACGCGACGATCCAGCTCGGGGCGTTCATCGGCGCCGAGGCCACGCTGTCGTTCCTCGGCATCGGGCTGAAGGACCCCGTGGTGTCGTGGGGCGTGATGATCGCGGAGTCGCAGGACCGCGTGGCCCAGATCCCGCACGCGATCCTGTTCCCGGCGGGCTTCCTCGTCGTGACCGTGCTGGCGTTCGTCATGCTGGGCGACGCCGTGCGCGACGCGCTCGACCCGAGGGGGCGGTGATGGGTCGGCTCCTCGAGGTCGAGGACCTCCACGTCGAGTTCGGCCGCGGCCGCGACACCGCCTCGGTGCTCAACGGCGTCGGCTACCACGTCGACGAGGGCGAGACGCTCGCCGTGCTCGGGGAGTCCGGCTCCGGCAAGAGCGTCACCGCGCAGACGGTCATGGGCATCCTCGACGCCCCGCCCGGGCGGATCACCGGCGGCTCGGTGCGCTTCCGCGGCGAGGAGCTGCTCGGCGCCGACCCGGAGCGCCGCCGGCTGCTGCGCGGCGAGTCGATGGCGATGGTCTTCCAGGACGCACTGTCCGCGCTGAACCCCGTGTACACGGTGGGCTTCCAGATCGCCGAGCAGTTCCGGTTCCGCCGCGGGATGTCGCGGAAGGACGCGATGGCGCGCGCGGCGGAGATGCTCGACCTGGTGCACATCCCGAACGCGCGGCAGCGCGTCAAGGAGTACCCGCACCAGTTCTCCGGCGGCATGCGCCAGCGCGTCATGATCGCGATGGCGCTGGCCCTGGACCCCGAGCTGCTCATCGCCGACGAGCCCACGACGGCCCTCGACGTCACCGTGCAGGCGCAGATCATGGACCTGCTCGACGAGCAGCGTCGCGAGCGGGGGATGGGCCTGATCCTCATCACCCACGACCTCGGGGTGGTCGCCGAGGTCGCCGACCGGATCGCGGTGATGTACGCCGGGCGGATCGTCGAGCACACCGACGCCGCGACGCTCTACGCCCGCCCCGCCCACCCGTACACCCGCGGGCTCATGGACTCGGTGCCGCGCGTCGACGACGCCGGCGGGGAGCGGGGCGCGCCGCTGCGGCCGATCCCGGGCCTGCCGCCGAGCCTCACCGCGATCCCGCGCGGGTGCCCGTTCCACCCGCGGTGCGCGTATGCGCAGGACGTGTGCGTCGACGAGTACCCGCCGCTGCGCGAGGTGGAGCAGGGGCACGGGCACGAGGCGGCGTGCCACTTCGCCGAGCGGTTCGTCGCCGCGGGCCCGGACCGTCCCGCGACGCAGGAGGTGGTGTCCGGGTGAACCTCCCGCGAAGCGATCAGAGGAGCACGCCGATAGGGGAGCCGGGTGTGGCGAGCCCCGAGCCGGTGCTCTCGGTCCGCGACGTCGTCAAGCACTTCCCGGTGACCCGGGGCGTGGTGTTCCGCCGCACGATCGGCCAGGTGCGCGCCGTCGACGGTGTCTCGCTCGACCTCTACCCGGGCGAGACGCTCGGCGTGGTCGGCGAGTCCGGGTGCGGCAAGTCGACCCTGGCCCAGGTGCTCATGCGCCTGACCCCGCCGACCAGCGGCACCGCGCGCTTCGAGGGCGAGGACCTGTTCGCGAAGCAGGGCGCGGCGCTCAAGGCGTGGCGCCGGGACATGCAGATCGTCCTGCAGGACCCGTACACCTCGCTCAACCCGCGGCGCACGGTCGGCGACATCGTCGGGGAGCCGTTCGACATCCACCCCGAGGTGGCGCCGAAGGGGCAGCGTCGTGCCCGCGTGCAGGAGCTGCTCGAGGTGGTCGGGCTCAACCCCGAGCACATCCGCCGCTACCCGCACCAGTTCTCCGGCGGGCAGCGCCAGCGCATCGGCATCGCCCGCGCGCTCGCCCTGCGGCCCAAGGTGATCGTCTGCGACGAGCCGGTGTCGGCGCTCGACGTGTCGATCCAGGCGCAGGTGCTCAACCTGCTCTCCGACCTGCAGCGCGAGTTCGGGCTGGCGTACCTGTTCATCGCCCACGACCTCGGCGTCGTGCGCCACCTCTGTGACCGCGTCGTGGTGATGTACCTGGGCTCGATCGTCGAGACCGGCACCAACGAGGAGATCTACACGCGGGCGAGCCACCCGTACACGCAGGCGCTCCTGTCGTCGGTGCCCGTCCCCGACCCGACCGTGCGCCGCGAGCGCATCCGGCTCACCGGCGACGTCCCGAGCCCCGCCGACCCGCCCTCGGGGTGCCGCTTCCGCACGCGCTGCCCCAAGGCGGCGCCGGTGTGCGCGGAGGACCCCCCGGCCCTCGAGGTGCGGGCGTCCACCGACCACCCGACGGCGTGCCACTTCGCCGAACCCCCGCACCTGGTCCGCGCGGAGTAGTGGCCCAGTGTCAGCGGAGCGGCTCCGCTGACGTTGAGTGTCCGCATCTCCACTCCGTCACCGAGGACGCGGTCACCCCAGGACACTCCGCACCGCCGGACGGCCTACCGTCTCCCCGCGTGAGCCCCGGCCCGCTGCTGCTCGTCCACGCCCACCCGGACGACGAGACGATCACCTGCGGCGGGGTCATGGCGCGCGCGGTCGCGGCGGGCGTGCCGACGACGCTGATCACGTGCACGCGCGGCGAGCGGGGCGAGGTCATCCCGTCCGGCCTGCAGCACCTGACCGGCGACGCGCTCGGCGAGTACCGCGAGGGCGAGCTGGCCCGGGCCTGCGCCGCCCTCGGGGTCACCGACCACCGCTGGCTCGGTGGGGCGGGCACCTGGCAGGACTCGGGCATGGTGCTCGCCGGCGAGGGCATCCGCGCCGCCGCCCCGGAGACGATCGAGCCCGGGGCGTTCGCGGGCCGGGACGTCGACGACCAGGTCGAGGCGCTGGTCACCGTGCTGCGCGAGGTCGCGCCGCGCGCGGTGCTGACCTACGACGAGCGCGGCGGCTACGGCCACCCCGACCACGTCCGCGCGCACGAGATCACCATGGCGGCCGTGGCGGCCGTCGACCCGGACGCCACCGCGATCACCGTGCACGCGACGGCCGCCGCCCACGACGAGGTCGACGCCGGCCTGGAGGCGCTGCGCCGCCGCGCCTGGCTTCCGCTGCCCGTGCCGCCGGTCGACGACCTGCCGACGGTTCCCGACGCGACGATCACCACGCGGATCGCGCTGGGCGGGGCGCGCGTCGCCAAGCTCGCGGCCCTGCGCGCCCACGCCACCCAGATCAGCGTCTACGACGACGGCCGCGAGCCCCCGGCGTTCGCGCTGTCCAACGGCCTCGCGCAGCCCGTGCTCGGCGCGGAGTGTTTCGTGCACCTGCGTGGGCCGGCGGGCACGCGCGACGACCTGTTCCCGCCCTCGTGAGCGACGCCGAGCAGCCCGACGAGGGGAGCGAAGGACGCCTCGACTGCGCGGGACGCAGCGAAGGTGACCTTCGCCCGCCCACCCGCCGCCGCCACCCCGCGCTCCTCCCCGGCGTCGCGGTCGCGGTGCTGGCGCTCGACGCCGTGCTGCTGGCGTGGACCGAGATGGCGTGGTCGACCCTGCGCGTCGGGGTCACGGGCGTCCCGCTGCCCCTCGCCGCGCTCCTGGCCGCCCTGACCACGCCGCTGCTCGTGCTCGGCGCCGACGCGGTGCTGCCCGGCACCCGGGCGCCGCTCGTGCCGCTCGCCGCCTGGACGCTCACCGTGCTCGTCACCGGCCTTTGGAGCCCGGCCGGGGCGGGCGTACTGCCGCCGGACTGGCGGGCCGTCCTGCTGCTCGCGGGCGGCGTCGTGCCCGGCGCGCTGGTGCTGTCGTGGCGCACCGCCCGGCACCGGACGCTGACCCGTCACGGTTGAGCGGCGCCCCGTCCGGGGACAGTCCCGCCATGCCCGCCATCCCCGACGAGCACGTCGTCCGTGTCCTCCGGCCCTTCGTGGCCGCCACCGGGCCGGTGCTGCGCGGACTCCGCGACGCCGACCCCCTCCGTCTCGGGCGCCTGGCCCAGCGCCGGGCGATCGAGCTCCAGGAGGGCCGGGGCGAGCTCGAGCCCGTCGCCACCACGACGCCCCGGCGCGCCCGCGTCGCCCGGGGCGCGCGCACCGCGCGGGCACGGGCGCTCGACCGGCTGGCCACCTCCAAGCTCCCCGGCACCCCCCGCTGGCAGGCCATGAGCCCCGAGGAGCGCGACGACTGGTGGGTGTCGCGGGTCGGGCGCTTCACCTCGGCGGTCGCCTCGATCCCGGGCCTCGGCGGGGCGCTGGCGCGCCGGCTGCCGGTCTCGGACATCCTCGGTCTCGGCGCCCAGGGCCTGGTCATCTGCGCGATCGCCGGCGAGCACGGCCTCGACGGCCGCGACGAGCAGGTGCGCCTGCTGGCCGCGGTGCTGTTCGGCCGCGACGTCGACCCGGCTGTCCACGGCGACCCGCACGACGCCGACGTCGAGCGCGAGGCCGGCGAGCTGCGCGGCTCGGTCGGCAGCTCCGAGGACCACGAGGAGCGCGGCCGCCTCGCCGCCCTGGCCCGCGCGGTCTGGCGGATGGGTCGCACGCTGTGGGGCCTGCAGGAGGAGCTGGGCCGGCGCCCCCAGGGCGGGCGGTTCTGGCGGACCCTCGCCAACGTGCCGGTGGTCGGCGCACTCGCCAGCTACCGCAGCGAGCGGTCCGGGCTCAAGCGGGCGGCCCGCGCGGCCGCCCAGTGGGTGGCCCGGGAGCAGGGCCGCACGCGCTGACCGGCGTGTGACGGGCGCCATCCCGGGACAATCGGTTCGCCCCCGCACGGGCGCGCGCCGGACTCGACCGGGATACTCCCGGGTGGCGTGCCCGGCCGTGTGACACCACCGCGCGAGGACGGGCCGCGCCCGACGACGTAGTGAGGAGCAGGAGCAGACGTGACGTACGTGATCGCCGAACCGTGTGTCGACGTGCTCGACAAGGGCTGCATCGAGGAGTGCCCCGTCGACTGCATCTACGAAGGGGGCCGGATGATGTACATCCACCCCGACGAGTGCGTCGACTGCGGGGCGTGCGAACCGGTCTGCCCCGTCGAGGCCATCTACTACGAGGACGACGTCCCCGACCAGTGGTCGGTGTACACCCAGGCCAACGTCGACTTCTTCGACGAGCTGGGCTCGCCGGGCGGCGCCTCCAAGGTCGGCAAGGTCGACCGCGACGTCGGCCCCGTGCCGGCGCTGCCGCCGCAGGGGGAGTGAGCTCCGGCACGCGCCGCCGGGTCCTGCCGGACTTCCCCTGGGACAGTCTGGCGGGCGCCGCGGCCGTTGCCCGGTCGCACCACGACGGGGTGGTCGACCTGTCGGTCGGCACCCCCGTCGACCCGGTGCCCGACGCCGTCGGCGAGGCCCTGCGCGCCGCGTGGGACTCGCCGGGCTACCCGCAGACGTGGGGTACTCCGGCGCTGCGCGAGGCCGCCGTCGGCGCGCTCTCCCGTCGCCACGCCGCCGGGCTGTCGGCCACCGAGGGCCTCGACCCGGACGCGGTGCTGCCGACCATCGGCTCCAAGGAGCTGGTGGCCTGGCTGCCGACGCTGCTGGGCCTGGGCCCCGACGACGTCGTGGCGTTCCCGCACCTCGCCTACCCGACCTACGAGGTGGGCGCCCGGCTCGCGGGCACGCGCACGGCCGTCGTGGCCGACGACGAGCCGCTGCCGGAGGGCACGCGGCTGGTGTGGCTGAACTCGCCCTCCAACCCGACCGGGCGGGTCCTCGACGCCGGCCGGCTGACCGACCGGGTCGCCGAGGCCCGCGCGCTCGGCGCCGTCGTCGCCTCCGACGAGTGCTACCTCGCGCTGCCCGGACCCGGGGTCGTCACGACCTCGGTGCTCGACCCCGCCGTGCACGGCGGTGACGTCTCGGGCCTGCTGGCGGTGCACTCGCTGTCGAAGACGTCCAACCTGGCGGGCTACCGCGCGGGCCTCGTCCTCGGCGACCCCGCGCTGGTCGCCGACCTGCTCCAGATCCGCAA
The DNA here is from genome assembly GCF_050955895.1 of Actinomycetospora sp. CA-101289. Taxonomy (NCBI): domain Bacteria; kingdom Bacillati; phylum Actinomycetota; class Actinomycetes; order Pseudonocardiales; family Pseudonocardiaceae; genus Actinomycetospora; species Actinomycetospora sp. CA-101289. Next base: position 4,857,955 of record NZ_CP192093.1, on the reverse strand, counting down.
GCACGCCGGGATGATCGTGCCGCGCCCCGTGCAGGAGGCGATGACCGCCGCCCTGCGCGACGACGAGCACGTCGCCGCGACCCGGGCGCGCTACGACGCCCGCCGGGCCGTGCTGCGCCCCGCGCTCGAGGCCGCCGGCCTGCGCGTCGAGCACTCCGAGGCCGGGCTCTACCTGTGGGCGACGGCGGGCGAGCCCTGCCGCGCCACCGTCGACCGCCTCGCCGCGCGCGGCATCCTCGTCGCCCCCGGCGAGTTCTACGGGCCCGCGGGCGCGTCCCACGTCCGCGTCGCGCTGACCGCCTCCGACGAACGGATCGCCGCGGCCGCGGCGCGGCTGGGGGAGTGAGCGCGCCGGAGCGGGTGCGCCCGGCCGTGGTGCTGCTCGCGGTGCTGGCGCTGGGCGTCAACCTGCGCGCCGCGCTCTCGGCCTACCCGCCGCTGCTGGAGACGATCCGCGCCGACCTCGGGCTCTCGGCCGGGTTCGCCGGGCTCGTGCAGGCCGCGACGATCCTCATGATGGGCGCGGGCTCGTTCGCCGCCCCCGCCCTGGCGCGCCGGGTCGGGCGCGAGCAGGCCGCGGCGCTGGGCATCGCGGCGATCGCCCTGGGCAGCGCCACGCACGGGGTCCCGGCGGCGGTCACGCTCGTCGTCGGCAGCCTCGCGATCGGGCTGGGCATCGGCGTCGTCGGTGTGGCCATCACCGGCGTCGTCCGCGACCACCTGCCCGAGCGGGCGGGCGCGGCCACCGGGCTCTACACGGTGTCGATGATGGGCGGGGCGACCGTCGCGTCGCTGACGGCGCTGCCGCTGCAGGACGCGCTCGGCGGCTGGTGGTGGGCGCTCGCGGCGTGGACCGTGCCCGCCGTCCTGGCCCTCGTCGTGTGGTGGCCCGCCACCCGGCGCCTGCACGACATCCCCGCCGCCGCGCCGGTCCGCCTGCCCTGGCGCAACCGCTTCGCCCGGCTCGCCGTGCTGTTCCAGGCGATGTCGTCGGTGCAGTTCTACGGGTGGCTGACATGGCTCGCCCCGTTCTACGAGGCGCAGGGCTTCTCCACCGCGCGTGCCGCGGTGGTGCTCTCGGTGTGGAACGTCGTGCAGATCCCCGCGGCGCTGCTGGTGCCCCTGGCCGCCGAGCGGCGCCGGGCGTGGGCGCCGTGGGCCGCGTTCTGCGTCGTGTGCGCCGGCCTCGGCGTCACCGGGACGTTCGTGGCGCCCGTGCTGCCCGTCGTGGGCCCCTGGCCGTGGGTGGTGCTGGCGTCGGTGGCCGTCGGCGCCGGGTTCCCGCTGGGGCTGGCCGTCGTGGCCTGGCGGACCCCGGACGGCGCGACGTCGGCCTCGGTGTCGGCGCTGACCCTCGGCTCGGCCTACGTCCTCGCCGCGCTCGCCCCGCTCGTGATGGGCGTGCTCATCGACCTCGCCGGGTTCCGCGCGGCCCTGGGCGTCATCGCCGTCGGCGTCGTGGTCCAGGGCGTCGCGGTCGTACGCCTGGGCCCGCGGCACGTCACGTGGGAGCCCAGCCGCTGAGTCACGGGCCGCGGGGTCACGGGCCGCCCAGCCCGGCCCGGCGCGCCCGCGCCACGGCCTCCGCCCGGCCGGCCACGCCGAGCTTGGCGAACACCGCCGACGCGTGGTTGGTGACCGTCTTGGTGGCGAGCCCGAGCCGCGCGCCGACGGCCGACGTGGTCAGCCCGGCCGCGAGGAGCTCGAGGACCTGGCGCTCGCGCTGGGTCAGATCCCCGAAGGGGTCGGCGGTACGCCCCGGACCGGCGACGAGGCCCAGGACGCGGCGGGCGACGCCGGGCCCGAAGATCGCCTCGCCGGCCGCCACCGCCCGCACGCCCCGCACGATCTCCTCCTGCGTGGCGCCCTTGAGCAGGTAGCCGTGGGCGCCGGCGCGCATGGCCGCGAACACGGTGTCGTCGTCGTCGAACATCGTCAGCATCAGCACCGCGACCGACGGTGCCGCGCGCAGGACCTCCGTCGCGGCCGCGACCCCGTCGAGGTCGGGCATCTGCACGTCCAGCACGAGCACGTCGGGGGCCTCGGTCACCGCGGCGCGCACGGCCTCGCGCCCGGTCGCGGCCGTGGCGACGACCTCGATCCCCGGCACCGACGACAGCAGCGCGGACAGCCCGTCGCGCACGACGGGGTGGTCGTCGGCGAGGACGACGCGCAGCGGGCGCTCGGCGGTCACAGCGGCAGCCTCGCGGACACGCGCCCGCCCCCGGGCTCCGGGCCGGCGGCGAGCACGCCGCCGAGCTCGGCCACGCGCTCGCGCATCGACGCCAGCCCGACCCCGGAGGTCCACGAGGTGCTCGGGGCGCCGTCGTCGGTGACCGCGAGGTCGAGCACCGGCCGGTCGGGGGCGTCGTCGCCGCCCACGTGCACGTCCACCCGCGTCGCGCCGGCGTGCCGGACCGCGTTGGTGACCGCCTCCACGACGATCCGGTACGCGGTGACCTCGACGGCGGCCGACAGGGGCGGCAGCGCGGCGTCGTCGTGGACGGTGACGGCCACCGCGTCGCCGCCGAGGCCCTCGACGTGGCGGCGCAGGGCCTCGAGGAGCCCCAGCTCGTCGAGCACGGGCGGGCGCAGGGCGTACACGAGGCGGCGGACGTCCTCGATGGCCTCGGTGGCCGCCGCCCGCAGGGTGTGCAGCAGGGCCGCGGCCCGGTCCGGGTCGGAGTGCAGGACGTTGCCGGCCGCGTCGGCGGTGAAGGCGATGCCGGTCAGCGCGGGGCCGAGGCCGTCGTGGAGGTCGCGGCGCAGGCGGCGGCGCTCCTCCTCCCGGGCGCCGACGAGCTCGGCCCGCGACCGCTGGACCTGCTGCGACAGCTCGGTGGCGTGCACGGCGACGGCCAGCGGGACGGCGAGCAGCTCGAGCGCGGCGCGGTCGGCGTCGTGCAGGGCGCGCTGGCCGCGGCGCACGCCGACGACGAGCTCGCCGACGTCCTCGGTGCGGTAGCGCAGGGCGACCGACGCGGTGGTCGCGGGCTCGGTGCCGTGCGCCGCGGTGACGACGCCGTCGCGGCGCACCGCCACCCAGGGCAGACGCAGTGCCTCGGCGACCGCGACGAGGACGTCGTCGGGGGTCCCGGTACGCAGGCCGTCGCCGAGGCGCGAGAGCGCGCGCACCGGGTCGCTGCGGTCGCCGTAGAGGGCGCGGTCGACCAGGCGCTGCAGGCGCACGCGCACCGGGTTGAAGCCGACGGCGATCACCAGGGTGGCCAGCACGCTCGTGCCCAGCCCGCCCTCGCGGCGCAGCAGCACGTCGCCGACGGCGACCAGGGCGAGGTAGACGCCGACGACGCCGACGGTGAGGAGCGCGTAGGCCACCGTGCGGGAGAGGACGAGCCGGATGTCGAGCAGCTGGTGGCGCAGCACCGCGACCGTCATCGCCGCCGGGACCAGCGCGATCGCGAGCAGCTGCAGGATCGGCCCGGCGTCGAAGAGACCCCACGGCACGAGGACCACGATCACCAGGACGAGGGCGAGCACCAGCCAGAGCAGCTGCCGGCGTCGCTGCTCGTCGCCCCGGCGGTAGCGCACCACGAGGCCGACGACGGCCGCGGTGAGCAGGAGCAGCTGGGCGACCTCCGAGACCGTCCACAGCGGGGCGAGGGCGGCGTGGCCGTCGAGCACCAGCCACGGCCGCAGGACCCGGCCCACGACCTGACCCGGCTCGGTCCCGGCGTTGACGACGAACAGCGGAGCGGTGACGGCGGTGGACCACGCCACGACCCGCCAGGCGCGTCCGGGCAGCAGGCCGTCGGGGAACACGAGCAGCGCCAGTGGCAGGAACAGCGCGATCGACCACGGCCAGGCGGTGGTGAAGACCGTGTCGAGCGTGCGCGTCACCGGCTCGGGCCAGCCCCGGTCGGCGCTGAGCAGGACCAGCGGCGCCGCCGCCGCGGTGGCCGTCTGGCTGACCCCCGCGGCCAGCAGCAGCCAGCCCAGCGCGCGCCGGGGACGGTGCCCGGCGATCAGCACGCCGGCCGTCGCGCAGGAGAGGCCGATCGCGACGTTGGTGACGACGAACCCGTCGACGGCCTCGGTGGGAGTGACCCCGGCCAGCCCCGCGCCGACGACCGCGACGCTGACCTCGAGCAGGACCAGCGCGAACAGGGCCCCGGCGAGCACGGCCGCGCCGCGACGTCGCGGCGGGGCCTCCTCGCTGGTCACGGTCGTGAGTGTGGCGCGCGGGCGGGCGGGTTGTCCCGGTCCGGTGCCCGGGTCCGCCCGGGTCGGCGCCCGGCCCGGACCGGGAGCGCGGCCCTGGTGGCCGGGGATCCGCGCGCCGCACCGTCACGCCATGACCACGACCCTCTCCGCGCCCGTCCGCACCGCGCCGGCCTGGCGGACCGCCGCCCTCATCGTCACGCCGCTCGGCCCGCTCGCGATCGCCGTCCTGCGCTGGCTCCTGCCCTACGACACCACCGACGACGCGGCCACCCTCGTCGCGAAGGTCGCCACGCACCCGGGCGTGCAGTCCACGGTGCTGTGGCTGAGCCTGCTCGCACTGATCACCCTGCCGCTCGGCGTGCTGGTGGTCGGCGCGATCGCCGCCCGGGCCCGCCCGGTGCTGGGGACCATCGCGGCGGTGATCGCGTGGCTCGCCTTCGCGAACCTCGCCTTCCTCGTCGGCCCCGACCAGATCGCGCTGGCCGGCGTCGAGGCGGGGCTGCCGGCCACGGCCACGTCGGCGCTGCTGGACGCGTCGATGGCGCACCCGGTGAGCGCCGTCGCCACGACGGTGTGGGTGATCGGGCACATCCTGGGCACGGTCCTGCTCGGCGTGGCGCTGTGGCGCACGATCCCGGTGTGGGCGGCGCTCGCCCTCATCGTCTCCCAGCCGCTGCACCTGGTCGCCGCCGTGATCGTCCCCAACCACCTGCTCGACGGGTTCGCGTGGCTGCTGACCGCCGTGGGCTTCGCGGTGACCGCCGCGGTGGGGCTCAGGCCGCGGCCGGCCGCAGACGCCGGGTGACGCCGGCGTGCACGGGCTCGACCACCCGCGCCGCGACCGGGCCGAGGACCGCCATGAGCAGCACGTACGTGGTGGCCAGCGGGGCGAGCCCGGGGTCGACGGCGCCGGTGGTCAGGGCCAGGCCGGCGATGACGATGGAGAACTCGCCGCGCGCCACCAGCGCCGCCCCCGCCCGCCAGCGCCCCAGCGGGCCGACGCCGATCTGGCGCGCGGCGAACCACCCCGCGCCGACCTTCGTCGCCGTCGAGACCACGGCGAGCACGAGCGCCGCGGGCAGCACGGCGGGCACCTCCGCGGGGTCGGTGTTGAGGCCGAAGACGACGAAGAACACCGCCGCGAACAGGTCGCGCAGCGGGGTGAGGACGCGGGCAGCGGTCTCCGCGGTGTCCTCGGAGATCGCGATGCCCAGCAGGAACGCGCCGACGCCCGCCGAGACCTGGAGCTGGGAGGCGACGCCCGCGACCAGCAGCGCCAGGCCCGGTACCCGCAGCAGGAACACCTCGGAGGTCGGCGACTCGACCAGCGCCGACACGACCCCGCCGAACCGCAGGGCCACGACGAGCACGACGATCAGCAGCGCGACGGCGATCCCGACGGTGCGCAGCCCGGCGACCAGGCCGATCGCGGTGAGCGCCGCGGTGGTGATCGGCAGGTAGAGGGCCATCGCGAGGTCCTCCATGACGAGCACCGAGAGCACCGCGGGGGTCTCCCGGTTGCCCAGCCGGCCCAGCTCGTCGAGGACCTTGGCGACGATCCCCGACGACGACACCCACGTCACGCCGACCATGGCCAGCGCGCCGAGCGGGCCCCAGCCGAGCAGCAGCGCCGCGATCGCGCCCGGCGCCGCGTTGAGCACCATGTCGACGATCCCGGCCGCCCAGGACCGGCGCAGGCCGCCGACCAGGTCGGACGCGGAGTACTCGAGCCCCAGCAGCAGGAGCAGCAGCACGACGCCGACCTCGCTGGCGACGCTGGTGAACGGCTCGATGCCCTCGAGGGGCAGCAGGCCGCCGGAGCCGAACGCCAGGCCGCCCACGAGGTAGAGCGGCACCGGCGAGATGCCCAGACGCCCGGCCAGGCGCCCGAGGATGCCGAGCCCGAAGAACAGCGCGCCCAGCTCGATGAGAGGGAGGGCGGAGGAGTGCACGAGAGGGGTCAGCCGTCCTCGAGGATCGCCGCGGCGCGGCCGAGCCCCTCGCCGGTGCCCACGACGACGACGAGGTCGCCGGCGAGGAACACGAAGTCGGGCCCCGGCGACGGGGACACGACGTGGTCGCGGACCACGGCGACGATCGAGGTGCTGGTGCGCGTGCGCATCGCGGTGTCGCCCAGCGTGCGGCCGTCGTAGGGCGACCCCGCGCCGACCGGGAACTGCGCGGTGCTGATGCCCTCGACCTCGCGCTGCTGGTCCTGCAGCTGCGCGACCAGGTTGGGCGCGCCCAGCAGCGTGCCCAGGGCCTGGCCCTCGGCGTCCGTGAGCCCCACCGACGCGCTGCACGAGTCCGGGTCGGAGCGGCCGGACACCAGCAGCTCGCGGTGCCCGTCGCGGTGCGTCAGCACCCCGAGCCGGCGTCCCGACGCGGTGGTGAACTCCTGCTTCGTGCCGATCCCGGGCAGACGGGTGACCTCGACGTCCACGGGTCCGAATCTAGTCGTTCTTGTGGAGGGCGTCGTTCAGCTCGACCCGGGCGCCCTCGCTGCGCGGCAGGGCGTGCACAGCCCCGGTGGTCGAGTCGCGGCGGAAGAGCAGGCCGGGGCGTCCGGAGAGCTCGACGGCCTTGACGACGCTGCCGTCGTCGAGCGTGACGCGGGTGCCCGCGGTGACGTAGAGGCCGGCCTCGACGACGCAGTCGTCGCCGAGCGAGATGCCCAGGCCGGCGTTGGCGCCGATGAGGCAGCGCTCGCCGACCGCGATGGTCTCCTTGCCGCCGCCGGAGAGCGTCCCCATGATCGACGCGCCGCCGCCCACGTCGGAGCCGTCGCCGACGACGACGCCGCCGGAGATGCGGCCCTCGACCATCGACGTGCCGAGCGTGCCGGCGTTGAAGTTGACGAAGCCCTCGTGCATCACCGTGGTGCCCGACGCCAGGTGCGCGCCGAGGCGCACGCGGTCGGCGTCGCCGATGCGCACGCCCGACGGGATCACGTAGTCGACCATGCGCGGGAACTTGTCCACCGCGTAGATCGTCACCGGGCCGCGGGCGCGCAGGCGGGCGCGGGTGCGCTCGAACTCGGGCACCGGGCAGGGCCCGTGGTTGGTCCACACCACGTTGGCCAGGTGGCCGAAGATGCCCGTGAGGTCGACGCCGTGCGGGCGCACCAGCCGGTGCGAGATCAGGTGCAGGCGCAGGTAGACGTCGTAGGCCGACGCGGGCGGGCCGGTGAGGTCGGCGACGGTGCGCACCGCGACGACCTCGACGCCGCGGTCCGGGTCGCTGCCCAGGACGTCGACCAGCGAGGGCTCCAGCTCGGACGCCGGGACCTGGACCGTGCCCGGCTCGGCGGCCATGCCGTCCGCCTCGTCCGCGAGCTCGGGCAGCGGGTACCAGGTGTCGAGGACGGTGCCGTCGGCGGCCACGGTGGCCAGGCCGACGCCGAGGGCGCGGGTGGTGGTGCTCATCGCGCGCCAGGCTAGCGGCCCGGGCGGACGCCGCACGTCACCGACCGAACGCCCCGGTTAGCCTCGCGGGTCGTGAGCGCCCCACCCGTGACCCTCGACCTGCTCGCCGACCCGGTGTCGCTGACCGCCGCCCTGGTCGACGTGCCGAGCGTCTCCGGCGACGAGGCCGCGCTGGCCGACGCCGTGGCGGCCGCGCTGGCGGCCCAGGCGCCGCACCTGGAGCTGCTGCGCTCCGGCGACGCGGTGCTCGCGCGCACACGGCTGGGCCGGGCGCGGCGGGTGCTGCTGGCCGGGCACCTCGACACCGTGCCGATCGCCGACAACGTCCCGTCGCGGCGCGAGGGCGGCACGCTGTTCGGCTGCGGGACCAGCGACATGAAGTCGGGCGTCGCCGTGATGACCCACCTCGCCGCGGCGCTCACCGAACCCGCGCACGACGTGACGCTGGTGCTCTACGACTGCGAGGAGGTCGAGGCGGCGCGCAACGGGCTCGGGCGCCTCGAGCGCGAGCACCGCGACTGGCTCGACGCCGACCTCGCGCTGCTCGGCGAGCCGACGTCCGGCCAGGTCGAGGCGGGGTGCCAGGGCACGCTGCGCGTGGTGGTGCGCACGCACGGGCGGCGCGCGCACTCGGCGCGGTCGTGGCTGGGGGAGAACGCGATCCACGCGGCGGCGCCGGTGCTGGCGCGGCTGGCGTCCTACGAGGCGCGCGAGGTGGACATCGACGGCTGCCGCTACCGCGAGGGCCTGCAGGCGGTGCGGATCGCCGGCGGCGTCGCGGGCAACGTCGTGCCCGACGCGTGCGAGGTGACCGTCAACTTCCGCTTCGCGCCCGACCGCTCGCTCGACGACGCCCGCGCGCACGTGGCGGGGGTGCTCGAGGGGTTCGACCTCACCGAGACCGACGCGTCGCCGGGGGCGCTGCCGGGGCTCGGCGAGCCGGCGGCGGCGGACTTCGTCGCGGCGACCGGGACCACGCCGGTGGCCAAGTACGGCTGGACCGACGTGTCCCGGTTCGCGGCGCTCGGCATCCCGGCGCTGAACTTCGGCCCCGGCGACCCGAACCTCGCCCACACCCGCGAGGAGTCGGTGCCCGTCGAGGCCGTCACGGCGGCCTGCGACGTCCTGCGCGCGTACCTGACCCGCGCCTGACCGGGGCAACGGGGAACGTCAGCGGAGCGGCGCCGCAGACACTCAACGTCTGCGGAGCCGCTCCGCTGACAACCCGGACCTGGCGAACGGCCTAGACCGCGGCGACCTCGGCGCGGCCGGCGACGAGCTGGCGGGTGATCGTGGCGATGCGCTGGCCCGCGTACTGCGTGGCGTGGCGCGTGTCGTCCGAGATCGGGATCGAGCCCTGGCCGTCGACGTGCGACGGGCCGTAGGGGTTCCCGGTGGTGAACTGGATCGGGTCGGTGTAGCCCGGCGTCACCGTGATGCCACCGAAGTGGTGGAACGTGTTGTACAGCGCGAGCAGGGTCGACTCCTGGCCGCCGTGCGGGGTCGAGGTCGAGGTGAACCCCGAGTAGACCTTGTCGGCGAGCTGGCCCTGGGCCCACTGCGGGCCGAGCGTGTCGATGAACTGCTTGAGCTGCGCGGTGACGTTGCCGTAGCGGGTCGGCGTGCCGAACACCACGGCGTCGGCCCACAGCACGTCGTCGGCGGTGGCCTCGGGGACGTCCTTCGTCTCCTCGGCGTGCTTCTGCCAGGCCTCGTTGGACGCGATGGCCTCCGGCGGCGCGAGCTCGTGCACCTTGCGGATGCGCACCTCGGCGCCCGCGTTCTCGAGGCCCTTCGCGTACTCCTGCGCCAGCGCGTGGATCGTGCCGGTGGAGCTGTAGTAGATGATCGAGACCTTGGGCGTGACCGTGGCCAAGAGTGGCCCTCCTCGTCCGACTTCTGTTGCAGGTTCAACCAACGGGTCCCACGGGCCCGCGGTGCCCAAACACCCGGTGGACGCCCCACGGCCGGGCCCCGTTCGGGTGGGGCTCCTAGGCTCGGGGTCATGACGGGGAGACGGAGCGAAGCGGAGCTCGACCGTGCGGGGCCGTCGAGGAACGACCTGCTCCACGACGACCCGGCGGGCCGGGACGCCACCGCGCCCCGCCCCACGACGATCGACAAGCGCCGCCCGCAACACCGCGACCCGGCGCGCCTGAGCTCCACCACCGACCAGCGCCTGCTGGACTCGCGCGGCCCCGCCGACTGGGTGCACTCCGACGCCTGGCGCCTGCAGCGCATCCAGGCCGAGTTCGTCGAGGGCTTCAGCGTGCTCGCCGAGATCCCCCGCGCGGTGACGGTGTTCGGCTCGGCGCGCACGCCGGTCGACCACCCCGAGTACGAGCGCGGCGTCGCGCTCGGCGGGGCCCTGGCGCGCGCGGGCTACGCCGTCATCACCGGCGGCGGGCCGGGGGTGATGGAGGCCGCGAACCGCGGGGCGTCCGAGGCCGGCGGCCTGTCGGTGGGCCTGGGCATCGAGCTGCCGTTCGAGCAGGGGCTCAACCCGTGGGTCGACCTCGGCGTGGGCTTCCGCTACTTCTTCGCCCGCAAGACGATGTTCGTGAAGTACGCGCAGGCGTTCGTCTGCCTGCCCGGCGGGTTCGGCACGCTCGACGAGCTGTTCGAGGCCCTCGTGCTCGTCCAGACCGGCAAGGTCACCCGCTTCCCCGTCGTGCTGCTGGGCACCGAGTACTGGGGCGGGCTCGTCGAGTGGCTCGCGGGCCCGGCCGTCTCGGCGGGCACGATCAGCCGCAGCGACGTCGACCTCATCCACCTGACCGACGACATCGACGAGGTCCTCGCGATCGTCGAGGAGGGCTTCCGGGAAGCCGTGGGCTCGTGAGGATCTGCGTCTTCTGCGCGTCCGGCCCGGTGCCCGACGCGGCGATCGACCTCGCCGCGGCGGTGGGGACGGCGATCGCCGCCCGCGGCTGGTCGCTCGTCTCCGGCGGCGGACGGGTGTCGATGATGGGCGCCGTCGCCCGGGCCGCCCGCGCGGGCGGGGCGCACACGGTGGGGGTCATCCCCGAGGCGCTGGTGGCCGAGGAGGTCGCCGACGACGACGCCGACGAGCTGGTCGTCGTCGCCGACATGCGCACCCGCAAGCGCGAGATGGACGAGCGCAGCGACGGGGTGCTCGCGCTGCCGGGCGGGCTGGGCACGCTCGAGGAGCTGTTCGAGGCGTGGACCTCGCACGCCCTCGGGATGCACGACAAGCCGGTGGTCGTGCTCGACCCCGACGGCCACTACGACCCGCTGTTCGCCTGGCTCGACGGCCTGCGCCCCACCGGCTTCGTCACCGACCGCGGCATGTCCGGCGTGGTGCGCGTCGAGACGGTCGACGAGGCCCTCGACGCGCTGGCCCCGGCGACGACGTCCGCGCCGGGACCGCGGTGATGCCGGCGCGCCCGCTGCTGCCCGCCGACGGGCGCATCGCGGTGATGGCGATCGTCAACCGCACGCCCGACTCGTTCTACGACCGCGGCGCCGCGTGGGACCCCGCCGCCGCGCTGGAGGCGGTGGACCGGGCCGTGGCCGATGGCGCGGACGTCATCGACGTCGGCGGGGTCAAGGCCGGGCCCGGGCCCGGGGTGGACGCGGCCGAGGAGCTGCGCCGGGTGCTGCCCACCGTCGAGGCCGTGCGCGCGCGGCACCCGGACGTCGCGATCAGCGTCGACACGTGGCGCAGCGAGGTCGCGCGCGAGGTGTGCGCGGCGGGCGTGGACCTGATCAACGACACCTGGGCCGGCGTGGACCCGCACCTCGGCGAGGTCGCCGCCGAGTTCGGGGTGGGCATCGTCTGCTCGCACACCGGGGGAGCGGTGCCCCGCACCCGCCCGCACCGCGTGCGCTACGCCGACGTGGTCGCCGACGTCATCGCGGAGGTCACGCGGCAGGCCGAGGCCCACGAGCGCGCGGGCGTCGACCCGGCGCGGATCCTCGTCGACCCGACCCACGACTTCGGCAAGAACACGTTCCACGGCCTCGAGCTGCTGCGCCGTCTCGACGAGCTCGTCGCGCTCGGGCGCCCGGTGCTCATGGCGCTGTCGAACAAGGACTTCATCGGCGAGACCCTCGGCACCACCGAGGTCACCGAGCGCCTCGAGGGCACGCTCGCCGCGACGGCGGTGGCCGCCCGGGCGGGTGCGCGGATGTTCCGGGCGCACGAGGTGGCCGCCACCCGCCGGGTCGTCGACATGGTGTCGGCGATCCGCGGCGACCGCGCCCCGGTCAGGACCGTCCGTGCTCTGGCCTAGCGGCCTCGTGAGCGCTTGTCCGCGCCCTGGCGCGGACAAGCGCTCACGAGTGCGGAGCGCCGAGTGAGGGCGGCGACCGAGGACTGGTTCGCGCGGCGGACGTGGGTCCGCCCGCCGTGGAGCGCCGACGACCTCGTGGCCGCCAAGCGCGGGCGCACCGTCTCGGTCGTGCTGCCCGCGCTCGACGAGGAGGCCACGGTCGGCGGGGTCGTCGACGCCGTGCGCCCGCTGCTGGGCACGCTCGTCGACGAGCTCGTCGTCGTCGACTCGGGCTCCACCGACGCCACCGCCGAGCGCGCCCGGCGGGCCGGCGCGCGGGTGGTGCCCCGCGACGCCGTGCTGCCCGAGGTCCCGGTGCGCCCGGGCAAGGGCGAGGTGCTGTGGCGCTCGCTCGCCGCCTCGTCCGGCGATCTCGTCGTGTTCCTCGACTCCGACCTCGTCGACCTCGGGCCCGGCTTCGTCGTCAACCTGCTCGGGCCCTTGCTCACCGTCGACGGCGTGGCCCTGGTCAAGGGCTTCTACCACCGGCCCCTGCGGCTTCCGTCTTCTGGGATGGCCGAGGACGACGCCACCCTCACCGGCGGCGGCCGGGTCACCGAGCTCACTGCCCGGCCCGCGCTCGCCGCCCTGTGCCCCGAGCTCTCCGGTGTCGTCCAGCCCCTCGGTGGCGAGTACGCCGGCACCCGCGAGCTGCTCGAGTCGCTGCCCTTCGCCGCCGGCTACGGCGTCGAGATCGGCCTGCTGATCGACACCCACCGCGAGCGCGGGCTCGACGCGATCGCCCAGGTCGACCTCGGCGTGCGCAAGCACCGCCACCGCGGCCTGCGCGCCCTGGGCGCGACCGCCGCCGAGGTCCTCGACGCCGTGCTGCGCCGCTGCGTGCCCGGGCACCCCGGCAGCGACGCGCTGACCCAGTTCGTGCCCGTCGACGGCGACTGGCTGCCCGACGAGCAGGAGGTGGCGACGAGCGACCGCCCGCCCCTGGCCACCCTGCGGGCCACCGGACCCTGACCCGGCACCACCTACGATCGGACCCCATGGGCAGCGCGCTGGTGTACGTCATCGTGGTCGGCCTCGTGGCCGCCGCGGTCTACCTGGTGGCGGCCTTCGTCTTCGGTCGCGGCGAGGAGCTCGCCCCCATGCCGCCGGGCGCGACGCCCACGCGGCTGCCCGCCCGCGACCTCACCGGCGGCGACGTCCGCGACCTGCGCTTCCAGCAGGCGCTGCGCGGCTACAAGTGCAGCGAGGTCGACTGGGCCCTCGAGCGCCTCGCCGCCGAGGTCGACGCCCTGCGCGCCCGCGTCGAGGCGATGGAGGGCGCCGCCCCCGAGCCCGCCCCTGAGCCCGCCGCCGAGTCCACCCCGGCGTCACGGGCCAACGGCCACGCCGCGCGCGAGGTCGACGACCCGGCCCCCACCGACCCGACCGTGCGCGCCGAGCAGGCCCGGAGCGCGTCGTCCGGCGCTTCGCCGGCTCCGGGGCGGGGAATGACCGGCGTCGACGGCCCGCGGCGCTGAGCCACGGGGACACGCGGGAGCAGGGAGGCCGGCATGGCCCGGCGGGAGATCACGGTGTCGGTCGACGTCGACGCACCGGTCGAGACGGTGTGGGCCGAGGTCACCGACTGGGAGTCGCAGGGCGAGTGGATGCTCGGCACCCGGGTGCGGGTGACGAAGGGCGACGGCACGAGCATCGGCTCCGAGCTGGCCGCGACCACGGGCGCCGGGCCGCTGGGCGTCACCGACACCATGGAGATCGTCGGCTGGGACCCGCCGCACCGCGCCACCGTCCGCCACACCGGCCGCGTCGTGCGGGGCAGCGGCGTGTTCAGCGTCGTCGAGCGCCGCACCCCGGACGGCCGCGAGGCCTCGACGTTCGTGTGGGGCGAGCAGCTCGACCTCCCGCTCGGCGTGCTCGGGGCGCTGGGCTGGCCGCTGGTCAAGCCCGCCTTCGCCTGGGGCGTGCAGCGCTCGCTCGACGAGCTGGCCCGCCGCTGCGAGCGGAGCGCCCGGTGACCTCGGCGTGACCGCGGCCGTCGTCGGCGCTGACGGCGTCGGCCGCTGCCCCTGGGGCGCGGGGGAGGGCCTGCTCGCGGAGTACCACGACGCCGAGTGGGGCCGGGAGTTGCGCGGGCGGGACGCCCTGTTCGAGCGGATCAGCCTCGAGGCGTTCCAGTCGGGGCTGTCGTGGCTGATCGTGCTGCGCAAGCGCCCCGCGTTCCGCGCCGCCTTCGCCGGGTTCGACCCGGAGGCGGTGGCCGCGTTCGGCGACGACGACGTCGCGCGCCTGCTCACCGACGCCGGCATCGTCCGCAACCGCGCCAAGATCGAGGCGACGATCGCCAACGCACGCGCCGTGCTGGCCCTCGCCGAGCGTGGCGAGGACCTGGACACGCTGCTGTGGTCGTTCGCGCCGCCGCCCCGCACGGCGCCGCCGACGGGCGACGTCGTCCCGGCCACGACCCCGGAGTCCGCCGCGATGGCCAAGGCGCTGCGCGCCCGCGGGTTCCGGTTCGTCGGCCCGACCACGTGCTACGCGCTCATGCAGGCGACCGGGATGGTCGACGACCACGTCGCGGGGTGCTTTCGCGCGGTGGCCACCGGGGCGCCCGAGCGCCCCTGACCGGGGCGGACACGCCCGGATGATCGCTCCGGTGTCGTGCCCGTCGGGCGCATGGTGAAGAATCGTCGCCTGTCACACGGCGCTCGCTCCCCGGACCCCCGTGCGGGTGACGGGGGCGGGGACGACGCAGCTCGCGGAGGGAGCACGACATGGCGGCCATGAAGCCCCGGACCGGCGACGGTCCCCTCGAGGTCACCAAGGAGGGGCGCGGCATCGTGATGCGCGTGCCGCTCGAAGGTGGGGGGCGCCTCGTCGTCGAGATGACCGCGGACGAGGCGGGCGACCTGCGGGAGGCACTGCAGGGCGTGGTCGGCTGAGCACCCCGACACGCGGCGGCCGCGGCGCCCCCGTCGGCCCGGAGGCGGACGGGGGCGCGCCGCCCTTCGCCGCGCCCGCGCTGCCCACCCCGCTCGCCGAGCTGGTCACCACCGGGTCCGAGGGGCCCGACGGTGCCGCCGAGCTGCGGTGGCGTCGTCGCGACCAGGCGACCGACACCGACAACGACACCGATATTGACGACCCCGCGCCCGAGGAGGTCGTCGACGGCGCCCCACCCGGGTGGAAGCCCTCCGCCGGCGCCGTCACCGCGCTGACCGGGCCGCCGCCCGCGGGGTGGATCGTCGGCGTCGGCGAGGGCCGCGAGCGCGACTGGCGCGCCGCCGGCGCCGCCGCCGTCCGGGCCCTGCGCGACGTCCCCGCCGCGGCGCTGCGCGAGAGCGACCCCCGCGTCGCCGTCCTGCGCCCCGACCGGCCCACCGACGCCCCGGACACGGCCACCGACTGGGCGGCGCTCGCTCTCGGCGTCGTCCTGGGCTCGCACCGCTTCATCGTGCGGTCCGACACCCGGCCGGCGCTGCGGGTGCACCTCGACGTCCCCGCCGAGCACCGCGACGCCGTCGACCGGGCCGTCGAGCTCGCCGCCGCCACCGCCCGCGCCCGCGACCTCGCCGACACGCCCTCGGGCACCAAGTCGCCCGACTGGTTCGCCACCACCGCCACCGAGCTCCTCGCCGACGCCGAGGACCTCGGCGTGACCGTCCGCGACGAGGCCTGGCTCGCCGAGCAGGGCTTCGGCGGGGTCCTGGCGGTCGGGGGCGGCTCGTCGCGCCCGCCGCGGTTGATGGAGCTGACCTGGTCGCCGCCGGACGCCACGGGCGAGCACGTCGTGCTGGTGGGCAAGGGCATCACGTTCGACACCGGCGGCATCTCGATCAAGCCGAACGCCGGCATGGCCGACATGCGCACCGACTGCTCCGGCGGCGCGGCGGTCGTCGGTGCGCTGCGCGCCCTCGCGCGGCTGCGGGTCCCGGTGCGCGTCACCGGGCTCGTGCCGCTCGCCGAGAACCACGTCTCGGGGTCGGCCTACCGCCCCGGCGACGTCGTGCGGCACCGCGGCGGCACCACCACCGAGGTCACCAACACCGACGCCGAGGGGCGCATGGTGCTCGCGGACGCGATCGCCTACGCCCTCGACGAGCTCGCGCCCGACGTCGTGGTCGACGTCGCCACGCTCACCGGGGCGATGAAGGTCGCCCTCGGCGTGCGCACCGGCGGGGTCTTCGCCAGCTCGCCCACCCTGCGCACCGCGCTCGTCGAGGCCGGCGCGGCGACGGGGGAGACGTGGTGGCCGATGCCGCTGACCGCCGACCTCGATCCCGACGTCGACTCGGCGATCGCCGACGTGCGCCAGATCCCCGGCGGGCCCGGCGGCATCGCCGCCGCGCTGTTCCTGCGCCGCTTCACCGCCGGGCGGCCGTGGCTCCACCTCGACATCGCGGGGCCGGCGCGCTGCGACGGCCCGCACGAGGAGGTCGCCAAGGGCGCCACGGGCTTCGCGACGCGCACGCTCGTGGAGTTCTGCGCCGCGCGGGGCTGAGCCTCAGCGGCGGGCCGCGCAGAGCAGCCCGTCGGCCACGGGCAGCAGCAGCGGCACGAGGCGCTCGTCCTCGCGCACCGCGCGCACCGTCTCCCGCAGCGCCCCGGCGACGGCCTCGCGGCGCACGGGGTCGGCCACCCGGCCCTGCCACAGGACGTCGTCGAGCACCACGACCCCGCCGGGGCGCAGCAGCCGCAGCGAGGCCTCGAGGTCCCGGGGGAAGTCGGTGGTGGCGCCGTCGACCACGACGAGGTCGTACCCGGCGTCGGAGAGCTTGGGCAGTACCTGGCGCGACGAGCCGGTGATCATCCGGACGCGCCCGGCCCCGAACCCCGCCTCCACGCACGTCGCGCGGGCCTGTGCCTGGCGCGCCCCGTCGGTGTCGATGCTGGTCAGCAGGCCGTCGGCCGGCATCCCGCGCAGCAGGGCGACGGTGCCCAGGCCCAGCCCGGTGCCGATCTCGACGACGGCGCGCGCCCGCGTGGACGCCGCGAGGAAGGTCAGGGCGGCGGCCGTGGCCGGGGCGACGGGCACCACGCCCTGGGCGGCCGAGCGCTCGCGCAGCCCGGCGAGCACCTCGTCCTCCACGACGAAGGCCGCGGCGCGGTCGACGAGCCGGCTCGCGGCGCGGGCGTCCGGGCCGGCCGGCGCGTCCGACGCCGGGTCGGCTGCGGCGTCGGCGGCCTGCTCCCCGGCGCGACGCACCGCGCGCAGGGCACGGGGCGTGCCGCGCACGGTCCCGCCGCGCCCCCCGGGCCCACCCGGGCGTCCCGTCGCCATCGACGCAGGCTAGATCGTCGGCGCGCCGGGACCGGCGTGCCGCGCCGCCCCGTCGACGCACCCGGTCGGGGGTCACACCCCTGCGCCCGGAAACTCAGGCGTCTCTCAGCGCGACCTCACCTCCGTGACATCCCCACCCGCCAGGGTGGAGCCACGACGCCGGGCCCCCCGACCGGCGCGAGGACGACCGAGGAGCCGCACCCCGATGGCCGACCGCTCTGCCCCCGCCGCCGCGCTCCCCGGTGCCACCGCGGTGCTCGACCGGCCGGAGCTCGCCGAGGTCGCCGACGGGGACGCCCCGTTCCTCCCGCCCACATGGGACGACGTCGTGCGCCAGCACGCCGACCGCGTCTACCGCCTCGCGTTCCGCCTCACCGGCGACGCCCACGACGCCGAGGACCTGACGCAGGAGACGTTCATCCGCGTCTTCCGCTCGCTCGCGGGCTACAAGCCCGGCACGTTCGAGGGCTGGCTGCACCGCATCACCACCAACCTCTTCCTCGACATGGTCCGGCGCCGCGCCCGCCTGCGGATGGAGGGCCTGCCCGAGGACACCGACCGCCTGCCCGGCGGCGGCCCCGACCCCGAGCAGGTGTGGTCCGACGCCCACCTCGACCCCGACCTGCAGGCCGCCCTCGACGCGCTCGCGCCCGAGTTCCGCGCCGCCGTCGTGCTCTGTGACGTGGAAGGACTGTCGTACGAGGAGATCGCGGCGACGCTGGGTGTCAAACTGGGGACCGTGAGGAGTCGCATCCACCGCGGGCGCCAGGCCCTGCGCTCCGCGCTCGAGTCCCGGGCGGCCGAGCGCCTGGGGTCGACACGCACCGGGAGCCCGGCATGATCTCCGGGAGCCCCGGGGGCTCGGGCTGGACGCGGCGGTTCACCGAGGCGGGCCACCTCGCGCTCGACGCCGTCGTCGCCTTCGTCGACGACGAGCTCCCGCCCGGCCCCGCCCACCGCGCCGCCGCACACGTCGACCGGTGCCTGAGCTGCGCCGGCGAGGTCGCCGCGCAGCGCCAGGCGCGCCGTCGCGTGCAGTCCGCCGAGTGCCCCGCCGTGCCGAGTGCGCTGCTCCGCGCCCTGCGCTCCATCCCCGACGCGGCGTCGCTGCCGTCGGCGCCCGCGGGCCTGTCCGTCGGCCCGGACGGTTCGCTGGTGGTCCCGGTCGACGGTGGCGAGATCGCGGCCGACGCCGCCCCCGCACGGGCCCGTCGCGGCCGGCGGCGGGCGTTCGGCCTGCCCGTCGCGGTCGGGTCCGGCGTGGTCGTCGGCGCCGCCGCGCTGGTCGCGTTCACCGGCCCGGCCGTGGTGGCCGACGGCACCGGCTCCGGGCTCCCCGCGGGTGCGGCCGTCCGGCCCACCACGACGGCCCCGGCCGACCTCACCGCCGGCGTCACCGACACGGCCCGCACCGGCCCGGGGCTGCGCGGCCCCGGCGCTCCGTGACGGGCTGACGGCTCCTTCACCCCGCCGGTCGCAGGCTGTGACCGTGTCGACGCGGGCCCGGCCGCGAGGCTCTACGGTGGAGGGGCGATGAGCACCACGAGCCTGCCCACCTCCGTCCGGGGGACGCGATGACGGGGCCGACGGATCCGCGGGGCGGCCCGACCAGGGGGCCGGTGACCCGGGACGCGGGTGACGCCGACGCCCCGCGCGACGAGCCCACCCCCGGGCACGCGACGAACGGGCACGCGACCAACGGCCACGACGCCCGCGCCACGAACGGCCACGGCAGCGGGCAGCGCCACGACAACGGCCACGACAACGGCCACGCCAACGGGCACGGCAACGGCCACCCCAACGGCCACGGCGGCGAGCACGAGCTGGCCGCGGTGTTCGGCCGGCCCTCGGGCGTGCAGGGCGCGTTCGGTGGGCGCGCGGGCGACACGGTGCGCACGTCCCGCCCGGGCTGCGGCGACACTCCGGCCCCCGCGCTGGCGGCGGCGTTCGGGCGGCCCCCGGCCGGCACGGGCACGTCGCTGCAGCGGCCCGACCGGCCCGCGGTCGACGACGACGCCCCCGCCGACTCCTGGGCCGGCGACGGCGCGACCGCCGACCCCTGGCGCGACCCCGACGCCGGCGCCGAGCTCGGCGGTCCCGCGCTGGGCGAGTCGGCGCCGCGCACCAGCACCCCGCCCGTCGGTCCCCGCCTCTCCGCGCGCGAGCTGCTGCTCGGCCGGCGCGTGCAGCCCACCGCGCTGGCCCTGCTCGCCGTGGTCGCGCTGGTGCTGGGCGGGGTCGGTGGCGTCGTCGGCTGGGCGGTCGCCGGCGGCGCCGACAGCCTCGTCGACCCGGGCGCCACGCTGACCCCGGTGGCCGCCGGCCGCGAGCGCCCGCCGGGCTCCGTGGCCGACATCGCCGGGCGGGTCACGCCGGCCGTCGTGTCCCTCGAGCTGCAGGCCGGCACCAGCGGCGGCACCGGCTCGGGCGTCGTGCTCAGCCCCGACGGCTACATCGTCACCAACAACCACGTCGTCGAGCTGGCGGCCACCGACCCCCGCGCGACGCTCGAGGCGGTCTTCGCCTCCGGGCTGCGCGCCCCCGCCCGCGTGGTCGGCCGCGACCCGCAGACCGACGTCGCCGTGGTCAAGGTCGACCTCGCCAACCCCGTCGTCGCCCAGCTCGGGCGCTCGTCGGATCTGCGCGCGGGCGACGGCGTCATCGCGATCGGCTCGCCGCTGGGCCTGGCCGGCACGGTCACCGAGGGCATCGTCAGCTCGATCGACCGCCCGGTGCGCCTCGACGCCGAGTCGGCCGAGGCCAACCCCGTCATCGACGCGATCCAGACCGACGCGGCGATCAACCCGGGCAACTCCGGGGGCGCGCTGGTCGACACCACCGGCGCCGTCGTGGGCATCAACACCGCCATCCGCACGCTGGGCGGCGGCGAGGGCGGCTCGATCGGCCTCGGCTTCGCCATCCCGATCGACGACGTCCGCGTCATCGCCGAGTCGATCATCCGCACCGGCGGCTACACCCACAGCGACCTCGGGGTGAACGCCAAGTCGGTGACCGACGGCAACGCCGACGGCGCCCAGGTGCTCAACGTGCGCCAGGGCGGGCCCGCGTCGAACGCCGGGCTGCTGGAGGGCGACGTGGTCCTGCGCGTCGACGACCGTGCGATCGCCTCGGCCGACGAGCTCGTGGTCGCCGTGCGCGACCACCTCCCGGGCTCGGTGATCACCCTCGGCGTCGTGCGGCAGGGCCGCCCGCTGACGCTGCAGGTCACCCTCTAGGGGCGCCGTGTTCGACAACATCGGCTGGCCCGAGCTCCTCGTCCTGCTCCTCGTCGGGCTGTTCGTGCTCGGGCCCGAGCGCCTCCCCGCGGCCGCGGCCTGGGTCGCGAGCACCGTGCGGACGATCCGCGACTACGCCACCGGCGCCCGCGACCAGCTGCGCAACGAGCTCGGCCCCGAGTTCGACGAGCTGCGCAAGCCGCTGGAGGACCTGCGGTCGGTGCGCGACCTCGACCCCCGCCGCGCCGTGCGCCAGCACCTGTTCACCGACCCGCCCGCGGACGGCACCTGGAGCGGGTCGCCCACCCCGGGCACGCCCGCGGCCCCGCTGCCCGCGGCGTCCGACCCGGTGCCCGCGCCGGCCACCCCGACGGCCCCGCGCCCGGCCGCCGACCGGCGCCCGCTCGGCCCCGGCGAGATCGCCCCGCTCGACCCCGACGCGACCTGACGCGCCGGGACGCGGGGCCGGGTTGCGTCCCCGTGCCCCTGCTCACGAAGTCGCGCGGGACCCCGGGCCACGGCGAGATAGCCGATACCGTCGGTAACGTGCTCGGGCGACAGGGAGATCCCGTGCGCCGCAGCCTCCTGCTCGCGGCGCACCGCGTCGACAGCGACCCGCGCCTGCTCGCCGCGCTCGAGTGGGCCCGGTCACGGCTGCCCGGCGACGCGGCGTACGGCGACCCGCTCTCGACCGGCGACGACGCCGTCGGGCGCCTCGCCGCCCAGCTCGCGCCGCTGGCGGCGACCCGCCCCAGCGTGCTGCGCGAGGTCGGGCTGACCGCGCTGCAGGTGTGGCAGGCGCACGCCGGGGTCGACGAGCAGCAGAGCGACGAGCACCTCGCGGTGCTGTTCACCGACCTCGCCGGCTTCTCCGACTGGACGCTCGAGGTCGGCGACGACGTCGCCGTGCGTGCGCTGCGGCGGGTGGGCGCCGAGGTGGAGCCGCTCGTGCGCCGGCGCGGGCGCGTCGTCAAGCGCCTCGGCGACGGGCTGATGGCTGTGCTCCCGAGCGCCGAGGACGCCGTCGAGGTGGCCCTCGCGGCCCGCGACGCCGTCGAGCAGCTCGAGGTGGACGGGCACCGCCTGCACCTGCGGGCGGGCGTGCACGTCGGCCGGCCCCAGCAGCTCGGCGGCGACTACTACGGGCGCGACGTCAACATCGCCGCCCGGATCACCGACATCGCCGGACCGGGCGAGGTGTGCGTGTCGAGCACGACGCGCGACCGGCTCGGCGGCCGCTTCCCGGTGCACGCCCGGCCGTGCGCGCGGACCAAGGGCGTGCCGCCGGACATCACCCCGTGGCGGGTCGATCACCCGTCTCGTGACGCAGGGGATTCGCCCGCAGTCCACCCGCGGGATCCAGCCGCCCGAGGATCGCGGCCGTGACGCAGGCCAGCGAGGCGACGCCCTCGTCGTCCAGCGCGTCGAAGATCAGGCGGCGGACCTCCGCGGCGTGGCCGGGTGCGGTCGCCACGACCTTCTCCAGGCCCGCGTCGGTCAGGCGCGCGACGGTGACGCGCCCGCTCTCGGGCGACGGCTCGCGGCGCACCCAGCCCTGCTGCTCGAGCCGGGCCACCACGTGCGAGAGCCGGGAGAGCGACGAGTTCACCGTGGCGGCGAGCGAGCTCATCGGTAGCGTGCGCCCCGGCTCCTCCGAGAGCATGGCCAGCACGAGGTAGGAGAACTGGGTCAGCCCGGCGTCGCGCTGGAGCTGGGCGTCCAGTGCCGCGGGCAGCAGCGTCATCACCGCCGCGGTGCGCCGCCACGCCCGCTGCTCGTCGTGGTCCAGCCAGGGCCCCTCGTCCATGGCGTCCACTTTACTTGATGCTTCAACCCTTGTCGCGTACGGTTCGTGGTTGAAGCATCAAGGGAGACACCATGGACCCGTTCGCCACCGCCCACCCCGGCGCGGCCTTCGACGCCTTCGAGCCCGCCGCGCGGGAGCGCGCCGCCCGCCGCGCGCCCTGGACCCCGGAGGACGGGCCGCTGCCCGCGCTCTACGTCAGCCACGGCGCGCCGCCGCTGTTCGACGACGCCGACTGGATGGCGCGCCTCGGGGCGTGGGCCGACCGGCTGCCGACCCCGCGCGCGATCCTCATCGTCTCGGCGCACTGGGAGTCCGCGCCGCTGGCGCTCTCGAGCCCGGAGCCGGGCACCCCGCTGGTGTACGACTTCGGCGGCTTCGCCGAGCGCTTCTCCCGCATGACCTACGCGACGCCCGACGCGTCGGCGCTGGCCGCGCGCGTCGCCGCGGTGCTGCCCGACGGCGCGTCGCCGCACCTCACCCGCCGCGGACTCGACCACGGCGCCTGGGTCCCGCTCAAGGTCATGTACCCCCTGGGCGACGTGCCCGTCCTGCAGATGAGCCTGCCCACCGAGGACCCCGAGCGCCTGCTCGCCGTCGGCGCCCGGCTGCGCGAGCTGCGCGCCGAGGGCGTGCTCGTCGTCGGCTCCGGGTTCATGACCCACGGGCTCCCGTTCCTGACCCGCGCGATGCTCGCCGGCCAGACCACCCCGGGCTGGACGGGCGACTTCGATGCCTGGGCCGCCGAGGCACTCGACCACGGCGACCTCGAGACCCTGTCCCGCTTCCACCAGGCCCCGGGCATGCCGTACGCGCACCCGACCGCCGAGCACTTCGTGCCGCTGTTCGTCACCCTCGGCGCGGCGACCGACCCCGAGGGCCCGGTGACCACGGCCATCGACGGGCACATGTGGGGCCTGTCGCGGCGCTCGCTGCAGGTGGCCTGAAATACCGCTGGTGCGGGCCGCGCCCGCGCGTCATGCTGGTCGCCGTACCTGGTTCATCCTGATCGAGGAGATGCCGTGGCCGCCCGGTTCGGGCGCCATGCAGGCGCCGTCGCCGTCACCCCCTGGTGACGCTCACCGGCCCGTCGTCGCGGTGACGCGCGCCAGGGACCTCTCTCCTCGAAGGGTCCCCCTCCGGTGTCTTCCGTTCTCTCTCCTGTCCTGTCCACCTACGGCTGGGACGGCTCCTGGGCGCAGCTCGCGCTCCCGCACCTCGACGCCGGCCGCCTGCCCGGCCGCGTCGCCCGCGTCGACCGCGGCCGCGTCGACGTCCTCACCGAGCAGGGCCGGGTGCGCGCCGCCCCCGGCCGTGACACGCCTCCGGCCGTGGGCGACTGGGTCGTCCTCGACCCGGACGCCCGCGTCACCGCGCTCCTGCCCCGCCGCACCGCCCTCACCCGCGCCGTCGCCTCGGGTCGCTCCGAGGGCCAGGTGCTGGCCGCCAACGTCGACACGGTGCTCGTCGCCGTCGCGCTCGAGGCGGATCTGCGCCCTGGCCGCCTCGAACGGCTGCTCGCCCTGGCGTGGGAGAGCGGGGCGGTGCCCGTCGTCGTCCTGACCAAGATCGACCGGGCCGACGGCGACGTGCTCCTCGCCGCCCTCGCCGACGTGGCCATCGCCGCGCCGGGCGTCGACGTCCTGCCCGTCAGCGCCGTCACCGGCGACGGCCTCGCCGAGGTGGCCGCCGCGGCGCGGGGCACCACGGTGCTCGTCGGACCCTCGGGAGCCGGCAAGTCCACGCTGGCCAACGCCCTGCTCGGCGAGGCGGTGATGGCCGTCGGGGAGGTCCGCGCGAGCGACGGCAAGGGCCGCCACACGACCGTGCACCGGGAGCTGGTGCCGTTGCGCGGTGGCGGGGTCCTGGTCGACACCCCGGGGCTGCGCGCGGTCGGCCTGCACGACGCGGCCGAGGGGATCGACCGCGCCTTCGCCGACGTCGTCGCGCTCGCGGACGGGTGCCGGTTCGCGGACTGCGCCCACGAGCGCGAGCCCGGGTGCGCGGTGCGCGAGGCCGTGACGGCTGGTCAGCTGCCCGCGCGGCGGTGGGAGGCCTACCGCAAGCTCCTGCGCGAGGACGAGTGGGCGGCCGCCCGCACCGACGCCCGGCTCGCGGCCGAGCGTCGCGGGCAGTGGAAGACGATCACCAAGAACCAGCGCGCCGCGTACCGGGCGCGGGGGCACCGCTGAGGCACCTCGCGGGGAGCGAAGGACGCCTCGGCTGCGTCCCGCGCAGCGAGGGACGCCTTCGCTTCCCCCGATCCGGCGCTCGCCGAGCGGGTATCCGCGTCGCTCCACGAGGAGAGGAGCGCCGATGAGCGGCGACGACACCGCCCTGACCAGCGGCATGGACACCGGCAGCGACGAGGGCGAGCCCGGCGACCGGGCGACGCCCCCGGCCGACCGCGAGGAGATCGCGGCGTTCGAGGCGGAGCCGGGCGGCGACGACGTCGCCCCGGCCGTCGAGGACGACCCCGAGGTCGCCCGGGCGGCCGCCGACGACGGGCCGCTGCCGGACCAGGCCGCCGGCGGACCGTCGCCCGCCGGCGACCCGCAGTTCCTCGGGCCCGACTAGACGCGCAGGCTCAGCGGCCCGCGGGGGAGATGTTCAGCGACATCCCCGCGAGGCCGCGCGAGCGCACCGAGAGCTTCTCGGCGACCGCGCGCAGGGCCGCGCCGGCCGGCGACTCGGGCTGGGTGAGCACGAGCGGGACGCCCGCGTCACCGCCCTCGCGCAGGCGGGTGTCGATCGGGATCTGGCCGAGCAGCGGCACCGAGCCCCCGACGGAGCGAGCCAGCGAGTCGGCGACCCGCTGGCCGCCGCCGGTGCCGAACAGGTCCATGCGGGAGCCGTCGGGCATGTCCATCCACGACATGTTCTCGATGACACCGGCCAGGCGCTGGCGGGTCTGCAGCGAGATGGCCCCGGCGCGCTCGGCGACCTCGGCCGCGGCCTGCTGCGGCGTGGTGACCACGAGCAGCTCGGCGCTGGGGATCAGCTGCGCCACCGAGATCGCGATGTCGCCCGTGCCCGGGGGCAGGTCGAGCAGCAGGATGTCGAGGTCGCCCCAGAACACGTCGGCGAGGAACTGCTGCAGCGCGCGGTGGAGCATCGGCCCGCGCCACACCACCGGGGTGTTGCCCGGGGTGAACATCCCGATCGAGATCAGCTTCACGCCGTGCGCCTGCGGCGGCATGATCATGTCGTCGACCTTGGTGGGCCGGTCGTCCGTGCCGAGCATGCGCGGCACCGAGTGGCCGTAGATGTCGGCGTCGACCACGCCGACGGACAGCCCGCGGTCGGCCATCGCGGCGGCCAGGTTGACCGTCACCGACGACTTGCCGACGCCGCCCTTGCCCGACGCGACGGCGTAGACGCGCGTCAGCGAGCCGGGCTGGGCGAACGGGATGACCGGCTCGTCGGCGTCACCGCGCACCGTCTTGCGCAGCTCGCGGCGCTGCTCGTCGTTCATGACGTCGAGGTCGACGAGGACGGACGTGACGCCGGAGACCGCCGACACCGCGGTGGTGACGCGGGAGGTGATGGTCTCCTTCATCGGGCAGCCGGCCACGGTCAGGTAGACGCCGACCTCGACCTTGCCGTGGTCGAGGACGTTGATGTCCTTGACCATGCCCAGCTCGGTGATGGGCTTGTGGATCTCGGGATCCTCGACGCCGGCCAGGGCGGCCCGGATCGCGTCGACGGACGGTGCTGCGGCCATCGGACCCTTCTCGATGTCTCGGCGGACGGCGGTCCCGGGGAAGCCCACGCGGAGACCGGGGGACGGGGCACGTCGGCCCCGTCGGCTCACCACCATGCTACGTGCCCGGTGCCCAGGTCCCGCCCGCACGGGGAGCGGCCCCCGTCACGCCCCGCTCACCGGGGGCTCACCGACCGTTGGTGCGTTCGCCGTCCACGGTGGGCGCGCGCTGCTCGAGCACGCGGACCAGGGCCTCCTCCACGGCGGTGCCCAGCGCCCGGTGCACCGCACGGTCGACGGCACGGTCGACGGCCTTGCCCACCGTCTTCTCCAGGTTCCGGTCCTTGCCGCCCCGCTCCCCGTCACCGCGCGGGCCGCGCTGCTCGAGCTCGCCGCGCAGGTAGTCGCGGGTGACGACCTCGCCGAGCTGCAGACGCATCGACGCCAGCTCGCGCGCCAGGTACTCGGTCTCGGCCGAGAGCCGCCCGGCGCGCGTGCGGTCCTCCTCGAGGGAGACGCGGTCACGGTCGTCCTGGCGGTTCTGCGCCAGCAGGATCAGCGGCGCGGCGTACGCGGCCTGGGTGGAGAAGGCCAGGTTGAGCAGGATGAACGGGTAGGGGTCCCACTGCAGGCTGAGCGCGAAGACGTTCAGCACGATCCAGATCAGCACGATCACCGACTGCCAGAGCAGGAACGTGCCGGTGCCGAGGAACCGCGCGAGGCGCTCGGCGACGCGGGCGAACCACTCGGCGTCGACGCCGAGGCGCAGCCGTGCGGTGCCGACGGGCTGGTCCAGCCGGCGTCGGGAAGTGGCTTCAGGCACGGCCGCCTCCGGCGGTGGGGGCGGGTGCTGCGGGCTCGGGGTCGGGCTGGGAGCGCCAGTCCTCGGGCAGCAGGTGGTCGAGGACGTCGTCGACGGTGACCGCGCCCAGCAGGTGCCCGCCCTCGTCGATGACGGGGCCGCACACCAGGTTGTAGGTGGCGAAGTAGCGGGTGACCTCGGCGAGCGAGGCCTCCGGGCCCAGGCGCGTCAGCTCCGAGTCGAGCACGCCCGCCACCAGCTCCGACGGGGCCTCGCGCAGCAGCCGCTGGGCGTGCACGCAGCCGAGGTAGCGCCCGGTGGGCGTGGCCGACGGCGGGCGGCACACGAACACCATCGACGCCAGCGCCGGGGTGATGTCGGGGTTGCGGACGTGGGCGAGCGCCTCGGCGATCGTCGCCCCGGGGGCCAGCACGATCGGCTCCGGGGTCATGAGGCCGCCCGCGGTGTCCGACGAGTACGTCAGCAGCCGGCGCACCGGCTCCGAGTCCTCCGGCTCCATGAGCCCCAGCAGCTCCTCGGACTCGGCGCCGGGCAGGTCGGCCAGCAGGTCCGCGGCGTCGTCGGGGTCCATCTCCTCGAGCACGTCGGCGGCGCGGTCGGTGGTGAGGTGACGCAGGAGGTCCTGCTGCTCGGCGGACGGCAGCTCCTCGAGGACGTCGGCCAGCCGCCCGTCGCCGAGGCCGTCGGCGACGTCGTGGCGCCGCCGCTGCGGCAGGTCCATCAGCGCGTGCGCGACGTCGGCCGGGCGCATGTCCTCGTACGTCGCCAGCAGCTGCTCGGTGCCCTGGCCCTCCTCGGAGAGCGACAGCCCCGACACCGCGGCCCACGGCAGCACCTGCACCGGCCCGCGCCGGCCCAGCCGCCCGACCAGCTCGCGGACCGCGAGCCGGGTGACCAGCCAGTCGCGACTGCGCTGGTGCTCCATGAGCACGTCGACGACCTGGGCGTCGGCGTCGTGGTCGACGACGCGGACACGGGCGTCGAGCATCTCGCCGACCACGAGCACCTCGTTGGGGCGCTGCGCGAACGCCCGCAGGTTGACCTGGCCCGTCGCCAGCGTCACCGCGTTGGCGTCCACCGCCGTGACCCGCAGCATCGGCACGAAGATGCGCCGGCGGGACCCGACCCCGACGACGAGCCCGAGCACCCGGGGCGGCCGGGGTCCGACCGAGACCGCGCAGACGGCGTCGCGGACGCGCCCGATGCGTTCCCCGTCCGGACCCAGGACGGGCAGTCCGACCATGCGCGCCACGAACACCCTGGTCATGGCGGTTGTCACGTCAGCAGGCTAACGCGCAGCTGGATCGAGTCACGGGTGAGAGGGTCGCCACCTCGCCCGATGCCGCGCGGAGACGCGTGCCAGCATCGGCGCAACTCTCGACGAGGAGGTCAGCAGCCAAGTGAGCGTGGAGAACCGCCCCCGCCGGTCGTGCCTGGCGGTGCCGGGGTCGAGCCAGAAGTTCATCGACAAGGCCCGCACCCTGCCCGCCGACCAGATCTTCCTGGACCTCGAGGACGCCTGCGCACCGCTGGTGAAGCCCGAGGCCCGCAAGACGATCGTGGCCGCCCTCAACGAGGGTGGCTGGGAGGGCAAGACGCGTGTCGTGCGCGTCAACGACTGGACCACCGAGTGGACCTACCGCGACGTCACCGAGGTCGTCGAGGGCGCCGGGGCCAACCTCGACGCCATCATGCTGCCGAAGGTGCAGACGCCCGAGCAGGTCCACGCGCTCGACCTCCTGCTCACGCAGATCGAGAAGACGATGGGCCTCGAGGTCGGTCGGATCGGCGTCGAGGCGCAGATCGAGAACGCCCGCGGGCTCAACAACGTCGTCGCGATCGCCGAGGCGTCGCCGCGCCTGGAGACCATCGTCTTCGGCCCCGCCGACTTCATGGCCTCGATCAACATGAAGTCGCTCGTGGTCGGCGAGCAGCCCCCCGGCTACACCGAGGGCGACGCCTACCACTACATCCTCATGCAGATCCTCATGGCCGCGCGGGCCAACGACCTGCAGGCCATCGACGGCCCCTACCTGCAGATCCGCGACGTCGACGGCTTCCGCCGCGTGGCCAACCGGGCCGCGGCGCTGGGCTTCGACGGCAAGTGGGTGCTGCACCCCGGCCAGATCGACGCCGCCAACGAGACGTTCTCGCCCTCGCAGGAGGACTACGAGCACGCCGAGAACATCCTCGACGCCTACGAGTGGTTCACCTCCGAGGCCGGCGGCGCGAAGGGCTCGGCGATGCTCGGGGACGAGATGATCGACGAGGCCTCGCGCAAGATGGCGCTCGTCATCGCCGGCAAGGGCCGCGCGGCGGGCATGACCCGCGGCGAGCGCTGGACGCCCCCGGAGAACTAGGCATACTCGTCGGTAACCGCACCGCAGCAGGGGAGCACGACGCATGGCACGCCTCGCCCAGACCGCCGGCCTGACCGATGTGCAGCAGGAGATCCTGTCCACGGTCCGCGACTTCGTGGACAAGGAGATCATCCCTCACGCGCAGGACCTCGAGCACGCCGACGAGTACCCGCAGGAGATCGTCGACGGGATGAAGGAGATGGGCCTGTTCGGGCTCATGATCCCCGAGGAGTACGACGGTCTGGGCGAGTCGCTGCTGACCTACGCGCTGGTGGTCGAGCAGATCGCCCGCGGGTGGATGAGCGTCTCGGGCGTCATCAACACCCACTTCATCGTCGCCTACATGCTGCGCCAGCACGGCACGCCGGAGCAGAAGGCGCACTACCTGCCGAAGATGGCCACCGGCGAGATCACCGGCTCGTTCTCGATGTCCGAGCCCGACCTCGGCTCCGACGTCGCCGCCATCAAGACCAGCGCGAAGGCCGACGGCGACGACTACATCGTCAACGGCGCCAAGATGTGGCTGACCAACGGCGGCTCGTCGAACCTCACCGCGGTGCTGGTCAAGACCGACGAGGGCGCCGAGAAGCCGTACCAGAACCTGACGACGCTGCTGGTGGACAAGCCCCGCGGCTTCGGCAAGGTCGCCGAGGGGCTCTCGATCCCCGGCAAGATCGACAAGATGGGTTACAAGGGCGTCGACACCACCGAGATGGTGTTCGACGGCCACCGCATCCCGCAGAGCCAGGTGCTGGGCCACGCGCCCGGCAAGGGCTTCGCGCAGATGATGGACGGCGTCGAGGTCGGCCGCGTCAACGTCGCCGCCCGCGCCTGCGGCATCGCGATCCGCGCCTTCGAGCTCGGCATCGAGTACGCCCAGCAGCGCTCGACGTTCGGCAAGCCCATCGCCGGCCACCAGGCCATCGCGTTCAAGCTCGCCGAGATGGCCACCAAGGTCGAGGCCGCGCACCACATGATGGTCAACGCCGCGAACCTCAAGGACCGCGGCGAGCGCAACGACGTCGAGGCCGGGATGGCCAAGATGCTCGCCTCGGAGTACTGCAAGGAGGTCACCGAGGAGTCGTTCCGCATCCACGGCGGCTACGGCTACTCCAAGGAGTACGAGATCGAGCGCCTCATGCGCGAGGCGCCGTTCCTGCTCATCGGCGAGGGCACCTCCGAGATCCAGAAGACGATCATCAGCCGCGGTCTGCTCAAGGACTACAAGCTGCGCTGATCGGCGGTACCGTCCGTCGGCACCGTCACGTAACCGTCGGGCACTCCCGCGGCGTGTCCGGCGTTGTACGGGACGGAACCGTCGAATCAGGGACAGCGAGGGATCGTCGTGACTGCGCCGTTCACCGGGAACCGCCCCGGCGCCCAGCCCGGGCTGCCGAACCTCCCCGAGCCGCCGTCGGGCTGGCCGGTGGGCTCCTACGCGAAGTACGAGGAGGCCCAGCGGGCGGTCGACCACCTGGCCGACAACGAGTTCCCCGTCGCCGACGTCACCATCGTCGGCGTGGACCTCATGCTGGTCGAGCGGGTCATCGGCCGCCTGACCTGGGGCCGCGTGCTGGCCACGGGCGCGGCGTCGGGGGCGTGGCTGGGCCTGTTCGTGGGCCTCGTGCTCTCGCTGCTCTCCCCGCCCGGCGCCGGGCTGTCGTCGATCCTCACCGGCCTCGCGATCGGTGTGGTGTTCGGTGTGGTGTCCGGGGCGATCACGTACGGCGCGAGCCGTGGCCGGCGGGACTTCACCTCGCAGAGCCAGCTCGTGGCGGGGCGCTACGACGTGCTCTGCCAGCCCCGCAACGCCGAGAAGGCCCGCGACATGCTGGGCAAGCTCGCGATGGGCACCGACGGCTGACCTCGCTGGTCCGGACGGCGCACGGGTGTGCCAGCGTGGCGGCCACGCTGGCCAGTCCGATACAGCACGCCGATAGGGTCAGGAAAGCCGCCACCTCGACGGTCACCTTCGAGAGGCATGACGAGGCCCCGCCCGGATCGTCCCGGGCGGGGCCTCGTCACGTCACGGGCGAGGTGGTCAGGTCCCCACGCCCCCGACGCCCGTGGCCCGCACGACCGACAGCGGGGTGGCGATGTCCTCGAGCGACTTGTTCTCCGCCGCCACGCCCAGCACGAGGGCGACGACCCCGCCGATCATCATCACCAGGGCGCCGAGGATGTAGGCCCAGAACAGCCCCGAGGTGCTCGGGTTCTCCTCCGGCCCGATCATGAGCGCGTAGATCAGCGGCGCCACGGCGCCGAACACCTGGGCGATCGCGAAGAACACCGCGATGGCCTTGGCCCGGACCTCCATCGGGAAGATCTCACTGACCGTCAGGTACGCCGCGCTGGCGCCCGCCGAGGCGAAGAAGAAGATGATGCACCAGGCGATGGTCTGGGTCACCGCGGTGAGCACCCCGGCCCGGAAGAGGAACGCGGTGATGACGAGCAGCGTCCCGGCGAGCAGGTAGGTGCCGGAGATCATCTGGCGGCGGCCGATCGTGTCGAAGAGCCGTCCGAGCAGGAGCGGGCCGAGGAAGTTCCCGACCGCGAAGGGGATGTAGTAGATCGAGGTGTCGGCGTCCGGGCCGAGGTAGAAGTGCGTGAGCACGATGGCGTACGAGAAGAAGATCGCGTTGTACAGGAACGACTGCGTGATCATCAGCGTGGCGCCGAGCGTGGACCGCCCCGGGTAGGTCCGGAACAGGATCCGCAGCAGCGTGAGGTAGCCCGCCTGCGGGGTCGGCGTGATCTCGATGGCCTTGCTGTCGTCCACCGGCTCGACGGGGCGGCCGGTGGAGGTCTCCACCTCCTGCTCGATGAACCGGATCGACGCGTCGGCCTCCTCACCGCGCCCGTGCATGATCTGCCACCGCGGGCTCTCCGGCACCGAGCGGCGCAGGAAGATGATCACGATCGCCAGCACGGGGCCGATGAGGAAGGCCAGGCGCCAGTCGAGGTTCGGGGAGATGGCCCCGGACAGCAGCGGGATCTGGATGACCGCGGCGATCGCGGCGCCGGCCCAGTAGGTGCCGTTCACGATGATGTCGGTGCGACCGCGGTACGGCGCGGGGATCAGCTCGTCGATGGCGGAGTTGATCGCCGCGTACTCCCCGCCGATGCCGGCGCCGGCGATGAAGCGGGTCAGGTAGAGGAAGCCGATGGACGCGGCGCCGGTGCCCAGCGTCAGCGCGGTGAGCGCGCTGCCGCCGAAGTAGATGGCGAGGGTGATGAAGAAGAGCTTGCGGCGCCCGAGGCGGTCGGAGATCTGGCCGAAGACCAGGGCGCCGATCACCTGACCGAAGAGGTAGACGGTGGCCAGCAGGCCGACCGCCGTCGTCGAGATGCCGAGCCGATCGGCGCCCGAGAGCTTCTCGCCGACGTTGCTGGCGATGGTGATCTCGAGGCCGTCGAGGATCCAGCACGAGCCGAGCGCGAGCACCATCCGGGTGTGGAACGGCGACCACGGCAGCCGGTCGATGCGGGCGGGGATGAGGCTGCGGACGGAACCCTGGGCGGGCGAGGGGAACCGCGTCGTCATGGCACCTCCTGTCACGGAGCGTTCTCACCACGGGAACGCGAGCGAGAACGTTCCCACTCCGGCCTGCGGTGATGCCTCACCGTGGTCGGACGGTCACGCCCTCGCGATCACGATGGGTGACAGGAGAAGTCGGGCATAGCGGGACGATCGAGGACGATCGACACCGGCTCGTGGGCCGTTCCGTCCGGTTCGCGGCCGATGTCGATCACGCAGTGAAACGGGTCCCGCCGAGGTCGTGGCCGTCTCGTGATCTACGGATCGCCCGACGGCGGGCGGGGACTGCGCCGGACGTCGCACCAGCCCGGGGTGTGCGTGCTTGCCCGTGCTCCAGCACGGGCAAGCACGCACGAGACCGAAGGTCAAAGCCACCTGTTGCGGCGGAACGTCCGCCAGAGCACCGCGCAGATGGTCAGGATCACGAGGATCACCGCGGGGTAGCCGAACTGCCAGTGCAGCTCGGGCATGTAGTCGAAGTTCATGCCGTAGATGCCCGCCAGCATCGTGGGCACCGCGAGCAGGGCGGCGTAGGCGGTGATCTTGCGCATGTCGTTGTTCTGGCGCAGCGTGATCTTGGCGAGGACCGCGTCGACCAGCGTCGTCAGCAGCTCGTCGAACGACCCGACACGCTCGGCCACGGTCGCGAGGTGGTCGTCGACGTCGCGGAAGTAGCTGCGCACCTCCGACGGCACGAGCGGCGAGTAGCCCTCGGTGAGCCGGCGCATCGGCACCACGAGCGGGGTGATCGCCCGGCGCAGCTCGAGGACCTCGCGCTTCATCAGGTAGATCTGCTCGGCGCCGACCTCGCTGTACGGCGCGAAGACCTCGGTCTCCATCGTGTCGATGTCGCCCTCGACGCCCTCGGACACCGCGAGGTAGGCGTCGACGATGTGGTCGGCCACCGCGTGCAGCACGACGGCGGGGCCCTGGGCGAGGTGCTCGGGGTCGGCCTCGAGCTGGTGGCGCACGCGGCGCAGCCCGGAGTGCTGGCCGTGGCGGACCGTCACGACGAAGTCGGGGCCCAGGAAGACCATGAGCTCGCCCGACTCGACGATCTCGTTGGCCGTGGTCGGCGAGGCGTGCGCGACGTAGCGCATGGTCTTGAACACCGAGAACAGCATGTCGTCGTAGCGCTCGATCTTGGGGCGCTGGTGGGCGTGCACCGCGTCCTCGACGGCGAGCGGGTGGAGCCCGAAGACCTCGGCGATGTCCTGGATCTGCTCGGCGTCGGGCTCGTGCAGCCCGATCCAGACGAAGCCCTCCTCGCGCCGGCGGACCTCGGCGATCGCGTCTCGGTGGTTCCACCGCCCCTCGAGGCGCACACCGTCGACGTAGACGGCGCAGTCGACGACGAAGGCGGCCAGGGGGACGTGCGGGACGCGCGCTTCCTGGGGCCGGAGACGGCCGGGGCGGATCACGCGGGAACCGGCGTTGCGCAGCGCGGGAAGGCTGGGCATGGGGACCTCCGGGGGCCGGACGGTGTGGCGGGGGCTGGCCTCGTGACCACCGCATCCCTCCCCGGACGACCCGCGCCGGTCAGCGCGTGACGAGCGTCCGGAGGGAGACGCGGCCCGTACTGGGCGGGTTGGACCTCGAGTCGGACACGTCTCACCTCCCTTGCCTCGCACGACACCACGTCGGTCGATCCGTCATCCTAACGGCCGCCATGCGCGGCGTCGGACGGAGGCACCGGTCGACGCCCCGCGGACCAGCGACGTTCAGGAGGCGGATCCGTGCAGTTCGGTCGGTACTTCGAGGAGTTCGAGGTCGGTGCGACCTACAAGCACTGGCCGGGCAAGACGGTCACCGAGTACGACGACCACCTGTTCTGCCTCATCACGATGAACCACCACCCGCTGCACCTGGACTCGCACTACGCGGAGGGCACGCAGCAGGGGCGCAACGTCGTCGTCGGCAACTACGTCTACTCGCTGCTGCTGGGCATGTCGGTGGCCGACGTGTCGGGCAAGGCGATCGCGAACCTCGAGGTCGAGTCGCTGCGCCACGTCAAGCCGGTCTTCCACGGTGACACGATCTACGGCGAGTCGACGGTGCTGGACAAGAAGGAGTCGTCGTCGAAGAACGACCGCGGCGTCGTCCAGGTCGAGACGATCGGCTACAACCAGGACGGCGTCGTCGTGTGCATCTACCGCCGCAAGGTGATGGTGCCCAAGCGCCCGGCGTCCGAGGGCACCGACGACGCTCCCTCCGACCAGATCCTGGCTGAGGCCGAGCAGCCGCGTCGCCCCGTCCCGCAGCGCGATTAGGACGGCAGGCAGTCCCACCCGCGCAACGCGTCGGTGAGCCCGGTGACGAGCTCGCCGGCCGCGTCGAGGGCGGCGTAGCCGGCGGCGTCGACCCACCGCACGTCCGCGGCGTCGTCGCCGGCCCGCGGGACGGCGGACGCGTCGAGCGGGCGGCAGCGGAAGTCGTGGATCACGAAGACCCGGCCGTCGGGGGCGGGGCGGCGCACACTGCCGACCTCCTCGCCCACGGCGACGCTCAGCCCGGTCTCCTCGGCCACCTCGCGGGCCGTCGCGTCGGCCGTGCCCTCGCCCGGCTCCACCCGTCCGCCGGGCAGCGACCACCGCCCGGCCTCGGGGTCGTGCGCCCGTCGGACCAGCAGGAGGCGACCGTCCGCGTCCGTGACGACGCCGCCGACACAGGGGACCTCGGCCGGATCGGGTGGCGACGCGCCCGACGCGCCCCGGGGGTCACGCATCGTCACTCCAGATCACCCTAGTATCACCACGTGCCGGATGGCTGTCCCGGCGCGCACGACCCCATACTGCCGACGACACGTCGGTCGACCACCGCGAGGGACCCCTGGTGAACGCGAAGAAACTGGGCATCGTGGTGGGCGTGGCGTTCGCGCTCTTCTTCGTGATCTCGAACCCGCAGGGGTCCGCGGACCTCGTGTTGAGCATCCTCACGATCCTGGCCGACGCGGCGACGTCCGTGGTCCAGTTCATCCAGGCGTTGTTCTAGGTCCCGGAGGTCCGACGTGCTGGCACCCCGCGAGGTCGACGAGTACGTCCTGCCCACCGAGCGCCGGGTGATCCGGTTCCGGCGGCACTGGGCGGTGATCGTCAGCGAGGTGCTGCAGGCCGTCGTCCTGTTCGTCCTGCTCGCGCTGGGTGCGGCGTTCCTGCCGCAGAACGTCGTGCTCGACAACCTGTTCTGGTACGGCGCGCTGCTGGTGCTGCTCAAGACCAGCTACAAGGTCAGCGAGTGGTGGGTCGAGAAGGTCGTCGTCACCGACAAGCGCGTGATGCTCACCAAGGGGATCTTCACCCACAGCGTCGGCATGATGCCGCTGACCAAGGTCACCGACCTCAGCTTCGTGCGCACCCTCAACGGCCGCCTGCTGGGCTACGGGACGATGGTCATCGAGTCGGCAGGCCAGATCCAGGCGCTCAACCGGATCGACTTCCTGCCCGACCCCGAAGAGGTCTACGAGGCGATCTCCGAGCTGGTGTTCGGCGACAAGCGCCAGACCCGGTCGTACACGCTGCCCGGATCGGGGTTCGGCGCAGCCCGCGGCCGCCGCCGCTGAACACTGTGCGCGTGACGATCGATCTCCACACCCACTCCACGGTCTCCGACGGCACCGAGACGCCCACCGAGCTGCTCGCCACCGCCCGGGCCGCGGGCGTCACCGTGCTGGCGCTGACCGACCACGACACCACCGCGGGCTGGGACGAGGCCGCCGCGGCCCGGCCGAGCGGGATGACGCTGGTGCGCGGTGCGGAGTTCTCCACCGAGAGCCCCGACGGGCGCGGCGGGACGGTCACCGCGCACCTCCTGGGCTACCTGTTCGACCCCGACGCCCCGGAGATCCGCGCCGAGCAGGAGCGGCTGCGGGCCTCGCGACGGGACCGCGTGCGGGCGATGGGGGTGCGGATGGCCGCCGGCGGCCTGCCGATCGACGCCGACGAGCTGCTGGCCCGGCTGCCCGCCGACTCGCCGGCCGGGCGACCGCACCTGGGCCGGGCGCTCGTCGACGCGGGCGTGGTGGGTTCGGTGTCCGAGGCGTTCGAGCACATCCTGCGCAAGGACGGGCCCTACTACGTCGAGAAGGAGAACACCCCGATCGCGACGGCCGTCGCGATGATCCGCGCGGCCGGCGGCGTGGCGGTGTTCGCCCACCCCTTCGCGCGCAAGAAGGGCCCGATCGTCGAGGCGTCGGTGCTGGCGGACCTGGCGGGCGAGGGGCTCGCCGGGATCGAGGTCGACCACCCCGACCACGCGCCGGCCGACCGCGCCACCCTGCGCGACGTGGCGGCGGCGACCGGGCTCCTCGCGACCGGGTCCAGCGACTACCACGGCACCAACAAGACGACGCCGATCGCGGCCGAGACCACCGACCCGGCGGTGCTCGAGGCGCTCGTGGCGCGTGCGAGCGGCGCGGAGGTGCTCGCCTAGTCTGGGCGGTGATGAGCCTGCAGCTGGGTCTGGACGGCATGCCCGCCCGCCTGGTCCGCGTGACGCCGTCGCGCCTCGCCACGTGGGAGGACTGCCGGCGGCGGTACCGCCTCACCTACCTCGACCGGCCGCCGCCGCCGCGGGGCGGGCCGCGGGCGGCGAGCACACTGGGCGCGGTGGTGCACAACGCGCTGCACGCCGTGCTCGGCGAGCCCCCGGCCCGGCGCAGCGGCCCGCGCGCCGCCGCCGAGGTGGAGCGCCGCTGGTCGAGCGAGGGCTTCCGCGACGACGCGCAGGCCGCGGTGTACCGCGAGCGGGCCCGCGGCTGGGTGGCCGAGTACGTCGAGCGCCACGCCGTCCCCGACGCCCCGGAGCCCCAGGGCGAGCCGGTGGGCCGCGAGCGCTGGCTCAGCGCGCCGGTCGGCACGATCGTCGCCGAGGGCCGCGCCGACCGTCTCGACGACCGCGACGGCGAGATCGTCGTCGTCGACTACAAGACCGGCCGGCGCGTGCCCGACACCGAGGACGTGCGGCGCTCGCCGGCGCTGGCGCTCTACGCGCTCGCGGTGCGCCGGGTGCTGCGCCGCCCGTGCCGGCGCGTCGAGCTGCACCACCTGCCCAGCGGCACCGTGGCCGCCGCCGACCACGACGAGGACTCCCTCGCCGCGCACCGCGCGCGGGCCGAGGCGTCGGCGGCCGGACTCGCGGGGGCCGCCGAGGCGTGGGAGGCCGCGCCGTCGCGCACCGAGGACCTCTTCCCGCCCGCCCCGGGCCCCCGCTGCGGGGCGTGCGACGTGCGCCACCACTGCCCCGAGGGCCGGGCCGCCGCGCCGGCCGACGTCGCCTGGTCGGGGTTGGCGCCGTGAGCCACGCCCACCCCGACCCCCACCGCGACCCCGACGCCACCCCCACACCGCCGTGGGGCGGCACCCCGCGGTCCGCCCCCACCCGCGGCCGGAGCGCCACCGGCCGCCCGACGCCGCCCAGCGGGTTCGCCACGCCGGCGCCGGGGTTCTCCACCGCCGGCATCCCGCGGGCGCAGCGCCGCGACCGCCTCGCCCGGCCCCGCCGCCGCGCCGTCGCGGTCGCCCGCGTGCTGGCGGGCGGGCTCGTGGTGCTGGCGGTGGTGGTGCTGCTCGCGCCGGTGCTGCTCGGCGGCCCCGGGCCGGGCGCCGACACCGTCGCCGGGCACCTCATCGGCGCCGTCCTCGCCGTCGGGGCCACGGCCGTCGCCGCGCACCGTCGCACCGCCTCGGGGCCCGCGATCGCCGCCGCGGCGGCGGTGCCGGTGATCCTGCTGGCCGTGCTGTGGTCGTCCTGGTGGGCTTAGTGTCTATTCGCGCAGCCAGGTCCGCCAGGTGGGCACGAGCACGTCGAGCAGCGCCCCCGGGTTCTCGACGTTGGGCGCGTGCGCCGCACCCGGCACCGCGGCGAACTCGGCCTCGAGCCGGTCGGCCATCGCGCGCTGCACGCTGACCGGCCAGGCGTCGTCGTCGATCCCGCACACCACGAGCGTCGGCACGCGCCGCGCGCGGACGGTGGCGACGAGCTCGGCGGTGCGGTCGGGCTCGGCGCGCAGCGCGTCGCCCATGCCCAGCAGGCCCGCCGCCGTCGAGCGCCGCAGACGCTCGCGCAGGAGCGCGACGACCTGCGGGTCGGTCGACGACCACTCGCCTGACGCGTCGCGCAGCGCGACCACCGCCTCGATCCCGCGCCGGCGCAGGACGGGCTCGAGCACGTCGAGCTGGGTGCGGCGCCCGCCCATCGGCAGCTCGCCCGGCCCCGAGTCCATGAGCGTCAGCCCGGACACCGGCGCCCCCGCGAGCAGCGCCGCGCGGGCCACCAGCCCGCCGAACGAGTGCCCGAGCAGCAGCACCCGGCGCCCGGCGGCGGCCTCGTCGGCGACGATCCCGGCCACGATCGCCCCGAGGGCCGCGGGCCGGTGGTCGTTCTCCGCCTCGGGCCCCGGTGACTCGTACTGGCCGGGCAGGTCGACGGCCAGCACCCCGATGCCGCCCGCGGCGATCGGGTCGATCAGCGGCGCGAAGTCCTCCTTGGAGCCCGAGTAGCCGGGCAGGAGCAGCGCCGTCGCCGGCGCCCCGGGGGCCGCGGCCTCCTCGACGGGGTCGGCGCGCAGGGCGGCGAGGGGGCCGTGCGGTGAGTCGACCGTCGTGCGGCGCGCGCGGTGGGGGTGGCACTGCGCCTGCCCGCGCGCGACCGCCACCGTGGTCGGGGTGGCGTCGGGCGGGCGCGGCACGGCGCGCCCCGCGGGATCGGGGGTCTCGGGTCGGCCCACCTCGGTCACTCTGCCGCATCCGGGCGTACGAGAGGTGGCGCGCATCCCTAGCCGGGTGGGCGGAGGGCCACGACGGTCGACCCGCGCAGCTCCACCACGGTCGTCCCGGCCGCGGCCACCGCCACCGGGGCGCCCGCCGGCAGGTCGCGCGCGACGGGGATCGCCGGTCCGCGCGGGGTGCCGGTCTCGGCGTCGAGGACGGCGAGGCCCTCGGGCACCGGGACGAGGACGACGGCTGCGGGCGCGCTGCCCGGCCACGCCGCGCCCGCCCCGAGCGCGCCGGGCACGGTCCAGCGCGGGCGCAGGTCGCCGGCGTCGAGGGCGACGGTCGCGGTGCCCGTCCACCACAGCAGGACCGGGCCGACGGGCCGCACGGCGGCGGCGAGCCCCGGCGGGTCGGTGGTCGGGCCGGCGGCGGGACCGAGGGGGTACAGCGCCTCGGCGAGGGCGCTGAGGTCCGCGGTCTCGGGCGAGGTGGCGACGACGTGC
Organism: Actinomycetospora sp. CA-101289; assembly: GCF_050955895.1. Lineage (NCBI taxonomy): Bacteria > Bacillati > Actinomycetota > Actinomycetes > Pseudonocardiales > Pseudonocardiaceae > Actinomycetospora > Actinomycetospora sp. CA-101289. The sequence continues at coordinate 4,818,137 of NZ_CP192093.1, read as the reverse complement.
AGGGTGCCGTCCGGTCCGGCCCACGCGGCCCGCTGGTCGGTCAGGGCCACGAGCCGGGCGCCCCGGACGCCCAGCAGCGTGCTGGAGCGCTCCTCGGGCTTCTCCGAGCTCTGGGGGTCGGCGTCGAGCACGGTGAGCCGGTCGGAGTCCTCGCCGGGGCAGCGCTGCACCATGCCGACGGTGCCGCCGCCCACGGCCACCGAGCCGTTGGTGCACCCGGCCCGCGGCTGCGCGTCGGGGGGCTGGACCGGCGTCTCCACCCGGCCCACCTCGGTGGTCAGCACGAGGTCCGAACGCCAGGTCTCGACGTGCTCGGCACCCGTGCCGGTGACGTGGTCGCGGTCGGCGAGCAGCCGGGTGCCCTCGCGCAGGTCGGCGTTGCGGGCCGGACCGCGCGCCCCGGTGCCCGGTTCGAGCGTGGCGACGTCGGAGCACCAGGTGCCCAGCGCGCCCTCGGTGCGGAAGACGGCCAGGACGTCGCCGAAGCCGCTGCCCACGGTGCACGGGGGCTGGGCGCGGCGGTAGCTCCACGCCTCGCGGCCCGTGGCCGGGTCGTGGCCCACGACGCCGTCGGGCCCCGCGGTGATGACGGCGGGACCGACGGCCAGGGGTGCGGGCGTCGCGGGGCTCTCCGCGCGCCACGCCTCGGCGAGCGCGGTGGGGACCGGCCCGTCGGGCGACGGCGCGAGCGGCGGGGTGGCCACCCGCGACGTCGTGCCCGCGCCGTCGCCCGTGGCCAGCACCAGGACGGTGCCGACCACGACGACGACGGCGATCAGCGCGACCGCGACGAGGTCGCCGCGGCGGCGCCGCTCCGGGGCGGGCAGGCGGGCACGCCGCGGGCCCGCCGCCGGCGGGGCGTCCGGCGGGGACGTCGGTGAACTCACCGGCGGGGGACTACTCGGACGCGGGGGCCGACGCCGCCGCGGGGGCGGCCTCGTCGGAGCCGGTGTCCGTACCCGCGTCGGACCCGCCGTTCGACCGCGACCCGGAGCCGCGGCCACCACGACGGCGGCGACGGCGGCGACCGCCGTTGCCGTCGGCGTCGTCCGACGCCTCGGATGCCTCGGGGGCGTCCGAGGTCCCGGTGGCCTCCGTGGCCGTGTCGGTGCCCTCGGTGCCCTCGGTGCCCTCGGTGCCCTCGCCGGCCACCACCTCGCCGCCGCGGCGGGTGCGCGAACGGCGGCGCCGGCCCCGGCCCGGACCGGTGTCGTCGCCGGCGCTCTCGTCGGCCGCGGCGTCCTCGGTCGGGCCGGAGCCCGTGCGGGAGCCGGTGCCGCGCTCACCGCGGGTGCGGCTGCGCGAGCGGTCGCGGGTGCTCTCGCGCGTCTCGCGCTTCGGGCCGTCCTCGGCCTCCTCCTCGGCGGGGCGGCGACGGCGCGCGACGCGCCCGCTCGCCCCCTCCGGGATGTTCATGTCCGCGTAGAGGTGCGGGGAGTTCGAGTACGTCTCCGGCGGCTCGGGCGCCCCGAGCGCCAGGTCGTCCGAGATGAGCTTCCACTTGGGGAGGTCGTCCCAGTCGACCAGCGTCACGGCGATGCCGGTGAGCCCCGCGCGGCCGGTGCGGCCGATGCGGTGGATGTAGGTCTTGGCGTCGTCCGGGCACTGGTAGTTGATGACGTGCGTGACGCCGGTGACGTCGATGCCGCGGGCGGCGACGTCGGTGCAGACCAGCACGTCGATGCGCCCGTCGCGGAACGCCTTGAGCGCGTGCTCGCGGGCGCCCTGCCCGAGGTCGCCGTGCACGGCGCCGACGGCGAACCCGCGCTCGGCGAGCTCCTCCGACACCTTGCTCGCGGTGCGCTTGGTGCGGGTGAACACCATCGTCGGGCCGCGGTCGGTGGCCTGCAGGGTGCGGGCCAGCATCTCGACCTTGTCCAGCGCGTGGGCGCGGTAGACGTACTGCGCGGTCTTCTCGCCGATGGCCGACGAGTCGACCTGCTCGGCGCGGATGTGCGTCGGCTGCGTCAGGAACGTGCGCGACAGCGTGATGATCGGCCCCGGCATGGTGGCCGAGAACAGCATCGTCTGGCGCTGCGCCGGGAGCATGCCGAGGATGCGCTCGACGTCGGGCAGGAAGCCGAGGTCCAGCATCTCGTCGGCCTCGTCGAGGACGAGCCCGCCGATCTTCGCCAGCACGAGGTGACCCTGCTGGGCCAGGTCGAGCAGGCGGCCCGGCGTGCCGACGACGAGGTCGACGCCGCGCTGGAGCGCGGCGATCTGGCTCTCGTACGGGCGGCCGCCGTAGATCGACAGGACGCGGGTGCCGAGGTCGGCGCCGGCGGCCTCGATGTCCTTGGCGACCTGCACGCACAGCTCGCGGGTGGGCACGACGACGAGCACGCGCGGCGTGCCGTCCTCGGTGGGGCGGCCGAAGCGCTGCAGCAGCGGGACGCCGAAGCCCAGCGTCTTGCCGGTGCCGGTGCGCGCCTGGCCGATGAGGTCGTCGCCGGCGAGCGCCAGCGGCAGCGTCAGCTCCTGGATGGCGAAGGTGCGCTCGATGCCGGCGCGCGACAGCGCGGCGACGATCGCGGGGTCGACGCCGAGCTCGGCGAAGGTGGGGGAGTCCTCGGCGACGGGGGCGTCGGCCTTGAGCGGTTCGACGACCGGCTCGTCGTCGGTGTCCCCGTGGGGATCGGACGTGGCGGTGTCGGTGGTGACGGTGGTCAGGGGTCTGCCTCTCTCGCGGCTCGTGCGCACGAGGCGGGCCGGCTGGATCGACCGCGTCGGGGTCGGCGACGACATCCACCGGCTCCGTGGAGCGGGGACCACATCACCGGACGCGGGAGAGCCGGCTGAGGCGCCCGCACGCTCGGGTGCGTCCAGCGGAGCGAGACGGCGACCGGGTGGTCGGCGACGGTGCAAGCCCCCGCGGGACGACACCATGGTAACGGTTGGCACTCCGGGCCCGCGTCACCGCCGGTCCGGGCGTCCTGGCCCTAGGGTGATCGGCCGTGACCGAGCCCGATCCCGAGGCCCCCGACGCCGCGGCCGACGCCTCGGCCGACGCCCCGGCCGCGTCCGTCGACCTGCTCGGCGCCGTCGCCTACGGCGCGCTGACCGCGTTCACCCGGCTCGCGGCCGACGCCGCGCTGGCGCCGGACCTCACCGGGCGCGCCGAGATGGCCGCCCTCGCCGCCGTCGAGATGGCGCACGTCGAGCGCGTGCGCGCGCACCTCGCGGCGCGGGGTGTGGACCTCGTCACCGCGATGGCGCCCTTCGCCGCGGTGCTCGACGCCTTCGCGGCGCGCACCGCGTCCCGCGACTGGGGCGAGGCCCTGATCGGCGCGTACGTCGGCCGCACGCTCGCCGTCGACCTCGTCGCGGCCACCGGGGCGGTGGGCGGAGACGACGCCGGTGAGGCGGCCGAACTGCTGCGCGGACCCGACGTGGCCCGCGAGGCCGCGGGCGAGAGCGGGTTCGACGCCTTCGCCGAGCGGGCGGTGGCCGAGCTCGTCGCCGACGAGCGCAGCCGCGCCAAGCTCGCGCTGTGGGGACGCCGGCTGCTGGGGGAGACGCTCGCGGCGGCCGCGGAGGCCCTCGACGAGCACCCCGCGACGTCGTCCGCCCTGCTCGGCGGCACCTCGCGCGGTGCGGTGTTCAAGGCACTGAAGTCGCGGCACTCGCGGCGCCTGCACGCGCTCGGGCTGTAGAGCCGACAGAGCCGACGCTGAGCCGACCCGCCCGCGCCGAGGTGGACTAGCCTCGCGCGGGCACCGGACGTGGGACAGGTCGAGCTGGAGGAACGCGTGGAGGTCAAGATCGGCGTGGCGGAGAGCCCGCGCGAGCTGGTGGTCGCGAGCGACAAGACGCCGGACGAGGTGCAGTCGCTCGTCGACGCGGCACTGGGCTCCGACGGCGGGACGCTCGTGCTCTCCGACGACAAGGGCCGCCGGTACGTCATCCCCGCGGCCCGCATCGCCTACGTGGAGATCGCGCCCTCCGAGGGCCGCCGCGTGGGCTTCGGGGTGGGCTGAGACAGGTCCGACCCGGAGAGGTCGATGCGGCGGGCCGGCCGAGACCGGTCCGCCGCGATCACCCCTCCTGGCGGGGGAACCCGCCGATGCCACGCCAGGCGAGCTGGGACATCAGCGTGATCGCGTCCTCGCGCGGCGGCTGCAGGCCCGCGGCCAGCCAGTAGCGCGCCGCGGTGGTCGATAGCCCCACGAGCCCGACCGCGAGCAGGCGCGCCCGCTCGGGCTCGAGCCCGGCGTCGGTGGTGACGGCCTCGGTGACCGCGTCGATGCAGTCCGACGTGGCGCGGTCGACCAGCGCCGCGACCTCGGGCGTCGCGCGGGTGTCGGTCTCGAACACCAGCCGCATCGCGCCGTCACGGGACGAGACGACGTCGAAGTAGGCCTGGATGGTCGCGTGCACGCGCGCCTTGTTGTCGGTGGTGGAGCGGATCGCCGCCCGCACCGTGCGCACCATGTCGTCCGCCGCGCCCTGCACCAGCGCCCGGTACAGGTCGAGCTTGCCGGGGAAGTGCTGGTAGAGCACAGGCTTGCTCACGCCCGCGCGCTCGGCGATCTCGTCCATGGCCGCGGCGTGGTAGCCGCGGGCGCCGAACACCTCGCGCGCCGCGTCGAGCAGCTGCACGCGGCGCGCGGACCGCGTCATGCGTGGCCGCCCCGCCGCGATGCCGGGGCTCTCCGGGCTCATCCGCCCACCCCCGATCCGACCTCGAAGGGGCAGCACCGGTGTGGACCGCCCCTGGGGTGGCCGACATTACCCATCGGGTGGCCACGGCGCGTGTCTCGCCACGCGCGGGCCGAACGCACGGTCGGCCGGATCCCCGACGTTCACCGCGGGGTCACACCCGGATCACCGGGGGGACACCCCATGATGGTGGGCATGATCGTCCGTCCCGACCCGCCGCTGGCGCCCGTGTCGGCGCTCGGGCCGCTGGGCACGGTGGCGGCGCCGACGCCCTGGTGGCCCGGCCGCGACGTCCCCGTCGGTCCCGCCGGCACCCCGCTGCACGTCCGCGAGACGCCCGGCCCGGCCGGCGGGACCGCGGTGTACGTCCACGGGCTCGGCGGGTCGTCGAACAACTGGACCGAGCTCGCCGGCGCGCTCTCCGGGCGCTGCCGCGGGTTCGCGGTGGACCTGCCCGGCTTCGGGCGCACCCCGCCCCCCACCACCGGCGACTACCGCCCCGCCGCGCACGCCGCCGTGGTCACCGCGTACCTCGACGACCTGCGCCGGCAGGGCTCGGGCCCCGTGCACCTGCTGGGCAACTCCCTCGGCGGCGCGGTGTCGCTGCTGATCGCCGCGCGGCGCCCCGACCTCGTGCGCACGCTGACCCTCGTCAGCCCCGCGATGCCCGACCTGCGTCCCCTGCCCTCGCGCATCGGCGGCGGGCGCGCCGCGCTGGCCCTGCTGCCGCTGCTCGGCGGCCGGGCGCGCGCCGAGCGGACGCCCGTGCCCCGCGCGAGCGCCTCGCCCGCACCATGGCCCTGTGCCACGCCGACCCCGACGGCGTCGGGCCCCGGGCGCTCGCCATGGCCACCGCGGAGGCCGAGGAGCGTGCCGCGCTGGCCTGGGCGCCCGAGGCCCTGAACCGCTCGTTCCTCGGGCTCCTGGGCACGTGGGTGGCGCCGCCGCCGCGCTCGCTGTGGGCCGCCGCTGCCCGCGTGGCCGCGCCGACGCTGGTGGTGTGGGGCGAGCTCGACCGCCTCGTCGGTGTCGGCCGCGCCGCGCGCACCGCCGCGACCCTGCCGGCCGGGCGGCTGCTGCGCCTCGAGGGCGTCGGCCACGTCGCCCAGATCGAGCGCCCGCAGGTCGTCGCGCGCGCCGTGCTGGGCCTGCTCGACGCCGCCGCCGACGGGTCCTGGGCGGGCGCCGACCCGGCCGCCGGCGACGATCACGGAAGTACCCGGGCGTCACGGGGCGTGACTCGGTCGGGCCGTTCGGCGTATGGGACAGTGCCCGTGTGACCCGCCCGGCCAGGCGCACCGCCGACGGGGAGGACGCGACCGCCGACTCCCCGTCCGAGTCGGCACCCCCGGGACGGGCGCGCGGCAGCCGCGCGGAGACCGTCGAGGACCGCCCGCCCGAGCCGCGTCCGACCCGCGAGGCCCCCGGCCGCCGTCGGCCGGCGTCCGCGCGGCGCGGTCCGGCCGCCTCGGTCCTGCGGTCGTGGCGGACCTGGGTCGTCCCCGCGCTGGTGGTGCTCACGGTGCTGGCGGTGATCGAGGCCGTGTCGCCCGACGGCGACCCCGGCTCCGCGTCGCCGCTGCTCGCGCCGGTCGCCGCCCCGCCGCCGGTGGTGGGCGAGGCCCCGCCGGGCGTCGGGCAGAACGTCGACATCCCGACCGCCGAGCTCCCCGCCGGCGGCGCCTTCCCGGCCACGGGCGCGGGCACCTGGCACGTCGTGCCGGGCACCACCGCGCAGGTCGGCACCGGGCGGGTGTGGACCTACATGGTCGAGGTCGAGGACGGCATCACGATCACCGAGGGCGAGCAGGCCTTCGCCACCGCCGTCGACGCCACGCTGACCGACCCGCGCAGCTGGGTCGGCTCCGGGCAGCTCGCCGTGCGGCGCATCGACACCGGCGTGCCCGACTTCCGCGTCAGCCTCACCGCGCAGGGCACCGCGCGGGGGCAGTGCGGCTACTCGATCCGCTACGACGCCTCGTGCTGGAAGTCCGACATCGGGCGTGTGCTCATCAACGGGGCCCGCTGGGTGCGCGGCGCCGGCGCGTTCGACGGCCAGCTGGGGCTCTACCGCCAGTACGCGATCAACCACGAGGTCGGGCACGTGTTCAACAACCCGCACGTGCCGTGCCCCGTGAACGGCGGCCTCGCGCCGGTGATGATGCAGCAGAGCTTCGGCACGGCGAACGACTACCTCGCGCAGCTCACCGAGGAGAACCCGCAGGGCACGCAGATCCCGCGCGACGGGAAGACGTGCGCCCCCAACGCCTGGCCCTACCCGCAGGGCGCGGTGCCGGCGGCGGGCTGACGCCGCCCCGGGAACACAGCCGGTGCCGTCGCGGTTGTGCGCGTAGAGGATCCGAGCATTCGAGAGGGAGTTGAGCGCCGTCATGGCATCCCTGCCGCCCCTGGTGGAGCCGGCCGCGGAGCTGACCAAGGACGAGGTCGCCCGGTACAGCCGCCACCTGATCATCCCCGACGTGGGGGTCGACGGGCAGAAGCGCCTGAAGAACGCGAAGGTGCTGGTCGTCGGCGCGGGCGGGCTCGGCAGCCCCGCGCTGCTGTACCTGGCCGCCGCGGGCGTGGGCACGCTCGGCGTCGTCGACTTCGACGTCGTCGACGAGTCGAACCTGCAGCGCCAGGTCATCCACGGTCAGTCGGACATCGGCAAGCCCAAGGCCCAGTCGGCCAAGGAGTCCGTCGCCGAGATCAACCCGCTCGTCACGGTGAACCTCCACGAGGTCCCGCTGGACTCGTCGAACGCGCTGGACATCTTCCGCGACTACGACCTGATCCTCGACGGCACCGACAACTTCGCCACGCGCTACCTCGTCAACGACGCGGCGGTGCTGTTGGGCAAGCCGTACGTGTGGGGCTCGATCTTCCGCTTCGAGGGCCAGGTCTCGGTCTTCTGGGAGGACGCCCCGAACGGCCAGGGCCTGAACTACCGGCACCTCTACCCCGAGCCCCCGCCGCCGGGCATGGTCCCGTCGTGCGCCGAGGGCGGCGTGCTGGGCGTGCTCTGCGCGTCGATCGGCTCGATCATGGTCACCGAGGCGATCAAGCTGATCACGGGCATCGGTGACACCCTGCTCGGCCGTCTGAAGATCTACGACGCGCTGGACATGGAGTACCGCGAGGTCAAGATCCGTCGCGACCCGAACGCGGCCGAGATCACCGAGCTCATCGACTACGAGGCCTTCTGCGGCACCGTCTCCGACGACGCCCAGTCCGCCGCGGCCGGCCACACGATCACCGCGCCCGAGCTCAAGCAGAAGATGGACGCGGGCGACAAGTTCGAGCTCATCGACGTGCGCGAGCCCCACGAGTGGGAGATCGTGCGCATCCCCGGCGCCAAGCTGATCCCGAAGGACAAGATCCTCTCGGGCGAGGCGTTCGCCGAGATCCCGCAGGACCGCCAGACGATCCTGTACTGCAAGTCGGGCGTGCGCTCCGCCGAGGCGCTCTCCGCGCTGCAGAAGGCGGGCTTCTCCAACGCCGTGCACGTGGGCGGCGGGGTCACCGGCTGGGCGCAGCAGGTCGACACCACGCTGCCGACCTACTAGGCGCGCCCCTCGTACGGAACGAACGCGCCGTTCGCTGCTTCTAGCGCAGCGAACGGCGCGTTCCTGTCGGTAGGGGCGGGGCTCAGGCGCCGGTGCCCGCTCCCGCGCCCGCCGGGGTGCGCACGGCCGTCGTGCGGTCGGCGTCCTCGTCGGGCTCGTCGCCGCCCTCGAACTCCTGCTCGATCGCGTCGCGCACCAGCGAGGGGTCGTTCAGCGCGGCCTGGAAGCGCACGTCGTCCCGGTCGCCGTTCCACCCCGAGACCACCATGACGGCGACGGTGTTGCCGATGACGTTGGTCAGCGCGCGGCCCTCGCTCATGATCCGGTCGATGCCGGCGATGATCGCGATGCCGATGGCGATCGACTCCACGGTGTAGAACTCGCCGCCGAACGCCTGCAGCGAGGCCGCCAGGGTGACCAGGCCCGCGCCGGACACGCCCGCCGCGCCCTTGGACGTCAGCAGCATCAGCGCGACGAGGCCGATCTGGATGCCCCACGGCAGGTCCTGCCCGCCGGCCTGGGCGATGAACAGCGCCGCCATCGTCAGGTAGATGCAGGTGCCGTCGAGGTTGAACGAGTACCCGGTGGGCAGCACCATGCTGACCGTCGAGCGCGACGCCCCGGCCGACTCGAGCTTGGCCAGCAGCCGCGGCAGCACCGTCTCCGACGAGGACGTGCCGACGATGATGAGGATCTCGTCCTTGATCATCCGGATCAGCTTGAAGATGTTGAACCCGGAGAGCGCGGAGACCCCGCCGAGGATCACGACCACGAACAGCGCGCACGTGCCCCAGAAGGTCACCATCAGCGCGGCCAGGTTGCCGAGGCTCTCGCCGCCGAGGGCGCCCACGGTGTACGCGATGCCGCCGAACGCCGCGAGCGGCGCCAGGAACATGATCAGCCGGATCATGCCGAAGATGACCTTGGCGAACAGGTCGATCCCGCCGACCACGCGCTTGCGCAGCGCGGGGGCGAGCATCGACGTCGCCGCGGCCACGAGGATGGCCAGCACCAGCACGCGCAGGATCTCGTTCTCGACGAACGGGCCGACGAAGCTGTCGGGCAGCAGCGTGTCGGTGATGAACCCGATCGCGCCGCCCTCGTCGCCGCCCTCGGCGATGTCGGCCTGCGCCTCGGCGAGCGTCGAGGGGTCGGGTGGGATGGGCGGGAAGCCCGCGCCGGGCTTGACGAGGTTGACGACGATCAGCCCGAGGCCCAGGGCCAGGAGCGTCATCAGCAGGAAGTACCCCAGCGCCCGCGCCGCGATCCCGCCCGCGGCGGCGAGGCTGCCGATCGAGGCGATCCCGACGATGACCGTGCAGAAGATCACCGGCGCGGTGATCATCTTGATGAGCTGGATGAAGATGTCGGGCAGGAACTTGAGCTCCGAGGCGAAGTCGGGGGCCGCGAGGCCGACCACGACGCCGGCCGTGATGCCCACCACCACCCAGAACCACAGCTGGGTCCACACCCGGCCGCGACCCGACGACCCGCTGGGCCTCGGCTCGGGTCGCGCGTCCGCTTCCTGCGTCGACATCGGTGTCTCCTCCCGGGACGGGGTGGCGTGGGTCTCACCCCGGGGTGAGGCTAGGGCGGCGACCACGGCGTCGGCGACGCGAACGTGTCCGAGTTGGGCAAGTGTTGAGGAAGCGGGGCTTTCGGTGCTCGTCGTGCTGGTCGAGGACAGCGAGGCGGTCCGCGACGCGCTGGGCGCCGCCCTGCGCGCGGCCGGCTACCGCGTCCGGCCCGTGGGCACCGGGGCCGCGGCGCTCGAGGCCGTCACCGGGCCCGCCGCGGCCGCCGACCCGCCCGACATCGTGCTGCTCGACCTCGGCCTGCCCGACCTCGACGGCGTCGAGGTGTGCCGGCGGCTGCGCGCCCGCTCGGCGGTGCCGGTGATCGCGGTGACCGCGCGGGGGCACCAGCAGGCGCGCGTGCTGGGCCTGCGCAGCGGCGCCGACGACTACGTCGTCAAGCCCTTCGCCATCGACGAGCTCACCGCGCGCATGGAGGCCGTGCTGCGCCGGACCGCCGGGCACGTGGTGGCGCCGGTGGTCGTGGCCGGCCCGCTGCGCATCGACCTCGCGCGCCGCGTCGTCGAGGTCGACGGGACGGAGGTGGCGCTGCGGCGCAAGGAGTTCGACCTGCTCGCCGCCCTCGCCCGCCGCGACGGCGCCGTCGTGCCCCGCGCCGACCTGCTCGACGACGTCTGGGGGCTCCCGCCCGACGACCCGGGCCGCGAGGCGGGGCTGCACTCGCTGGAGGTCCACGTCGCGGCGCTGCGCAACAAGCTCGACGCGCCCGGCACCGTGGTCACCGTGCGGGGCGTGGGCTACCGCCTGACCTCCGGGGACTGAACCCGCACCGGCAGCGTCACCGTGAACACGGTGCCCCGGCCGTCGGGCCCCGCGCCGACGTCGAGACGCCCGCCGCGGCGGTCCACCACGCGGCGGACGAGCGCGAGGCCCAGGCCGCGCCGGCTCCCGTCGCCCTCCTTCGTCGACCAGCCCGGGGTGAACGCGGCGTCCGGGTCGGCGAGGCCCGGCCCGTCGTCGGCCACCCGCACCACGACGGCGCCGTCGGCGGCGTGGACGTCGAGCTCCACCGTGCCGCCCCGCCCGGCGTGCGCGCTCTCGAGCGCCGCGTCGAGGGCGTTGTCGAGCAGGTTGCCGACGACGGTGACGCGGTCGGTCGACGCCTGCTCGTCGCCGGCGTCGCCCGGGTCCAGCGCGGTGCGCGGCCCGATGCGCAGCGCGAGGCCCCGGTCGCGGGCGTCGGTGGCCTTGTCCAGCACGAGCGCCGCGAGGGCGGGGTCGGCGAGGCGCTCGCGCAGGTCGGTGTCCTCTCCGCCGTCACCGCCCAGCAGGTCGCGGGTCCAGCGCTGGGCGAGGTCGCGGGCGTCGTCCTGCGCGCCCAGCTCGATGAGCGTCGACACCGCCTGCAGGTGGTTCGCGTGCTCGTGCGCGGCGAAGCGCAGCGCGCGGGTCACCGAGCGCGCGTCGTCGAGCTCGCGCGTCATGGCCTCGAGCTCGGTGCGGTCCCGCAGGGTCACCACGAGGTCGCGGGTCGGGCCTGTGACCTCCGCGCGGTTGACCAGCAGCAGCCGCTCACCCACGAGCAGCGTCTCGTCGGTGACGGGGGAGTCGTCGGCGAGGCGCTCGCGCAGGGCGGGGTCGACGCCGAGCTCGTCGAGCGTGGGCCCGGCCGCCCGCGTCGGGTCGACGGGGGCGGGCAGGTCGAGCAGCCGCGCGGCCTCGGCGTTCATGACGACCACCCGGCCCGTGCCCGCGGCCAGCACCAGCAGGCCCTCGCGCATCGCGGCCATGACGGCCTCGTGGTGGCGGTGCAGCGCGGTGATCTCGCGCGGCTCAAGGCCGAGGGTGTCGCGCTTGACCCGGCGCGCCGCGAGCCACGCGAGCCCCACGCCCAGCGCGATCGCCACCGCGGCCGCCAGCGCGAGCACCGCGAGCTCGCGGGCGATCCGGTCGGCGACCTCGACGCGCAGCTGGCCCACGGCGACCATCCCCACCACCGCGCCGTCGGGGCCGCGCACCGGCACGATCGCCCGCACCGACAGCCCCAGCGTGCCCGGGAACGTCTCCACCAGTGTCGCGCCGGCGGCCGCGGGAGCGAAGGTGCCCTGGTAGGTCTCACCGATCCGGGCCGGCTCCGGGTGGCTCAGGCGCGTGCCGGCGGGGTCCATGACCGTCACGAACGAGACGCCGGTGCCGAGCCGCGCCGCCTCGGCCGCCGGCTGCACGCGGGCGACGTCCCGCGCGGCGACCGCGTCGGCCAGGCCGGGCGCCGACGCGAGGGCGACGGCCACCGCGCGGACCTTGTCCGCGGCGTCCTGCTCGATCGTCTGGCGCGTCGTCCAGGCGCTGACGCCGCCGGCGATCACCGCGGTCAGCACGACGGTCACGATCTCGAGCACGAGCAGGCGCCGCACGAGCCGCGAGCCCCGCCGCGCCCCGGTGGTCGTCACCCGGCGACCGTCGCGTCCCGGGTCGCCGCGCGCAAGCGGCGCCCGCCCGCCCGTGGTGATCACCGTGTGCGACCGCTCGCGGTGGGAGCAGCGGCGCCGACCCGGCGCCCGCCCGGTCCCCGGCCCGTCGCCCGCCCGTGACGTCCGCGGACCCGGGCGGGCCGTGGGCGCGGGGCGCGGTGTGGTGTCGCCCTCGACGCGCCGTCGCTGGTCGCGGTGGGTGCCGCCACCGTCACCGCGGAAACGGACACCACGGGACAGCACGGGACGGACCCGGCGCGGTCCGCCCCGCCCGGGGTGCCGTGCCGCGTGACCCTCCGCGCGAGCTGGCTATCGTTCGGTGCACGACGAGGTGACGGGCAGGACACGACACGGTCACGGAAAGCGGGGGTGACGACGCACGGTGACGACCACGCACACGCGGAGCGCCCGCCCGACCCGACCGCCCCGCCGATGGGGCATCTGGACGATGACCGCGGTCCTCGTCGTCATGGTGCTCACCGTGCTCTTCGTCGCCGGGCTGGTGAACGCGAGCATCGGCAACGACGCGCACGCGCGCCCGTCCGAGGGCCACGACGCCGTGCCGCCCGCGATCAGCACCGGCGGGCCGATCATCGACGCCCGCACCGACCCGGTGCGCTCGGGGCGGCTGCCCGACCGCACGGTCGCGCTGACGTTCGACGACGGGCCCGACCCGACGTGGACCCCCGAGATCCTCGCGGTGCTCGCGCGCCACCAGGTGCCGGGGACGTTCTTCGTGGTCGGGTCGATGGTCACCCGGCACCCCGACATGGCGCAGCGGATCGTCACGTCGGGCTCCGAGCTCGGCGTCCACACGTTCACCCACCCCGACCTCGCCGGCGTCACCGACTGGCGCCGCGACCGCGAGATCGCCGACACCGAGCTGGCCATCGCCGGGGCGACCGGCATCTCCACCCACCTCGTGCGCCCGCCGTTCTCGTCGACCTCGGACGCCCTCGACGACCCGGGCTACGGCACGGTCATCGCCGCCGGCCGCGCCGGCTACGTCACGGTGCTCACCGACGTCGACGGCGAGGACTGGCAGCGCCCCGGCGTCGACGCGATCGTCCGCAACGCGACCCCGCAGAACGGCGCCGGCGCCACGGTCCTGCTCCACGACGCCGGCGGCGACCGCGCGCAGACCGTCGCCGCGCTCGACCGGCTCATCCCGCAGCTGCAGGCGCAGGGCTACCGGTTCTCGACGGTCTCCGACGCGGCCGGCCTCGGCCCGCACGGCCAGCCCGCGCCACCGCGCGACCGCCTCGTCGGCCAGGGCCTGCTCGCCACCGTGGGCGTGGCGCAGGGCGTGGTCACGCTGATGCAGATCGCGCTCATCGGGGTCGGCGGCCTGGTCATCGCCCGGCTGGTCGTCATGCTCGTCGTGGCCCGGCGTCACGCCAAGCGGCGCCGCGACCCGTCGTTCTCGTGGGGCGAGCCGGTGACCGACCCGGTCTCCGTGGTGGTCCCGGCCTACAACGAGGCCGCGAACATCGAGGCCACCGTCCGCTCGATCCTCGCCAACGGCCACCCGCTGGAGGTCGTGGTCGTCGACGACGGGTCGACCGACGGCACCGCCGACCTGCTCGAGGACCTCGCCCTGCCCCGCGTGCGCGTGGTGCGGCAGGAGAACGCGGGCAAGTCGGCGGCGCTCAACCGCGGCGTCGCCGCCGCCCGCCACGACCTCATCGTGATGATCGACGGCGACACGATCTTCCAGCCGGACACCGTCGCCGAGATCGTCGCGCCGTTCGCGGACCCGGCCGTCGGGGCCGTCGCGGGCAACGTCAAGATCGCCAACCGCAAGCGCCTCATCCCGCGCATGCAGCACCTCGAGTACGTCGTCGGCTTCAACGTCGACCGGCGCGTCCAGGACACCTGGGGCGCGATCTCGACGATCCCCGGCGCGGCCGGCGCGTTCCGCCGCGAGGCCGTGCAGGAGGTCGGCGGGCTCTCGTCGGACACCCTCGCCGAGGACACCGACCTGACCATCGCGCTCGGGCGAGCGGGCTACCGCGTCGTGTACGCGGACCGCGCGCTGGCGTGGACCGAGGCGCCGGTGTCGGCCGGGCAGCTGTGGCGCCAGCGGTTCCGGTGGAGCTACGGGACGATGCAGGCGCTGTGGAAGCACCGGCGCGCCCTGCGCGAGCGCGGCGCCTCCGGCCGGATGGGCCGCCTCGGGCTGGCCCACATCGGGGTCTTCCACGTTGCCCTGCCACTGGCCGCGCCCCTCGTCGACCTGCTGTTCGTCTACGGCCTGCTCTTCGGCGACCCGGCGGTGGCGCTGCTGCTGTGGGGCTCGATGCTGCTGCTGCAGTGCATCGCCGCGTTCCTGGCGTTCCGGATGGACGGCGAGCCGCTGGGCCCGCTGTGGGCCCTGCCGGTGCAGCAGATCATGTACCGCCAGCTCATGTACGTGGTGCTGGTGCACGCGGTGGTGTCCGCGGTGACCGGCGCCGGCGTGCGCTGGCAGAAGCTCCAGCGCGTCGGCGCGGTCGCCGAGCACCTCGCCGCGCCACAGGGCCACGACGGCCGCTCGCGTCCCGCCGCCGACCGCCTGCCCGTCCCGGCCACCACGCGCGGCCCGGCACCCGACGCCGCGCCGGCCGAGCCCGCCGACACCCGCGCCCCGCGCACCGGCGGCGGTCGCGAGCGGTGGCTCGACCTGCTGCGGGCGGTGGCGCTGCTGCGCGTCGTCACCTACCACGCCTTCGGCGGCGGCTGGATGAGCATGGTCTTCCCGTCGATGGGCGTGATGTTCGCGCTCGGCGGGTCGCTGATGGTGCAGTCGCTGCGCCGTGGCGAGGCCCTCGACGTCATCGGGCACCGGCTGCGGCGTCTGCTGCCCCCGCTGTGGTTGTTCGGCCTGCTCGCGGTGCCGGTGATGCTCTGGCACGGGTGGGCCGCCCAGGACGCGGACGGCAGCGTGGTCTCGCCGCTGGTGTGGTCGGACCTCCTGTACTGGGTGTTCCCGCTGGTCGACCCGCCGGGCAGCGACTGGGGCTCCGACGCCGTCGTCGGCCTCTGGTACATCCGCGCCTACCTGTGGTTCGTCCTGCTCACGCCGCTGATGCTGTGGTTCTTCCGGCGCCGGCCGCTGGTGGCGCTGGCCATCCCGCTGCTGGTGGTGGGCCTCGACGCCGTGCTCGGCTCGCCGCTGGGGGAGTGGGGCGCGATCGGCCCCGTGCTGGTCGACGGCGGGACGTTCGCCGCCTGCTGGATGCTCGGGTTCGCCCACCGCGAGGGCACGCTGCGCAAGGTCCCGGTGCTGCTCGCGAGCACGGCCGCGGTCGTGCTCGTCGCCGGTGGCCTGTACTGGGCGTTCACGCACCCCGCGGGCGACGACGGCATCGACCTCAACGACATCCCGTTCGCCCAGGCGCTCGTGTCGTTCGGCGCGGTGCTGGTCGTGCTGCGCGTGAGCCCGGCGGTGGCGTGGTTGGAGCGGGTGCCGCTGCTCGGGCGCTTCGTCACGGTGGTCAACGCCCGCGCCATCACGATCTACCTCTGGCACAACGTGGCCATCGCCTTCTCGGCGCCGATCGGCGACCGCTTCGGGTGGGAGTCCGAGGGCCAGCACTTCCTCATCGCGATCTGGCTGGTGGTCGCCGCCGTGCTCGCGTTCGGCTGGGTCGAGGACCTCGCCGCGGGCCGCAAGCTCTCGCTGCTGCCCGACGGCCGCGGCGCGAAGCGCCCCGCCCGCGCGGCGCCCGCCGGCCCGCGCCCGCCGGTGATCCCCAACGACGTGGAGAACGGCGTCACCTCGGCGCTCTCGCAGGGCTCGCTGCTGACCCAGGGGCTGCGCAGCCGCCTCGGCCGCGTCGTCGGCGCCACCCCGCCGCCCGAGGCGCCGTCGCCGTCGGTCGACCGCGTCGCGGCGGTCGTGCCCACCCGCCGTCGCGGACCGGCGCCGGCCCCGATACCGGTCGGCGCGCGCCGCGGGCGGGACACGCCCGTGCCGCTGCCGCCGCCGGTCTCGCCGCCGACCGGGGTGGCGGTGCCCGTGGGGGCACGCGCCGCGGGCGGGCGCTACACCGCGGCGCCCACCGGTGCGGCTCCGGTGCCCGCCCCGCCGCCCCCGCTGCCCTCGCCGGTGCCGACGCCGCCGCGGCCGGTGCCGCCGGCGCCGCCCCGGACCCCGCCGCGGGGTGGGGGGCGCCCGGCGCCGCGCCCGCCCGAGCGCGCGCCCGCCGAGCCGCTGCTGTCGTTCAGCGAGGCGCCCACGCCCCGGCCCCGGGGGTCCGACGACGCCCCCCGGCGCACCGGGCGCCACCACTGGTCGGGCTGAGCGGGCACCGCCCGAAGCGGCGACATCCCCGCGCCGCGCTCGCCGTCGCGCACCCGAGGCCATACCCTGCGACGAGCACGCCGGCGCCGCCCCGCGGACCTCGTCGTGCCCGGTGTCCCCAGCCCCCGGCGCCGCATCTCGGTCACGGATGCGCGCGAGGGGGTGAGGGCGTGGCGGTCCCCGGCCGCCGGGCTGCCCGCAGCCCGACCCCGACCGCCCCCACGGGCGCCGAGGATGACGCGACCCGGGACCGGGCCCTGATGGCCCGTGTCACCGACGGCGAGCAGGACGCTCTCGGCGCGCTCTACGACCGCTTCGTCCGCCGCGTGTACTCGCTGTCCCGGCGCATCTGCGGGCACGACACCGCCGCCGAGGACGTCGTCCAGGAGGTGTTCCTCGAGGTCTGGCGCCGGGCCGAGCGGTTCGACCCCGCGCGCGGCTCGGTGGCGACGTGGGTGCTGACGCTGACCCACCACAAGGCGGTGGACGCGGTCCGCCGCGACGTCGCGCTCCGCCGGCACACCCGGCCCGTCGACGACGACCGCGACGTGCCGTCCGGGCCCGGCGCCGACCACGCCGCCATCGCCTCGGTGGTCGCCGCGGACCTGCGCGGGGCGCTCGCCCGGCTCCCGCTGCCCGTGCGGCAGACCGTCGCGCTGGCCTACTACGGCGGCTACACCCAGTCCGAGGTGGCCGCGATCCTCGGCATCCCGCTGGGCACGGTGAAGTCGCGCACCGCCGGCGCGATGACGACCCTGCGCGAGCAGCTCCGGCGCATGCACGAGACGGCCTGAGCCCTAGGGTCCGCCCGGTGAGCCTCCACCCCGTCCGGCGCCCGGACGATCTGGACGTCGTGCGCGACTCCTACGACCGCGTCGCGGACAACTACGTGGAGATGGTGGCCGCCAGCGCCCTTGGCGACATCCGGGTGCAGCCCTGGCTGCGGGCGGCGATGGACGTCTTCGCGGACGCCGTCACCGACCTGGGGCCCGTGCTCGACGTCGGCTGCGGACCGGGCACGGTGACGGCGTACCTCGCCGAGCGCGGGGTGGACGTCTCCGGCGTGGACCTGTCGCCGCGCATGGTCGAGCACGCGCGCCGCCTGCACCCCGGGTGCGACTTCGCCGTCGCCTCGGCGACCGAGCTGGAGCTGGCGGACGCGTCGCTCGGCGGCGTCCTCGGGTGGTGGTCGCTGTTCAACCTGCCGCGCGACGTGCTGCCGCAGGTCCTGGCGTCCTTCGCCCGCGCCCTGGTGCCCGGCGGTCAGCTGATCGTCGGGATGCACGTCGGCGACGACGACCTCGCGCGGACGCAGGCCTACGGCGGGGTCGCGGTCCGGTGGACGACGTACCGGTGGCGGCCGGAGCAGCTGGTCGCGATGGTCGAGCAGGCGGGCCTGGACCCGGTCGCCGAGCTGCGGCTGGCTCCCGAGGGTCAGCTCGGTCCGCTCGTCGTGGTCGTCGCCCGACGCGACGGTGATCGTCAGTAGTACCAGGGGAACGGGCTCCAGTCGGGCGGCCGCTTGCCCAGGAACGCGTCCTTGCCCTCGGTGGCCTCGTCGGTCATGTACGCCAGGCGCGTGGTCTCGCCGGCGAAGAGCTGCTGGCCGACGAGGCCGTCG